>JAZQJF010000016.1:0-66289 GCA_045541505.1 Acutalibacteraceae bacterium
TACGGTCTCAAAGGCGCACGTCGTGCTCCCCAGTTCTCAAAGAGATAATTATTTCTTACAATTTACAGCACTCACTTCGGTGGGTGCTGTTTTTTTATTAATATCACTTTTCGGGTAGAAAAAAGTTTTATTTATGCTATAATCCAGACATATTAATTTCAACTATCAAGGAGTTTTTATGGATTTTTTAAACCTTGCAGCCGACAGATATTCGGTAAGAAAATTTGAGAATAAACCCATTGAAAAAGAAATAATCGACAAAATTCTTGAAGCAGGTCATATTGCACCCACAGGCTGCAATTATCAGCCTCAGAGAATTCTTGTTATAAACAGTTATGAAGCTGTTGCAAAGCTTAAAGAATGTACAAGATGCCATTTCGATGCCCCCTGTGCGATGCTGATTTGCTATAACAAGGATGAATGCTGGACCCGCCCTTATGACGGGGCACAGTGCGGCATTGTTGACGCAAGCATAGTAACAACTCATATGATGCTTCAGGCTGCTGAGCTCGGTATCGGCTCGACGTGGGTTATGCATTTTAATCCTTTCAAAATGCGTGAAGCCTTTGAAATCCCTGAAAACATTGAACCTGTCGCACTACTTGTTATGGGCTACCCTGCCCCCGATGCAACCCCAAATGAAAGACATTCAGCTTACAGACCTATGGAAGAAACGGTGTTCTACAACAAATTCTGATTTTTATTTGGTTTTGTCTGAGCAGAAAAAGGCATAAAAATTGACGGTTGATTACTCAACCGTCTTTTTCATTTTTTATTAGCTTTTTACTCATAGGGATTGCGACGAATATGGCACAGACTGCCGATATCAGTTTACCAACTGTTACGCTTAAAATATAATCATCATTAAAAGCCATAGTGAATGCGATGTGGTCGGTAAAAGCAAATGCGGCAGAAACCGCAAAAGCCGAATTGATAACTACTCCCCTGCGGTCCATGTCCTTTATATCTTCAAAGGTTGTGGCACTGGTGGCCAGGGTGGAAACCAGACCTTTTACCGATGCATCGTTAATACCCAGCTTCTGCCCTGCTTTGTTAAGTGGTTTATTGAAAATTTTTGCAAGGATATAAAGCAAAGGCAAAGCACCTGTCATTACACAAGCGGCATTAAGTACAAGGCTCATTGCATTTTCAATGGAATCTACATAAGGAATCGGCTTATAGCCTGTTAAGAAAGTGAGTATACCGACAACAAGACCCACAGTTATAATTACTTTCATTATGTATCCCAAAACACTGAAAATCTTAACACACACATTGGGGATTTTCAGAAGACCTATTGCTATAATCCCTGAGAAAACAACAAGTGGAACCATATTTATCATAAGGGATTTGAAAGGCAATCTCAAAATAAGACCTGACACAATGCAACCAACGGGAATTGTAACAATACCGCATAACAAGCCTAACAGGGTGTCGTGATGCTGCTCTTTTTTTACAACGCTCATTGCAAAGGGAATTGTAAATGAAATTGTACAACCCATCATAGAGGCAACCACAAGACCGTTAAAGTAACCGAGAGCTTCGTTGTTTGTAAGCTGAGCCGAAAGAGATGCGCCGCCCTGGTCATTGGCAAAAATTGAACCTGTGATAATTGACGGATCAATAAAATCGGGCAAAGCTTTCAACGCAGGTTCAAGGTAGTGGGCAATCAACGGTGACATAATTATCATACCCACCATTGAAATTGCCAGAGGGCCAAGCATATATATACCTTTTTCAAACTCTTTGCCTAAGCCAAGCTTACTGCCGAAAATTCTGTCCAGCGCGGCAACAACGGCAAAGGCAACCATTACGTAAGAAAGTACGTTCATTAAATCACCTGAAAATGATATTTAAACAAGTTGTTTTGCTTTACTGCATTCTTTCCTGCTTAACTTTATGGTCGATAATATGACGCTTTGCAAGCTCTGCAGTTACATCGTCAAGAGAAATTCCTGCATCAATCATAAGAACGGTCACGTGATAAAGAAGGTCAGCAATTTCATAAATTGTTTCTTCCTTATCCTGAGCTTTAGCGGCAATTATTACTTCTGTGCATTCTTCGCCTACTTTTTTGAGAATTTTATCCGTTCCTTTTTCAAAAAGATAGGTTGTGTATGAACCTTCTTTCTTTTCAAGCTTTCTGCCAAGAAGCATTTTATAAAGTCCTTCATAAGAAAATGCCTCATCTTCCTTTTCTTCAATAACGTTGAAGAAGCAGCTTTCACTGCCGGTATGGCAAGCAGGACCGTCTTTGATAACATCAACCAAAAGAGTATCATAGTCACAGTCAGTTCTGATAGACATAATGTGCTGACGGTTGCCTGATGTTTCACCCTTGCGCCACAACTCCTGACGGCTGCGGCTATAAAAACAGGTCATACCCTCTTCAAGGCTGATTTTAAGACTCTCCTCGTTCATATAAGCGAGCATAAGAACCTTTTTTGTATAATGATCCTGCACAATGGCAGGGATAAGTCCGTTTGAATCATATTTAAGTTCAACCATAATTACACTCTCATTTCTATATTATTATCTTTAAGATATTGCTTGAGGTCTTTGATATATACTTCTTTAAAATGGAAAATTGAAGCTGCAAGACCTGCATCGGCAACACCTGCATTAAAAAGCTCAAGGAAATCTTCCTTCTTACCTGCACCGCCGCTTGCGATTACAGGAACAGAAACTCTTGACTGAATTTCGTGAAGCATTTCAATATCAAAGCCGTTTTTAACACCGTCAGTATCGATACTGTTAACAACAAGCTCACCTGCACCGCGGTTTACACCGTCAACTGCCCATTGAATTGCATCAATACCTGTGTCAACTCTTCCGCCCTTTGAAAAGAGATGGAATTTGCCGTCAACACGCTTGATATCCATTGAAAGAACAACGCACTGATCACCGTACTTCTGAGCACCACGCTCAATGAGTGTGGGGTCTTTGATCGCTCCGCTGTTAACTGAAACCTTATCAGCTCCGCAGCCAAGAACTCTTTCAAAGTCTTCAAGAGTGTTAATGCCACCGCCTACGGTAAGGGGGATGAATATTTCTGAAGCTACTTCTTTAAGGGCATCGGTAAAAAGGCCTCGGCCTTCAAAAGATGCTGTTATATCATAAAAAACAAGTTCATCTGCACCGCTTTCATTGTAAAAACGGGCAAGTTCAACGGGTGACGCAACATCCTGAATGCCTTCGAAATTGACACCCTTTACTACCCTGCCGTTACGTACGTCAAGGCAAGGGATAATTCTGTGAGTAATCATTTGTTACCTCCTGCTAAGCTGAGCACTCTTTCAAGTGAAAGCTTACCTGAATAAATAGCTTTGCCTACAATTGCGGCATATGTGTTCATTGAAGCGAGCTGAGTAATTTCATCTTCAAAGGTAATTCCGCCTGAAGCAACTATATCAAGGCCGTCGATTTTGGCAAGTTCTTTGTAAATTTCAAGATTTGTGCCCGTAAGTGTACCGTCTTTGGAAATATCAGTATAAATTACGGTTTTAACACCTGTATCACGAAGCTTTTTGCAAAACTCAACAGAGTCAACATCAGTAACCTCAAGCCATCCGCTGACTGCTACCCTGCCGTCTTTAGCGTCAACTCCAACGGCAACAGCGTCACCGTAAAGGCTGACAGCTTCTTCAACAAAAGGATAATTCTTAACAGCTGCAGTGCCGATAATTGTGCGGTCAACACCTAAATCAAGATAAGCCTTAAGACGGTCAATGTTGCGGATTCCGCCGCCGACTTCAATGAAAAGCTCCTGATATTTACAAAGAGCTTTAATCACTTCAAAATTGGCTGTTGTGCCGTCTTTTGCTCCGTCAAGGTCAACAACGTGAAGGTTTCTTGCGCCTTTTTTAATAAACTCTTCAGCTATTTTTTCGGGTGAATCACTGTAAACAGTCATTCTGTCATAATCGCCCTCTGTAAGGCGGACTACCTTACCTGAGCGTATATCTATTGCAGGAAAAATTTCCATATCTATCTCCTTATAATTCAGCAAATGCCTTTAAAAGTGCAAGGCCTTTTTCTCCGCTTTTTTCAGGGTGGAACTGCGCACCGTAAACATTGTTGTTTTTAACAACTGCAGGTACTCTTACACCGTATTCAGCATCGGCAATTACGCTTTCATCACAGTTTTTACCATAAAATGAATGAACAAAGTACATATAATCGCCCTGCTCAATATATTTGAAAATGGGATCGTCTGTGGCTTTGATATCAAGCTTATTCCAACCCATATGAGGTATTTTAAGCTTAGAATCAATATCGCCCTCAAATGGGCAGATTTCACCTTTTATGAAGCCAAGACCTTCATATTCGCCATATTCAAAGCTTTTTTCAAAAAGCATCTGCATCCCAAGGCAGATACCGAAAATATATTTGCCGTCTTTGGCACATTCCTGTAAAAGATCAAAAAGACCTGTATCGTGAAGCTTTTTAACGGCATCACCGAAAGCTCCCACTCCCGGAAGAATTATTTTATCGGCTGAACGGATTTCATCGGCATTACCGGTGATTTTGCAATCAAGACCGAGAAAATTCAGTGAGCTCTTTAAAGAAAAAAGATTTCCGCAGCCGTAATCAACTATTGCTATCATTATAACACTCCTTTGCTGGAGGGAATTTCTCCGCCGAGAGACGGGTCAATGCTGACGGCAGTCTTCATTGTTCTTGCGAAAGACTTGAAGATACCTTCAATAATGTGGTGAGTGTTTTTACCGTCAAGCAGTTTGATGTGAAGAGTTACATTGCAGTTTCTCACAAACGCCCAGAAAAACTCTTCAACAAGCTCGGTATCCATCTCCCCTACCTTCTGACAAGGCATTTCGGCATCAAACCCAAGATAAGCTCTGCCGCTGATGTCAATAGCGGTAAGCACAAGTGTTTCATCCATAGGAAGAATCATACTGCCGTAACGGGTGATTCCGCGCTTATCACCAAGAGCCTCGCTGATGGCCTGACCGAGAACAATACCCACATCTTCAACTGTGTGGTGAAAATCAACCTCAATATCACCTTTGCAGGTTACATCAAGATCAAATCTTGAATGCTTTGCAAAAAGCTCAAGCATATGATTCAAGAAACCGCAGCCAGTGTTGATATTGCATTTTCCGGTTCCGTCAAGGTCAAGACGAAGAGAAATATCTGTTTCTCTGGTTTTACGGTCAATTTGTGAAATTCTCATATTAAAACTCCTTGGCTATCAATGAAACGGCAGAAACAAATAGTTCCATCTGCCAATCATCACCGACGGTGATTCTCACGTATTCACTGATTCGCGGTTTATTGAAATAACGTATTAATATACCCTGTTCTTTAAGTTTGAGATATAACTGCTCTGCAGGGATTTTGTTATGCTTAGCAAAAATAAAGTTTGACTGGGAGTCAAGACATTCAAAGCCGCAGTCCTTAAGCATAAGCTTTGTTTTTTCACGGATTGCAACTGTTTTACGGTTACATTCACGGTAATAATCGTCATCGTCTATCGCAGCAGCGCCTGCAGTAACACCCAGGGTGTTGATATTATAGGGATTGAATGAATACTTGATTTTTTCAAGGTCTGCAATAATCTCTTCACTTGCCAGAGCAAAGCCTAAGCGCAGACCTGCCAATGAACGGCTTTTTGAAAAAGTCTGAGTAACAATAAGATTATTATATTTTTTGAGAAGTCCTACGCAGGTTTCAGAGCAGAAATCAACATAAGCTTCGTCAATTATAACTATGTTATCAGGGTTGGATGCTACGATTTTTTCAATCTCGTTAACGCTCAATACAAGTCCTGTAGGGGCATTGGGATTTGCGATAATGATATTTTTGTTGATGCCGATATAATCGTTCACATCAATTGTAAAATCGTCTTTCAACGGTTTCTGAATAAGATTAGCTTTAAATAAATCACAATAAACAGGATAAAAGCTGTATGTAATATCGGGGCAGCAAAGCTCACCGCCATTACCGCAGAAAGCCATAATTGAAAAAGCAATAACATCATCTGAACCGTTGCCGCAAAAAACATTTTCACGTTTGAGATCAAAATGGTCTGCTATGGCATCTTTAAGAACTTTAAGCTCGGGATCAGAATATAATTTTAAATTATCAATCACTTCACCGCTTAAAACGTCTTTTACCTTAGGTGACGGCGGATACGGTGATTCGTTTGTGTTGAGCTTGATATATTTTTTATCATTAAGCTGTTCGCCGGGTGTATATGGAACAAGAGAATCATAGCATTCTCTTAAAAACTTACTCATTGTAATTTTTCCTTTCTCTTGCTGACAGCTCTGCCGTGAGCCTGAAGGCCTTCTTTTTCAGCAAAGCGGACGACATCGTCAGCAACATCAACCAAAGCTTCGGCTGAATAATAAATGAATGATGACTTCTTGATAAAGTCGTCAACGCTCAAAGGTGAGCTGAAACGGGCAGTTCCTGAAGTGGGCAATGTATGGTTAGGGCCTGCAAGGTAATCACCCAATGATTCGGGAACATTTTTACCGAGGAAAATTGAGCCTGCGTGTTTGATTGAATTAAGAAGCAGGAAAGGCTCATCAACGCAAACCTCAAGATGCTCGGGAGCAATCATATTGCTGATTTCAACAGCCTGCTGAAGATTGTCAACAATAATAATTTTGCCGTTTGTGTCGATTGATGCTCTTGCAATTTCAGCTCTGGGAAGCTCAGGAATCTGTTTTTCAAGCTCCGCACTTACTTTATCTGCAAGGTCTTCGCTATCAGTAATAAGAACAGCTGAAGCGAGTTTATCGTGTTCAGCCTGAGAAAGCAGATCTGCCGCAACAAGCTCGGGGTCACAGTTGCCCTGAGCGATAACCAGAATTTCACTGGGGCCTGCGATCATATCAATGTCTACAATTCCGTAAAGCATTCTTTTAGCAGTGGCAACAAAAACATTGCCGGGGCCTACGACTTTATCAACCTTGGGAACAGACTCTGTGCCGTAAGCCAAAGCTGCAACAGCCTGAGCACCGCCTGTTTTGAAAATTCTGTCAACCCCTGCAATTTTAGCAGCGGCAAGAATAGGAGCAGGAACGTTGCCGTCTTTATCGGGAGGAGTTACCATAACGATTTCTTCAACGCCTGCAATCTTGGCAGGAACGGCATTCATAAGCACTGATGAAGGGTATCTTGCAGTGCCGCCCGGAACATAAAGACCTACCTTGTCAATGGGGGTGATCTTCTGACCGAGAATAACGCCGTCTTTATCGTTGATTATAAAGTTATTTCTCACCTGATGTGAATGGAAATGATGGATGTTATCTCTCGCTTTTTTAAGGGTTTCGATATAATCCTTATCTGCATTTTCAAAAGCAGCATCAATTTCTTCTTTTGTTACCTCAAGGGCAGTAATATCGGCACCGTCAAACTTCGCGCCGTACTCAATAAGAGCCTTGTCACCGTTTGATTTAACATTTTCGATAATATCTGAAACAATGTCTTCAACACCGCTTTTTGTTTTTATATCACGGGTGAGAATATCTTCAGGTTTTGCATTGGCTGCAGAAATTATTTTAATCATATTTTGCCCTCCTTAACAAGCTGTTCACGGAGCTTCTGAGTAATATCGTTAATCACATCGCCTTTGAAACGGTATGATGATTTATTTGCAATAAGTCTTGCGCTTATGGGAAGAAACTTTTCATAAACACTGAGATTGTTTTCTTTAAGAGTTGTGCCGGTTTCAACAATATCAACAATGACATCTGAAAGGCCAAGCAACGGAGCAATTTCAATTGATCCGTTAAGCTTGATGATATCAATTTCCCGATTGAATGATGAATAATACTTCTTTGCGATATTGGGGAATTTTGTAGCAACTCGGATCGGACGGTTAGGGTCTTCAACGTAATCATTCTTTGCAGCAACACACATATGGCACACACCCAGCCTTAAATCAAGAAGCTCATACAAGTCAAAGTTGCCTTCATCAAGGATATCTTTACCTACGATGCCGATATCCGCTGCACCGCGGGCTACGTAAATTGCAACATCTGACGGTTTAACAAGAAGATATCTGACGTTATTCTCTTCGCTTTCAAAAACAAGCTTACGGTTGTCGGCGTAAATTTCACTGCAATCATAACCGATTGAAGCAAGACGCTCATAAACCTTATCACCCAGTCTGCCTTTCGGCAACGCTATATTGAGCATCATTTTACCTCCTTACCGTCAAAAATCATTGTTTTGCCTGCTTTGAAGTTTGCAGGAATTTCTTCTTCAACTCTGACTGAATAGCCCTGAGAAATCAGCTCTTCAACAGCTTTAATCAAAGCAATGTCAGAAGTTTCACTTTTATTGAGAACGAGAATATCACAGTCAGTTTCATTCTCAGCAGGATAATGCAAATTAAGATTGTCAAGATACACTGCAAATCCGATTGCACCGATACCCTTACGGATTTTGGATGCAAGATTGTCATAACGTCCGCCGGCAAGCACCGGTGTGGGCGAAGCTTTGACGTAACCTGAGAAAATAATTCCGTTATAATAAGATGACGGATTCACAACAGACAAATCAAGCTGAACCTTTTTACCGAGAGAAACGGCGCAGAGTGTATTATAAACCTCTTCAAGCTCATCACAGGCTTTGTCGGTTGCATCATTCATTGAGATAAAACGAAGACCCTGAAGCACTTCGTCAAATTCACCGTTCAAGGCAGTGAGGGCTGTGAAATATTCAAAATATTTTTCTTCAATACCGTATTGCTCACACACAGCTTTAAGGTCATGAGCATTTTTGTTACGCTGACAGAAAATAATCTGATCCTTTGCAGAGGCAGGAAGCTTCATTTCTTCAAGCACAGCGCTGATAAATGCCATATGAGAAAGGCAAAGAACACAGTCAGAATCAATTTTTTCAAGACTCTTTAAAGCAAGGGTAACAATTTCACCTGTTGAGTAACCGTCAATGCTTCCCATAAGTTCAACGCCTGACTGCTTGATTTCTTTATAGTCATTTGTTTCCTGAGAAATACGGTAAACATTTTCGTTGTAATAAGCTTTTGTGCAGGTGTTTTTGTCAATTCTTGCGTTTTTAACAATAGAAAGAGTTATATCGGGCTTAAGTGCCATAAGTCTGCCGTCAGAGTTGTTAAAAGCAATAACGCCCTCACCTGAAAGGAAGTCACGGTTGTCACTGTAAAAGCTGTATTCTTCAAATTTTGCCATACAGAATTTACGGTAACCGTACTGTTCATACAATTTTGAAAGCTCGAAAACGAGTCTGTCTTCAGTTGGCATTGAGCCGAAAAAATCAAACATTCTGAGAGTCCTCCAACCTGATTGCGGATTTTACAATGGTATTATATATCACTTTATCGCTTTAGTCAATTAACATATTACTACAATAAAATCAAATATAGACATATTTTCTGTACATTATACCAAAAAACACTTGAAAAGTAAACGAAAAAACGCAGAAAAATGTTTGATTTTTAGCATTATAATGTTTTAGAATTTGTTGAATATAACAAAAGCGAGCCAACCTGTACTTTTAGCGTAAAGATTGGCTCGTTAATACTATTTGGACTTTTTCGACATCTTTTTCATAAGAATGGTTGCAAACACTGCAAAAACAGGAATAGGCAAAATATAAAGAAAACTCAAGGGGTTTGAAACATCACCTTTATAGCCCAGAAGTGTCCATAAAATATTAATGGGAAGCATACCTAAATTGGCAGCAAGAACATACTTGGTAAAGCCGATATTCATTGCACCGAAAAGGACACTGGAAAGGTCACTTGGAAGCAGACCCGAAGCTTTGATGCAGAAAACAACAGCCGAATCATTGGCTTCAGTAAATTCATCCAGCTTTCTTACCTTAGGGAATTTCTCTTTCAGGGTGTCAACCATAGGCTTGCCTGTAAATCTGCCGAGGAAATATGTAAGAAGCATACTCAGTGCATTGCCTATAAAATTCACCAGAACAGCAACCCAGAAGTTTTCAAAAACGATACCCGAAATTGCAAAAAGCAACGCAGGAGGAAACACAAGGGTAAAGGATTTGACAATAGAAAAGCCTATCATCAACGCAGAAATTGTCAGCGCTCCCCCTTTAAAAAAGGTTGAAAGCTCTTTAGCATTGGCAGGTGTGATGTTATATTTTATCATCAACACAACCATTACTATAAGCATAACCACCATAAAGACCGATGAGGCGATCTGCAAAACTTTGACTAATTTTTCATTTTTATTTTTCACGGTATCACTCCTATGCAAATTGAGTTATTCTGTCATACTATGCCGTTTTCACGAAGATAATTCACAAAGCCGCTACAACCGGCACAGACATCAAGATAAGTTTCCTGAAAATCACCGGTATACCACGGGTCGGCAATGCTTTCTCCGGGTCGGTTGTCATAGTCGAGCAAAAAGCTCACTTTGCCTTCGGGGTCTGAACCGATTATCCGCATAAGATTACGCAGGTTATAAGAATTCATAATGATAATATAATCATATTTTTTGTAATCGCTTCCGGTTATCTGCACAGCAGTTTTACCCTTGACGGAAATATCGTGGCGGGCAAGAATGTTGGCTGTTCCGCGGTGAACGGGATTTCCGATTTCTTCGGTACTTGTGGCAGCAGAGGCGATAAAGAATTTATCCGCTATCCCCTGCTTTTTGACCATATCTTTCAAAACAAACTCCGCCATAGGCGAACGGCAGATGTTGCCGTGGCACACAAAACAAACTTTAATCATAAACTTCACATCTTATCTGTATACTGATACGCTTTTACATAATCAACGATAAATTCACAGCCTTCGCCGTTATCAGGTACGTCAACATTGCTGTTTGGTACTGCGTTTTCGCCGCTCATTTCAACTGAAAGAATGAGATATTCCGGTTCCTGACTTACTCCGCCGAAATCGGTGCGATAGCTCTCTTTACCGTTTATGTAAAAGATATATTCATTTTCGTTCCATTCAACCGCATAGGTGTTAAACTCCTCATAAGGATTGCCTTTGAGAAGTGATTTTTTCGCCCTCCACTGCTGATGGGATTCGCCGTAGCCGTCAAAATGAAGGTTGGCAGAAACTGCATTTTCTATAAATTCTCCGTAATACGGGCTTTCCATAATGTCTATTTCAGTGCCGTCGGTGCCTGTACCGTCAGCTTCATAAACACCGTCATTCATCATCCAGAATGCACTCCAGATACCCACACCTTTAGGCAGGATACAACGGCATTCAAAATAGCCGTATTTCTGACTGAAGCCGTTGGGTGCATCAGAATCGGTGTCAATACCTGCCGAATACCAACCTGCGCCCTTACCGCCCATACCTTCAGTGAGATATGTTACAGGGATAATCAGATTACCGTCTTTGGTTTCAGCAAGGTACTGATTCCAGTAACTGCCCTTTCTGGCTTCTGAATTTTCACCGTAAGTATAATGGCCTGACCACACACTGCGGTCAAGCGGTGTATCAAACTCTTCATTGAAAGTAAGAGTAAATTTTGACATATCTACCTCATCGCCCACAGCATAAAAGGGAATGTCAAGTGCAATGCAAATAACTGAAATAAAGCTGAGGATACCTGTAATAATTTTTGTAAACAAGCTACCCATATAATCAAACCTTTCTGTTATTCAACAATGGAATACTGAGAAAACTCTCGTATCATTTCATCATAGCTTTTTGATTTGTATTCATCTGTTTTATCAGCTTTTATAACCTTGTTTTCGTCATCAACGGTTGCAGGGCTTCTTTCATCTATGCCTGCTTTGATTGCGTTGAAATACGCATCGTTTTTGATAATATGATATGACATTACTTTTGAAACTACATTATCTTTAAACTCGCAGGTATAAACAAGAGTATAGTTTGGTGTATCTATATAAGCAACAAATTCTGATTCTTCGTCGATTTCGTTCAAAGCATCAAAATATTCTTTCTGCCCGTCTGTAAGATTTTCAACAATCTCCGGGTCTTTTCTTGTGTGTGTTGCTTCATACTCAGAAACAATTTCCTTTGCATCTTCGATTATTTCTTCACGCTTTTCTTCCTCTTGCTTTTTACAGGAAGCAAAGCCAAACAGCACACCGAAAACAAGAAAAACAGAAATTAATTTTTTCATCATATCACTCCATTCTGCATTTTCGCTGCAGTAACGGTATTACACATAAGCATTGCAATTGTCATAGGGCCTACTCCGCCGGGAACAGGTGTGATATAACCTGCTTTAGGCTCAACTGAAGCAAAATCAACATCACCGCACAGCTTATTATTTTCATCACGGTGAATGCCTACATCAATTACTACTGCGCCTTCTTTAACCATATCTGCCGTTACAAACAACGGTCTGCCCACTGCGGCAACAAGAATATCTGCCTTGGAAGTTACTTCTGCCAGATTCTTTGTTTTTGAGTGGCAGGTTGTCACTGTTCCGTCAGCGTTAAGAAGAAGTGCACTCATAGGTTTACCTACGATATTACTTCTGCCGATAACAACACAGTTTTTTCCTTCAGGGGAGATTCCTTCATATCTGAGCATTTCCATAATTCCCGCAGGAGTACAGGGTAAAAGCTTACCGTCACCGATTGAAACCTTACCTACATTCACGGGGTGGAAACAGTCAACGTCTTTGTCAGGGTCAATGGCATTTATAACAGCTGCTTCATCAAGATGCTTCGGCAAAGGAAGCTGACAAAGTATTCCGTTAACATCGTCTCTTGAATTAAGCTGCTCTATAAGCTCAACGAGTTCGCTCTGAGTTGTATTCTCAGGCAAAGCATATTCAAGTGAAACAATTCCCAGCTTTTCACAAGCTTTCTTTTTATTGCCCACATAAACCTTTGATGCAGGGTCTTCACCCACAATAATTACAGCCAAAGATACGCTGATTCCTTTTTCGTTAAGAGATTTGACCTCATCAGCCATTTTTGACTGTATAAATGCAGATACTTCTTTTCCGCTGATAATTTTAGCCATTATTATTCTCCTGTTCTTTTTTAATAAGTTTATATGCCCCTGAACGTAGGATACGAACCAGATCACTGTTTGATTTTATCTTTTCTTCGGTTTCAATTCCGCCTGCAATCAGACTGTTTGGGTGGTGATAGTCACTGCCTGACGTTATTACCTTCAAATCATTTTTTCTTGCCCACAAAAGAGCTTTTTCATCTTCCTCAGGGTTTTTCGTTTTGCCGTTGAAAACCTCGGCTCCGTCAAGGTATTTGGGATTTCCGCGGTAAATATACCCTCTGAATGGGTGGGCCTGAACTAAAATTCCGCCTGCAGATTTCACCTTGGAATAAAGTTTCTTAAGATTATCAAAAAGGAAATTGCCCGAATTTCTGATAAAGTCTTCATCAATTCCGTAAACAAGATAGTCATTCGGATTAAACAGAAATCGAATTTCCATACCGAGCAAAACAGTGAAATCACTATCTGCTGCAGCTTCAAAAGCAGCTTTGTAGCCTTTGAGGTACAATTCAGCATTATTTTTATAATTAAAATAATTATACGGCGGAAAAGTAAGACCTGAAAAATGATCGGTAATTACAAGACCGTCGTACCCTGCTTTTTTGTAACGCTCAACACTCTGAGCTGCAGGTGCATCAGCGCAGGCACTTACCTCACCTGTGTGACAATGGAGTTCATATTTATAAGACATTTTAACCCTTCTAACACAAAGAGCCACCTCGCGGCGGCTCCGGAAATTACTTTGATCTCATCTTTATAAGTTCTCTGTAGCTGATAAGCTCAACACCGTGATCTTTAAGATATTTATGTACATACGGGTCCTTGAGAAGCTGATATTCCCATACTCTGTCACGCCATCTGGCTGTGATTCCTTTAAGTTCATCACATTCAACTGAAGGGTGAACGAAAGTCTCTGTTACGCCGTCAGGGATATCAGTCCACTGCTTAAGAATCATTTCACGGTATGTTTCATAGCTTGTGCGCATTTCATCATTCCAATCAGGGAAAAGAAGATAATCGGGAATGATTACGTTATATTTTTTACCCCAGCGCTTTGAAAGAAGAGTAACTGCACTGTAAAGGAAATAAGGTGTGCCGTTAGGGCAGATGCGTTTATCATGCTTAACATAAAGTCGGTAAGCATAACCATATTCACCGCAAATACGAAGTGTCATTTTTGAAAGACCGAGACGGCCTGTGTAATGACCGTAAAGTGAACCCATATGATTATCAACATGCGAAGGCTTCATTCCCCAGGAATGAGCAAGGTCGATCTGGGCACGGATTTCTTTTTCAAGGTCTTCATAAGAAGCATTTTTCTCAACCTGATCACTTTCATGCCACATAAAGCCATCTTCATCAATAAGAGACTTACCGTCAGTGAGAGGCTTCCAACGGTATTTGCCCCATTCACTTGTCATAGTGAGATGAACACCGATAGGATATTCCGGGTGAGCAATTGAAAAATCAACAGCATGCTTAGCTGCGGGGCATGGAATCATAACAGTGGCTGACTTAAGCCAACCGCCCTGAAAAAGTTCCTCAACAGCTTCATTAGCTGCGTTGCACATTCCGTAATCGTCTGCATTAACAATTAAATATTTAGCCAATTTTATAACCTCCACAAGCAAAATCTTGGTTATTATTATCAATTAAGTTTAACATATCTTATAAAAAAAATCAACAAAATAACCCTATTATTATTTTATTTTAAGTGTTTTCAGATAAGATTTCTGTTCATCTGATATTCTGTAACTTTCAACAGCCTTCTGAATGGTTTTATTATGCTCCCACACAGGCAGTTTTTTATTTTCAAGAATTACAACAGCTTCTTCATATTGTTTGGCAAGAGCTGTTGCAAAATACCACGAAATCATCATTTTTACATAATAATGCTCACTTTTCACCGATGCAACAAGACTAAGGTGTTCAGGTGAGAATTTTTCATCAAGATAAAACTTCATAAGCATTTCTATGCCGAAACGGACAATATACGGCTCGTTTGAATTCATCCACTCAATTGCCTTTTGGCTCGGCAGATTATTTTTAAATGCCTTAGGGGTCAGCATATCACAGGTTGCCCAATTGTCAATATAAGGTAGAAACTTTTCAAGCTGACTGATGGTTTTGTCATAATCTGTGTTCAATTCAATCAAAAAAGCATGAAGATTATTTTCTTCATAATATTTGTGAGGAAGGTTTTCCAGAAAAGCTTCTGCTTCAGGTGTAGAGTAAATGCTTTTGGCAAACTTGCGAAGCCGAGGCACACGAACACCGATAATTTTTTCTTTATCAACAGTGGGCATAAGCTTTGAATGAAAATCTCTGTACTTCAGGTCCTGCATAGAAAACAGAGTTTTTGTTATTATCATATTATCACCTGCTTAATTTTATCATAAACAGGTGAAAAATCAAGAATTTTAAGGCATTGTTTATTATATATACAAACAAAACAGGCACAGTCAATATTGACCGTGCCTGTTGCTTTTTATCTGCCTGTAGTTTTTTTCAAAACTGAAAGTGCATCCTGTGAATCCACATTTCCGTCTGCGTTCATATCAGCAGCCTTCATCTGAACACCATCCAGTGTTCTTTTGCCTACTGCAAATTCAAGAATATTGAGTGCATCAATTGAATTTACTTTTTTGTCAGTGTTAACATCACCTAAGGTGAAATCAACAGGTGCCTGCTGCTGAGCTTTTGTCTGATAATCCGGAACACCGTAGAAAAGGATTTTTGTTGTGCTGTAATAAGTCTGTTTACCAGAGCTTCTGTAATATTTGATAGTGCCTACCTTGTTGCCGAAGTTACCTTCAACAGAGTAAATATAAGTATCGTCAACCTTATAAACAAGACCCACATGGTCTACTGCTGAATCTGAGTCATTCTGAATGTAAAGGATATCACCCGGCTGAGGAGTTCTTGAACCGAATGAGTATTTTGTTTCACCGTACTGGCAGGAATTTCCGCTGGCAACGGCGTTCTTTTTGATTATCGAAGTCGGAATACCGGCCTGAGCAGCACACCAGCTGATAAAAATTGCACACCAGTTACTCTGCTGACCGAACCATTTGCCGTATTCGGTATAATTGCCGCCGCTTGATGAGTTGGAGCCGCTGAGATCGCTGCTGCCGCTGCCCTCGTGATAGCCTATCTGTGAAAGAGCGACATTCACAATATCCTTAGCCTGATTGCCTGTAAGCTCAACATCAAGAAGCTTCTGGTAGTAAGCACCGTTTTTGTAAGATGATGAAACGGTATAACCCGGTGTAAGAGCAAAAACGCTTACTGTAAGTGTTGCCAGAACAAGTAAAAGTGAAACTGTAACTTTGATAACCTTTTTCATAAAAACTCCTTTATTTCTTCAGAAATCTTTTGATCGTGATTAATGAAGTTTTAAAAATATTTTTAAGGTCCTTGGGGTAAAAAACAAAATTTGTAACCATCACAGATGCTGCGCAGATTACCGCAACAACTGCCGCATAGCCGAAAAACATAAAATATGATGTCATTTTTTGGGGCAAAATCAACTGTGAAACAAAAACCGTAACGGCACAGCTGAAGCCGTTGACTGCAAGCATTTTAAGGAAAGAAAATATCTTTTCTGCAAGCAGATTTTTGTAAAGATACAAAACATATTCAAAAGTTCTGACGCCCATTGCTATTGCTGTTGCAACCGCTACACCGGTGATTCCGAAAGGAATAACTAATATAACCGAAAGCACAACATTGAGTGCTGCTTCAAAATATGCACCTTTTTTAGTCTGCCTGTAATGGCCTGCTGCCAGAGTTACGTTGTTATACGGTTTTCTCAGGCAATAAAGCGCTTCTGCAAGTGTAAGGAAATATCCGAAAGCAGGTCTGAGATAATCAGCGTCCGTAACCCCGTCAACATAAACGGACATAAAAGGCACGATAAGCACTGCAGTGCAGGTAAACACAAATGTGTTAAATATAAAAGATATATGTTCATATATTCTGAAGTTCTGCTTAAAAACTGATTTTTCGCCTTTGGCTATCATATTTCCGAAAGCAGCCTCTACAGAAAGATGAAGGATGTTTGCTATTTTTTCAATTCCATAAACTACAGAATAATAAACAGAATATACCGAAACCTCTGCAATCGAAAATGCCTGGGATATTTTTGAAAACACCGTCAGAACAACAATATCAGTATTCTGATGAAGAAAAAACGCAATATGGTGGCCCATACCGTCCCATCGCTGACTTAAAGCCTCATTATCGGGGGCAACGCGCTTTTCAAGGTGATAATTCTTTTTAACATAAATATTCAACGCAATCGGTCTGAGTGCATAAACCATTGATGAAACAAGCTTCATTACGTGGAGTGATGCCCCCATTTTTGCACAAAGCAAAACAAGAACAGCGTTGAGTAAAATAGTTGCGGCGCCTAAAGTTTCTGTTATATAACGCCTTTGGTCTGCCTGAAGCAAAACCTGATTTGTTATACCGAAATAATACTGACTTATTGTGCTTACCGAAATTATGACAACCAGAACCGCTGTTGAAACCCAACTGTCATCACCGTCAACAAGAAAGGGAAACACACAAGCAAGTACAGCTGTGTATGCCACAAAAATCAGGCATATTTTACGAAAAAAGCTCTCTGTCGCTTTCAGAATACCGCTGATTTTCTGAATATTTTTATCAGCAAGCGGTTTGTATAAAGCCGCTCTTATAACACCCGCAACACCTGATTCAAGCAACGCTATGTAACCTAAAAACTGGGCAATTGAGTGCATAAGTCCGTTTGCTTCAGAGCCGTATGCGCCTATTATTATTCGCGGAACAATGAACCCGCATATTACTGAAACAACCTGAGTCAACGATGACCCGAGGATGTTGATTATAGCTTTTTTGCCTCGCAAAATGTCACTTCCAAAACTAAAATTTATTTGGTCACAACGAGGGCATTATACCACACATTGTAACCTTTTGCAACCTTTTGTAACATATTTTGTAATTTTTTCTGAAAAAACATAAAAAAACAAGCTAAAAACTTATCTTCAGCTTGAATTTTTATATTAACTTCAATATCAGCTCATACACAACAGGTACCAGTAATCCCGGGAGGAAATTGCCTACCTTGAATTTTTTACCGAAAGCAAGATTTACTCCGATAGCAAAAATCATTGCCGAGCCTACTAAATTAAGATTTGAAATAAGAGTATCACTGAGATAAGGAGCAATAAGGCCTGCAAAAAGTGTTATTGAACCCTGATAAAGGCCTAACGGCAAAGCAGAGAAAACTGCACCGATACCAAGGGTTGAAGCGAAAACAAGAACAATGGGAAAGTCAAGAACGGCTTTTACAAAAAGAGTGTTATAATCCCCTGTCAGGCCGTCCTGTAAAGAGCCGACTATCGCCATTGCTCCCACACAGATAATAAGAGTAGTGTTTACAAAAGCATCAACAAACTTTGTGTCATTATGAGCTTTTACGGTTTTTTTCAGCCATTCACCAAGCTTTTCCAGCTTTGCCTCGATGTTGAGAAGCTCACCGAAAAAAGCACCTATGATAAGCGACAGCACCAAAAGCATTGTCCCCTGAATTGAAACAGAATTATTCTCTATAACAAACATTTCTTTCAATGTTCCCGAAGCACCGATAAACATTGTTGAAATACCCAGAACAGACATAATTATTGACTGAAAGCGCTCTTTGATTCCGCCTTTTATAAGAATACCTATAACGCCTGCAGCTATAACTGCTGCAACATTTACAATTGTTCCTAACCCTGTCATTCCTTGATTACTCCTGCTTTAACAGGTCTGCATAAATATACCTGTTCAAAATTTTCCTTTAACTGTTCAACTGCTTTTTCCGCTTTTTCTTTATCGTTAAAAATGCCGAAAACAGTAGGTCCGCTGCCGCTCATACAAGCACACAGAGCATCATTTTCATACATAGTAACTTTAATGGGTACTCGCTGTGAAACTTCGATAAGCTGCTCAAACACATTGCCTGTTTTGGCACAGATCGCATCAAAATCACTATTCGCGGCTGCAAAAAGCATCCCCACTGTATCAAGATGGCGAACACCGTATTTATCAAATTCAGCATACGCCGGACCTGTTGCTACACCTACATCCGGCTTTGCGAGAACGATAAAGCAATCATTAAGATCAGGCAAGGGTGACAGAACTTCACCGATATTCTGTGAAAGACGTGTACCGCCCGTAAGGCAGAAAGGCACATCTGCACCTACTTTCACACCGATTGAGCAAAGTTCTCTTTCAGTGAGATTTGTTTTATAAATATCATTAAGAGCGGCAATTACACCTGCACCGTCGGCACTTCCACCTGCAAGACCTGCGGCAAAAGGAATACGCTTTTCGATGTGAACTGCGATGTTTCTGTCATCAATTCCTGTGTAATTGAAAAAAGCAACAGCAGCTTTATGGGCGATATTGGTTTCATCACAGGGAATTTTGGGCTCATTGCTTGAAAGAACGATTCCTCCGTCAGCAGTTTTTTCAACAGTAATTTTATCAAAAAGGTCAACAGACTGCATTATCATAAAAAGACTGTGGTAGCCGTTGGGCAGTGTTGCCAATATATCAAGCATCAGGTTGATTTTAGCTGCAGCTTTATAAGTAACTTTCATAAAATCGCTCCTTTTCAAGGCTCTCTTACATATGAAGAGGCCGTTTTTAACGATCCCCTTTTCCATCAGGAAAAAGCTTAATCACCCTTATTTTACCACCAAACCAATAAATTTGCAATTAGTTTATATATTTGATATAATTTCTTTATCTTGAATAAGGATGTGTGGGTATGAAGAACATTACCTTTGATAAAATCAACATTAATGACGGTTTCTGGAAAGCCAGACAGGACCTTAACAGAACCACTACAATAAACGCTGTGTGGAACAGATTCAGTGACACCGGCAGAATAAAGGCATTTGAATTCAAATGGAAAGAGGGCGACGACTGTAAGCCCCATATTTTCTGGGATTCCGATGTTGCTAAGTGGATTGAATCTGCAGCATACATAATTCACAAAAACCCCGACAAAGAGCTTGAAGAAAAAATCGAATGGATAATCGACAGAATTGAAGAAAATCAGCACTCTGACGGTTACTTTAATCTTTATTATACCCTTTGCGAACCCGGGAAAAGATTTACAGACAGAACCTGCCACGAGCTCTACTGTCTGGGACATCTTATTGAAGCAGCTGTTGCTTATTACAACGCAACAGGTAAAGACAGATTTATAAACATTCTTGTAAAATATCTTGAACTGGTTGAAAAGATTTTTGTAAAAGAAAACTCTGCCTCTTTCATAACCCCCGGTCACGAAGAAATTGAGCTTGCACTGTTTAAGCTTTATAACTGCACAAGCAACGAAAGATGGCTTGATTTAGCCATGTTCTTCTTAGATATGCGAGGCACTGTTCCACACGACCAAAGCCTTTATGAAGGAACGCACCCCAAATACAGCCAGTCACATCTGCCTGTAAGAGAGCAATTTGAAGCTGAGGGTCATTGCGTAAGAGCATGTTACCTCTACAGCGCAATGGCTGATGCAGCACTTGTTAAAAAGGATGAAAAGCTGAAAATTGCCTGTGAAAAGATTTTTGATGACATCGTAAACAAAAAAATGTACATAACAGGCGGACTCGGCTCAACTCACAAAGGTGAGGCTTTTACCGTTGCTTATGACCTGCCAAACGAAACGGCTTACGCTGAAACCTGCGCAGCAATTTCACTTGCATTGTTTGCTCATAGAATGTTTATTCTTACAGGCGAAAGCAAATATGCTGATGTAATTGAAAGAGTTATGTATAACGGCATCATTTCAGGTCTCTCTCTTGACGGAATCAGCTTTTTCTATGTGAATCCTCTTGAAATCAATCTTATCAATCACACACGCCATGCTTGTGTTACCAACGGTGACCCGCTGCCTATTACACAGCGAAAAGAAGTGTTTGACTGTTCCTGCTGCCCTCCGAATCTTACAAGATTTATTGCATCGGCAGGTGATTATATTTTTACTGAAAATGACGATACGATATTTGTTAATCAGTTTATTTCAAGCGAGTATGAAGAAAACGGTAACAAGATAAGCATAAAAACACAGTATCCGTCACAGGGAACAGTTGAAATTTCATCAACTTTCAATAAAGCTGTGGCAGTAAGAATTCCATCCTGGTGCAGCCGTTTCACTTCAACCGTAGGCTACACTCAGAGAAACGGATATATCTACTTTGAAAAAGGCGTTTCCGATATAGTGATAATTTTCGATATTTCGCCTGTTATCAACATTTCTAACCCTTTAGTTTGGGAAAACACAGGTAAATGCGCAGTTACTGCAGGACCGGTTGTTTATTGCGCAGAGGGCGTGGATAACGGTGATATGAGAGGTATGTTTATCAAGCGCAACACAGTATTTACCGTTGAATACAGCGAAGAGTATAAAACAAATATCATCAAAGCAGAAGCCGTTAAATACGAAGATAACGGTGCACTTTATTCCGGCGCAAAATATTCAAAATCTGACGTCGAAATCAAGCTTATCCCCTACTTTGCTTTTGCCAACAGAGGTGAAAGTGATATGAAGATCTGGATAAATATGGAATAAGCCATATTTTTCTTCAATAAACACTTGAAAATATTACATTTTAATGTATAATATATTTTGTATGTTTGCGTGCATATGCACAAATCAGGAGGTATAACAGAAATGGCTGAAAATGAAAGCAACTTTTTCATTGGTATGGAACATGACGTGATGGACTTCTGGGAGAAGAACGATTGCTTCGGCAAGCTTCGTCAGCAGAACAAAGGCAATCAGATGTTCCGCTTTTTAGACGGTCCTATCACAGCTAACAACCCTATGGGTATTCACCACGCATGGGGCAGAAGCTTAAAGGATATTTTCATCAGATACAAAGGCTTACAGGGTTATGACTGCCGCTATCAGAACGGTTTTGACTCTCAGGGTCTTTGGGTTGAAGTTGAAGTTGAAAAAGAACTTGGCTTCAAGACAAAAAAAGATATCGAAAACTACGGTATGGACAAGTTCACCCGCAAGTGTGTTGAGAGAGTTAAGCACTTCTCAGGCATTATCACCGAGCAGTCAAAGCGTCTCGGTCAGTGGATGGATTGGGAAAATTCATACTACACAAATACTGACACAAACATTCAGGGTATCTGGCACTTCCTTAAAAAGTGTAACGATAACGGATGGATCAAAAAGGAATACAAGCCTATGCCCTGGTGTCCCCGCTGCGGTACATCTCTTTCAGAGCATGAAATGACCGGCTCATACAAGCTTATGACTCACGACTCCGTTTTCTTCAAGCTTCCTATTGTTGAAACAGGCGCAAAGATTCTTGTATGGACTACTACACCCTGGACTCTTTCTTCAAACGTTGCTCTTGCAGTTAACCCTGAAATCGACTATGTTGAAGTTAAGGTTAAGAGTGATAACGCTGTTCTTATTCTTGCAAAGAACGCTATCCGCTATTTAGGTGATGACAAGCTTGAGGTTCTTCGTATGTTTAAGGGTGAAGAGCTTGTCGGACTTCATTATGAGACCTGCTTCCCCGAATTGGAAGCTCAGGCTGAAATCGATCACAAAATCGTTGCCTGGGAAGATGTTGACGCTGAAGAAGGTGTTGGCGTTGTTCACATTGCTCCCGGCTGCGGTGCAGAAGACTTTGAGCTTGGCGAAAGACTCGGTCTTGCTAAGGTTATGCCTGTTGACGATATGGGTATTTTCCTCCCTAAATTCGGCTTTATGACAGGCAAAGACAGCCACGAAATCAAAGAAGAGGTTTTTGCTGAGCTTGAAAAGAGAAACAAGCTTTACAAGGTTGAACCTCACGAGCACAGCTACCCCGTATGCTGGAGATGCAAGAACGAAGTTATCTTCCGTCTTGTTCCTGCATGGTACATTGTTACAAGCGAACTCAAGCCAAGACTTATAAAAGCAAGTGAAAGCGTTAAGTGGGAACCTGCTTCAAACGGTAAGAGAATGGCTGACTGGCTCAACAATATGGGTGACTGGAACATTTCAAGAAAACGTTATTACGGTATGCCCCTTCCCTTCTATGTATGTGAAGACTGCGGTGAAATCACTGTTATCGGCTCTAAGGCTGAGCTTAAAGAAAAAGCAGTTGACCCCGCTATGGTTGACGCTCTTCCCGAGCTTCACAGACCCTGGATTGACGAAGTTCAGATCAAGTGCCCCAAATGCTCAAAGGCTGTTAACCGTGTTAACGAAATCGGTGACGTATGGCTTGATGCAGGTATCGTTCCGTTCTCAACAACCGGCTACTTTGAAGACAGAGAAGCCTGGGCAAAGAACTACCCTGCTGAATGGGTTACAGAAATGCGTGAACAGGTTCGTCTCTGGTTCTATTCAATGCTTTTCATGAGCGTTGTTCTTGAAGACAAGGCTCCTTACGAAAGAGTTCTCAGCTACAACGCTGTTGTTGCTGAAGACGGCTCTAAATTCTCAAAAACAGGCTTTATGATCAAATTTGACGAGGCAGCTGAAAAGATCGGTGCTGATACAGTACGTTATCTCTATGCAGGCGCTCCCGTCGCAAACGATGTTCGTTTCGGCTTTAACCTTGGTGACGAAGCAAGAAGAAAGCTTCTTTCATTCTGGAACATCTTCACATTCTTCAACACCTACGCTCAGATTGACAAACCCAACTTTGAAAACTATACACTTGACAAAAACGCTCTTACTCCTACAGATAAATGGCTTATCATCCGCACTAACGAGTTTATCAAAAAAGCTACAGAGTATATGGATGATTACAAGGCATATCTTCTTGTTAAAGACTTTGAAGTTTTTGTTGACGATATTTCTAACTGGTATATCCGTACAAACCGTCGCCGCTTCTGGAAAACAGAAGACGAAAACGACAAGATGGTTGCTTACTATACCCTTTTCTTCGCTCTTAACACCTGTGTTAAGGTAATGGCTCCCATTATCCCCTTTATGACAGAGCACATCTGGCAGGAGCTTACAAGAAAGGTTCTTCCTTCAAGCGCTATTTCAGTTCACCTTTCAGGCTGGGCTAAGGAAATGGAAGGCTTTGAAGATGACGGTATCGTTGCTCAGACAGCACTTGCAAGAGACGTTATCGCAGTTGCAATGCGTCTTCGTAATGAGCATCAGCTTAAAGTACGTCAGCCTCTTGCAAAGCTCTTCGTTTGCTGCGATGATGAGACTGCTGATAAAATCAAAACTTTTGAAAAGAATATTCTTGACGAGCTTAACGTTAAAGCTATTGAATACATCAGCGACAAATCAGTTCTTGAAGATAATTACCTTACAGTTGACTTCAGAAAAGCCGGTACTGTTCTTAAACAGAACGTTAACAAGTTTAAGCAGAGCCTTGAGGCTGCAACAAGTGAGCAGATGCAGGCTATGGTTGCTTCAGTTAAAGCAGGTGAAGAAGTTACTGTTGACGGTTGGGATGAGAAGTTTGACGCCTCTCTCTTCCTTATGAACTCAAAGACAAAAGAAGGCGTTGTTTCTGCTGAATGTTCAGAAGATGCTACTGTTGCTCTTGACGTTGTTATTACCGAACAGCTCAAAAAAGAAGGCGCAGTAAGAGACGTTATCCGTCAGAGTCAGCTTCTTCGTAAAGAAGCAGGCTATCAGGTTGAGCAGAGAATCATCATTTCTATGACAAGTGACGATGCTTTCATTTCAGATGCTCTTAAAGAAAGCAAAGATCACATTGCTGCCGAGCTTCTTGCAGACGATGTTATCTTCGGCGTGCTTGATTCTGCTGACCTTTCAAAGGATGTTGAAGCTGCAGGTGCAACAGTTACCATCAGCGTTAAAAAGGCTTAATTAAAATATAAAAGAGGTTTTTATTATGACAATCAATAAAGATATGCTCATCGGTGATATTCTTGACGCCGACAGAGAAACAGCTCAGTTTTTCCTTAATATGGGTATGCATTGCTTAGGCTGCCCTTCAGCAAGAGGCGAAACACTTGAAATGGCTTGTGCTGTTCACAATGTTGACGTTGACGAAATGGTTGAAGAAATCAACACTTTCCTTGCTTCAAAATAATGAGCTTAAGTTTAAGACTTAAAATGATAGCGGATATGGTACGCTGTGGCTCACGCATTGCCGACATCGGCACTGACCACGGCTACCTGCCCGCCTGGCTTACAAAAAGCGGAAAATGCCCCGGCGGTATTGCCGCAGACCTGAGAAAAAGCCCACTTGAAAACGCAAAAGAAACGCTTCGCGTATATAACGTTGAAGATAAGGTTGAGTTGCGTCTTTCAGATGGGCTTGATTCTGTTTTGCCCGATGAATGTGATGACATTGTTTTTGCAGGTATGGGCGGAACTCTTATAACAGAGCTTCTTAGCCGAACACCGTGGATCAAAGACTCTTCAAAGAGAATCATTGCACAGCCTATGACCCACAGTGAAGATGTAAGAAAATTCTTTATCACCAACGGTTTCACCATCATAAAAGAAGATGCTTGCTACGATGACAGAAACTATGTTGCAATTTGCGCAGAATACTCAGGCACAACAGAAGAAAAAGACGAGCTTTATTATCTCATAGGTAATCATCCTCTGAAAGACAATGAAGCTTCTCTCAACTATACTAAAAAGCAGATTTTAAGAATCAGAAAAAGAGCAGAGGCTTTACAGAAAGCCGGCGTTGACTCAGAAGAAAAAGAAAATCTTTTTGCGATTCTCAAACACTTTGAGGAGGTCAGACCATGGCAAGAGTAAGTGATTTTTATGCATTCCTTGATAAAATTTGCCCGTTCTCAGCTCAGGAGGGATGGGATAACAGCGGTATGCTCATCGGTGACGAGAGCAAGGAGGTAACAAGAGTTGCCCTCGCTCTTGATATTACGAAAGATGTTGTTGATTACGCTCATCAGATTGATGCTGACCTTATTATCAGCCATCATCCTGTTATTTTTAAAGCTCAGAAAAGCTTTTTAAAAGGAAACATTGCATTTGATCTTGCTTCAATGGGTATGAGCGCAATATGTGCCCACACCTGCCTTGACTGTGCCGAGGGCGGTGTCAATGATGTTCTGGCCGAAATTCTTGAAATTGAAAACACTGAGGTTTTCCCCTGCGAAGAAAGCCCTAACCTTGTCAGAGTAGGTGTTTTATCTGAAGCGATGAGCTGTGATATGCTTGCTCAAAAAATAAAAGCTGAACTTGGCGGCTGCGTAAGATATAACGACAGCGGCAAAATGATTGAATCTGTTGCCCTTTGTGGAGGCTCAGGCGCTGATTTTATCGGTGATATTATAAAATCAGGCATTGATGCATTCATAACCGGCGATGCGGGGCATCACAATTTTCTTGACTGCGCCGACAGCGGTGTTGCACTTTTTGCGGCAGGTCATTTTGAAACAGAAAACCCTGTAATTTCTTCCCTTGCAAATCAGCTTCGCTGTGAATTCAGTGATATTGATATTATTGTTATTCCTCAAAAAAGTCCTGCTAAATATATTTAACGGAGTTAAAAATGGCACTTGACGGCATTTTCTTAAACAAAATCAAAAACGAAATCACTCCCTGTATTATAGGCAGCAGAGTTGAAAAAATTCACCAACCCTCCCGCGAGGAGCTGGTTATTCACCTGCGTTCAAGAAGCGGTAGCTACAAGCTTTTTTTATCAGTAAGAGTTAACAGCCCGAGGGTTCATTTTACTCAGAATCCACCTGAAAACCCGGCCACACCGCCTATGTTTTGTATGCTTATGAGAAAGAAGCTTACAAACGGACTTGTTACAGGTGTTCGTCAGATGGGGCTCGACCGTGTTTTATACATTGATTTTGAGGCAAGTAATGACATCGGTGACAGGGTACCTGTTGTTCTTTCTATTGAAATAATGGCAAAACACAGCAATATAATTCTCATTGACGAAAACAACCGTATTGTTGACGCAATGAAGAGAGTTGATCTTAGCCGTTCAACTGTAAGACAGATTTTGCCCGGTTTCCCGTACACCCCTCCACCTGCACAGGATAAGCCTGATTTAACAGACGTTACGGTTGATGAAATCATCGAAAGAATTGAAGAAGCAGAAAACAAAACATTATCTTCTGCAATTTTAAATTCAGTTCAGGGTGTATCCCCTCTTATTTCAAGAGAAATTGCCCATCGTTGCGGCGGCGATATTCCCGTATGGGACATTGATGACAATCAAAAAGAGCTTTTGAAAAAAGAACTTGAAACGCTTCAGAATGAAGTGAAATCTCCGACCGGTACGCCTTATCTTATTAAGGACGAAGAAGGATTCCCCTCTGACTTTTCATTTATGCCGATTACCCAGTACGGCAGCAAAAGAGCTTTTGAAAAGCAGGAAAGCTTTTCATCCTTGCTTGACAGCTTTTATTTTGAAAAAGACCGTACTGAGCGCACAAGACAGAAGGGACGCGACCTGGTTAAGTTTTTGCATAATGCCATTGAACGCACTACAAAAAAACTTAATCTGCAACACGCTGAGCTTCAGCAATGCGCTGACAGAGAAGAGCTGAGAATAAACGCAGAGCTTATCAACGCTAACCTTTACCGTCTTGACAAAGGTTCATTTTACTATGACTTGGAGAATTATTATGACAATAACAATATTTTGCGCATAAAAGCTGACCCGTCACTTTCCCCTGCTGAAAATGCGCAGAAATATTTTAAGCTTTATAAAAAATCAAAAACAGCTGAGCAGATGCTCGTTGGCCTTATTGAAAAAGGTGAAGATGATTTGCAGTATCTTGAATCTGTTTCAGATGCACTTGACAGAGCCTCAACTCAGGCAGAAATTGACGAAATCAAAAACGAGCTGATAATCAGCGGTTATATGAAGTCAAAAGGTAAAAGCGGCAAAAATCAGATTAAAATATCTGCCCCTCTTGAATATGAAACCAGCGACGGTTTCAGAGTTTTTGTAGGCAGAAATAATATTCAGAATGACAAGCTTACATTTAAAACCGCCAATAAAGGCGATATGTGGCTTCATACACAAAAAATTCACGGTTCACATGTTATAATTGCAAGTGACAACCGTGAAATAAGTGATGATGCAATTGTTGAAGCAGCTGAAATTGCGGCATACCACAGCAAAGCAAGAGAAGCAAAGCTTGTACCGGTAGACTACACTTACGTAAAAAATCTGAAGAAGCCCCCTGCTTCACCGCCGGGCAAGGTAATTTATCACGTTTATTATTCGGTAAATGTTACGCCTGAGCGTGAAAAGATTGAAAAAATGGCAAGAAACAAATAACGGAGTGGAAAAATCCACTCCGTTTTTTATGCAAACAAGGTACAGCCCTGCTTTTTGAATTGCTCTATTTTCTTCTCTAAAAGAGATACATCGCAGTCAAACTTCCCTGCAAGGCAATTTATACAGTAAAACTCTGTTGAGCCTCGGTTGATGAGCTTTTTGGTAAGACCGATTTCATTGCCGGTGAGTTCTTTTTGACATTTAAGGCATTTGCTCATTTTTTATCTACAACCCTTGCTCTGTAAACCTCACAGCAATGTGCTTCAAGCGCAAATCTGATTGTGGCATTCTTAACAGTGGTGGTCTCCCCTGTCCACACATTTGTAAGTTCAAGGGTTTTGCCTGTGCAGTCACCAAGACCGATTGAATCAAGAGTCATAAATGTTCTGTGAATATCATCGGTAAAATTGAATGCACCGATTGCTACATCTCCGTTTGCAAGCATTTTTACTAAAATCGGCATATCAAGAGGATAGTATTCATAAAGAGGGTCATTTGCCTGACGGTTGCGGTTGAAGTGGCGGTCACCGTTTACCCAGAATGGCTGGCGATATGCTTCATCGGTATCAATGTCGATGAGCATTTTATTTTTGAGAATTGCCATTGCGTTTTCATCAGCCTTTCTCAAATCACAGCCGATAATAAGCGGCGAGCCCATCATTGCCCAGAAAGCAAAGTGAGTTTTATATTCTTCATTAGTACAGCCCTTGATACCAACATTGCCCTCACCGTTCATACCGACAACGAGCATATCCATATCGTTATAACAGCCGTTACCGTTATATTCAGGCACCTGAAGCTGACTTAATGAAAGCTCTTTGATAGATTCCCAGGAATCAACAATGTCGCCTGTTGAACGCCAGGTGTGAGCACCTGTTTCTTTAATCCATACCTTTGTGTTTTCAGCACCCCAGGAGCAGGCAGCAAAAACAATATCTCTGCCGCAGTTAGCAAGAGCAAGGCCCATTCTCTTATACATAAAATGACCGAGAGTTGAATGAGGATGGAAACAATAATCATATTTAAGATAATCCACTCCCCACTCGGCAAAGCTCTTGGCATCGATAAATTCGTGGTCAAGGCTTCCCGGATAACCTGCGCAGGTAAGAGTTCCTACACATGAATACATACCGAATTTAAGACCCTTTGAATGAACATAATCTGAAACATATTTTATTCCGTTAGGGAACTTTTCAGGGTCAGGCACAAGCTCGCCCTTTTCATTGCGCTCACGAAGGCTCCAGCAATCGTCGATTATAACATACTCATATCCACAATCTTTAAGACCGCTTTCAACAATGAAATCGGCAGTTTCCATAACAACTTTTTCATTTATGTTTTCTGCAAAAGTGTTCCATGAATTCCAGCCCATAGGCGGTTTTTTAAGTATCATAACATCATCTCCTAAACTGATTAAAATAAATCTATCACATTTGATAAATAGTGTCAATAAAATCTTTGACTTATATTTTTCATGGTGTTATAATAGCTGTCGAATTTCATAAAAGAAGGTAAGTTGATTGAAACACTCTTTAAAACACGCTTTCAAAGCAAGCCTGCCTGTTTTTGCCGGTTATATTGCTTTAGGCATAGGTTTCGGCGTTTTGCTAGAAAGTAAGGGATACAGTATTTTATGGGCAGGATTCATGGCTTTGACTATGTTTTCAGGCTCGCTTCAATATGCAGCTGTTGATTTTATGTCGAGCGGTGCCACATTGATTACAACAGCAGTTATGACAATATTTATTCAGGCCCGTCACTTCTTTTACGGTTTTTCTCTTCTTGACCGCTATAAAGGTATGGGCGTAGCAAAACCGTATATGATTTTTGGACTGACTGACGAAACATATTCTTTGGTTTGCACAGGCAATGTTCCTGAAGGTGCAGACAAGAAAAAATACTTTTTATTTCTGACAATGCTGAATCAGTCTTACTGGATTACAGGCTGCGTTACAGGTGCATTTTTAGGGTCAGTTCTCCCCTTTGAGTTAAAGGGTGTTGACTACGCAATGACAGCGTTATTTATTGTTATTTTTGTCGACCAATGGAAATCGCAGAAAAATCATATTCCTGCACTCGTCGGTGTATTATCCACCGCGGTCTGCCTGCTGATTTTCGGCTCAGAAAGCTTTATAATTCCGTCAATGGCAGTTATCACTGTTGTTTTTGCTATCTTCCGTAAAAAATTGGAAAAGGAGGAAAGTGAAAATGATTGATGTTAAATATTCACTTATTCAGATAGCTGTTATGGCAGGGCTCACGGCACTTATCAGATTTTCTCCGTTTATGCTTTTCCCCGAAGGAAGAAAAAGACCTGCCTTTATCACTTATCTTGGTAAGGTTCTTCCTTATGCAATTATCGGTATGCTTGTTGTTTATTGCTTTAAGGATATTTCATTTGTCTCATACCCTCACGGCTTACCTGCCATAATTGCAGGGGTTGCAGTAGCGCTTCTTCACATATGGAAAGGCAATACTCTTTTAAGCGTATTTGGCGGCACAGCGTTTTATATGATTCTCATAAATTTTGTTTTTAAATAATAAAATCCCCTGCTCAGGTCAAACTAAGCAGGGGTGATTTTTTTGAATAAAAAACAAGATAAACTTGAAATTTCTGCTCAGCCCGTTCACGGTCAGCCTGAAGATGCATTTGAACAAATCAGGAAGTACGGCACTTATAATATTCAACCGACAAATGACGCAGACAGGGAGTTTCCGGCAATTTCTCAGGGACTTCCGAAAAATCATAACAGGAATATAAATAATAATTGATATATAAATTATTGATTTGTTAACATCTTTGATATAAAATTAATATATGGAGGTGTTCGGATGTTTAAAATTCTTATTGCAGAGGACGATACAGACCTTCGGGAGTTGTTTAAAAAGATTCTCATAAACAGTGGCTATGCCGTTATGGGTGTTTCCAACGGGAAAGAGGCTCTCGACGCCCTTGACAAGGAATATTTTGATTTAGTTATATCTGATATTATGATGCCAGTTCTCGACGGATACGAGCTTGTACGCTCTCTGAGAGAGTCAGGTAATAATATCCCCGTTCTCACAATCACGGCAAAAGATGCCTTTGACGATATGCGCTTAGGTTTTCTTTCGGGTATGGACGATTATATGGTCAAGCCTGTCAATGTGAATGAGATGGTGCTCAGGGTAGGTGCGCTTCTTCGCAGAGCACAGATTATAAATGAACGGCGTCTTACTATCGGTAACACAATAATGGAATGTGATTCGCTCACGGTTCATTTCAACGGTGAAAGTATAATTCTGCCTCAGAAGGAATTTATGATTCTTTATAAGATGGCTTCATTCCCGGGCAGAATATTTACCCGTCAGCAATTTATGGATGACATCTGGGGCTATAACTCAGAAAGTGACACTCACACCGTTGACGTACATATAGGCAGACTCAGAGATAAATTCAAGAATAACCCCGATTTCAGAATTGTGACTATAAGAGGAATCGGTTACAAGGTGGAAAAATGAAAAAATTTAAAAGACCTGCCCGCCTGTGGCGGTATTTCATTCTGATGATTATTGCAGGGTTTCTTATAACGATTATATTTCAGTCTTCACTTCTGGTTATTGTGGAAGAAATATTTAAAGTTAAAGAAATTCTCAGCTCCTCGCAAAACCGTTGGATTCTGCTTGGTGTTATTGCCTCAGGCTTTTTTATAGGCGGAACGATTACAATACTTATCAGCCGCAAGTTTTTTGCGCCTGTAACAAAGCTCAGCGCGGAAATGCAGAAGGTGGCACAGGGGAATTTTGATATTCAGATTGAAACAAACAGCAAAGTTAAAGCAATTAAAGATATTTACTCTGACTTTAATCTGATGGTAAGAGAGCTTAAAGCAACCGAAACGTTGCAGACCGATTTTGTTTCAAATGTTTCACACGAAATCAAAACACCGGTTACCGCTATTGAAGGGTATGCCACTCTTCTTCAAAGCACTGACGCGAGTGCAAATGAACAACGTGAATATGTTGAAAAGATTATTTTAAACACTCAAAGGCTTTCAGAGCTTGTGGGCAACATACTTCTTATGTCAAAGGTAGATAACAAAGCCATTCAGACTCAAAAAACAACTTTCAGCCTTGATGAACAAATCAGGCAGTCACTGGTGCTTCTTGAACCTAAATGGAGCAAAAAAGAAATTGAGTTTGACATTGATATGGATGAAATCGAATATTTCGGTGAAAAAGGTCTCACAGTTCATATATGGAATAATCTTATCGATAACGCAATCAAATTCAGCCCTCAGAACGGAATAATAAAAATCACGCTGAAAAAGAAAGGAGAAAAAATTCTTTTCATCATTGAAGATAACGGTCCCGGGATACCTGAAAGTGAAAAGGTACATATATTTAACAAGTTTTATCAATGCGACGGATCACACAAAAGCGAAGGCAACGGTTTGGGGCTTTCTCTTGTTAAAAACATTCTTGCCTTTTCTGGCGGTGATGTTTCTGTTGAAAACGCTGAAACCGGCGGTGCAATTTTCACAGTGACACTATAATAGCAATAAAAAGAGCTACAGCCTGACTTACTTGGCTGTAGCTCTTAAATTTTAAACTACCGGTACAGTTGGTTCTATTGACTCTTTAATCATCTGAATGATTGCTGCGATTAAATTGCGCAATGCTTCCCAGAAGGTAACTTCCCATTTATCTGCAGCTATTCCGTTTTCTTCAACCATTGGTGAAAGAGCGTGTGTTTCAGTATCATAAACAAGATACTGAGGATAGCTTTCGCTGCTTTCAATGGTGAAGCCGGGGTTATTAATCATCTCTGCCATAAGTACATTTACTTCATCAGGGAAATCAGTATGCTTAAGATTTTTGATAAACCAAGTCTGATCGGGATACAGACAGGTTGAAGCATCAATCTTTTTATCAAGTGAGATATACTCGGAAGTTCCGTTTATTACGGCAATACCAATGTAGTCATCACTGAGATTAGTGCTGATTGTACCTGTTGTTGCGCCTAATGATGCGCCTGTAACATCAACATAGCTGTCAGAAAGAACATCAGTATTTTCAGTTACGGGGATAGGCTGCATACCGTACTTGGTGATGTTGTAATACTCAATGCCCTGCTCTTCATACTGTTTTGTGATAATTTCTTCTGCAGGAATCTGAACATTGTAATGGTATGAGTCGATAAGCTCAACAAAATCTGCATAAACCTCAGGCTCAATGCCGTCAAAAACAACCCCCTTTGCCTCATCATAATACTCTTCGCCAACCATTGCCCAATATGACGGGAATGATGCATAAGTATCTCTCAAAAGACGGGGAAAAAGATTATATTTAATCTTAGGAATAACGTTATTAACTGACCAGAGAGCCAGATCAAGACCGTAGGTTTCATTGGCAACTGTCAGGAAAGACTGCAGGAAATCAGTCATTGTATCAGAAAGGCCCAGGTCAATGTCATAGAAAAATCTTTCAACACCGTCACCTTCGAGATAGAGGTTTCCGCAAAATGCCTGAGAACAGAAGTCAACACCCTTGATTGCACTTGCATACAGAATATGATCTGCAACATACTCACCGTCATACTTTTCCATATAAGCCAATGTTACACAAGAGCCGAGACAACGGCCCGCAAGGGCTACCTTTTCATGACCTGTAACTTCACAAACAGCTTTTATGTATTCATGAAGCTCATCAGCCAACTGATAAGGAGAAAGGCGCCAGTCATAATGGTATCTGAACTGATCAAACTCATAGCCGCCGTTTACTGTGCTTGCATTGAGAGTCTCTTTTGACCAATCCCAGGTTTCTTTACTTCCGTTAGTAGGCTGACCTTTTTCATCAAGCTTAATTTTCTCATAGAGAGGGACAAACTTTTCGTAAAGCACATCGCAGAAATCATCCCAATCCTGAGTGATAACAGCTTTAATAAAAACATCAATATTCTCTTCAACTGCAGTTTCAATATAGCCTTCGGGAATTTCAATTCCGTAAATTTTTTCATAAGTGCCGTCACCATTGGGAATACCTAAAGTGGTACCCTGACCCTCAACGTAAATAGTGGGAATATCTGTATAAACATCAAGAGCATAAGCTGACGGAAAAGCTACAGAAAACAGTGAAAAAACAATTACCAGGCTCAAAATAACCGCCAATGACTTTTTAAAGAACTTTTTCATTTTGCACCTCGATTATTTTTCGATTTCAACCGGAAGCACAGTGTCAGTTTCAACATGAGAGAAGAAGAACTGTTCTCTTTCAGGTGTGTTGATAATTGTAACGGGTTTAATCTGGTTAAGAACCTTACCCTGTGAGCGGAGGTATTCTCTGTAATCCCAATAAGTCTTTTCTTTGAGGAAAAGAACTTCGGGAGTATTGATCATACCCCAACGGCGATATTTGAAGTATTTTTCGTTGAATTCACTGAACTTGTCATCAACGATCTGAATGTACTTCTGTCTCTCCTCTTCACTGACAGGCTTCTTGGGTTCAAGAAGCATACAATAGCGAGGAGGATTTGTTGAGTGGTCAGCATAAAGGCTGTGACCGATAAACTCATTATCCATTTCAGTTGACAAATCTCTTACAACTGCGTCAACCATTTCAGTTGATGTCTTTTCGTTGGCAAGATTCATACCAAGATTACGTCTGTAAAGGAATTCAAGCTCAGGAGTATTGTTATACATTCTTGTAACAACAACAACGTCTTCCATTCTGTATCTGTAAAGACCTGAGAAGTTTGTAACAATGATTTCATACTTTTTGCCTACTTCAAGGTCAGAAATAAGCAAAGGTTTTGCACTTTCGTCAGGATCTTCTTCATCGTCATTTACAGGAATGAATTCAAAGAAAAGGCAATGGGGAAGCAAAACACCGTCATGAACATCGAGCTCTGTGGGCATTGTGAAGAAGCCTTCAGCAGCAGCGAAGCCCATATTGTGCATAGGAATATCACCGATTGATTTGCGAAGTTTATCAATATAAACCTTAAGGTTTGAGCCGATCATACCGTATGCCCATGAAAGGTTTGGCCAGATACGGGTTGCAATAGGTGTATCAAAGCCTTTCTGGAATTCACGGCGGAGCTCAGCAGCTCTTTCAGGGTTGGGCTTGAATTTTTTGGAATAAGCCTTGTAAAGGTCAGGAGTGATTTTGATATTGGGGTTGATTATACCCTTTTCAATATCGTCACAAAGCATTTCCCAGTTTTCTTCAAGATAGTCAAACATTGTTGTAAGAAGAGTTACAACAAGTGAACCGAGATAGCTTACATCTCTGTTTTCAAGAGCGAAACGAAGCTGAAGGTATGAAGTATCAAGAAGTTCTTCATGCTCAGGATAAAGAAGAGATGTGGGAGAAGTGCAGAAAAACCTTGTAAGTGGTTTAAGGTAAGTAAGTGGAACCTGACCTGCACCGTTACACATTTTTCCGTCTTCAAGAGGGTGACCTGTAAGAATGAGAACAAGGGGTCCCATCTGTGAAGGCATTTTCTTGCCTAATTTTGCAAGGTGACGCTTGGTAACAGCAAGTGTGCATGAGAAACCGTGGCACTGCATATTCCACAAGTCCATAGCAGACTTCGGAAGAATTTTAGGCTTACCTACACTGCCTGATGATGAACAATAACGTATATTAGGGCCTGTGAACATAGGGTTCTTGCCCTTATTCTTGATCATATATTCAACATAAGGTTCATAGTCTGCATAAGTTGAAAGAGGAACTTTTGCCTGAAACTCTACAATAGATTTGATTTCACCTAAACCGAGCTTTTTGCCAAGTTCGCTGTTTTTATTCCAACTGAGGATTCTTTTAAGAGTTTTACGTTGTGCCTTCATTGGGTCCTGTGTAGCCTTATTAACAAGGAACAAAGAAGCTTCACCAAAAAGGATACCAACATCTGCAAGAGACATAAATTTCACTTCCTATTCATAAAAATTCATTCTATTCTATCACATTTTTGATTGTTTGTAAACTATTTAAATGAACATTTTTGAAGAATCTGTTTATTATCGGACTTATTCTTGATATTTATTTCACCTTTTTAAAGGTATAAAGAAATTTGTGACAAATTCATCAACTAATATTTACTGCTTATTTCACTATTGCAATATAAATAACTATTTAGTATAATGTGACTATACCAAGAAGGAGTGAAAAATGATGAATAAAATGGATATCAGACCTTTTGGCTGGCGTGATAAACTGGGATACGCTATGGGTGATATGGGCTGTGGTTTTTCTTTTCAGCTTGTTTCAACCTTTATGCAGTTATTTTACTTACAGTATATCGGCATCAGAGCGGAAGATTATGCGATTATCATTCTTATTTCAAAAGCATTCGATGCAGTTAACGACGTTGTTATCGGCAACCTTGTTGACACAAAAAGAATCGGTAAAAAGAGCAAATATATGCCCTGGATTATTGCAGGAGGGTTAATACTGGTCATTTTTAACGTGGTGCTTTTCGCACCCGTTACTGCATTTTCATATGCAGGTAAATACGCATGGTGCTTAATCGGTTACTGTCTGTGGTCAATTGCTTATACAATGGTTAATGTCCCCTACGGTTCACTTCACAGCGTTATTACAAGCGACCCGCAGGAAAGAGTATCTCTTTCTACATTCCGCAGTATCGGTGCAGCATTGCCCGCAATTGTAATTATGATTATTCTCCCCGGTATTGTTTATAACAAGGTTAAAAACCCTGCAACAGGCATTGAAGAAGAAATTCTTAAAGGCGAAACCCTTCTCCCCGTTGCCCTTGTTATGTCAGTTGTTGCTTTTGCTACTCTCTGGGGAACAACAAAGCTTGTTAAAGAAAGAGTTCTGCGTGAAGATGATGGTAAAAACACAACCGGGATTACTGCTTTCTTCTCAGCATTCAAGTCATTTTTCACTAACAGAGCGATGGTTGGCGCAACTATTGCAACTGTTGCTTCAGTTGCACTTTTCAACTCTACAATGGCTCTCAACAATATGGTTTTCCAGTATTTCTTCCAGGATACAGGTAAAGTCGGCATCGCAATGATAGGCTCTTATGCACCTATGATTGTGTTTATGGCTCTTTTAGGCAAGCTCACTGCTAAATTCGGCAAAAAATCCGTTATAGTTACCTGTATGCTCATCGGTGCGATTTCAGGCGCTGTATCAATATTTGTTCCTATTTCAGCAGATATGACTGGTATGATTCTTTACATCATCTGCCTTATGGGACTCAATGTAGGTAATGCAGTTTTCCAGATTTCTGTATGGGCTATTGTTGCTGACTGTATTGAAGTAAGCTACAGAAAAACCGGAAAGAGTGAAGAAGGCTCGCTTTACGCTCTTTATTCATTCTTCCGTAAGCTTTCACAGGGAATCGGTCAGGCTGTTGTTTCATGGGGCCTTATTGCTATCGGCTTTGTAGAAGGAGAAAATGCAGTTCAGACTGCGGATTTCGGTGATAAAGTAAAGAACCTTTATTTCATTGTTCTTGCCGCAGGCTCTCTTATAGCTTTCCTTGCTATGGCCTTTGTTTATAACATCGGTAAAAAAGAAGAAGCACAGCTTGCAGCTGGTGCTAATTCCGCAAAAGCTGAATAATAAACCACTCAATAAAAACGGCACTCTCTGACGAGAGTGCCGTAATTTTTTATCTTTTTCTGCTCCAAAGGTCGGGGCTCGTCAATGCAAGAAGGGGGAAAATTTCAAGTCTGCCCAGAAGCATATCAATTATGAGTACAATTTTTGATAAGTCACTGTAATGACCGTAGTTGCCCGTTGCACCTACAAGCTCAAAGCCGGGGCCGATATTGTTAAAGCAGGCAACAACTGCCGAAAAGTTTGTACCGAGAGAATAGTTATCAAGAGAAACTATTGCAAAGCTGAAAAGGATGATAACACAATAAACTGCAAGATAAGCATCTACACTGTTTGCAACAGATTCTTTAACGCTGCGTCCGTCCATTTTAACAAGATGCATTCGTCTCGGATGAAGAGTCTGGCTGATTGTGCGGCTGATGTTTTTAACAAGCATCAGCACTCGGGACACTTTCATTCCGCCGCCGGTGCTGCCTGCACAACCGCCGACAAACATCAGAATAAACAGAATTCCTTTAGAAAATGCAGGCCATTGCTCAAAATCCACTGACGAATAACCTGTTGTGGTTATTATGCTGCTGACCTGGAAAAATGCGTGGTGAACAGATTCACGCACTGAACCGTACATTTCATAAATATTAATTGTGATAAGTATCACAGCGGTTACAATAATTCCGAGATATGTTCTCAGCTCTTCGTTTTTAAAAGCTTCTTTAAACTGGCCTAAGATCAAAAGATAATAGATACTGAAATTAATACCGAAAAGCATCATAAACACAGCTACAACACCCTGCAAATAAGGTGAATAGCTTCCCATACTGTCATTAAGAATACCGAATCCACCGGTACCTGCCGTACCAAAAGCGGCACAAAGGCTTTCAAACAAAGGCATACCGCCTATAAGTAAAAACACGACACAAATAACAGTAAGCGCCACATAAAGGATATACAGAATTTTCGCCGTCTGACGGAGATGGGGTGTAAATTTACTTACGCTGGGGCCTGTACTTTCGGCTTTCATAAGGAAAATACCTGAACCTTCGCCCTTTTTTGCCTGCGGTATTACAGCAAGCATAAATACAAGAACACCCATACCGCCCATCCAGTGAGAAAAGCTTCGCCAGAACAGATTACATCTTGAAAGAGCTTCAACATCACTGAGAATTGAACCGCCTGTTGTGGTAAAACCTGATACAATTTCAAACAAAGCATCAATATATCGCGGTATTTCACCTGTAAAAACGAAAGGCAAGGCACCGAAAACAGACATCATAATCCAAGATATGCTGGTTGCAGCAATACCCTCCTGAGCATAAAGCGTAGGTTTGTATTTGCGGCTTACTAAAAATAAGACTGTGCCTACAACAGCCATAATTCCTATAACACAGAGATATGCTATAGTGTTTCTTTTTTCGCCGTCATAAAAAGCTATTCCTGCAGGAATAAGCATAAACAGCGCCGTCATAAACACGGTATATGCCGTTATTCGGCAAACATACTTAACATTCATCTGAAAACTTCCTATGCAAAAATATCATTAAACTGTAAAATCGGATCTTCACGGTTGGTAACAACAATAACCGTATCACCGATTTCAAACGATGAATTACCGTCAGGGATAACAGTTTTGCCTCTGTGAGTGATACATGAAATGAGAATATTTCTCTTGAGCTTAATCTTTTTAAGAGGTTCTCCGATATGACGTGAACATTCATTTATTACAAATTCAAGGGTTTCAGCCCTGCCGTTGGCAATTTTGTGAAGAGTAATTGCCGCACCGGACTGATTTTGCATTGCGCGGACATATTGAACAACATTGGCACTGCAAAGCTCTTTTGGGCTTACCATACTTCCGATTGGAAGGTTTTCTATCATACCTGTCATTTCGGTACGGTTGATTTTTGTAACGATATGAGGAACGCCCTGTGCATCTCCGTACATTGAAGCTATTACGTTTTGTTCGTCTACGCCTGTCAGTGTAATAAGAGCATCAGTTTCAGCAATACCTTCACTGTCAAGAACATCCTGTGAAGAACCGTCAGCGTGGATTATTGCCACCTCATCAGGTAAAATTTCGGCAAGGTGTTCACAGCGGGCAAGATCTTTTTCTATAATTTTTACGTGAATACCGGCATCAACAAGAGCGTGAGTAAGATAATAGCTGACTCTTCCGCCGCCGATAATCATTGCGTGACGGATCTTTTTCTGCGTTACATCAAGACGTTTGAGCACATATGAAAGCACGGCAACGGGAGCTGTGATATAAATATGATCCCCTGCTTTAAGCATTGTATCACTTGTGGGGATAAATGCTTTACCGTTTCGTGCAACAACACAAACGAGCACCTTACGTCCTTTAAGAGCATGGGTAAGATTATTGATACTTACACTGTCGAGAATGCTTTTTTCCGGAATGCGGACTTCGATAATCTCAACGCGACCCTTTGCAAATGTTTCTCTTTTGAGAACACCGGGAAGCTGAAGGAGACGGAGAATTTCCTGTGCGCCGTCTTTCTCGGGGTTAATAATAAGAGAAAGACCGAGATCCCCTCTCATAAGATAGAGCTGCTCTGTGTATTCAGGGTTGCGTACGCGGGCAATTGTATGAATAAAAGGATTAAGTTTACGGGCGGTAATGCAGCTGAGAATGTTAATTTCATCAGCACTTGTAGCCGCAATAAATAAATCTGACTGTTCAACATTGGCTTCCTGCAAGGTTGCCATTGTTGCACTGTTACCAACAACAGTCATAACATCATATTGCTGAAGGTTATCTTCCATTACGTCACGGTTGGTATCAACCATCACAATATCGTGACCTTCATCAGAGAGAAGCCTTGTTATGGCAAGACCTACTTTACCGTCACCTGCAACTATTATGTTCATTGAATCTGTTCCTTTCACAAGTAAACTGTTGGTATTATATATCATTTAAAAGAAAAAGTACAGTGGTTTTTTGAATTATTTAATAAAGAGAGAAAAGAGACCGCTTCGGTTAAGAAGCAGTCTCTTTTTATAACCTGATTATGCGCCGATGAAAGAATAAATGATTTTGAAAATAAGCTGAACAAGTCTTGTAAATGTGAAGCTGTTTAACAAATCATCTATTGCGCCCTGAATGCTTTCATCAGGATCAGCTTCAACTGGATAGAAGGACTGATTTTCAATATCATTCTGAAGGAACTGAGGATAATCTTCGAGATCGAAAACAGTAAGCTGCTTTTCACTTGCAAACATAATGTCATAAAGCTCATCGTGACCGTCGTGTGTGGTTGAATGAAGCATATCTTTGATAAACCAAGTGTTTTCAGGCATTACGCAAGTTGAAGCATCAATTACTCTGTCAGGTGACATATAATTCTTTTCAGGGAATTTTGCCTGTGTGTAATCTTCAGGAAGTGTTTCACCAAGAAGTGCGCAGGTTGCGCCCATTGAAGCATATTTTGTATCAACTGTACCGTCAGATGTTTCTCTGTAAGCTGTTACAAGAGGAGTTCTCTGCATATCGTAACCGAGAACATTGTACATTGTTGTTCCACTCATTTTTGCAAGAGCAATAAGCTCTTTACATTTGCCCTGAACCTCATAATGATAGAAGTCAAGCTTCTCTATAAGCTTTGCATTTTTTACGGGGTCAAGCTGCATAAACTCTTTACCTGATTCGTAGTATTCATCAGGAACGAAGCTCCAGATTCCGGGAAGAGTTCCGAAAATAGGAATAAGGCATTCGTTGAATACTCTGTCTTTAAGATTAAGAATAAGATCGTCAGCAATTACGAGAAGTGAATCCCATACGCCTGCCATATCAAGAGCTTCAATCAAAGCGAAGAGAATACCTGAAAGGAAGTCACTGCCCAGCTCGGGAAGAGCCTGAGATGCGTAACCCTTAAGAGCATCTTTATTAATTTCAACAAGGCCGTTATAAAGTTCGCCTGCAACAGCTGTACCCTGAAGAGGACAGCACTGGAAAATAATAGTTTCAATGTCAGCAGTACCGTAAAGGCGGATATAAGACATTGTTACAACGCCGCCCATACTTGAAGCACGCCAACGAACTGTATCGTGTTTTGTGATTTCTTTAACTTCCTGAATGTACTGATGAAGAAGCTTTGCATTTTCAACAGGGTCAAGTCTGAAGTCATAGCCGAAATAATAGCTGTGTTCCATACCGTGATCTGCTGTATCAGGATGGAATTCTTCACAGGTTACACGGTCACTTGAATTACCGTTTTCATCAAGAGCAAGCTCACCGAAAACAGAATTTACGCAGTCAATAAGAACATCACCGAAAGCGTCATAGTTTTTGTCGGCAATAAGCTGAACTGCTGCAGGAACTATCGGAAGAAGGTCGGGAAGAATCTCACCGATTTCGGGACGGAAAAGAACACGTTCATTTTCTGTGCCTTCATCAAGGGTGAGAGTGCCGCTGCCGAGAGCTGCAACATAGATGATGGGCGCTTCGCCGCAATTGCATTTATCGCTTGTTGCAAATGACGGCAAAACTGCCACTGCCAATAAAACAACAGCGAGCAAAACGGATAATACCTTTTTCATATTTAACACCTCATTTATTTTGATAGTCTATTTTATCACATCGTAAGCCATATTTGATATATACAATTTTGCCAAAATTAGTATAAAAATTTTGTATATTGAAATCTGACTGTTTATCTGTTAAAAAGCCCAGTTGCCATCTTTGAAAATCTGAACGGTTTTTCCGTCACGGGTTGCAGCGGTAATATTGAGGTCTGCTGAACCGATCATAAAATCTTCGTGAACTATAGATTTGTTGATGCCCTTTTCTCTGCATTCCTCAAGAGTCATATTTTCATTGCCGATAATACTTGAAGAAAATCCTTCGCCCAAAGCAAGGTGACAAGCGGCATTTTCATCGAAGAGAGTGTTATAAAAGAGAATTCCGCTGTTTCTTATAGGTGAATCATAAGGCACAAGTGCGCACTCACCAAGGTAAGCTGAGCCTTCGTCCATTGAAATCAGCTCATTGAGAAGCTCGGGATTTTTCTCAGCGCCGGATTCAACAGCTTTACCGTTTTCAAATCTGATATAAAAATTCTCAATAAGCTCTCCTCGGTAAGAAAGGGGCATAGTTGAATATACGATGCCGTGAGCGTATCCTTTTTTGGGTGAAATGAATACTTCTTCACTGGGAATGTTGGGGTTATAGTAGTTGCCTGAAAGTGTGTATTCACCGCCGCCTAAGAACTGAGACCCTTCAATAAGTCCTACAGTAAAATCTGTTCCGTTTGAAGATGTATAATGAAGGGATTCAATATCAAGAGAATTCAGATAATCGCATCTGCTTTTAAGGTCGGCATTGTGACGGTTCCACTGCTCAACAGGGTCATCAGTGCAGCGCGAAGTGAGAAGAATCGCTTCCCAAAGCTTTTCAACGGCTTCATTTTTTCTGCATCCGGGGAAAACCTTTTTGGCCCATTCAACGCCCGGTACGGCAGCTATGCACCACTGATATTTATTTTCCATTTTATCTCTGAAGGGTTTGATAACCTTATACCTTTCCTGAGATGATTTGGAATACTTTTTCTGATTGATTCCGTTAAGTCCGTCAGGATCTTCAGAAAGAAGATAAATCATAACAGGCAGAACTTCAACTCTGCGTTTAATCTTTTCAACTTCCCAGTCAAGTACTGTTCCCAGAGTTTTAAGAGATCTGTATCTTACGTGAAGCTTTGTCAGAGGCTGATAGCTCCATTCAACATCAACTCTTGATGCACCTGCTTTATAACACTCATCAACAACCATTTTTACAAACTCGGGCTGATCAAGCTCGGCAAAAATCATTACCTCCTGCCCTTTCTGAACCCTTGCGCCCACATTTGCTATAAGAGATGCGTATTGTTTAAGTCTGGTCTTTTTCATAGTAATTCCTCCGATTTACTGATACTATATAAAATTTACAATTTCAATAAATATATGTAAATAAAAGCTCTGTATCCTCAGACACAGAGCAACTTTATTATTCATCGTAACCCACAAGCTCCTGACGGGTTTTAAAATAATACCCGTTTCTTTCAAGAAGCTTTGGCGCTTTGAGAATCTTACCCATTCCCCTGATTACACAGGTCTGCGGATCAGAAGCGATACGGGTTGTAATACCTGTTCTGTATTCTATAAAACGGTCTATACCCGTAAGAAGTGCGCTGCCACCTGTTATTATTATGCCGGTTTTAGAAACGTCTGCATTAAGCTCAGGCGGGGTGTTTTCAAGCACCTGACGGATTGCTTCAACAATTTGATCAAGCTGGTCATTAAAGCTGAGAAAAACCTCAGCAGATGTGATTTCAGCCGAATCAGGAAGATTTGTTACTGCGTTTTTACCAACCGCTCTGACAGCAAGCTCGGCTTCAAGGAAGTTTGTGCATCCGATATCTTTTTTGATTATTTCTGCTGTCTGTGAACCGATTACCAGTTCCTTTTCTCTTTTAAGGTAAGAGGTAATTGCCTCGTTAAAAGCGTTGCCTGCTATTTTAATCGATTTTGAAGAGCATATCATTCCTCTTGCAATAACCGCTATATCGGTAGTTCCCGCACCTATATCAACAACCATAATTCCCTTATAGCTGTTAACATCAACACCTGCGCCTATTGCTGCAGCAAGGGGTTCTTCAATAAGACAAGCCTTTGATGCGCCTGAAGCGGTTGCCATTTCAAGAACAGAACGTTTATCAACAGCATTCATTTCACAAGGTATGCTTAAAAGAACGTTGGGCTTCAGAATCTTATTACTGCACACCTTCTGAACAAAATAACCGATTATATTCTGAACAATCTGAAAATCAGCAATTGAACCTTCTTTTACAGGGTTGATTATATCAATCCAGTCAGGGGTTTTGCCGATCATCTCGTATGCTTTTTTACCAAGCACACTGATTTTTTCATTTTCAGCGTCATAAGCTACAACGCTCGGCTCATTGGCTATTATACCTTTACCCTGAACGAAAACCGACAAATAGCCTGTTCCCAGATCAAAGCAAATATTTGTACCTATCATCAGTCTCGTCCTTTCTTTTCTAATTTTGTTACTGCCGCACAAAGACAGCATACTTTCTCAGCACCTGCAAGATAAAGCATCTTTCCGCATTCGCTCAATGTTGAGCCTGTAGTTTCAATATCATCCACAAGCAGAATTTTCATATCTTTCAGGTCAGCACTCTTGTCAACCTCAAAAACACCTAATACATTTCCGCTTCTTTCAAGAGTTGTTGAAGCTGACTGTTTTTCTGTTTTGTAAATTTTTCTTAAAACATTGTCTTTACAAGGAATACCCGCTTTTTCAGAAAGCTTCCTCGCGAGAAGCTGACTCTGATTATATCCCCTTCGTTTAAAATCACTTTCATAAAGAGGAACATATGTTATAAAATCAAAGTTTTCACCGCTGTAACGAGATATGAATGATGAATATAAGTATTCACCTAACGGATCGGCATAATCTTTATGGGAACGGAATTTCAACGAGTGAATGCAGGAACGCACACCTTTTTCAAAATAAAACGGTGCTGCTGCCTTATCGTAATACATTGTCGATGAAGAGCAGGTACATTCTTTTCTTTCTCTTCCGCAGCCTGAACAGATTTCACCTTTGACATAAGGCAACGCATTTTTACAGCTTTCACATGTGCGCTTTTTGCTGTCAAATATTGCTTCGTTGCAAAATATACATCTCTGAGGCCATACAACGGCTTTTGCCGCTTTTAAAAAGCTACTCATTAACTTTCCTCATCACATAAAAAATGCTTAAGTGCAGAATAACGTCTTGTTTTAGTGTTGTTGTTTACCATAGCTTCAACCTGAGACTCACTGCCAACCATAATCATAAGCTTTTTAGCTCTTGTAACTGCTGTGTAAAGCAGGTTTCTGTAGCAAAGCTGAGGAACAACTCCCATAACAGGAACAATAACTGCAGGAAATTCGTTGCCCTGACTTTTATGAACGGTCATAGCATAGGCGTGTTCAAGCTCACCGAGATTTTCAAAGCTGTAAACAGCCTCTTTATCATCATACCACACAGCAAGGCAGGCATTCACTTTGTCGATTTTTTTAATAATTCCGATGTCCCCGTTAAAAACGCCTGTTCCTTCTTCTGCATCTTTGGTCCAGATAATATTATAATTGTTTTTAATCTGCATAACTCTGTCGCCTTCTCTGAAAACTCTGGCGCCGGAGGTGATTTCGTTTTTATCTTTACCTGCAGGATTTATAAGAGATTGCAGAATTTTATTAAGATTTACTGAGCCCGTTTCACCCTTTCGTGACGGGCAGAGCACCTGAATATCATTAAGCGAAGAATACCCGTAAGCATTCGGCAAACGGCTGACACAAAGGTCTGCAACGGTTTTGGCCGTGTCATAAGGGGTGTTTCGTCTGATAAAGAAAAAGTCATTATCTTTATCATAAAGCTCAGGCATCTGACCTGAGACAATTTTATGGGCATTTGTAATAATTCGGCTTTCCATCGCCTGACGAAAAACCTCTTTAAGCTGAACAACAGGCATTATTTCTGAATCAATAAGGTCGTGAAGAACATTACCTGCACCCACAGCGGGCAACTGGTCAGAGTCACCTACCATTATAAGCCTGCAGCCTAAAGGCAAAGCATCAACAAGTGCAGCAAATAAAGATATATCTACCATAGAAAGCTCGTCCACAATAACTGCGCCTGCAGAAATAGGATTACGTGCGTTTCTTGAAAAAACAGGTCTGTCGTGCTTGTCCCACTCAACTTCGAGAAGTCTGTGAACAGTCTTTGCTTCTTTGCCTGTAATTTCGCTCATTCTTTTGGCGGCTCTTCCCGTAGGCGCAGCAAGCGCGACCTCTATACCGTCTGTTTCAAACAACTTGAGAATTCCGTTAACCGTTGTAGTTTTACCGGTACCGGGTCCGCCGGTGAGAATAAGCATACCTTTGTTAGCAGCAGTGAGTATCGCCTGACGCTGCTTTGCTTCATAAGAAATCTTTTCTTTCTTTTCAAGCTTTTTTATATCGTCCTCTGTTGTCAATCTGCCTGCAGGTGGAAACTGATTCATAACAGTTATCCGCTTTGCGGCAAGCTTTTCAGCCGCATAGATATGGGGAAGGAATAAAAATTCCCTGCCGCCGATTAATTCACTGATAATCTTTCCGTCTTCGATAAGATTATCAACAGCTATATCAATAGTGTCTTCATTAGTTTCAAGAAGCCCTGAGCTGGGAGCAAGAAGCTTTGCCCTCGGGACACATGTATGACCGTTATTGAGATTATGACGTATCACATGGACTATGCCCGCCGCAATTCTGAAATCGCTTTCAGGCGGCTGCGGTAAAGACGCTGCAATTGCATCGGCGCGTTCAAAGCCTATACCCACACCTTCACCGCAAAGCACGTAGGGGTTCACTGTGATTATATCAACAGCGCTTGCACCGTAAAGCCTGTAAGCATTAAGACACTCGTTCGGTGTCATACCAAAACGTTCAAGGCTTATCATCACCTGCCTTACGGCAAACTGTTCGTTGAATGTTTTTGAAATTTCTTTAGCTTTATTAAGAGAAATTCCCTTGATTTCAGCAAGGCGTTCAGGTTCGTTTTCAAGAACGTCAAATGCTGATTCACCAAAGCGGTCAATTATCTTTTTAGCGGTTGCAGGGCCGATGCCTTTAACGGCGCCCGCACTCAGATAGCGTAATAAATCGGCAGAAGAGGACGGCATACTTCTTTCACAAAGCTTTGCGCGGAACTGCCTGCCGAAAGTGGAATGATAGCTCCACTCACCGCGAAGACGCAGACTTTCACCCTCGGTAACCTCAGGCAATACCCCCACAACCGTGAAATACTCTTCGTCTGTGTAAAAATCAATAACGGTAAAACCGTTTTCATCGTTGCGGTATGCAATTTCATCAACAACTCCGCTGATTTCTACAAGTTGCTCGTCCATTACTCTTCCTTTCCGATAATCGTTTTAAGTAACTCATCAGGAGCGCAAAGCTCCATATTATCAAAATCTTTCATTATTTTGATGCACAGTGATTTTTGTTTATCGGTCATTCCGTTATCAACTATCACTATGCGGTTTTTACGGCAGTCCCCCATAAGGGCAAAACGAAGATGAACACTGTAAAGCAAAGAGCCTACATCGTCATCATTCATACCCGAAGACATTACTACAATACAATTAGCATCGTTGCCAAGTTTAAAAACCTGTAAAATTATAAAGTACGAAGTTGCAACCACACCAATAAAAATAAAAGCAGCCGCTATTCCGTACCATAATCCTTCAAGCATATTATCACCTCAATACATTATATGCAAAAGGTGATTAAATGTGTGGGCAGGTCTGTAAGCCGTGTTCTGTCATTTAAGGCAATTATCTGTCTTGGCTTTGCGTTGCCACAAAGCTCACGCCACCCGTTGAAACGCGCCGAGCAAGCGATTGTTTCGGTCGGTGTTGCTTCGGATAGGGTTTACAGGGTCTGCGCGGTTCCCCGCCGACCGGTGAGCTCTTACCTCGCCTTTCCACCCTTACCTCACAGGGTTGTTGCCCCATGTGGCGGTATATCTCTGTTGCACTGTCCCTAAGGTTACCCTCGGCGGCCGTTAGCCGTTATCCTGCTCTGTGAAGCACGGACTTTCCTCACACTGTAATAAGTGCGCAACTGCCCAACCTACCCACGGTATATATTTTAGTTTAAAACAGAAAAACTGTCAACCTTTTAATAAAAAATAAGAGAGAAGTTTCAGTTCTTTCTCCGAAACTTCTCTCGTTTTAATTATCATCACTCAGCTGACGCTATAGCAATTTCAATTGCCTGGCTTGCTTCAAATAAGAAACATTCTGCATATTTTTTTAATTTTTCAATATCTAAAGCAATATCAAAGCCTTCGCTGTCTTCAGATGCTTCTTTTTCAGCAAAAGCTTCCTGCACTGCGTAGTATGAGGGCTTCGGATTACCGTTGCCGTCAACAAGACCCCACTTTGTTTCTACGGGGCATTCAGCCTGACCGCAAACATAGCAGTCACCACTGTCATGCCAACAATAAACAAATGAACCGATTACAAAGTCAAGCTCCATAATTTTTGGAATTATGTATGAGAAAAACGCTGCCTGACCTTCAGGTGTATGCTCAAAATCATAAAGACCGAAGCCTGCCTGAAGCTCTGTATAAAGGTGGTTTGCATATTCACCGTTAAACATCTGATCTGCTCTGTATTCAGGTGTTTCATCAGCATACTTTTCAAACTCATCTGCAAGATCAGGAGGAAGCTTGCTGATAAAATTATCAATATCAGCAGAAGCTTCAGCTTCATTTTCATAGCCGTACTGCTGAAGGATTGCATCTTTTTCGGCTCTTGTTTTCTGTTCACCCAAGCCAATATAACCAAATTCGCAAAGAATGATAGGTTTGCCTGTAACTCTTCTGACAAAGCTGAGAATTGTAATAAACTGGTCGGCATTTTTCAGAAGATTTTCAAAGCAGCCCATATACATATCAACACCGACATAGTCGCAGTATTGATGATATTCTGCCATTGCAAAAGGCATTGATGCAATAGCTGTTCCCGCAAGATTGTATCCTACGAGAATATCACCCTTGACATCGTTCATAGCTTCAAGCTGCATACCTACAAACCAATAAGCTTCATCCATAGTCAACGGATATGTGAAACGGTCAATGCCCATTTCGTTTGTAACCTGAAAAGCTCCGACCAAATCACCGAGATCCTCAACAAAAAACCTTGCAATATCCTGAATACCTTCAACATCTTCTTCATTTCTCGGGTCAAGACCATACTCAATGTAATCATCAGGGTACGGTGTGATAGCCATAATCTTCATTCCGTTGTCGGCAAATTCTTTCATTTCAGCCTTCCAGGAAAGGTAGCTTTTTGAAAGCTTGCCGTTTTCATCATACGGGAAAGGAATATCATCACGGATCCAACCGATATTTGCTTCGTGAAGCAAATCATAATCGGGGTCAGCGTGACAGATACCTTTTATATAGCCGCCTGCTTTTTCTTCAGCAATGGCGATTTCATCATCGGTAGCCACTGACGGGTCATAACAAATCATTGTTGCGAAGGGGGTGATAACCGCAAGTATCAGCGCGATTACAGGTGAAAGAATGGTCATAAGAACTGACATAATGCCCTCCTGAAATTTATTTCTTTTTTGATATTTTGATTTTACAATAAAACAGGCACTATGTCAATATTTTGAAAAAATAAGAGGCAAGTCAGTGACTCGCCTCTTTAACATTTATATTAGTGAATACCTTCAGCCATCATAGCATCTGCAACCTTAATGAAGCCGGCAATGTTTGCACCTGAAACAAGGTCATAACCGTAACCGTATTCTTCAGCAGCCTTAGCAGAGTTATCGTGAATATCTTTCATAATCTGCTTAAGTTTTGCATCAACTTCTTCTGCAGTCCATGAATATCTCATTGAGTTCTGGCTCATTTCAAGAGCTGAAACAGCTACGCCGCCGGCATTAACTGCCTTTGAGGGAGCAACTGCTTTACAGTTTTCTCTGAGATACTCAAGAGCTTCGTTAGTTGTGGGCATATTTGCAACTTCGATATAATAAGGAACACCGTTTGCAACGATTTTCTTTGCCTGTTCCATATCAATTTCATTCTGAGTTGCGCAAGGCATTGCAACGTCAACCTTAACACCCCAGGGTTTTTCACCGGGGAAGAACTCAACGCCGAATTTGTCAGCATAGTCCTGAACCTTGTCACGGCCTGATGCACGCATTTCAAGCATATAGTTGATCTTTTCTTCAGTTACAACTCCGTCAGAGTCATAGATGTATCCGTCAGGACCTGAGATAGTAACAACTTTACCGCCAAGCTCTGCAACCTTTTTAGCTGTACCCCAAGCAACGTTACCGAAGCCTGAAACTGCAAAGGTCTTGCCCTTGATATCTTCACCGAAGTGTTTGAAAACTTCGCAAGCGTAATATGTAGCACCGAAACCTGTAGCTTCAGGTCTGATAAGTGAACCGCCGTACTGAATGCCCTTACCTGTAAGAACACCGTTTTCAAAGGCACCTCTGATGCGCTTATACTGACCGAAAAGGTAGCCGATTTCTCTGCCGCCTACACCGATGTCACCTGCAGGAACGTCGATGCTTGCACCGATGTGTCTGTAAAGCTCTGTCATGAAAGCCTGGCAGAAGCGCATAACTTCACCGTCACTCTTACCTCTGGGGTCAAAGTCTGAACCGCCCTTAGCACCGCCGATGGGAAGACCTGTAAGGCTGTTTTTAAAGGTCTGCTCAAAGCCGAGGAAGTGTACGATGCTTGAGTTTACTGTGGGATGGAAACGCAAACCGCCCTTGTAAGGACCGATTGCTGAGTTAAACTGAACACGGAAACCGCGGTTAACCTGAGTTACACCTGCATCATCAACCCATGCAACACGGAAAGATACAAAACGGTCAGGCTCAACCATACGGCCGAGAATATCTTTTTCAACATAATCAGGGCGAACTTCAATTACTTTTTCAAGTGAAGAGAAAACTTCTTTAACGCACTGAAGAAACTCTGACTTTTCACCGTCGCGTTTTTCAACGGTGGATATTACTTTTTCAATATATTCGTTCATAGTGTGAACTCCTCTCAAAATCAACTGCAAAAATTATAGACCTTTGACTAAAAATAATCTATATACAAATTACATCAAGATTATTGTAAAATAAAATAATCATTTGTGTATATTTTCTAAAATTGATTTTTTTTAATTTTTGTCGTTTTTTGACAAGGCTTTTTTACTGTTTTTTTCCATACATTTACTCAAGCTTTGCAGTTTTTATGTTGATTTAAATCGTTATTTTTTTAACATTATCAATAGCCGTTTCATAGAAAACATTCAGATCAATGGCATAGAATGATGCTTTTTCGTCAAACTGCTCATTCTTTAATAATTTATTCAAAGCAACGCAAACTGCTACACTATGGTGGCAAAATCCGAATTCAAGGCAGTCACAATAAATATCGGAAACCACGCCTGAATTTTGCTCATAGTTGAATTCCACAACGTGCATATTGTTTTTACCTATTATCGCTCTGCCCACACCGTCAACCACGCTGAGGTATTTAAGCTCACCGCAGTTAAGGGAATCGACTGCTCTGTGAAGAGTTTCGGCGCTGAAATCATATTTTTCGGCATCAAACTCGAAGGTATAACCATCACCGGTAAAAAAAACTCTGATCTGTTTCTTTCGGCGGAAAGAAACATCCTTTTGCCTGCCCGAAGGGTAACGCATTTTCAGAGAAGCTGACCATAAGGTGATCCATTTTAAGAAATTCACCGTGAAAGTCAAAATCAAGCTTTGACAAAACTCTTTTATAATATTCAAGATCTACCTTAAATTTAGTGGTAACATCAGTAACCGTACCCCGTTTGCCGGCAAGCTTACCGTCAACGTAAACAACATCGCCTTTTTTCAAATCAAAGGTGTCATTATAATAAGGGAATGTTCTGCCGTCTTCAAACAAAACATTTACCACACTTTTTACCGCATTTACAGTTTCCCCCTCTGTGACCGACGGTAAAACAATCTCTTCACTCTGATTTTGTGTGTCTGAAGAAAAACCTATTTTAAACTTCATACCAACACCTCCTGAAAAAATTATATATTTTCGCATCCCATAAGTCAAATTGCAGAGTCCCGAAAACGAAACTCTGCAATTTAAGCAAAATTAAAAAGCTGATGCATTTCAGCGCATCAGCTTTTCATTCAGATTATTATTTCCTCATTTCAGCAAGGTCACGGTAGTTAATAAGCTTGATACCGAGAGATTCAATATGCTGCTTTGTTTTGGGGTCTGAGAAAAGCTTATATTCCCAAACTCTTCTTTCCCATGCACCGGCAATGCCTTTAAGCTCATCGCTTTCATATGCGGGGTGAATATATGTTTCTGTTACACCGGGTTCAAAGGTGCGGTAAAGCTCATAGATATATTCACGGTAATTTTCATAGCTTTCACGCTGGGGGCCTGCCCAGTCACCGGGAAGAAGGAAGTCAGGCATTGCTACGCCGAGAGCCTGTCCCATCTGAGCGAAACCGCCGATAAACTGCTGAACCATTTCTTTATCAATATGGATAGCGAGCATATCGTTATCAAACTGAGCGTCTGTGAACTGCATAGGGAAACGGAAAGGAAGGCCGTATTTTGCAGCTGTTTCAATGGCAAGTTTAGCCATCTCAACTCTGCCTGTTTCAATACCGTAAAGAGAGCCCATATGGTTATCAAGGTGAGAAGGATTAAGGCCGAGGTTTTTAAGATGCTCAACCTGAGCAGTGATTTCAGCTGCTGTTTCTTCAAGGTCAGCTGCCTTTTCAAACTCATCACTTTCGTGGTGCATAAAGCCTTCACTGTCAAGAAGACTCTTGCCGCCTGTGAGCGGACGCCAACGGTATTCGCCCCATTCGCTTGTAGTTGTGAGGTGAACACCGACTGCAAACTGAGGGTTAGCTTTTGCAAAGTTAACAGCTTCATATGCCCATGCGCATGGAGCCATAATTGTAGCTGAGGTAATTCCGCCTGATTTAAACAAATCGGCAACTGCCTGGTTAGCAGAATGGCACATACCGAAATCATCTGCATTTATGATTAAATACTTATCCATAGAAAACACTCCTTCTTTCAATGTCACTTATAATTATATTGTATAAGGTCTGATCGGTCAATAGATTATGATTTTTATACTTTAGAAAATTCGCAGAAAAAACTGTTAACTTTGCCAAAATATTCCTCAACCATTTCCTGCGTACATCCCTTAAGCTGATGCTCAAGCCCGTCAAAAGTAACAAGCTCGCAAGGAACATTGTTTTCTTTAAGAGCTGAGAGCATACTCTGAGCAATTGTATAACCAACCATATAATCCAGAGTTCCGTGAAGGAGAAATGTAGGCGGCACTTCAGGGGTTAAATGATATATGGGTGAAATCGCTTTCATCTCGTCAATATGCTCTGACCAGTTGTTTCGTGTGATTTTAGTGCCCACAATATTTGAAAGACCGCGGCAGATAAAAGCCTGAGCAGGACCGTCAAGAGGAGTTGACAGATCTGACGGAGCTGATTCACCTATTACAAAAGAGACAGGAAGCGGTGAAGCATCTTTTTTATCATAAGCATAACTCATTGCAATGTGTGCACCGGCAGAAAATCCGCGGAGAATGCACTTTTTAAAATCACAGCCAAACTGTTTTGCATATTGGGTTATAAAAATCATTGCAAGCTCCAGATCTTCCATCATCTCAGGAAGCAATGCAGGTGTCATACGGTAATTCATATTGACAGTGGGAACATTCAGCCTTTTTGCAAATTCTTCGGTTTCACGTGAATACTCTGATTTATCCCCCATTGACCAGCTGCCGCCGTGGAGAGAAATCAGTACAACATCGTAATTTTCATTGCTTTCAGGAAGATAAAAGTCAAGAACCTGTTTTTTATCAGCAGAATAGCTTATGTTTTCAAAAAGTTTCATTTTCTAAATCCTTTAAAATATTATTTATGTTATCAGCCGAATACTCAACCTCTTTTGAAAAAAGATGAGCAATATCGGCAACATTATTTTCATTTGAATATGAATTTATTACCACACAGGCAAGCACGCAAAGACGGGCCTTTGAAAGAGTATCACCGTCAAAAACGCTTCTTAAAAAATAACGGTAAATATAATGCCACGCAATATTCCTGAATTGGTGAACATTGTGTAAAAAATCTTTATCTCCCGGAATTTCCGAAAGCAAGACTTTCCATCGGTCAGTAAGAATATCAAGATTTTTCAGTTTATTAACACATTCCTCTATGGTGGGCAGATGAGGATTACTGTCCCCTGCCAGAGAAAGAATTTTCAGCAGTCTGTTTTCAAACGACAAGCTGTCATCATCAATAACAGCAAAAATCTTTTTTCTCAAAGATACAAGCTCGAAATATGTTTCAGGGTCAATATCGTTAGGTAACGGCATTTCATCAGTAAATTCAAAAAGCAATTCCCTGTCCCCTGTGAAATCAACAATTATTCTTGCGGCCTCGGGGCAGGCAAGACCTAAGCCTGTTTCACAGGTGCCGCCGTAATCCTCAACAAAGCGAGGAAACATTGTGCAGGTGTGGCACAGGGCATTTTCACCTAAAACAGAATAAATATCACAAAGGTTTAAACTATTGAGAAAGGGACATCTGCCGTTATTAAGGGAGAAAATTATGTCACCGTCTGAGTCTGTTTTCATTTCCTGACGGAGTCTGCCACCGATTTCACCCTGAATGGTTTTATAGTAACCGGCTGAATCAGAGTCAACAACAATCTCCCACCCGGCACAGCAGGTGTCTTCACATTGTGAAGCAATACACTTAAAATCTTTAAAATATTTGGGGTAAACGAGCTTCATATTATCACCAAAATGGAATTATACTATTTCTCATTATCAAAGTCAAACTACGGTTTAATTATTCTCTTCAAATCTTCTTTAGTTTTCTTATTTGAAATCAGATGCTTTTTATAAACAACAAAAACAAGCAGTTCAACAAGCAATATTATACCCGGTACAATCCATATACCCTTTACAGCCATTATTACTGCAAATAAAATCAGCAAAATCTGAGGAATAAAAAGCGGAGAAATTAAATCAAGATAATATTCCTTTATTTTTGTTTTAAGCTCGGTTTCAGTTATTTCAAGCTCGCCGTCAATAGTCTTTTCATTAAAAATCATTGAGCAAGAAACAAAATCCAAATAGGGATTGCCTAATATAACAGTGTTGCTCTGAGTTAAATCGTGAATTTCGAATTTTGTGGGAAGCCTCATACTTTTTCGCATTGACAAGGCCTCATCCGCCAAATCAAGCAAACCAAACACAGACCCTACGGCAAAATTACCCACATTATGCCAAAAGCTCCTTTTAGGCTCAGATACCGTAACGGTATCAATGGAATCAGCTAATTCAACCTTTATTTCCTGCTTTGAGTCAAGCAACACTTCTTCACCATTTATCGTTACTGCCAAACTTAACTTACTGCGGTTGATAATTGTAATTTCCACCACTATCCCCCATTTCGCACTAAAGCGGTGCCGTTTCCGACACCGCTTGAATTTTATGTATTAGTCTTCGTCGTCAACCTTTGCATCTGCAATAACTTTTTCTGCAACATTTGCAGGTGCATCCTCGTATCTTGCAAATTCAAGGAAGAAATAGCCTCTGCCTGCTGTTACAGAACGGAGAACTGTTGCGAAATCACCCATTTCTGCCATTGGAACTTCAGCTACAAGCTCCTGCATCTTGCGTTCTTCTGCAGGACCCATACCGAGAACACGACCACGACGCTTCGTAACGTCACCCATGATATCACCAAGGTTATCTTCGGGCATATAAGCCTTAAGAGTTCCAACGGGTTCAAGGATAACAGGGCTTGCCTGAGGAATACCACTCTTGAATGCCAATGAAGCGGCTGTTTTGAATGCCATTTCAGAGGAGTCAACAGGATGGTAAGAACCGTCATAAAGAACAGCCTTGAGACCAACCATCGGGTAGCCTGCCATAACACCCTTCTTCATGCAATCACGAAGTCCTTTTTCAACTGCGGGGAAGAAGTTCTTAGGAACTGAACCGCCCACAACTTCTGATTCAAAGATAAGATCATCACCGTCATGGGGTTCAAAACGAATCCAAACATCACCGAACTGACCGTGACCGCCTGACTGCTTCTTATGGCGGCCCTGAACCTGAACAGTTTTACGGATAGCTTCTCTGTAAGCAACTCTCGGGATTGTCAGATCAACCTCAACACCGAATTTAGTCTTAAGCTTGGAAGCGATGATATCAAGGTGCTGTTCACCCATACCGTAGAGAACCTGCTCACGGGTTTCGTTATTAATTTCAAATTTAATTGTGGGATCTTCTTCAACAAGACGGTGAATACCTGCAACAACTTTTTCTTCTTCACCTTTTTTGCGAACCTTAACTGCCATTGAAAGGCAAGGTGTGGGGAAGTCAACACCGTCAAGCTCAACAACATTTTTAGGGTCACACATTGTGTCGCCTGTCTTAAAGCCTGAAAGCTTTGTAACAACACCGATGTCACCTGCGGGGATGCAAGTTGCATCTTCCTGCTTACCGCCGCGGACTGTGATGATTTTACCCATTCTTTCAGTTTCGCCTGTGCGAACATTATAAGCAGAAGCGTCAGGTTTAATCTTACCTCTTACTACTTTCATAAATGACATTTTACCAACGAAGGGGTCAGCAACAGTTTTGAAGCAGATAGCTGCAAGAGGTCCGTTTTCGTCACATTCAACATCGCCTTCGCCTGCTTTTTCGCCTGCGATGGGAGCTGAGAAAGCGATTTCATCAAGAAGCATATCAACTGCATCGCCTGTGTAACCTGCACAAGCATATACGGGATATACATTACCTTCACTAACGCCCTTATTAAGCGCGCCTGCGATTTCTTTACGGGTAAAGGTTTCGCCTTCAAAGAATTTATCCATTAAGTCTTCATCAGAGGTTGCAACTGTTTCTGTGAGAATATCAAGCATCTCTGTGATTTTTGCATCGTCAGGCATAGCAACCTCAGTGGGCTTGCCGTCTTTATATTCATAAGCCTTTCTTGCTGCGAGGTTAACATAGCTCTTAACCTTACCGTCAACAACGTAAGGAACAACAACGGGGCAAACAGAGCTCTTATGCTCTTCTTTAATTGCCTCAAATGTTTTGTAGAAGTCAGCATTTTCACCGTCACAACGGGTAACGGCAAACATTCTTGCGATGCCTCTCTTCTTAGCTGCTTTGTATGCTTTTTCAGCGCCTACATCGTAGCCTGAGCCCGCTGATGTAACAATAAGAGCACATTCAGCTGCGCGGATACCCTCACTCATACCGCCTGCGAAGTCAAAAAGGCCGGGAGTGTCGATTATATTGATTTTGCAATCTTTCCATTCAATAGGAGCAACTGCACTTGAAACTGAAGTCTTGCGACGCTTTTCCTCTGCGTCAAAGTCGAGAACTGTGTTGCCATCGGCTACTCTGCCCATACGGTCAGTGAGACCTGCCCAATAAAGCATAGCTTCTGCGAGAGTTGTTTTACCTCTGGAGCCGTGTCCTGCAATAACGATATTGCGAATGTCATTAGCATTATAAGTTTTCAATGATGTTTCCTCCTTCGCCACAAAAGTGGCTTTACATACGTCGGGACCCGACGATAGAGCTATTATATCACCTGTAGATGCTGTTTTCAAGCATTTTACATAAAAATAATTTAAATTCTTAAAAAAATATATTAACTTTTTCGTCAAAATGACAAATTTCCGCCAACACTTGAAATCACTGCCCAATGTTTGATATAATGAATTGGTATGAAAGGAGGTATTGTATGGAAAAAGATAATCAGAAGCCTATCCTTAAATTTGAACCGGGTTCACGGCAGCCATTCATACTGTACCTTATATCAGTAACAATAATTTCGGCTATAATTGTTATAGTTTGCCTGTTTACAAGCGGAATGTCATTTTCACCGGAAAGCAACGATTCTCTCGGAGATGTAAACCTTGACGGTGTTGTTGACTCTGAGGATGCATTGGTTTTATCAAAACATCTCACCGGGGATTATGAGCTTAACGAAAAGCAGCTTAAAGCCGCTGACGTAGATAACAACGGTGAAATCAATTCAAAAGATTCAATGCTCATTATTCAGCATATCGGCACTAACCCACCCCAACAGCAAACAACCACTAAGCCTGCCGATAAAGAAGAAATAATAACCACAGAACCAACTTCGCCTGATGCTTCGCAACCCACACAGGAACCTGAAACTCAGCCGACTGAAAGCACTTCTTCTGTTACGGAACCTGAAATAAAAGTTGATTTTAAAAATTCAGGCAAGGGTTACAACACAGCGTTTTTTACAGGTGAAAACGGAGTTTACTACGTTGCAAGGATCACAAACAGCTGGACTTCATCTGACGGAAAATATATGTATCAGGTAGACTTTACTGTTAAAAACAACTCCCAATCAACAGTTTACAACACATCAGCTGATATAACATTTAACGACTCTGTTAGTGTTGAAAAGAATTGGGACTGCACTGCTGTTAATAATTCTGGTGTTATAACACTCAAAACAAAGAATGAAGGCAGAATTCTCAAAGGCGGCACATTTACCTGCGGAATTGTTATTTCAGCAGGCTGTCCTATTACAATTGAATCAGTAGCAAAATAAAACAAAGAGGCTCACTTTTAAAGTGAACCTCTTTTTATTAAAAAACAAGGCACTCTCAACGAGAGTGCCTTAATTTATGCTAATGTTACTTTATAAGCTTTGATTGTGGGCGGGTCGGTGCTTTCGGCTTCGCCGTCAAAGCTGATTATAAGACCCTGACCATAAACAAGTTCGCTTCGAGGAACAACGTTACCGGCTTTATCATAAACCACAGCGTCACCTACGAATTCAACCAAAGTGCCGTCAGCTGAATAAAAATCAAACACATTTTCAAGCGCCTGGTTAAACTGAACGTAAAAATCGCCTGTGCCGTCTTTGTTGTTTCTTACGCTGTAAAAGCCCTGAATTGTTCCGAGTTCACCTGAGCTGACCATTTTGTCAACTTCTTCAGGCGTGTAAGCAGACTCTTTTGAGCACGAAGCAAGAACAAAAAGAGTTGAGAGAACAAGAATAACAGAAATAATTCTTTTCATAAGCTACCTCTTACTGCCATGTGAGCTTAACTGTATTTCCGCTGACTGTGTATGTACCGGGAGTTACGCCGTTACCTTCTTTGAATGAGAATGAACGATAGCCTGCGTTTGTATCGTTAGCGTTCAAAGCATCAACGTTGTTGTAAATTCTTGTAACGTTGTTAAGACCTTCAACGAAAGCTGCTGTCATTTCTGCATTATCAAGAGTGATAGATGTTGTTACTTTAAGGTCATTTGTATAAATTGAACCAACAAGAACACCTGCTGAAACGCCGAGCTGACCGGGAACGAAGCCTGTCTGCCACCAGTTCTTCTTCTGAGGTCTTGAGAAGAGAAGTTTTTCATTCTGATAAAGGTCAAGGCTGATGAGAAGTCTTTCTTTATCACTTACTGCGTTGTAGTGGTTAAGACCTGTATCATTTTCGCTTGCACGCTTTGTACGGTTATAAACACCGATTTCAGCACCGATGAGAACCATACCGTACTGACCCTTCCAGAACTGAACCATCCACTCTTTATTATTATAGTTGAAGTAAACGTTTATTGTATCATAGCTGATTGAAATAAACTGTGAAGTCTTGTCATAAAGCTCGTTGTAGCCGTAATCTCTCTGCCATGCATTACCTGTTGCATAGAAGCACTTATCTCTTGTGCTGTAACCGAAGCCGAGAATGCCTTTGTCACCCTCTGTGGTGATGTTGCCTTCTTCATCGATATACCAGTCAATTTCATTGAGCCATTTACCTGATGATATGTAATCTGAAAGCTCTTTTACATCGTCAAGAGTAAGCTCGGAATCGTCATCTTTAGAGTCAGTACCCTGAGAATTGTTATCAACGGGAACCTTATTATTGTTCTGCTGCTGATTGTTATTCTGAGGAGTATTGCTGTTTTGTGAGTTGTTGTTTGGTTTGTAATTATAATTTGGTTTATAATTGGGAATTGTTGCACTCTCGCCGTTATCTTTGATTTCATAAGCAACGCCTTCTACAACATACCACTCATAATCACATTCATAGCAGATGTAATGCTCATCGTATTCTTCACCTTCACGAAGGGCATCGTCGATGTTTGTTGAGCCGCATTTAGGGCACTGAACACCCTCGTTGGGGTCGATATATTCGGGAGTCTGCTGAGTTGTAGTTGTTGTAGTGGTCTCTTTTTCTTCATCAGAGCCGATCTGGCAGCCTGAAAGAAGAGCACTCATCACAAACACAAGAGCACACAATAAAGCTGTTATTCTCTTGGCGGATATACTTGGTTTATTCATAATATATACCATCCTTTGTTTTACATTATACAAAAGGATTATAACACAAACGCAAACCCTTTTCAATACCAAAATAGCAAAATACACAATTCCCTTAAATTAGAATATAATTCATTGACAATTGTTCTGATTATGTTGTATAATGTCAATAATTAAATTAAACTGAGGTAATGTTATGGGAATTGAAATTTCATCTGTTTTGTCCCACTTCCCTTTTGAAGGGGAACTTGTTTCGATTGAGCCTATAAATGAAGGTCTTATCAACACAACATTAGTGGCTGATTTCGGTGTTAAAAAATATGTTGTGCAGAAGATAAACACTAACGTATTTAAAAACCCCGACAACCTTATGGATAATATTTTTTCCGTTACAGAGTATCTGAAAGAAGCTATTGAAGCTAACGGCGGTGACGCTGAAAGACAGACTCTTCATTTTATAAATACCGTTGATGGCAAGCCCTTTTATGTTGACGAAAATAACGAATGCTGGAGAAGCTATGTATATCTTGATAACAGCTATACCATTTCTTCTGACTGCTCAACCGACGAGATTTATGAAGCTGCAAGAGCTTTCGGTAATTTCCAATGCCTTTTAGGCGATTTCCCGGGAAAAAATCTTTTTGAAACCATCCCTAACTTTCATCATACCCCTACCCGTTACAACAATCTTTTAAAGGCTATTGAAGAAGACAAGGCACGCAGAGTTGCTGAAGTTAAAGAAGAAATACAGTTTTTCATTGACCGTAAAGATAACACCTCTGTTGTTACAGATTTACTTGAAAAAGGCGAAATTCCCGTCAGAGTTACACATAATGACACTAAGATTAACAACGTTCTTTTTGACTCTGCAACAAAAAAAGCAACCTGTGTTATTGACCTTGACACCATTATGCCCGGTTCATCACTTTATGACTTCGGTGACGGAATCAGAACAAGCGCCACCTTCGGTGAGGAAGATAATATTGAAAAAATCGGTCTTAATGTTGAAGCATATGAGGCTTATGTAAAAGGCTTCCTTGACGGCACCGACGGTAAGCTTTGTGACAAAGAAGTTGAGCTTCTCCCCTTCTCAGTTATACTTCTCACTCAGGAAGTTGCAATGAGATTTTTAACAGACTATCTCGACGGTGACGTATATTTTAAAACAAATTCAGAAAAGCATAATCTTATCAGAACCCGCGCACAAATCAAGCTTATTAAAGATATTGAAGAAAAAATGCCACAGCTTATTGAGATCACAAAAGCTGCCGGCAAGAGGTCCTGATTTGAAGGGTAAAAAAACAGCCATAATAGCCATTTCGGTTGTTATGGCTGTTGTAATCATTTTAGGTGTCGGTATCCCGGTTGTTTCTGATTTACGCAAAACAAAAGCTATTGAAAAATACACCGGTGAAAACCTTGAGCTTTACTCCGAGATCAATATAATCTCAGAGTGTGCTGTTATTGATAAAATGGAGTATTCCATCGCAGGCATCAAAGAAGCTGTTAGGCTTGGTGCTGATACCGTTACACTTGATTTGTGTTTCAAAGCAGACGGAACACCTGTTATCACAGACGATTATGCAAACATAAATGCTGATTCACTGTTGGCTGAAGATGTATTTAAGCTTATGACTACAGAAAGCTACAAAGATGTCAGAATCAATTTCAGACTGAAACAGCTTGTTACATTCACTGTTTTTAATGAGCTTTTAAACAAATATGATGTTTCAAAAAGAGTATTCATCACAGGAATTGATAAAGCCAGATATTCTCTGATTAAAGGAACAGATACGGTTGCAAAGGTTTATTTTGACTATACACCCGAGGATGAAAACAACGCAAAAACAGAAAAAATTAGTGCAATGATAACTGAATACAGTCTCGGCGGAGTGGTTATTGACTCAAAGCATATTACGAAAGAGCTTGTTGAAGCACTTTCGCAAAAGGGTGTATCATATATTATAAACGGAGTTAACGATGAGATTGATATGTACCGTATTATGAGTTATGGTGCATACGCTATTGAAACAGACTCCCCTGACACACTGAAAGATTCTTATGAAAGCTGGCGCAGTATTTCATTGCAGCGACTTGACAGTTCAATTCTTGACAATCTGAATAAATAGAAACAAAGAAAAAGAGCCATATCCCACTTACGGGATACGGCTTATTTTTATTCAAAGGTTTTTTCAATATCAGTTAAATGAGCCTTAAAGAAATTAAGCATCTGCTCAAAATCCTTTGCCTCTTTAAGAAAAGCTTCTGCTTTTTCAAGCATTTCTTCAACTTTTGCATCAGCATCTTTAACCTTTGCAACAGTTTCTTTGCGGACAGTCTGCGCCATAATATTTGCACTTTCAACGTATCTGTCAGCGTAAGTCATTGAATCACGCATAAGCTTTTCAGCTTTACCGTCATACTCATTGCTTCTGCTTTCATATTGCTCAAGTTTAAGCTTTAACTCTGCAATTTCAGCCTTAGCACTTTCCAGCTCTTCATTTACGGCTTCAGCTTCAATATCAGTTTCAGCTTCCTCTTCAGATTCAGCCTCTTCATCTTCTTCAGCTTTAGTGCAAGAGCTTTTAAGTTCTTCTATTTCACGATCTTTTGCTTCAAGCTCTTCTTCAAGGGATTTTATTGTTCTCTCAGCCTCCCTGAGATGTGACTGAAGCTTACGGTATTCGTTATTAATTGAAGCAGTTTCGCTGATGTATTTTAAAACATCTTCACGGTTAAAGCCGCCTATGGCAGCTCTTCTGAAAGTAACTTCTCCATCCATAGTAAAACTCCGAAATTAAAAATTATTCAGCAAGATCAGATGTACAGCAGGGGCACTTTGTAGCCTTGATGCTGATTTCTGACTGACAGAAAGGACAGGTTTTTGTAGTTGATTCTTCAACAACCTCTTCCTTTTTACTTGTTTTTTCGCTGATAGTATTGATACCCTTAACAAGGCAGAAAATCACAAAAGCCATAATGAAGAAATTGATTACTGCGCTGATAAAGTTGCCGTATGTAAGAACAGCAACACCTGCTTCCTTAGCAGCATCAAGAGTTGCATACTCTTTACCGTCAAGAGCAATGAACATACCTGTAAAATCCAAGCCTTTAGTGACAAGGCTGATAACGGGCATTACGATATCATCAACAAGTGACTTAACGATTGTCTGAAAAGCACCGCCGACAATAACACCGACTGCAAGATCGATTACGTTACCGCGCATAATGAACTTCTTGAATTCTGATATAAAACCTGATTTTTTAGCCAATTTAAACATCTCCTCAAACATATTTGTTACATTATATATCAACGGTATAATTTTGTCAAATGGAAACAAATAAAAAAGCAGCAACTCTTTCGAATTGCTGCTGATTTTATAAGTTGTACTGTTAATTATTCGTTGATAGCTGTAACAACGCCTGAACCAACTGTACGGCCGCCTTCACGGATAGCGAAACGAAGACCTTCTTCGATTGCGATAGGAGTGATAAGTTCAACGTTCATAACAACGTTGTCACCGGGCATGCACATTTCTGTTCCTTCAGGAAGAGTGATAACGCCTGTAACGTCTGTTGTACGGAAGTAGAACTGAGGACGGTAGTTGTTGAAGAAAGGAGTATGACGACCGCCTTCATCCTTGCTCAAAACGTAAACCTGACCTGAGAACTTTGTATGAGGATTGATTGAGCCGGGTTTGCAAAGAACCTGACCACGTTCAATCTCTGAACGCTGGATACCACGAAGAAGAGCACCGATGTTGTCGCCTGCTTCTGCATAGTCAAGAAGCTTACGGAACATTTCGATACCTGTACATACAGTCTTTCTCTTTTCGTCTGTAAGACCAACGATTTCGATTTCTTCACCAGTCTTGAGCTGACCACGTTCAACTCTACCTGTTGCAACAGTACCACGACCAGTGATTGTGAATACGTCTTCAACGGGCATAAGGAAGGGAAGGTCTGCCTTACGGTCGGGTGTGGGGATGTAGCTGTCAACAGCTGCCATAAGCTCCCAGATGCAAGCGCAAGCGGGATCATCAGCTGATGATGCTTCAAGAGCCTTAAGAGCTGAACCCTTGATGATGGGAGTATCATCGCCGGGGAATTCATACTCGTCAAGAGTCTCACGGATTTCCATTTCAACGAGTTCAAGAAGCTCTTCGTCGTCAACCTGGTCAACTTTGTTCATGAATACGATGATGTAAGGAACGCCAACCTGACGAGCAAGAAGGAGATGTTCCTTTGTCTGAGCCATGGGGCCGTCTGTTGAAGCAATTACGAGGATAGCGCCGTCCATCTGAGCAGCACCTGTAATCATGTTCTTAATATAGTCAGCATGGCCGGGGCAGTCAACGTGAGCGTAGTGACGTGTTTCTGTCTCATACTCAACGTGAGCTGTGTTAATTGTGATACCACGCTCTCTCTCTTCGGGAGCCTTATCGATGTTTGCATAATCAACGAAATCAGCCTGGCCCTTTGAAGCGAGGGTCTTTGTGATAGCTGCTGTAAGTGTTGTCTTACCATGGTCAACGTGACCGATTGTACCAATGTTTACATGGGGTTTGCTTCGGTTAAATTTTTCTTTTGCCATTGGATTTTTCCTCCTAACATAAATAACATAATAACTTATGCTTATAGCACAAGGCTATTTTAACAATTTAATTATAAAAAAGCAAGTCTTTTTTGAAAAATATTAGTCTTTAGCACGGCTAGAGATAATATCATCAGAAATTGACTTAGGAACAGCAGTGTAATGACTGGGTTCCATTGCGTACTGACCACGACCCTGAGTCTTTGAACGGAGAGCTGTTGCATAACCGAACATATTAGCAAGAGGGATTGTGGAGTTAACCTGAACCGCACCGATTCTGGTTTCAGTACCCTGGATCATACCACGGCGTGAGTTAACGTCACCCATAACATCACCGAGATATTCATCAGGAACGATAATAGCAACCTTCATAATGGGTTCCATAAGAGCAGGAGCTGCTTTCTTCATTGCATCCTTGAAAGCCATTGAACCGGCAATCTTAAATGCCATTTCAGAAGAGTCAACTTCGTGATAAGAACCGTCGTACAGTGTAACGCGAACGTCTACAACATTATAACCAGCCAGTACACCGGACAGCATAGCGCCCTGAACACCGGCATCAACAGCGGGGATGTATTCTTTCGGAATAGCACCACCGACGATTTTATTAACAAATTCGTAGCCGCTACCAGCTTCCAAGGGTTCAACTTTCATGAGGACATGACCATACTGACCTTTACCACCGGACTGTCTAGCATATTTGTTTTCAACATCGACGGTCTTGCGAATGGTTTCCTTATAAGATACCTGGGGCTTACCAACGTTAGCCTCAACCTTGAATTCACGGAGCAATCTGTCAACGATGATTTCAAGGTGTAATTCGCCCATTCCGGCGATGATGGTCTGGCCTGTATCCTCGTCTGTATAAGTCTGGAATGTGGGATCTTCTTCAGCAAGCTTTGCCAGAGCAATACCCATTTTTTCCTGACCTTCTTTGGTCTTCGGCTCAAT
>JAZQJF010000017.1:0-86750 GCA_045541505.1 Acutalibacteraceae bacterium
TATAGCATAAATAAAACTTTTTTCTACCCGAAAAGTGATATTAATAAAAAAACAGCACCCACCGAAGTGAGTGCTGTAAATTGTAAGAAATAATTATCTCTTTGAGAACTGGGGAGCACGACGTGCGCCTTTGAGACCGTATTTCTTTCTTTCCTTCATTCTCGGGTCACGAGTGAGGAAGCCTGCCTTCTTAAGTGTTGAACGAAGAGCTTCGTCATACTGAAGAAGAGCTCTTGAAATACCGTGACGGATAGCACCAGCCTGGCCTGAAACGCCACCGCCTGCTACACGGCAAACGATGTCAAACTTCTCAGTTGTGCCTGTGAGTTCGAGAGGCTGACGAACGATGAGCTTAAGTGTATCAAGACCGAAGTAATCGTCGATTTCTCTGTCATTGATGATGATTTTACCTGTACCTGCGTAAACACGTACTCTTGCTACAGATTTCTTTCTGCGGCCTGTACCGTAAAAATAAGGATTAGAATCGTACATTATAATAGCCTCCCTTCATTATAATTCCCAAGCTTCGGGTTTCTGAGCAGCATGCTTGTGATCAGCGCCTGCATAAACGCGAAGTCTTGAAAGAGCGTCACGACCGATAACTGTATCAGGGATCATACCCTTAACAGCGAGCTGCATAGCAAATGCGGGTTTTGTGCGCATAAGAGTGCTGTACTTAACCTCTTTCATATTGCCGATGTAGCCTGTGTGATGATAATACATTTTCTGGTTGAGTTTGTTACCTGTAAGAACTGCTTTCTCAGCGTTGATGATGATAACGTGATCACCGCAATCAACATGAGGAGCGAATGTAGGCTTGTGCTTACCGCGAAGAAGAACAGCGGCCTGAGCAGCAACACGGCCCATGGGCTTGCCTGCTGCATCGAGCACATACCATTTGCGAGCAATCTCGCCAGCTTTAGGCATGTAAGTTGACATAAATCAAACCTCCGTATAATTTTTAACTGCCCGAATATACTACCACAGGCAGGGGATAATGTCAACAACTTTTTTCTGATTTTTTAATTTACAATTCCAATGCTCGATTTTTCTTTGTTTTTCTCGTTTTTTCATATTAAATGCTCAACTTTAATTTTTAAAAAATTTTGAAACTTTGTATTTTCTTCCAAAAAATTAACCTTATTTTTATGCAAAATAAAAATTAATTAAAAAAAGAATAAAAAACTATTGACAAACATATATTAAATGTGTATAATGTAAAAGTTCCTTGTGAGAAAATTAAATATCGCGGAGTAGAGCAGCTTGGTAGCTCGTCGGGCTCATAACCCGGAGGTCGTAGGTTCAAATCCTACCTCCGCAACCAAAGAAAGTCTTGAAACTATGCGGTTTTGAGACTTTTTTCTTTTTGTTTTCAAATCTGAATTCAACAGACCGCCTCCTGCAAACATGCCTTTCGGGGAGAACTTGTGCTAAATATTAAAGAAATACTAGTGAAATGTTTAAAATTTTATGATATAATCAGTTCGACAAATATGAATTTGCAGAGGTGTTTTTATGAAAAGTTTTTTATCTGTAATGCTTTGCTTGGTTATGTTGGTTTCATTTGCAGTACCTTGCATTGCTGCAGAAGAAAAGATACAACAGCCTGTGATTGTTGATACAGTTTATCCTACAGAGGATGTAGTAGTTGCCGACATAGATATAACAAAGGCACCTTACAATGCAGATAACACAGGTGAGAAGGATACTACAGAAATAATTCAGCAAGCTATAGATGATTGTTTTCAGAGGGGTGGCGGCACTGTCTGGCTTCCCAAAGGTGAATACCGAGTTACAGGCAATGTTTATATACAAAAATTTGTTACTCTTCGCGGTGAATATCAGGACCCTGATAAAGGCAACGATTACGGAACAATTATCATTGCAGATGTTGAAAGCAGTAAGGAAATGAGACCCTCGCTTTTTACTGTCGGTGCAAGTGCAGGTGCAGTTGGTCTTACTGTGTGGTATCCTGAACAGATGCTAGAAAATGTTAAGCCTTACCCTTACACTTTTTATGTTGAAGGCAACGATGACAGCATGCTGCATACCATAAAGGATTGTACTCTGATAAATTCATACAGGGGCATAGGTGTTTGCTCAGAATGTGAACTTGGCACCAAACAGGTTCACGAGATGACAACCATAGAAAACGTAAAAGGAACTTGTTTGTATGAAGGATTGAATAATACTAACAGTTCTGATGTTGATACAATTAAAACCCTCTATATTTCAAACAGATATTGGGTAAATGCAGGGAAAAAGTTTAATGCTCCCGATGAAGAAAAGCTTAATGAATACACAAGAAAAAATGCCTATGGTATGGCTTTAGGTGACCTTGAATGGCCGAATATTGCAGATGTTGAAATTTCAAATATGCTTTACGGAATCCATTTCAAAGAAGGCTTGCGTTATACCTTCAGCGGCTCGTTCCTTGATCTGAGAATTACAGATTGTGATTACGGAATCTATATTCCTATGTACACAGTTTCCCGTAGAGGTAAAACCTGGGGCGTAGCAGTTGCTAACGGTATTATTGAGGGCAGTGAATATGCAATTCTTCAGGAAGATTACAGTGCAGTACAGCTTACTAATGTAGACGTTGTAGGAAAGGTAAAGAGGCATTGGGACGGTGAACCAATAAAAGAATACAAAGCTGATACATCATCACTTTCACCCGATTACCATATTACATATGAAAAGCCAAACAGTTTTCTTTATATTGTTGAAGCTGACAAAACAGGAAAAAGTGATGTTTCTGCTATGATTCAGGCAAAGCTTGATGAAGCCGAAAAAACAGGCGGAGTTGTATATCTTCCTGCAGGACTTTACAGACTCGATAAACCTGTAACTGTTCCCCAAGGCGTTGAATTAAGAGGCTCTTCAAGTGTTCCTGTCCGTTGTCAGGGCGGTTGCAGTAACGGTACATTGATTATTTCATACTATGGCTATAATGAAAATGACAAGCCTCTTATAACTCTGGGCGGTAACAATGCAGGTTTGAATGGCTTAAGAATTGATTATCCTTTAAACAATCCTGTTGATGACAGTGGTGATTATAAAAAGACATCACCTGCCGTTTACAGTAAGTCTGACAACATTTATATAACCAACTGCACAATTACACTTGCAGCAACGGGTGTTAAATTAGAGGGCTGCGAAAATGCATTTATGAAAAAAATTGTGAGTTGCTGTATTGAGGGAATGTTTGATCTGAAAAACTGTACAAACAGTAATATTGAGGGTTGCCATCAGAATGCGAATACACTGCCGCGAAACGGCTATGAAAACTTCGATATACCTGAATTGCAAAACAGAGTAAAAGAAGAGAATAATTTTGATTATTTTTTCATTCCGATAGGAAGAAAAAAGACGACTTATATAATTCTTGATACCTGCGAAAATATTACTGTTTTCAACACATTCATATATGGCGGAAAGTCATTTCTCAACGCAAAAGACAGTACGGCAACATTTGTTAATGTGGGACACGACGGTTCTTCAAAAACAGAGCCTGCCCTGATACTTTCAGGCGGCAGCATAAATTTCCTTAATTCTATGCGTTCCACCGAGGACGGACAGCTTTGTCAGAATTTTTACACCATAGAAAATGAGGCGAAATTCCGTTCTTACAACAGTCAGGCGGTTGGTATGCTTTTCCGTGAAAAAGTTATTCTGGAAAACATAGAAACGGAAGATTTGTTTAACGGTGAAAAAAGCTATAACTTCTGGGCACCTGTAAATAAAGTTTTACGCAACCTCTGTAAATGGTATATGAATCTAAAACAATCATAATGTGTCAGGAAATACAAGTAACTTAATAAATCACAATTTTTTAAGTTGTTTAACACTGACATCTGAATCGTGCATCCTGTTTAAAATCCTCATTCGCAAGAATGGGGATTTTTTCACTAATAACTTTTTATGCTTTATATAGAGGTTTTTGAGATAACAGGTAATCAAGATTTGATTTAAAAATCGAATTTGAATGTATTTCAGATCAGATAATTTATTATTTTTTACAGAAGTATTGTTTTTTTGTGAAAAATGTGCGATAATGAGCGTTATAATATTAAGTAAGTTAGGGGCTTTTTTATGGAACAAAAAAGAAGCGGTTTTTCCGGCAAATTAGGTTTTGTTTTAGCTGCTGCTGGTTCAGCAGTTGGTTTGGGTAATATATGGCGTTTCCCGTATTTAGCAGCGAAATACGGCGGCGGTATGTTTTTGCTCGTCTATATTATTTTAGCAGTTACATTTGGCTTTACTTTGATGGTGGCTGAGATTGCTTTGGGCCGTAAAGCTCAGCTCAGTGCCGTATCGGCATTTGCCAAATTTAACCGAAAATTTGCTTTTTTAGGTTATCTGGCATCAATCGTTCCCATCATCATTCTTCCATATTACTCGGTAATCGGCGGATGGGTAACGAAATATTTAGCAGCGTTTTGCAGCGGTCAGATGACAGCGGCAGCGCAAGACGGATATTTTAATAACTTCATTTCTTCAACAGGAGAACCGATTTTTTGTTTCGCGTTATTTCTCGGCCTGACAGCTCTCGTTGTTTTATTGGGCGTTGAAAAGGGCATTGAAAAAGTAAGTAAAGTTATGATGCCGGTGTTGATTGTGCTGTCTGTCGGTATTGCGATTTATTCTGCCTGCCTTCCCGGTGCTCTTGACGGCGTTATCTATTATCTTAAGCCGGATTTTTCTAATTTTTCTATCACAACTGTGCTTGCTGCTATGGGTCAGTTGTTTTACTCTATGTCATTGGCAATGGGTATTATGATTACATACGGCTCTTATATGAAAAAAGATGTTAATATTGAAAGTTCTACACGTCAGATCAGCTTGTTTGATACCGGTATTGCTTTCTTTGCCGGCCTTATGATTATTCCTGCAGTGTTCTCATTCTCAGGCGGTGATGAAAGCGCTCTCGGTCAGGGCCCCGGCCTTATGTTTGTAACTCTTCCTAAAGTGTTTGAAACACTTCCCGGCGGTGCATTCATCGGAGCAGTTTTCTTCGTTTTGGTTTTATTTGCTGCCCTTACATCTTCTATCTCTTTGATGGAAACTGTTGTATCTATCTTTATTGATAAATTCGGCTGGAAGCGTAATATTACTTGTCTTATCGTATTAATCGGCAGTGTAGTTTTAGGTTTACTTTCTACACTTGGTTACGGTGTATGGGCTGATGTTAAAATTATCGGTATGCAGTTCCTTGACTTCTTCGATTTCATCAGTAATAGTGTTATTATGCCGTTGGTTGCACTTATTACCTGTATTTTTGTCGGTTATGTTATTAAGCCAAAAGCAATAATTGACGAAGTGGAAACAGGAAATGCCCGTTTCAAAAGCAAAAAAATGTTTGTTGTTATGATTAAATATATTGCACCGGTATTCATTCTGTTGATTCTTGTTTCTTCAGTGCTTAATGCTTTCGGTATTATAAAAATCTGACAGTTGCTAACAAGACATATTTACTTCAAAAGATCCTCGGAAAGTTTCGGGGATCTTTTATTTTTAATTAAAAATGATTTTGTATAATATGTTTGCTTTTCATTGATTAAAAAAATATATTGTGATATAATCAAAAAAATAAAAAATACAGAATGTTTTATCTTGATTTAGTTTTCAGTAAGGAAAAGGAGCAATATTATGAGCTTTATAAAAACAGTAGTTGCATTGATTTTGTCGATTATTATGTTTGTTACAAACGGAGTTTCTTCTGCTTTTCCGGGGGTCATCCGTGATCCGTTGAGTGAAAATGAACTTTCTTCTATGAAAGGTCTTTTTGACCCTAAACCTCTTGCTGATGAAATAGTTGTTGTCAACGGTCTTTCTAAAGATGAAAGATCTGCTATTCAGTGCCTTCAGGGTCTTGTAGGCAGGGTAGAGGCATCTGTTTTCCTTAACTTCGGCGGTCAGTCTTCCAATGAACTAAAAGATCTTGAAGCGGCAGGCTGCACTCTTCTTTACACTGATGAAAACGGAAAATCCTGGTCACTTGAAAATCTTATTCCTCGTTATTTTTCTCATATAAAAGATAAGGGCTACGTTCTTTTTAACGATTCTGATACAACAGAGCAGATAAATATGGCGTTTAACTATGCAACCGTTTTCGGTTGGCTTGCTGTTCCGAAGTCATGTGAAGAAAAGGTGAAATCACTTGGCCTTACCAAAATGCAGGACCTTACGGATGACACTCTTGATTTTGCTCAGCAGCGCGAATTTTATTCAGAATACAAAGATGAGTTTTGCAAAAATTCTCTGATTCATCTTTATGCAGAAGCCTCAGGGCTTCGTGACCTTGCTGTTCAGCAGAGAATTTTTATAACTTTTGTTAAAGACGATGATTATATTGCCCGTACTTTCCGTGACCGTCTTTTTAAAGATCTTGAACCTGCTTCTGCAATTCTTGGCTGGTGCCAATATGAGGTTAAGTTTACTGAATGTGCTTCAAAATTCGGCCATTACGTCATTCCGTCAGATCACAGTTTAAATGCAAGCGTGCTGACCTGTAACCGCATTGAAACACAGCCTTTGTCTCAGAAGGCAGAAGTGCCTGCCCTCAACCCGGAAAAACATTATGTTGCAATTGTTTACAGTGACGGTGACAATGCTCAGTGGATTTCAAACGGCTTCAGCGAATACCATCAGTGGCAAAGCTATAATATTGATATACCGATAACCTGGACCTTTGCCCCGCAGATGAAAGAATTTTCATCAACAGCAGTTAAAAGAGCTCTTGATAATAACGGCGGTGATTCGTTTATCACAGGTCCGTCAGGTGCAGGTTATGCAAGAATCGACAAAATGTCTTCTGAAGAAGTCAGTAGTTTTGCCGATCTTACTGCGGCAACAATGCTCAATTCAGGTCTTCGTATTGTAACTTTACTTAATATGGTTCCCGATAATGCTTATGAAGATTGGGTTTATACCAATAAACTGAGAAACTTCGCCCGTTATGATAATATTGACGGCGGTATTCTTCAGCTTGATAAACCATATTATGCTGCCGGCGGCGGTAAGGTATATTTTGCTGAAGATAAACCTTTTATGTCTGTCAGATTTTCTTTGTGGCATCCGTCAGGTGATGCTTCACAGGTGACAAATGAATGGCTGAAAGAGCAGGCTGAAATTGTCAACTCTTGTTCAGCAGATATTAATTCTGTCAACGGTTATTCCGTAATCAATGTTCATCCGTGGACAGTCGGTCCTGATGACCTTGCTTACTTTGTCAGTCAGCTTGATGACGGTGTTGAGGTGCTTCCTGCTGCTGATCTTATTGCCGCAGTAAAAGAAAATGTACCTCATAAAACTGCAATGCCAGAATAAAACAAAAAATAGCTTACAATTGTTTGATTAACTGTACGGCAAAAGCTGTTTTGCAGATATCTCAGTATATCCTTGACTGCCTTGCCGGTTTAGCGTAAAATATAACAGTAATAAATATACACGGAGGCGCTTTAAATGAAAAAAGTTTTGTCGGTTGTTTTATGTATTCTTATGACGTTTTTTTGCGTCACACCTGCATTTGCAACCGAGCCGGAGGAGTATCCTACCATCTATATTGTCGGTGCTCATACTAATCCGGTTTATAATGCAGAAGGGGAAGAGGTCTATCCCATCAAAGCAGATGTTGCAGGTATAATCAAAGAAACACTGGGTCCCTGCCTTGAAGAGCTTGCTAAAGGTATGGTTACAGGTAACTATGAGTCTTATGCCAAAGAATTCAATGATTCCTGGGCACCTATTTTTGAAGATCTGATTCTTGATCAAAACGGTGAAGTTACCAACGGCAGCTATGTTAAAAACAAAACTCAGACTGCTCACCTTGAAGGCAAAACCTCAGACTATGACGTATGGGATTGCCGATTCTGGTACGACTGGCGTGAGTCACCCATAAAAACGGCGCATGAGCTGAAAGAACATGTTGATACCGTTCTTGAGTTAACCGGTAAAGATAAGGTTCAGCTTATCGGCAGATGCTACGGTGCTAACGTAATCGCAGCTTATCTTGAGCTTTATAAAGACCATGCCAAAACCTGCATTTCTGATATTTCATATTACTCATCATCAGCTATGGGTATTGATTTTATGAGTGCATTGTTTTCGGGCCAAATAAAAATTGAAAACGAGTCCTTTGACTCTTTCCTTGATTATTATATAAATGATCAGGGGCTCGTGGGCGATGAAAATTGCTCTGAATTTGTAGCTGCAATAGTTGAGGTAATGTATCAGGCGAAGCTGCTTGGCCTTACCGGTGATGCGCTTATGTCATTTATCAATAATTTCAAAAACGATTTGTTCCCGATGATTATCCGTAACACTTTCGGCGGTTGGCTTTCTTACTGGGCAATGGTAACGCCTGAGCTTTATGAGCAGGCAAGAGATTTTGTTTTTAACACTGAAGAGGCGAAAGCGGAATATGCAGGCTTTATAGAAAAAGCAGACGAGTATTATTATACCGTTCAGGTTAATATTGTTGATACAATGCTTGAAATGAAAGAAGCAGGTATAAATTTCAATATCTTTGTTAAGTATAATTTCCCTGAATTCCCGTTGTATGAAGGCTCCGCAACCCAGGGTGACGGTGATACAAGCGTATACCGTCAGTCATTCGGTGCAACAGCAGCTGATTACGGTAAGGTGTTGAGTGAAGATTATATTGCATCTGTTTCTGAAGAAAATCTTAAATACATTTCTCCTGATAAAAAGATCGATGCTTCAACCTGCCTTTTCCCTGAAACAACTTGGTTTGTTAAAGATTTGCATCATAATTATTTTTACCCGCTTCAGGAACCTTCAGTTGAAATAATGAGATATGATCTGACGGTTGATAATGAAAAATATCCTCAGTTTATGGAAAATGTTAATAACGAAAGTCTTATTCCGTTAGAGGGCACAGACGAAGATTTTGAAAAAGAAGAACCGGGCTTCATTGCTGCTATCACTGCATTTATCAAAAATCTTATTAATGTAATTATAAAGCTTATAAAAGATGAAATAGAGTTATCTTTTAATCTTGGTGTTTTTGGTTAAAAGTTACCGCAGATGATAGCTTCATCTGCGGTTTTTTATATCAACATTTATTTAAATGAAAGGGAAGGGGAAGACAATGATTTTCAAAGAGCAAAAAGATCAGGTGAAATCTTATTTAGGCAAAACCGTTACCATTAAAATAGACCGTCCTGTAGGCTACATCCATAAAAAAGAAAATTACTCACTTAATTATCCAATTAATTACGGGTTTATTCCTGATGTGTTTGGCGGTGACGGCGAAGAACTGGACGTTTACCTTCTTGGTGTAGATGAACCTGTCGAGGAATATGAAGTTCGTATTATCGGTATAGCTCACAGAGAAAATGATGTTGAGGACAAACTTATCGCTGCACCGGCAGGCGTTTTGTTTACTGAAGAAGAGGCGAGACAAGCAATTGATTTTCAGGAACGGTATTATGACACCCATATTGAAATGATAAAATAAAAAGGCACCATCTCACGATGGTGCCTTGGCTTTATACAAATTAATATTTGATATCTGTATATTTACCTGTGATAGCTGCTTCGCCTGTGCCTGTTGCACTGGGGATAGCAAGCTTGATTTTAAGAGTTGCGTCAAATGAGTATGAATACTCAAGGTTTGTCATCTTGCCGTCAACGATTGTTGCTGTGAAAACGATCTTCTTGTAGTTAGCTGATGACTCGCCTTCAACAACCTTAACTGCGTTACCAACTTCGTTAGCAATGCTCTTGTTAACTTCAGGGAATGTGATGAAGTCGTTAGTAGCGTGACCCATAGCGCTGTTAGCTGTGGGGTTAGTAGTAGCCTTAACTTCAATTGTGTATTTGTTGCCGTTAACGCTGAAGTTTGTAACGTCAGCTTCTGTAAGATTCATAGCTTTTATCATGTACTTAGCATCGATATCTTCTTTAAGCTTACCGTTAGTAACTGTGCCTGTGATGGGGTCTTTCTTAATACCAAGGAAACCGCCGACAACTGAGTTAACGTCAGAATTTTCGTCAACACCCTTGATGATAGAGTTAAGAGCGCCTGTGATAGCACCAACATCAATATTCTTAACGAACTTACCGGTTCTTGTCAATTTGTAAGAACCTTTTGCAGCTTTAGCTGTTTCAGCGTTGAAAAGCTTGATAACGTCAGCTTTTGTGAGTGCTGCGGGAGCGTCAGGAGTGCCTGCATCGGGAGTACCTGAATCGGGAGTGCCTGCATCGGGAGTGCCTGCGTCGGGAGTACCTGCATCAGGTGTAACTGTGCCTGCGTCAGGAGTGGGAGCAACTGTGTTGTTGTCTGCAGTGCCGCCAACCTGTGTTGCTGCGTTTGAAGCTGTGATTTCAGCAATCTTCAAAGCTACTTCATTGTAATCGCCGATAGCAACTGACATTGTTACGCAGAAGATTACAACGCAAAGAATTGCCGCAACTGATTTGATAATTGTTTCTTTCATTGTGAATAACCTCCGTTTATTTATTAAAGGTGGATATATCATATCATCTTTTTAAAAATATTTCCATAGTTTTTTCGAAAAATATACATTTTTATTTAAAATATCTTATGTTTCTTGTTTAAAATCAGAAAAGACACAGTAATAAAGGCTTTTGCAAAGTGCTACTTGACAAAATCAAGAGATAAATGCTTTATATTTTCAGCTTCTGTGATATAATGAATTCAAAGGAGGGTTATTATGTCAGTTGGCGAAAAAATTCAATTTTACAGAAAAGAACTGGGACTTTCTCAAGAGGAATTAGGCAAAAAGCTTCTTGTAAGCAGACAGACTGTCAGCCTTTGGGAAAATGATCAGACCGTTCCTACAATAGATAACCTGATAAGGTTAAAAGAAATTTTCGGAGTTTCAGTTGATGATATATTAGGTGTATGCGAAAAAAGTCAGCCTACCGAGCAACCAAAAGAGGAGTATATTTTTTCGTTTGAAAAAGAAGCCGTTATAAAGCTTGGCAAAGCAGAGAGAAAAAAGCTTCTCGGGAAACTTTTATGGACAACTGCATTGTCGGTTTTTTTGATAATATTTATTTATAATTGGTTTTACTCGGTTTTTTCTGTTTGCCTTTTAGCAGGTTTTTTGCTTTGCTTTATAATAATAAATCTTAAAATGCTTTTTATTTCACGAAAAAACTGGAAGAGTGTTTCCGACAGGCTAAGCAATTCAATTTATGACTATAAAGTTTATAATGACAGTTTCACTGTTGCAATAAGTCATAACGGTGAAAAGGTACGAGATTTCAAATTGTATTTCAATGACATTGAAACTATGAGTCAGACAGGTAATTACCTTGTGGTGACTGTAAGCGGACAAAGCTTTCTGCTTGACAGAAATGTTTTAAAAGAAAATTCACTTTTTTATAATTATCTTAATAAAGTTTCTCAGAAGAAAGAGCTGAGACTTCCTCGGGATAATTTTAAAAAGATATCTTCTGCTTTGTGGGTGGCTTCTATTTTGTCACCGTTTATAGCACTTTATATTATGAGTTGTTTTCAGCAATCCGATAATCTGTTGAGCCTTGGCCATATGTGGGTGTTTTTCCTTTTGATACCTATACCGGTTTCGTCAATAGTTTTCGGATTCATATTAAAATCAAAAGGTTATGTATATCTTAAAAACGTTATAATCGGCATTATTCTGACTGTTATATTGTGTGTATATGGGTGCTTCGGCTTTATTTTTGAAGATACGTTTTCAAATGACGAAGAGATTATAACTTATGTTGAGGAAATGGTGAATATAGATATTCCGGAACACAAAAACATAATGATCAATGACTGGACAGACGGCACTCAGGAGGGGGTGTCGGGCAGCAATCTTTACACCACAGGTGATATTGAGTTTGATGAGGAAAATGCGGCGGCATTTGAAAGTCAGATTAAAGCTGATCCGAAATGGCTCTCAGATGTTCCGAATAAACTGATGGGTTTATCAATTCCTATGGCAGATTTAACCTCCTGTGATTATGCTATGATTTATAACTCTTACACAGATGAGTTCAATACCTTACCTGAAGAACCGGGTGAGTATCACTGCATAACGCTCCTTTACTATACCGAAAGAAAAGTTTTAAGGCTTTTCGAATACGATATTGAATATAAATGATCTGAAGCCGGAGTGAATCAGTCACTCCGGCTTATATTTTATAATGTTATTTTAAAAATTATCTCAACTACTTGTCATTTTAAATTGTTTGTTGTATTATATTATCGAAGTTTAAACACGATAGGGGTTTGATTTATGAGTAAAAGTGTAAAAGACATTCTTGCAATGATTGAAGAAAACAGTATTGAAATGGTTGACTTCAAAATGGTTGATATCAACGGTCAGTATCGTCACGTTACAATTCCTGCTTGTAATTTTTCAGAGGACACAATGAAAAGCGGTATCGGCTTTGATGCTTCCAACTACGGCTATGCTGTTGTTGAAAAGAGCGATATGGTGTTCATTCCTGACCCTGACACAGCAGTAATTGACCCGTTCTGCTCAATTCCTACTTTGTCAATGACAGGTAACGCTATGATCATTGACAGCCCTGAAAACCGTCCTTTGGCACAGTATCCCCGTAACATTGTTCTTGCAGCAGAGCAGTATATGAAAGACAGCGGCGTTGCAGATACTATGCTTATTCTTCCTGAGTTTGAGTTTTATCTTTTTGATCAGGTAGGTTGGGAGATTCAGCCTGACAGTATCAGTGCTTTCGTAGACGCTCAGCAGTCATATTGGAACAGCTCAACTTCTGAAAAGGGTGTTGTTGTTCCCAAACAGAAGAATTATCACATCGCAAAGCCATTTGACGTTGCATATGAATGTAGAAGTGAAATGTGTATGCATATGCGTGATGCAGGTATTGAAATCAACTACCATCATCCCGAGGTTGCCGCATCAGGTCAGTTTGAAATTGAACCGCAGTTGGGCAAAATGTCAGAAATGGCAGACGCTTCAATGATGATTAAATATATCATTCATAACACAGCTCTCAAATACGGTAAATCAGCCACATTTATGCCGAAACCCATCTGGGGCGAAGCAGGCAGCGGTATGCACGTTCATATGCTTCTTCTCAAAGACGGTCAGCCTGTATTCTCAGACGATAACGGTTATGCACACCTGAGCAAAGAGGCTCATTGGTTTATGGGCGGTCTTCTTAAGCACATTCATTCTCTTTGTGCATTGACTAACCCAAGCACCAACTCCTTCAAGCGCCTTGTTCCCGGCTTTGAGGCACCTGTTACCGTTGGTTATGCAACCTCAAACCGCAGCGCAGTTATCCGTATTCCTGCTTATGCAAAGGCTCCGGACAAGCGTCGTTTTGAGCTTCGCAACCCCGATGCAACCTGTAACCCCTATTTCTGCTATGCAGCAATTCTTATGGCAGGTCTCGACGGTATCAAAAATCAGATCGACCCCCACGAAAACGGCTGGGGTCCCTACGATGTTAACCTTTTCCACCTTCCTGAAGAAGAGAAGGCAAAGCTTCAGGGTCTTCCTACATCACTTCCTGAGGCTCTCGATGCTCTTGAAAAAGACCACGATTACCTCACAGCAGGTGGTGTATTCCCCGAAGAGCTTATCAAAAACTTTATTAACGCAAAGCGTGCAGAGTGCAGAGAAATGGCAGCAATTCCTCACCCCGCAGAGTATGACAAGTATTATAACTTATAATAAATCAAAAGAGGCACTTCTTACAGAAGCTGCCTCTTGTTTTATTTTACGCTATCCTGGTTGAAATAGGAACAACCATAACCAAAATCATTGTTTTCTTGTTGATAGAGTTTATTCTTTGTTTAAACTTTTTCAGGTGAACAGTTCATTTTTATTGAAAAATCTTTTAGGAAAAATGAACAAAAAAACTCACTTCGGCATATTGATAATTAAGCTTCATTTTTGCATAAACTCCTTGACTTTATGGTTTTGAAGTGGTAGTATAACTGTCGGTTTCCGCTGATATTCGTTTTAACGGGTATCAGCATTTATAACGTTTTGAGGTGATTTAATGGAAACTTTATTATGTTTATCCGTCGCTTTATTTGCAGGTCTTATGCTTTCGCGACTTGCAAAGCTTGTAAAACTCCCTGCGGTAACGGCATACCTTGTGGCAGGCATTCTTGTCGGTCCTTATGTTTTAGGTTCATTCGGTTTAAAAGGTCTTGGATTTATTAATATGGAAGATATTGAATCCTATGGCATCATCTGTGATGTTGCTCTCGGATTTATCGCTTTTCTTATCGGCAATGAATTTCGTCTTTCTCAGCTTAAACAAATCGGTAAGCAGGCTACAGTTATCGGTATTGCTCAGGCAGTTTTTACTACCATTGTTGTAGATGCTGCTTTAATCGGTCTTCATTTTATAATTCCGGATAAGCTTCCTCTTCCTGCTGCAATTATTCTCGGTGCAGTTGCCTCTGCAACCGCTCCTGCTGCAACGTTGATGGTTGTCCGTCAGTATAAGGCAAAGGGTCCTGTAACAGATATTCTTCTTCCTATAGTTGCTCTTGACGATGCTGTGGGTCTTGTGCTTTTTGCGGTTTCATTCGGTGTTGCAAAAGCCCTTTTGGACGGTCATCTTGATGTGATTTCTGTTATTGTTGAGCCTGTGCTTGAGGTTGTGCTTTCAATTGTTCTCGGTGCAGTTATGGGCTTTTTATTCAGCTTCTGCGAAAGATTTTTCCATTCACGCTCAAAGCGTCTTGCAATGTCCGTTACATTTGTGTTTTTAACCGTTGCTCTTTCAATGCTCAAGTTTGAAATCGGTGGCGTACATATTGCCTTTTCTTCACTTCTTGTTTGCATGATGCTTGGTACGGTTTTCTGCAATATATGTGATTTCTCAGAAGAACTTATGGACAGAATCGACCGCTGGACTTCACCGTTATTTGTTCTCTTCTTTGTTATCAGTGGTGCAGAATTGGAACTCTCTATTTTCAAAGATGCTACTATTGTATTAATAGGTGTTGTTTATATAGTTTTCCGTTGCGTCGGTAAATATTTCGGTGCATCATCAAGCTCAAGACTTGTTAAATGTAATCCCAATATTGTTAAATATCTTGGTATCACTTTGTTCCCGCAGGCAGGTGTGGCTCTGGGTATGGCGATTAAAGCTATGACAATCGGTGAAGAGGGTGCAATTGTTGCAAATATCATCTTATTCTCCGTTCTTGTTTATGAATTGATAGGCCCGTATCTTACCAAAATTTCACTTACCAAAGCAGGTGAAATTCAGCCTGAAGGCAAAGTCAGTGCCCGTGAAGCAGCAAAAAAATAACAACTTATCAACCGATCTGATTTTTAGGTCGGTTGAATTTTTTGTTTTATTGTGATATCATAAATCAAACAAGTCAGAGAGGTGTTTATATGAAAAAAGTATTATGTATTTTTATTTCGTTGATAATGGCTTTCTCATGTGTTGTTATCGGTGCATCAGCTGAAGGTGACGGATATCTGCTGATAACTGATTTTGTTGCGGTCAATGCAGGTAAAGATGTTGCTGATGAAATTCAGAGCATTATTGATAACAACCCTAACCGAACAATCTTTTTTCCTGACGGTGAGTACCTTGTCGGCCACCCGATTTATACCCCCGCAAATCCGACAAAAAGCGTATCGCTGAAGCTTGCTAATTTTGCTGTGATAAAAGCAACAGGGGAATGGGCAAAGGGCGAAGCAATCATTCAGCTTGGAGGTAAAGACCCTGCTAATGATACACATACAAACGGCAGTAATTATTCCTTTGACGGTGGTATTATAGACGGTAACGGCATAGCAAACGGAATTTCAATCAACGGCGGGCGTGAAACCGCAGTTCGCAATGTTTCAATTAAGCACACAGTTGTTGGCCTTACCATCAAACCGGGTGCCAACAGCGGCTCATCTGATGCTGATATAACAGGCATTAATATCATAGGCACAGGCGGAACTGATTCCACAGGAATCTTTCTTGAAGGTTTTGATAACACTCTTACCAATATCCGTATAGGTAATGTTTTCACGGGTGTTCACGTTAAATCTTCAGGTAATATACTTCGCAATATTCATCCTCTTTATTATTCGGATTATACAGATTTTCAGAATTCCTGCGGATTCCTTGTTGAAAGTAGTAATAACTGGTTTGACTATTGTTACAGTGATCAATTCGCCATAGGCTTCCGTACAACTGATAACGGACACAACTTTTTCCACGATTGCTTCTGCTACTGGTATTCTCCCAACGGCGGAACTCATACAGCCTTCAAATCTGACAGGAAATTCAACTCAACCGTAACAAATTTTAAAATCGGTTTTCAGGGCGAAACCGAAAACAATGTTGTTCTTTCTGTCGGTGAAATAGGCGGTGACGGCAGTATAGAAAACCTTGACGTCAGCAATAAAATGTCAGGGGATAACACTTATAAATTTTACCTTAAAGATGCTCTTTTCTTTGAAAAAATTATCGGTATGTTTTCACTGTTTTTTGATATAATTGCCAATGCCTTTAAATAATCAGAATTGTTATTGATTATTTAAATGTCAGGATAATTTTGTTGAACGTAAAAAACTGAAAAGATAATTAAAAAATAAAAAGTACGGAGTCAAAACTCCGTACTTTTCTTTATTTATGCTGATATTTATTTAAGTCAACAGTGTAATCAATAACCTCAATACCGTCGTTTTCAAGAAGCTCCTTTTGCTTTTCAATTCCGCCAAAAGCAAAGTTGTGCGATAATCTGCCCTTTGCGTTTACTACCTTGTAGCAAGGGTATACACTCGGCTGAGGGTTGTTGTGAAGGATGTTGCCTACAACCCGGGAAAGCTTTTTGTTACCTAAAAATTCCGCAATCTGACCGTAAGTTACAACCTTGCCTTCAGGGATGGTGAGCAGATATTCATAAACCTTGTTTTTCATAATTCATCCATAAAACAGAGTCGTCATAGATTACTGTTTCTTTCAGCGAAAAATCTGAAATATCTGCATTATCAAACAGCGGCTTTCCGTCACTTTGAGAAATAACGGGAGCCACCACGAGGCTCAGCTCGTCAATGCATCCGGCTCGCTGAAAATAGCCGTTTACAACACTTCCTCCTTCAAGCAAAAGTGTATCAATACCAAGATTTTTAAGCTTTGAGAGGGCAAGTGCAACATCGATTTCATCTTTACCTGCAAAAATATACGGTATTCCAAGACTTCTGAGATATCCGAGATATTTTCTGTCAACCTGATGTGTCACCACCTCGATAATCTGAGCCATATCATATCCCGGGTCTTCGTCGTCAATAAACGGACCGGTCCAACCGACTTTGCCTTTAGGGTCAAAAGAAACTGCATAAAATTCGGTAAGCTCAACCTGCGTAAAATCGTCATTGCTTTCAATGGCAGGGTGCTGACTAAGGTCAGGGCGATACCCGCCGGTAAAACTGCTTTCCATTGTTACTCTGCCGCAGATAAACCCGTTGTGGTTGAATTCTCTGTTAATTTCATAATAAACATCGGTGGCGGGTTGGCATTGGGGAGTATAGAGAAAATCACCTGTTACCTTGCCGTCAATTGACTGTACCATATGGCATATAATATAAGGTCTGTCCATTTTTACACCAGCTTAGTAAACATATCAAGAATTCTCTTAACGCAAAGCTCAAGGTCAGCTCTTGTGATATCTCCTTTTTCAAGGCCGACTTTAAGATCTTCTGGGTATCCGCAGTGCATCTTCATATCATTACCTGCTCTGACCTCTTTAACGGGGTCATTTTTTACACCCCAGTCAGTTGTTACCATACCCTTGAAGCCCCATTCGTTGCGGAGAATACAAGTGAGAAGCTCATAGCTTTCAGATGTATGCTGACCGTTAATAAGGTTGTATGAAGACATAACGGTCCAGGGATTTCCTTCTTTAACGCAGATTTCAAATCCCTTAAGATAAATTTCACGCAATGCTCTTTCAGAAAGTCTTGAATCACTTGCAAATCTGTTTGCTTCTTTATTGTTGCAGGCAAAATGCTTCATTGAAACTGCAACTTTCTGTGACTGAATACCTCTTGTGGCAGCAGCAGCGCATTTACCTGCCACCAACGGATCTTCTGAGTAATATTCAAAGTTTCTTCCGCAAAGGGGATCTCTGTGAATGTTGAGCGCAGGTGTGAGCCAGATGCCGAGATTGTTTTCTCTCACTTCTGCACCGCCTGCAGCGCCTACTTCATAAATAAGTTCAGGGTTCCAGGTGCAGGCAAGAAGTGTTGCGCAGGGCCAAGCTGTTGTGGGGATGCCTGTGCATGGCTCAAGACGAAGACCTGCAGGTCCGTCAGCCGTCGGAACAGGCGGTACGCTCAGACGTTCAAGTCCGCCGAAACAGCCTGTGTTTGCAACGCCTGTGGGTCCGTGACCGCCAACGAAATCCATAAGCTCATCCATAGTAAACTGAGCTACGAATTCATCCATTGAAATGCTTTCATAAACCTCGTCAAACTTAACATCTTTTTCGGGCTTAAGCGCACCTGTAGGTTCATTTGTTCCGTAATAATAGCTTTCCTCACCTGTAGGAAGCTCTTCATAGCTGCCGTCAGCCAACAAACGCTTTTTAAGCTTGAAAGGTTTACACCAACTCTCAAGCTGAAGTGTAACGGTGTCTTCTTTCACTTCATATTCAAAGCTGAGCTTTTCGTTATCTCTTACGCTTGTACCGAGATAAAACTCATAACTGCCTTTTTCAAGTACATATGCTGATTTTGCAACCTTGCCCAGATCGTCAAAGCTTGCCATATCGTTAACATCAAATGTGAGGGCAACTGTTTCGCTTTCACCGGGGGCGAGGAGAGAAGTCTTTTTGTATGCTGCAAGCTCTTTTGCAGGCTTACCCAGCTTGCCCTGAGGAGCGCTGTAATAAAGCTGAATAACTTCTTTACCTGAAACATCGCCAACATTTTTTACTGTTGCAACAGCAACTATTTTGCCTTCACTTTCAAGGCAGGCCTTACCGCTTATTTCAAACCTTGTGTAAGAAAGACCATAACCAAAGGGATAACGAACATTTTCTTTGGCAAGGGTTTCAAAATAACGGTAACCTACATAAATGTCGTCAGAATAATCAACGTGGTCAAAGCATTCCCAGAAATCTTCTTTACAAGGATAACAGTCATAGCTTTTGGCAATTGTATCAACCATTTTACCTGAGGGGTTAACGTCACCGCAAAGAATGTCAGCTATAGCTGTGCCGCCTTCCATACCGCCTTGCCAGCCAAAAATAACTGCACCTACCTTATCATTTTCTGCAAAATATTCGCAGTCAATGGTAGCGCCTGAGTTAATAACAATAATAACCTTTTTAAAAAGCTCACAGGCTCTGTCAATAAGATTTTTTTCCAAATCAGAGAGGTAATAGTCACCGCCCTGAGGTCTGCGGTCAACACCTTCGGCAGAAAAACGGCTTAAGGTAATAACTGCTGTGTCGGCATTCTTTGATGCATCAACAATTAATTCATCAGGCACTTCAGCTTCCTTTACGTGCATAGCTGCAAAGGTGTCGTATGTCATATCGTCACGCTCGGTGCAGAATTCCATATTGTTAACAATGTCCCAACGGGCATTAATCTGCTCCTGAGTGAGTACATTTACACTTTCACGCTCAACATAATTCTTGTAGAATTCAACAAGGGGAAGATAAACCTTAACCTTACCGTCATTTTCTTTGAGCTTGAAGCCTTCATAAATGTTGCGGATATAGGGTGTGTGAACATCACCGCTGCCACCGCCGCCTTTTATGTATTCAATAGTAGCCTTGCCGAAAAGAGCAACACTTTCACCTCTTTTAAGAGGGAGAGTTTTATTAATATTTTTAAGAAGAACAATGCCTTCTGTTGCTGCTTTTCTTGAAAGCTGTGTGTGTTTAACGCTTGCTGTAACGCATCTGCCGTCTTCACCCAAGGGGATGCACGGCTGATATCTGAATCTTGCATATTTTTCCATAAAATCATTCCTGCCATTTTTGAGTTATAAACATTATATAACGCAAACAAAACCTCAGTCAAGACTATTTTATATCAAATTCAAACTCAACTCCGTTTTCACGGTTTTTAAATCCGTATTTAAATCCGTGGAGTTCAAATATTCTTTTGCATATCGCAAGACCCATTCCTGTAGAATTATCACTTCTTTGCCTGGATTTGTCTTCTTTATAAAAATCTTCCCAGATAAGAGCTGCATCTTTTTCGTTTATGTGTGATCCCTGATTATAAACACAAACCTTTGAATTTTTCACTTTTACTTCAATTGTGCCCATTGAAGGTGTGTGTTTAATTGCATTTGATATAAAATTATCAATAGCCAGAGCAATAAGCTCTTTGTTGCATCTGATAGTTTGTTTTTCACAGTCGGTCACTATATGCAGATTTTTTTCTATGAACATCGGTTCATATTTTGTCAGTTCAGTTTTTACAATTTCATCAATGTCGGCATATTCTTTTGAGATGCTTTCAATTGAGTTTAGCTTGTTATATTGCAGAAGCGTTGATACCAGTCTGTTCATTCTTAATGCCTCGTCATATACGGAACTGATATATTCGATGTTTTTTTCGGGAGCAATGTTTTCAAGAACCAATTCGCATTGATTTGAAATTATTGCAATGGGTGTTTTTAATTCATGGGCAGCGGCACTTATAAATGCCATTCGTGATTTTTTTATCGATTCATTTTTGTCATATATTTTGCTGACCGCAATCAGTATAACTGCACCTAACAAAACAAAGAAGAAACTGCCTTCAATTGCAGAGTTTCGGAAATTTTCAGATGTAATGTTTTCAAGAAATTTATTTCGTGCAGTAAACTCAAAATAATAATAGGTTTCACCGTTTATTATAATGTCTCCATAGTAATTTGCGTATTCCGAATTTGAAATACTGCCACTGCCGGAGTATTTATAGTTGAGTTGCTCAATTGCTACTTCACTAAGCTCATCTATATTGATTTTATCCTGCATTTTTTCAAAAACTCTGTGATTATAGTGTTTTTCGTCACAATCTGAAAGATAAATAGTTGCTATGGTGTGGTCATCTGTCAACGGAACTACAAATTTAGCATCTTTGTGACTAAACTCAATGGTAACCCGAGTCTCACTGTTATTATCAAGGGTGATTTTTACAGGAACCATTTCACCGTCTTCAATGTTATATTCCAGTTTGAAGTGGGCGGAGTGAAGCAAAGTAGGGTCTTTTTTTACAATTTTATTAAATTGCTTTTTGATGTCGGCAGTCATATATTTATCCAGTGAATAAAAAGAAATTTCACCGTCGTTGTCAAGCTTAATGTAATTTCCGCTTTTTGCAATAAGCTTGCCATTTTTGTTGAAAACCATCCCGCTATATGCGTAGTCACTGCGTTCCGTCTGGCGGGCAAGCAGCAAATTAAGAGCTTCAGCTTCGTTTGTGAGTTGAATGCCGGGTATGTCAGCAAAGGGTGCTGCCATAGTTAAATTATACTGAAGTGTCGTAACCGAATCAGCTCCGCTGTATGCAACGGGGAGCATTGCAAGAAAAGCGACAAACACAGCAAGAGCAACAAGCAGCAACAGCGTTTTTTTCTTCATATTTATTTCTCCGTTCATTCTTCAAAGCAATAACCTGTATTAATTACGGTTTTAATATGTTTAGCTTGTTCACCCAAAGCTTTGCGGATTATTTTAATATGGGTGTCAACAACACGGTTATCACCGTCAAAATCATATCCCCATATTCTGGTGAGAATAAGCTCACGAGAGAGAACAACGTTTTTGTTCATCATCAGATATTCAAGAAGCTGAAAGTCTTTACCGGAAAGCGAGATTTCCTTTCCACAGCAAAATATCTTCATTCTTTGCTTATCAATGGAAATTGATGAAACGGTAAGCCTGTCAACGTTGTCAGTTTTTCTGTATCGTCTTACAGTTGATAGAGTTTTTTCATAAAGAACAGACAAAGGGAAGGGCTTTACAATGTAGTCATCACCGCCTGAACCGTAACCTGAAAGAAGGTTATGTTCTTCTCCGAGAGCAGACAAAAATATAATGGGAACATCTGAAAAACACCGTATCTCTTTACAGGCTTCAATTCCGTTTTTCTGCGGCATCATAACGTCGAGGATTATTGCATCGAAGCTCTCTTTTTGTGCCAAATCAATTGCCTCATTTCCGTTTGCAGCAAGAGCAACCGCCACCCCTTTTGCACTGAAATAGTCAAAAACAGAGTTTCTTATTTTAAATTCATCATCTGCGAAAAGAATTTTATACATTTCAATCGCCTCCTTTGTTTACAAAATAACAGGGGGATGTGTAATTTATGTGTTAAAAAGATTTTTTTTCGGAAGTAGAGTAAGCAGATGAAACCGTTAGCTTGTTGAGAGTTGGTATTCTTGATAACAAATTTCGCAAGGAAAAAGATAAGGTCGGGAACTGATACCCGACCTTACTGTTAAAATTTAAGAAGATATGTAAGTGCATTGAATAAGTTCGTGAAGAAGTTTATAAATCCTGCAAAAGCTTTTTCAACTTCGTTGTCGTACTGTGTATATGGCTCATCAACCTGAACTACAAATTCACCATCAATATATTCATACAGCTCTGTTTCAATTGAGCCGCTTGTTTCATGAAGCGTTATTGTACGCATACCGTAAGGTCCTGATTTTGAAAACTGACAGCCGTATGTCATACCCAACGTTATTCCGTCCCACACACCGGTAAATCCGCTTGTATGCCAATGACCGAAGAAAGCACCGACAACATTCTGCTCTTTCCACGCAGCAAATTCCGGGGTTGAAGCACCGGGCTCGATAATTCCCTCGGCATGGCCGTGTGCTATATCACCTCTGAGACGGTATGCTTTGATACCGCTGACAATTGCACCTTCGTCAAATATACTACATTCCTCATAGAGGTTACCAATATCATCAATAGGAATATGCTCAAACACAACAGAGGGTACGCCGTTTGTATTGTATGAGCTGAACCATTCAAGCTGCTCCTGAGAAAAGCTTTTGCCGTTATCAAGCATCCAGATACCGAATGCAGGTTCATCAGATGATGAAGAAAGCACGGGCAGATAAAAATCAATTTTACCCTCAGCGCCATCTGACATATCATAAGCTATGCATCCCGGATATTCAGCATAAATTTTAAGCCAGTCCTCGTTTGTGATATTGCTTTTATAGTCATTGTTTCCCTGAGTAACTGTGTAGGGGATACCCGATTTTTCAAGGGGAGCAAATATCTGCTCAACAGCCTTTTTGGTGTTTTCCAGGGTTGCCTCATAGTCACCGTCAACAGTTACGCCCTCTTTAAAAATCTCACTGTCTGAGATATCTCCTGCACGTGAATCTTCCACAAGGTCGCCTGTAATTACGATTAAATCAGGGTCGGTTGCCTCTATTGATTTTTCAATAAATTCAACAAGTCCGTCTGCTAAGCAGTGGTCATCCTGGGTGTCGGTTATCTGAAGAATTGTAAACTTGCCGTCATCACCAAAACGGAGGTTTTTGTCTTTTGCGGCAAATGCACCGAAAGACACGACGGAGAAAGCCAAACAAATGCTTAAAGCAACTGCAATAAATTTTTTCAAGGTTATCGCTCCTTATTAAAAATGCCCGTTTGAAACGGGCATTGATCTTTATACTTCTTTAATTGAACCTAAAAGACCTGCAAGTGACTGAATTTCTGACGGAATAATAATCTTGGTTGCCTGACCGTCAGCAGCAGCTTCAAAGGCTTCAAGAGCTTTGATTTTAATAACTCCGTCACCGGGGTTAGCTTTGTTGATCATTTCAATACCGTCAGCTGTTGCCTGCTGAATTTTAAGAATAGCTTCAGCTTCACCTTCGGCTTCTTTGATTTTAGATTCCTTAACAGCTTCAGCTCTGAGAATAGCAGACTCTTTTTCAGCTTCTGCACGAAGAATTGCAGATTCTTTTTCACCCTCTGCTACAAGAATAGCTGATTTCTTTTCACCTTCAGCCTGAAGAATCTTTTCTCTTCTCTCGCGTTCTGCCTTCATCTGCTTTTCCATTGAATCCTGAATTTCTTTGGGCGGCATAATGTTTTTAAGCTCAACACGATTGATTTTAATGCCCCATGCATCAGTTGCAACGTCAAGCACGTTTGTGATCTGGCTGTTGATAGTATCACGTGAAGTGAGAGTTGAGTCAAGCTCCATATCACCAATAATGTTACGAAGGGTGGTGGCTGTGAGGTTTTCAATAGCCATCATAGGTCTTTCAACACCGTATGTGTAAAGCTTGGGGTCAACAATGCGGAAGAAAACAACAGTGTCAATCTGCATTGTAACATTATCTTTTGTGATAACAGGCTGGGGAGGGAAGTCTACAACAGCTTCTTTCAGTGACACAATTTTTGCCACGCGGTCAATAATCGGAATTTTAACATGAAGACCTGTGCTCCAGGTTGAGTGATATGCACCAAGACGTTCAACAACATAAGCCTTTGCCTGAGGAACAATTTTGATATTGGTAACAACCAAAATTAAAAGAATAACAAAAATAATACCTAAAATAATTGCAATTTCCATATACAGTCTCCTTATCTTTTTTCTACGGTAAGAGTGTTGCCGTTAACAGCGGTAACGGTAACATATTCACCTTCGTTAATTGTGTCATCGCAAACGGCATTCCAATAAATGTCGCCTACAACAACCCTGCCTCCGGTGTTTGAAACATCGGTTTTTGCAAGTGCTGTTTTTCCAACCAGCAGTTCGTTTGTTTCAGCCAGCTTTTCTGATTTGTTCTTTTTGAAAAACTTTTTACACAGGAACATTGTGATTCCTGAAATAACAAGAAAAACTGCGAGCTGAATGTAAAAATTTTTGACCCACACAGAAAGTATGGCTGCGATTATAGCACCGGGCACAAACCATATTGAAACAAGACCAACGGTCAGCGCTTCAATTACAAGAAAGACACCTGCTACAATCATCCACACGATCCAGAGGTTCTGTGAAAAGAAATCAATCATAAAATACCCCCTTTTCAAAATCATAATATCACACTTAAATAATCTTTTCAATATATTAAATAATAAAAAATTTGTAAAAGTATGCCGCTTAATATGAAAAAACGCACCCTTCCGTAGCGTGGAGGGTGCGTTCTTTTATTCATTATGCATCATCTGATAATTGAGGGTCATAAGACTGTCATTAAGATGAACGTTTTCGCTGACTGTACCCGGGAAGTTTGCTGCCACATCATAGTGACTGAAGTTCCAGAAATTGTTTACGCCAAAGCTTACAAGCTCGCTTACAATTCCTTCTGCCGCAGCTTCGGGAATGCAAAGAACCGCAACCTTAGGCTCATTTTCTTTACAAAACTCACTGAGAGAACTCATATTGCGTATTTCCATACCGTTAACTGTTTCACCTGCAATAGATTTGTCACTGTCAAAAAGGCCGATGATATTGAAACCGCTCTTTGCAAACTTCATATGGGAAGCCATAGCTTTGCCCAGATTGCCCATACCGATAATGATAGCTTTGTTGCCGTTATTTACACCGAGTATAGAGCCTATTTCGTTGTATAATTGCTCCACATTATATCCGTAACCCTGCTGGCCGAAACCGCCGAAGCAGTTAAGGTCCTGCCTGATCTGAGAGGCAGTGAAGCCCATTTTCGATGAGAGCTCTTTTGAAGAAATTCTCACAACACCGTTCTTTTTGAGGTTGCCGAGAAAACGGTAATAGCGAGGCAGTCTTTTAATAACTGACATCGAAATGTTTTCAGGTTTGTTTGGCATAAATTACCTTCCTTTGGGTTAATATAACCCTGAATTATTCGCAGAGTTTGCGTACAGTATCCATTACGTAATCGCCAAACTCACTGCAGGTGCAGCCGTTGTCGCGACCTGTGATCTGGAATTTCTTCTCTTCATACATACAGATGTCAAGGGCTCTTTCAAGAAGGTCAGCTTTTTCCTGTTCGCCGATGTGTGAAAGAAGCATAACTGATGCGCGAAGCATTGAGCAAGGGTCTGCATACTGACCTCTGCCTTCTCTCATCATTCTGGGAGCAGAGCCGTGAATAGCTTCAAACATAGCGTATTTCTTACCGATGTTTGCGCTGCCTGCTGTACCTACGCCGCCCTGAAACTCAGCAGCTTCGTCTGTAATGATATCGCCGTAAAGGTTGGGGAGAATGAATACCTTGAAATCTGTGCGGCGCTTTTTATCAATAAGCTTAGCGGTTGTGATGTCAATGTACCATTCATCTGTGATGATTTCAGGGTAATCCTTACCGATGTTTTTGCAAAGGTTGAGGAATTTACCGTCAGTTGTTTTGATGATGTTTGCCTTTGTGATAATAGAAACTCTTTCTTTCTTGTTTCTTCTTGCATAGTCATAAGCTAGCTTTGCGATTCTTTCGCAGCCTTCTGTTGTGGTAACAACAAAGTCAACTGCAAGGTCATCAGTAACATTAACACCCTTTGAACCTACTGCATAAGCACCTTCTGTGTTTTCACGGAAGAATGTCCAGTCAATGCCTTCTTCGGGAACTTTAACGGGACGAAGGTTTGCAAAAAGATCAAGAGCCTTTCTCATAGCAACATTAGCACTCTCGATGTTGGGCCAGGGATCGCCTGCCTGGGGAGTAGTTGTAGGTCCCTTGAGGATAACGTGACAAGCCTTAAGCTCAGCCATAACGTCATCAGGGATAGCCTTGTTAGCTGCAACACGGTTTTCAATGGTAAGACCGTCAATTACTTTGAATTCAACCTTACCTGCTTCAACCTTGTCAGCGAGCATATATTCAAGAACTCTTGCGCTCTCTTTTGTGATAATCGGGCCGATACCGTCACCGCCACAAACACCGATGATGATTTTATCAAGCTTTTCATAATCAACAAAATCACCCTGAGCTTTGATTGCATCTGAACGGTCACTCTGTTCTCTTACAAGAGCTTCAAATTTTTCTACTGCATTTTTAATCTGTGCTTCAGTCATTTTAAAATCTCCTTTAGTTAATTAGCGGTAACAATTATGAATTTTCGCGTGTGTAGTCAAGAAGACCGCCTGCGAGAATGATCTGAACCTGACGCTCTGAAAGCTGATAATCAAGCTCATATTCTTCGCCTGTTGTTTTATTTTTAAGAACAGCGGTTTTGCCGTTTGAAATAACATCTCTGATTTCGGGGAGGCAAAGCTCGTCATTTACGCTGATTTTATCGTAGTCTTCGCTGTTTTTGAATGTGAAGGGGATAATACCTGCGTTAACAAGGTTTGCACAGTGAATTCTTGCAAAGCTCTTAGTGATAACAGCTTTGATTCCGAGATAAAGTGGAACAAGAGCTGCGTGTTCACGTGATGAACCCTGACCGTAGTTGCTGCCGCCGATGATAATGCCTTCGCCGGCTTCCTTACAATGCTCTGCAAACTTTTCGTCACACTGCTTGAAGCAGAAGTTTGAAAGATAAGGAATATTTGAACGGTAGGGGAGAATCTTAGCGCCTGCAGGCATAATGTGGTCAGTTGTGATGTTGTCGCCAACCTTGAGCACTGCTTTTGCTGTAATCTCTTCGGGAAGAGGCTTTGTTGTTGGGAAAGGCTTGATGTTGGGGCCGTAAAGAACCTCAACGTTGTCTGCTTCTTCAACTGAAGCGGGCATTGTGATCATATTGTCATTGATGATAAATTCATCAGGCATTTCAATTTCAGCAGCTGCACCTAATTCTCTCGGGTCAGTAAGAACACCTGTGAGTGCACTTGCAGCAGCTGTTTCGGGGCTTACAAGGTAAATACCTGCGTCAGCAGTACCTGAACGGCCCTCAAAGTTTCTGTTAAACGTTCTCAGAGAGATACCCTCTGAGTTGGGTGACTGACCCATACCGATACAAGGACCGCATGCTGATTCAAGAATTCTTGCACCTGCGTCAATAATATCAGCAAGAGCGCCACAGCGTGAAAGCATATTGAGAACCTGCTTTGAGCCGGGAGCAATTGAAAGGCTTACGTCAGGATGAACTGTTTTGCCTTTGAGAATTGCTGCAACCTTAAGCATATCAAGAAGTGATGAGTTTGTGCATGAACCGATACAAACCTGATCAACCTTGATTTTGCCGATAGCTTCAACTTCTTTAACGTTATCGGGCATATGAGGCATGGCTGCAAGGGGAGCAAGAGTGTTAAGGTCAATTTCGATAACCTCGTCATAAACAGCATCTTCGTCAGCTTTAAGCTCAACCCAGTCTTTTTCTCTGCCCTGAGCTTTAAGGAAAGCCTTTGTAATTTCGTCTGAGGGGAAGATTGATGTAGTTGCACCAAGCTCAGCACCCATGTTTGTAATTGTTGCTCTTTCGGGAACAGAAAGTGTCTTAACGCCTTCGCCGCCGTATTCAACAATTTTGCCTACGCCGCCTTTAACAGACATAATGCGAAGAACTTCAAGAATAATATCTTTAGCTGCAACCCAGGGCTGAAGCTGACCTTTAAGGTTAACTCTTACCATCTTGGGCATTGTTATGTAATAAGCACCGCCGCCCATTGCAACCGCAACGTCAAGACCGCCTGCACCCATAGCGAGCATACCGATACCGCCGCCTGTGGGAGTATGGCTGTCAGAGCCGATGAGAGTTTTGCCGGGGATGCCGAAACGCTCAAGATGAACCTGATGGCAGATACCATTACCGGGGCGTGAAAAACGAAGACCTCTCTTCTTTGCAACGCTGCCGATGAAACGGTGGTCGTCTGCATTTTCAAAGCCTGTCTGCAAAGTGTTGTGGTCAATATAAGCAACTGAAAGCTCTGTTTTAACTCTGTCAATACCCATAGCTTCAAATTCAAGGTAGGCCATTGTGCCGGTAGCGTCCTGAGTAAGAGTCTGGTCAATTCGAAGACCAACTTCGCTGCCGACAGTCATATCACCTGAAAGAAGATGGTTTTTAATAATCTTCTGTCCAATAGTATAACCCATTGTTTTATCCTCCTAGAAAATAATTTAACACACTTGTGCAATTTTTTAACAAACTTCATTATATAATTTTTGCCCCGCTTTGTCAATCTATTTTCAATATATAATAGAATTATTTTTATACGCGGATTTCTTGTATTGTTTTATGGGCAATTCACAAAACGGCAGTATTTTTCTATATTTACGACCATAATACTTTTATAGAGTTATAAAACCCTATGTATCTTTCGGTGCGCGGCTTCAGCTGCGCACTTTTTTGTTTTGGAGGAATTAAAATGTAAACGCACAAAAAATTATTATGTGGACTAAGGTTATGGTAATTGTCATTAATGTCATTCCGTCTGCTTTTGGCGGATAGTTATACAACAGATTGGCGATACTGATCGCAAGGGTATCGGATAATGCAGATATGAGAGTATGTGGCTGTTTTGTTTGCTGTAATCAACTCATAAAAAAGTTAACAGGTGCCGTACAATCAGTACAGCACCTGTTTTTTAATTATTTATCAGCCTGTTTTGAATATTTAAGCTTATAAACTATTCTCATAAGCAAACATTCATGAAGCTTGATGGGCTTGATTTTATCAATATTCTGAGTATCAAGCATTGCTTTACAATTCTTCTTGAGAACGATTTCAACGGCTGTTGCGTTGTATTCATCACTTGCGCAGCAGTAACCGCCTTTATCTTTAAGAAGAACGGCATTTCTGAATCTGAGTTTTTTAATAAGCTCTTTTTCTTCATTTGCACACTTGAGGTTGATGCCTACAAGCTGAGCAAAGTCATCAAGATAAGGCTTAACCTTTTTACCTGTTGCAGAAACTTCAACTACGTCATCATCAGCGCAGTGAATGATATTTTTAATCTTTGGATAAGCGTTATAAATATCTCTGTGAATGCACTGTTCAGGCGGCATTGTGAGGCTTTCGGGGTCAAAGTCAGTGTCCCAGAAATCATCAGTGAAATGAATCACACCGTCTTTGAATTCGCTCTTTGAAGCAACTACATTGTGTTTATATTTGGGGCGTTTATATTTAGAGTCAATATATTCACCGCAAACTCTTTCAAGCTCGTTGGCAACTTTAAAAGCCTCAGCATAATCTGCACCCATGCAAACAGCACCGTGGTGAGCCATAAGAATTGCCTTTGATTCGCTTCTTGCAAGAACATCGCTTACGCCTTTGCGGAGCTTGGGCTGACCGGGAAGACCGTATTCAGCGCAGGGGACAACCATTTCAAGAACGTCAGACTCGCTTTCGCAGATAATGTCTTTCTTAAGAATAGAAACAGCTGAAGCGTTAGACTGATGAGTGTGAATAACAAAGTTAACATCAGGCTTAGCTTTGTAGCAGTCAGCGTGGATTCCTTTTTCGCTTGAGGGCTTGATGTCACCTTCATAGCTGAGATCCTCAATGTTTACTACAACAATATCATCAGGGGTAAGACCCTCATAGGGCTTACCGCTTGGTGTAATAACAAACTGAGTTTCACTGATTCTGCAGCTGATGTTACCCCATGTTCTTACAATAAGACCGCATTCAAGAAGTTCTTTACCTGCATCAATAACAGTTTGTTTAGCTTGTAAAATATCCATAATGATAATTCACCTTAAAATTAAAGTTTTCTGCATTTGCTGAATACTCTGTCAAATCTTGAAAGAGCATCGTCAATGTCTTCTTTAGTGTAAGCAGCGCTTGTGTAAAGACGGCTGCCTGCAAGAGTTACAAGACCTTCTGCCATATATGCAGCACCCATATGGGTCATTTCTTTCTTTCTTACGTTTGTAGCGTCAAGAACGCCGGGAATCTGCCATACCTTTGACCAGTCAATTGAGAAGTGCATTGTGCCTACTGTGTCAAGGTGACAGATTGAACCTTGGTTGAATGCAACGAAGGGAAGGTCATATTTCTTAATGATGTCCTGAAGACCTTTTGTGAGATAGTCGCCCATTTCACCTGCTTTTTCGCAAGCCTTCTGTTTTTCGATTTCGCAAAGAGTGTAGTAACCTGCAACGCAAGAAATAGGTGTTGCAGCGAGAGTACCGCCCATAAATGCTTTCTTAACTTTAACTGCGCCGTCAAGACCTGCGCCGAGATACTTCATGTATTCTCTCTTACCGCCGATACCGCCTGCACCGGGATATCCGCCTGCGATAACTTTACCGAAGATAGTAAGGTCAGGAGAAACACCGTAGTAACCCTGAGCACCTGCCATACCGATACGGAAACCTGTAACAACTTCATCAAAGATAAGAAGTGCACCGTATTTACGGCAAAGTCTTTCAACGCCCTTGTTAAAGTCAAAGTCAACGGGGCGTGTACCGCTTTCGGGGCCGACAGGCTCAATGAAAACAGCAGCTGTGCCGCCTGTAAGCTGGTTGAGTCTGAGCTTCTTTTCAAGGTCATTGAGGTCGTTGGGGAAGAATTCCTGAGTATGTCTGAACATATAAAGGGGAACACCGTGAGCCTGAGTGAATTTTGAGCCGGGGATACGGATACCGTAACCTAACTGATCACTCCAGCCGTGATATGCACCGCCCATTTTAAGAATGTTCTTTTTCTTTGTAGCAAGTCTTGCAACACGGATAGCTGCCATACAAGCCTCAGTACCTGAACCGAGCATACGGAACATGTCAACTGATTCAATGCTGTCAGAAATCTTCTTTGCAAGCTTATATTCATACTCGTGGAAAAGACCTGTTGAAGGTCCGCAAGTGTTAAGAAGGTCGATAACCTTTTCTCTTACTTCGGGAGGATTGCTGCCCAAAACTGTGGGGCCGCCTGCCTGAAGGAAGTCATAGTATTCGTTACCGTCAGCGTCGTAGAGCTTGTTACCCTCAGCTTTAGTAAATACAAGAGGGAAGGGGTGGTTGAAAGCAAGATTATGCTGAACGCCGCCGGGAATGATCTGCTTTGCCTCTTCAATCATAGCCTTACTCTTTGAACACTTTGCATCAAAGTATTCTTTTTCGTACTTAGCAAGCTCATCAGGGTCGATTGAATAAACCGGCTTTTTGATAAGCTCGTCAAGTTGGTGGGTGACTTCCTTAGCGTCAAGGTAGTCTTTGATTGCGTAATCTGACATAAAAATCTCTCCTTTATTCAGAAAATGTAATTATGTATTAGTTTTTCGTTACATTTGCATATTGAAAAAATGCAAAAAGTTTGTTAAAATCTAACATATAATGTATCTAGTACATTATACAATACTTTTTTTTAAAAATAAAGAGATTTTTGTGAAATTTTTATTAAAGAAGGTTTTTTTATGGGTGATATCAGGTATTCAATATCATATGACATCGGAACAACAGGTGTAAAAACCTGTATATTTGCAATCGGTGACACAATTGAGCTGGTTGCAGGTGCCTCAGCAGGTTATAATTTGTATGTTCTTGACGGCGGCGGAGCAGAGCAGGACCCGAATGAATGGTGGGCTGCGATGTGCAGAACTACCGGCGAAGTTCTTTCTCAGGCAGGTATTTCTCCCGATAAGATCGAAGGTATCTCTTTTTGCTCACAGATGCAAGGCCTTGTTCTTACCGATAAAAACTGTGTGCCCGTGCGCAGAGCTATGAGTTATATGGACCAGCGAGCAACAAAGCAGCTTGAAAAAGGTATCGCTCACGGTATTCAGATTGCAGGTGCTAACGTTTTCAAGCTTCTTAAATCTCTTGCAATCACTGGTGCTGTTGCCGCAAGTGTAAAAGACCCGGTATGGAAATATAAATGGGTTGAAGAAAATGAACCTGAAAATTTCAAAAGAGCTTATAAATGGCTTGATGTTAAAGAATTTCTTATCTGCAGAATGACAGGCGAATTTGTTATGACACCTGACTCTGCATTTGCAACCCTTCTTTACGATATAAAAAAAGAATGCTGGAGCAAGCCTATCTGCGATATGCTGGGCGTTAATATGGCTCATCTTCCCGAAATCAAGGAATGTACCGATAAAGTAGGTGAGCTTACAGCAAAAGCAGCAGCAGAGCTTGGTCTTGAACCCGGTACGGCCGTTTTCGGCGGCGGCGGTGATGCGTCACTTATCGGCGTTGCTTCAGGTGCCGTTTCACCCGGCGATACCCATCTTTATTGGGGCACTTCAGGTTGGGCAGGCACTGTTACAACAAAAAGCGTTGTTGATGCCAATGCGATGATAGCAGCTATTGTCGGCGCAGATAAAGGCAGGTTTTTATACTTTGCCGAGCTTGAAACAGCAGGTAAATGCTACGAATGGGTTAAAAATAATGTTGTCAGTGACCGCCTCGGTCTTTATGCATCTCACGAAACAGCAGTTGATGCATTTGACTGTATGGGTAAGGCAGCTAATGAAGCAAATCTCGGCAGTGACGGTGTTATTTTTGCTCCGTGGCTTCACGGTAACCGTTGCCCATTTGAAGATCCTAACTCAAGAGGAATGTTCTTTAATCTTAATCTTGAAACAAGCAAGGCTGAACTTGTAAGAGCTGTTATGGAAGGTGTTTCATATCATCTTCGTTGGTTTGTTGAAACTCAGGATAAAAAAGTAAAAACCTCTGATGTTGTCCGTTTTGCAGGCGGCGGTGCAAGAAGTGACGTAATCTGTCAGGTTCTTGCCGATATTCTCGGCAGACAGGTTGAAGTACCTTATCAGCCTCATAATGTCGGCGCCGCAGGTGCAGCCGTTGTAACAGCAGTAGGTCTCGGTATTGTTAAAGATATTCAGTCTGCCAAAAAGCTTATTGCTATTAAAAAAACATTTAAACCGAATATGAAAAATCATGAAGCTTATAACAAGTATTACAATGTATATACAAAGCTTTACAAGACCAATAAAAAGCTTTTCAATGAGCTTAATAAATAAGCCTGCGCTGAAAAAGGAGTTTAACAGATGAAAAAATATCTTGATAAAAAAGAGATTTTTGCTTACGGCATAGGTCTTTTTGGCCTTGCACTTCTCACAGGCTGGATGCCTGACTATGCAAGTACATATTTCAAAGACTTTGCATTCAAGGGCACAGGTCTTTCACCTGATTTTGTTTCAGGTGCAATTACCACAGTAATGTTTGTTGCCGGTATTGTGGGCGCAGTGATGGAAATTATTGTCGGCTTCCGTGTTGACAGAACAAAAAGCAAATGGGGCAAAATCCGCCCGTGGATTATTTACGGTATTGTACCGATGTCAATTGCTTCAGTTCTTGTTTTCTTTGCTCCCAAAGTGTCAAGTGAATTTTCTGCAATTGCCTGGATGATGGTTACATATTGCCTTTATACAGCAATAGCCGTTTGTGTTGAAAGTCCGGCAGGCTGCTTCGGCTCGGTAATCACTCCTAATCCCAAAGAGCGCGGCGATGCTATTTCTGTTGCAAGTATCTTTAAAGCAGTGGGCCAGTCAGGCGGTATGGTAGTTCTTCTTGTTGTAGGTCTTATTTTAAAAGCCGTTATGGGTGAAGAAAAATTCTCTCTTGCTGAAGCAAGCGGTATGGACTTACAGGTTTCTACCTTTGTTTGTGTTGCGGGTGCGCTGATTTTCCTTTTTGTTATGGCGTTCAACACCAGAGAACGTGTACCTTATACTCAGGAAAAAGTAAGCATCAGAGAAAGCATTAAAATTGTTTTCACAAATAAAAACCTTCTTATGGTTGCTCTTATAAAGCTTGCAGGCTTCGGCAGAGGTGTTTATTCAACAGTAAGTCTTTATATCGCAATATACCTTCTTGGTGATAAAGACCTTAAAATCGGTCTTCTTCTTCCGATGGGTATCGGCACAGCTGTCGGTATGCTTTTTGTTAAAGCTCTTCTTAAAAAGTTTGATACAAAGCGTACATTCATTATCTGCTGTGTTTACGGTGCATCAATGCTTGCAATTCTGTTTGCGGTAACAAAAGTTGTCGGCTTCTCAAGTGCACTTGTTATTCCATTCCTTATCATTAACTTCTTCGTCGGCCTTCAGCACGGTAATACCAACATCACACCAAATGTTATGATAGCCGACTGTATCGATGAAATCGAATATAACACAGGCAAACGTCAGGAAGGTCTTTGTTATGCAGGTATCGGTCTTTTTGCTAAGATTGCCGCTGCTTTCACAAAGAGCCTTGGTGCCTTCCTTGTGTTCACCTGGTCAGGTTATGTTGCTTCAAGTGATGCCAATGTAGCTTATATTGATCAGAGCCCCGAAACCCTTGATAAATTCCTTATGATTTACACTATCATTCCTGCTGTTTTTGTTATCGGTCAGGCTGTTCCGATTATCTTCTATGACCTTGTTGGCAAGAAAAAGGAGCATATTACAGCTGAGCTTATGGCTCGCCGTGAAAAAGCAGGTACACTTGCTGAATCAAAATAACGGGAGGCCGCTATGTCAAAAGCTCCGCTTACGTTCACAGTTATAACCGATTTGCACTATTACGCAAAAGAAAATGGTGTTGATACAAAATCATATAACTACGCTGATTCCAAAAGCCAGATTCTGATGAAAGACAGTGCACAGGTGCTTACCAATGCTTTTGCACAGATGGCTAAAGACAGTGAAAGTGACATCATCCTTATGGGTGGTGACACTACCTCAAACGGTGAATTTGCTTCTCACGAAGGCTTTATAAACCTTTGCCGTGCCCTTAAAATGGCAGGTAAAAGAGTATATGCAATCACCGCTACTCACGATTTTCAGGGTGACGGAAAAACTAACTGCTACCTTGAAGATGAAGTGACGAGAATTGACTGCGCAAAGCGTGAAGACCTTTATGAAATGTACCGTGAATTCGGTATGGATGAGGCAATTGCTTTGCACAAAGACAGTATGTCTTACGTTGTTCAGCTTGAAGACGGTTACCGCCTTTTTGCTCTTAATGATGACCGTAACCTCAAAGGTGCAAGCGGCTTTTCAGACGAGCTTTTTATGTGGATAGCTCTTCAGCTTAAGGATGCAAGAGAAAACGATCAGCAGGTTATTATGATGACTCATCATCCTGTTATTTCGCCCTCGGAGTTTTATTCTATTATCGGCAAAAATGATATGATGGGTGAGCACGCTCTTCGCCGTGAACAGCTTGCTGATTTAGGTGTAAGCTTTATTTTTACAGGTCATTCTCACGTTCATGATATATCATACATTTTCTCTGAAAAGGGCAATCCGATTTACGGTATCAGCACAACTTCACCCGTAGGTTACCCCGGTTATTACCGCCGAGTCACAATTGACCCTGATAATGATATTATTGATATCAAAACCGTCAAAGCCGATGAAAACAATAACCTTTCATTTAACGGCAAGGCTCTTCCTCAACACCTTGAAGATCAGTTCTTCGGTATGATCAGAAATGTTATTGACGCCGCTGCAACTGATATTGATGATTTAGCCGAAAAGGTTCAGGCATTTTCTGTTAAGAAAAAACTGATTTATAAAATCGGCTGGCTCATAAAACCTTTTGCTGCCTGGTTCAGAAATCTTAAGGTGGGCACCGTTGCTAAATGGACTAAAAAAGAAACGGGACTGCGTCCTGAAGATTATGCTCATATCAAGGATGAAAGAGTAGTTGATTTTGCAATAACTCTTCCGATGAATCTGTATGCAGGTGACGGCGAATATACCCCCGATACACCGTATTACAAAATTACAATGAGTCTTCTTGCTATAATCGACTCATTTCTTGAAACAATCGGTATGCCTGTGAGCAAATTCCTCAAAGGAACAAAAAATATCCGTTCAATGGTGGAGCCGTTGCTTTATAAGCAAGGTATTCCGTCAAAAGGGGCAGTTTTGCCTCTTCATCCCACAAAAAAACAGCTTGAAGAGTTATTTCCTGTTGAGAAATGCACCATTGAGAGCCGCAAAGGCTTAGGTGTTCTGATTTCACTTATTCTGGCGGTTATTGTTGCGATTCCTTTTTTACCGCTGATAATTATTGTGCTTTTAATCGGATTTATCATTAATCAGATTAAGTATGGCAAAAAGATTAATGATTAACAAAAAGATTATTAAGAATTTGTAAAGCCCCTTGTCTGTATGCTTTTTCTGTTGTAAAATGGAAAAAACACGACAGGGGGCTATTGTTTTGAAAATCAAAAAAATACTGGTTGTTTTATTTATAATCTGTTTTTTAGCGGGATCTGCAGGTGTAGGAATCAACGCCTATATGCTCATTTCAACAAAAGATAATATTCTCACCGTTGATGAGGCAAAAGAAATTGAAGATGCCGACTGTATTCTTGTTCTCGGTTGCCTTGTCTGGAGCGAAACCACCCCCAGCCATATGCTTGCGGACAGGCTCACTGTCGGTGTTGAGCTTTATAATCAGGGAACAGCACCGAAAATTCTTATGTCAGGCGACCACGGCAGAGAAGATTATGACGAAGTGAACGTAATGAAAAACTTTGCCGTAGAGCAAGGGGTAAAAAGTGAAAATATTTTTATGGATCACGCAGGGTTTTCTACATATGAAAGTATGTACCGCGCAAAAGAAATTTTCAAAGCAGAAAAGATTGTTATTGTAACCCAGGGGTACCATCTGCCGAGGGCTATCAGGTGTGCTGAAGCGTTAGGCCTTGAAGCTTACGGAGTGTCTGCTGATTTAAGAAGTTACGGTAAAGACCTTTATAATAATACAAGGGAATTTGCCGCAAGGATAAAAGATTTCTTTTATTGCATCATAAAGCCTGAACCCACTTATTTAGGTGAAGCAATTCCTATAAACGGTGACGGCAATGCAACAAATGACAAATAAATCTTGATAAAATCGCTTACAGGGTGTAAACTGTAAATATCAGGAGGCGATACCCATGAGATTATCTCTCGTAGTGCCTTGCTATAACGAGCAGGGCAATGTTGAAAAGTTTTATAACGAAACCGTCAGAGCTTTTGCCGATGAAAGCTTTGACTATGAGCTTGTTTTTATAAATGACGGCAGCAAGGATGACACTCTTAAAGCTCTTAAGAAGCTCTATGATGAGCATAAGGAATCAAACATCAAGGTGCTTTCTTTTTCCCGTAATTTCGGCAAAGAGGCGGCAATGTATGCAGGCCTTTCAAACGCAAAAGGGGATTATGTCTGTATTATTGATGTCGATTTACAGCAGCGTCCCGAGGTCGTTTTGCAGATGGTAAATATTCTTGATGAAAACGAAGAGTACGACTGCGTAGCCGCATATCAGAAAGAGCGAAAAGAATCAAAAGCAATGATAACGCTTAAAAATGCTTTTTATAAGCTGATCAATAAAGTTACAGAGGTTGACTTTGTATCAGGTGCCAGTGATTTCAGAACCTTCCGCCGTTCAATGGTTGAGGCAATACTTGATATGACGGAATATCACCGTTTTTCAAAGGGCATTTTCTCCTGGGTCGGCTTTAATACAAAGTTTATCCCTTATGAAGTGCAGGAACGTGAAAGCGGAACTTCAAACTGGAACTTCTGGAAGCTTTTTAAATATGCTTTTGAAGGCATCATTTCATTCACAACTGCCCCCCTTAAATTAGCAACAGGTATCGGTACCTTTGTCTTTTTTGCTTCAATTATTTACACATTGATAATCGTTATCAGACACTTTGTCTGGGGCGTAGATGTTGCAGGATATGACAGCATCGTAGCTCTGATTCTGATGTTTGGCGGTCTCCAGCTTCTTTGCATTGGTATTCTCGGTGAATACCTGGCAAAAGTCTACGTTCAGGTCAAAAACAGACCTGTATATATCATCAGCAAAATGTATTCTTATGAGTATGATAAGTAACAGAAAGCAAACTCTGTTTGGCGGCTGATGAATAATTCAAAGCGAAAAGAAACAGTCATAGACGCAAAAACTAACAAGCAGGATTAATAAAATCCTGCTTGTTTTTTAATATACTTCAAATGTCCTGATTGTTGCAAACTCTCTTGTTTTCACAATTTCCAGCTTGATTCTTCTGGCGTTCATTTCGGGCAGGTTGCAGATTTTCTTTCTGCCGATTGTGTTACCTGAATAAATCTTTTTCCACTTTTTGTCAAAGTAATAATAAAGATTGAATTTTTCAATCTGCTGACCTGTGGCTGTGTTTTCACCAAGAACAACCTTATTGATAAACTTAACCTCGCCCATATCAACTTCAATAGTTGTCTTTTTGCTTATTTCACCGCTGTGCCAATATCCGTTTTCTTTTTTTACCATATTGGCGCTGTGAAGCTCATCACGCTCGCTTGAAGCCGAAAATTCACCGTCTTCGGCGTGGTTTGTCTTGAATTCAATGTTAAGCTGAGCGCCGAGAGTGCGCAATGACTCAACATCTTTGTTTTCAATAATTCCCAGATGTGACGGGGGAATACTCAGAATCATTGTGCCGTTATTGCCCACCGAACGGAAATAAATATCAAGAATTTTTGAAAGCAACTTTAAATCGGTTTCATCCTCTTTGTGATAAAACCATCGCGGTCTTATTGAGGTGAGTGTAACAGGGGGGAGCCATACAAACTCTTTTGCTTTTTTAAGCTTTTTTAGGCTTCCCAGATCAGGTTCAACAAGCTTTTGCAACGGAGCATTGTTAAGTAAATCGAAAGGCACAACACTCCATTCCTGACTTCTCATAACATTGCCCTTGTTACCCACCCAACGGAAATCTGGTCCGCAGGAGCAGATAACAGCCTCAGGCTGAAGCTCTCTGATGGTTTCATAATAAGAAGCCCAATTATAATGAAAACCGCTTGTAGTGTCACGTGGGAACCACACGCAGAAAATCTCACCGTAGTTTGTCATAAGCTCTGTGAGAATATTTTTGAAAAATGTGTTGTATTCATCAGTGCCGAAAGATTTTTCGTGCTTATCCTGAGGGTTGATATAAATACCGAACTTTAAGCCTTGCTCGCGGCATTCATCACTTACCATTTTCACAAGGTCACCTTCACCGTCAAGCCACGGGCTGTTTTTAACGGTATGCTCTGTGTAATCAGAGGGCCAGATGCAAAATCCATCAGCGTGTTTAACAGTGAGAATAAGGCCTTTCATACCGGCATTTTTAACGGTTGTTACCCACTGCTTAACATCAAGCTCAGGTGGGTTAAAATACTTTTCAGGCTCTCTGCCTGTTCCTTCTTCAGAGTTTGTGTATGTATTCATTCCGTAATGAATAAGGCCGATAAACTCCATATCAGCGAACTCAAGCTGCTGCTTTGAGGGAAGTATTGAATTTGCTTTTTTAATTAAATCTGTTTTTTTCATTTCAAAACCTCTTTTAAACTGCTTCTATCATTTTAACACTTTTAAAAGACTTATTCAACAATTATTTGATTTTAATGCGATTTTGTCTGTTAACAGCAACAATTCCGCCTGCTGCCCCTGAAATCAGCATAGCGCCAAGTACTGCCCACCCCCAGAGGTTAATTCCGCTGCGGCTTGTGATGCAGGCAGCTGAAATAATAAGAAAATATACGGGCATTACAGAAATGAGTCCCATAATAAGCCCGTTTTTTCTGATAATCAGACCTGATGCAAGACCTGAAATAAATCCGCTGACCGCAAAGCAGATAATCATTAAAAACGGATACAGGCTTTCTTGTAAATCCTGCTTGAAAGCAATGAGTGTCATAAGTGAGCTTAATATTAAAAATGCAGCCGTGCCTGCAGCAAAAGAAAGGGAAAGGCCTTTTACAAGCTGATTGTTTGTTGATTTTGCGGTGATTTTTTTCTTTTTGTTTTTGTGCATAAAATTACCTCCTCATTTCAAATTATGAGGAGGTTTGATTATTTATTACGAATGATTTTGTGAGATGTTGTTTTGGGCAAAGATTCGCAGATTTCAAAATTTTTGATAGCCTTGTAGGGTGCATTGCGGCTGTTAAGCTTTTTGATGATTTTTCTTACTTTTTCATCGTTAGCGTCTGTTACAATTTTTGCGCATACCGCCGTGTTACCTCTGCTGTCAGTTCCTTCATAAACCATTGATTCTGTTATCTCTTTAAATTCCCCGAGCTGAATTTCAAGCTCTTCGGGGTAAATGTTTTTGCCGTTAGGGGTAACGATAACGTTTTTTGATCTTCCTGTGATGTAGTATCTGCCGTTTTCGTCACAATAACCCAGGTCACCTGTGTGGAACCAGCCGTCATTGTCACGAACGTCGTGAAGCTCGTTATCGTAATAATATCCGGTCATCACCATATCGCCTTTGACACAGATTTCGCCTATACCGTTTTCATCAGGGCTGATAATCTTCGCCTGAGTGTCGGGCAAAGGTTTACCGACAGAATCAAAAGTGAAATCAGAATCAGGGTTGCAAAGGGCAATAGGTGAGCATTCCGTGAGTCCGTAGCCCTGAATAATTGTTGGTACAAACTTGCTGAATAATTTAAGCACCTGCGGCTCTATGGGAGCTGCACCGCACACAATAAGGCGTAGATTACCGCCAAAAAATTCCGTTACCTTCTTCTTTATGATTATATCAGGCAATAACGGAAAACGGTTGAATTTACTTGCCATTCCCTTTAAAATCAACGGAACAAGCACAAGAATATGGGGTGAGAAAAGAGCCAGATCTTTGTATATATGTCTGATTCCGCCGCCGAAACAAACATTCACGCCTGCATAAAGGCAACATAAAAAAGTGATAGAGCATTCATAGGTATGATGAAGGGGAAGCAAAGATAAAATTCTTTCACTCTCATTGATTTTAACGATTTTCATAACAGAAGAAACGTCAAAACAGATATTTTCCTGGCTGAGAACAACTGCTTTTGATTTGCCTGTTGTTCCCGATGTGAAAAGCATCACCGAGGGAGCGCCCTTATCTTTAACAGGCATAGGAATAAAATCTTCGCATTCGGAAAACTTTTCAAGATTCTGAATATTTTCTGTTTCAAAATCAATACCGATAATTGTAAGCGATTTACAGCAGGGAAGTGAATCAAAAGTTTTTTTGTCGGTTATAAGAACAGATGACTGAGATTTTTCAACGGTAGAAAAAATGTTTTCCCCTGTAAGCTCCTTATCAATGGGAACAACACAGTCACAGTAAATTGCACTTGCCATATATGCCACACACCAGTCAATACTGTTACCGGCGCAAAGGGCAATGCGTTTATCTGTATATCCGAGTTTTGAAAGAGCTGTGCCTAAAGCCATAACACGGTTTTTGAATTGCTTATAGCTGCAAGAAACAACAGCATCGCCCTTTTTTTGAGAAAAGGCGATACCGTCACCAAAACAGCTTGTGCTTGAATCAATAAGCTCAGGGAAATTATTAAATTGTCTTACTTCATAAAGTGACAATGCAATTCTCCTAAAAATTTATTCACCTAAGAGGTAGTTAACAGCTGCGAGTTTAATGCACACACAAAGAATTTCAACAGCTTTATTAAGCTCATCAACGTCAGGGAAGGTGGGAGCGATACGGATATTGCTGTTGTCAGGGTCAACTGAGTAAGGATATGTTGCACCTACGGGTGTGAGTACAACACCTGCCTCTTTGCAGAGTCTGCCCACTTCTTTTGCAGTGCCGGGCATAACATAAAGGCTTATGAAATAACCGCCGTTGGGATTTTTCCATTCGGCAATGCCCAGTCCGTCAAGTTCGCTTGAAAAAGCGTTGAGTACAGCCTCAAACTTGGGACGTACGATTTCAGCGTGCTTTTTCATATGTTTGCGGATACCGTCAACATCCTTGAAATATCTTGCGTGGCGGAGCTGGTTGATTTTATCGTGGCCGATAATCTGAACTGTCATACGCTTTTTGATATCGGCAATATTATTATCTGATGCGGCAAGCGCAGAAATACCGGCACCGGGGAAGGAAATCTTTGAAGTTGAAGTAACTTCAATAAATAAATCTTCACTGCCGTATTCTTCAGCTGCTTCAAAGATGTTAAGAAGCTTATCGGGTGTATCATTAATATCGTGAATGATATAAGCGTTGTCCCAGATAACTCTGAAATCCTTTGCAGCAGGCTTTAATGCAGCAAAACGGCGTACAACTTCATCTGAAAATGTAAGTCCCTCAGGGTTGGTGTATTTGGGCACACAGAAAACACCTTTAACACTTTCATCTTTAACCAACTCTTCAATTTTATCCATATCAGGGCCGTGATCGAGCATAGGAACGGTAATCATTTTAATGCCGAAATGCTCAAGAATGCCGAAATGTCTGTCATAGCCGGGAGCAGGGCAGAGGAACTTGATTTTCTGAGAAGCCCAAGGTTTGTCACCTGCACCGAAAATCATACACTGAGCAATATAGTCGTACATAATGTTAAGACTTGAAGAACCGAAAACGATAACGTTTTTATCCTCAACCTCAAGAAGCTGAGCAAAAAGACGCTTTGCTTCGGGAATTCCGTCAAGAATACCGTAATTGCGTACGTCCATTCCGTTTTCGCATTTATAATCACTGTCAGCAACGAGAACGTTATTTAATTCGTTTGATAAATCAAGCTGATCTTTACCGGGTTTACCTCTTGACATATCGAGCTTGAGGCCCTGAGCCTTGTAGCCTTCGTATGCACTAACAAGCTGCTGCTTGATTTCTGAAAGCTGTGCTTTTGATAAATCCTTATACTGTGCCATTATATTCCTCCGAAAATCAGGGCGTGTTACATACATAACGCGCCCTATGTATAACTTATTTTATTAAAGAAGTTTTTTTATCAAGATGTTCTGCAATGAATGATTTAACTTTTTGTTCGTACTTTTCTTTTTCTTTATAGTAACTGTCTGCATGCTTTGCATCAGGTACCCAATAAAAATCTTTATCGGTAGGGCAGGCTTCATAAAGCTGTTTGCCGAATTCAAAGGGAACGAATTTATCTTCTTCACCGTGAATGAACAAAACAGGATTTTTAGCCTTATCCATATTACCAAGAGGATCAGATTCCTGAAGTCTGTAGCCTGCAAAAATTTTACACAAAACGTTGGTTGATGCAAGCAGATGCTTACATTCAAAGCCGAGAGTGTGTTTAGCGGTGTCATAAACCTGATCATAAGCGCAGGTGAAACCGCAGTCTTCAATAATGAGCTTAACCTGATCGGGCGGATCCATTTCGTTAACATTCATAACGGTTGCCGCGCCCATTGAAATACCGTGAAGAATAATTTCAATATCTTCGCCGAAACGTTCAATCAGATAGTTTACCCATAGCATAATATTTTTTGCATCAAATGAGCCGAATCCTATGAAGTGACCCTTGCTTCTGCCGTGGGCAGTGAGATCGGGGATAAGATAGTTATAACCCATATCTTCATTATAGAAGGGAAACATATGGCTGAACTCATTAGGTCCGGTGCTGCCGTAACCGTGAACACATATAACAAATCTCTTTGAACCCTCTGAAGGAACAAACCATGCTCTCATTTTTTGACCCTTACAGCTTTTTATCATAAGGTCTTCAGGTTTTTTGGACATAAGATATTCTGTGTTTTTTATTCTCTGATCAGCTTTGTATTGCTGCCACTCATTTTCGGGCGGTTTGTGCTTTTTCTTTTTGCCTACTGCAAGATTGAGGCAGTAAAAACAAGCTATGGTATAAACAAAAAGCAACAGTGCACCGAGAGCGGCGAGTATTACGAGAGTTATCTTAACCATAAGATTGCTCCTTATTTTTCACTTAAAAGCTTTGCAAGTTCATCCATAAAGGTGTTGATATCTTTAAACTGGCGATAAACCGAAGCAAATCGTACATAAGCAACTTCGTCAACAGCTTTAAGCTTATCCATAACCATTTCACCGATGTGAACAGACGTAACTTCTCTGTCAAGTGAATTCTGCAAAGTGGCCTCAATATTGTCAACCATTTTGTCAATAGTTTCAACGGGAACCGGTCTCTTTTCACAAGCTCTGAGAATACCGTTGAAAAGCTTATTGCGATCAAAGGTTTCACGTGACTTGTCTTTCTTAACTACAATAACGGGGACATTTTCGATTATCTCATAAGTTGTGAATCTTTTACCGCAGCTTGTACATTCTCTGCGGCGGCGGATTCTTTCGCCTTCATCAGTGGGGCGGGAGTCGATAACCTTGCTTTCTTCAATTCCGCAAAACGGACATTTCATGAAATCACATCCTTAAAAATTAAGTATAGACACATACACACATTATATAATACCACATCAGGGTATATAATTTCAACATTTTTACCTTATTTTTTCTAAATAATCAATAGAATTGACAATCTGGTCATCTGTTTCAAAGCTCCAAGAATACAATTCTATAATTGCGCTGCGGTCATATCCGCTGATTTTCAACTGTTGAAAAAGCTTTTTAAAATTGTATTTCCCTTCCCCGGGAGGAATACAATCACGGCTTTTGTCATAATCACTTATATGAAGCTGAATGATATCTTTTCCGAAAAGCTTTATGATTTCATATTCATCAGATTCATTACGACGGCATTGTTTTATATCAAGTACAAGTCTGAAATCTTTACCGAGATACCGTTTTAATCTTTTTAAAAAACCGATATCGCTGCCGGCTCTCATATAAACATTTTCGTGGGCGGGGAGTACACCGAATTTCTTCCCTTCCTCGCAGAGTCTTGCAAACACTTCAAAGTAATCAAGTTCATCCCTTTGGTGAATTGGCTTACCGCCGTGAATAACAACACTTTCAGCGCCGAGATAAGCAGCTGTTTCAAAATAACGCTTATAAAAATCAATGCCTTCATTGGTTCGTCTGCCGTAGCCTCCAAAAAGCATATACGGCTCGGCAAAGGAGGTGTAAGGGTGTATTGTTCTCACAGGTACACCGTAATAGTTTTTTATTTCGTTTATTTCACCGATTATCGGCATCTGCATTTCTTCACTGCAATTAAAAAATATTTCTGACGTTTCGGCTCCCATGCGGCACACTTTTTCAAATGCATCTTCTGTATTGCCGGGGTAAAAGCATGATGATGAAATCCCGATATCCATAAAACCACCTCGAATATAATTCTATCATATTTTATCAAAAAGGTAAATAACTGAATAAATTGTTATTATTTTGTGAATTTTTAATATAAGTATTGACTTTTTCCAAAAAGTGGCTACAATAGATTTAGCACTCGCAACCAAAGAGTGCTAAATCACTAAAAACTTTCTGAAGGAGGAAAATATATATGAAACTCAGACCCCTTGCTGACAGAGTTGTTGTAAAGCTTACAGAAGTTGAAGAAACAACCTCAAGCGGAATTATCCTTGCTGCATCTGCACAGGAAAAACCACAGATTGCCGAGGTGCTTGCAGTAGGTCCCGGCGGTATGGTGGACGGTAAAGAAATAGAAATGTTTGTGAAGGTTGGCGACAAAGTAATCACAAGCAAATATTCAGGAACAGAAGTTAAGCTTGATAACGAAGAGTATATCATCGTTCGTCAGAATGACATTCTTGCAGTTGTAGAATAAGATTAACATTCAGTTTACATCAGATAAGGAGATAATTATGGCTAAACAGATTATTTACGGTGAAGATGCCAGAAAGGCTCTTCAGGCAGGCATTGATAAGCTTGCAAATACAGTTAAAATCACACTCGGACCCAAGGGCAGAAACGTAGTTCTTGATAAGAAATACGGTGCACCTCTCATCACAAATGACGGTGTTACAATTGCAAAAGACGTTGAACTTGAAGATCCCTTTGAAAATATGGGTGCTCAGCTTGTTAAAGAAGTTGCAACAAAAACAAACGACGTTGCAGGTGACGGTACTACAACCGCAACACTTCTTGCTCAGGCACTTGTTCGTGAGGGTATGAAAAACGTTGCTGCAGGTGCAAACCCCATGGAAGTTAAAAGAGGCATCGCAGCTGCAGTTGAAACAGCAGTTGAAACAGTAAAAGCAAATTCAAAGCCCGTTACAAGCTCAATGGATATTGCAAGAGTTGCAACAATTTCATCAGCTGATAAAACAATCGGTGATATTATTGCCGAAGCTATGGAAAAGGTTACAGCTGACGGCGTAATCACAGTTGAAGAGAGCAAAACAGCTGTTACAGACAGTGATATCGTTGAAGGTATGCAGTTTGACCGCGGCTACATTTCACCTTATATGGTAACAGACACCGATAAGATGGAAGCAGTTATTGACGATGCTTACGTTCTTATTACAGATAAGAAAATTTCAAATATTCAGGAAATTCTTCCTCTTCTTGAGCAGATTCTTCAGGCAGGCAAAAAGCTTGTTATCGTTGCAGAGGATGTTGAAGGTGAAGCCCTTTCAACAATTCTTGTTAACAAACTCCGCGGAACATTCACCTGCGTTTGCGTAAAAGCTCCCGGCTTTGGTGACAGACGTAAGGAAATGCTTCAGGATATCGCAATTCTTACAGGCGGTGAGGTTATCACTTCTGATCTCGGTCTTGAACTTAAAGACACTCAGATTCCTCAGCTCGGCCGCGCACGTCAGATCAAGATTTCTAAAGAAAACACAATCATTGTTGACGGTGCAGGCGATAAGGAAGCTATCAAAGCAAGAGTTGCTCAGATCCGTTCACTTATCGAAACATCAACATCTGATTTTGATCGCGAAAAGCTTCAGGAAAGACTTGCTAAGCTTGCAGGCGGTGTTGCAGTTATCCGCGTAGGCGCTGCTACAGAAACAGAAATGAAAGAGAAAAAGCTTCGCATTGAAGACGCTCTCGCAGCTACAAAAGCAGCTGTTGAAGAAGGTGTTGTTGCAGGCGGCGGTGTTGCTCTTATCAACGCTATTCCCGCTGTTAAAGCTCTTCTCGATACTGATGATGCAGACTTTAAAACAGGTGTAAGAATCGTTCTTAAAGCTCTTGAAGAGCCTGTTCGTCAGATCGCTGCAAACGCAGGTCTTGAAGGTTCTGTTATTGTTAACAACATTGTTGAAGTTGACAAAGCAGGTTACGGCTATGATTTCGGCAATGAAGGCTATGTTGATATGTTTGAGGCAGGTATTCTTGACCCCACAAAGGTAACACGTTCAGCTCTTCAGAACGCTTCATCTGTTGCAGCAATGGTACTCACAACAGAGAGCCTTGTTACAGATAAGCCCGATCCTCAGGCAGATGCAGCTGCAGCCGCAGCAATGGCAGGCCAGGGCGGCGGAATGTATTAATAATTGAATATCCGTTAAAGGTGTGCTTCGGCACACCTTTTTTATTTCTGACAAATTTCAGTTTAAGGGTTATTTTTCGTATAATTTTTTATCAGTTTAATAAACTGATATCAAGGAGTGATTATATGTTAATAACTGACATCAACAAAAAAGATTTGGCTATCAGCGTTGCTATTCCGTTGGCAGTAGGGGGAATTGCATCAGTAATCAACTTTAACGGCTTCACTGAATTTGAATCAATTGCAAAATCACCTCTGACCCCTCCGCCGTGGGTGTTTTCGGTTGTGTGGACTGTTCTTTATATTCTTATGGGTATATCTTTCTATCTCGTGCAGCAAAGCCCTGAAAAAAACAAAGCTTCGGCATATTCATTTTATGCAGCTCAGCTTTTTCTGAACTTCCTTTGGACCTTTGTTTTTTTTACATTGGATAACTACTCATTATCACTTTTTATAATAGTTTTGCTGCTTGCTTCAATAGCGGGGATGATAATAACCTTTCATCCGATTAATAAAAAATCAGCGTATTTACAGCTTCCTTATCTGCTGTGGGTAAGCTTTGCAACGTATCTTAATTGGCAAATTTTTATTTTAAATCAATAATATACAAAATAATGTATAAATATTAATAAATATGCAGTAAAAATGAATAAATATACTTTTTGGCACTTGACATTTTAGCAAAATGTTGTATAATTGCCTGTATAGTTTATTTGTGGAGGTATTTCTTTGTATAAAGTTTTTATCGACGGAAAAGCAGGAACAACAGGTTTAAGGATATATGACCGTCTTTCCGTAAGAGATGATATAGAGTTAATCACATTAAGTGAAGATGAGCGTAAAAGTCCCGAAGCAAGAAAAAGAGCTATCAATTCTTCAGATATCACTTTTTTATGTCTTCCCGATGATGCGGCAAGAGAGTCGGTTTCTTTGGTTGAAAATTCCAATGTACGTATTCTGGATACTTCCACTGCTCACAGAACTGACCCTGATTGGAGCTACGGCTTCCCGGAACTTTCAGCTGAACATCGTGAAAAGGTAAAAAACGGCAAACGTGTAGCTGTTCCCGGCTGTCACGCCAGCGGATTTATCGCTCTTGTTTACCCCCTTGTTAAAGAGGGAATTATTGCCCCTGATTATCCGTTAAGCAGTTTTTCTGTTACAGGTTACAGCGGCGGCGGTAAAAAGATGATAGCTGATTATGAAAGAGCTGACAGACCCTGTGAGTTTGATGCTCCCCGCCAGTATGCAACAGGTCAGGCACATAAGCATTTAAAAGAGATGAAAGCTATCACAGGTATTTCAAAAGCTCCTGTTTTCAGTCCCGTAGTTGCATCATTTTACAGCGGAATGGAAGTCACTGTACCTCTTTTCCCTGAAATGTTTAAAAAGCAATGTTCGCCTGAAGAGATAGCTGAGATTTATAATACATATTATAATTCTTCAAAGATGGTTAAAAGCGCAGGCTTCATAGCTGAAAACGAATTTGTCAGCGCACTTCAGTTAGGCGGCAAAGACTCAATGGAGGTTGCCGTAAGAGGTAACAGTGAGAGAATGATTCTAACAGCTGTTTACGATAATCTTGGTAAGGGTGCATCGGGTGCAGCTTTGCAGTGTATGAATATTATGCTCGGTCTTGACGAAACAACAGGCCTTGAGCTTTGATTTGAAAGGAAATAAATAATGGAATTTGTAAAAGGCGGCGTTTGTGCCGCAAAAGGGTTTAAAGCATCGGGTATCCATTGCGGAATCCGTAAGAATAAATCAAAAAAAGATCTCGCACTTATCGTGTCAGATGTCAGAGCAAGCGCAGCAGCGGTTTACACATCAAACCTTGTTAAAGGCGCACCTATTTATGTTACCAAAGAAAATATTGCAGACGGCAAAGCAATGGCAGTTATCTGCAATTCAGGCAATGCAAATACATGCAATTCAAACGGTATTGAAATAGCAAAAGCTATGTGCGACCTTGTTGAAGAAAGCACAGGCATCAGCTCAGCTGACGTTGTAGTTGCTTCTACAGGTGTTATCGGTCAGCAACTTGATATTACACCTATTAAAGATGGCATGTCTGAGCTTGTAGGTGCTCTTGATTATAATGCAAGTCAGGATGCCGCAAACGCAATTATTACAACTGACACCGTTCTTAAAGAAATCGCTTATGAGTTCACCGTTGGCGGTAAAGTATGCAGAATCGGCGGTATCGCAAAAGGCTCGGGAATGATTCACCCCAATCTTGCAACAATGCTTGTGTTTATCACAACAGATGCTGCTGTCAGCCCTGAAATGCTTAATAAAGCGCTTAAAAATGATGTTGCCGATACATTTAATATGGTAAGTGTTGACGGTGACACTTCAACAAATGATATGGTCTGCGTTCTTGCAAACGGTATGGCGGGCAATGAGGAGATTATTGCCCCGGGCGAAGATTTTGATGCTTTTTGCAAAGCTCTCGGCGCAGTTAACTCACATCTCTGCCGTGAGATCGCAAAAGACGGCGAAGGTGCAACAAAGCTTCTTGAGTGCAAGGTTTTCGGCGCTTCGGACAAAGCTGTGGCAAGGACAGTTGCCAAAAGTGTTGTATGCTCAAGCCTTGTTAAGGCAGCTATGTTCGGTGCAGATGCAAACTGGGGCAGAATCCTTTGTGCTATCGGTTACAGCGGAGCAGATGTTGATATAAATAAAATCGATGTTTCCTTTAAGTCAGAGGCAGGGGAGATACCTGTTTGCAAAGACGGTATGGGTATTGATTTCAGTGAAGAAATTGCAAAAGAGATTTTGCTTAAGGATGAAATACAGGTAATTATACAGCTTAACAGCGGTGATGAATCTGCCGTTGCAAGAGGCTGTGACCTTACTTATGACTATGTTAAAATCAACGGAGATTACAGAACTTAAAAAGGTGACGGTTAAAAAATGAACTTTTCTAATTCAGACAGGGCGCAGGTACTCGTTCAGGCGCTCCCATACATTAAAAAATACACAGGCAAGGTCTGTGTTATAAAATACGGCGGTAACGCTATGATTAACGAAACACTCAAACAGGCAGTTATGCGTGATATGGTGCTTCTTAATCTTGTTGGTGTGAAGGTTGTGCTTGTTCACGGTGGCGGCCCTGAAATTTCTTCAATGCTTACCAAAATCGGCAAAAAGAGTGAATTTGTAAATGGCCTTCGTGTTACTGACGATGAAACAATTGATATCGTGCAGATGGTTCTTGCAGGTAAGGTTAACAAAGATCTTGTTGCTCTTATCAATCAGGCAGGCGGCAATGCTATCGGTCTTAGCGGTATTGACGGCAAAATGATTCAGGCAACCTGCAAGGATGAAGCTCTTGGCTATGTAGGTGAAATCAAATATATTGACCCTCAGCCGATACACGACGTGCTTGACAGAGGCTATATTCCTGTTATTTCAACCGTCGGCTGTGATAATGAATGTAATACATATAACGTTAACGCTGACACTGCTGCTGCTAAAATTGCAGCTGCCCTGAATGCCGAAACTCTTATTTCAATGTCAGATATTCCCGGTCTTCTCCGTGATGTCAATGACCCTGAATCCCTTATTCCTGCAGTTGATATCAAAGAAATTCCGAAACTCGTTGAAGACGGTGTTATCAGCGGCGGTATGATTCCCAAGGTTGAATGCTGTGCTGATGCCCTTAAAGACGGTGTTGGCAGAGTATTTATTATCGACGGAAGAGTGGAACACTCAATAATTATTGAAATGCTTACCAATGAAGGTATCGGCACAATGTTTACAAATAAAAAGGGTGTAAGAAATAATTATACCGTTTTTTCGGATTAAGGTGAAATAAATGGATATTTTTGCATTAGATAAAGAATATATAGCAAATACTTACGGCAGATTGAATGTTGCCTTTAAAAGCGGAAAAGGTTCTGTTCTTACCGATTTTGACGGCAAGGAATACATTGACCTGGGAAGCGGAATAGCAGTAACATCTTTCGGTATTGCAGACGATGTGTGGGTTGATGCTGTTGTTGAGCAGTTAAAAAGCGTTCAGCACGTATCAAACTATTACTATACTGAGCCTCAGGCAAAACTTGCAAAGCTTCTTTGCGAAGGCACAGGTATGAAAAAGGTTTTCTTCGGCAATTCAGGTGCCGAAGCAAATGAATGTGCTATCAAGGTAGCCAGAAAATACGGTAATTCCGTTATGGGTCTTGATTCTCCGGTAATCGTAACTCTCAAAAACAGCTTCCACGGAAGAACGGTGACAACTCTCACCGCAACCGGTCAGGATGTTTTTCATAAGGATTTCGGTCCTTTCACACCTGGTTTTGTATATGCTTCGGCAAACGATAAGGACGAGCTTGCAAAACTCGTGAAAGAAAATGCCTGCTGCGCTGTTATGATGGAGCTCATTCAAGGTGAGGGCGGTGTAATGGCACTTGACCCTGATTATGTAAAATTTGCTCGTGAGCTTTGTGATGAAAACAATATGCTTCTTCTTATTGATGAGGTGCAGACAGGCAACGGAAGAACAGGTGAACTTTATTCATTTATGAATTACGGTATAATGCCTGATGTTTTCACAACCGCAAAAGGTCTCGGCGGCGGTCTTCCTATCGGAGCGTGTGTAATTGGCGAAAAAGCCAAGGATATTCTCGAAGCAGGGGATCACGGATCAACTTTCGGCGGTAACCCTGTTTGTGCCGCAGGTGCAGTGAGCATTATTGAAAGACTTGACAAACAGCTTCTTGAAGAAGTAAAATCCAAGAGTGAGTATATTTTTTCTCAGCTTGAGGGTGCAAAGGGTGTTGAAAGCATCAGCGGTATGGGTCTTATGCTTGGTATTAAAACAACTAAGGATGCTAAGCTTATTCTCAAAGAGTGCCTTGAAAAAGGTGTTCTTGTTCTTACCGCTAAAGATAAGGTACGTCTTGTTCCTGCTCTCAATATTCCTATGAAAGAACTTATAAAGGCTGTTTCTGTTCTTAAAGAAGTTATCGCTCAGTAAGTTGAATGGGGTGCGTTTATGAAAAATAAGCCTGAAAAAATGCCGGCAATCACTTTGCCTTGGCTTGTGATTATTGTTTTGTCAATGGTTATGTTTTTGGCTTTTCTCATAGCCATGTTTTACGGTTTTTACGCAAACATATTTTTTGCACTGTGGATGTGGGCACTCGCAATTTCATTTTTTCTTTACGGATTTCAGAGCTTCAAGGAAAATAAGTTTAAGAGCATCGCAACGCTGATTATGGGTGTTATTGCCGTATCAGCTGGTGTATATATGATAGTTTCATAGTTGAATTTGTCATTTTTTCTGTGAGCCGTGTTGTTTCGACACGGCTCGTTTTTTGTTTTTGTGCATAATGTAAAAATGTGAAATAAATTCACAAAACCTTTGAAAAGCTGTTGACAAACAAAGATTTGAATGATAATATATGTGTGAATTAAATTCACAGGAGGATTATATATGAACAGTAAAATCAAAGTTATGTTAGCAGAAAACAGCACAGAGTTTTCACAAAAATGTATCAGAATTCTTTCATCATACGGCTATAATGTAACCGCAGTTGAAAAAGACGGCACACAGGTTATTGCAAAAATCAAGGTAAACGAACCGGATATACTTATAATGGATGCGTTTATGCTTCACATAGATGCTCTCGGGGTGATGAAGCATCTTAATGATATGCGCCTGAAATCAAAACCTCTTATAGTAGTGATGTCGGGCGTTGATAATCCGAGATTTGAGAAAGAGGTATTATCAAGCGGTGCAGATTATTATTTTCTGAAACCTTTTGATATTGAAGTGATGGCACAGCGTCTTATGCAGATGAGTAATTGGAGCGGAGACACTTCCGGAGGAAAGTCTGCGTCAAACATAGAAATCACAATTTCTGATATTATGCATCAGATCGGAGTACCTGCCCATATAAAAGGTTATCAGTATCTTCGTTATGCAATTACTCTGTCGGTTGAAAATCCCGAAATGATAAGCTCTGTCACAAAGGTGCTTTACCCTGAGGTTGCCAAAAAGTTTTCTACAACAGCGTCAAGGGTTGAACGTGCCATCCGTCACGCCATAGAAGTTGCCTGGGACAGGGGAGACGTCGATGTGCTTTCATCTTATTTCGGTTATACGATTCAATCTTCAAGAGGAAAGCCCACAAATTCTGAATTTATCGCAATGATTGCCGATAAGCTTCGTCTTAATCTTAAAGCGTCATAAAAAACTTTGAAAAATGTTTAAAAAACCCCAAAAAAACTGTTGCATTTTGTAAAAGAGTGTGTTAGAATAGCTGTTGCGTAATAGATACCGAAAGAGGTGAAAATCATGAAGGAAGGACTTCATCCTAAGTATGAGACAGTAAACGTGCGTTGTGCATGTGGTAATGTAATCGAAACCCGTTCAACAAAAGGCGATATGCGTGTTGATATTTGCTCAGCTTGCCACCCGTTCTTTACAGGTAAGCAGAAGCTCGTTGATACAGGCGGACGTGTTGACAGATTCAAGAAACGTTATAATCTTGATAAATAATTATGAAGCGGAACATTTTATGTGTTCCGCTAAATTTTTTTAGGTGGGTTTTATGGAGTATAAGACTATCGAAAAAGAAGCCTGCGACGAATTTATTGAAAAGAAGTCGCGCTTTATCGGCTATATAAAGCCTGTTTCAACTAAAGAAGAAGCGGTTGAATATATAAACTCAATAAAATCAAAGCATTGGGACGCAACCCATAACGTGTATGCCTATGTTCTTCGTGATGGGCAGACACGCCGTTATTCAGATGACGGTGAGCCACAGGGTACGGCAGGTATCCCTGTTCTCGATGTGCTTATAAAAGAAAACGTTGTTGACTGTGTTGTGGTTGCTACCAGGTATTTCGGCGGTATTCTTCTTGGCGGCGGCGGTCTGGTCAGAGCATATTCCCACACTGCCAAAATAGCCGTTGATGCCGGCGGTGTTATTACAATGCGCCTTTGCAGTGTAATGAGCGTCAGATGTGACTATAACTTTTACGGCAGACTTAATTCACTTATTCCTGAATTCGGCGGAGTAGTTGACGACACTGTTTTTGAAGAAGATGTCAAAATAAACTTCCATATTCCTGCTGATGTTGAAGTGGAGTTTAATGCCAAGCTTATTGATTCAAGCTTCGGAAAATTTAAAGCAGAAAAAACCGGTGAAATTTTTTGTAAATTTTAAGAGTATTTTAAAATTTAACGGCGTATAAGATATTAGAGGCATATGAAAGGAGTGATTATATGGCTGATACTATCAGAGAAATCACCTGTGAAACCGAGCATAAAACCTTATCTCCCTTTGCCTGTTTTGCTGATGAAAGCAAAGGCAGACTCAGAGTTGAACCTGAATGTGAAATCAGAACCTGCTTTCAGCGTGACAGAGACCGTATAATCCACTCAAACTCATTCCGCCGGCTCAAACATAAAACTCAGGTTTTTCTTTCCCCTGAAGGCGATTATTACCGCACACGCCTTACCCATACACTTGAGGTTGCGCAGATAGGCAGAACTATTGCGGTTGCCCTCAGACTTAACGAAAATCTTACAGAGGCAATTGCTCTTGGCCACGATTTAGGCCATACTCCTTTCGGCCACGCCGGTGAAAGAGCCCTTAACAGCGTTTGCCCTGACGGATTCAGACATTATGAACACAGTCTGCGTGTGGTAGACACAATTGAAAAAAACGGTGCAGGTCTTAATCTTACTTATGAAGTGCGAAACGGTATTGAACGTCACACCAACGGTGAGCAGGCGGCAACCCTTGAGGGCAGAATAGTCCGTCTTTCAGACCGTATCGCATATATAAATCACGATATTGATGATGCTATTCACGGCAAGGTTATTACTGAGGATGATATTCCTCTTGAAATCAAAAAGGTTCTCGGCTTCAATAAATCAGAGAGAATAAATACCCTGGTTCGCTCGTGTATAGATAACAGCAGTGACGATATACGCCTTAATGATGAGATTCAGCAGGCATTTGACGAAATACATTCTTTTATGTTTAAAAATGTATATACAAATCCCATCTGCAAGAGCGAAGAAACCAAAGCTATGGATATGATTTGTTGGCTGTATGATTATTTTTCCAACAATCCTCTTGAGCTTCCTCAGGAATATACATTGCTTTGCCTTAAAGAAGGTCCGCAGCGTGCAGCCTGTGACTATATAGCAGGTATGACAGACCGATATGCGGTTCATACTTTTAACCGTTTACTTGTTCCCGGTTCGTGGAATTTATAAAATTATTTTAAAGGAGGGTTTATCTTGGCTTTCAGTGATGAATTTTTAGAAGAACTTCGTGACAGAAATGATATTGAAGGCGTTATTTCATCTTATGTAAATCTTAAACGCCAGGGTAAACTTCTCAAAGGACTCTGTCCTTTTCATAATGAAAAAACTCCGTCTTTCACCGTATATCCCGATACTCGTTCATTTTATTGCTTCGGTTGCTCGGCAGGCGGTGAAGTGATTACTTTTATCAGAAGAATTGAAAACCTTGATTACGTTGAGGCAATAAAGCTTCTGGCTGATAGAGCAGGTCTTCAGATGCCAAGTGACGGCTATGATGACTCAATGGCAAAGCACCGCCAGAGATTACTTGCCGCAAACCGTGAGGCTGCAAGATTTTTTCACGCAAGTCTTATGTCCGCTAAAGGAAAAACGGCACTCGATTATTTTCTCAACCGCGGTCTTTCAACGTCAACAATCAAGCATTTCGGCCTCGGCTATGCGCCTGACAGTTGGGATGCTCTTATTAACCATATGAAATCAAAGGGCTTCACCCTTTCGGAAATGTTTGATGCAAACCTTATCAAACGAAGCGAGCGTGACGGAAAAACCCGTTATTATGACAATTTCCGAAACAGGGTAATGACCCCGATTATAGATTTAAGAGGCAATGTTATAGCTTTCGGCGGACGAGTGCTTGATGATTCGAAGCCTAAATATATCAACACTTCTGACACTTTGGTTTATAAAAAAACCGATAATGTTTTTGCCCTTAATTTTGCAAAAAACGGTAACCCTGATTCATTGATTCTTGCTGAGGGATATATGGATGTTATCGCTCTTCATCAGGCAGGGTTTACAAATGCCGTTGCTTCTCTCGGTACGGCGCTTACACGTGAGCAGGCGAGCCTTATAAGCCGTTATACTGACGAAGTCATAATTTCTTATGATGCTGACGAAGCAGGTCAGGAAGCGACACAGAAAGCCATACGTATTTTTTCACAAACAGGCCTTAAAGTCAGAGTGCTCAGGCTTGAAGGCGGTAAAGACCCTGACGAAATTATCAAAAAGCACGGCAAAGAGAGATTCAAAGCTCTTCTTGACGGTGCAGCAAATGATATTGAATATGCAATTCTTAAAATCCGTAAAAAGTATGATGTTGCTTTCCCTGACGGTAAAATGAGCTTTTTGAACGAAGTGACAGATTTACTTGCAGGCTGTAACGATATTGAAATTGATATTTATTCAGGCCGTCTTTCTCAGGAGCTTGAGGTTGATAAAACCGCAATAATCAGTGAAGCGAAGAAAAAACGGGCAAGAAAGCGTTCAAATGAACGAAAAAATGCTTTTGAAGAAATCAAGCGCGTCGCAATAACTCCGAAAGACGAGATAAATCCGCAGCGAAAGCAGTTTGTCAGAGCTGCAAGAGCTGAAGATATTCTGCTGTCGTCTGTTATCAATAACCCCGATTTTTATTCTTCTGTTAAGGACAAGCTTTCACCTGAACTGTTTTTAACAGATTTCAATAAAAGGGTATATACTTTTATTGCCGGCAGACTTGATGAGGAAATGAGCATAGACCTGTCTGTTTTTGCAGGGGAATTTACCCCCGAAGAAAACGGAAGAATTGCTAAATTTGTAGCAATGAAAAAAGAGATCAGTAACACCCTTAATGAGTGTTTTGATTGTATAAAGGTTCTTGAAGAGGAAGTCCGCAAACAAAAATCCGTTGATCCTGCAAATGCAAGTGATGACGAATTTATGGACCTTTTCAGGAAAAAATTCAATTAGGAAGTAAAAGTAAAGGAGATTTACTATGGAAACTGTCGATAAAAAAATGTCGATAAAAGCTCTGATTGAAAAAGGCAAAGCCAATAACGGCAAGCTTACAACTCAGGATATCGACACAGCCATTCTTGAAATGGATTTTGACATTGAAGAGCTTGACAAACTCTATGAAACCATTGAAAATCAGAATATCGAGATTATTGATGATTTCAACCCCGATGATCTTGAAAATCTTGATTTTAATATAGATTTGCCAAAATCTGCAGAGCTTGACGGTTCAGCAAGCGTTGATGATAAAAATCAGGGCGCTGATGACCCCGTTAAGGTTTATCTTAAAGAAATCGGCCGTGTGCCGCTTCTTTCACCTGAAGAAGAAATTGAACTTGCTATGCGTATAGCTGACGATGACGAGTTTGCAAAGAAAAGACTTGCCGAAGCTAACCTTCGCCTTGTTGTAAGTATTGCAAAACGCTATGTGGGCAGAGGTATGCAGTTCCTTGATTTGATTCAGGAGGGTAACTTGGGCCTTATTAAAGCTGTTGATAAGTTTGACCACACCAAAGGCTTCAAGTTCTCAACTTATGCCACATGGTGGATCCGTCAGGCTATCACAAGAGCAATTGCTGACCAGGCAAGAACCATCCGTATCCCTGTTCATATGGTTGAAACAATTAACAAAGTTAAAAAGACCAACAGCCAGCTTCTTCACAAAAACGGCAGAGATCCCACCGCAGAAGAAATTGCCAACGAGCTTGGTATGACAGTTGGCAAGGTAAGAGAAATCCTTCGTGTTGCTCAGGAACCGGTTTCTCTTGAAACACCTATCGGTGAAGAGGAAGACAGCCATCTTGGTGACTTTATTCCCGATGATGACGCTCCGGCACCTGCAGACGCAGCTTCTATCCTTCTTCTTAAAGAGCAGCTTGACGAAGTTCTTCAGACTCTTACTCCCAGAGAAGCTAAGGTTCTTTCAATGCGTTTTGGTCTTGAGGGCGGACATCCCCATACGCTTGAAGAGGTAGGTAAATATTTCGACGTTACAAGAGAGCGTATCCGTCAGATCGAAGCTAAAGCTCTTCGCAAGCTCCGTCACCCAAGCAGAAGCAAAAAGCTCAAGGATTTCCTTGATTAATCAAACCCAATAGCCTCCTTTACGGAGGCTTAATTATTAACAGGAGGAATTCCTATGAACAAAGAAATTGCAAAGCAAAAAGCAAAAGAGCTTGTTGCTCAGATGACAGTTGAAGAAAAAATTTCTCAGCTTCTTTATACATCAGCTCCGATTGAAAGATTAGGCATAAAGGCTTATAATTGGTGGAATGAAGGCTCACACGGTGTAGCACGTTCAGGAACCGCAACAGTTTTTCCTCACGCAATTGCTATGGCCGCCACCTTTAATCCAGAGCTTGTAAATCAGGTTGCCGATGCTATTTCAACTGAGGGCAGAGTTAAATATAATCAGCACGTAAAGTATAATGACTTTGATATTTTCAAGGGTATTACTTTCTGGGCCCCGAATATTAACATTGTCCGTGACCCCCGTTGGGGCAGAGGTCAGGAAACATTCGGTGAAGACCCGTTCCTTACAGCAACCTTGGGTGAAGCGTTTGTAAAAGGAATTCAGGGTGACGGTGAGTTTTACAAGGCCACTGCCTGCTCAAAGCATTATGCCGTTCACTCAGGCCCTGAAAAAGACCGTCACGGATTCGATGCAATAGCTTCAATGCACGATATGTATGAAACTTACCTTCCTGCTTTTGAAAAAACAGTTAAAGCGGGTGTTGCAGGTGTAATGGGTGCATATAACCGTACAAACGGTGAGCCTTGCTGTGCCCACTCTTATCTTTTAGGTGAAGTACTCCGTAAAGACTGGAATTTTGACGGCTACGTTGTTTCTGACTGCGGTGCACTTAATGATATTTATGAATTTCATAAATGCGCCAACACCAAGGCAGAAGCTGCTGCAATATCACTGAAAAACACCTGTGACCTTAACTGCGGTCAGATTTATGAGCACCTTGTAGACGCTTATGAGCAGGATCTTGTAACAGAAGAAGAAATAACTGCTGCCGCAGAAAGACTTTATACAATACGTTTTCTTCTCGGTGAGTTTGAAGAAAACAGACCTTACAGTGACATAAGCTATGATAAGCTTGACTGTAAAGAGCACAGGGCATTAAACCTTAAAACAGCTCAGGAAAGTGTTGTTCTTCTTCAGAACAAAAACTATCTTCCCCTTGATAAAAATACAGATAAAAAGATTGCCGTTATTGGCCCTAACTCAATGGCTGTTTCTGCGTTGGAGGGTAACTATAACGCCTACGCTTCCGAATACATAACAGTTGCCGACGGTATGAGAAGAGTGTTCAATAATGCTCATATTACCGTTGAAAAGGGCGCCCACTATTGCCACGAGCTCACTAATGACTGGGGCGGTTTCGGTAACCTTATAAGTGACGGTGTAGCCGCAGCTGCTCAGGCAGATATTACTGTTCTTGCCCTTGGACTTGACTGTTCCATTGAAGGTGAAGATACAGGCTATGACAATGACTATACAGCCTGTGGTGACAAAAAATACATTTCACTTCCCGTAACACAGCAGAAGCTTGCTGAAGCAGTTTGTGATGTTTGTGAAAATGTTATTGTTGTGCTTATGTGCGGCAGCTCCATTGATGTTGGTGAAAAGGTAAGAAATCATGCAAAAGCAATTATCCACGCTTGGTATCCCGGCTCGTTGGGCGGACTTTCTGTTGCAAATCTTATTGCAGGTGAATTTTCACCAAGCGGTAAATTACCTATTACAATTTATGACGAAAAACATAATCTTCCCGATTTCAAAGATTATAATATGGCAGGCAGAACTTACCGTTATATTGACGGTGAAGCTCTTTATCCTTTCGGCTTTGGTCTTTCATATACAAGCTTTGATTATAAAGACGCTAAGCTTACCGAAGTAAATGACGATACGCTTAAAATCAGCGTAAGCATTGAAAACACAGGCACAATGGACGGTGCTGACAAGGTTCAGGTATATGCAAAATATACCGATTCAAGAACTGTTACGCCTCATTTCCAGCTTTGCTCAATTAAATCAATTGAGCTTAAAAAGGGTGAAAAGTCAACAGTAACAATTGATGTTGACCGCTATTGGATCAAAGCGGTTACCGAAGACGGAAAGAGAGTTACCCCTGACGGTGAAATTACTCTTTTCATAGGTAACCATCAGCCTGACAATGTAAGCAATACGCTTACCGGTACTCAGTGCCTTACAATTAAATTACAGTAACAAAAAACCGTATCTGCAATCAGCAGATACGGTTAATTTTTTATAAAACTTTTGATAAAAATTCTTTTGCTCGATCTGTGTGCGGATCTTCAAAAAATTCTTTCGGATTACGGTCCTCAAGAATCTTGCCTTCATCAATGAAGAAAAGTCTTGTTCCCACTTCACGGGCAAATCCCATTTCGTGAGTAACAATAACCATTGTCATACCTGAGTCAGCAAGGTCGCGCATAACATCAAGAACTTCACCGACCATTTCAGGGTCAAGAGCTGATGTAGGCTCGTCAAAAAGAATAACCTCGGGGTTCATTGCCAAAGCTCTTACAATGGCAACTCTCTGTTTCTGACCGCCTGAAAGAGTAGCGGGGTAAACGTCAGCCTTGTCTTCAAGACCGATTCTTTTAAGCAGAGCCATTGCTTCTTCACGGGCCTTGTCTTTAATTTCTTTTTTGCTGAGACCCGTCTGTTTACGTGTTTTATTGCCGACATAAACGGGGGCGAGCATAATATTTTCAATAACAGTTTTGTTATTGAAAAGGTTAAACTGCTGAAAAACCATACCGATGTTACGGCGGTGAATATTAATATCAACCTTCTGGTCAGCGATATCGGTGCCGTTGAAGATAATACTGCCTGATGTGGGGTCTTCCATGCAGTTAAGGCATCTCAAAAATGTGGATTTACCTGAGCCTGACGGTCCGATAATAACAACCTTTTCGCCTTTTTCAATAGTAGTGCTGATATTGTTAAGAACGGTATTTTTACCGAAGCTTTTGCAAAGATTAACTACTTCTATCACTTTTCTTCAGGCTCCTTTCCATAATTTTGATGAGAATTGAAATTGCAAGAACAAGCACTATATAAATAAGAGCCATTACAATATACGGTACCATAAATTCGTAGCTGTTTGAGCCGATGTAGCTGAATGCAACATAAAGATCTGTTGCACCGACAAAGCTTACAACACTTGTTTCTTTAATCAATGTGATAAATTCGTTGCCCATTGTGGGAAGAATATTTTTAATTGCCTGTGGGATTATAATTTTAATCATTGTAACGGAGAAGGGGAGACCCACTGCACGTCCTGCTTCCATCTGGCCAGGATCAACAGCCTGAATACCGCTTCGCATAATTTCAGATATGTAAGCGCCGCTGTTAAGACCAAAAACAAGAACAGCAACCTGAACACCGGTCAACTTGATTTCCATAAGAGGAAGAAGAACGTAATAGAAAATCAAAAGCTGAACAACCATAGGAGTTCCTCTGAATATGTTAACATAGAACTCACAAATGCTGTTGAGAATTTTAGGAAGTGTTTTATACTTGGGCATTGTTCTTACGGTAGCAATAAGCGTACCGATAACAATACCGATAATTAAGCCGCTGACGGCAATAATTAAAGTATTCTGCAAGCCTTCAAGAACCTCGTTATAACCGCCCTGATCCCAGAAGATTCGCCAGAAGACCTCAATCTTTTTTTCAAAATTACCCATATTTTCAATCCTTTTCAACTTCAAAGCCCCACCGCACGGGCGATGAGGCTTGGTCTGCTTAGTTGGTTATGTTTTATGCAACAGCGTTAATAGATTCAACGATCTTTTCTGCGGGAGCAGCGTCGATGATAACCATATCGATGTTGCCGTTAATCATATCCTGAACTGCGAGTGAACCTGCTTCATAAGGTTTGCAATCTGTGGGAAGACCGGCAAAGCCCCATTCTGCATCACCCTGAACAAAGTACATACCTGTTGTACCCTGCTGAACACCTACTACTGTATTCTTATCATAAGCGTTGAGAATGGCGTTTACATCGTCAGCTGTTTTACAAGCGTCAAATGTTGTGTCGTCACCTTTAACAATGATCTTCTGAGAAGCCTGATAGTAAGAATCTGTGAACAAAACGTGTTCTTTTCTTTCGTCAGTGATTGTAAGACCTGCCATTGCGATGTCGCATTTATGCTGACCGACTGAAAGGCAAACTGCGTCAAACTTCATGTTGTTGATAACAAGTTCCTGACCGAGATAGTCAGCGAAAAGCTTAGCAATTTCCATATCAACGCCGTAATATTTGTCGCCTTCTTTGTATTCAAAAGGAGCAAAAGCAGCGTTTGTTGCGACTATAAGCTGATCTTTGCTTGTATCAAGGGGAGCGCTTGTAACAGCAACGGGCTCACCATCACCGAAGTAACGGTTACATACTTCATCAAATGTGCCGTCTTTCATAATCTGAGCGATAAAAGCGTTAGCTTTGTCAAGGAGTTCGGGCTGATCTTTGTCAACACCGAAAGCATAATCTTCTTCTGTAAGGCTGATGTCAATAACTTTTGTTGCGGGGCTGTCTGTTTTGGGTTCGTCCTTTGAGCAACCTGCAAGGGCGAAAACGCCGACAACAAGAACTGCGCAGAGAACGAGTGAAATAATCTTTTTCATTTTTATTCCTCCGTCAATAATTATAGTGCAGATATTATACTACTGTATGCAAAAAAAGTCAATAATTATAAACAATATATGTATATTTAATCAAAGTAATATAGTATTGAAAAAAAATGCTCACTGTGATAAACTTATAGTGTATTTTTGTGTGAAACGGAGTGTTTGTTATGAAAACCTGTGTCAGCAGCTACAGCTTTTCGTCTTATTCAGATAAAACAGGTGCAACTCAGAAAGATTTAATCAGCAAAGCTAAAGAATTGGGCTTTGACGCCATTGAATTTGTGGACCTTAATCCTGAAAAAGGAATGACTCAGGCAGAGTATGCCGAAATTCTCAGAGAAGAAAGCGAAAAGGTGGGTATTCCCATCGCTAACTATACAATCGGGGCAGATTTCTTAAACTGCAAGGATTTTGATCAGGAGGTTGAACGTCTTTGCCGTCAGGCAGATATAGCAAAAATTCTCGGTGCAAAGGGAATGCGCCACGATGCAACCGTTGGTTATAAATCCGATGAAAAAGCCTACAAAGGCTTCAATGAGGCTCTCCCCGTGCTTGCAGACGGCTGCCGTCAGGTAACTGAATACGCTAAAACTATCGGTATTGCAACAATGGTAGAAAACCACGGATTTTTCTGTCAGGAAAGTAACAGAGTAGAGCGTCTCGTCGGCGCTGTTGGCGATCCAAACTTCGGTTGGCTCATTGATGTGGGCAATTTCCTTTGCGGTGACGATGACCCTGCTACAGCTGTCGGCAGAGCGGCACCTTTTGCAAAATATGTTCACGTTAAAGATTTTCATATCAAAAGCGGCAGTGAATTTGATCCCGGTGAAGGCTTTTTTACCACAAGAGGCGGTACATATCTTCGCGGTGCCATTCTCGGTCACGGAAATGTTTCTGTTTATCAGTGTCTTAAAACTATCAAAAATAGCGGTTATGACGGTTATGTAAGTATTGAGTTTGAGGGTATGGAAGATAATATTCCTGCGCTTGAAATCGGCCTTGCTAATTTAAAAAGAATGTTGAACTCATTTTAAGAGGTGTAAAAAATGAAAAATGCAATTAAAGTATTGGCTTTTGTTCTTGTGGTTATTATAATCGGCGCAGGTGTAGTATGGTTTTATGTAAACCCTGAGGGAAATGAATTTACATATTCTGACGGAGCAAAAAACGGAACCCTTGAAATCAACGGTTACAGCGGAAAAGAAACAAAAGTAGTAATTCCCGAAAAAATCAAGGGCAAAGAAGTTGTTTCTGTTGCAGAAAATCTTTTTGCAAACAGTGATATAACAAGTGTTGAGATTCCTGATACCGTTACAGAAATTGAGCAGAAAGCTTTTTATCAGTGTAAAAAGCTTGAAAGCGTTAAGTTAGGTAAAAACGTAAAATCTATCGGTGAAAGCGCATTCATTAACTGCGAAAGCCTTAAGTCTATTAATCTTCCCGCAACCCTTGAAAAAATTAACGGCGCTGCATTTTACGGTTGCAAAAATATAACTTTTGAAATTGAAGAGAATGCCGATTTCGTTGTGAAAGACGGAATTCTTTACAACAAAGCAATGACCACTGTTTATTGGATCCCCACAGATAAGGATCTGACATCTTTCGTTTTCCCGTCAACAGTCAAAACCTTTTTACCTTATGCTGTTGCAGGTCATGACGAACTTGTGAAGTTTACTGTTCCTGACGGTGTAACATCAATTCCTGACAGTATGTTTATGTCTTGCCCCAATCTTGAAACAGTTGTATTTCCTGACAGTGTTACTAAAATCGGTACAGCTGTATTTTTTGGCGACACAAAGCTTCGTGAAATCACTCTTTCAAAATCGGTAACATCAATCGGTAAAAACTGTTTCCCGGTTAAAGATATTGAGGAAACCAAAGATTTTGTTTTGAAAGTGTATGAAAATTCATCAGCATATTCTTATGCTGTGGCTAATGAAATCAACTATGAAATTATAAAATAAGAGGAAACTATGGAATACAGAATAGAAAAAGACTCAATGGGTGAAATGAAAGTTCCTGCAGACAAATACTGGGGAGCTCAGACTCAGCGCAGTTTTGAAAATTTCAAAATAGGTAACGAAAAAATGCCGATTGAAATCATCCGCGCTTTCGGCATTCTGAAAAAGGCGGCGACAAAAGCAAATAACAGCCTCGGTAAGCTCAGTGATGAAAAAGCCGGGCTTATAACAGCTGTCTGTGATGAAGTTATCAGCGGCAGTCTTGATGCTCATTTTCCGCTGGTTGTATGGCAGACGGGCAGCGGAACTCAGTCAAATATGAATTCAAACGAAGTTATAGCCAACAGAGGCAACGAGCTTGCATGTAAAAAGCTTCTTCATCCAAATGATGATATAAATATGTCACAAAGCTCAAACGATACTTATCCTACAGCAATGCATATTGCAGCGGTTATAAGCATTGAAGACGAGCTTGTTCCCGTTCTTGATGATTTTATCGCTACTCTTTCACGCCTTGAAAGTGAAAATGAAGATGTTGTAAAATCAGGCAGAACACATTTACAGGATGCAACGCCGATTAAGTTTTCCCAGGAAATCAGCGCATGGCGTGTAATGATTGAAAAATCAAAGGCTATGATAGTTTCTTCTCTTTCAGGCCTTCGCGAGCTTGCCCTTGGCGGAACAGCTGTAGGTACGGGACTTAATGCCCCCGAAGGCTTCGCTCAGGAGGTTGCAAAAGCTGTCAGCGAAATCACAGGCAAGGAATTTGTTTCTCAGGAAAATAAGTTTCACGCCCTTACTTCAAAGGATGCCATTGTTTTTGCTCACGGTGCATTAAAGGCTCTTGCAGCTGATATGATGAAAATTGCAAATGATATCCGTTGGCTTGCAAGCGGACCCAGATGCGGTCTTGGTGAAATTTTTATTCCCGAAAACGAGCCGGGTAGCTCTATTATGCCCGGTAAGGTAAACCCCACCCAATGCGAAGCGGTAACAATGGTATGTGTTCAGGTTATGGCTAATGATACTGCAGTGGGCTTTGCTGCTTCTCAGGGCAATTTTCAGTTGAACGTATTTATGCCTGTATGCGCTTATAACTTTTTGCAGTCGGTGAAGCTTCTTGCAGACAGTATCCGTTCATTTAACAAAAACTGTGCAACGGGTATCACAGCAAACTGTGAAAAAATGCACGAAAATCTTCATAATTCTCTTATGCTGGTAACAGCTCTTAACCCTTACATCGGTTATGACAATGCAGCAAAAACCGCTAAAAAGGCCTTTAAAGAGAATATTTCCTTAAAACAGGCTTGCGTTGAGCTCGGCTTTTTATCCGATGAAGAATTTGACAGGGTGTTTCGCCCGGAAGAGATGGTATAATGAGATACAAAGCTTGTATTTTTGACCTTGACGGTACAATTCTTGATACTTTGCAGGATCTTGCAAATTCTGTCAACTATGCGCTGAGGGAAAAGGGGTATCCTTGCCGCAGCGTAGAAGAGGTACGTTCTTTTGTGGGTAACGGAATACCGATGCTTATAAAAAGAGCCGTTCCCGATGGAACAGCCGCAACTGATTCTGAAGAAGTTCTCAGCGTATTTAAAAAGCATTATTCACAGCATCTTAATGACAATACAAAGCCCTATGACGGCATAAAAGAAATCCTTCATACCATTAATGAGAATGGTGTTAAAACAGCTGTTGTCACAAATAAAGCGCACGATGCTGCAAATGAGCTGACAAATCATTTTTTCGGTAACTTAATTGATATTACTATAGGGCAGAAAGACGGTGTTCCCACAAAACCTGACCCCTCATCACTTAATTGTGTGTTAGAGGAATTGAATATCAGCAACACAGATGCCGTGTTTATCGGCGATTCCGATGTTGACGTTAAGACCGCTCACAACGGCGGGTTGAAGTGTATCGGAGTAACGTGGGGGTTCAGAAACCGTGAAAATCTGTTGTCAGCAGGTGCAGATTTTATCGCAGATAAACCTGAAGAAATAATCAGAATATTGGATAATAATTCATAAACGGGCAATAATCTTATTGTCCGTTTTTCTTTTGCTGTACATAATCATAAAAGGAGAGAGTTGTGTGCAGTTTACAAAGGTCGAAATATGCGGTGTTGACACAGGCAGATTAAGAGTGCTTAAAGAAAAGGAGAAAATGGAGCTTCTTAAAAAAGCAAAAGAAGGGGACACAAAGGCCCGTGAAGATCTGATTAACGGCAATCTTCGTCTGGTGCTCAGCGTTATTCAACGTTTTTTAAACCGCGGAGAAAATCCTGATGATTTGTTTCAGGTGGGCTGTATTGGTCTGATAAAAGCCATAGATAATTTTGACACTTCCCACGATGTAAGGTTTTCAACCTATGCAGTGCCTATGATAATCGGTGAAATAAGACGCCATTTAAGAGATAACAACTCTGTTAGAGTCAGCCGTTCAATGCGAGATACGGCATACAGAGCAATCCAGGCAAAAGAAAAGCTTTCCAACGAGCTTCAGCGGGAACCCACCGTTGAAGAAATCGCAAAAGAGCTTGATGTAAAAAAAGAAGCCGTTGTTCTCGCAATGGAAGCGATAGTTGAACCGGTTTCTTTGTATGAGCCTGTTTATAACGACGGCGGCGATGCAATTTATGTAATGGATCAGATAGGCGATAACAACACAGCCGACAGCTGGATTGACGAAATTCTTTTAAAGCAGGCAATAGATAATCTTTCTGAGCGTGAAAAACGGATTATGAACCTTCGGTTTATGTTGGGAAAAACCCAGACTGAAGTAGCTCAGGAAGTAGGCATTTCCCAGGCTCAGGTCAGCCGACTTGAAAAAGGCGTACTGAAAAAGATAAAAAGTTAGGCGGTAGAAAATCTACCGCCTAAAATCTTACTGCCCGTAATATGCGTTTTTTCCGTGCTTTCTGTAATAATGCTTGTCAAGAAGCTGCTGCTGAATGTCATCGCACTTATTTATTGCTATGTTATGCCATGCCATAAATGCAACCTCTTCAAGTACAACTGCATTGTGAACTGATTCAACACTGTCTTTGCCCCATGTGAAAGGTCCGTGGTTTGCTACAAGAACTGCGGGAACAGCATTATAATCAATATCTTTGAATGTTTCAACAATAACATTGCCTGTTTCAGCTTCATATTCACCAAAAATCTCTTCCTCGGTCATTCTTCTTGTGCAGGGAATGTCACCGTAGAAATAGTCAGCGTGAGTTGTGCCAAGAGCCTTAACCGGAATATTGCTCTGAGCAAAAACCGTTGCCCATCTTGAGTGGGTATGAACAACACTTCCTATATCGGGGAAGTTACGGTAAAGCACAAGGTGAGTAGGTGTATCACTTGAGGGTTTGTATCTGCCCTCAACAACTTTACCTGTCTGAAGGTCAACAACCACCATGTCATCGGCGGTCATTGTGTCATATTCAACACCGCTTGGCTTAATAACAACAAGACCTGTTTCGCGGTCAATGGCGCTGACATTGCCCCAGGTGAATGTAACAAGGTTGTATTTAGGAAGCATTAAATTTGCTTTACATACTTCTTCTTTAAGCTTTTCTAACATAATTTATCCCTTCATTTTCCATACAAGGTCAGACACGATAAGCTCTTTTTCAAGGCTTTCGGGAGTAGTGTCTTTGTCTATATGGATAAATTCAATATCAAAAATTCTTGCAAAATCTCTCATCATTTCGGCATCAATGTCATAGCTGAGAACGGTGTGATGTGCACCGCCTGCCATAATCCAGCATTCTGCGCCTGACTGAAGATTCGGTTCAGGTTTCCACATAACTCTTGCAACAGGGAGGTTAGGCATTGTCTGTGTAGGCTTGACACATTCAATATCCTGAACGATAAGGCGCATTCTGCCGCCCATATCAACAAGAGAAGCCACAATAGCCTTACCGGCCATACCTTCAAATGTAAGACGTGCAGGGGGCTCTCTGTCGCCGATTCCCAGGTGATGAACCTCAATCTGCGGTTTGTCAGCTGCAACTGAGGGGCAAACCTCAAGCATATGAGCGCCGAGGCTTATGCCGTTTTCAAGGTCGTAAGTGTAGTCTTCCATAAATACACTTTTTTCACCCATAAATTTCATAACGGCATTAAGTGCGGCAGTTTTCCAGTCACCCTCACCGCCGTAGCCGATTCCGTGACCCATAAGGTTCTGAGTAGCAAGACCGGGGAGCTGTTTCATACCGTAAAGGTCCTGGAATGTATTGCAGAAAGCAGCGCAGTCTTCTCTGTCGAGCATCTTTTTAATAGCAATTTCTTCCCTTGCCTGATAACGTATTGATTCAATATCGTCAGTTGCAACGGTGTAAAGGGATTCATATTCAGCCATTTTTGCATCAACTTCAGCTTCTGTAACGGTGGCAATTTCTTCTGCCAATGCGCCTACAGGCCAGGTGTTAACCTCCCAGCCGAATTTACGCTGAGCTTCCACCTTGTCGCCTTCGGTAACAGCTACTTCACGCATATTATCGCCAAAGCGCATAACCTTAAGCTCTTTGCTGAACGCAACACCGAGAGCAACATTCATCCAATTACCGATTCTCTTCTGAATATTTTCATCAGACCAGTGGCCCATAATAATCTTTCGTGGTTTTCTGAGTCTTGCGCCGATGAAGCCGTGCTCTCTGTCACCGTGAGCACCCTGATGAAGATTCATATAATCCATATCAATCTCTTCATTTGGAATACTCTTTAAAAACTGAGTGTGGAAGTGAAGCCAGGGCTTCTGCAGGCTGTTAAGAGCGTTAACCCACATTTTTGAAGGTGAGAATGTGTGGCAGAATGTAATGATACCTGCGCAGGTGTCATCGTAATTTGCCTCTTTAATAATATCTTCAGCACCCTTTGATGTTTTGACAGTGCCTTTATAAATGATTTCGCAGGGGAGTACACCTGATTTGTTAAGTCCGTCAGTGATGATAATGCTGTTTTCATCAACCTGCTTTAATGTTTCTTCACCGTAAAGAAACTGACTGCCCACAACAAACCAGAATTTATAATCACTTTTTTTCATCATAATTAAAACTCCTTATTTAAGGCTTTTGATTGCTGCTTTCTGAATCTCAACACCTGCTGCATATTTTTCAATGTATTTATCAAATACAGCCTTTTCTTTTGCGTCAGGCTCTTTAACTGAAACCTTAGCATCGCCGAAAACCTTACTGTCAAGGTATTCGCTGAGAGTTTCACCGTCAGCTTTATTTTTAAGGTACTGAGCAAGTGTTGCAATACCCCAGGCACCGCCCTCAGCAGCAGTTGTCATAACAGAAACGGGAACGCTCAATGCTGATGACATAAGAATCTGAGCAACATCCTTTGTCTTGAAAAGGCCGCCGTGACCGAGAAGCATCTCAACCTTAACATTTTCTTTTTCTGTGAGGATGTCCATACCGATTTTAAGAGTAGCAAATGAAGAGTAAATAAGGCTCTTTGCAAGGTTAGCAAAACTGAAATCAGCATCAGGCATACGAACAAGCATCGGTCTGCCTTCAGGAATGTTGTCAAGAATTGTTTCACCTGAGAAAAGGTTGTAAGTTACAAGTCCGCCGCAGTTTTCATCAGCGGTGAGGGCCATATTGTAAAGCTTGTCATAAAGCTCATATTTTTTATATTCACAGCCGAATGAATCAAGTACCTGGCTGAAAAGCTTAACCCAGGCGTCAATGTCAGATGTGCAGTTGTTACAGTGAACCATAGCAACAGGCTTGCCGTCAGGTGTTGTAACAAGGTCAATTTCTTCATAAACGTTTTTAAGCGCTTTTTCAAGAACAACCATTGAGAAAATTGATGTACCTGCAGAAACGTTACCTGTTTTTTCTTTAATAGAGTTTGTTGCAACCATACCTGTGCCTGCATCACCCTCGGGCGGGCAGCAGATAATACCTGCCTCAAGGTCACCGTCAACATCAAGGAACTTTGCGCCTTCAGCAGTCAATGTGCCTGCATTTTCACCTGCACAGAGAACTTTTGGGAGAATGTCACGGATTTTCCATGAGAAGCTGTCAGCAGCGTGAAGCTCGTCATATTTTTCAATCATTTTCTGATTATAATCATTTACAGTGCTGTCAATGGGGAACATACCTGAAGCGTCACCGACACCAAGTACCTTTTCACCTGTGAGAACATAATGAACATAGCCTGAAAGAGTGGTGATGAATGCAATATCACCGATGTGGCTTTCACCGTTGATAATAGCCTGCTCAAGGTGAGCGATGCTCCAACGCTGAGGAATGTTGAAATTAAACTCCTTTGTCAGCTTTTCTGCAGCATCGGGAGTAATCATATTTCTCCATGTGCGGAAAGGAACAAGAAGATTATCGTCTTTATCAAAAGCGAGGTATCCGTGCATCATAGCAGAAATACCCATTGAACCAAAAGTTTTAATTGTTACACCGTATTTTTCTTTAACATCAGCCTTAAGCTTTGCATAGCTGTCTTTAAGACCTGCACTTACACGGTCAAGGGAATAAGTCCACACGCCGTCTTTGAGCTCATTTTCCCAGTCGTGATTGCCCTGGGCGAGCATTTTGCCGTCATCGCTGAGAAGAACAGCCTTAATTCTTGTTGAGCCAAGCTCAATACCAAGGCTTGTGTTGCCGTCTTGAATCTGTTTGATAATAGTATTCATAATGATACCTCACAGTTTTAAAATTTAACATTTTAATTATACAATTAATCAGGTATAAAAATCAATATTATAGTGTAAAAAATTAAAATTTACACTGTAAGCGAAAGTATAATAAACAGATAAGCTTTTTCAACCTCAATTAACTTGACATTCGGTTTTAAAGGTACTATACTTAAATTAGCATCGGTGACAGCAGAAGACAGGGGACGGTTCTCTGTCTTGCAATATATGCGCATTCACTTGTTAAAGGAAGGAGAACTTTTATGTCTTATTTATATGGTTCAATTCCATTTGAGGTTTTTATTTGTACTTGCATTTTTTGTATTCCATTAGGAATATTCTTGTTTTTTTACGTTGAAAAAACAACGCCGGGTCATCCTGCTAAGTATTTGTCCTTGGCTATTAGTTTTATCGGTCCTATCTTAGGTATCGCGCGTTATGCAGAGAAATATGCATACGGTAGTATGTTTTATAGTGTAACTGAAAAAGTTGCATTAGTTAGTTGTGTGCTGTTTCTTGTTGGTGTGCTTGTAATGTTTTATTTTGCCAATAAATTAGGTTATACCAATCCTGAAAAAGTAAAAAAAGTAATGCCGCTTATGAAATCAGCAGCATTGATGATGGTACTTGGTATAGCTGTATTGCTTTTTCTACACCACACTTAAAAATACAATGAAAGACAGGGAAAGGTTCTATGTCCTGACCGAATAACTGCTCGAAAAAACTAAATCCATAACCCGCGATTCCTTTTGACTTTAACCGTCAGAGGGGATTTTTTTGTTTTTTGTTTCATTATAATTTTCGATTGTTAATTTTAACAGTAAGGATGGTGTTCTTCTGTAAATCTACAAATAACTTAATAAAAAAACAAGGTCACATACCGTGACCTTGCTTAAAATTCTTATTTCTTATCGCCTTTCTTTTCGTAACCGAAGGTTGAAGCGAAAAGGTCAATTTTAAACGCTTTGATAACGCCGCTGAAAAGTCTTGAGCCCTGAACAGGCATAAGTCTGTTGAATCTGCCCATTGCGTTGCCGTCAAAGCCCACAACAATGTAAGACTTCTTGCCGAGGATTCCTTTAAGAATCTTATTAACAGCCTTGTCACAGGGGGTTGAAACCATATTGATAAGGTCCATACCGTTTGTTTCGCCCTGGTTGCGGAAAATGTCTGTCTTTGTGAATCCGGGGCAAACAAGTCCTATGTAAGCTTCACCTCTGAGTTCTTCTCTCATTGCCTCTGTAAGACCCTTAACAGCAGCCTTACTTGCAGAATACATTGATGTTCCGCCAAGAGCCATAAGAGCTGCAGAAGATGCAACGTTGATGATAGCGGGAGTTTCACTCTTGAGAAGAAGGGGAAGCATAATCTGTGAAGAATATGCTGCAGAATAGAAGTCGATGTTGATTGATTCATCAATTTCTTCTTTAGTATAGTTCATAAGTCTGTCAAAACGGGGGAGAACGCCTGCGTTGTTGATAAGTACATCAGGTTTCATGTTGTTTTCAACAAGCCAGTCGTGAAAATCCTTCCAGTTATCATAGCTTGAAACGTCAAAAAGCTTGTAAGAAAACTGCTTTGCATAATCGCCTAATTCTTCAACAAAGGCAACCATTTTCTTTTCGCTTCTTGCAACGCCGATTACCTTACATCCGTGTTCCTTCATAAGTCTTTCAGCAAGCATTTTACCTATACCGCTTGAAGCACCTGTGATAATTACTGTTTTGTTATCAATCCACTTAGCCATTTTAACATACACCTCTAAAATGAAATTAATAAAGAAATTATATCACATAAATCAGCCATTTTCAACTCATTAAATCAAATTACTTGCTTTTTAAATTGTTTGATTTCGCAAAAAAGCAGACTGCAATAAACAGTCTGCTTAAAATTAATACCAAATCCAACCGAAAAGGAGAATTTTTATAATCCACTGCCACCAGGTGAACGAAACGGAAACATCAAATGTGTCTGTAACTGTATTGCCGTTATTGTCAGTTACTGTGCAGGTTATTGTTGTCGTACCTCTACCGGCCCCGAAAACTTCACCGTTTTCACTGATTGTGGCAATTCCACTGTCCGAGCTTGTGTATGTAACCGAATAAACTGCACCTGTGTCAGCTGTTACTGTCGGGGTAACGGTTGCACTGTGTTTATAATTAATGCTGATATCATCAATTGCCACCCTGTAAACAGCAGGAGGCAGTGCATCAACAGAAGCAGAATCAATAACTTCATCACAAACTGCGCAGTGCAAAACCTTGGTGCCGGTTACGCCTACTTCAGGCTTTTTTATCTCTTCCCAACGGCCGGGGGTATGACCTGTTGGGGATACAGGGTTGTTGTAAATAGTTTCACCGCAATCATCGCAGTAGCAACGGGTATAGCCGGGTGTTGTGCATCCTGCGGGTACGGTTTCAGTGATTTCATTGTGGGTATGAGTTGTAGTGAAATCATCAGAAGTAACACTTCCGCTTACAACAGGGGTTACGTAAATTTCTTCGCCGTTTTCATTAAGATAAGAGCAATTTGTTGCTTCAACGGTGAAAGAAAATTCTTCACTGTTAATTGTGAAAACCACAACGGCTATTTCTCCGTCACTGACACCGGACTTTGAGGCCAGCGCAATTTTGTTGCTTTCAGCAGGGGATGACGGGTTAGCAACAAAAAGAGTCTTTTCGCTGTCAATATCTTTACCTGCAGTAATCTGCGTACAGGTAAGTCCTGTAGTATCAAAAGATAAATCAAGGCTGTTGACAGTGCCTTCAGTGATGCTGATGCTTACAGTAAGTTCGCTGTCATTTTTTTGAGTTGATGTAAGTTGCAGGGTAGGGATATCTGATGCAAATGCTGAAAATACAAGAGCAATTGAAATGCTGAGAATTGTAACAAAAGATAAAACTGCAGAAATGAGTTTTGCTGTCTGTTTCAATTTACACACCCTCCTGAAATAAATTTTATATATTATACTATATAACGGCTTATATTTCAATATATTTGTCTGTTTTGAAAACAAAACCCCGGGAACGCCCGGGGTTTCAGTTTATTTTGCAACAGGAACATCAATTTCAAGATCAGTTAACGGGAATGAGCAGCAGGGATGAATACAACCGAACTTATAGTCGGCAAGACGTCGGTATTCAAGTGCTTCAGGAACATAAACTTTACCTGAAATCAGATGAGAATGGCAGAATCCGCATTCACCGCTTCTGCAGCGTGCAGGAACAGAGATGCCGCTCTTTTCAAGAGTCTGCATAACAGAGTCGCCTGTTTTACCTCTTACGATATATGTCTTATCCTGAATTGTAACGGTGATTTTAACGTTTTCAGGAACATCTGAAGGGTAATCTTCCTGAGTTCCGGGGTTATGGAATTCACCGAACATTTCGTGACGGATATATTTCTTCTCAAGGTCAAGTTTTTCAAGCTCTTTGTCAACAAAGTGATACATCTGCTGAGGTCCGCAAAGGAAAACAGAATACTTTTCATCTGCAGGAGCGTATTTTTGAATAAGCTCTGCGGTGATGAAGCCTTTTTCCATTCCCTTGGGGCATCTGCCTTTCTGAGCGCTGAGAACATGAACAACCTTGATTTTATCACACTTTTCGCAAAGTGCATCAAGCTCTTCTTTAAAGAGAATATTTTTAACATCTCTGCTGCCGTAAAGCAATGTGAGTTCAAAATCTTCATCGCCGTCAGCAATAGCGTTTGCCATTGAAATAAACGGTGTAATACCGCTGCCGCCTGCAAGGCAGATAACTTTCTGCGCATCGCGCAAGGGCTGATATTCAAAATTACCTGAAGGGGCTGAAACTTCAACTTCTTTGCCTACAGTCCATGTATCAAAAATGAATTTTGACATAAGACCGCCTTCAACGAGCTTGATGGTCAAAACATATTTGCCTTCAAGTGACTCTTTTGGTGATGATGAAATAGAATATGCTCTTGTAATCGGCATATCTTCAATTGTTTCAAAAACAGTGAGGTATTTGCCTGCGCCGAAATAAGCAAGAGAGTCGGTTCCTCTTTCAGGGTCGGGAACGAGAGAGTAGCTTCTGCAATCCTCTGAACGTTCTTTTACCTCTGCAATTTTAAGATACTGGCGTTTTGGATGAAGGGCTTTGGCAAGAGCCATAGCGTTGTCACTGTATTCAGGCATCTCAGCTTTTGCAGCGTCAAATTTTGCCTGACGGGCAGAAAGCATAGGGAAAAACTTTGTTGCCTTTAATGATTTAAGATTTGCCATATTATTTACCCTCCTTTATTTTTTTAACAACAATTCCGCCGGCTTTTTCACCTGAGTAGTAAGCGCAGCTGTAACCGTCACCGCGTTCCTGAGTAGCACCGCAGAAGAAGAAATTGCTGAACGGCTGATCTGCCATATACTGTGCAGTTCTTGGAATCATGCTGTCCCATTTTTCAAGCATAAAGCCGTATGGTGTACCGTAAGGTGTGTTAAGATAACGGGCAAAAGTCGGGGGAAGTGCGATTTCGATTTCTTCAATATAAGGCGTAATGGAAATATTGAGAGCCTTTTCGCAGGTTTCAATCATATCCTTTGCAACCTTTGTTTTGAACTTTTTATAATCTTCAGGCTTGACGTCTTTCATAACATCGCCGAAAGTCATACTTGTAAGGAAAAGCTGACTCGTTCCTTCGGGGGTACAGTCAGGAATGATTTCGTTAAGGCAGTTGATAATGCAGAAACCGTTAAAGAAATCCTGAGCAGCTTCATATTGTTTATCTGAATCCGAATCAGGTACAATGAAAACAGAATAGTCCTTGATTCCAAGCTCTTCCTTTGTTTTATTCATACCGAGATAAACAGTTGTGAGAGAGCAGGCAATTTTTCTGGCATTAGCCATTTTAAGCTGTTTTGCAGGTATATCTTTTTTGTCAAAGAGATTTTCCCATACAGTGTTGGGGAAAGAGTTGCAAATGAAGTATTTACCGTAAACAGTTTTGTTTCCGTTAATAACAACTCCTGCAGGCTTACCGTCTTTCATAATAACTTTGGTAACTTCTGAATTGTACCAGATATCACCGCCGTTTTTGCGGATAACTTCATCAATAGCAAGGCTCATTTCGTGGCTTCTCAGGTGGGGGATACCCGTGCCGTGTTTAACATAGCTGTGAAGCATAGCAAGGTAATAAAGGAAGTCAAGTTGAGAGCCGGGTGAACCGAGATAACACCAATATGTGTTGAAAATATCCTGAGCCTTTTTGGGCATACCAAGTGCATCAAGCCCTTCGTTCATAGTGTGAGAAACCATTCTCAGAATATCGGGGAAGTCTTTAAGGCTGCCAACAAGCTTCTGAGGCTGTTCAAGATTATCAAAAATCTTAAACATACGCTCTGATAAATCAAAAGCAGCCATACAGCTTTCATATGAACCGGGTACAAGTTCATTAAGTTTCTGAGCAAAGTTGTGAAAACCGACGGGCATACGCGCATCAAGTGTAACTTCCACACCGTTTTCGTTGATAAAAGTATCTTTATCGCCCTCTTTTGCGGGAACTACGAGTCTGAATGTTGAATCGTGTTTATACCAGTCAACATTACCGCCGAAACGGTTAAACATATCTTCAATTGCGCCGGGTTCCTGAGCTGTACCTACACCTGCCAGCTCATGAAGTGAGGGTTCAAACTCAAATCTGCCTCTTACAAAAGACGAAGCTGAACCGCCGGGGATATTATGCTTTTCAAGAAGAAGGGTAGAAAGACCCTCTTTTGCACAGGTCGCAGCTGCTGCAAGACCGCCGTTGCCGGCACCGATTATAATTACATCGTATTTTTTCATTATTCATCCTCCGTTTCAATATTTTGAAAGCATACAGAAACATTTTATCAGTAAAAAAACACAAAGTCAACAGATGTTGATAATTATATAATAAAAAGGCAGACATCCGTTAAGATGTCTGCCGTAATCTTATTTGAAATATTTAACTGCTGAACGGAACATACCGATTTCATAGTTGCCGGGAACGTTCTTATAAAGACCGCTGCCGATTCTTTCTGAGTGACCCATTTTACCGAATACTCTGCCGTCGGGTGAGAGGATACCCTCAATAGCGCAGGCTGAGTTGTTGGGGTTGAAGTGAATGTCACTTGTGGGAACACCGTTAAGGTCAACATACTGAGTAGCGATCTGACCGTTTTCAGCAAGCTTTTTAATAAGCTCATCACTTGCAAGGAAGCGGCCTTCACCGTGAGAAATCGGAACTGAATATACATCACCAACATTGGTTTCCATAAGCCAGGGTGACTTGTTGGAAGCGATTCTTGTGCGCACAATTCTTGACTGATGTCTGCCGATTGTGTTGAATGTCAAGGTGGGGCAGTTTTCATCAGTGTCAATGATTTCACCGTAAGGAACAAGACCGAGCTTGATAAGAGCCTGGAAGCCGTTACAGATACCGCACATAAGACCGTCACGGTTTTTAAGAAGCTCGTGAACCTCGTTTTTGATTTCGGGGTTACGGAAGAATGCTGTGATGAATTTACCTGAGCCGTCAGGTTCGTCACCGCCTGAGAATCCGCCGGGGATAAATACGATCTGTGAATCCTTAAGCTTTGTTGCAAATGCTTCAACACTTTGTGCAATGCCCTTTGAAGTAAGGTTGTTGATTACAAAAATCTCAGGCTCTGCACCTGCATCAGCCATAGCTTTTGCTGAGTCAAATTCACAGTTAGTGCCGGGGAATACAGGAATAAGAACCTTCGGCTTTGCAACCTTGATTGCAGGGGCAATGTTGTTTTCAGCATTGTATGAGAATGTGGGAACTTCTTTTTCACCCTGCTGAATATTGCATGAGAAAATAGGCTCAAGCTTATTTTCGTAAATATCGCAAAGTTCAGCCATTGCAACTGCTTCACCGCCGAGTGAAATGCTGAACTCAGCAGTTGTTTCACCAAGAAGCTCACCGTATTCTGCTTCGCCGTTGAATTCAAGAATGAATGCACCGTAGTTATAAGAGAAAATATCTTCCATAGAAACGCCGTCAGCGTATCTGAAACCGATGCCGTTACCCATAGCCATTTTAAGAACAGCTTCTGCAACACCGCCGTATGTGGGTGTGTATGCTGCAGCAATCTTACCTTCTCTCATAAGAGTGTTAACATTTGCAAAAATATCTTTTACGCTGTCAACAACGGGAAGACCGTTTTCGTAAGCAGGTTTAACGATTGTAACCTTATGGCCTGCCTGCTTGAATTCAGGTGTGATAACATCGTCTGTAACACCTGTTGTAACGGCAAATGAAACAAGGGTAGGGGGAACGTCGATATCCTCAAATGAACCGCTCATTGAGTCTTTACCGCCGATTGAAGCGATTTCATATTCCATCTGAGCTTTGAATGCACCGAGAAGTGCTGCAAGAGGCTTGCCCCAGCGTTTGCCGTCTTTGAGAGGCTTTTCAAAGTATTCCTGGAATGTAAGATAAACATCTTCAAATTTTGCACCGGCAGCAATAAGCTTTGATACTGATTCAACAACTGCAAGGTAAGCACCGTGGTACGGGCTCTTTTCTGTGATGAAGGGGTTGTAGCCCCAAGCCATAAATGAGCATGCATCTGTGTGTTTTTTCTCAACAGAGATCTTATTAACCATTGCCTGGTTGGGTGTAAGCTGATTTTTACCGCCGAAAGGCATCATAACTGTGCCGGCGCCGATTGTTGAGTCAAAACGCTCAGAAAGACCTCTCTTTGAGCAAACGTTAAGGTCACCTGCAAGAGCTTTGTAGCCTTCTGTGAAGTTTGCGGGAACATCCTTTTTATAATCTTCGGGGTTAGCAGGTGTAATGTCAATGTGCTTTTCTGCACCGTTAGAGTTAAGGAATTCACGTGAAATGTCAACAATTGTGTTGCCGTTCCAGTGCATTTTAAGTCTGGGCTCAGCCTTAACAACAGCTACGACTGTAGCTTCAAGGTTTTCACTTTCAGCAAGAGCTTTGAAGCGTTCAACATTTTCAGCTTCAACAACAACAGCCATTCTTTCCTGAGATTCGCTGATAGCGAGCTCTGTGCCGTCGAGTCCGTCATATTTCTTGGGAACTGCATTAAGGTCGATTTCAAGACCGTCGGCGAGCTCGCCGATAGCAACTGAAACACCGCCTGCACCGAAGTCGTTACAGCGCTTGATAAGAAGTGATGCTTCTTTGTTTCTGAAAAGACGCTGAAGCTTTCTTTCTTCAGGTGCATTACCTTTCTGAACCTCTGCACCGCAGGATTCAAGTGATTCAAGTGTGTGTGATTTTGAAGAACCTGTTGCACCGCCGCAGCCGTCACGACCTGTACGGCCGCCGAGGAGAATAACGATATCGCCTTCTTCAGGGCGTTCACGGCGAACATTTTCAGAAGGAGCAGCAGCGATAACTGCACCGATTTCCATTCTCTTTGCTGTGTAGCCGTGATGATAAAGCTCGTCAACCTGGCCAGTAGCAAGACCGATCTGGTTACCGTATGAGCTGTAGCCTGCAGCTGCAGTTGTAACAATCTTTCTCTGGGGGAGTTTGCCCTTGATTGTTTCGCTTACGGGTTTCAACGGGTCAGCAGCGCCTGTAACGCGCATAGCTGCGTAAACATAAGAACGGCCTGAAAGTGGGTCACGGATAGCACCTCCGATGCAGGTCGCTGCACCGCCGAAAGGTTCAATTTCTGTAGGATGGTTGTGGGTTTCGTTTTTGAAAAGAAGAAGCCATTCTTCTTTTTCACCCTCAACGTCAATATAAATCTTAACTGTGCAGGCATTAATTTCTTCACTTTCATCAAGGTGAGGGATTTTGCCGTTTTTATTAAGATATTTTGTTGCGATAGTTGCAATGTCCATAAGATTCATCGGCTTTGTTCTACCGAGAATGTTCCTTGTCTGAACATATTCATCAAAAGCAGCCTGAAGAGTGGGGTCTTCAAACTTTGCACTGTCAATTGTAGTGAGGAAAGTTGTGTGACGGCAATGGTCTGACCAGTAAGTATCGATCATTCTGATTTCTGTGATTGTGGGGTCACGGTCTTCAGTTTTGAAATACTGCTGGCAGAATTTGATGTCGTCAAGGTCCATAGCAAGACCGTAGTTCTTAACAAAATCCTTAAGTCCGTCTTCATCGAGAGCATTAAAGCCGTCAAGAGTCTGAACAGTTGTGGGAATTTCGTAATCAACTGCAAGAGTTTCAACTCTGTCAAGTGAAGCTTCGCGGCTTTCAACAGGGTTGATAACATACTTTTTAAGTGCGTCAATGCCTTCGTCAGAAACATCACCGTAAATCATATAGATTTTTGCTGTTCTTACAAGAGGACGGTCGCCCTTTGAAATAATCTGAATGCACTGTGAAGCTGAGTCTGCACGCTGGTCAAACTGACCGGGAAGATACTCAACTGCAAACACCTTGCAGTCATCCTTTTCGCCGATATGATCATATAAATCGTCAAGCTGAGGCTCTGAGAAAACAGTTTTTTTGCACTGTTCAAAAAGCTCAGCATCAATGTTTTCAACGTCATATCTGTTAAGAATTCTGATTTTTTCAACGCCGTCAATCATAAGAAGATTTTTAGCGTCATTGGTCATATTATCAGCCTCAATGGTAAGGCCGTTTTTCTTTTCAACGTAAACTCTGTAAACCATTTTAAAAACCTCCTTAGTTTTTGGCTTTTAAAGCTCTCTGACCGATGTCTTTTCTGTAAAAAGCGTTATCAAAGTGAACACCGTCAACTGCTTTGTATGATTTTTCAATTGCTTCTTCAAGGCTGTCTGCTGTTGCAGTAACACCGAGAACACGGCCGCCGGATGTAACAACCTTGCCGTCTTTGAGCGCAGCGCCTGCAACATAAATGCAAGCGTCAACACCGTCATCAACAGTGATTTCAAAGCCTTTTTCATACTTTGTGGGATAACCCTGAGAAGCCATAACAACACAGCAGGCGTGCTGATTGCTGAATTTAACCATATCCTCTGTAAGCTCACCGTTTTCAACTGCCTTCATAATTGTGAAAAGGTCGCTTTCGAGCAAGGGGAGAACAACCTGAGTTTCAGGATCACCGAAACGGCAGTTATATTCAATAACCTTAGGACCGTTTTTAGTGAGCATAAGTCCGAAATAAAGGCAGCCCTTGAAGCTTCTGCCCTCAGCGTTCATAGCGTTGATTGTGGGCAGGAAGATTTTATCCATACATTCTTTTGCAACGTCGGGAGTGTAGTAGGGGTTTGGAGCAACTGTACCCATACCGCCTGTGTTAAGACCCATATCGTTGTCAAGAGCACGTTTATGGTCCATTGAAGAAATCATAGGAACAACGGTTTTGCCGTCTGTGAAAGAAAGTACGCTGATTTCAGGTCCTTCAAGGAATTCTTCAATAACAACATTGCTTCCGCTTTCACCAAAGATTTTATCTTCCATCATTGAGCGAATAGCATCAACTGCTTCCTCTCGTGTCATTGCAATTATAACGCCCTTACCGAGTGCGAGACCGTCAGCCTTGATAACTGTGGGAATGGGGCAGGTCTCAGCGTATTTAAGAGCAGATTCCATATCGCTGAAAACTTCATATTCAGCAGTAGGAATGCCGTATTTTTTCATAAGATTTTTTGAAAAAACTTTGCTGCCTTCAATAATTGCCGCATCCTTTGACGGGCCGAAGCAGGGGACACCGATTTTTCTTAAAGCGTCTGCCATACCGAGCACCAACGGGTCGTCGGGAGTGACAACACAAAAATCAATGTTATTGCTTTTTGCAAAATCAACAGCGCCCTGAATGTCAGTTGCACCGACTGCCACACATTCAGCATCCTGTGCAATTCCTCCGTTACCGGGGAGAGCATAGATTTTTTCAATATCTTTGTTTTCTTTAAGTTTTTTAATGATGGCGTGTTCACGTCCGCCGCCACCGATAACCATAATTTTCATTTCGTTACCTCATTAATGGTGGAAAAGACGCATACCTGTAAACGCCATAACCATACCTTTTTTGTTGCAGGTGTCAATAACAACATCGTCTCTGATTGAGCCGCCGGGCTGAGCAACATAAGAAACACCGCTTCTTGAAGCTCTTTCGATGTTGTCATCAAAGGGGAAGAATGCATCACTGCCAACGCTTACACCGCTGATGGTTGAAAGGTAAGCTTTCTGTTCTTCTCTTGTGAAAGGTTCGGGCTTAACTGAGAAATAGTTCTGCCATACGCCTTCTGCCAATACATCTTCGTCATCGTCAGAAATATAAATATCAATAACATTATCTCTGTCAGGACGTTTGATTGTGGGAAGGAAGGGGAGATTAAGAACCTTTTCACTCTGACGGAGATGCCAGATGTCAGCCTTATTACCTGCAAGGCGTGTACAGTGAATTCTTGACTGCTGACCTGCGCCAACGCCGATAGCCTGACCGTCAACTGCATAGCAGACTGAGTTTGACTGTGTATATTTAAGAGTAATAAGAGCAATTATAAGGTCTCTTTTGGCGCTTTCAGGGAATTCTTTGTTGTCTGTTACAATATTTGCAAGGAGATCGTTGTCAATTCTGAAATTGTTTCTGCCCTGCTGGAATGTAATGCCGTAAACATCCTTTGTTTCAATTTCTGCAGGAACATAATCGGGATCAATTTTAACAATATTGTAGTTGCCCTTTTTCTTAGCTTTGAGAATTTCAAGAGCTTCAGGCTCATAACCGGGAGCAATAACGCCGTCGGAAACTTCTCTTTTAATAAGAAGAGCTGTAGTCACATCGCAAACATCAGAGAGAGCAATCCAGTCACCGAAAGAAGAGAGTCTGTCAGTACCTCTTGCTCTTGCATAAGCGCAGGCGAGGGGAGAATCGTCAAGACCTTCAACGTCATCTACAAAACAAGCTTTCTTGAGGTTTTCGGGAAGAACAGTGCCGATAGCTGCTGATGTGGGGCTGACGTGCTTGAAAGATGCCGCTGCGGGCTGACCGAGAACATCTTTGATTTCTTTAACGAGCTGCCATGAGTTGAAAGCGTCAAGGAAGTTGATGTAACCGGGTCTGCCGCTTAAAATCTCAATAGGAAGCTCACTACCGTCTTTCATGAAAATCTTTGACGGCTTCTGATTAGGGTTACAGCCGTACTTAAGTTCAAAATCTTTCATTTTTAAAACTCCTTACAAAAAGCAATTATTTGTTTTTGTTAATCATTCTGTTTGTAACTTCACCTGTTTCAAGGTTTGTATATCTTACATACAGAGAAATTTTATTCTGTTCATTGAGGTTTTCCCAGATTTCATTTGTGAAAGCGTCAATGTCATTGTTCATCTGAACTCTTTCAGGCTCACCTGAGAAAGTGGGGATCGGGTTGCCGTCGTGGTCATAAGTGTGAATGAAGTGACCGAGACCTGCAATTGGCGAATATTCAAAGCTGAAACGGTTGCATGCTGTACCGTCGGGGTCAGCGCTCTTGAGAATGCTCATTCTGTAAGAGAAATCATTTTCATCAAAAGCGAGAATACCGCTGATTCTCGGTGTGAAGTTAGGAGCATCAGGCTCGAAACCTCTTGTTCTCAAAGCTCTTACAAAGCCTTTGCCGTTTTTAAGGAAGTCGCAGATAGTATTTGTCTGGTCACCGTTTGTAACAACGAGCTTGTCACCGACTTTCTTAATGGGTGAATAGATGATCAATGAGGGGTCTTCAACTTTTGATTCGTCAAAAGGATAAATAATAACCTCGTCACCTTTTTCAACAAAAACTCTGTTTCTTGAGTTTTCGCTTCTGCCCATAATGAAATAAGCTACTGCGGCGTTTTTACCATCAGGTGTTTTGCCGATAACGATACCTCTGCCGGGATAGGTGTTTGAGCTGAGAGTATCTTTGAGATTTGCAATATCATAAGTTGCCATTTGAAATTCTCCTTTATTTATCCTCAATAATTTTCTTGCTAACTAACTGAACAGCTTTGGGAAGAATAATCCATTCAGCCTGCTGCATAACTCTTTTTTGTAAAACTTCAGGTGTGTCACCTTCAAGAATATCAACAGCCTTCTGAAGAATGATCTTTCCGCCGTCCGGGATTTCGTTAACAAAGTGAACGGTGGCACCTGTAACCTTAACACCGTATTCCAACGCTGCTTCGTGAACCTTCAAGCCGTAATAGCCTTTACCGCAGAAAGAAGGAATAAGCGCAGGGTGAACATTGATGATTCTTTCGGGGTAACATTTTGTGAAATCCTCTGACAAAATGCTTAAGAACCCTGCAAGAACTATAATATCTATGTTGTATTCCGTAAGCTTCTCTTTAAGTGCTTTCTCAAAAGCCTCCTGAGAGCCTGTGATTTTTTTTGTAATTGTGCAGGAGTCAATGCCTGCATTGTCTGCTCTTGTGATAGCATAAGCGTCAGAAACGTTTGAAACAACCAGAACTATTTCACCGTCTGTGATTATGCCGCTTTTCTGAGCATCAATAAGGGCCTGCAGGTTTGTTCCGCCGCCTGAAACGAGAACGGCGATTTTTGCTTTCTGAGCCATAACAGTCCTCCGTCAGCAGATAACGATTTTGCTGTCGCTTTCTGTGATTTCACCGATGATGTAAGCATCTTCGCCTGAAGCCTTAAGTGAAGCAAGAGCTTTATCAGCATCTTCTTTTGCAACAACAATGCTCATACCAACGCCCATATTGTATGTGTTGAACATATCTCTCTCGGGAACATTGCCTGTCTTTGCAATAAGATTGAAAATAGGAAGAATTTTAACACTTGCTTTTTCAACCTTTGCGCAGAATCCGTCAGGGATGCTTCTCGGAATATTTTCATAGAAGCCGCCGCCTGTGATGTGAGAAATTGATTTAACCGTAACCTCTTCCATAAGCTTGAGAACAGGCTTAACATAAATCTTGGTGGGTGTAAGAAGTGTTTCGCCGATGCTCTTGCCGCCGAGTGCTTCAACGGGAGTTTTGATGTCAGCGTTTTCAACATCAAAAACTTTTCTTACGAGTGAAAAGCCGTTTGAGTGAACACCTGAAGAGGGGAGAGCAATAATAACGTCACCGCTCTTGATGGTTTTGTTATTAACAACCTTGTCTTTATCAACAACACCTACGCTGAAACCTGCAAGGTCATATTCGTCAATGGGGTAGAAGCCGGGCATTTCAGCAGTTTCACCGCCGATGAGAGCAGCGCCTGACTGAACGCAGCCTTCTGCAACACCTGCAACTATCTGAGCAATTTTCTCAGGGTAGTTTTTGCCGCAAGCAATATAGTCAAGGAAGAAGAGGGGCTTTGCGCCGCAGCAGATAATATCGTTAACACACATTGCAACGCAGTCAATACCGACTGTGTCATGCTTGTCCATAAGGAAAGCCATCTTAAGCTTTGTACCTACACCGTCAGTACCGCTTACGAGAACGGGCTTGCTGATACCTGTAAGGTCAAGCCCAAAAAGGCCGCCGAAACCGCCGATGTCAGACATAGAGCCTGCGGTCATTGTTCTTGCAATGTGCTGTTTCATAAGCTCAACCGCTTTGTAGCCGGCTGTAATATCTACGCCTGCCTGTTTGTAACTTTCACTAAAACTAC
>JAZQJF010000018.1:0-2447 GCA_045541505.1 Acutalibacteraceae bacterium
GGTAGAGCAGTGGACTGAAAATCCACGTGTCGCTGGTTCGATTCCGGCCGGAGGCACCAAGATATGCGGATGTAGCTCATCTGGTAGAGCGCCACCTTGCCAAGGTGGAGGTAGCGGGTTCGAGCCCCGTCATCCGCTCCAAAAAGCCATCGTCTTTGACGGTGGTTTTTCTTTTTATCTGAGCTTCTGGTGAGGCTGAACAAGACAGAATAAAACTGATGACTAATTGTCGCCATATAAAGCATTTAAAAACCCGGAAGATTGTGACATCTTCCGGGTTTATTTTTAAAGTGTGATTTTATGGAATACTTTTTTGCCTTTTTTAACGATTGACTCTTTTTCAGCAAGGCTTGCTTTTGAAAGTCTGAAATCGATTGATGTTACCTTAACGTCATCAACCGAAACACCGCCCTGCTCAACAAGTCTTCTTGCCTCGCCTCTTGACTTTGCGATGTTTGTTTTAACGAGGATGTCGATAATACCGATTTCACCGTTTTCAAAATCACCATCAGCAAGAGCTGTTGTGGGCATATGCTCAGCGTTTGCACCGTTTGAGAAAAGTGCCTTTGCGGCAGCCTGAGCTTTCTGGGCCTCTTCTTCACCGTGAACAAGCTTTGTTACCTCGTAAGCGAGAACTTCTTTAGCTCTGTTGATTTCGCTGCCCTCAAGCTTAGCATACTCATTAACTTCATTCATAGGAATGAATGTGAGCATTTTCATACATGTAACAACGTCAGCGTCAGCGATGTTTCTCCAATACTGATAAAACTCGTAAGGAGTTGTCTTTTTAGGATCAAGCCAAACTGCTCCTTTTTCAGTTTTACCCATTTTCTTACCTTCAGAAGTAAGAAGAAGCTGGAATGTAAGGCCGTAAACATCCTTACCGTCACTTCTTCTGCAAAGCTCAACGCCGCCGAGGATATTGCTCCACTGGTCGTCACCGCCAAGCTCAAGCTTACAGCCGTATTTACGGTTAAGAACAAGGAAGTCATAGCTCTGCATAAGCATATAGTTAAGCTCGAAGAATGAAAGACCTCTTTCAAGGCGCTGTTTATAGCATTCAGCAGCTAACATTCTGTTAACTGAGAAATGAACTCCTACTTCACGAAGGAAGTTGATGTAGTTTAGGTCCATAAGCCAATCGGCATTATTAACCATAATTGCCTTACCTTCTGAAAAATCAATAAGGTTTGACATCTGCTCACGGAAACAACCGATGTTATATTCAATAGTTTCTCTTGTAAGCATTTTTCTCATATCTGTTTTGCCTGAAGGGTCACCGATCATACCTGTACCGCCGCCGAAAAGAGCGATGGGTGTGTGGCCTGCTCTCTGCATATGAGCCATAACCATAACAGACACAAAGTGGCCTACATGAAGGCTGTCTGCTGTTGGGTCAAAGCCGATATAAAACTTAACGTTTTCTGTTGCCAGCATTTCACGGATTTTATCGGCATCTGTGGTCTGAGCAATAAGTCCTCTTTCCACAAGGGTATCAAATACATTTTCCATTTTATACTGCTCCTTTATGAAATATACCGTAACATTTTACCACTTCACAAAGAAAGTGTCAACCTTTTATTTAACTGTTAAGACGGTTTTGGAACAAGTTTAAAACCATTGTTTATTTTGATATAAAAGCAAGTGTATTTCTTTAAAAAAATCGGCGTTATATAGGAAAAATAACACTGATAAGTAATTGACAATATATACATTTAAATGATATAATTTTGTGGATAATGGATAGTAGTGGATTTTTTATTCACAACATCAGATTACGGAGGTTATTCACATGAAAAAAATCGGTATTGTTATGGGAAGCGACAGCGATCTGCCTGTTGTTGAAAAAGCAATGACAACTCTTGATGAATACGGCGTTCCTTACGAGGTTCACGTTTTCTCAGCACACAGAACACCTGAGCAGGCAAAGGATTTTTCTGCTAACGCAAGAAAGAACGGCTTTGGTGCAATTATTGCAGCTGCCGGTAAAGCCGCTCACCTTGCAGGCGCAATTGCTGCTAACACAACTCTTCCGGTTGTGGGTATTCCCGTTAAATCTTCAACCCTTGACGGCCTTGATGCACTTCTTTCAACTGTTCAGATGCCTGCTGGTATCCCCGTTGCAACAGTTGCTATTGACGGTGCAGCCAACGCCGCATTGCTTTGTGTTGAGATTCTTGCAGCAAGTGACGATGAGCTTGCAGAAAAACTTGACTCAGCAAGAGCAAAAGCTGCACAGACAGTTCTTGAAAAGAACGCAAAAATAGAAGAAAAGTATAATAAATAAAGGAGATATATCATGAACAGTAGTTTTAGTGAAAGTTACAAACAGGCAGGCGTAGATATTACAGCCGGCTACAAAGCGGTTGAGCTTATGAAACAGCACATTGCAAGAACAATGACCGCAGGCTCTATGTCTGACATCGGCGGTTTCGGCGGCCTTTTTG
>JAZQJF010000019.1:0-63105 GCA_045541505.1 Acutalibacteraceae bacterium
AGAAACGATGAATGTGTTAGGGCAAGCTGAAGCTGTGCTTCCGTTGTAAGAAACATCAGGTACACCAGCCTTTTCACATGCTGTAGGAGCACCCATTGAATCTGCGTGCTGTGAGATCAGAACGCAACCGTCTTCGATAAGTTTATTAGCACCTTCTTTTTCAGCTGTCTCATCATACCATGAACCTGTAAATGTTACTTCCATAGTAGCTGATGGGCAAACAGAACGTGCACCAAGGAAAAATGATGTATAACCAGAAATAACTTCAGCAAATGTAAATGCGCCAACATAACCCATCTTAGCCTTATCAGCTGTAATTTTGCCGTCAGCGATCATTTCGTTAAGTTTGAGACCGGCTGCAACACCTGCAAGATAGCGACCTTCATAAATTGAAGCAAAAGCGTTGTGGAAGTTAGCAAGACCTGCTGTATGAGCCTGAGTACCTGTAGCGTGGCAGAACTGAACATCAGGATATTTCTTTGCTGCGTCAATAAGGAAAGACTCATGACCGAAGCTGTCTGCGAAGATGATGTCACAACCGTCAACCTCGATAAGTTCAACAGCTGCATCATAACAGTCTTTTGATTCAGGGATCTGAGTTTTCTGAGCATATTCAATGTTCATTTCTTCACAAGCTGCTTTTGCTGCAACCATGAAGTTTTTATCATAAGTTGACTGCTCATCGTGAAGGAAGATAAAACCTACCTTCAGGTCTACTTTTTCTTCTTCAGGTTTGTTGCCGCCACAAGCTGCAAATGTGCAAACAACGAAAACAGCCGCAAGAAGAATTGCTAAAATTTTTTTCATTGGTGATTCCTCCATTTGAATATATTGCAATTAATTATTGCCGTAGTCAGTCGCGGAAAATGAGACTTCCATCATCTTTCATTGAATCAACAATAGCAAGTGATTCAACTCTGATTCCGCTTTCTCTCAGGATTTTGCCGCCATCCTGAAATCCTTTTTCTATAACAATTCCTGTTCCTACAAGCTCAGCCCCTGCAGATTTAACAATATTGATAAGACCGAGTAAAGCCTGTCCTTTTGCAAGGAAATCGTCAATAACCAAAACCTTATCATCTTTGTTCAGAAATTCTTTGGAAACAATAATATCATAGGTTGTTCCATGGGTGTATGATTCAACCTTAGCTGTATAAACATCAGATGCAATATTTTTGGTTTTATTCTTTTTAGCGAAGAGCATCGGTACTCCGAAGCTCTGAGCCACAAAGCACGCAATCCCTATACCTGATGCTTCAATAGTCAGCACCTTTGTTATACCGCAATCACCATATCGGCGATGAAACTCCTCACCTATCTGACAGAGAAGATCAATATCCATCTGATGATTAAGAAAACTGTCAACCTTCAACACATTGCCGGGAAAAACTTTTCCGTCTTTTAGAATTCTTTCTTTTAAAGCTTGCATATCTTTCACCCAAAATCATTCTGATTTGACTTGATTATACAATATATGGTATATTTTTGCAACAAAAAAACAGAAAAATGCAAAAATATTTATACAATAACCATGCTAAAAATGAAACTTTTAATAAAATCTATAAACAGAGTGATGAAATCCATAATTGAAGTCACAAGATTGTCATTGTTTTCTTCAACAGTCTGTTCAATAAGAGAAATATATTCACTCCACTGAGCACTGTCAGTTTCAACAGTACCTTCAACGTTCTGAGGAACAGATGCCAATAAAACACCTGCTTTCTGAAGAGTTTCTACATCGTAACTGTCAATCTTTCCGCTACGGTCAATATCAGCAGCTTCAAGATAAATAGCTTGTGTATTATCAGAACCAAGATGACCCCAAAGAATCAGAGAAGCCAAAAAAGCGTCTTCACCGTCATAATATGAATCTCCGTTAATATCACCGTAAATAAGAATTGTGTAAGTAAAAACAGGAATACCGTTATAGGTAAGGTCAGCTTGTGTTCCGGTACCTAAAAAAGTTTCAGTAAAAGTAAATTCAAAACCGTCACTGAGATTTACATATCCTTCCAAAGAAATTAAGCCGCATGAAAGTCCTCTGATTATATCATCAGGCTGAATATTAGCTGAAGATAAGAACTCAAAAGGCTCAACAGATGAACAAGTAAAAGAGGAATCATATGTCGCTTTCCAAAAGCTTGTAACAGTTGAATCAGAATCAGCAGCCAAGATATGAGTTGCTACCGGTAAATAAAAATAAAAATATGTATCGTTTAAATGGAACGAACTGATATTATTTGCTTTGCCGTCAGTGTAAATATCATTAAAGTCCTGACAAGCAGAAGCATCGAATCTTGCAAGATAAAGCTGTTCACCTTCGGAGTTAACTACAATACCGCTTTGAATGCCGGAACCTGAACCGATTGCGGGTGCCGAGGTTCCTCCGGTTGCTTTAACTGAACCCCCATCAATAACGATACTGCCCATACTGCCATACCAACCTCCACCGATACCAGCAGCATTTTCGCCACCAACTGCAGTGACAGTTCCGCCGTTTATGATAATTTCACCGCCGTTACCGGTACAGCCTCCGCCGATACCCGAACCTGAAACACCGCCGTAAGCAGAAACATTGCCGCCATTTATAATAACCTTACCGTTAGACCCTGAGCTTCCGCCGCCGATACCGGCACCGTTATTTTTACTTTGGGCAATAATAGTGCCCGATTCAATAATAATTGTACCGCTTGAATTGCCGTTACCGCCGCCGATACCAGCCTGACCAGAACTACCGGCGCGAAGAGTTCCTTCACCAACGACAGTAAGTGTTGTTCCTACAGAAACTTCAACGCCGCCTCTTGATCCGCCACTAATAAAAGTGTTCAAACCTTCAAGACGAAGAGTTAAATCGGCATCATTTGACAAAGCAACCGCACATACAAACTCGTTAGAAATATAAACATTAAGGTTACTGAATACTACAAAATTTTCACCACCGGTGATATTGATTGTATTTGTTATGCTACCGGAAGTAGTCTGAGTGATAAAATAACCATCTTCGTCAAAAGCAGTTACTTTTTCGCCAAAATATCCGTATCCCGACACAACACCGTCACCGATGGTAATATTACCTTTATCAAGGTAAAGGTATGTAAGCTTTGAATTATCTGCAACTGCAAAAGCAGGTATTACACAAAGAAGCAAAATAACTACAGATAAACAAATTGTTATAACCTTCTTCATTTCAATCTCCCCAATCTTTTTTCTTAAAAATTATACACTATATATTTTTCTTTGTAAATAGCGAACATATAAATTAATTTGCACCAAAATTGTCAAAATCAGCTTATATCTCTGTTCAACTTTTTAAATTAATATTATATTTACATTTAATTACTACAAAATAAACCGCCCATTATCCAAAGGAATAAGCGGTTTTACTTTATAAAAGGGTTGTGACCAACATCTTACGATGTTGGCCACAGAGGGGGGATATAATATAAAGATGTTGTCAAAATTAAACAGCCGGAACCTATTGATTATATTATCAGATATACCAAAGGAAACCGAACAATAAAATAATGATAATCCACTGGATTGCAGTATAGTCAACTTTAAAGTTACATTCAGCCGTAGCAACGACATTGCCTTTTGCATCAACAACAGAGCAAGTTACCTTTGCATTACCCTTGCCTGCAGCATATACATTACCGTCTTCATCAACTGTAATAACATCGGTATCAGATGATTCCCATACAACAGTCTGATCTTTTGAAACTGCTGTAAGCAATTCAAGTTTCATTGAATCTTTAAAATTCATTGCTACATCAGTCTGATTAAGTGAAAGGTCAAATGCATAGCTTACTTTTGGTGAAAGAGTAACTGTGTCACCTTTTTCAAAAACAGAGCAGTTTGAGAATTTGATTTTTACATCACCGGGTTTGTAGCTTGCTGAACTCGGCTTATTATATGTAGCCACAAAGAAAGAGCCTTTATTTGAATAAAGGGTTGTACAAGCTATGGATACAGCACCGTTTGCAGGGTTATTCTGTGCAAGAGCAAAGCCGCCTGCAGAAGTGAATGCGTTGAGAGCACTGCCGTTTTCAATTTTCTTACAGGTATATCCTGCAGGAGCTGAAAATACGAAGTCAGCACAGTTAAACTTACCTGAAACAAGATTAAGAGAAATTTTAATGCTTGTACTGCTTTCAGACAAAACTGTTACATCGAAAACAGGATTAGCATATGAAGCAGCGCTTATTGATATAGCTCCCATTGAAAGTAAAATTACTGCACAAAGAATTACAGATAATATTTTTTTAATTGATTTAGTCATTTTATAATCCTCTCCTTCCAAAGAATAATAATACATTTATTCCCAAAAGTCAACTGATTTTTTGTGTTACGAAGCACAACCATCCGTTACTTTCGTGTCTTTCAACAATTTTAAAACCGTATTTTTCGAAAGCGGAAATTACATCATTTTCTCTGACATCAATAATACCCGATGTGATGAAAACTGCATCATCTTCCATAAACTTTCCTACATCTTCACAAAACATAATTATAACGTCCGCAACAATGTTAGCAACCACTACACTGTATTTACCGCTGACTTTGTCGGTAAGATTTCCTTCATAGGCTGTATAAACTGATGAATCAAATCCGTTAAGTTCAGCATTGTCCCAGGCTTTTTTCACGGCAAGAGGATCAATATCAACCCCGACAGCCTTTTGGGCACCGAGTAATAATCCGCACACACCTAAAATGCCGCTTCCGCAACCCACATCAAGAAGAGTTGTGTTTTCATTAACATACTTCTCCAGTGTTTCAAGACAAAGCTTGGTTGTATCGTGTCCACCGCTGCCAAAAGCAAGACCGGGTTCAATATCAAGCACTACTCTGTCACCCGGATCAAAATCATCATCCCATATCGGATGGATCATCAATCTGTCACCAACAGGTAAAGACTTGAAATAGTCCTTCCAGTTATTTTCCCAGTCCTGATTGCGGCAGACAGAAACATCTATTTCGTGTTTAATATTTTCAGCTGTATACCTTTCTGAAAGAAAAGCAACTGCTTCGGTCGGATTTTCCTGCGGCGGCAGATAAACATGAACAAAAGCCTTATCGCGATCCTTTTTAAGAAGATCTTCATCTATAAGATCAATTTTAGCAATTTCCCAAGCGGCTTGTTCAAGATCACTGTAATCTTCAATATAAATTCCGTAAGGTACAACCATTTGGGCAATATCCCCTGCTTTATCAACATCGGCTGAGTTTACGCCGATTTTAATTTCGGTCCAATCCATAGTTTCTCCTTAATATTTATTATGTACATCTTCTGCAAAACAAAGCAGATCTTTAATTTCAAGTACAGTTCCGTCATCAAGAACAGCTTTTCCGTTCATTTTGCCGAAAACCTGATGTTGATCAGTTATTATTACCTTCATATCAATTTTTGCACAACGGTCAATGATCGGTTCAAATTCCATTTCAAACCTTCCGTCCGAAGATGAAAAAGTCCAGGGATCCATATAACTTTTAGATGGAATATTAAAGGTAATATCGTCAAGCTTGTGGCATTTCCCATCATAGAAAAGCATATTTTCGCTGGCAGCTGTTGTATCTCCGAATCCATATCCGATATTGAAACCGAACGGTTTTCCGTTTACAACACCGTTACCTGAACCCCAGTACCAGGTGTTATCATAAGTCCACACGCCTCGGCCCCAGTCGAGCGTACCAAAATCAGTTTCAGGGTTAAAAACGTATTCTTTTCCGTCAAATTTCACTTTACCCGATGCCGGCATACAGTTAATTTTCTGATTATAATAAAAAGCTGTCTTTTTCTCTTTCCAAGGTGTTGCAATAACCATTGTGTCCATATTAGGCTGCTTAAGTGTGATGTCACATTCAAACGGTTTGCCGTCTTTGAAGTTTTCAAACCGACAGATAATTCTTCTTTCCCCGTCAAGCTTCAAAAATTTAATATGCAAACGTTTATCGGTGTAAATTACGTGGCCTGTTTCAGATGTTGCCGGCATATTAGTTTTACCCATTGGCAACGGAGCGAGAATTGTTTCAGTATGTTCACAAGGTACTGAAAAATCAAGCAAAGAAACAGAATGAAGCCCTACATAACCAACATCAGATACAGTAAAGGCTACCCCGAATTGATTTTCTTCAGAAACCACAAGATAATAGTCCCATTCTTTAATACGAAACTTTGAAGCTTTAATATCATTCCTGTTATAAATCTGTAAAAGCTGTTTAGACCAACCGGGTTCACGCAAACTGCCGTCATCTTTTAAAAGAGGTTGAATATTGACAACTTCATGATTTCTCATATTGTAATCTCCTTTTTAAAATAAATCAGCCTTAGCTTTAATTTCTTTTATGCCGGGGTTATAGAGTTTTCTGTTATCAAGAGCCCATTGACGGGCTGTGAATTCACCTGCAGGAATTTCACTGACAGCCTGAGTAATTTCATATATTCTTGCATCAAGCAAGTCAAGCTGGGCAAGAATCTCTGCCTCAAGAAACATCGGTCTTACTGCAGCACCAAACTCAGGCTCACCATGGTGAGAAATAATCATATGCTCTAAAAGCATAAGAAGTTCGGGATTGATATTAAGTTCTCTGCCCTTAATTTCAATATTCATAGCGCCCTTCACAAGATGGCCAATAAGTGTACCTTCAACACTATAGCCTGAAACTATCCCCGCTTCTGATAAAACAAACTCGCTGATTTTCGCTACATCATGAAGGATTACACCGGCTGAAAGAAGTTCTTTATCAACACTGGGATAAACTGCACAAACCCCGTGAGCAAGGCGAAGCACTGAAAGAGTATGATACATAAGTCCGCCTCTTATTGCGTGGTGGAGTCTGAAAGCAGCCGGACAAATAGTAAGAAACTCTTTGTTCTCACTGAGAACAGTTGTCACTAAAAGCTTGAGCTCTTCGTTTTCAAAAGACTCAGCAACAGAGTAAACAGCGTCAAACAAAGTTTCTCCGCTGTACTCTGAAGACGGAACAAAATCTTCAATTTTAACATCATCCGTATCCAACGCAGGGCGAATTCTGTCAACCCTGAATTGTGGGGTGTCATTATAAAGTGACTCAGTTCCTCTGACCTTTACTACAGAATTTGGTTTTATTGAACCGTGAAGTTCTTCTTTATAGTCCCAGAGTTTTGCATTAATTTCACCGGAACTGTCTGTAAGAGTCATATCAAGATAAGAAAGACCTTTTGCTGTTTTTTTTACCTCAAGGGTTTTCACGAGGCAAAACCCCTCAACAGTACCGTTATTATTGACAGATTTAAAATCCATTTTCTGCCTCCAAATCTAATTTAATAAACACATTATAACAAACATATTATTTCTTTGCAAATATTATTTAGTTATAGGACCAGCATTCTTACAATTTTTTCTGAATTGTGTGGGAGTCATTGCAAAGCTTCGTATAAAAACTTTAGAAAAATAGTTCTGATCCGAAAATCCGCATTCGGCAGAAATGTTCTTTATACTAATATTTGTGTTAACAAGCATCTTTTCAGCCTTTTCAAGACGGCAATTGTTAATATATTCTCCGATCGTCAAGGAGTACTTTTCCCTGAATGTATTCATAAGAGTTGTACGGCTGCATCCGAAGGTTTCACACATCAGCTCAATTGTAAGCTTTTTATTAAGATTATTGCCGATATACTTTCTTATTCCGGTTGCTAAGTCTTCTGATCTCGGCGCCACACGGTTTGTCTGAGTCATATACTCAGCAATAAGCTGAAGAATATTTACATAGCTGTCAAGCTGATCCTGTTTGATAACCGGGATATTTTCAACAGCAACATCAAGGTCAGCCCGATTCTCAAAAAAACTTTCTGATTTATTAATTATTCCCTCTTCACTTGAACGCCTGTTATCGGTAATCTGACCCATAATTACATACCCTGAAAGCATACCGTAATTATAAATCGGCGCTACGATTTCAATTAAACCGCAATGGCATTTGTAAGAATATGCCTCTCCTGTCTTTCTGACCTTTTCAAATGCTTTAAGATCGGCCTCAATACATCTTTTTCTGTTTTGAGGTGTTTGCTGAATTTTTTGACAAAAAACAGAGAGGTTTTTCGGATAACTTGCAATTTCATTAAACTCTAAGTCGTGCAAAGAAATTCTTGCACCTGTGATTCGGTGAAAGTCCTTTAAAATTTCAATTGTGTTAAGCTTCGTCTCCATAAACATCACTTCGTAAATTTCGTACTATTTTACTAATCATTATACATATTTCTATTGAAAAATCAATACTGTAATTGTATTATTTTATCCAAGGTGGTGACTTTATGAAATACACAATCGGAGTAGATATCGGCGGAACAAACACTGTAGTCGGCATTATTGACGAAGAATATAATGTAAATGCAAAAACTTCTTTCAAAACCAACGCACCGAGAAATGCTCAGGAACTTTGCAAAGACATTATTTCAGCTTATATCGAACTGGCTAAAGAATTATCAATACCTGAACAAGAATTAGAAAGTATCGGCGTAGCATGCCCCGGCATAATAAAAGAAGGCGTAGTTATTTCTGCTACAAACCTTAAGTTTGACAATGTAGATTTAAAGAGTATAATTGAGGAAGAAACAGGTCTTCACTGTGAAGTGTGTAATGATGCCAATGCAGTTGCTCTTGCTGAGTATATTGTGCTCGACGATGACAACATTCACTCACTTGTTGCGGTAACAATCGGCACAGGTATCGGAGGCGGCATTGTTATTGACGGCAAAATAATCGACGGTTTTAACGGTGCCGGTGCAGAATTAGGTCACATTACGGTCGAAACAGACGGAAGACTGTGCGGTTGCGGTAACAAAGGCTGCCTTGAAGCTTATTGCTCAGCTTCAGCTCTTGTGAAAGACACAAAAAAAGCTATGATAGATTATCCTGACAGTAAATTATGGGATGTTTGCAGTGACATAAATCTCGTTAACGGTAAAACTGTTTATGAAGCTGCAGCACTCGGAGATAAGATATCAGAGGAATTACTTAAAAATTTCATTAAGTATCTCAGCATTGGTGTAACAAACATTATTACACTTCTTCAGCCTGAAATAGTCTGCATCGGCGGAGGTATGTCAAGAGAAAAAGATGCTTTGATAGAACCTCTTAAAAAATTGGTTGAGGAAAATAGCCTTACCAAAAACCTTACAGAAAAACCAACGATAAAAACAGCTGTGTTATTTAACGATGCAGGCATTGTGGGTGCAGCGGCTTATATTAATAATAAATGACGGTGATTTAATGATTATCAAAAACGCAAGGTTAGAAAACGGAATTTTTGACATTAAAATTGAAGACGGAGTAATCTCTGAAATCGGGAAATTTGATGAAAAATTCGATATAGATGCCAACTCCAAAAGAGTCATACCGGGTCTTATCGACACTCATATTCACGGCTTTATGGGAATTGATACCGCAGACGGTAATCTTGATGATATTGCGCGAAACCTTGCACTTAACGGCACAACTTCATTTTTACCCACAACAATGACTGACAGTGTTGAGAACCTTATTAAAATCACTAATCAACCATTACCTGAAGACGGAGCAAATGTTATAGGATATCACCTTGAAGGTCCGTACATTTCTTTAAAGAAAAAAGGTGCACAAAACGAAGCTTATATCAAGACACCTGATTCGGATGAATTCAAACAATTCAATAATGTTGCAGTCATTTCATTAGCCCCTGAAATTGAAAATGCTATTGAATTCATTGAAAAATGCGATTGCAAGGTTTCAATCGGTCATACTGATTGCGATTATAATACAGCAATTAGAGCTATTGATGCAGGCGCTGATTGTCTTACCCACACCTTCAACGCAATGCCTCCCCTTCTTCACAGAGAACCAGGTCCTATAGGGGCAGCATCAGAAAAAGAGATTTACACTGAACTGATCTGTGACGGAAGACACGTTGCAAAAGCTGCAGTGCTTTCACTTTATAAAATGATGGGCAGTGACAAAGTTATACTTATCAGTGATGCAATACGCCCTGCAGGATTACCTGACGGTAAATACGACTCAGGCGGACTTGCTGTTATCATGAACAAAGGTATGTTAACTTTGACTGACGGCACATTAGCTGGCGGTTCACAGCCGTTGCTTCAATGTGTTAAAACCGCAGTAAGTTTCGGCATTGATTTTTATGAAGCAGTTAAAATGGCGAGCGAAACTCCTGCAAAAAGATTTAATCTTAATAAAGGAAAAATCGAAAAAGGTTATGATGCAGATATTGTTATTATCAATGATGATTTTACTGTATCAAATGTTATTATTGACGGAAAAATATATAAATAAAAAGCCTAACCCCAAACCATAACGGTTTGGGGTTAATTTTATCTTTCAGACAGTGGTTTATATTCTCTTCTGCCTGCAACTGACATATATGCAGGTCTGATAATTTTATTGCCGTTAATAAGCTCTTCAAGACGGTGAGCTGACCAGCCCGATATTCTTGCAATAGCAAAAATCGGTGTATAAAGCTCACGGGGTAGATCTAGCATTTGATAAACAAATCCGCTGTAAAAGTCAACATTAGCACTGACACCTTTATACATATTTCTATATTTTGCAATAATCTGCGGAGCGATTTCTTCAACAGCTTTATAAAGGTTAAATTCATCAGTTCTGCCTTTTTCTTTGGCGAGTCTTTCAACATAGCCTCTAAAAATTGTAGCCCTTGGATCAGAAACTGAATAAATTGCGTGACCGATACCGTAAACTAAACCTGTTTTATCAAAAGCTTCTTTTCTTACGATTTTATCGATATAATTCTCGATCTGGTCCCGATCATTCCAATCAGATACATTTGCTTTTATATCTTCAAACATATTACAGACCTTGATGTTTGCGCCGCCGTGTTTCGGGCCTTTAAGAGAACCCAAAGCAGCAGCTATTGCTGAGTAAGTATCGGTGCCTGATGACGTTACAACATGAGTTGTGAAAGATGAGTTATTTCCGCCGCCATGCTCAGCATGAAGTATGAGAGCAATGTCAAGAATTTCGGCTTCCAGAGGGCTGAATTGACCGTCTTCACGAAGCATATACAAGATATTTTCAGCAGTTGAATATTCACTCTTTGGGGCGTGTATAAAGAACGAACAACTGTCTTTACGGTAATAGTCAAAAGCACGATAACTGTAAACAGCAAGCTGAGGAAACAAAGCAATTAACTGCAAACACTGGCGCAATACATTATTGATACTGACATCATCCGGGTTGTTATCATATGAATAAAGCGCCAGAACACTTCTTGCGAGAGAATTCATAACATCAGATGATGGTGACTTCATAATGAAGTCGCGGATAAATGAAGTTGGAAGTGAACGATAATTTGCGAGAATAGCTTTAAATTCTTCCAACTCGTTTTCATTCGGCAATTTACCGAAAAGCAGAATATATGTTGTTTCTTCAAATCCGAAACGACCGCTTTTAAGAAAATCACCGATCAAATCATGAACGTTATAGCCACGGTAATAAAGCTCTCCGTCACACGGAACTTCGACTCCGTCAACAACTTTGCGTGAAAGAACCTCAGAAATTTCTGTAAGACCTGTAAGAACACCTTTGCCGTTGAGATCGCGCAAACCACGGTTAACTTTATGTTCAGCATAAAGCGAGGGTTCAATAATATTTTCTTCATATAATAAATCACCAAGCTTACTCAGCGCCGGTGTAATTTCGGAATAATCTCTCTTCTTATTCATATGGTACCCTTTCTGATTATAATTCTTTAATGTAATTATTTTACCACAAGCTGGAATTTATATCAATTAAACTACGATAAATTAACAAAATCTTTACAATAAAATAAAAAAGCCACGATATCGTGGCTTGGTGAAGACGAGTGGGCTCGAACCACCGACCCCTTGCATGTCAAGCAAGTACTCTAACCAACTGAGCTACGCCTTCGTACACGGTCATATTATACACGAAATAAATTTAAAGTCAAGACTTAAATAAAACCCGGCTGAATATCCAGCCGGTGATTTATTTTCGAGCAACATAAGTAACAACATTCGTTCGCAGATCGCTTATAAAACTTTCTCTTGGGATGTCATATTGTTGTTCACGAACAGTATTTTTTAATATTTCCCATCCTGAATAGGTTTGATTAAGAACTTTTTGCAATTCAACAGTAGATAAATTTACTTCAAACTGTGCAGGAATTTCTTCACCTGTGGATTTATTAAACTCTTTAACCTGGGAGTTAATAACAAAACAAATAATCCCGCTTTCCTTTGTGCCATTTTTTATTTCCATCAATTTAGCTTTAAACGAATCTACTGTGTCAATATGCTCAAGGGCAGAAACGCCTATAGTCAAATCATAGCTTTCTTTTTCAATTGAAAAATCTTCAATTGATTTAACTGTGCCGTTAATACAGTTTTTAACACCATATTCATCAGCATATTTATAAAGCTTTTCAATGGCTAGCTCAAGTATATCGACACAATCAATATGGCAGTCTACATTCTTATATCTACGTGCAATCGCAAGACAATTTCTGCCGACACCACAGCCCAAATCCAAAACCTTGAGGCTTTCATATTCATCAAACAAAGGTAAAAGATCATTGATCGTTTTAATTGGTTTTTTTAGCCAACTTTCACTGTTATAAAGTTCTTCGTTTGAATACATTTCTATGTGAGATTTTCTCTCACTTTCACGTATAGCTTTAACTCGATTGTTCATCCTAGCTCCTTTTTATAACCAATTTGTATAGCGTCGGTTCAACATTAAATTCTTTGATAGCATTTTCGATTTCTGCTAAAAATTTATCTTTTGTCTTTTTGCTATTACTTTGTTTTTTTACTGCACGTATAAGTATATTTTTGGGCGTATGTGCAAAATCGATAAATTCAAGAAGCTGTGTCTTGTAGCCGCAATACTCTAATAAATTACCGCGGATAGAATCTGTCAGAAGCGCAGAAAAACGTTCCTGAATAATGCCGTAACGTGTTAAAACAGAAAGATTTTCAGCCTTAATCTGATCATTTAATTCATGCTGACAGCAAGGAACCGAAAAGATCATTTTTGCATTCCAATTAATTGCATTATATAAAGCAAAATCAGTCGCAGTATCACAGGCGTGAAGAGTAATCACCATATCAACATCAAACGGACAATTATAACCGTTAATATCGCCAAGCTCAAAGCGAAGATTTTTATAACCATATTTCTCGGTAGCTTTATTGCACTTTTCGATAACATCTTTTTTAAGATCAAGGCCAATAATATTTGTGTCAATTTTTTTAATTTCTGTCAGATAATAATATAAGATAAAAGTAAGATATGATTTACCGCAGCCAAAATCAATAATATTAAGTTTTTCAATTTTCTGATGACGGATTGAATCATCAATTATTTCGATAAATCTGTTAATCTGCTTATATTTATCATACATAGACTGAACAACTTTACCGTCTTCAGTAAAGATACCCATATCCACGAGAGGAGCAATAACATTTCCTTCAGGAATAAGATATTGCTTTTGTCGGTTGTGGTTGCTTACAGCTGTCACAGGCTCCCCTTTCAAAGCTTTTTCTTTAACAGAAATCTTTCCGTTAGGGGAAATTTTTGCTTGAATTTCGCATTCTGGACTACGAGCAAAAATCTGCTGAAATCCCGTTGAAAGCTCAGCACAACGCTCAGATATTTTATCAAAATTAATATTTTCATGAAAAACTTGTTTTTGAGTAAACTTAGTTATCTGATAAAACTTAGGCATACGGCTGACTGTGATTTTTTTAAATTCACAGTCTTTAACAATCGGTTGACTGATAACTAACTTAACAATGTTATTTTCAAAAATTTTATTAAAACAATTTAAAATATCAGACATAACATCCTCCTAAATTGAGTTAAATAAAGTATAACAACCAAAGATAGAAAAGTCAACAAAGGTAATTAATTGAAAAAAGTAAAAACTGCAAACTTCTGTAAAAAACTTGTAGTTTATATGTTTTTGATCAAAACACATCAAACTACAAATCAGCATTTATCGATAGCTTCATTCTGCCTGATTTTCATTTTTTGCCAACTGATATAACCATAAATATCATTCACAAAAAAAAGCCACAAAACAACACCTACAGAAATATACCTTGTATCAATGACGCTTGCAAGCACCCACAGAATTATTAAAACAATATCGTTAGCAGCATAAGCCAAGCGAAATATGGACTGCTTCTGAAAGTCAGATATACAGCAAGAAAACTAGTTGTTACTGATATTGTGCTTGGAACTATGTTAGCCGTTTCAAAGTATTTAAGAATGAAATAGAACAAAACAGTAATTAATAACGTCAACACCAGCATCAATACAGATTCTACTGCACTGATATTATATTTACCTTAACTTCCGATTTGTTGCCTCTATACGGATTCCTGAGCCAGGATATTAAAGCAAAAACAGCCATAGGCATTGTCATACCGAGATAAGTTATCATTTCACCATAGTAATTAAACGTGTAAGATATAATGCCATATAACAAACTGAATATTATCATTAACAACTGACCAAAAGGATTTCCTTTTGCGTTAAATATAAGCGATGTTACTCCGATTAATGAAGCAGCTAATGTAAGGTAATTCTCTTGGTCGAAAACACCAAAGGACACTATAATTAAAAAGACAGACGAGCTCCATAAAACAATCTCAACTTTTGAAAAGTAGTTTTTCAATTAAATCACTCCTAAAAAATAAGCATCCGCATACACATCTTCAATGACCAAACGATGTGCAAACGAATGCTTTTGCATTACACTACCCGGTGGCAGTTAAATATTAATTTTTAATATTGTATCACTAAGTATATTTTAAAGCAACATAAAATTATGCTTCATTCACAATTTTTCCTGTTATAAGTTCAGGATGAAGCTCATAACAAAGCGTAGCATTTGCAAATTTTTCTATTTCCGAATCAATGTAATCAATGTCGGATGTAAATTTAAGACTAAGATTACGATATATTTCAACAGCTTTTTCCGAATCGTCAACAATATAGATTTTTCCGAAAACAATAACGCTGCTGATGTTTAACGACCATTCTCCGTCTTTTATAAATCCTTTATCATATACACAAAACGAAACTTTATTATCAGACGATATAGCATCAGTCTTATGGCCTTTTTTACCACTGTGAAAATATATATTTCCGTTATCTTCGTTATACCAAAAATTTATCGGCAGACCGTAAGAATAACCGTTATCACCGCAAACAGATAAAACACCTCTTTTTTCAGACTTCAGTAATTTTGTTATCTGTTCTGATGTAAGAATCTGCTTCTTTCTTGAAACTTCCCTGAACATAAATTATTTCACCACACAAATTCTAATTTATTAAGTTGATTATATCAGAAATAATAATCAATTACAATCGTTATCGGTATTCAGCACTCACTCGTTATTGGCAAAAATCACCTAAAAGTAAAATCGACAACCTTCTTAAAGATTGCCGATTTCTGGCTGGGATGGCTGGATTCGAACCAGCGGATGAGGGAGTCAAAGTCCCTTGCCTTACCCCTTGGCGACACCCCAGTATATTAAATTGATATAAAAAAAGCGGCAGTCTTAAGACTTCCGCCGTAATATTAAATGGGGTGGATAATCGGGCTCGAACCGACGACCTCCAGAGCCACAATCTGGCGCTCTAGCCAACTGAGCTATATCCACCATATGGCGCGCTTGAAGGGACTCGAACCCCTGGCCTACTGCTTAGAAGGCAGTTGCTCTATCCAGCTGAGCTACAAGCGCACTTATTTAAATGGAGCGGGTGATGGGAGTCGAACCCACACAACCAGCTTGGAAGGCTGGAATTCTACCGCTAAACTACACCCGCATCTTGACGACTTCGTTATTTTATCACAACTGAGATTAAATGTCAACATAAATTTTAACTTTTATTTAAAAATTTAGGCTGTGAGTTTCCTCACAGCCATAAAACTATTTAATCGAAAGTTCTCCGTCTTTAACTTCGACATTAACCGACTCAAGAGGATTATCAATACTGTCAATAATCAAAGCGGCAATATTATCTTCAACATTTCTGCGAATATAATTTCTAAGATCACGGGCTCCGCGTTTACCGCCTACTGACTTAGATGCAATAAGCTTAACTGCTTCATCAGTATAGCTGAAAGATATGCCCTTATCAGCAAGTGGTTCCTTAAGTTCGTCAAGCATAAGCACTGCAATTTTACAGAAATCATCTTCCTCAAGAGGTCTGAAAACCACAACCTCGTCTACCCTGCCGATAAACTCAGGACGAAGGAATTCACGAAGAGCCTTCATTGCTTTTTCACTTGAAGCCGTTGCAGCAGTTTTGCCGAAACCGAGAGCAGAATCTCCTCTTTCACTGCCTGCGTTTGATGTCATTACGATAACAGTATTATCAAAAGCAACCGTTCTTCCCTGCGCATCAGTAATCTTACCTTCATCAAGAATCTGAAGAAGAATGTTCATTACATCGGGGTGAGCTTTTTCAATCTCGTCAAAAAGAATTACACTGTAAGGCTTTCTGCGAACTTTTTCTGTAAGCTGACCGGCTTCATCGTAACCTACATAACCCGGAGGTGAGCCAATAATTCGAGAAACACTGTGTTTTTCCATAAACTCAGACATATCAAGTCTGATAAGGGTTTCAGGTGTATCAAAAAGTTCATTTGCAAGCTGTTTTACAAGCTCTGTTTTGCCCACACCTGTCGGGCCTACAAAGATGAATGAAGCAGGACGTTTTCTAGGACTGATATTAACTCTGCCTCTTCTGATTGCAGCAGAAACCATATCAACAGCTTCATTCTGACCAATAACTTTTGAATTGAGTTTTTTGTCAAGATCAGCAAGACGTCTGAGATCGCTTTCCACAATTTTCTGAGCAGGTATACCTGTCCACAATTGAATTACTCTTGCAAGATCATCCTCTGTAACACTTATATCTTTAATAAGCTCATAGAGTTCGTCACGCTTATTTTCAGCAACAATAATATCACCCTTAACCTTTGCAATAGCCTCATAGTCGATGATTTCTGTTTCTTCCATAAGCTCCTGCTGTTTAACTTTGAGTGAAGCAATTTCGCTTTCAAGTTTCTCGTGATCACTGATATTCTTGTTTCGGAGATTGGCACAGGTACAAGCCTCATCAAGCAAGTCAATAGCCTTATCAGGTAAAAATCTGTCATTTATAAAACGTTCTGACAAAGTAACTGCCTTATAAATCAGACTGTCACTGATTTTTACTCTGTGATAAGCTTCATAATAATCTTTGATGCCTTTGAGCATCTGACAGGTATCTTCAATTGATGGTTCTTCAACTTTAACAGATTGCATTCTTCGTTCAAGAGCAGCATCTTTTTCAATGTATTTACGATATTCATTGAAAGTTGTTGCACCGATAATCTGAACCTCGCCTCTTGAAAGGGCAGGTTTGAGAATATTGGCAGCATTCATTGAGCCTTCAGCGTCACCGCCGGTTCCAACAAGATTATGAACCTCATCAATAAACAAGATAATATTTCCATCGGCCTTTACTTCTTCAACAAGACCCTTTACCCTGCCCTCAAACTGACCGCGGAATTGAGTACCCGCTACAAGAGATGTCAGGTCAAGAAGATGGATTTCTTTGTTGGCAAGTTTTGCGGGTACATCACCATTTACAATTTTAATCGCAAGACCTTCAGCAATAGCTGTTTTACCAACACCGGGTTCACCTATAAGGCAAGGGTTGTTTTTACTGCGGCGGCAAAGAATCTGTATTGTTCTGTAAATCTCGTTATCTCTGCCTATTATTCTGTCCAGCTTACCTTCTTTGGCTCTTTGGGTAAGATTGGTACAATACAAGGGAAGAAACTTTCTCTTTTTATTATTCTTTTCTCCCTTTTCCTTTGATTTTTTATTTTTATTATCTGATTTATTGTTTTCAGAATCTGTTGAATCATCATCTTCATCAGCAGACTCCGGCTGCTTACCCATCATATTCTGCATAAACGGGAAAGTAGGAACTCCTCCCGGCTCAAAGCCTTCACCATTGTCTCCCATTCCCATCATAGCGCCAAACTGTTCACTCATTGCGTCAACGTCATCTTCAGTAATACCCATATTTTCCATCATCTGCTTAATGGGGCCTGTTGATTCCATTGCACATTTCAGGCAAAGTCCCTCTGACTCACCTTTTTTATCTCCATCCATTTTTGTCATAAATATGACCGCAGGACGAATTTTACATTTGCTGCATAAGACTTGTTTCATAATTTCTCCTAATTATTTACGATTTTTAATTTTTTCTGCAACCTGCTTGAAAGTTGACGGGAGATAGCTTAAAAATGCCAAAACAGTCAACATTGCAGACAAAACTACAAGACCAAGAAGTATTTTATCGGGAATGGTCCAGAGATTTGAAATAACACCGACCTCAGGCCCGAACATGGCTATAACTATCATAACAAGATAGAATACCATAGTAGCTGTTTTACCGATGATTTCAGCTGCCACGGGACGAAGGCCAACAAGCATCATAAGGAAACCAAAAACAACCATAACAATTTCTTTGATAACAAAAATCAGGAAAACCCAGCTGAATGCATTGATTAGCTCAACAGTACTGTTTTTAAACTCAAGGTAAAAAACAATTGCCAGTGTTATCTGAGTAAGCTTATCAGCAACAGGGTCAAGAAGCTTACCTAAATCAGAAACCTGATTAAGTTTACGCGCGAGTTTACCGTCAAAAAAGTCTGTAAGACCTGAAAGTACAATTATGACAAGTGCTATAATTTCATGATCGTTATAAAAAAGAACAGCAAAAACAGGAATCAATGCTATTCTTATGTATGAAAGCCAATTTGGAATTGTATTCCATTCTTTAAGCAACGCTTTTATCTGATCCATTAAAAAAATCCTCCTTAAATCAGCTTCTTAATCTCAGGAAAAATTGCATTAATAATCTGAGAATCAATTTCAATAAATTTTGAATTGTTAACTGCTTCAACAACAGGTTCATAACCGGTAAGAGCAATGAGGTTAACTACCATACAAATTCCCGTAACTAATAAAAAACCGCAAAGAGCACCGATCAAAAGTCCCAAAGCTTTGTTTGCAGTTTTAATCAACGGAAGTTTGAAAAAACGATCAATGACACTTATAAGAATTTTAATTATTACTGAGGCTCCGATAAAAATCAAAACCATTGAAGCGAGTCTTGCTTTTTGCTCAGGAAATATTGAATCTTCAAAAAAAGGTGTGTTTTTAACAAGAATTTCTGCAAAATCGCTATAATAAAGTCTTGTTACAACACCGGCAGCAAAAAACGCGAAAAATTCAAGAATTGAGCGAGCAAACCCTTTTCGATAATAATAACCCACACAAAGGATAAATATCAAGAATAAAACTATGTCTAATATGTAAATTTTTAAAATATCCATAGAAACCCCTTAAAAATCTTCACAAATAATCTCAACCGGTGTAATTATATACACATTTTTACTTGTTACTACAACATCCTTTGCCGAAACATCAGCTTTAATTTCAGATTTCAGTTCGCCTTTTTTATTATAAATCAAAACTTTACTGTCTGTGAGCACTGCAAGATAACGGTCATTCACAGAAACCGCTTTAGCAGAAGTTCCGATATCAACAAAGTATTTAAGTTCATCTTTATCATAAATGTTTACTCTGACATTTGAATCGCTGCCATATTTCAGAATTGAAACAGCAGTGTAGCGAGAATCTATGTGATCAATATCGTGAACGGTATCAGAGCCAAACGAAAGATCGTTTACCTTTGTTGAATTATCTTCAATGTAAGTGCGTTGTTTATCTGTAATAACTTCTATATTATGAGATTTTACATACCTGACGCTAAGAGCCAGGCTTTCAGGGAAATCAAAGCAAGATACGTATTCTTCAGAATCAAATCTGAACACATAAACCTTTGAATGTGTTTTAGCATCTTTAGAATATATAGACGATACAACTGCATACTTACCGTCAGCAGAAAGATCAATACAAGTAACCAACTCATTTGAAAAGTTCCAGGTGAAAATTACTTTTGACGATTTATCGTAAGCTGTAAAAACAGTTCTATTGTTTGGCATAAGATGTGAAACTGCAAAATTACCTTTTTCACCGATGGCTGCGCAGGTGATAACATCATCAGTCTCAAGATCTGAGACAACCTGAGAAGTGTTCTGAACCCTCAGCTTGCCTGAATCCCTGCTGTAAATTACAGCCTTTCCGTCTTTAAAATCAATCGCAGGCTCGCCATATTCAACACCGATTGCACTAAGCTCTTTTGCGGAGGAACTGAGAAGCAGAGTCCTGTCATCCGAAAAGGTGAAAAGTTTATCCCCGACAGAGTATGATTTTAAGACCCCTGACCCTTCAATTGCATATGGATAACCGTCACCGGCACCAAGATTTGAAATTGCAATCTTTATATTTTCAACAACGCCCGTAAGTGTAACCCCGCCTAACATTCTTGCTGAGAAAAATATAAGAACAATCGCTATAAATATAACAAGAATTATTTTTAAAGCTAGATTAACACCCGGTCTGAGTTTTTGTTTATTTTTTTTCTTTTTTTTCTGAGCCATTTAATCACCTCTTAATAAAAGACCTGATTAAGATATAAACCGTAAGCAGGAGCAGTTCTTCCGGCCTTTTCACGTTCAAGAGAATTAAGTATATCCCCAATACTGTCAGCCGGAAATTTTCCTTCCGAAACTTCAAGAAGTGTTCCGACCATAATGCGCACCATATTATACAAAAAACCGTCTGCTTTAACCCTGAAGCTAACCTCTTCACCATCTGATGAAACAGTTGCATACTCCACTGTTCTGACAAAATCTTCAACAGTTGCTTTTGAAGCGCAGAATGATGAAAAATCGTGTTTTCCTACAAATTTCTGTGCAGCTTTATTCATAGCTTCAATATCAAGAGGCTTTTTATAGTGCAGATATCTGTCTTGTAAAAACGGATTTCGCTGAGGACTGTTCCATATCTTATATATATATTCCTTGCCTTTGCAGTCATACCTTGCATGAAATTCCATCGGCACTTCAATACAATTTTTAACAGCTATATCATCAGGCAGCACAGCGTTCATTGCTCCGACAAAACGAAACGGGTCAATAGTGCTGTCAGTTCTCATATTGAAACAGAAGTTATTGGCATGAACACCTGAATCAGTACGGCTGCAGCCGATAATGTTTTCTCTTTTTTGAAGAATTTTTTCAATCGCATCCTGAACAGCTTGCTGAACAGTTATTCCGTTTGGCTGAACCTGCCAACCGTGATAATCAGTGCCGTCATATGCTATTGTTACAAGAAAATTTCTCAAACAATCACCTTAAATCACATTAGGAAAAAAATAGTTGAGTAATCCGAGACCTGCAATGAACAGCACAGAAACCAAAAGAGCAATAAAATCAGATGCTTTCAATTTCATCTGTTTCATTCTCGTTCTGCCTTCACCGCCTACGTAACAGCGGCAATCCATTGCATCTGCAAGCTCGTATGCTCGTCTTATTGACGAAACAAAAAGAGGAACAATAATCGGGATTAATGCTTTGATCTTTTCAACAAGTCCGCCTGAGTCAAGATCAGCACCTCTCGCCTTCTGAGCATTTGAAATTCTGTCAATCTCTTCAATAAGGGTCGGAATAAACCTTAAAGCAAGAGTCATCATCATTGCAAGTGAATGAACGGGAATTTTAAAAATCTTAAGTGGCGATAAAAGACGTTCAATGGCATCAGTAAGCATTGTTGGCGTTGTAGTATAAGTAAGAAGTGAACTTATTACTACAAGGCAAATTATTCTGATTGCCATAAATACAGCGGTATAGATACCTTTTGTTGTCAGGTGAATAAAACTCCATTCAAAAAGAGTTGTTCCGCCTCTGACATAGAAAAGATTTAAAAGTCCTGTAAAAACAACAATGATGGCTATTGGTTTAATACTTTTAAGCACCATTTTGAATGGCACTGCAGAAACAGCAACTAAAAGAGCTGTTATTACAACCATAAGAATCAAAGAAGGAATGCTTTTGCAAATAAAAATTGCAACAATTAAAGCAAAAGTCAAAAGAATTTTCATTCGCGCATCCATTTTATGCAAAAAAGAATTGCCTATAAAATACTGCCCGATGGTAATATCTTTAATCAACAGAGTCCCTCCTTTTCAAAAGAGATGAAAGGACTTCTAATCCTTTTTCAATGGTATAAACATCATCATTGATACTAATACCCTTTTCTTTAAGAAGAGAAAAAACACGGGTAATCTGGGGAACGTTAAGTCCGATATCCGAAAGGCGGTCACAGTTAGAGTAAACCGTTTCAACATCACCATACATTTCAACTGCGCCTTTATTCATTACAATCACCTTATCGGCAACTTTGGCAATATCTTCCATAGAGTGAGAAACAAGGATAACTGTACAACCCGTTTGTTTCTGATAATTTTTAACAAGAGACAATATAATATCTCTGCCTTTTGGGTCAAGACCGGCAGTAGGTTCGTCAAGAATAAGAACTTCCGGTTCCATAGCCATAACACCGGCAATTGCCGCACGGCGCTTCTCACCGCCTGAGAGATCAAAAGGAGATTTTTCCATATGTTCTTTTTTAAGACCGACATATGAAGCGGCTTTTACGACCCTTGCTGTTATCTCTTTATCAGACAGCTTCATATTTCGAGGTCCGAAAGCAATATCCTTAGCAACAGTCTCTTCAAAAAGCTGATATTCAGGATATTGAAAACAAAGGCCTACTTTGAACCTTGCTTCTCTTGTTGCTTTCTTATCAGAATGAATATCTTTGCCATTAAAAAGTATTTTGCCTGATGTTGGTTTAATAAGACCATTAAGATGCTGAACAAGTGTACTTTTACCTGAACCGGTATGACCTATAAGACCGATAAAGTCACCCTTCTGAATCTCAAGAGACACATCTTTAAGCGCAACACAGTGAGAGGGAGTTCCAACATTATATTCATAAGTAAGATTATTTACAGAAATAACAACTGACATCACTTCACCTCCAAAGAAGAGAAGATCGCTTCAGCGCATTCTTCTTCATCAAGAACGTTGAAACTAACAGGAAAGCCGGCTTTATTCAATCTGTATGCAAGTTCTGTTGCCTGAGGAACATCAAGACCAAGAGATTTAATCAATTCAACATATGAAAAAACTGATCTCGGATCACCGTCAAGACAGATTTTTCCGTCATTCATTACAACAACCCTGTCAGCCTTAACCGCTTCATCCATATAATGAGTAATCAGAACAACTGTAATGCCCAGCTCATTGCAAAGCATCTTTATTGTTTCCATAACTTCTTTGCGTCCTCTCGGGTCAAGCATAGCAGTAGGCTCATCCATAACTATACAGTCTGTCTGCATTGCAATGATTCCAGCAATAGCTACACGCTGTTTCTGACCGCCCGAAAGCTTATGAGGCTCACGGTCTTTAAATTCATACATACCGACAGCTTTAAGAGCACTGTCAACACGCTTACGTATTTCTTCAGGAGGAACGCCGAGATTTTCAGGCCCGAAAGCTACATCATCCTCAACAATAGTGGCAACAAGCTGATTATCGGGATTCTGAAAAACCATCCCTACCTTACGTCTGATGTCAATAATTCTGCTCTCGTCATCGGTAGGAATTCCATCAACAGTTACACTGCCTGACTGAGGAATGAGAAGTGCATTCATCATTTTTGCTGCTGTTGATTTTCCGCTGCCGTTATGGCCGAGAATGGCAATAAACTGACCTTTCGGTATTTCAAGAGAGAAATCAGTCAAAACCGGAGTACTGACATTTTCCGCCTCGTCTTCAGCCGAAGTGTAAGCAAAAGTAACATTATTAAATTTTATGAGTATATCCTTATTCATAATAATGCCTTTCAATAAACAAATAACAAACTAATTTTTCAGCCACATAGCTGAAGCTCCGCAAGGAAGCACCATACCTGTTTTTGTAACCGGAAGACCGATTTCATCACAAGTAAGCTTTCCTCCATAGCGTTTTGACACAAGTGAGCCTAATATATACTCCATAACAGATGGAGAGAGACCTGTTGTGTAAGAATTAATAAGCACCATCAGCGGGTCGTCAGAAAGCACCTGAGAGCAAATCTCAGCGAAGGAATAAATCTCATCCTCAAGCTTCCATACTTCACCGCCGGGTCCTCTTCCGTATGAGGGAGGATCCATAATTATAATATCGTATTTATTGCCTCGTCTGATTTCTCTGTTGACAAATTTAATACAGTCATCAACAATCCATCTGACAGGAGCACCGTCAACGCCTGATGCAACGGCGTTTTCTTTAGCCCAGGCGACCATTCCTTTTGAAGCATCAACGTGAACTACGCTTGCCCCTGCTTTAAGAGCTGCAACAGTTGCACCGCCGGTGTACGCAAAAAGATTAAGTACTTTAACCGGTCTGCCTGCTTTTTTAATGAGATCCATCATAAAATCCCAGTTAACAGCCTGCTCGGGAAAAAGCCCGGTATGCTTAAATCCCATAGGTTTAACATTAAAAGCTAAATCTTTATAATTAATTCTCCACGCATCGGGAATTTTTTTATACTGCTCCCACTTACCGCCGCCTGTTTGCGAACGGTGATATCTGGCGTGAGCATTTTTCCACAACGGATGGTTTTTAGGTGTTTTCCATATAACCTGAGGGTCAGGTCTTATAAGAACAATATTGCCCCACCGCTCAAGACGTTCACCATCTGAGCAATCAATAAGTTCATAATCTGACCAATCAACAGTATTTCTCATAAATTTCCGTCCTAATTAAATAAGTCTTTCTTTAACAACCTGAGCTATTTCGTCAGCGAGTATTGTAATCTGCTTTTCATCCTTACCTTCAAGCATAACTCTTACAAGAGGCTCGGTACCTGAAACTCGAACAAGAACTCGGCCTGTTTCACCAAGCTCCTTTTCTGCACTTTCAATAGCTTTTTTGATTTCTTCATCATTTTCATAGCGCTTTTTACCCATCTGAGAAACCTTGACATTTACAAGAACCTGAGGATAAACCTCCATCTCATCTGCAAGCTCAGAGAGTTTTTTGCCTGTTCTCTTCATCACTGAGAGAAGCTGAATAGCCGTAAGCTGACCGTCACCTGTTGTTGCATAATCATAGAAAATTACGTGACCTGACTGCTCACCGCCAATTTTATAATTATTGGCTTTCATATTTTCAAGAACGTATCTGTCGCCGACTTTAGTCTTTTCACATTTAATTCCATGTTCTTCACAGAATTTGAAAAAACCCATATTACTCATAACAGTAACAACAGCTGTATTATCTTTTAACACGCCGCGTCTTTTCATATCAGATGCACAGATAGCAATTATTTTATCGCCATCCACAACTCTTCCTTTTTCGTCAACGGCCAACATTCTGTCAGCATCACCGTCAAAAGCAAATCCAACATCACAACCGTTTTCAACAACAAGCTGCTGAAGACCCTCCATATGAGTTGAACCGCATTTACGGTTAATGTTTACACCGTTAGGCATTGATGAACGAACATACATATCAGCACCAAGATCGGTAAACAACTCATGTGCAGTAACGCTCGAAGCACCGTTGGCGCAGTCAAGTGCAACTTTATAATCTTCAAAAGTAAAGTCAACAGTACTTTCAAGATAGCGGACATAATCGAAAATAGGCATTTCAGAAGTTCTTGTTCTGCCGACATCAGCACCGACTTTAACCGGCGGAACGCTTGCACCATCAAGTATTATAGACTCAATTTTTTCTTCCAGCTCATCAGGAAGCTTGAAACCGTCTTTCTGAAAAATTTTAATGCCGTTATATTCGCAAGGGTTATGGGATGCAGTAATCATTACTGCTGCATCGTATTCATATTTTTTCACAAGATAAGCAACCGCAGGAGTGGGAAGAACGCCTAAATGCATTACATCAGCCCCTACTGAACAAAGTCCTGCCGTGAGAGCTGAACACAGCATATTTGATGAAATGCGAGTATCCATACCAATCATTACTTTGGGGCGTTTTTTGGCGCCGTCAATCAGCACCATAGCTGCCGCTCTGCCGATCTGAAGTGCAAGTTCACATGTAAGTTCTGTGTTTGCAACGCCTCTTGCTCCGTCTGTTCCGAATAATCTGCCCATAATTACCTCCAAAATTTAGTTAAAATTAAAATAACTGTTGCTGACCGGGCATTTCAAAACCTAAATGGCGATAGCCCGCGGGGGTTACACATCTTCCTCTCGGTGTTCTTGAAAGAAAACCGATTTGCATGAGATAGGGTTCATAAACGTCTTCTATTGTAACGGCTTCTTCACCGATTGCAGCTGCAATGGTTTCAAGACCAACAGGTCCGCCGTTATAATTTTTTATCATACAAGTGAGCATCAGTCTGTCAACCGAATCAAGACCAAGCTCATCAATTTCCATTTTATCGAGTGCCATATTTGCAGTAGCATCGGTTATAACACCGTTACCAAGCACCTGAGCGAAATCCCTCGCTCTTTTTAAAAGTCTGTTGGCAATTCTCGGCGTTCCTCTTGAACGGGAAGCTATCTGCATAGCTCCGTAATCATCCATCTGAACATCAAGAATACCTGCGCTTCTTTTTACTATTCTTGACAGTTCTTCATCAGAATAAAGCTCCAGACGAAGAACAACACCGAATCTGTCTCTGAGCGGTGCACTTAACTGACCCGCTCTTGTTGTTGCGCCAACAAGAGTAAAATGAGGAAGGTCAATGCGGATGCTCCTTGCTGAAGGACCCTGACCGATAATAATATCAAGAGCGTTATCTTCCATAGCAGGATAAAGAATCTCTTCAACGATTCTGTTCATCCTATGAATTTCATCGATAAAAAGAACATCGCCTTCATTAAGATTTGTGAGCAAAGCTGCAAGATCTTTTGGCTTTTCAATAGCAGGTCCTGAAGTTAATCTGAAATTAACTCCCATTTCGTTGGCAATTATGCCTGCAAGGGTTGTTTTACCGAGACCCGGAGGTCCGTAAAGCAAAACATGGTCCAAAGATTCACCGCGTTTTTTAGCCGCTTCAATAAAAATTGAAAGATTTTCTTTAACCTTTTCCTGACCGATGTAATCACTTAAAGAATGAGGTCGGAGCTGGTATTCAATTTCACTGTCACTCCCTGATGAATACTCAGGAGCGACTATACGGTTTTCAAAATCTGTATCCATTAAAATGCTCCCCTCTGAATTATATTAAAGACTTGAGAGCAAGTCTTATAAGCTCTTCTGTCGGTAATGACGGATCAAGCTTTCCTATAGCTGAAGCTGCCTCAGTACGGCTGTATCCAAGCATAATCAGCGCCTCAACAGCTTCCGCCCTGTTTCCGCCTGCTGAAGAGTCAGCAGAATCCGAAACAATGTTAACTCCGCCCTGAGCAAGACCTGCCGAAAATTTATCTTTAAGTTCAAGAACAACTCGCTGAGCAAGTTTAGGACCTACGCCCTGAGCTTTTGTTATTGATTTTACATCACCTGAAGCAATACACAAAGCAAGTTTGTCAGGTGAAAGCTGTGAAAGAATTGCAAGACCCGCTTTAGGACCTACGCCGGAAACAGAAATCAGCAGTTTAAAACAGTCAAGCTCCTGCTGGGTATAAAATCCAAACAAGTCCATAGCATCTTCACGAACATTAAGGTGTGTGAAAAGAGTGGCTTCCTCCCCTGTTTTTCCTATTTTTGAAATTGTGTTAAGGGTAGTCATACAGCGAAAAGCAATTCCGCCGCACTGAAGCGCCACGCAAGTTTCTTCAATTGCGACAACCTTACCTGTAAGGGAGTAAAACATCTTATCATTCCTTTTATTTATATTTTGCTAATTTGCCCATCAAAGAACCGCTGGAATGTCCGTGACAAATCGCAAGTGCAAGTGCATCAGCAGTATCATCAGGCTTAGGAACTTTATCAAGCTTTAAAATCAGCCTTGTCATTTCCTGCACCTGTTTCTTTTCGGCGCGTCCGTAACCGACGACACTCTGTTTAACCTGTAAAGGCGTGTACTCAAAGGCTGCTAATTTGTTTTTCTGCGCAGAGAGCATTATGACTCCCCTTGCCTGAGCAACATCAATAACAGTTTTTGCGTTAGTGTTGTAAAAAAGTTTTTCTATTGACATAGCGTCAGGTGAAGTACGGCTTATAATTACATTCATTTCATTGTAAATCATTTCAAGTCTGCGGTTAAAATCCATCCCTGCAGGGGTAGTTATTGCACCGTATTCAACAACAGAAAAATGATTATTCTGATAATCCAATACACCGTAACCAACAATAGCATAACCCGGGTCAATACCGAGAATTCTCATACTACACCACCATAAATTAAATTCATATAAGTATAACATATCAAGCAAAAAATAGCAAGAAAAAAAGGGGCTAAAATAGCCCCTTTTCTCAATATTTTCAATTTGTTAACAGTTAAATTAAGTCTAAGATTATTTCTTGTCTTTTTCTCTTTCTCTGATAACCATTTTAGTAGGTGTGCCCTCAAGGCCAAAAACCTCTCTGATCTGATTATCAATATAACGCTGATAGCTGTAATGAAAAAGATCTTTTCTGTTTACAAAGCAAACAAATGTTGGCGGTCTTGTGGATGCCTGAGTCATATAGTAGATTTTAAGGCGTCTGCCTCTGTCTGTGGGCGGCTGAACTCTTGCAGTTGCATCAGCGAGAACATCGTTAAGCTTACCGGTTGAAATTCTCATGGCGTTCTGAGAATCAACAAACTTGATAAGTTCAAACAAACGGTCAAGTCGCTGACCTGTTTTAGCGGAAATAAAGATTATGGGCGCATATGACATAAATGAAAAATCATCCATAAGCTTGCGCCTGTAAGAATCCATTGTTTTTCCGTCTTTTTCAATTGCATCCCACTTGTTTACAGCAATAATGCAAGCCTTACCCAGGTCATGAGCAATACCTGCTACTTTTGAATCCTGCTCTGTAAAACCTTCCTGAGCGTCAATCATAATCACGCATACAGTTGCTCGTTCAACAGCCATTCTTGCTCTGATAACACTGTATTTTTCAATATCATCTTCGACCTTACTCTTGCGGCGCATACCTGCTGTGTCAATAAAAGTAAACTTGCCGAATTTATTATCAATCAACGTATCTGTTGCATCTCGGGTTGTACCTGCTATATCAGATACAATAGCTCTTTCTTCACCTGAAATGGCATTGATCAATGAAGATTTACCTACATTAGGCTTACCTATAACTGCAACCTTTACGCGTTCATCGTCTTCTTCAGTTTCTTCTTCTTTCGGGAAATGAGCAACAACTGCATCAAGAAGATCGCCTGTTCCGTGACCGTGAACGGCTGAAACCTGAATGGGATCACCGAGACCGAGATTATAAAACTCATAATACTCAAGTGGGGGTTCGCCGATTTTATCACATTTATTTACGCAAAGAACAATCGGTTTGCCGCTTTTCTGAAGCATTGCTGCAACCTCTTCATCAGTAGCTACAACACCCGAATGAAGCTCTGTTACAAGAATTATGACATCTGCACTGTCAATGGCAAGCTGAGCCTGACGGCGCATCTGAGAAAGAATAATATCATCTGAATGAGGCTCAATACCGCCTGTATCTACAAGAAGAAAAGTGTTGTTAAGCCATTCACAATCACCGTATATTCTGTCTCTGGTAACGCCGGGAGTATCATCAACAATTGAGAGCCTTTTACCTATAAGCTTGTTAAAAAGTGTAGATTTACCAACATTCGGTCTGCCTACAACAGCAACTATCGGTTTTGCCATATAATCATCCCTTTACTGCCATTTTACTTAATAATTCATATCCGTCATTTCTGACCGGGGTAATTTTAATATTGAGCCTTTCTGACAATTCGGCTAACGTTACATCATCAAGGAACATATCCCCTTCGTGACGAAGGGACACTGCGGGAATTAAAAGCTCTTCACCTAAGTCAAGATCTTTAAGTGCATCGTAAAAATCATCACCGCAGATAAGTCCGGCTACATTGATTTTGTCACCGAAAAGCCTGTTTTCTACAGCTATAACATTTATTTCCAGTCCCTGACAAATCTCTTCAGCCTTATGTGAAAGCTCACATATAAGCGGATAGGCAGCGACTCCCGTTGCAAGAGTCACCTTTCTTTTTTGATTTTTTAAATCATAATCAAAACCTTTAACAGCTTCATAAAACTCATCTCTGAGCAGAGTCCATAAACCCACTCCGTCCTCGATCTGGTCAAAATCACCGTATCTTGACGCATCGGGCATCTGAAGGCCTGCTTTAATATAAAATTCATCTGAAGCATATGCTATATTCGTTTTATTATAACATAAAAACTCATTATTGTAAACTTCGATTCTGGATATTACATCAAGCGCCTGTTCTTTTGTATAATCGTGAAGTTCTGCAAGTCCATCGCGGTGGCAGGATATACCCACAGGCACACAGGCAATACTTTTAAGCGAAGGATAGAGCTTACCCAAGTCATTCAATGTTTTTGTCAGTTCATCACCATCATTGAAACCGGGACAAAGTACAAGCTGAGTGTGAAGTTCAATACCTGCATCAGCCAACTGTCTGATGTAATCAAGAACCTGCCCTGCACGCTTATTACCCATCATCTTAACACGAAGTTCCGGATTTGTTGTATGAACGGAAATATTTATAGGGCTGATATGAAGCTTAATTATGCGGTCAATATCTTCCTGTTTCAGATTTGTAAGAGTAATATAGTTACCGAAAAAGAAAGAAAGCCGTGAATCATCGTCTTTGAAATAAAGACTTTCCCGAAGCCCCTGAGGAAGCTGGTCAATAAAGCAGAAAATGCAGTTGTTAGCGCATCTGCGTTGCTTGTCCATAAGATAAGTTGCAAAAGAAAGTCCTATTTCGCCGCCCTGTTTATTGCGGAATTTTACAGTACGCTGCTTACCGGACTTTGTTTCTATCAAAAGTTCCAGTTTCTCATCAGTGACGTAAAAACGGTAATCCAGCACGTCGTTTATTGTATTTGAATTTATTTTAATCAGCTTATCCCCTGCTTTTATGCCGTGCCACCAGGCTTTTGAACGGGGTTCAACCGAATCAATAACAACCGCCATAGTTACTCCTACTCTCTAAAAAGTCAAAAAGGTAGAGAAGACTCAAGTACTTCTCTACCTTTTGTTGTTCAAAAGACTTATGCCTCTTTGCTTACTACCAATCTTCCGTTGTAGTAGCCGCATTCAGTGCATACTCTGTGAGCTCTCTTGAGACTGCCGCACTGTGAGCACTTTACGAGTGCAGGTGCTTCCATCTTCCAAACGCTTGAGCGTCTCTTATCTCTTCTTGCCTTTGAAACTCTTCTCTTTGGTACTGCCATTTTGAGCGCCTCCTTAATAAAAGTTAAAATAATGTTAACTGTCTTCTTCGTCCGTAAACATTGAAAGAGCAGCCCAACGCGGGTCTATTTCTTTCTTGCAGTCACACGGACCGTCGTTGAGGTTTTTGCCGCATCGCGAGCAGATTCCGGCACAATCATCCCTGCATATAATTTTGGTTGGCAGGTAAAGAATAACATCCTCTGTAATCAGAGGAGCTACATCGTAACGGAAAGTATCAGTTACGATAAGTTCATCGTTTGTTTCGTCATTAACCTCTGTAACCAATGTATGGTCAACAGGAACGCAAAACGAACGAGTGAGCGCCTGGGCGCATCTGTCGCAAGTCAAGCTTAAGGTGAACTCAGCTTTAGCTGTGAGCGTAACGATGCCGGTTGAATTTTCAACCTGACCGATTACACGAACAGGCTCATTGAACGGGAAACCACCGTTATAGGGGTAATCACTCAAATCAAGAGAAAATTCAAAATTCTGGACAGCGCCTTCGTTATTATAGATAGGCTCAAGCTCAATATAGAACATAAATCACACTTCACCTCAAATGTCATGCATCGAACATTATATAGTGTTCGACGCGATTTGTCAACACAATTTTCAAAAAATTTTATTAATTTTTAAATAATTTTTGATATGTATTTTTACAAAGATAACGGACTCATTCCGTTTAATGAAATGAGTCCGTTTTAAATTGCTTAAATCAGTTAAGCTTTGTGCAGAAATCAAAGATTTCAGCAGGAAGCTCTTCAGCGTTAGCAGAGATTGTGAAAATGAAATTCTTCTCTGTAACGTGATTCTTGCCTAAATCGTCAACCTTCTTAAGGAAAACAGCAAGCTCATTGTAGTCACGAGAACCGATTCTGAGTGTTGCATCAACAAGGATATCTGTAATATCGTGGTCACCTGCACAAACACCGCAAAGGAAACCGTAGAAAGCATCATATCCGCTGACACCGTAATGGTCTGTATCCATAAGACGTGCACGATAGTTCACATCATAAGTAAGCTTTGGCTGCTTCTCAATGCAAACTACGTTGCCATTGGAAGTTTCAACTGCTTCATTAACCTTTTCGATAAGCAATTTTGTTTTTCCTGAGCCTTTATGGCCTAAGATGAGAGTAATCATATATTAGTCCTCCTTAGTATATATTAAATCCGTGGTTTACACGTAATTTAAACTAATTAATTGTTTAAACGTTTTTCAAGATCTTCTTTCATATCTTCGTATCCGGGTTTGCCCAGAAGAGCGAACATATTCTTTTTATAGCTTTCAACACCGGGCTGATCAAATGGGTTTATACCAAGAACATAACCGCTGACCGCACAAGCCATTTCAAAGAAATAGATAAGCTCACCGAGATCGTTTTCGTTCATATCGTCAGCTTCAATAAGAATGTTAGGAACATCGCCGTCGGTATGAGCAAGAACAGTTCCTTCAAAAGCCTTTGTGTTTACAAAAGAAAGAGGCTTGCCTGCAAGGAAATTGAGACCGTCTACATTGTCTTTATCCTCTTCAATGATAACATCAACATCAGAGTTTCTGAAGAAAACAACTGTTTCAAAGAGTGAACGCTCACCCTCCTGAACATACTGACCGAGAGAATGAAGGTCGGTTGAGAAAACGGCAGATGCAGGGAAAATACCCTTGCCTCCTTTGCCTTCGCTTTCACCGAAAAGCTGTTTGAACCATTCATTCATCATTGTGTAAGAAGGTTCATAGCTGACCATCATTTCAATTTTTTTGCCCTGACGGTAGAGAATGTTGCGGATAGCTGCATATTTAAGACAATCATTATGAGAAACATCGTCTGTCGAATAGCGCTTCATAGCATTCTCTGCGCCTTTCATCAGCGCATCAACATCAATACCTGCAACAGCTATAGGTAAAAGACCTACTGCTGTTAAAACAGAGTAACGTCCTCCTACATTATCAGGAACAACGAAAGTCTGCCAGCCTTCTGAATCAGCAAATTTCTTAAGAGTTCCTTTAGCTTTATCAGTAGTAGCAAAAATTCTTTCTTTAGCGCCTTCTTTACCGTATTTCTTTTCAAGCTTATCTCGAAGAATACGGAAAGCAACTGCCGGTTCAGTTGTGGTACCTGATTTAGAAATTACGTTAACAGAAAAATCTCTGTCACCAATCATCTTTTCAATCTCAGCAAGAGAGCGTGAACTGATGGTGTTACCTGCGAAGTAAATATCAGGTGTATCTTTAGGTAAAAGGTTGTAATTCTGAGATTTAACAAACTCAATTGCTGCTCTTGCACCGAGATACGATCCTCCGATGCCGATAACAACGAGAACCTGTGAATTTTTCTGAATTTTATCTGCAGCTATTTTAATTGCTTCAAATTCAGCTTTATCATAATCCTGAGGCAAGGTAAGCCAACCTAAAAAGTCACTACCTTTGCCTGTTCCGAAAAGAAGCGACTTGTGAGCAGCTTCAACTTCGGGAATAATTGATTCCATAGCCCCTTCGGGAAGGAAAGAATCAACATATTTTGTATTAAGCCTGATTGGCATGGGTTTGTGCCTCCAATGAAAAATTGATACTATTTTGTTTATTATACCCTAACAAATATGGTTTTGCAAGTGAAATTTATATAAAATTTTGTTAATTTAATCAATTTTTTGTTAACACACACATCATACGCCGATAAACTTCTGGAAAAGTGAGCCGTTCAACGTAATGAGGTGCCGTTAATCGATAAGTTCCGACCGTTTCAGAATCAAGCTTTATTATAACCTCGCCCAGAACCTGATTTGATTCAACGGGTGCTTCCACCGAAGTTGTAAGTTTAATATCCTGAACAATATCTTTACTTTTCCCCTTGGGAACAAGCACACCTACAGTAAGAGGAATCTGAGGAGTAATAGTTCTTTCACAACCCATATTGACAGAAACATCTGTAATCAGCTTAGGATCAATGTCGGGTATAACCGTTTCCCAGTTGGCAAAACCGTAATTCAGCATCGCTTTTGCACTGTCAAAACGGTCCGCACTGTTATCACTGCCTAAAACTACAGCAATAAGTGTAGTACCCTCTCTTGTGGCTGTTGCGCAAACACAACAACCGGCCTTTGAGGTCGTTCCTGTTTTTAGGCCGGTACACCCTGAATAAAATCTCACAAGCTTATTTGTATTTACAAGCTCGGTTTCACCGTTTCTCAACGAATCCATCCAGATAGTAGTATATTTGCTGACAAATGAGTGCGTCATAAGTTCTCTTGCCATAAGCGCTATATCGTAAGCTGTTGTCAGATGATTTTCAGCTGTATCATCAAGACCTGTGCAATTTTCAAAATTTGTGTTTTTCATACCCAGTTCACGGGCACGTTCATTCATCATAACGATAAAAGCTTCTTCACTGCCTGCAACATACTCTGCGAGAGCTGCACAAGCATCATTTGCGGAATAAACCGCCATAGCTTTAAAAAGCTCATCCACAGTCATTGTTTCCCCTTCTTTGAGCCATATCTGTGAACCGCCCTTTGAAACAGCAACAGCACTCGCCGTAACGGTATCAGAAAATGAAATTTTTCCTCCGTCTATTGCTTCGGCAACAAGAAGCATAGTCATTATTTTGGTTACAGACGCGGGATAGAGCTTCTGATTTTCATTCTTTGCCATAAGCACCTTGCCGCTTGTTGCATCCATAAGAACGGCTGCTTTTGCCTTAACATCTACATCCGTTTTACTTTCAGCAAAAGCTGAAACTGAAATTACACAAGAAAAAAGAACAAAGCACATTAACACGCTTATAATACGTTTCATAAACAATCACCTCAGGGTATTTATATGCCGTACCCTGAGGTGAAATTACTTTTAATATTGTTTATAACTGATTGTACAATTCAGGAAAAATCTGCACACTGCGTTTCAGAACAGAATTCATATAAGCTATTGATGTTCCGTAATTTGTAACAGGAACACCGCTGTCAACAGCAGTTTTGATGCGATACAGCATTTCTCTTTCTGTAACCATACAACCGCCGCAATGAATAACCAGACTGTAATGCGACAGATCATCAGGAAATTCAGTTCCTGATGAAAATTCAAAATCAAGATTTTTACCGGTGTATTTCTTCAGAAGATTAGGCAACTTAACAGTTCCTATATCATTACACTGTCTGTGATGGGTACAGCCCTCTGAAATAAGAACTTTATCTCCGTCTTTTAGTTTTTCAATAGCCGCAGCGCCGCCGACAGCTTCATTAAGAAAGCCCTTATACCGCGCCATAAGTATGGAAAATGAAGTTAAAGGAATATTCTCGGGAACGATATCTGAAACAAATCTGAAAGCCTGACTGTCGGTAATAACAAGATTTACCTTATCCCCTATTTTATCAAGCGTTTCTTTAAGCTGAGTTTCTTTTGTTACAATTGCAACAGCGTCGGCGTTAAGAATATCTCTTATTGTCTGCTGTTGGGGCAGAATCAACCTGCCTTTCGGTGCAGACTCATCAATAGGAGTTACAAGAACTACAAGATCACCGCTGTTTATTTTGTCGGCAATTATCTTTCGGTTTGCTTCATCTGATTTGTGAAGTGATCCGATGAGTTCTTTAAGCTCATAAATGTTTTCGTTTTTTAAAGCACTGACAGAAATTTCATTTTCTTTAAAGTCAGTGATTTCTTTTAAATCAGACTTATTATAAACAACTGCAAAAGGAATATTTTTTAATTTAAAGAGATTTATAAGTTCTTTGTCATATAAATCAGCACCAACAGTTGAATCAATCACTAAAACGGCAACATCGGTTTTATTCAGGATCTGTTTTGTCTTTCTGACACGAAGTTCACCCAATTCGCCCTCATCATCATAGCCGGGGGTGTCGATAATAACAACCGGACCGAGCGGCAGAAGCTCCATAGCCTTCATAACCGGGTCAGTGGTTGTTCCTTTGACGTCAGAAACAACAGATAAATCCTGCCCTGTTATGGCATTTACAACACTGGATTTACCCGCATTGCGCTTACCGAAAAAAGCAATATGAAGTCTGTTTGCATTCGGCGTTGAATTAAGGCTCATAAAGTCCTCCTAAAATCTGAAATCTCTGATTCCTTTTTCTATTTTTTCAAGACGTTCAGCAGCAATGTTTTTAACATTCTCTCGTGGAATATTTTCAAGCTCTGCCTTGATAAGAGCTTCACCGATAGCCTTTGTTTCTTCAGATGCATAGTCCATAAGATACTCTTTAAGAGTCATAAGAGCATTCGGATGGCAGCAGTTCTGAATTTCACCGGCTTTAAGAAGAGACATAAATCTGTCACCTGTTCTGCCTTCACGGTAACAAGCGGTACAGAATGAAGGAATATATCCCATATCCATAAGCCAACGAACAACTTCATCAAGAGTTCTCTGGTCAGAAACATCAAACTGCTCTGAATCAGTAGGACGTATTTCTTCAGTATATCCGCCGACAGATGTTCTTGATGCTCCGCTTATCTGAGAAACGCCGAGAGGAATAACCTTTTCACGCACAACCTGGCTTTCACGGGTTGAAATAATCATACCTGTGTAAGGAACGCAAACGCGGATTAAGGCACACAGCTTTGCAAAAGTTTCATCATCAATACCATTATCAAAAACATCAGGATCAATATCGTCAGCACGTTTGATACGCGGAACGCTGATTGTGTGGGGACCTACACCGTGAACAGCCTCAAGGTGCTCAGCGTGCATAAGAAGAGCTGCAAATTCATATTTATAAAGCTCAAGTCCAAAGAGAACACCAAGACCTACATCATCAATACCGCCTTCCATGGCTCTGTCCATAGCTTCGGTATGGTAAGCGTAATCGTGTTTCGGTCCTGTGGGGTGAAGCTTTTCATAGCTTTCTTTATGATAAGTTTCCTGGAAAAGGATATATGTGCCTATTCCGGCTTCTTTGAGCTTTCTGTAGTTTTCAACAGTAGTAGCTGCAATGTTTACGTTAACACGTCGGATAGCACCGTTTTTATGTTTAATTGAGTAAATTGTTTTAATGCTTTCAAGGATATATTCAATGGGGTTATTTACAGGGTCTTCACCTGCTTCAATTGCAAGACGCTTATGACCCATATCCTGCAAAGCGGTTACTTCTTTAACAATTTCTTCCTGAGTAAGCTTTTTACGGGCGATCTTTTTGTTTTTAAGATGATAAGGGCAATATACACAGCCGTTTACACAATAGTTTGAAAGATATAACGGTGCAAACATAACGATTCTGTTGCCGTAAAAATCTTTTTTAATCTGTTGTGCAAGAGCATAAAGAGCCTCAATTTTTTCAGGAATTTCGCAAGCAAGAAGAACAGATGCTTCACGGTGATCAAGACCTTTTCTGAGCTTTGCTTTTTCAATGATAGCGTCAATGAGTTCAACGTTATTTTTATTCTGCTCTGCATATTCGAGTGTATCAAGGACTTCCTGATGATCAATAAATTCTTCTGCTTTTAATGATTTGGGATTATACATAAAATTACCTCACTTTGCATTTGAATAAGCTGTTTTTGCGCTGACACCTGATAATTTGCCGATTTTACCTGAAATGTTGTTAATAACATTCATCGGAGCATCAACAGCTACACTTATGATGTTGATATTCTTTTCACGGTACGGAATACCCATTCTGCCGATGATATAATCACCGTATTCGTGAAGAATCTGATTAATGGCTTCAGCCTTGTCATAATCTTCAATGATTATCGAAATAACAGCTACTCTTGTTTCCATATTTCCTCCAAACAAAAACTGCACCTTCACGGAGAAAGGTGCAGTTATACACGGTATAAACTTTCAGCACTTTCACCGCAATAAATTTTGGTGTCAGAATTATATTTAAAAAGCATCACTTTCCGTCGGTAAGCCTTCGGTCAGTTTTTACACTTTGATTATAACACTTTGTTAAATTTTTGTCAACTGTTTTATTTTATTATTAATTTCTGCTCTTTTTTCAAAAAGCCACTTTTCGCTGCGGGGATATTGATTAAAGGTAATCTCCCCTTCAGATTCAAGAATTTTCAAAGTTTCTTCTCTGCCTATAAGCTTTTCAAGAGCAAGAAGCGCACGCATATCCTGTAAAGAATCGCAAAAAACTTTTAATCTCAAAGAGCATACCGGGCTTAAGTTTTCACCGGGATAAACAACATATGGGTCTCCGCCTGAAAAAGCGTTGCCGCCGTCACTGACTTCATAGGGGTTTATTTTTTCCCTCGAAAGCTGGGTATACCAGAAATTATAACCCCAATGCAAAAATCCTTTTATATTATATTTATACATCTGCATACCGAGAACTCTGGTGCGCTGTGAAGGCATTGAAAGAAAGCGGTTCGGGTAATAACCGTTAACGGGACCACAGCAGTAATAAATCCACAAATCAGGCACATTACCTACAAAATCAACAGCATCGCTCACAACAGGAATAGGATGTTTAACAACCCCTTTCTGATAAAATTCAAACTCAGAAAGCGCATCAATAATTCTGTATTCACCAAAAAGAGTGTCAATTATTTTACTGCATTTTTCATATTGATCAAGATCATCTTCACCGGGCTCATCCGAAATATGAAAATAAGAAACAGCCTCTATTCCGCATTCTTTGATAACAGGCTTAACAGCCTTTGAAAAAGCTGTAAGGAATGAAACATATTCCTCCCCTGTTGAATCGGTTTCCCAACCAAAAATACGCTTATATTCGCCGTTTACACACGCCATAATCTTCGGCGCATGTAAAGCTCCCCACTGAGTGAAAAAATGAGAAAATTCGTATCCTTCTATTCCGCTTTTTTTGAAAACAGAGATCCATTTTTTAAGTTTATCAAAACCGAATTCATATCCTTTTTCGGTTACCGTAACATCTACAAGCTGAATAGTCATACGTTCACCGCCTATTTCAGTATCAAGCGGCGGAGTAAAAATCGGAACAAGAAGACTGTTGATTCCGTGGACAACTGCTGTTTTTGCATAGTTTTCTACACATTCCCAATATTCATCGCTGAACGGTTCAAAGCCATACCAGTCGCAAAGGCAGTCAGTATGAAACCAATGGGTACAAACAAAATCAGCTTTCGGAAGTGTGCAATTCAAAACATCTATATAAACCTTTTCGCTAACAGATGAACTATCACTTTTAAAGACAAAATCAATTACCCTTTCTTCTGCTTTATCACTGATGAATTCAAAAAACAAAACATAAGGATGATTTGCTTCAAGTGTCAAAAAACCATTTTCTAAAGAATTGAGAACATCCGGAAAAATACCTGATTCTTTTTTTATGTAGTAATCATCGGCATCTTTTGAAGCTGCAAATTCGGCAGGAGTATATCCCACAGAATAAACTTTCAGATTTGATTTATCGCTTATCGACACTTCAATTTTCTCATCAGAATCGCTTTGTAATGCAATCTGAAAGCAAAGTTTTTCCCTTTTCAGGCAAGAAAATTTATCTGCACTGTAAAGCGAATCAATATTATCATCAGGCATAACTTTTGCCATCGCGGTAAGAACTGCTGATTTTAACATAAAACCACCTCATAATTAAGTCATCTAAAAACACTCTTACAATGAAAATTGATAATTATTCAGACTAAATATTCCAACTCTTCAAGTTGTTCTTTGATTATTTTTGGGGTAAAAGCACCGTTTCTGAACATATTCACACCGTTAAAACCTTTGTAACGGGAACGCACAGAAACACTCTCAGCTTTTTTATCGGGCGATTTTGTTCTGACAAAATCTTTCAGAATCACGGTTATCTCATCATCAGCAGTAACGCTGTCAAGTGAAATCTGCAGGAAACCGTTTTCAACAGATTTAACAGCGGACTGCCTGTTAACAAGCACCTGAGCATCTGAAATATTTCTGAAAGAAAGCACAAAATCACGGTTTTCAGGCAAAATTGATTTATCTCCCGATACGCTGAAATTGAATTTAAGCTCACTTTCCGATGCATTTACACTGAAAGTTGTGAAAGCAAAGGCTCCGTTTTTATATTCAGCAGTTTCTCCGTCATCTTCATACATATCGAATTTACCGTTACCGGTAAAAATCAGAACTTCAAGCTTTCGTGGTAACGAAACTGAATTATTTGTATCGTTGCAGTCAAGAGGAATAATTGCACCCTCTTTTGCCAAAACAGGGATTGAGTCAAGATCACGGAACATCTTGATTTCACAATTGCCTTTATAAACCCGGTTAGTGAAAATATCGGTGTAATTACCTTCAGGCAACCAGACTTTTGTATAAGCCTTGTTAGTTCTTTTATCAGTTTTTCTTGTAATCGGAGCAACTATCAATTCGCTGCAGAAGAAATACTCATTAGGGTAATTATACGCTCTTTCATCATCAGGATATTCATAATACATCGGTGAAATAAGGGTCTCGCCTTTTTTATAGCAACGGTAATTTGCAGAATATATGTACGGAATCAGTCTGTGTCTGAACCTGAGTGCATCATAGGCAAAACGGCAAATATGAGCACTGTAATTCCACGGCTCTTTACCCATCAGCTCATTGCTGGTTGAATGAAGGCGGTTAATAGGACTGAATATTCCGTACTGCAACCAACGAAGATATATTTCATCATCGTGTTTACCTCCCCTGTGACCGCCGATATCGTGGCTCCACCAGCCGTATCCGATATTTGAAGCAGTAGCGGTCATATATGGCTGAAAATCAAGTGAGCACCAATAAACAGATGAATCACCTGAAAAGCCTAACGGATAACGGTGTGAGCCTGCACCCGCAAAGCGAGAAAGAATCATCGGTCGTTTTCCGTTACGGGCAGAATCAAGAAAATGGTAATGATTAAGCGCCCACAAAGGGTCAAAACCGGGTATTTTAGTTTTGTTGCCTTGCTGCCAGTCAATCCACCAGAAATCAACACCGTCATCTTCATAAGGGTGATGCAAAAACTTAAAATATCCCTCTATAAATTTCGGATCAGTTATATCAAAATAAATCTGTTCTTTGCTTGCGGGATCGATACCCATAAATTCCGCAAACGGCTTATAAGCATCTTCAAACCAACGCACACCCATACTTGGGTGAAGATTAACTGGGATATGAAACCCTTGCTGTTTAAGGGTCTTAAGGAATTTTTTATAATCAGGAAAAAGGTCTGTATTCCATGAATATCCGGTCCATCCCTGAGAAATTTCAGAAACATTTTTGGGTTTCTGCTTATTTTTAGCTTCTTTGCCGAATTTACCTATAACATCAACCCAGTGCCAGTCCATATCGACAGTTGCAACTGTAACAGGAATTTTTTCATCAATGAAACGCTGCATAAGGTCAAGATATTCCTGCTGAGTATATGCCTTGTAACGGCTCCACCAGTTGCCAAGAGCAAACCTCGGCAAAAGCGGAGTTTCACCCGTAAGACGAAAGAAATCGCGCAAAGCACCTTTATAATTATGGCCGTATGCAAAAATATAATAATCCTTTTCGGCTTCACGGGGTTTAACAGTGCCATCAGAACAAAGAATGAGACTTTTTGAGTCATCAAGAATTGCAACACTGCTTTTGGAAATGATTCCGTCACCTAACTTAGTCTTACCGTAAGTCATATCAAGTGTTCTGCAGGTACCTTTGAGGTTGCCTTTTTTAAAATTTTTAACACCGTTGACTTCAACAATTTTACCGTCATAACCGAAAACAGCAATACAGTCAACAGTTTTTACGGTTATTCGGTTTGAATTTTTTTCAACTTCAAACTCGGGTGTATCGAAATTTCTGTACCAAACAGTCTGGGTAGGCTCATCACAAAAATTTCCGTTGGGTTGATATTCAACTCTGATGAGCTGTGAAGTGATAACGCTGATTCTCAGACCGTCTTTTATAAATATATAATTTTCATCAGTCTTGCTTTCGGCAGTAATTCCGAAAGTATCTTTAAAATAACTCATAAGCTTTCCTCAGGAAATCATATTTTTAAAATCTTCTTCGCTGATAACGGTAACACCGAGATCATTTGCTTTTTTCAGCTTACTGCCTGCGGCTTCACCGGCAAGAACATACGATGTTTTTTTAGAAACGGAAGATGCAGTTTTCCCGCCGAAAGATTCGATGATTGCAGAAGCTTCGTTTCTGTTAAACATTGAAAGAGTTCCTGTTAAAACGAAGGTTTTGCCTGCAAATCGGGCATCTTCAACCTGTTGAAGATATTTCATATTCAGACCGCTTGCCATAAGGCGGTCAATAAGCTCTCTGTTTTCTACGGTTTCAAAATAATCAGCAACACTTTTTGCCATAATTTCACCAAAACCGTCTATTGTAAGAATATCTTCTTCACCTGCTTTCATAAGCTCAGGCAAAGTTCCGAATCTGGCAGCAAGAAGCTTTGCGGCTTTCTGACCGATATGACGGATTCCCAAAGCAAAGATAAGTTTTGAAACATCATTTTCTTTTGATTTATTAATTGCATTGATAAGATTATTGGCAGAAAGAGTTCCCATTCTGTCAAGCGATTCTATATCTTCAGCCCTGAGAGTGTAAATATCTGCAGGAGTTTTAATAAGAGAATTATTCACAAGAAGCTCACAAACCGAGACACCGAGGCCTTCAATATCCATAGCATCTCTTGAGCAGAAATGAATAAGATTGCGAAGCAACTGTGCCGGGCAATCTGTATTCAGACAGCGGATGGCTGCTTCACCATCTTCACGGAAAACGGGAGAACCGCAGGAAGGACATACACAAGGCATTGAATAAGGAACGAGATTATCACCGTGGTGGCTGACAGACAGCACTTCGGGAATAATATCACCTGCTTTTCTGACAATTATAGTGTCACCGATGCAAATTCCTTTTTCTTTTATAAAATCTTCATTATGCAGGGTTGCTCTTGATACGGTTGTACCTGCAAGTAAAACAGGCTCAAGAACTGCTGTGGGAGTGAGAACGCCTGTTCTGCCCACGTTAATTTCGATATCAACAAGCTTTGTTTCTTTTTCTTCAGGTGGATATTTAAAAGCAATTGCCCATTTGGGAAATTTTGATGTACTGCCTATAGCCGTACGCTGTGAAAAATCATCAACCTTAATAACGGCACCATCAATATCAAAAGGCAATTCTCCCCTGCTGTTACCGATTTTTTCAATTTCAGAAATAGCTTCGTCAATAGTGTTACATCTTGAATAGCCGGGAACGGTTTTGAAACCGAGTGTTTTAAGGTAATCAAGAGAATCTTTATGAGAAGTGAGCTCTTCGCCTTCAATCTGCTGAACATTGAAAACAAAAATATCAAGCTTTCTTTCGGCTGTGACCTTGGGATTTTTCTGCCTTAAAGAACCTGCGGCGGCATTACGGGGATTTTTAAACGGTGTTTCTCCGTTAAGTTCCTGCTTTTCGACAATTTTTGTGAAGGTTCCTCGTGGCATATAAACCTCGCCTCTGACCTCAATCAGGGGTAAATCCTTTTTAAGCTTTAAAGGAATTGAACCGATAGTACAAAGGTTAGCAGAAACATCTTCGCCCGTTACGCCGTCACCACGGGTTGAACCGCGGCGAAACATTCCGTTTTCATATTCAAGAGAAACGGAAAGACCGTCAATTTTGGGCTCAACAATATATACTGCGTTTTTATATACACTCTTTACTCTTTCATCAAAATCACGAAGCTCGTCATAGCTGAAAGCATCCTGAAGACTTTCCATAGGAACAGTGTGAACAACAGGCTCAAACTGACCATCTGCCTTGCCTCCGACACGTCTTGTAGGTGAATCGGGAGTTGAAAGCTCAGGGAACTTTTCTTCAATTATCTCAAGTTCACGGATCATTCTGTCATATTCAAAGTCTTCAATTTCAGGAGAATCCTCCACATAATATTTATGACTGTGGTAATTGAGTAAATCTCTTAACTCTTCAGCTCGTTTTTTGCTGTTTTCAAATTCTGTCATACGACTACCTCTTTACATATAGATAAGGTTATTATATCAACTTTTATCAAGAATTACAATATTATTTTGTTATCTGTGCAATTGCTTCGGGAGTGATACCTACAATTATGTTTTCTGCGATACACACATCTGTTGAAACAGTATGCTTTGTAACAGATGCACCGAATATAACATAGGTTTTGACCGTTACTTTGAGCATAATCTGATGTCTTGTCTGATTTACTCCTGCCGAGTCAAAAACATTATCAAAAGAAGTGGATGCAGTGCCTGTAAGTGTGACGTGAAAGGTAATATCGGGGCCGATACCTGACACGAGCTCACTGCCGATAATTGAAGTAAAGGGAATGCTTACGGGATATGTTTCAATATGATTTATACGTGAGTCAACATTACGGTTAACTGCATTGGACACAGTATTGAGCCGAGAAGTGTTGGTTACAAGGGACTTGATGTTTCCCTCTTCATCCCTGACGATTGTGACAAGGTCATCATAATAATAATTGGCGTTATGTACCGTTTCTTCCACACCGGCAAGAATTGAGCCTGCAGCAGCATTGCGGGCGGTGAATTCCGACATTTCATCACGGACATTTTTAAGGCGGAGTTCAATAAGAATAACACATACTGAAACAATTAAAATTATCAGCAAAAGAGTAATAACTATTTTAGGTTTCAACCGTTTCATATAATCACCAGTAACAGTATATGGATAAATCAAAAATCCGATATTTACAAACTGCAAATCTTATTATAAAATGAAGTTGGTGATGTTATGAAAAAAATAGGCAGAGAAGTTCTTTTTCTTAAGGCTGTTGAGGGCAACCCCCGTAACGGCGAAGGAGCTTTTATCAGACTTAAAAACGGAGCAATTTTATACGCTTACACAAGGTTCACCGGTTCCGATTGGAACGATGACTGTGCAGCTGACATTGCAGCACTGACTTCTTTTGACGAGGGCGAAACCTGGGGTGATGAAAGAGTTCTTTTCCGTCACGATGAGAATTCACGAAATCTGATGGAGCCTAATTTTATTCGCATGAACAATGACGATATCGGTATAGTTTATCTTCGCAAAACAAAAGGGAGCGAAAACGGAGTTCCCTATTTCGCAAGATCAAGCGATGAAGGCAAAACCTTTTCTGAAGCTGTAAGAATAATTGACGATGACCACAATTATTTTGTATTGGAAAATGACCATATTATAAAGCTCAGAAACGGGCGTATTCTTATGCCGCTAAACCTTCATTCAGTTGAAACAGATACGGGTTTTGAAGTAATTGAGCATGGTTTAAAATGTGTTTTCGCCTCTGACGACGACGGCATAACCTGGAGGGAGATCGCTCAAAGGCAGGATATTCCCTTTCCTCACAGGAGTGAAACCGGTTTACAGGAAACTTCACTTTACGAGCAGGATGACGGCAGAATCAGAGCAATGTCAAGGACTGATATGGCTTTTCAGTATGAATGTTTTTCTGATGATTTCGGTAAAACCTGGACTGAGCCTGAACCCAACAGATTTTTCTCTTCCCCCGACTCCCCTTTGCTTATGAAAAGGTGCGAAAAATATACGGTTGTTATTTTTAATCCGATTCCCAACTACACTACACGGCCTGATATTGCCTGGGGCAGAACACCCTTTGTTATGGGTGTGAGTGAGGACGACGGAAAGACATTTCCTAAGATGTATTTTCTTGAAGATGATGAAAACAACGGATATTGCTACCCTGCAATTTTTTCGGGCGATGATTATATTCTGGTGTCTTACTATCACTCAAACGGCTCAGGTATTCCGCTGAATTCAAACAAAATAATAAAAATAAGCTATGATGAATTGATATAAAAAGCTCGGGTACAGTTTAGGCTGTACCCGAGTGATTTTTGTTTTATTCAAACTCTTTTCCTAAAATCTTTGCTGATTTGACAAGTTTTCTGATACGTATATATTCATTCTTGCCGGGGCAGATGTCGTAAATTCCCAATGTGCTGAGAACATACCATGATGCGGTTGCTCCGTTATCTTCGTCACCGGGGAAACCGTCATCTTCAAAGCTGAAGGCTTCTTCGCAAAGACGTTTTATCCAGTATTCGGTCTTTTCGGTTTCACCGAGATAAGCATAAATATAAGGAATGTGGAAGCTTGGCTGGTTAGAAATTGCACACTGACCGAAATCAACTGCAGCCATCTCTGTCATTTCATGAATTTCAACATTGTATCCGCCAATATTATAATCAGGGTCGGCACTGAAAAGTTCATCCAGCTTTTTAACAAGATTTTCTTTACCGCCGTAAAGCTCACTGAGACCTTCAAAATCATGAGGAACAGCAAAAGAGCTCTGCCATGCACTGCCCTCAGTATAATCTCCGCCCCAATCATAAGGATCAAATGGTTCAAAGAATGTTCCGTCTGAATTCTTACCTCTCATAAAGCCTGTTTCAGGGTCAAAGAGGTTTTTGTAATTCTTGGAGCGAGCCATATATTCATCAACAATTTCATTTTTGCCGAGAACTTTTGCAACCTGAGCTATACAGAAATCACCGTAAGCGGCATCAAGAGTAAGGTTAACATTGTTGCGGAATTTGTCTTTCGGAACATAGCCTAATCTTACATAATCTGTTGCGCCTTCTCTGCCGTAATCTTCGTCAGGGGCATCATTATTTGCGTGATTAAGCATACCTTCAAATGCAGTTTCAAGAAGCTCACCGCCGATAATCCCTTTAACAGCGGCATCAGCAATAACTGCATCAAGAAGTGTTGAGGGCATACAGCCTCTTTCACCGATGGAAGGCCAGCGCGGAAGCCATCCGCCCTCTTTATAATCAACGATAAATCCCTCAAGCATTTCTGCATATTCTTCTCTGCCGATAAGGGCAAGAAGCGGAAATTCTGAACGGTAAGTATCCCAGAATCCGTTATCGGTGTAGCGGACACCATCATAAACCTTTCCGTCAGATGGGCAATAATGTACCTTTTTACCATCAGAGGTTATTTCAAAAGCCTTGTGAGGGAACAAGCCTGTGCGGTACATACAGGAATAAAATGTTTTAAGCTGTTTTTCGCAGTCGGTTTCAATTTCAATTCTTGAAAGATACTCTTCCCAAAGGTCATTTGCCTCTTTCTGAATATCATCAAAGGTTTTACCGAAACAATCCTGCTTCATATTTTCAAGTGCCTGATCGTAGCTTATGTAAGAAGTTGAAATATCAGCGTTGATAACGGTATCATCAAAAGCAATGTGAACACAGGCTTCTTTGCTGCCGTTTTCAGCTTTACCGAAATATGTTTTTTCTTTATTTATAGGCTTATCAAATTTGACAATTATATAATTTTTAAAGTTAACAGTCGGAGTACCGCTCTGGCCATCAGTCCAACCCTTCAATGCATTGAGCTCATAGTCAACTTCATAAAAGTAATTGCCCTTGACGGGAAGCAACGAGAGATAAGGAACTCTGCCTTGAGGATAAGTGAGCCTTAATTTACAGCCGCGCACACACGGTGTCAGTTCAAAATCTGTCTTAGAGCGCAAAAATCTGAGCTTCATATAATCAGGTCGCATAATTGCCTCTTCAGGGCGATAACCTGACCAGGCGTGATTAAAGTTATCATAAATTCTATCAGTCTGAGGTGTAAACAAGAAAGTGCCGTAATCGTTAATCCACGGACTCGGCTGATGAGTCAAACGAACACCCTCAAGACTTCTTTCGTCAGGATAATAAAACCAGCCGCCATCATAACGGGTCTGAGCAGAAAAGCCGCACATAGCAAAGGGAAGCTGCACTAAAGGCAAAGTGTTGCCGTTTGAATAACGGTGGGTTGACTTTGTTCCTTGCTTTATATTGACTAAAGGCAGATATTTCATAATTATTCTCCTTTCGGCGGGTTCATTTCAATACGATATATTTCCTGGTTTTCAATATCAATCGGCGGAATTACAATAGGCATCATACCTGCATTTGCGGTAAGGCTTGAAACCAAAGCTCTGGCATAAGGGAAAAGAGCGTTAAAGGTTTCAATATGAGCTTGCTCTTTTACAAGCTCACCTTCCCACTGAAAAATACCCTGAATGGTAGCAGTAATCCCAAAATTTTCATTACCGTCTTTATCTGAAATTTTAACTGTAAAAATACCTTCGCAGTTATTGTCTCTGCCGTATTTCACGTTATGAGAATATTGATTTTTAAGCTGAAGCTTTGTAGCACCGGGAAGCTTGTTTTTCAGCTCAATATTTGAAACCTTGTAGGCTTTTAATGCAAGTTTTTTCATAAGGTACTCCTTTTAATATAATAAAATGATTTTATCACAGTAAAGCGATTAATGCAATAAGAAATTACAATAATAAACGGTGATAATATATAAATAAAAATTTACTTTTTAGGCATTTACATTTTTTCACAGTTATGTTATAATGTCTTCTGACATAAGAGGGAGTAACTCGCACAATAGTGTGATGCACAGCGTCAATACAGCTTCGGCTCGCCTGCGTCTTAAAGAGTGAGACTTTTATCGCAATGGCGATAGAGGTCTTTTTTGTTTGCGTTTTCTCCCGATTAAAAAAATGAAAGAGGTTTGGTTATGAAGTACTATCTCGAAACCACAGAAGCCGTTTTCAGCAAAGTTAAGTCAAGCGAAGCCGGTCTTTCCTCTCAGGAAGCTGCCGCAAGACTTGAAACTAACGGCAAAAACAAATTAGCTGAGGCTAAAAAAGACTCAATGGTTAAAAAGTTTTTTGACCAGATGAAAGACCCGATGATCATCATCCTTCTTGTAGCTGCCGTAATTTCTGCCGCTACTGAAATGATTGAACATGGCGGTTGGGTTACACCTACTGATTCAATTATTATTCTCGCTGTTGTTCTTATCAATGCTGTTCTCGGTGTTATGCAGGAAAGTAAAGCAGAAAAAGCTGTTGAAGCACTTCAGAAAATGTCTGCCGCAACAACAAAAACATTGCGCGACGGTAAAGTTGAAGTTATCAAAAGCGAAGATCTGGTTGTCGGTGATGTTATTCTTCTTGATGCAGGTGATGCAATTCCCGCAGACTGCCGTATTTTTGAATGCGCAAGTATGAAAATAGAAGAAGCTGCACTTACCGGTGAATCTGTTCCCGTTAACAAGCTTGTCGGCGTTCTTATGAACAAAAAAGAGGATGAAGAAGTTCCTCTCGGTGACCGTAAAAACATGGCATACATGGGTTCTACTCTTGTTTACGGCCGTGGTAAAGCTGTTGTTACCGCAACAGGTATGGACACTGAAATGGGTAAGATTGCTAACGCTATTACCCTTGCCAAAGACGGCAAAACTCCCCTTGAAATCAAGCTCGAACAGCTTTCAAAAGTTCTCACTAAGCTTGTTATCGGCGTTTGCGTTTTCATTTTCGCTTTCGATATCATTACAAAATATTTCCTTGCAGAAGGCGCTCCCGCATTTATCGAAGTTGCACTTGATTCATTTATCACAGCTATCGCTCTTGCAGTTGCTGCCATCCCCGAAGGTCTTGTAGCAGTTATGACAATCGTTCTTTCAATGGGTGTTACAAATATGTCCAAAAAGAACGCTATCATCAGAAAAATGACTGCTGTTGAAACTCTCGGATGCACCCAGATTATCTGCTCAGACAAAACAGGTACACTCACTCAGAACGTTATGACAGTTGTTGACCATTACGCTGAGGATGAATTAAAGCTCGCAACAGCTATGGCTCTTTGCACAAATGCCGAAGTTGAAGAAAACGGTAAAAGCACAGGCGAACCTGATGAAGTTGCACTTATAAACTACGCTAAAACTCTCGGTCTTGCAAAGGCAGATCTCGTTAATAAAGCTCCCAGAGTCGGTGAAGTTCCCTTTGACTCAGGCAGAAAGATGATGAGCACCGTACACGCTGCCGGTGCCAAATTCGTTCAGTACACCAAAGGTGCACCTGATGAAATCCTCAAGAAATGTACACATGCTGTAGTCGGCGGTCAGGTTGTTGCCCTGACCGAAGAAATCAAAGCCAAAGCTGCAGAAGAAAACACAAGAATGGGCAATAAAGCTCTTCGTGTTTTTGCAGTTGCTTATAAAATGTACGACACAGCTCCCGAGACATATGACTCAGCAAGCCTTGAATATGATATGATCTTTATCGGTCTTACCGGTATGATTGACCCTGTTCGCCCCGAAGTTAAAGACGCTATCGCAGAATGCCGCACAGCAGGTATTACACCTATTATGATCACAGGCGACCACATCAATACAGCTAAGGCTATCGCAAGAGAATTAGGTATTCTCGAAAACGACGATCAGGCTATGATGGGTGTTGACATTGACAAATACACTGATGAAGAATTTGAGGAAATCGTTGAAAACATTCACGTTTATGCACGTGTTCAGCCTGAACACAAAACAAGAATTGTTACAGCTTGGAAGAATAAGGGCTATGTTACAGCTATGACCGGTGACGGTGTAAACGATGCTCCTTCTATCAAGAGCGCTGACATCGGCGTTGGTATGGGTATCACAGGTACTGACGTTACAAAGAACGTTGCTGATATGGTTCTCGCTGATGACAACTTTGCAACTATCGTTTCAGCTGTCGGCGAAGGCAGACGAATTTATGATAACATCCGTAAGGCAATTCAGTTCCTTCTCGGTTCAAACCTTTCAGAAGTTATCTCAATTTTCTTCGCTTCATTGATGAATTTCACAATTCTCAAAGCCCCTCACCTTCTTTTCATTAACCTTGTTACCGACTCTATCCCCGCTCTTGCTCTCGGCACTGAAAGACCTGAAGCAGACATTATGAGAAGAAAACCAAGAAACAAGAATGACGGTATCTTTGCAGGCGGTCTCGGTGTTGACTGCTTCTATCAGGGCATTATCGTTTCTGTTCTTACAATTGTTGCTTTCTATATCGGTGAATTCCTTGACCCGGCAACAACAACCTTCACATTCAGAAACATCCATAACAGTGATGACGGTATGACAATGGCTTTCTTCACAATGGCAATGTGCGAAATTTTCCACTCATTTAATATGCGTTCACAGCGCGGTTCCGCTGTTGGGATGACTCTCAAGGGCAGCCACAACAAGCTTCTTTACATTGCAATGGTTGCATCATTTCTTCTCACCACTGCAGTTGTTGAAATCGATTTCCTTTCAGATCTCTTCGGCTTCGCTCACCTTGACGCTCTTGAATACGGTATTTCTCTCGGACTTGCATTCCTCATCATTCCGATTGTTGAAATTGTTAAGTTCTTCCAGAGAAAATTCGCTAAAGATTAATTTTAAATGCTCCGCTTCGGCGGGGCATTTTTGTATATTACACAAAAAAATTATGCAAAATTCTACATAAATATTGAAAATCAAAATTGCATAACACAATATGTTGTGGTATTATAGACTCAGTTATTATGGTAAACATAATAATAAAGTATAAATTGAAGGGATGATTAAAATGGCAAAAGAAAAAAAGGTCATCGGTAACGAAGGAATTACTGATGCCCGTCAGTTAGGTATTCCCAGAATGTTAATTCTCGGATTCCAGCACATGTTTGCTATGTTTGGAGCAACAGTTCTTGTTCCTCTGCTTACCGGTCTTGATGTTGCTACAACACTTCTTATGGCAGGTCTCGGAACATTGTTTTTCCACCTTGTATCAAAATTTAAGGTACCTGCATTCTTAGGTTCTTCATTCGCATTCCTCGGCGGCTATGCTGCAGTAGCTCCCCTTGAGGCAGCTGACAATGCACAGAAGCTCCCTTACGCTTGCTTAGGTGTTGCTTGTGCAGGTCTTGTTTATCTTGTTCTTGCAGCTCTCATCAAGCTTGTAGGAATCAATAAGGTAATGAAATTTTTCCCGCCTGTTGTTACAGGTCCTATCATCATCTGCATCGGTCTTGGACTTGCTGGCTCAGCTGTAAGCAACTGCCAGACAAACTGGCCTCTCGCCCTTATTGCTCTTGCAATTGTTGTTGTTTTCAACATCTGGGGTAAAGGTATGTCAAAGATTATTCCCATTCTTCTCGGCGTTGTGGGCGCATATGTTATTGCGCTTCTTGTTGGTAACATAGGCGGCGTTGAAAATTGGGCTATTGATTTCACAGCAGTTAAAGAAGCGGCCTGGATCGGTCTCCCCATTCATAAAAACAACACCATTCTTGCAATTGACTGGTCAAACTCATCACTTATTATCAGCTCGATCGTTGCTATTGTTCCCATTTCACTTGCAACAATGATGGAACACATCGGCGACATTTCAGCAATCAGTGCTACTTGCGGCAAAAGCTTCATCAAAGACCCCGGTCTTCACAGAACGCTTATCGGTGACGGTCTCGCAACAAGCATTTCTGCTGTTTTCGGCGGCCCTGCAAACACAACTTACGGTGAAAACACAGGTGTTCTTGCTCTTTCAAAAGTGTATGACCCCAGAGTAGTAAGACTTGCTGCAATTTTCGCAGTTGTTCTTTCGTTCTCACCAAAATTCGCTGCAATTATCAACTCACTTCCCACAGCTATCATCGGCGGTATTTCATTCGTGCTTTACGGTATGATTTCTGCAATAGGTGTTCGCAATGTTGTTGAAAACAAGGTTGATTTCAGCAAGAGCCGCAACCTCATCGTTGCCGCAGTTATTCTTGTCTGCGGTCTCGGTCTCGGCAGCGTAAGCTTTGCAATCGGCAGTGTAAGTATCACACTTTCAGCTCTTGCGGTTGCTTCAATTGTCGGTATCATTCTCAATGCTGTTTTCCCGGGAAAAGATTACAACTTTGACGAAGTAGGTTATTCAAACGCAAAGCCTGATAAGGTAAATGGAAAATAATAGCTAAAAATTAAGGAGGGCAATTGCCCTCCTTCTTTTATTAAGTTGGTTAATCTGAAAGGGATATAAAATCTGTGAATCTGCCTTCTTCAGGAATTTCGTAATAATAGTGAAGTTTTCCGTCGTTCAACATTCCGTCTTCAAACCACAGCTCAACATTCACCTGATTTGTATAAGAATCGACATACAAGTCTATAAGATAAATTCTGTAATAGACTTGCTCCACATCGCCGCTGAAAGTTTTGAGCTTTCCGTAAACATCACCTTTTTCTTTACCGTAAAAGCTCATTACTTCCGTTTCTCTTTCCCCTCCTTTGAGAGAAACAAAATACTCTCTGGGGTCTGATTTATCTTCGGGCCAATAGTACATGCTGTAAGAATCGATATCTTTCAGGAGATTACCTACTCCAATTGAGTTGACCGTTCCGTTGTCACCTTTGAGGATATAAATAAAACCATATACTCCCCAAAAGATTTCATCAGGGTCATATTCACCAGGGCAAACCCAGATTTCATAGTCATCATTAAGCATCAGTTCTGAGTTATCCAAATTATATCTGAACTGCTTTGCTGTATGATTGCTGAGCGTTTGCTCAAACTCATCAGCGGTTATATATTCATTCTCTCTTAGCAAAAGGATAAACTCATCATAAGATGTGTCTTTATTTACAGATTTATACAATTCATCTGCCGTGGGAGTTATTGCATTGTAACCCGGCCCAAACCATTCATTATAGCCTTGAAAATAGGTAAATGCATTTGAACTTACAGCAGTCACCGGAATCGCAATAATCATATAAACAAAGCTAAAAACTGTTATTGCAAAACGGCGAGATTTATCAGGATTTCCTTTTATCTTCAGAATGAAATACAGCACAAGCGGAATCAGATTAAACAAAAGCGCAATAAAGCCATAATATCCGTACTCATAACAATTAACGGAAGTATATTTATCAAGCAAAAGGGCCACTACATCGATAACAGCATCAAAGGAAACTGCAAAGCACGGATAAAGGAATCCGATCGCGATGCTGACACGCAAAATTGAAAATAATATTCCGACAGATAGGCCTAAAAGGCATTTTCTGAAACCTTTAAAATATAAGTAAAATGAAATCAAAAGCGTAACAAACAAAAATAAGAATCCGAGACCAACAGCAATAGGTTGAACCACCCGATAATTAAAGTAAATATAAAGATTATCTGTTATTGTTTCGAATATATAAGCATAAACAATCCAAAATCCTGCTCCGAAAGCAACTGCCCACCAGTTTCGTTCGTGGTGCAGAGCTTCAAAATCATTACGTATTGAGGTTTTTGTTTCTTCGTCTTCGCCCATATCGGCGAGGGCTTTATTTATGCTTGAATCGGTGTCATAGCCTATTTCTTCATAAAAATCGATTCGGTCATAGATATGGGATTCGATTTCCGCTTTGAGCTTTTGCTGCTTTGATTTAGGGATATTCTTCGGTATAACCGAATCTATGTAGCTTTCGATTTTGTTCATAATTTCACCTCGTCCACCGAAAGAGTTTTCATTTCCCTCCAAAGAGAAAGCTATTTAAACACAATACTTTACGGTTTTTCAACAATTCTGTCAGGATAAATGTAAATATATTTATCGTAATAAATGTCATGGTTGTTGTGCTCTCCCACAGGCTTGTCTGTGAGCGGTGACAGCATACCGTTAGCTGTCATATTTTCAGGTGAATAATAGTTTTTAGGTTGGCGTAATCTTAAAGAAATCACATCATCTTTAACACTGACATCAGAGACAAATCCGAAAAACAATTCATCATCACCTTTATAAACAGAACAAAAATCGCTGTTATACGGAGCTTTTTTCAGTGTGTAATCACCTGATATGGGTTCAGCTGTTTCTCCCTGCGAATAACCATTTCCGCAAGGATAGAACCAGTCGCAAAGGAAAATATTATTTTCATTGCAATATTCATAGAGTAATTTTTCAGTTTCAAAGTCAAGTAATTTATCTTCTTTACAATCATAGAGCTTAAACAAATCTTCGCATATGGCATATTTCACGCCTGAATGCCAACGATAATAAATCACATTGTCAGGTGCATCTGATAAATCCTCAATTTTATATGCCCACAGGTATCTCATAGCTACATATTGCTTGTTTTTATCATAAGAAAATTTATAAATCCAGCCCTGAAGAACTGTATGATTAAGTGACGACTCTTCGTTCTTTATATAAAACTTACTGTTTGTGTTGCTGATTCTATACATATAGTAATTATCAAAAAGACAATTATCGTTAATCTCCGGCGGGTTATTATTGCTGTGATTAATTGCCAGGGCAACAGCAACAACGAGTAAAACAACTACGCTCACGCATATTATAATTTTCTTTGATTTTTTCACATTACACCTCGTGTTATCCAACATAGTAACATTCACATTCATCTACAACTCCGACAGATTTGTAATATTTGCCTCGTTTTAAACTGCCATTTTCAAACCACAGCTCAACATAATCTATTCCGTCGTATTCTTCACAAGATAAATTGCTGTATAATCTGAGTCTGTAACATTCAAGCTTACCGTTTTCAGTGTAGTTTTTATATTTCCCCACTATTTCGCGGTGCTGACTGTCAAAGTAATTCATCACTTCGGCTTCACTTTCTCCGCCTTTAAGAGATTGAAAATATTCAAGACAGGCTTCAATATCCACATAGTTTTCAGGCTCACCATTTGGTGAATAACATCCCAATTCTTTATCAAGCTGACCTACGCCGATTGACTTAACTTTATCCCCTTCGTCTTTGAGCAGGAAAATAAGAGTGTAGCTTTCCTCCTCAATGAAATCGGAAGATGTTTCAATATCCATACGGTAAGACTCATGATAATAAGATGCGTCTTCAAAATACACTGTTTTAGAACTGTTTCCGAATTCCATTCTGTCGGGATGAACCCAGACTTCATATTCTTTGCTAAGAATGAATTCAAGGTTATCATAATGCTGAGAGAAATATTTATAACCAGGATGATCGAGTGATTCTTTGTATTCATCCACTGTCATATAACCGTTTTCTCGGAGTAAGCTTGAAAACTCCGAATAAGGAGTATTTTCATCCACAACGGAATAATAATTCTGTGCATCAGGCGTAATGTGATCTAAGCCTTCTGTAAAGTTTGCGCCATAACCCATAAAATGATTGTTTGCATCATCATAAAGGCAGACAGAAATAACTGCTGTCACCAAATAAATCACGCAGAATATTACGGGCATAAAAGGTTTTTTCTTTGCAGGCTTTCCGTGTTTTTTAATTCTGAAAGCAAGAAACAAAGTTGCAGCAATGTATAGTAACATATACCAATCAAACATTTCATATGACGTATCATATAAAATCAGCGGGGTAAATAATTCAATAAGATACGTAATAACTTCATTAAAAGAGCGCTGCGCCAACAGATAATATGAAACACCGGAAAAGCCTATAAACGAGCTCAGCCCAATAACAGAATGAGATATTGATGAAGCTATAAGGCATTTTCTGAGACCTTTTTTATAGAGAAAATACGTAACCGATACGAAAGCAAAGGTTAAGATAAAGCTTAAAATTCTTGCATTTTGAATCTGAAATTCAAATACTAATGGCAAAGTACTGCTGACAAAGAACATAATCACACTCAAAGCAACTGCCCACCATGTTTGCTCAAAGTGAAGTTCTTCAAAATCATTACGTATTGAGGTTTTTGTTTCTTCGTCTTCGCCCATATCGGCGAGGGCTTTATTTATGCTTGAATCGGTGTCATAGCCTATTTCTTCGTAAAAGTCGATTCGGTCATAGATGTGGGATTCAATTTCTGTTTTGAGCTTTTGCTGCTTTGATTTTGGTATATTTTTCGGAATAACCGAATCTATGTAGCTTTCGATTTTGTTCATATTTTCACCTCATCCACCGCAAGCGGTCCCCCTTCTCCTCAAGGAGGAGGCTATTTAATCGTCACGCCTTACTTAATCTGCAAGGGTGTAATAACTGTTGTATGCAAGAGAACATCCCTCTACACCCTCTTCATAATAAAAATCAGGATAATGAAATTTTCCTTCAGTAAGTTTACCGTTTTCAAACCACAGTTCAATGTAAATATCACAATTTTCTTCAGCTTTGCTGCCCCACAAACCAACCTCTGTATAACCATTAAAATAAATGCGGTAATAATTATCCTCCCCGATTTCGGTGTATGTTGTAAATGCACCTAAAATCAAGCCCTGATCTTTTTCAAAATAATCAATAACCGATTCAAGGGATTCTCCACCTTTATAAGATAAAAATCTGTTTAAACAATCAGGAATATCATCATTTCCAAAGCTGACCATAATGTTTAAATCTTTAAAAGCGTGACCGACTCCTTTTGATTTGATATAACCATTTTCATCCGTTTTAATATAGATAAAACCATTACCGTCATAGTCATCATTTTGTTCTATAAAATCAGGACTAAACCAAACCTCATAATCCTCACCGAAGAAAAACTCCATTTCTTCATAATTCTTAATTATTTTTTTAGCTGAATCCTCGTCAAATCTTTTAGCATATTTATCTATTGTTGTATACCCGTATTGAGTTTCCAAAACGGATGCAGTGGTATTTTGATCAATACTGTCGTAAATCAATTTAGCTGATGGGTCAGGTAAATCCACTCCCGTGTTAAAAAATCCGGGATTAAAATGAAAATACTTTTCTGACGGAGTGATAAAACTAATGATGAAAACAGAAAAAATCAGATATACTATGCAAAAAACCAAAGTAGCCTTACAGTGCTTCTCGTGTTTTCCGTAATGCTTTAATCTGCTCGCTAATCCAAAGCAAACCAATGAAAAACAAATCAGCAGACAATAAGAAATAATATGAATAATATACTCACTTAAATAATCGACGGTAATTTGAACAGAAATTATTTTTACTGACCCAAAAGCGATAACCTCATAAAGTGAATAAATTACGCAAAAAATATAAGTATTTGAATAAAACGTCAAAAGATTTGATATTCCCAGTGCAATCAGGCTTTTGCGATATCCCTTTTTATAGAATAAGTTTAATGCCATAATAACTATAAATGTTGACACTAAACCAAAAATTGCACCTGCAGCATCACCTTCGCCATATTCGGCAGGTACATAATCATCAAAGCCATCATAATACCACCAAATAATAAAGAATGTTAAAAAATGCAAAAACAGCATTCCCAACCCGGTCAAAACCGACACAAATATATGCTCGTGGTGGAGTTCTTCGAAATCATTACGTATTGAGTTTTTTGTTTCTTCGTCTTCGCCCATATCAGCGAGGGCTTTATTTATGCTTGAATCGGTGTCATAGCCTATTTCTTCGTAAAAGTCGATTCGGTCATAGATGTGGGATTCAATTTCTGTTTTGAGCTTTTGCTGCTTTGATTTAGGGATATTCTTCGGTATAACCGAATCTATGTAGCTTTCGATTTTGTTCATTGAAACACCTCGTTTCGCCATAATTCATCACCCCCTCAGTCACTTCGTGACAGCTCCCCTGTCTCAATATTGGGAGCCTGAGAAGGCCAAATTTCCCCCTCTGTGGCGCAATTATGCAAATGAAATAGCTTCGCCGGACACAACTTTACCAACGGCTGAAGAATATGTTTGCCACTCTTCTCTGGACCTTTCAAGCTCTTTGATACCTTTTTTAGTGATGTGGTAATACTTTCTCTTTCTGCCTTGTTCACTCTCTTCCCAATAAGATTTAACAAATCCGTCGCGCTCAAAGGCGTGAAGTATGGGATAAAGCGTTCCCTCCTTAAAAGAGAAAACCTGCTCACTTTTCATTTCGATTTCTTTAATAATCTGATAACCGTACATATCCTTGCTCTCTAAAACAGATAAAACAAGCAGAGAGCTGCTGCCCTTTGTAAGTTCTTTTTTTATTGCCATAATTACAACTCCTTTTTATATCATAGAACACCTATACATAGAGTTCCTATACATAGAATACAATAGCATTTCTTGATTGTCAAGATAAAAAATTTATATTATATGCTTGTCTATCGTCAGTTTATGTAGTAGAATAAAAGGAACAATATTTAAAATAAGGTGAAGGTATGAAAGATATATATTTTTCTGACAAAGATGAAACAGGTGAAATTCCGATTCTGACGCCCGAAGAAATTGAGCTTATCAAACAGCGCCGTATGCAAAAATCAAGAGAAAGCAAAAATTTCATCACTCCCCCTGACGAAAGAACAGCAAGCAGCTTTGATGTGAACTATGACTATGACCCCGGTGAATACAGCGGCTTTTCAAGAAACGAGCAGACTCCCCCGCCTGCCCCACGCAGAAGGCCCGTTCACGTTGAATACGATGATGAATATGACGACTACGAAGAAGAGTACCAAGAACCCGTAAAACGTTCATCAAAAGCATACCAGCCAACTGAAGAAGACGTTAAAAAAGCGAAAAAAGGCTGCGGATGCGGATGTCTCGGTATGTCTGTAATGTCAATTTTTCTTGCGATAGTTATTGCATTTGTAGGCTGTTTCGGATACTTACTTAACATGCTTAATGATATGAAAATTGAAAAATCAGTAGAAAACAGCTACGTTCAGCCTGCTGAGCTTTCAAGTGCAGACGGAGTTAAAAACATTCTTCTCATAGGTCTTGATGACAGCGAGGGTTCAGGCAACTCACGCTCTGACACTATGATGCTTCTCACCCTTGACACAGTGAACCACGCTATCAAGCTCACCTCTTTCCTTCGTGATATGTGGGTTGAAATTCCTGACCACAAAAAAGCCAAGCTCAACGCCTCATATGCTTACGGCGGAGCTCAGCTCACAATGGATACTATCGAATATAATTTTGATGTTGACATTGACAACTATATTATAGTTGACTTTGAGATGTTTAAAGAAATTATTGACTCTCTTGGCGGTATCACTGTTGAAATCACTGAGCGGGAAGCTGAATTTATTAACAGAACCACAAGCTCAGTTGTCAAAGCCGGTCTTAATGAACTTGACGGCAAAAAAGCTTTGATTTATGCCAGAATAAGAAAGCTTGATTCTGACTTTTACCGCACCTTAAGACAAAGAAAGGTTATCACCGCTATCATAGACAAGCTTAAAGAAGTTAACCCTCTTGAGCTTCTCGGTATCGTTAAAGAAATTTTGCCGATGATAACAACCGATATTAAGCCTTTAAGTATGGTGGTTACAGCAATTTCTGCTTTAAGCTGCCTTAATGTTAATATTGATCAATTGCAGATTCCCGCAGATGATGCTTATGTTTCAAAGAAAATCAGCGGTCAGTCTGCACTTGTGCCTGACCTTGAAAAGAATATTAAAAATCTCAAAGAGTTTATTTACGGCGAAGGAGAATAAATGCATTATATAATTCTTGACCTTGAATGGAACAATACTTATGCCAGAAGAAAGAAAGGTTTCTTTAACGAAATAATTGAAATCGGTGCAGTTATGCTTGACGATGAGCTTAATACAATTGACCACTTCTCTTGCCTTATCAAAGCTCAGATAGGTAAAAAGCTCAGAAGCAACATCAAGCGCCTTACAAGCATCACCAACGAAGATATCAAGAACGGTGTGGTTTTCACAAGAGCCATGAGCGCCTTCCGTGACTGGATTGGCAGTGAAGAAAACGTTATACTTTCCTGGGGAGACAGTGATATCAGAGTTCTGATAGAAAACTTCAAGTACCTCAACGGAATTGAAACGATACCGTTTCTGACCAACTATGCCGACGCTCAGAGTTATGTTCAGAGCTCACTTAAGGTTTCAAAATCTCAGCAGCTCGGTCTCTCAGCTGCAGCTGAGATGCTGGATATTGACGAGAGCTCTTTTTCACACCACAGAGCTCTTGACGACAGTAAGCTTACTGCAGAATGTTTCAGAAAATCCTTTGATAAAGAACTTTTTAGCAAATACATTATGCCTTGTAATAACGATTTTTACGGTAAGCTGGCTTTCAAACCAAAGGCTATAAGCAACATCAACAACCCTCTTGTTGACCATAAGCTTTTAAGCTATAAATGTGAAAAATGCGGTTGCGACGGCGAAATCATTAAGCCCTGGAGATATTCCAACCAATACTTCAGAGCAATATACCATTGTCCTGAGTGTGATTCCAACGCCAGGGTTGCAGTAAGATTTAAAAAATATTACGATCACATTGAAACAAAGAAGAACATTTCGATAATTAAACCTGACGAAGAACAGGTAAAAACAGAGAATAATCAATAAATGACAAAAAAATAAAGTGTATAATTTATTAAAAAACTCGGAGGACAGAATATGAGTTTATTCACATTTATCAAAAACATTCTTCACGGAATTATAGCGGTTGTAATTCTTATTCCTATTATGTTTACAATGGGCAATGACGATAAAGAAGGCACAGAAGTTATAATTAATGAAAACGCAACAAATCCATATATCACAGAATACGGCAACCCTGACATTTCTGCCCACCGTTCAGGTGCAGGTGTTGTTCCTCAGAATACTCTTATGGCTTTTCAGAAAATGCTTGAAGAAAATGAAGAATACGGTGTTGACACCTATGAATTTGACGTTCAGTTAACTGCTGACGGTGAATTAATCGTTCTTCACGACCTTACATATGATGCAACATCAAACGCAGTTGAAGAGTTTGGCCATAAGAATGTTTATGCTTCTTCACTCACTTATGAAGAAGCTCAGGTTCTTAACATGGGCGAAAATTTTGAACTCAACGGTGAATATCCGTACAGAGGCCTTCGCGGTGATGATATCCCCTATAACCTGAGAGTTGCAAAATGTGAAACAATTATCGACTATATTGAAGCTAACAGCGGTGATAAAGAGTTTAACTATATCATCGAAATCAAGAGCCTCGGCAGACAAGGTAAGCAGGCAGCAGACAAGCTTTATGAAATTGTCAACGAACGAAATATGAAAGACCGTGTTATCTGGGCAACTTTTGTTCCTGATGTTTCATCATATATGGAAAGAAAATACCCGGATATGCCCCGTTCTTCAGGTATTTTTGAGGCAATTCAGTTTTATTTCTATGCAAGAATGGACTGGGATCTTAACGATGTTAACCCGTCTTATGTTGCACTTCAGATTCCCTACGGTGACAGCGCTGCGGGCGGAATTATTAACCTTGGAACTAAACAACTTATCAACTACGCACACAAATACAATATTGCCGTTCAGTATTGGACAATCAATAAGTCTGAAGATGTTAAATATCTTACACAAAACGGTGCTGACTGTATTATGAGTGACTACCCTGATATGGCAAGTGAAGTTGTAGATTCTCTGGCTTTGGCAAAATAATGAATATTCAAGCATCCTTTGAGCTTTTTCAAAGGATGCTTTTTTGGTATTTTCCGCTACTTTTTTCATATAATAAAAATAGAAATAAAAAAACACTCAGGGATTAACTCCGAGAGTGTTTGAAACTAAAAAGGAGAAAGAATTCTGAATTCTTTCATATATATGTAATGCACACAAGTGCTTATTTTAACATCTGCCGCAAGTTACGTCCGCTTACGGCAAAGCTTAGTATGAGCGAGATGAAAGCTCACAAAGCTTAACGAGCTTCAGAATTTTCTTAAGAGAAAACTTTTCTTTTGAAACTTCTTTAAGGAGCTTCTGCTCATAGCTGTAAAGTTCTTTACTCATTGTTAAACTCTCCTTTCGTTTTTGTTTACATATATATTATAACGATTGACACAAATTTGTCAAGCAAAATGCCCAAAAATGATATTCAAGATTTATGCAGTTTAACGTATTTGTTTTGTGCAATATGTACATTTCGAGGTTTTATGTTTGTATAATTCGACACAGATGATAATTTTATAATTATTAAAAAGAAGAATAAAAAAAGATTAAAATAAATTTTAAAAATTTTTCAAAAAAGTGTTGACAAATTCATCTTAATGGTGTATAGTATCAAAGTCGCTGTTGCGAAGCACAGTGATGAAGAAAAAAGTGTGGGAGCATAGCTCAGCTGGGAGAGCATCTGCCTTACAAGCAGAGGGTCAC
>JAZQJF010000020.1:0-176404 GCA_045541505.1 Acutalibacteraceae bacterium
ACGAACACCAGCAACAACGTCTTCACCCTGTGCATTTACAAGGAACTCACCCATAAGGCCTTTTTCACCTGTTGCGGGGTCACGTGTGAAGGCAACACCTGTACCGCAATCATCACCCATGTTACCGAAAGCCATCATCTGAACGTTAACAGCTGTACCCCATGAGTAAGGAATATCGTTATCACGACGGTAAACGTTTGCACGGGGGTTGTCCCATGAACGGAAAACAGCCTCGATAGCGCCCATAAGCTGCTCTTTGGGATCTGCAGGGAAATCTGCACCGATCTTTGCTTTGTATTCAGCTTTGAACTGACCTGCGAGCTCTTTAAGGTCATCAGCAGTAAGTTCAACGTCCTGCTTAACGCCCTTAGCTTCCTTCATTTTGTCGATAAGTTCTTCAAAATACTTCTTACCAACTTCCATAACTACGTCAGAATACATCTGGATGAATCTTCTGTAGCAGTCCCAAGCCCAACGAGCGTTGCCTGATTTAGCAGCGATTGCTTCAACAACGTCTTCATTAAGACCAAGGTTAAGGATTGTGTCCATCATACCGGGCATTGAAGCACGAGCACCTGAACGAACTGAAACGAGAAGAGGATTCTCTTTGTCACCGAACTTTTTACCGGTAATTTCTTCCATCTTAACGATGTATTCCATGATCTCAGCCTGGATGTCAGCATTGATCTTTCTGCCATCTTCATAGTACTGAGTACAAGCTTCTGTTGAGATTGTGAAGCCCTGGGGTACAGGAAGACCGATTTTGGTCATCTCTGCAAGGTTAGCACCTTTACCGCCGAGGATCTCACGCATTGATGCGTCGCCCTCTTTGAAAAGGTAAACAAATTTCTGTGCCATTGTAATTACCTCCAATATTTTAATATGGATTTAAGGGGCATAATTATCCCCTTAACATTCGTTTTATAGTATAACACAGCTTTACACATATTGTCTATACTTTTTTGTTAAAATTTGTTTGAGGATAACAAGGATTTTTTTGTATAAAATAACACACAAAAACATTTATTTCCCTTGTTTTTTGAGTTTTTTTGTGGCATAATTAGTTTGGATGTATGTTATAATTTTTAATATACACAATTTACACTTAAGGAGGATTATCTATGAACTCCAACTGTGCAGTTATTCTTGCAGCAGGCGAAGGCACCAGAATGAAATCATCCAAGCCCAAGGTCATGGCTGAGGTTCTTTTCAAGCCCATGATCAACTGGGTTATTGATGCTGCTGAAAACGGCGGTGTCAATGACATCTGTGTTGTTACCGGTTTTCGTGCCGATTTGCTTGAAAATCATCTCGGCGGAAAATATAAAACCGTTCTTCAATCAGAAAGGTTAGGTACAGGTCACGCCGTAATGCAGGCAAAAGAGTTTTTACTCTCTCACAAAGACGGTAATGTTCTCATCCTCAACGGTGACGCTCCGCTTATGGACAGTGACACAATCCACAACGCACTTGACCACCACACAGAACTTGACAACAGCGCTACAGTTATCACTGCAAACGTTGCCAACCCTTTCGGTTACGGCAGAATTGTAAGAAATGAAAAAAGGCTTATAAAAGCTATTGTAGAGGAAAAAGAAGCCTCTGATGAGCAAAAAGAAATCACTGAGGTAAACTCCGGCGCCTACTGGTTTAAATGCAGCGATCTGCTCAAAGCACTGGATTCAATTATCGAAAACCACGAAGAAGGCAAAGAATATTATCTCACCGATGCCATAGAAATCATCATTAAGGCTCACAAACGTGCTTCGGCATTCAAAGCAAAGAGCAGTGATGTTGTTCTTGGTGCTAACGACAGGGCTCAGCTTTATGAGCTTAACGAAATTGCGAGAAAAAACGTTCTTTTTGATAAAATGAGAAACGGTGTTTCTATCCCCTGCATTGACGGTGTTATCATTGACCCCGACTGCAAAATCGGAACAGATACAGAAATACTTCCCGGTACAATTATCAAAAACGGCACTGAAATCGGTTCAGGTTGTGTTATCGGCCCCAACAGTTTGCTTGACAGCGCTGTTGTTAAAAATGATGTTGAGCTCAACAACACCCAGGTTTACTCTTCAACCGTCAAAACCGGTGCTCACATTGGTCCGTTTGTCAGAATACGTCCGGATTGTGTTGTAGGCGAAGGAGTTAAAATCGGCAACTTCGTTGAGCTTAAAAACGCAACTGTGGGTGATAAAACAAGCATCGCTCACCTCACTTATCTCGGTGATGCAGATTTCGGCAAAAATGTTAATGTCGGCTGCGGCTGCGCAACAGTCAACTACAACGGCAAAGAAAAGAACAGGACTGTTGTCGGCGATAATGCTTTCATCGGATGCAGCACTTACCTTGTGGCACCCGTTGAAGTTGGCGACAACGCCTATACGGCAGCAGGCTCTGTAATAACAGAAAACGTTCCCGCTGATGCACTTGCTCTTGCAAGAAGCCGTCAGGTGATAAAAAAAGACTGGGTTAAAAGCAAGAAACCATACAAATGGCAAAAACAAGGAGAATGAAAAATGAAAAAGAATACTTTAATCAGAATTTTCAGTGTGCTTATGATTTTCGCTGTTGTTCTTTCAACTGTTGCATGCACCGGTGACAACAGCACTAAAGACGGTGAAGTCGGCTCTCTTAATGTTGATAATCTTAAGCCTGAAAACGGAACAATCATTTACGAAGGTACCAAAGTGAATAACGAAGGTGAAACCGAAAAGGTTTCTCAGGTTATTGACGTTGAGCACGTTGATGTACCTTACATTCAGCCTGAAGAATTTATTGAAGATGAAAAAGACAAAGAGTCTTTCATCAAGCAGGAAGGCCCGAATGACTACGGTATGAGCGAAGACGAAGTTAAAGACGTTATTGAAAACAAAGAAAACTGGAAATCATTTCACGTATTTAAGCTCATAGAAAACAAAACAGACAAAATAATGGTTTGTAATAGTGTAGTTGCAAAAGGCGGTGACGGAATTTACATCCGTAAGACTCTCGACGCCGAATACGGCATCGGACCCGGCAACTGCTCAAGCATTGCAATTTATGCAACTGTTGACACAAACAAGTATAAAACTGATGAAGAAATCGAAGCAGCATTCAATGAGTTGGATATTGAAATTCAATATGCTCTTACAGATGATATTTACGGTGAAATTGACAATTGGGATGAAGTTACAACACAGGTTGTTAAATTATAAGGTGTAAAATGTTTTTCAAGAAAAAAGAATTCAACTCTTCTTCAGCACCTGAATTTTTGATAGTCGGTCTGGGAAATCCCGGCGAAAAGTATGAATACACAAGACATAATGTAGGATTTCTCACCCTTGACAGACTTTGTGTTGAAGAAAACTTTAAAATCAATAAAATCAAACATAAGTCGCTTCTCGGTGAGGTTAACCTTGCCGGACACCGCTGCATCGTAATCAAGCCTCAGACTTTTATGAATAACAGCGGTGAAGCCGTAAGAGAGGTTGCTTCCTTTTATAAAATTCCGCCTGAAAAAATCATTGTCGTTTTTGATGACATATCTCTCCCCTGCGGTAAAATGAGAATTCGCAGAAAAGGTACAGATGGCGGTCACAACGGAATCAAAAGCATTATTTATCACCTTAAGAGTGATACTTTCCCCAGGATCAAAGTTGGTGTAGGTGCTAAACCTCACCCTGATTACGATCTTGCAGATTGGGTGCTTTCCACCTTCAAAAAAGATGAAATGGAAGAAATAAAAAAATCAATCCAAAATGCCTGCGAGGCTCTCAGGTTGATAACCGACGGAAAAACCGACCTTGCGATGAATAAGTTCAATTAAACAACAGAGCCGCCCAAAAGGCGGCTTTGTGTTGGTTTTTACATTTTGATGTTGCCGATTGTATCAACAATACTGCCCGCTGTTTTAATTGCTTTGTTTGCCATCTTGCGGTATTTTCTGGTTGAGTTACCTGACATCATCATACTGCCAAGAGCCATTGTTGCTCCGCCGGCGAGCATACCCACGCCGACTTTTTTCATCATATCTGCCGATTTTTTCTGCATTTCTATCCCTCCAAATGTTTTATCACTATTATTTTAACCTGAAAGGAGATCTATATGCCGCAGTTAAATATTGTTCTTGTTGAACCGGAAATTCCGCAGAACACCGGAAATATAGCAAGAACGTGCGCCGCAACGGGTGCCAGGCTTCATATTATTGAACCGATGGGATTTAAAATCGATGATAAAAAATTAAAGCGTGCCGGTCTTGATTACTGGCATCTGCTTGACATTACATATTACAAAAACCTGCAGGATTTTTTTGATAAAAATGACGGCAGTTATTTCTATTTTTCAACAAAAGCAAAGTACAGATATTCTGATGTGGAATATCCTGATAAAGCGTATCTGTTTTTCGGCAAAGAAACAAAGGGACTTCCTGAGGATCTACTCTATGAAAACCCCGAAAGCTGTGTAAGAATTCCTATGATTAACGATTCGGCAGCGAGAAGTCTTAATCTTTCAAACTCAGTGGCAATCGCCGCTTATGAAGTGCTCAGACAATGGGATTTTCCTGAATTGCTGTGTAAAGGTCGGCTGACTAAATATGAATGGTAAAACCTGCCCGTAGGCAGGTTTTTATTTTTCGATAGATTTAATTATAAAAGGTAAAACTTCTTCTTTTTTAATATTAAGAACCGCCGCAAATTCATCATACAGAAGGTTTTCGGCATCCTTAAGCATAATTTCATCAACAATATGCAGCTTCTTGCCGCTATCACGCAGCGACTCTTTATGAAAATGAATTGCTTTAATCACCTTGACTATCTGACGGCAGTCGCCACTGAAAATAATCTTTTTATACGCTTCTTTACGCTCCTGATCATTTTCAATCCATAGCATATCACTGTCAGGCATTGAAGATATAATTTCATTAACCTCTTCGTCTGTTAAAATCTTCCTTGTTTTTGAAAGCATTTTCTCATTATCAGCAGGAATATAAAAAGTGTTATACATTGACGAAGCCGAGCGCAAAACATAATACTTCATCTTACCCGATTCTAAATCTTCAACACGGATATCTTCCACAACGCATACCCCGTGACCTGAATATTGAACTAACTGACCGATTTCAAGCATAAAAGACCTCCAAAAATGCGCAAGTGTAAACAATCGAAACTGCTCACACTCACGCTGTTTAGATAATTATATCAAAATTTTCTATCCTTCGTAATAGGCAAAATTAACAAAAAACAGATTTGTTAAACATAAGTTAAAAAAGCATATTGATAATATATAAAAAAGATGATAGAATATTATCATCTATAATTAGGAGGATTTTTATGAATATTTTAAGTCCGTTTATCACTGTTATTGTAGCTCTTTCTACAATGTTTACAGCTGTTTTCAGCTATGCAAAACCTGTTGATGATGAAGATTATAAGGTTTATGACAACGTTATTCTTATGATCGGTGACGGTATGGGTGAAAACCACCTTTCCGCCGCAAAAGACAAGTTGGGAATTGAACTTGCTATGGAAACTGTTGAAGTCAGAGGGCAGTCAAAAACTGACAACCTTTGGGGTGAAACAACTGACAGTGCAGCAGGCGGCACAGCCCTTGCAACAGGCATCAGAACCTCAAACGGCCACGTTGGCGTTAGCGCCTATGACCCGTATGCATATATCATTGAGCCTATGAACCTCAGCGAGCTCGCTATTTCTTTAGGTAAATCTGCAGGCGTTGTTACAACTGACTCAACCGCAGGTGCAACCCCCGCTTCATTCTCAGCTCATGCTAAAGACAGAGATCTTTCTGAAGAAATCAGCGAAGACCAGCTTAATTCAGAGCTTACACTCATCTGGGGCGCAGCAGAAAGCTACATAACAAAAGAATCAGCGGAAGCTCACGGCTTTGCTTACCTTGATGATGTTGCTGACATTGATGCTCTTGATCAGGGCAAACGTTCAATCGGTCAGTTCAGCTGGGAGGACTTTGCAAATATCTCAAACCCCGACAAAACTCCCACAATTGAAAAAATGACAAGAGAAGCTATCGATATTCTTGACGATGACGAAGACGGTTTCTTCCTCATGGTTGAGGGTGCACACATTGACAAACGCTCACACGATAAAGACATTGACGGCGCCGTTAATCAGCTTAAAGAATTTGACAAAGCAATTGCTTACGCTCTTGATTACGCTGAAAAAGACGGTAACACACTTGTTGTTATCACTGCAGACCACGAAACAGGCTCAGTTACATATTCATCAGAAAAAGGCGGATATTATTGTTCAACCGGCAGCCACTCAAACAGAAATGTACCGTTACTTGTATCTGACGCTGATGCAGGTTTCAATAACAACGAAGCAATCAAAAACAAGAGAGTTGCAGCCCAGCTTGCACTCTGCCTCGGTGCTGAAAAAGGAGTTTTCCCCGCTTGTACTCCCGTATTAGGTAAAAAAGACTGATTAACAGGAGAAAACGATGAAAAAGATTTTATCGATTTTATTATGTGTAATAATTGCTTTCGGCTCAATGTCAGCTATGGCAATTACCAAAGATGACTGCAACGACTACCCTGTTATTATCGTGCCCGGTTATGCTTCAACAACATTTTATATGCTTGACGAAAACGGAGAAAAATATAATGTCTGGAAACCCACCGGTGATCAGGTGCTTGACGTTGTTAAAGAGAATTTATTAAAAGTAGGCAAAGGTGTTGCTGAACTGACAACAGGTGATATTCAGGCTCTTGCTGATATGGTCGGCGAAGTTTTTGTAAGCCAGCTTGACACAATTGCCTGTAACGATGACGGAAGCAGCAAGCATCAGCTCTATAAATATCACTTCCGTGCCGCTGATACTCAGGACTCATATCTTATTGAAAATGATCCTGCTAACAGAATGGAAGGCGAAATCTGTGACTATATTGCAGAATATATCGGTCACGAAAACATCTTCGCTTTTATGTGCGATTTCAGAATGGGCAGTGTTTACTGCGCAGAAGAGCTTGATGCATATATTCAGGATGTTAAAGAATTCACCGGCAAAGATAAGGTTAATCTTTATGCGGTAAGCCATGGCGGTCAGGTAGCAGGAACATATCTTTCAATTTACGGCACAAAAGGTGACGTTGAAAACGCAGTGCTTACAATCCCTGCTTTAGGCGGTGCTTTACTCGCTTATGACATTATGTCGCAGAATGTTAAATTTGATGAAGAGTTGCTTCTTCGCTTCGTTCAGTGCGGCATGATGCTTGAAGAAGATTATAACTGGCTTATGGAAGCAGATGCTCTCGGCTTTGTTGATACACTTGTAAATGCTCTTATCCCCTATATCGGCGACATTGCCTTCAACTGGGGAAGCTTATGGGATTTTGTTCCCACAGAGTATTATGAAGAGCTGAAGGCTGAACTTCTTGATGAAACAGCAAACGCTGAAATCATCAGAAAAAGTGACTATATGCACTATGAAATCATGCCGAACTTTGCTGAAAATTTCAAAAAAGCTCAGGCAGCAGGAACTAACATTTCAATTCTTGCAGGCTACGGTGTTCCAAGCATTGTAGGTTCTCAGGAAAACTCTGATGCCATTATTTCTCTCAAGGCGTCTACAGGGGCAAAGGTAGCACCTTTCGGTGAACGCTTTGCAGACGGTTACACACAGGAAATTGAAACCGGCATTTATCAGGTTTCACCGGGTATGGAAATTGATGCATCTTGCGGATATCTTCCCTATAACACATGGTATGTTGACGGATATTTCCACGGCATGACATTTAAAGATGTGTTTTTGCAGGAACTTGCCTTTAAGCTCTTGCTTACAGATGAAATCAAAGATGTTGCTTCTGACCCTGCGTATCCTCAGTTCCACGCCACAACCGACCCTTATGAGCCTGCTTTCGCAAAGTTTAACTCAAGTGTTGAGGGTTATGTTTCAGATAAAGATTCAAAGCTTATAATTGAAAACCATTCAACCAAAAGCAATATGACAATTCTTGCGATCAACAATAACCTGGGTCTTAAGTTTGATAATTTTGCTTTTACGTCAATAGCCCCCGGTGAAAGCGTTGAAATTGATTTCACAGGTGAGCTTCCCCAACAATCATCTGTCAAGCGCGAAATCTATATCAGCTACGTTCTTGACAATAACGTTACTCCTGTCGGCGAAAGATGTCTTTCTTTTACTGTTATAAACGGGGAATATGCTGAATTTGACAGTGAAAATCCGTATTCACCCAAAAACAGCGATACTCCTGCAGACGGTATTTTCGGTGATTTCGGTAACGACATCGGGTTTATATCAGGTATCACAAAGTTTGTTTCAATCTTTGTAAACATTGTTTACTCCTGGATTTTTACAGCTTTTGAAAAAATAGGTTTAATTTTTTAGGAAGGTGATGTAAAATGGGATTCTGGGCATTTACTTTGATCTCAGATTTAATCCTCCCCTGTCTGATCTTATTTTACGGAATTCATTACAGCAAAAACGGCGCGCCCAAAGACATTGAAGGCCATAGCGGTTTCCGTTCAAGGCGAGCAACCAAAAGCTGGGATGCCTGGGTGTTTACCCATAAGCTGGCAAGCAAGATATGGAAAATAGCGGGAATTATTATGATCCCCGTTACCGTTGTTATGATGATTTTCGCAATCAGATTTTCGGCAGAAATGCTTACTTTTTACGGCTCTGTAATTTTTGCAATTCAAGGCTTTGCATTTGTAGGCACAATTATACACGTTGAAACTCAGATTAAAAAGAATTTCAACGATTACGGAGTAAGGACTCCCGAATCAATTGAAAAAGAGCAAAAGGAAGAAGAGAAAAATGCAGCAAAAAGAGCAAAAAAAGAAAAAAAGAAAGTTAATTGAAATTATTGTTATTGTTTTAGCATCAATCAGTCTTGTCTGCACTTCAACAGTAGTTATTTATGTTAATTTTTTACTTGATAAAGTTAATTATGAAGATGAAGTCAGTATGTCAGTTGATCCTAATCTTGAAAAAGAGGAGACTATAGACTTTAGCTTTGACGAAGAAGACTATTCGAATTTTGATGTAATTCCCGAGCAAGACAACTCAACTGCTTCAAAAGACAATAATTCAGGTAAGCTTTCCGGTTCAAAGGGCAACACATCTGATTCTCTCGTTTCTATTCAAAAGGTTGAAAATGGTGTTGTAAAGGATTATCTTGTTCCCGAAAGCGAGCTTAAACAGGAGGCCGCTGAGATTCAGCAGCAGGCTGATAAGGATATTCAACAGAACCTTGTAGTAGATAACGAAATCTGGTATTCAAAAGATGTATATAACCTTCTTCTCATCGGTTACGATGCAGGTGAGAATGAGACAGTTATGTTTGAAGGAATGAAATATCCCCGTTCTGACTGCATAATTATTGCATCTATCAATAAAAAGCAGCGAACCATCAAGCTTGTTTCTCTTTCAAGAGCTACTTATGTTGCCATTAAAGACCACGGCAATAAACGAATCAACACAGCTTATGCCTTCGGTGGCGCTGATACATTAATTGAAACTATTGAAAACAACTACAAAATCAAAATTGATAATTATATAGCTGTTGATTTCAAAGGATTTTCAAATATCATCAACGCAATGGACGGTGTCAGCGTTGATATGTCAGCAGCAGAGGCAAACTTCGCTTTCAACAGGGAAGACCTGGCTGCCGGCAAATACACTCTGAACGGTAAGCAGGCATTGAGATTTGTCCGTCTGAGAGAAATTGACTCTGACAGACAAAGAACCGGCCGACAGAGAAAAGTGCTCACCGCTATATTCAATAAATTCAAGACTCAGACTCTTGCTCAGGAAGTTGAATTTATGGAAACTGTTCTCCCCTATATAACAACAGATATGGCCAAAGGTCAGCTTATGAGAAAAATCTCGGAAGCTCAGTCATATCTTGAATTTGATCTTACAGAAGATATTATACCTCACAACGCTATCAAGCTTACGCTTAAAGAAGGCAAAGAGGTAATAATCCTTGACTGGAAAGAAACAACAGCTTACATTCATAAAATTCTGTATACAGGAGCAGATGTTAAAAAAATTAAAATTGAGCCTGTAACAACAGCGTGATAATTAAAAAGTAAATCCCCCGGCAGAGCAATCTGTCGGGGGATGATTTTATTTACCAAGGAACTTATTTATCGCCATGTATTCACGAAGATACATACCAAGCTCGTGAGATCTTTCTTTGAAAATCACAAGAGCTTCATCAATGGTTTTCCATTCCGGAGTCATATTTATATTTACCTCGTGCTGAGTTAAGTGACGCTCACCGTGGCTTTTCATTGAACAGGCAAAAATATGGCTTTCGTGAAGAGTGTTTTCATCATACTCTCTCACTTCAATTATATGCTCACCTGCGTTGACAATATAGCCTGTTTCTTCGTTAACTTCTCTTTCGCAGCATTGAGCAAGTGTTTCACCATCCTCAATACCGCCACCGGGCAAAACATATTTCCCCTGTTTTACCTCGTGAGAAAGAAGAATTTTGTCACCGTCAACAAGTATCCCTCTGCAGGCAACTCTTCGTTTTGAAATGTTGCCTGTATACACATCGTGATAAATATGAACGATGCCGTTTATGGTTTCAACCTTCATAGATTAAAGACCGTATTCAGCAGCGATGTCTGCAACCTTAACAGGAAGACCTGTTACAAGTGATTTCTTTGCGGCAAGACCGATAAGAACAGGCTGAAGACCGCAATCAATACCAACTGAAACTTCTTTGTTATTTACTACGCAGTCAATAAATTCTGAAATTTCAGCAACATAAGCCTGCATATATCTCTGAAGGAAGAAGTAGAGAGGCTTTTCAGCGTGAACACCTGTTGCATCTGAAAGAACTGCAGTTGAATCACTGTCATTAGAAATAGCGATCTGACCTTTTCTGCCGAAAGCTTCAACACGCTGATCATAACCATAGCTTGCTTCACGGCTGTTGTCAATAACAGCGATGGCACCGTTTGTGAGCTTCATTGAAATAACAGCTGTGTCGATGTCGCCTGCTTCACCAATAGCAGGGTCAACTCTTACTGCACCGTAAGCAAAAACCTCTTCAACCTCTGCACCTGACATAAAGCGGACCATATCAAAATCGTGAATTGTCATATCAAGGAAGATGCCGCCTGAAACCTTAACATATTCAACGGGTGGTGCACCGGGGTCACGGGAACAGATTTTGAGAATATCCATATCACCGATCTGACCGTCAGCAACAGCCTTACGTGCAGCAGCAAAGTTATGGTCAAAACGGCGGTTAAAGCCAACCTGATACTTAACATTGCTGTTTGCAAGAGCTTCTTTAACTTCAAGAATCTTATTTACATCGTGATCAATGGGCTTTTCACAGAAAATATGTTTGCCTGCTTTGATAGCCTCAAGTGAAATCAAAGAATGAGTGTCAGTTGATGAGCAAATTAGAACTGCATCAATTTCAGGGTCATTGAGAATATCGTGATAATCCTTTGAAAATTCATTGATGCCAAGACCTTTTGCCCACTGAATTGTTTCATCATTGAGGTAAGGGTCTGCAACTGATTTAACTGTTGCGTTTTTAACATAATTCATAATTGACTCGCAGTGAACCTTGCCGATTCTGCCTGCGCCGATAATACCAACTTTTAACATAAATACCTCTCCTTAGATTCCTGCTTTATCAGCGATATATTTTCTTGCCATTTTGGCATATTTGAAGGGATTTGCAATTGCAGGGTCCTGCTCTGCTTCAACAAGCATCCAGCCCTCATAGCCTGCATTTTCAAGTTCAGCAAAGATAGGAGCAAAGTCAATTGCACCATCACCGGGAACTGTGAATGCACCAAGGCGAACACCCTTAAGGAAGCTTAAATGCTCATCTTTAACCTGCTTCACGATTTCGGGGCGGATATCTTTGAGGTGAACGTGCTTAATTCTCTTAGCATATTTTTTGAGAACTGCCATATAATCTTCACCGCAATATGCAAGGTGACCGCTGTCAAAAAGGAGGAATACGCTGTCGGGGTCGCAAAGCTCCATCATTTTATCAACTTCGGCTGCAGTCTGAACAACTGTGCCCATATGGTGATGATATGTAAGAGTAATGCCATATTCTTTGGCAATAACACCGAGCTTTGAAAGGCCGTCGGCAAACTTCTTCCACTCATCATCGTTCATAACATATTTCTTTTCAAAAACAGGAGTTTCCATCTGACCCTGAATGCTGTAGCTCTGCTCAGAAACACCGATTCTCTTTGAGCCGCAGCCCTTAAGGAATTCACACTGAGTTCTGAAGTCTTTTTCTACTTCTTCAAAAGGTTTTGTGAGAATAAATGATGAAAACCACTGGTTACAAATCTGCAAACCGCGGATATCAAGATATTCGTGAATACCATCTGCAGTTTTGGGATATTTGTTGCCAACTTCGCAACCCTCAAAACCTGCGAGAGCCATTTCACTCACGCACTGTTCAAATGTTACTTCGCTGCCAAGGTCGGGCATATCATCATTTGTCCAGCCGATGGGAGCAATACCGAGTTTAACTTTTGCTGAATCCATTTTCAAAACTCCTTTTAATATTTTCTTGCATTTTTAAGATGTTCGGTTTTATCGTTAAGGGCAGATTTTCCGCCGTCGGTACGGGGAATATCTGAGCAACCCACATTCCACCAACCGCCGTAGCCGTCGGTCATGGTTTTTGGAAGCACCTTAATATCAATTAAAGTAGGTTTAGTCTGTTTAAGGCTGTCTTCAATGGCGAGCTTCAACTCTTCCATTGTTTTGGCTGTGTATGTAACATAGCCGTAGCCTCTTGCACACATAGCATAGTCAATATTCATAAACTCGCCTTCACGGATAGGCTTGTCGCCGTCGCGGTAACGTGATTCGGTGCAAAGAGCATCAATGCCCTGGCTCATCTGAAGATTGTTAATGCATCCGAATGAACCGTTATCAAAGAGCATTACGTTGATCTTTTTACCTTCCTGAAGGGCAGTTATCATTTCAGAATGGAGCATATTATAGCTACCGTCACCAACCATTGCATAAACCTCGCAATCAGGTTTTGCAAGCTTTGAGCCAAATGCACCTGCTATTTCATAACCCATACAGGAATAGCCGTATTCCATATTATATGAATCAATGCTGTCGGTAGTCCACATTCTCTGCATACAACCGGGAAGTGAACCTGCAGATGCAACTACAACTGCGTCATCGGGAATCATTTCACGAATGAGGGCAAGTGCAGATGTCTGGCAGATTTCACCGCCAGTTGCCTTATTGAAAGCAGACATCGCATCAGGCATATGTGCTTTGATTTCGGGAGCAAAATCATCTGAATTATAATCATTGGCAGAAAGTCTCGCCATTTCTTTTGCCCATACATCTTTTGCATTTTTGATTTCGTCTGCATAAGAGCTTACATAGCCGTCAAGATATTTATCAAGAGCGAGGATACCCTCTTTGACATCGGCTACCATCTGAACGCTGTCAAGCTTGCCTGCGTGGAATGGGCTTGCATTTATTGTGGCAACCTGAGCACCTGCATAAAGCCATTTTGATGAAGATGTGAAATCTGTAAATCTTGTTCCCAAACCAAGAACAAAATCAGCACCGTCTGCAAGGATATTGGCACTGGCGTTACCTGTTACGCCGATGCCGCCCACATTCAATTCATGGCTTGACTCAATTGAGCTCTTACCTGCCTGAGTTTCAGCAAAAGGAATATTATGCTTTTCACAGAAAGCTTTTACCTGCTGACCTGCCTGTGAGTATCTTACACCTCCGCCCACAATAACAAGGGGCTTCTTTGAAGCTTTAAGAGCCTCGGCAACATTTTTCACTTCATAATCATTGGGAATCGCTCTCGGGATAAGATGAACTCTTTTTCTGAAGAATTCTTCAGGATAATCATAGCTTTCGCCCTCAACATCCTGACACATCGCAAGGCAAACTGCACCTGTATGAGCCGGGTCAACAAGCACTCTCATTGCATTTGTGAGAGCTGACATAATCATCTCAGGTCGTGTGATTCTGTCAAAATAACGGGTAACGCCTTTGAATGCATCGTTAGTTGTAACAGTGCCGTCGTGAAGCTGCTCTATCTGCTGAAGAACAGGGTCAGGCTGACGGGTTGCAAAGGTGTCACCTGTGATAAGAAGTAAAGGAATATTGTTAACTGTTGCAGTTGCAGCTGCAGTGACCATATTGGCAGCACCGGGGCCGATTGAAGACATACAGGGAATAATCTTCATTCTGTTATGCATTTTAGAATAAGCTGCTGCAGCCTGAGCCATACCCTGCTCATTTCTGCCCTGCATAACCTTGATTGAGTGCTCTGCCTGAGAAAGAGCTTCACCGACACCGAGAACACAACCGTGACCAAACACAGCATAGAAAAACTCTACAAATTTGCTTTCGAGCATTTTACCGTCTTTTTCGATGGTAACATACTGATTATCAAGATATCTGACAACAGCCTCGCCTGCCGGAAGACGAATGGTTTTTGGAGAATAAGAATTCATTTCAAAAGCCTCCTCTATATTTTTGGAACTATCGTTACCGACACAACTTCAGGGGGATTATAAATCCTGGGAAGAAGGTAAGTTTCAGTAGTTATTCCGCTGCCTACAATAAGGCAACAGTTATTAAAATTATATTTGCCGTGGGTGTATTTCGGAAAGAGCTTTCCGCCTCCGCCCGCAGCACCTATTCTGGTTTTTGGAAGCCGCCATAATCCACCGTGGTTATGGCCGCTTAAAATCAGATCTGTTTTTTCATCAGAATCAACGTGCATGGGAATATGGCGCACGAGAACTGAAAAAAGTCCTGTTTCTTCTGCCTTATTAACAAAGCTCTCTTTTTGCAAAAGAACTTTCTCTTCACCGAAGCCTGAATAATCAGTTCCTCCCACAAGGAAAGACTGACCTTCAGATGTTTTTAAAATGCAGCTTTCATCACCAAGCAGTCTGAATCCTGACTCGGTGACGCGCCGACTGATTTCATCAAATTTATCACATTCAAACTCGTGATTACCTGTAACAAGACAGCAATTCTGATATTTACACGCAAGATTTTTCAAAAGCTCATAAGTGCGCTCAAAATCTTCTTCATCGCCGAATTTGTGAAAGACATCACCACCGAGCAAGACACAGTCAGGTTTAGCTTTATCAACAGTTTCAAAAAGCTCTTTGCCGCCGTCTTTAAATTTCATTGAATGAATATCAGAAAGAAAGGCAATATTTATGGATTTATGAACCTTGGTTGACTGCAGCGTGTATTCAGTTAATTTCAATTTGTTGTCAAAGCCTAAAACGGCAAAGGTGATACCTGCCACTACAGCTGAAATTAAAACTTTTTTGATCATTTTATTTCTCTGTCAAATTTCTGAACCTGTCCGCCGTTGAGCCACATATATCTTTCATCGTCAACACGGTCAAGCCACGGGTTATCGGGAAGGTGACGTATCATCCATACAGTATACATCGGGAAGCCGGGTGCAGTAACCTGAGGGTGGTTGAGCCCGCCCGGGAAATGAGCAACACTGCCGTCTTTTATCATATGAACATCTTCACCGATAAAGCAGGCACCGAAGCCCTCGGGACGCTCATATTTATAATAATATACTTCAGGCTGAATATGACTGTGAGGAATATAGCTGCACCATCTGCCCTGTCGGGTCTGAATCTCACCAAGGACCATATTTGAATAAGGAGCGTTTTTATAATCAAAAACAGTTACAACATCCCTGACTGCGGTGTCTTCCCATTTACCCTCGCAGGAAGTAAAATAGTCACAATCCTCAGGGGCGTAATATTTTGTCGGAAAGTCGCGGTCATTTTCTGTACTCTGAGTGAGCACTTCACTTTCAGCGTTAGCTTTTACAGTAACGGTAACACCTTTTGAAACGTGAACGGTTGAAGGACCTTCTTTAAAAAGGCTGCCGCGTGTGGCGTGTTTTTCCTCACCGTCAAAGCTGAAGGTAACATCACCGAGAACAAGCATAACAGCAAGCTCGTGATCGGGAAGAGTAAAAGTTTTACTCTCGCCTTTTTTCATATTGTAAACGGCAATATCCATCATCATCTCAGTATCATGAGTTGAAAGTATTTTCTTACCGTCTTTATCAAATTCAGGATAATAAAACATAATATTAACCTCTTGCTACCATTTCACCGTATTTTTCTTTACAGTCTTTGATATAAGACTGAATCTGCTCAAGAGTGGGCATAAACAGTGAGCAACCGTGAGCATTAACGAGAAGTGATGCCGAAGCGCTTCCCAACTCAAGGCAGTCGATAATATCCCAACCTTCAAGAAGACCGAAAATAAATGATGAGCCGTAGCCGTCACCACCGCCGAATGATTTTGTGGCATTGATGGGGAAAGGCTTGATATTAAAATCACCGTCAGCTGTATGAGCAGTTGAGCCCTTTTTGCCGTGCTTTATGATAACGATTTTATTACCCTTACCCATCCAATAAGATGCTGTTTCTTCATCTGTTCTGCCGGGGGCAATAATTGCTTCGGTAAGGTCATATTCCTCACGGGAGCCCATAATCATATCACTGTTTTCAGCAACGATTGAATAGTAAATTGCAATTTCGTCAGCACTCTTCCAGTTATAAGGACGGTAGTCAACGTCAAAGATGATCTTTGTGCCTACCTTTTTTGCAAGGTACATAGCTTTAAGACAAGCCTCTCTTGAAGGGCTCTGGCAAAGAGCTGTTCCGCTGATAAGAATAGCTTTTGCAGAAGCAATATACTCTTCATCAACATCTGCGGGGTCAAGCATAAGATCTGCAACACCGTCACGGTACATAAGAATGCTGCTTTCACTGGGAGAAAGCATTTCTGTAAAAGTAAGACCTAACTTTTCACCGTTTTCAGCTCTTGTGATGTGTGAAGTATCAATTCCTTCATCAGCAAAAAACTTAGTAACGTAATCGCCGAACTGATCATCTGACACCTTGGCAATAAAACCTACTTTTTTGCCCAGACGTGCAAGGCCGACAGCGATATTTGCAGGTGAACCGCCAAGATATTTTTTGAAAGTATCTGCTTCAACCAATGACTGAAAAGGCGGAATAACAGGATTAAAATCAATGGCTATTCTGCCCATGGGAATAAGGTCGATAGGTCTTGAATTATCAAACTCTATGTAGTTCATAATTATCCTCCTTGATTATTCAACAGTAATACCTCTTGCCGCTCTCTGTTCGGCAAGCTCTTTAGTAACCTTGTCTTTCTTATCACCTACAAGGTCATAGAAGAAAATCGGAATTGCGCAAAGAAGAAGGCTGACACCCGGAACGATCGTGATAAGTGCAAACATTGCAAATTCCTGACCGTTTGTAAGATTGATTGTTGCAGCACCGGATGCATCATACATTGAGTTAACATCAATGCTTACGATCATATACATAGCAATAATCATAACGGTTGAAAGTGCATTACCGAGTTTATTAACAAATGACTGACAGGCTGAGCCGAGTGCTGTGTTTCTGTGGCCTGTTTCCCATTCCATATAGTCAAGGCTGTCACATACCATAGCGTAAATAACTACATTGAGAACACCGAGAGGAATAGAAGAAATAATCATTGTTGGGATGCAAAGGAAAAGGTTCTTTGTTGTCCAACCGATGAGGCAGGTTAAGAAGCTTGCAACTGCACCGCCGAGGCAAGAATAAAGAACAAGCTGTTTATAGTTGAATTTTTTGTAAAGGAAAGGAATGGCGATCATTGTACCGAACATACCGATAGCTGCACAAACCTGGATAACGAGAGCAACTGTTGATACGTTTTTCTGGAAATCGTCATTAATTGTGAATCCGGCATATCTTGCAACGTGGGGTGCAGCAGCCTGAAGCATATAACGGCCGAATGAAAGTGTGCCTGAAAGAACAACCAGCATAAGGGGTTTGCAGTGGAAAATACGATAGAGATTTCCTTTTTCACCCTTTGCTTTTTTGGTTGCATTAGGAAGATTGATTCTCTCTTTAACAGAGAATGATGACATTGCGAAAAGAATGATACCTACAACTGTGCAGGAAATTGCCATAACAGCATATTTCTTTTCATCTGCTTCAGCATCGGAATATCCCATACCCTTAAGTACAGGACCCATAATCATAGGAAGGACGGTAACAATACCTGTTGAGATTCCGCCGAATGTACGGGCAAGAGAAATAAGCTTACCACGCTCTTCGGGGTTAGGTGTCATAATATTGGGAAGGCTCCAGAAAGGAACATCACTTGCGGTATAAACCATACCCCACAAAACGTAAACAACAGCTGTGTAAACCATCAATGGAACATCAACCAGATCAGGTTTTGTGAACATCATAATGGTAAGAGCTGCTATCGGAAGAACTGTCCAGATAGGATAGGGCTTCATTCTGCCGTGCTTTGTTTTGTGGCGGTCAATGATCATACCCATCATCGGGTCATTGATAGCATCCCACACTCGGGCAAAAAGCATAAGAAGCATAACAAACATAGGCGCAAGGCGAAGAACGTTTACATAATAGTCAGTTACATAGCTTGACATACAGCTGTAAATAAGGTTCTGGCCCAGCGCCGCAATTGTGAAAATTCTGAATTCTTTCTTAGGGATTACAAATCCCGGGGTTAATGTTTTAGGACTTTTAGTTTTTGCCATAAAAACACTCTCCTGTCTTATATATTTTGACTCATATATTTTACCATAATATTATTTTTTGTTCAACAGAATTTTGCATATTTACATAAAAAATCGGGCACTTTTCAGTGCCCGAAAGATGCAGAAATATTAGTCTTCCTTTTTCTTGTGGAAGAGGATTTTGTCAACGGGGAAATAAAGGAAGAACTGAAGAGCAGAGCAAACCATCATAGCTGCATTACTTGCAAGAGCCTGGCTCCAACCCCAACCGCAGAATACATCATAAAGAGTAGGATTAAGCCATGCTGTAAAGAGAATAAGAGCAATTGTGAAAGCGATGTAAATAGGAAGAGCAATTGCAATATTTGCACCTGAGTTGAAAGTTTTTTCTTTGTTTACAAAGAAAGCAACGATCTGAGCAACAATGTTTGCAACGTTTACTGTGATACAGTAGCCGAGACCGCCCTGGATAATTGCACCGAGTTCATTTGTTACAACAGGATATTCCAATACTAAAAAATTGAATTCTTGTGCATACAAATTCTGAATTGCAGGAATGAGAGGAATAAGGTTTGTTAACGCAATCTGAACGATCATTGCAAGAAGGCTTACAACGATGAACTTAACGAACTGCCAGACTGTAACAAGGAGTGAGCCTTTTTCTTCGGCTGCTTTGTCGATGTCTTTTAAATTTTTTGCCATTTTAAATACCGCCTTTTAAATTTTTAGATGTTGTTTTTTATGTAATCAACCGCTTTTCCCAAAATGGCCATAATCTCAGTTGCATAATCTGTTTCAGCTTCTGCAGTGAGAGGATTAAGCTCATTCAAAGAACTGTCGGTTTCCATAAACTGGGGATAGTCGGGGTTTGAGAAAACTGTAGGCTGAGTTTCACTTGTTGCAAGCCATACCGCAAAATCTGCAAATTCATTATAATCATCTTCGCCATAGAAACTGCCTACGTGCGGCTGACCTTTGATAATCCAGGTAGAATCAGGGAAGAGACAGGTTGAAGCGTCAACTTTATTATCAATTGAAACGTGATTATGCTTACCTGCAACTGCCTGAACATAATCTTCACCGAGAGTTTCACCGATGAAAGCTACAGTTGCACCGTTACTTGTGCAGGCTGTTTCAATAAGATTATCTCCGTCAATATTTGCTGCGGGAGAAACAGGAACTGAACCTCTGTTATAATGAGATACTATTGAGATTTTAACGCCGTCTTCTTTGGCTTCTTTAAGAATCTCGTCACTTCTTGAGCCGACATTATTGTGATAATAGTTGATTTTTTCAAGAAGAGCAGGTGATGAATCTTCAGTTGTCATAAAATTAACGGCATCTTCAAAATATTCATCACGTACAAATGACCACATACCCGGGAAGCAACCAAACACTTCACGAAGAGCAGCCCACAAAGTTTCGTTGCTTATGCTCTGGAAAAAGCCGTCAACAGAAGCAAACAAGCCTGAAAGAATAGCAAGCTCGCCCATATCTTTAAGTAAAAGAGAAAGAAGTGCATCAGCGTTTTCATCTTCCAGACCAACTGAAAGCTCAATGTAGTTGAAGATATTTTTCTGATTCAATTCAACAGAGCCGGTGAAAAGCTCACTTACAAAGAACAGACCCTTATGAGCAGATGACATAAAGATGATGCTGTCAACATCGTCATAACCGTATTCATAAAGATAAGCTACGGTCTGAACACCGCCCATACTGCAAGGGATAAGAACTACTTTGTCAGCGCCTGTTTTCGCTTTGACGGAATCGATCATAGTCTGAAGTCCGTCAGCATTTGCGCAGGGATCAAGTCGCCAGTCGTGGTTATAGAAAAATGTGTTTTCTGCACCGATTTTTTCAGCAACAGCACCTGCAATTTCAAGCTCAGGAACCTCGTTTGTATAGTCAAAATCATAATTATCTATACTGAGAGGATAAAGGTCAGCTGTAACAGTAGGATACTTGGAATCACCGTCTGCGTTACATTTGAATTCATCAAAGATATTGCTTACAAGGTCTGCAACGGTTGCCGAGAACGCATCAATATCACTTGTAAAAATTGCCATTGCCGTACCTGCAATTGCAGTAGGAATAACATAACCGAAATCTACTGTCGGCGGATAAACCATTTTTTCGTTTTCTGTGCCTTTGTCCATATAAAAAGGCTTGGCACCTACACCGCTTACAACGATAGCGGGAGTAACATCAGCCTTTGCAAATGCACCGACACCGAACCCTGTAACAAGCACAACCAAAGCCATAAGGACAGCTAAGAGCTTTTTCAAATAAAACCCTCCTTATATTCATTTACGGTATTATAACAGTAAAACAGCACGGTTGTCAATATTTAACACACCGTGCCGTTTACAACTTTTTAAAACAATTGTTTCAACTTAAAATAACTAATCACGAGTCGGAATCATCTTTGTCATTTTTCTTTATCTGAGCATAAATCGCACACCCTGACACACAAACCGCACACAGAATTGCCGTTACGGCAAGCACCTTCTTTCGGATAACAGAATTATCATTAACCGCCGGTGTCAAATCAGCCGTTGAGGTTGTTTCATTATCAGAATGTATGTTTTGCTGACAGTCATCAGATTCTGCCTTTTTGAAAGTAAAAGAATCCGTGTTTTCTTTTTTCGTCTTTGTTACAACAGTCTTCCGCGTTTTATCTTCCTTTTGAGAAGGTGTTTTCTGCGGTTCGTCCCTTTCCGCTGTCGGTAAAGTTTCGCCGGCAGTGTCAAAATCAAAACGGAATTCGTTTGACGGGCTGCCGTCACAGTCGCAGAGTCTTACGGTAAGAAAACTGTTTTCAGGTATTCCGTGTTTTACTCCGAGCATAATCTCATAAACGATATCTGCCGAACTGTCATCATAAGCCATTGCGTGTTCAACGTTATAAAGGTTTTTATCATAAGACGAACTTCCGTCACCTTTGAGACAAATCTCTTCACCGCCGTTGAAAGAAATCAGAATTGCCGAATTTTCAGTCGACTGCATCTCATCAACCTTCATAGAAACACAAAGATAAAGCTGATTGCCGGCAGTTCTGGGAATGATCCGCATATAAGCAAAATTCACTTCATTGTTAAACCCATCAGGGCTTTCAAAGGTAAAGATTTCACCTTCAAGCCATTCGGAATTATTCAGAACTCCGTCAAGCTCGACAGCATAGGAACCAAACGTTAAAGCTAAAAAGGTAAAACAGCTCAGCAGGACGGAAACACAAGCTTTAAACTTCCTCATACTGTCAATTGATTTTCAAGGTGATGATCTCGAAAGGTTTCGCAATAAATCTGACTTTGGTTCCGTCAAATTCAACGTCGCCGATTTCATTTTCCATCATATCGCAAAGCTTTACAGACTTAACATCAAAACCGAAGTCAAGTTCAACAGCTGTGCGTTTATTGTAGCTTTCATATCCTCTGAGAATAAGTGAATCACTGTCTTCTGCCATTTTTAATGTTTCAACGATGAAGTTGTCAGCGTTACAGCTAACAAAAGAATATTCATCCGGCAGGCAGCCTTCCTGCTTTGAGACAGGAATTGCAACAAGGGGGTTGTTAAGGTCGTATGCCATCTGAACTGTACCCGCCTGACGGAAATCACCGCCGTGAGGATAAAGAGAATAAGTAAATGAATGAACAATTTTATCAGCATTGGGATCAGGATGAGTTCCGCACTTGAAGAGTGAAATCTTCATTGTGCCGTCTTTAACATTATGGCCGTATTTACAATCGTTCATAAGGCTTACACCGTAATCGTACTCTGCCATATCCATAAACTTATGAGCGCAGACTTCAAACTTGGCTGCATCCCAAGAAGTATTCTGATGTGTGGAACGCTGAACGTTACCAAACTGAATATCATAAGTAGCTTTATCGGTGTTAACATTAACATCAAAGGCAGATTTGACAAAATAGTGTTCCTGCTTCCAGTCTGAAACGGTGATAAAGTCAATTTTGGGTGAATGATTGTAGAAACAAATTTTCTGGCAGAAATCAGACTCAAGGAACTTGCGCTTAACATAGAAGCCGAAGCGTTCACCTTCGTCGAAGAACTCAACCTCTTCAACAGAATTGATTTCATACATAGTATCTTCGTAATAAGCAGAGATCTCCCAGTTATCATAACAATAAGGATAATCTTCGTAAGCCTGGATCACATTGGCTCTTCCGCCTTCGCGCAAAACCTCGCGTCCGTTTGTTTTATCGAAAATTCTCGATATTGTATAATCGTCACTAAATTCAACGATATAATATTTAGTTTCAAGAGTTTTATCGTTTAATTTATATTCAGCTTTGCTCTTTTCAGGGGTAACCACCTTGTATCCCTTGGCAGGAATATCTTCAACATAAATAACTTCTCCGTCATATTCAACTGTTGAACTCATTTTAAACGAGTTGGGGTTAAATACAGCAAGGCCGCCATCGGTTTTAATATTTTTGACAATATTCTTTCTTGCGGCATCAAGAACACTGTTACCCTTTTCTTTGACAATTTCATAGTCTTCATCGCATTTATCGTAAACTGACGATATTGAAGAACCGGGAAGAATATCATGGAACTGATTAAGAAGTATAGTGCGCCAACCGCTGTTAAGCTTTTCACGCTCATATGTAAAACCTGTAAGAACCTTTGCCATATATGCAGCAGCTTCAGCATTCTGATAAAGGAACTCGCATTTGCGGTTATTCTTTTTGTTTTTGGCAACAGATGTATATGTACCCCTATGGAACTCAAGATAGAGCTCACCGACCCATTTGGGAAGCTTAGGATCATTTTCCAGCTTCTGTCTCATTCTTTCAACATAATCCCCTGCAAATTCCATCTGAGTCTGAGGAATACCGGGGACGCCGCGCTTAAGACGGTTGTAAAACTCAAGGTTTTCATCAGTAGGTCCGCCGCCGCCGTCACCGTGACCGAAAGTGACAATTGTGTTGCTGTTAAGTTCTTTCGGTTCATATCTCTCATAAGAACCCTTAACCCATGATGGGGTAAGCATAGGTGTATAAGATGAGCCGAAGCCGTCAGAGCCTGATCTTCTGGCTGTAAGGAATGTGGCAAAAACACTTGTTCCGTCAATACCGTACCAATTGAAATTATCGTGTGGCATACGGTTAAACTCGTTCCAGCTGATTTTTGATGTAACAAATTTGTTTATACCGCACTTCTGCAGAATCTGTGGCATTGCAGCGCTGTAACCGAAAACATCAGGCAGCCAGAGCATTGAGTTGTCTTTATCAAACTCTTCTTTAAAAAATCTCTTGCCGTGAAGGAACTGACGGACAAAGCTCTCACCGCCCATAAGATTGCAGTCAGCTTCAAGCCACATTCCGCCCTCAACTTCAAATCTGCCCTGCTTTATAAGCTCTTTAACTTCAGCATAAAGTTCAGGGGCATCTTCTTTTAGGAAAGCAAAAAGCTGAGGCTGAGAAGACATAAATTTATACTCAGGGAATTTTTTCATCAAAGCTACAACGCTTGAGAATGTGCGCTGAGTTTTTTCTCTTGTCTGATCATAGGTCCAACGCCACGCAACGTCAATATGTGTATGACCGATGCAGGATGCTATTTTTTTATTATCACAGCAGATTTTACCGTAAAACTCAGATTCCATATATTCGCTTGCTTTTTTTACAGAAGCAACAAAAGCTTCACTGCCGGGATAGCGCCAGTCAACAAGGCAGAGTGCATCTCTGAGGCAAGGTTTAATAGCGTTATATTCCATTGAGTTTTCATCAAGAACAAGAAGAGCTTCGTAAGGCACTTTAATATCGTAATAAAACTTTTCAACATCACGGGCAAAAAGGCAAAGCTCACAATAAAATTCACAAAGAACACCGTGAGGCACGGAATAAGCATAGATGTGAATATCCTGCTCAGGCTTTTTTGAGTCAAGTTTCAGGTAACGGTGGTTACTGTCAATACCTCTGACAGGCTTACCGTCAACATAAACAAAATACTGCGGGTCCCAGTGATTTGCCTGTGGAGGCGTACTTGCAATATAAAGCTCAAGGTCTTTGCCCTGAAGCTCCTCGGGAATTTCAAGATGGGTATAAAACCAACGGTGCTCCTCAGGGTCTGTTCCCCAGCGCTCATATTCGCCGAAGTCATCCCATGTTTCCATATCAACAGGAACAGTGTTATCGGTTTTGTAGCCGCATTTTTTTGTTTTGATGCTTGTAACCTTCTGTCTTACGGGTGTAACCTCTTTTTCAAGAAGTTCAAGCATCGTCTTAATTTTTTCCATAGATAAATCGTTTAAAATCATAAGCCCTACCTCATCAATTTATATAACTTATCAATATATTGCGCATTTGAAAAATCAGTCTGTGCAATATTTGATTTGATTTTTTGCTGCAGATAGCTGTTACGGAAAAAGTCAGCCAGACCTTTAGCGCAAAGCTTATTGTCCAAGGGGACAATTACACCGTCAACACCGTGGTTTATCTGGCTTGATGCAGTGGAATAGTCTGTAATTGCAACCGGCTTTTGCAAAATCAAAGCTTCGTTAACAGTAACCGCATTCCCCTCAAAACGTGACGGCTGAATGTAAAAATCGCACCGTTTTATATAGGGGTACGGATTTTCCTTTTTTCCCAGGATAATTACATTGTTTTCCATTCCTGCTTTGGAAATATTACCTTTTATTAGATGTGTATCTGTTCCGTAACCGATAATATACCATTTCAAATTCAAACCGTGAATTTCGATTAATTCACGGCAGATAAAAGGAATGTTATCGAAATTCTTTGCCGTGCAGAAACGTCCCACTGAAAGAAGTCTGAGTTCATTACCGTCGGGCATTTCTTCATCAGGAACAAATTCATCTGCCTTTGATTTAATAAAATCAGCAGGATGCATATTGGGAATAACCTCAATTTTGTCTTCAAGTTCCGGCAAAAGATTAAGAAAACTGTTTGTAACCTCAGGTGAAATAGAAATAATTTTATCATAAGCAGACCACATATCAAGCTCTGAATTCTTATCTGTTTCAATAGCTGAATAGTCAGTGTGTATCCACGCGAGTTTGATTTTAGCTTTTGTTTTCTGCGCTGTAAAATAGTGAGGAGTCAGAAAGCTTATTGCCATATCATACTCCTTACGGGAAATTACAGGCATAAATTTAACCGTATATTTCTGACTGTAATTTATAAGAACATCCGTACCGTCTTGAAGGTTATTTGCCTTTTTATATTCATCAGCTTTCTTTATACCCCAATATCGCCCTAAGGCAACACCGAATTTCAGCCTTTTCAGCACATCAGCCGCAGGTACCGCCATACAGGAATAAGCGGGATTTTCAGGCAGGAGGTTCACTTGTTGCGGAATATAATCAAACAGCTCGCCTGTGTGACGTTCAAGAAACAAATCAACACTGACACGGTTGTAGTCAATATTATTAAGCAGACCAAGCAAGGCTCTTTCTGCTCCGCCAAGCTCCATTGAATGGGACACAATAAGCAGCTTTTTCACACAAAACACCTCCTATCATACTCTGAAATATTATAATATTCCCCTTATTCAAAGTCAATAACAAACGGCTATAATCCAATATATTTATCATATCATAATTAAAATAAATCAATAAACAAAAAGAGCCGGGGTATCATAACCCCGACTCAGAGTTTATCCTTTTGCCTGTGATTCAGCAATGGCAGTTTCGTCTGCCTGCTGTGCGCGAAGAGTGAAGGAATTATTCTTCCACCACGACCAGACGGCGCTTATTGCCGTAAATGCAAAAGAAACGTAATAAGAAAGTGTTTCTGTATCCGCTTCCTCTTTGCAGACACCGACGATAACGAGCGCCTGATTGACAAGCGCAAGCGCCAACACCGCGGTACGTATCCACACCGAAGAAGAAACACCCTTTAAATTTATTTTATTCATCAAATAATCTCCTTATATCATCAATTCTGTGGTGAGCTGATTTTGCCGAATCTTCAACCTTAATCATTCTCTCCACAAGATTGTTGTGTTTTTCAACTTTCTTTTCAAGCTGAGATATCCGAAAAACAGTCAGCTTGTTTGAGGCAACAATTCCTCCCAGGGTGCCAAAAAGAGTTCCTAAAAACGAGATTAAAGCAACTGTTACTTCACTGCTCATTTCAAACCCTCTGACAATAGTCAAGGCATATCCACCCTGACGGTGTTTTGCCCCAATTTTTATTTGAAACCCTGCTGACAGTGCATACAACACCTTTGACATAACCGTTGACTGCTTTACCGTTGCTAAGCTTTTTTATCTGCTTTTTTGCGTTTTCTGTAAAAGATGAAAACTTTTTGATAGCGTAACTCTTTCCTGCACCCGAACGGACATTGAGTACATCTGCCATTACTTTATAAGTTCCCGATGTATATTCTTCAGGCGGCTGATACTTAAGTGAAAAAGCCTCAGGATCTTCGTAAGTATCAGTTTTCAGGTCTTTAACTCCGAGATGTAAATGAACACCTGTTGCCTTGCCGGTTTTACCTGTTTTACCAAGCTTTGTTCCTTTTTTTACTTTCTGCCCCTTTCTGACCAGCACACTGTCAAGGTGATAATGTAGAAACTTTTTGCCGATTCTGGGATAGCTTACCCATACATATTTTGCGCCGTCAGACGCAACTCCGGCTGAAAGCACCGTTCCCTCTTCAATAGCATATTGCATAAGCTTTTTGGAATAAGTTCCGTAATCTGTACCGTTATGAAATGCAGAAGTTATTCCGCTACCGGTAGATATTACCGCCCTTTTGCCGTAGGATGAAGTCAGATAATGCTTTTCGCCTTTAAATATCAAATTACTGATTTTACTCATCATTTCAGCTCCTTCAAATAATATCGTGGTACATTTCAGGATATGCAATTTTGAACACAGGAGTTGTTGTTGCATCTGTGTAATCCGCTGCACGGCCCGGCGGTGTAAGAACCTCGACTGCGGCATTTTTTTCAGCAGGAACAGCTTCAAAAATATATGAAACTGAAGTAGCTTTTATATCCCCGGGGCTTGCTGCAGCTACAACGGCACCTACATTGCCTACACCTGTTTCTGATGAGGCATTCAGACTTTTTGCGCACAACACGCTCTGAAACGGAATAACACTTCTGCCTGCAGGTACATTCACTTCAACATCAAACAGGTTGTTGTCAAACCTGCTTTCAAAGTCGTCAGTCGGTGAATTAACCTGATATAAGACAGGCTTCACTTTGACTCTGGTTTCAGCCTCTGAAATTACCGTTATAAATCCTTTTAACGTAATATTATAGACACCATATGTACTGCACGAGTAACCGGAAATCCAGATAGGCTGACAAGAGGAACCGATTTTAAAAAAGTTGTTGTCTTCATTTCCTTTCCAGATTATCTGTTTGACAAAAGGACTGATTTTACGGTAAGTTGCCTTGTTGCTTTCAGAAACAGCTTTAAGTATAAAGCTACCGATAAACCTTGCATATTTTTCAGTTGCGGAATCAACAGCAGCCGGACCCGAGAAACAATCTGCCCATACCACCGTACACGCATTGACGGCATACTGATTTGTTGCATAGTTTGTGGCAATAGGTGTATTGGTTTCAATGATATGGGTCAAAGAATAAGCGTCGCTCTGGTCTAATCCGTCATCAAAATCATTTGCAATTTTCTGAATGAAATTGCCGTTCATCAAACTGTCTGCCTGATAATAAATCTTTTTACCGGGCCAGTCAAAATCGTCACACTCAAAATCAAAATACCACACGCAATTTTCCTGATTTGCTATATCAAGCAAAGAAATAACAGGGATTGTTTCCGGCTCTGAAAAGCTGCAGTCGCCTTTATCTTCAATAGGACTGTCTTCAAAAAAGTAGTCATAGTTTACAAAGGGTATGTATCCGTTTGAATTATATTTTGACTTTGAAAAAAGAGCCTCCGGGCAAGCTACGGGCAAAACTACAAATTTCACCTTGCTGTGAAGAAAATTAAGATTTGCATCTTTTTTATAGTTTTCGCAAAGATTTCTGAAAAAGCTGCTTAAAGCTCTCAAGGGCATATATCCTGAAGCAAAATGATTCGCAGTAATAATAACCGTTCTGTCATAATCTGTACCCGTAAAGGTAAAAGACATAATATCATTACCCGAGTAATCCTGCCCTTCAACGTTGGCTGTTACATACGAGGGGTATTTCTCTGCAAGAGCAGAGAAACAAACGTTATATACAGAATGAATATCTGTTTCATCCACAGATGAATAATCATCAAGCCTGAACTCTTCACCCAGTTCAAAGCTGCTGTCTTGCCAGAGAAGATGAATAGCAGACTCGTCTGAGAGAATGCCGTCATCCTCTTCACCTGTTTCGGGATTAACGGGAACGAAGCTGACTTCACTGTTGTTTGCACCTTCAACAATGCGTTGAACTACAATATTTGTTGAAATCACCACTCCGTCACTGTTTTCACCCACAACACCGATTTTTAATATGCCTGTTTTTTTAAGGCATTCCCCGGGAATTTTACACACCCCGGTATCATCAAGCTCAACGGCATAACACACCGAATCCCCTGTGGCAAAAACAGCAGTTCTTTCAAAGCCCTTCCATTCAGAATTAAAATTAAAAGTACATGTATCAAAATTTACGCTTCCGCTTGTTGTCATAGGATGACTGCCAAGGGTAAGCAGATTTCCGTTTGCATATAAATTAAGCAGATTCAAGCCACATTTCCTCCTTTTTATAATAATTTTCAAGCTTATAGGCTATATCCAGAAGCTCTCGCTTCTGAGCGTAAAAAGCCAGTCTTTTCTGCTTGAGAAGATAACACTTATCTGTTTCGTTATTAAATGATGCAAGCTTGATTTTTGCGGTCAGGTTTTTTATTATGCTATCCATATCAGCTGCCGCTTTAAAGTAATCAACACTAAGGTCAGTTATTGTTCTTTCCATTTTGCAGTTACCGTTCCTTTATCAAATTCAAGTAGTATTTTAACGCCGAAAAGTCGGCTGTAGTTTTCTATTTCATCAACCGTAAGAGCCTTATTGCCCTTTTCTGCAGATAAAATATCCTTTTCCCTTATCCCCGATATCTTTGCGATATCTTTTATGCTCACAGAGTGAGCAGTTCTGATACTTTTCAGAATCTCATTGATTTTGCCCTGATTTTTATTTTTTGCACTCAGTATACTCAAAGAATTACCTACAAAAACAGGCACCTCCTCTCTCCCTGGTAAATCTCTGAAATACATCACAAGAGGTTCAAGATATTCCCCTATTATCTCCATTCCTCTTGCTCTTGCAGAGTAAACCCCGCGGGGACTCAGCCCCAACTCACTGGCGCATTGGTTTATGCTCATTGAATCAAGGCAACAGTGCCTGATTACATATTGCTGAACCGCCGTAAGTCTGGTGTCAATTATATAGTTTGTCAGCCGTGCCATATCAATATTTCTCACACGGGTAATAACATCTTCAACAGAATCCATAGCTTCGGCAACAGTGAAGGAATGCTGCTGCATACATTTCAGGGCGAATACAGCCTCTTCAACTGATATCAGCTTGTCTGTTATGCTTTTCACTTTTTCACCTCCCGAGAACACGGCTTTTTGCTGCGTTCTAAATAGCACAACTATTATTATAAGAACATTTGTTCTTTTTGTCAAGCATAAAAATTAGAAATACTATTTTTTATAAAAACATCTTGACTTTTTTAATAGTTTAGCTCATAATATAATCGCTAAAGGGTGTGTATAATAATGAGTATAATTAAAGAATTAAGAAACAGAAAAGGTTTAACTCAGGCCAAACTTGCCGAATTATGCGGGGTTCACCAGACTGCGGTAAGCCAATGGGAAAAAGGCAGAACCGACCCCGACAAGGAATCTTTGAAAATTCTTTCAGAAATTTTCAGTGTTCCCGTTGACACAATTATGGGGCTTTCATCAGGGGACAGTAAAGTGATTATCCCCGTACTGGGTTATGTCAGAGCAGGGTTACCTATTGAGGCAGTAGAAGAAATTCTTGATTATGAAGAGATTTCCCCTCAGATGGCTGCAACAGGTGATTTTTTTGCTTTAAAAATCAAAGGTAACAGTATGGAACCGAGAATCTGCGAAAATGACGTAGTTATTGTTAAAAAGCAAAACGATGTTGACAGCGGTGATGTTGCCGTTGTGCTTGTTAATTCAATGGATGCGACAGTGAAAAAAATAATAAAAAAAGGCACCAGCATTTCACTGGTACCTTTTAATCCTAATTATGATGTTATGATTTACACCGCCGAAGAAATATCAAAACTTCCTGTAAATATCATCGGAAAAGTTGTTGAACTGCGCGGTAAATTTTAGCGTATACTTACTTCCCCTGTGGAAATAAGGCCTTCTTTTCCGTCAGAATATTTTACAATTAAAGCAGCGTTATCGTCTATTCCCTGAGCAAAGGCTTCAACAGGTTCTTTGCCCGGGGATATTATTTTTATATCTTTATTGACAGTGACACATCTTTCACGGTAAAAGCTGAGAAATTCTCTGCTTTCAAGAGAATTCATTTCATTTGAAAAGCTTTCAAGCACCGCCTCAAAAAGCCTTTTTTTATCACAGCTTACACTACCGGCAATATCCTTTATTTCGTCAGGAAAATTCACAGTAGAGGCATTGATGCCTATTCCCACAATTATATACGCAAGGCTTCCGTCTGAGATTTCACCCTCGGTTAAAATTCCGCATACTTTTTTGCCATTGAGTAAAATATCGTTTACCCATTTAACCTGTGTGGCTTTACCGGTAACTTTTTCGATAGCTTTCATTACCGCAACAGCTGTAAAGGTGGTAATAAGAGTCGGATTTTCACAAAAACCCTCTTTCAGAAGAATTGACATATAAATGCCTGTTTCATCAGGGGAATAAAATTCTCTACCAAGCCTTCCCCTGCCCTGAGTCTGAGCATCCGCCACCATCACCGTTGCGTGAGGAAGAGATTTTGCATCACGTTTCAAAAGGGCATTTGTAGATGTTACCGTTCCTTTTTTTATAACATTGAATTTCATTTCAACCTCTTCCGTAAAGGGAATTGATTCTGACAAAATAGTCTTTATCAATATTATCAATGGTTTCCTGAGTGGTTCGGATTCTCCAGTTAAGCTCGGCAATACCGGGAATATTCATTCTCGCATCGTTACCGAAACCGCATAAATCCTGAAAAGCGATAATTGCTGTATCTGCGCAGGATTTCCACACAGTTTCAATCACCTTACGGCAGGCAGGGGCTTTGTAACCGCCCTCGCCCCAGTCGCCGTCAGTAAATGAGCAATAATCAAGAGCGTGTTTACGTTCACTTTCGCTCAGCTCATAAAGCCAACCGAGCAAAGTATTATTATCATGCGTACCAAGGCAGGCAATAACATTCTTGGGATAATTATGGGGAAGGTGCTCGTTTGAAGCATCACCGCCGAAAGCGAACTGAATAACTCTGATTCCGGGGAAGCCTGTGTCCTCAAGAAGCTGAACAACATCTTCACCAAAGACACCAAGGTCTTCAGCAATAATTGAGGGATTATCATAAGCCTTGTTAATAGCATTAAACAGTTTCATCCCGGGGCCGTTTTTCCACACACCCTCTTTTGCAGTTTTACTGCCAAACGGCACTGCCCAGAAAGACGCAAGACCTCTGAAATGGTCAATACGGACGGTATCATAAATTGAAAGCTCTTCACCAAGACGGCGGACCCACCATGAAAAATCGTCTTTTTCCATAGCTTCCCAATCATAGAGAGGATTGCCCCAGAGCTGACCGTCTTCTGAAAAATAATCAGGCGGAACACCCGCAACCTCGTCGGGAATGAAGGTATCTTTATCTATCTTAAAGATTTCAACATTGCTCCACACGTCGGCACTGTCCATAGAAACATAAACCGGCATATCACCAAGGATTTTTATTCTGTTTTTATTGGCATAAGATTTCACCATTTGCCACTGTTTAAAGAAAATGTACTGAACAAAAATCCAGAAATTCATCTGTTCACTGTATTCAGACTTATTCTGAACGCAGGTTTTATAATTGCGCTGGGATTCTTCCCATTTCCACCAAGGGGTTTCGCCGTTTAAATCTTTAAGGGCTTTAAAAAGCGCAAAATCTTCAACCCAGAAATGCTCTTTTGCAAAATCGGCAACTGCTTCCTTTTCTTTTTCGCCCATATTGCCATATGCTTTTTTCAAAAGCTCAAGCTTCTTTTCACGGGCGAAGTCATAATCAGCAGTGTAAGGGGTGCCGTTATATCGGCAGAAATCAACATCCGACTGCGACACAAGGCCGTCTTTTTGAAGCATAGCAGGGTCAATAAAAAGGTAGTTGCCGGCAAAAGCACTTTCACTTTTATAAGGAGAGTTTACCTCATCAACAGGGTGGAAGGGTAAAACCTGCCAATAGGTGAAATGAGTATGTTTCAAAAAATCTATAAAACGCAGAGCGCTTTCACCGAATCCACCGATTCCAAAGGGACCGGGGAGAGATGAAACGTGCATAAGTACACCTGCAGTACGCTTTGACATAAATTCACAGCCTTTCGGTTATATATCTGTATTCCAAAAACTTTCTCTAAAATTATATTCTAACCAGCTTTACCTGTCAATAAAACAAAGTGCAAAATTTCCTTGATTTTATTACAGTTTTTTTGAAAAAGTTATTTACTTAATTAACTATAATATGGTATGATATGCTAAATATGTTTGGAGGTGTCCTATGAAATATGAGAATAATTGGGAATCTTTAAATTCAAGACCCGTTCCTCAATGGTTTGCTGATGCAAAATTCGGCATTTTCATTCACTGGGGATTATACTCCGTTCCTGCTTATGCGCCTATCGGTCACTATGCAGAATGGTATGGCTGGACTCTTGACTGCCCTGATCCTACTGAAGCACAATTGCAGTTCCGTGAATTCCACAAAAAGACTTACGGTGAAAACTTTAAATATGAAGACTTTGTTCCTATGTTCAAAGCCGAAGCCTTTGACGCTGAAGAATGGGCAGACCTTTTTCAGAAGTCAGGCGCGAAATACATAAACCTTGTTTCAAAACATCACGACGGATATTGTATGTATAAAACAGAGCACGCACCCTGGTGGAACAGTGCAGATGTCGGCCCACACAAGGATTTTTGCCGTGAGCTTAAAGATGCACTTGATAAGACTGATGTTAAGTTCGGTGTTTATCACTCTGTTTATGAATGGTGGCATCCTCTTTATCTCAAAGACCCTGAGGAATATGCCGTTAAGCATCTTATTCCTATGCTTAAAGAGCTTATTGAAAAATATCAGCCTGCTACCCTTTTCACTGACGGTGAATGGTCGCACGAAAGCTCGGTATGGCATTCTACAGAGTTTTTGCAGTGGCTTTATAACGAATCAAGCGTTAAAGATTTCATTGTTCCCAATGACCGTTGGGGCAGCGAGACCAGAGGCAAACTCGGTGGTAACTTCACCACAGAATACGGCTACATCAACGGTGAAAGTTCACCCGGCGGAATTGAAGCGATGGATCAGTATGACAGACCTAATGAAGAATGCAGAGGTATGGGCGGTTCATTCGGCTTCAACAGATTTGAAAAGCCTCACGATTATCTTTCTTCAAAAGAGCTTGTTCATATGCTCGTTGACCTTGTAAGCCGCGGAAGTAACTTCCTGCTTAACATCGGGCCCACAGCTGACGGAAGAATTCCTGTTATTATGCAGCAGAAACTTCTCGATATAGGCCGCTGGCTTGAAGTTAACGGCGAGGGTATTTACGCAACAGTAAGATATAAAAACAGTTCTGATGACAGAATCAGATACACCAAAAAGGATGACGCTCTCTACGCTTTCATTCTCAAATTCCCCTTTGGTGAATTTACCCTTAATGAGATTGAATTTGACCCTGAGCTGAAGGCAGACTTCCTTGGCAGTGACGTTAACCCCGTCATTTCAGATAACAACGGTAAGGTTAAGCTCACATTCCCGGCCATTGACCCTGACACACTTAACACAGAATATGCATATTGCATCAAACTTTATAAATAATTTTTCCATATAGAAAGAGGAATACAAAATGTTATTGGACAAGAAAATTTTAATTCCCGACCTCGGTGAGGTTGGACCTGAAAGCGGTTTTCACCTTCTTGAAAAAACAGAAGACGGCAGATTTGTAACAGGCAAAAACGGCGTTGTTGACATTGTTGCAACAGGCGATGAAAAGGTTGAGTTTGTTTCATTTGGTGACAGCTCACTTGCTTGTGTTAAATCAGCAATCGCTTACCCCACATACTACCCTGTTCAGCCCGTTAAGCTTGAGATGCCTGTTAAGGCTGTGCTTATGGACCTTGACGGCACAACAGTAAGAAGTGAAGAATTCTGGATCTGGATTATTCAGATGAGCATAGCAAGCCTTCTCGGAAACCCCAAGTTTGAACTTGAAGAAGCTGACCTTCCCTACGTTTCAGGTCATAGCGTTTCTGAGCATCTTCAGTATTGCATTGACAAATACTGCCCAGGTGCTTCACTTGACAAGGCAAGAGATTTCTACTTTGAACACACTCATCGTGAAATGGAAGAAATTATGGCAGGCAGAGGCAAAGACGGAGCTTTCACTCCCACAGAGGGCGTTAAAGATTTCCTTCTTGAGCTCAAGAGCATGGGCGTTAAGCTTGGTCTTGTTACATCAGGTCTTTATGAAAAGGCATGGCCTGAAATTCTTTCAGCATTCAAGACCCTCGGCATGGGCGACCCCAAGGATTTCTATGATGCAATTATTTCAGCAGGGTTCCCCCTTCGCAAAGGCTCAGTAGGTACTCTCGGCGAGCTTTCACCGAAGCCTCACCCCTGGCTTTACAGCGAAACATCAATCGTTGGTCTGGGTGAAGCTTTTGCTGACAGAAACCACGTTGTAGGCATTGAAGACAGCGGTGCGGGTGCTTGCTCAGTCCGTCTTGCAGGTTACACAACAATCGGTATTGCAGGCGGTAACATTGTTGACAGCGGCACAAAAGCTGTTTGCACATATTACGAAGAAAACTTTAACGATATTATGAAAATCATTAAAGGAGGCAAATAATAATGGATAATAAAAAAATTCAGTGCCATTTTATATCCAACACTCACTGGGACAGAGAATGGCGTTTCTCCGCAAGAAGAACTCAGCATATGCTCGGCTATATGCTTGATATGCTTATGGATATTATTGAAAAATATCCTGATTTCAAACACTTCCACCTTGACTCACAGACAATGCCCGTTCAGGATTATCTTGAAGTATATCCTGAAAAGAAAGAGCTTTTCAAAAAGTATGTTTCTGAAGGCAAAATCGGTGTCGGCCCTTGGTTCTGCCTTCCTGATGAATTCAGCGTTGGCGGTGAATCACTTGTAAGAAACCTTCTTCTCGGCCACAAAATCGGCAAAGAAATGGGCGGCATTTCAAAAACAGGTTACTCACCTTTCGGCTGGGGTCAGATTTCACAGCTTCCTCAGATTTATGCAGGCTTTGATATTCACTTCGCTTCTTTCTACCGCGGCGTTAACGAATACACCACACCCAACTCAGAGTTTTTTTGGGAAAGCCCTGACGGAACAAAAATTTACGGTTCACGTCTTGCAAAGCGTCCCCGTTACAATCTCTGGTACATTGTTCAGCGCCCCGTTTATTACAACCAGTCAAACGAAAACAACCGTGATATGCTCTGGAACGACAACAACGGTGCTTTCAAGTTTATTGACACAGAAAACGGCAAACTCGACTATCAGTACACTCATCCTTTCTATGAATATCATAAAGAAAACATTAAAGCCCGCGGTGAGCAGGCTGTAAGAGAGCAGGACGGCGACTGGACAACATCTCACCGTTTCTGGTCAGTAGGCCACGACTCATCCTGCCCTGATGCAAGAGAAGTTCAGATGATTGCAGACCTTAACGAAGCTCTTCCCAACTGTGAAGTTTTCCACAGCACACTTAAGGAGTTTGAGCAGGGCGTTATTGATGAGTTTGACGAGAACACACCCGTTCTCAAGGGTGAAATGCGCGAGCCTTTCACAAAGGGCAGCGTAAGCCCCATGATGGGTTGGATTGTTTCTGCAAGAACTTACATCAAGCAGGACAACTTCGACACAGAGCGCAAGCTTCAGAATTATGCTGAGCCTATGGCTGTTTTCGCATCATTCTGCGGTGCTCCTTATCCTCAGAATTTCATTGATCTTTCATACAACTATCTTCTTCAGAACCACGGTCACGACAGCATCGGTGCCTGCGGCAGAGACATCGTTTATGAAGACGTTGTTTCACGTTTCCGTCAGTCAAAAGAGCTTTCAGTCTGCGTATTTGAACGCGCATTTATGGACGTTGCCGGTGACATCAACTTAAGCTCATTCTCAAAGGATGATGCAGCAATTGTTGTATTCAACCCCGCACCTTTCAAGAGAAACGAAGTTGTTAAGGTTATGGTTGAGATTCCTGCAGAGTGGAAAGCTGACAGCTTCAAGATCACCGACAAAGACGGTAATGAAGTTAAATACCAGATTCTTGCAACAAACATGAATAACGCTCAGATTATTCAGAACCCTAATGACGTTGCTAACGTTCTTCACACTCAGCAGTATACAATTATGCTTGATGTTAAGGATGTTCCCGGTATGGGCTACAAGACCCTTAAAATGCAGCCTCTTTACAATGTTCGCTCAAAGAACCCTGTTACAATGAAAAAGAGCGCTCAGGTTATGGAAAACGAGTATCTTCGCGTTACTCTTAACTCAAACGGTACTTATGACGTTCTTGATAAAGAGAACAATAAGCTTTACTCTTCACTCGGTTACTTCAAAGATACAGGCGAAATCGGCAACCCCTGGGAGCATTTTGTGCCTGAAAACGACGAAACATTCACAACTCTTAATGAAAGAGCAAAAATCACTCTTCTTCACGAGGGTGAGATGAGTGTTTCATACAAGGTTGAAATTGACTGGGCTCTTCCTGAAGGACGCTCAATGGACGAAAAAACACGTTCAAAGCATCTTAACCCCTTCAAGATTGAAAATATCGTTACTCTTAAGAAAGGTGCCCGTTACCTCGAAGTTGAAACAACTGTTGACAACCAGTCCGAAGACCACTACTTCCAGGTTGCATTCCCCACAAACATCAACGCAGAGTTTGTTCACGCTCAGGGTCAGTTCGACGTTCTTAAGCGTCCTGTTGCAAAGGTTGATTACTCTCTCTATGATGAAATCCCGATGACTGAGCATCCTATGAACTCATTTGTTGATATTTCTGACAATGAATACGGCGTTGCACTTCTCAACACAGGTCTTAAGGCTTATGAAGCAGGAGATGACGAAAACAACACAATGTATCTTTCACTACTTCGTTGCTTCCCTCTTCGTATCTGCGTAACATCAGATATGCAGGATTACAGCGGAATCGACAAGGGCTCACAGTGCATCGGCAAGAGCACTTTCCGTTATGCTTTCATGCCTCATAAGGGCGACTGGGAAGAAGGCAATGTATGGGGCGAAAGCGAAGCATTCAACCTCACATTCTCAGCAGCACAGCTTGCTCCCACAGACCACGGCAAAAACGGTCTTGAGCATTCATTCATTGAGCTTGACGACACAACTCTTAACATCAGCGCAGTTAAGAGAGCTGAAGACGGCGACGGCTGGGTAGTTCGCCTCTTTAACCCCTCTGATAACGCAAAAACTGCAAAAATCAGAGTTAACGGCGGTATGGCTCCTATCGAGAAGCCTCAGTCTCCTGTTGAAAGACAGCTTGTTGAATTTGAGCTTCCTGCTTACTCAGGCAACAAATGGGCAAGCGCAAAGCTTGTTTCTCTTGAAGAAAAAGAAATTCAGGACCTCGCAATTGATAACGAAGGATTTGTTGAGTTCGAAATTACAGGCAAAAAGATTCTTACAATCAAATTTGCATAATATCAAAACATTTTACAGGCACAGCGGTATAACCGCTGTGCCTGTTGCTTTGCCGTTTGTAATCATCAAAATTTTCTTAAAAGTGTTGACATTTAAATATCAAAAGAATATAATACATTTGTGAACAACAATTAAATATGTGGAAATTCACACTTAAATGCGATGAGCAGAAACCAGTAAGCAGGAAAGAATCTCAGAGAGTTGCCGGTCGGTGCAAGGCAATGAGGACGTCCTTCTGAATTCATTCTGTTAGCAGTGCGCTGAACAAGTTTTCTTTAGTAGGATGCAACGGGAGTTCCCGTCACAGAACTGGGGTATGTTAGTACCTGACAAGGCTGTCATTGTGAGATGGCGGCGAACTGAGGTGGTACCACGGGATTATCGATTTTCTCGTCCTCTGTATTCTTAATCGGAATGCGGAGGGCTTTTTTATTTGACCTTTCCATGCTCCGAAGGTATTGTACCAAACAAAACAAACTCAGAAAGGATGATAAAAATGGCACAGAATTATTATCAGAAAGAAATTGAAACAATGTCAGCTGAAGAAATGAAAAAGCTTCAGTCAGAAAAACTTGTTAAACAGGTTAAGCACGTTTATGAAAACGTTGATTATTACAGAAATCTTATGGACGAAAAAGGTGTTAAACCTGAAGATATTAACGGAATTGAAGATTTACATAAGCTTCCGTTCCTCACTAAAGCAGATTTGCGTGATGCTTACCCCTATGGGCTTCTTGCAAAGCCGCTCGAAGACTGTGTACGTATTCAGTCAACATCAGGCACAACAGGTCGCCGCGTAGTTGCATTCTACACACAGAACGATATCAACTTGTGGGAAGACTGCTGCGCCCGTGCAATTATTGCAGCAGGCGGAACAAAAGAAGACGTTTGTCAGGTAGCTTACGGCTACGGACTTTTCACAGGCGGCCCCGGTCTTAACGGAGGCTCACACAAAGTCGGCTGCCTTACTCTCCCTATGTCATCAGGTAATACTGAGCGTCAGATTCAGTTTATGATGGACCTTAAAGCAAGCATTCTCTGCTGCACACCCTCTTACGCTGCATACATTGGTGAATCATTGAAAGAGCAGGGATACAAACCCGAAGATATTCCCCTTAAAGCAGGTATCTTCGGCGCAGAGCCCTGGACAGAAGAAATGCGCAGAGGCATTGAAGAAACACTTGGAATTAAGGCTTACGATATTTACGGTCTTACCGAAACATCCGGCCCCGGCGTTTCTTTTGAATGCAGTGAACAGACAGGTATGCACGTTAACGAAGATCATTTCTATCCAGAAATCATTGACCCCGATACAGGCGAAGTTCTTCCCGAAGGCAGCAAAGGTGAGCTTGTTTTCACTTCTCTTGACAAAGAAGCTTTCCCCCTTCTTCGCTACCGCACCCGTGACATCTGTGTTCTTTCACGCAAAAAATGCTCCTGCGGCCGCACACTTGTTAAAATGGCAAAGCCCATGGGCAGAACAGACGATATGCTTATTATCCGCGGCGTAAATGTATTCCCCAGCCAGATCGAAACCGTTCTTCTCAACGAAGGCTATCAGCCAAACTATCAGATTATCGTTGACAGAAAAAATAATAACGATACGTTTGATGTTAATGTTGAAATGTCTGCAGAGCAGTTCACAGATAAGCTCAGCGAAGTTCTTCAGATGGAAAAATCACTTGCAAACGCAATGAAAACCATGCTCGGTATTAATCCGGCTGTTCACCTTCTTGCGCCAAAGAGCATTGCAAGAAGTGAAGGTAAAGCAGTCCGCGTTATCGATAAACGTAAATTAATCTGAGTCTGAAAGGAGTTTTTATAATGGCAATCAAACAATTAACAGTTTTTGTTGAAAACAAAAAAGGAACATTAGTTACGGTAACCGATACACTCGCAGAGCATAGAATAAACCTCAGAGCTCTTTCAATAGCCGAAACTGAAAACTTCGGTATTTTGCGACTTATTGTAAACGACAACGAAACAGCAGAAAAAGTTCTCAGCGAACAAGGTTATCTTATTAAGGTAATTGATGTTGTCGGTGTTAAAATCGGTGATGCACCGGGAAAACTCACCGAAGCTCTCAGAACTCTTGACGCATCTGATATCAATGTTGAGTATCTTTATGCTTTTATGACACGTACAGAAAAACACGCTTATGTTGTTTTAAGAGTTGAAGATAACTGCGCAGCAGAAAAAGTTCTCGAAGATGCCGGATTCCACCTTATAACAGAAGCTGATATCTGCAAATTATAATAAAAACAAAACAAAAGCCTACCTGCAGTTGACTCTGCAGGTAGGCTTATTATTTTATAAAGATATTAATCAGTCATTCATATCATCGATAACCTTGTGAACAAGCTCAGGATAATCGGTGATAATACCGTCTACTCCGTATCTGATCATTCGACGGATATCACTTTCTTTATTCACTGTCCAGGGATTAACTTCGATTCCCAATGAGTGCGCCTTCTTTACATACTGAGGTGTAACAAGTGTAAAGTGAGGATGAAGAGCAGAAACACCTAATCCTCTTGCAAACTTTGCAGCGGTAAAAAGAATTTTCAGCACGATTTTATCCTTTGGGCTGTAAAGGAAAGCGGTTTTACATTTCTTATCGATTTTTTTCGATTCTATAAGCATTTTAGCGCTAAAAGATGAAATCAGAAGCTTGTCAAACAGGCCGTGTTTCTTAACTGCCTCAATAGTTTTATGTACAACCGTCATATCATTTGTCTTGCTGGGTTTAATTTCAATATTCATCACTTCAACGCTGTCATCTTCGCAGAGAGTGAGAAACTCTTCAAGAGTGGGGATTTTGGTGCCTTCAAACTTTTCATCAAAATAGCTGCCGAAATCAAGCTCACGTAATTCATCGAGAGTCATCGATGTAATTGTTCCGTGGCCGTTGGATGTTTCTTCAATTTCATAATCATGGCAGAGAACGGGAACACCGTCAGCAGTAAGGTGAACGTCAGTTTCAAATCCGTCAACATTAAGCTCAAGACCCATTTCAAAAGCAGGCATTGTATTTTGCGGAGCAACAGCACAGGCGCCGCGGTGGGCAATAACTTTAACAGACATATCAACAGTCCTTTCTTTGAAGCTTTATCATATATAGAATAACTTAATTATTTTAATTAGTCAATAGAAAAGGAAAACACTCCGCAAAAAGCGGAGTGCCGATGAAAAACAATATATTATGTTATATAATTATGCTTCTTCCTTCATCTTTGCAAAACACTCGCTGCAGTAAACAGGACGATCCTCACGCGGACGGAAAGGAACCTTTGCTACTGCGCCGCATGATGCGCATGTTGCTTCAAAAAGTTCACGTTCACCGCGGGCAGCGTTCTTGCGTGCGTCACGGCAAGCCTTACAACGCTGGGGCTCATTAACGAAACCTTTCTCTGCATAAAATTCCTGTTCACCGGCTGTGAATACAAATTCGTTGCCGCACTCCTTACAGATGAGTGACTTGTCTTCGTACATAGTGATATACCTCGCTTAATTTTTATCGACCCGAGGGGAGTTGCACCCCGTCATCTACGAATCAATGTCCTACTTTGGAAGGGTCACATATTCCTTGCAGCTTTAATCTTCTTTCTGGCGCGCGACAAGGCATTGCCGACGGACTTGACACTGACATCAAGGCTCCTGGCAATTTCATCATAACTGTCATCTGCAATGTGGCGAATAAGTACGCCATACTCAAGGTCGGTAAGACTGTTATTGATGCAGGTTCTTATCTGCTCCATTTCTTCTGCCATAAAAACAACTCGCTCGGGGTCGTGAGGGTTAACCCCTGTAAGCTCAACCTCATCAATAGGAACGTAGCTGTTAAGCGGGCAGTGCTTCTTACGTGACTGCTTGCGCACTGCATCAGCAACGCTGTTGTAAATGCAGGTTTCGGCAAAGGTTGAAAATTTAATACCCTTTTCACGGTCAAAGCCAAACACCGCTCTCACAACACCAAGAAGGCCTTCCTGAATAAGGTCAGATCTTGTCAGAGCACCAAGTTCGGAAAAACGGCTCGCCTGAACTTCGACACATGGCATAAGGCTTTTAATTAAAACTGACATAGCCTGCTCATCACCTGCAACGGCTGCCGCAACAAGCTCATCATCACTATAATGATGCATTACGACACCTCTCAGACAATAAGTTAGTAAAATAATATAATAAATCAATAATAAAGTCAACCAGCGAGAAAAAAGTTTTACTTTAATCACAAACAACAGCGTGTTTTTTTGTGCATTTTTTATTGTTTTTTTAGACAATTTAGTATAATGTTTTTGCGAAACGCTCTATTTTTAATATATTTTTCGCTTGTAACAAGCCTAAAGTGTTGAATTTAAATTTAAAATGGTATACAATATATTATGAACTTTTGTAATCACGGTGATAATTATGACAAATTTCGGATTTATAAAAATAGCATCACTCAGCCCAAGGGTTACAGTAGCAAACCCCGCTGCAAATATCAGTGAGGCTCTCGGGCTTATCAAAAAAGCAGAAAACGACGGTTGTCAGGCTGTCTGCCTGCCTGAGCTTTACGTTTCGGGTTACAGCTGCGGCGACCTTTTTATGAACGAGACTCTCATTAAAAAATGTGAGGAAGCTCTCGGTGAGCTTATTGACGCTACCGCAGAAAGCGAAACAATAATAATTGTCGGTGCGCCTGTTGAAATCGGCCCGTCTTTATATAACTGCGCTGTGGTTATTCAGGGCGGTCATATTTCAGGTGTAGTGCCTAAGATGTATCTTTCAAACAGCAACGGTTTCAGTGAAAAAAGGCAGTTCTCTTCTGGATATGACTGCACTATTAAAGAAATTACTCTTTGTGGTGAAAAGGTACCTTTCGGCAAATTGTTGTTTGATGCAGGTGAATTCACCTTCGGCGTTGAAATCTGTGAAGATCTGTGGGTGCCTGTTTCGCCCTCATCCTCTATGGCGCTCAACGGCGCAAGTGTGATTTTTAACCTTGCAGCCAGCAACGAGATTCTCACTAAAGACGAAATCCGCGAAGGTCTTGTACGTCAGCAGAGTTCAAAATGCATCTGCGCTTACGTTATGGCTTCTGCAGGTACAGGCGAAAGCACCACTGATTTTGTTTTTTCAGGTGACTGCATAATAGCTGAAAACGGAAAAATTCTCGCAAGAAGCAACAGATTTTCTCAGGAAAGCGGATATATCACCGCCTGCGTTGATACAAATGCTCTCAAGTCATTGCGCAAGCAAAGCAGTTTTGGTGACAACTTTAACGGTTGCGGAATTTCTTTTGATTACACCCATATTAAATTGGATTTACCGTCTCTTTGTGAGAAAGACGTAAACAGAGCTTACTCTGCCCGTCCGTTTATACCTGATGATGAAAAAACCAGAGCAAAGCGTTGTATGGATGCTCTTGACATTCAGTGCGCAGGCCTTGCAAAGAGAATGACTCATACCCATATCAACAAGCTGATTCTCGGTGCTTCAGGCGGACTTGATTCAACACTTGCATTACTTGTTGCTCACAAGGCAATAAAGCTGCTCGGTCTTCCTGAAGAAAATCTTATTTGTATAACGATGCCCGGCTTCGGCACAACTGACAGAACATACACCAACGCAGTTGAGCTTATTAAAGCCACCGGTGCGCAATTCAGAGAAATTGACATAAAAGCCGCCTGCATTCAGCATATGAGCGATATCGGTCACGATATAAACAACCACGACATTACCTACGAAAACACTCAGGCAAGAGAACGCACACAGATTCTTATGGATATAGCCAACAAAGAGGGTGCTTTGCTTGTAGGCACAGGTGACCTCAGCGAAATGGCTCTGGGCTGGTGCACTTACAACGGTGACCATATGAGCATGTATGGCGTTAACGCGGGAATTCCCAAAACACTTGTGCGCCACATTGTTAAATATGTTGCCGACAACAGCGATGACAACATCTCTTCTGTTTTAAACCGTGTGCTTGACACCCCTGTCAGCCCCGAGCTTCTGCCCCCTGATGAACAGGGCCGTATTGCTCAGAAAACAGAAGATAAGCTCGGCCCGTATGAGGTTCACGATTTTTATCTTTACCATTTTATCCGTTTTGGTTTCACACCCGAAAAGCTTTTATTCATTGCAACAAAAGCCTTTGGAGATGCTTATTCAAAAGAGCAGCTTTCTGACTGGCTCAAGCTGTTTTTAAGAAGATTTTTTATAAATCAGTTCAAGCGTTCCTGTGTTCCTGACAGCCCCAAGGTGGGCACAATCGGTCTTTCACCCCGCGGTGACTGGGCTATGCCGTCAGATGCAGATTTTTCAGCTTGGTTAGGATAATATAATATGATAGGTTTTATTTGTATAGACAAGCCGGAGGGAATCACTTCTTTCACCGCAGTAAATAAGCTCAGACGAATCTGCGGCATAAAAAAAGCGGGGCACACAGGCACCCTTGACCCTATGGCAACAGGAGTTTTGCCGATTATGATTGGCGGAGCAACACGATTTTTAGAGTTTATTCCTACTCACGATAAGGCGTATGAGGCAGATATTCTTCTGGGAACGGCAACTGACTCTTATGATATTACAGGTGAAGTAATTTCACAAAAAAATGTAAATATTTCTTATGACGAATTCAAAGCGGTACTTGACACTTTTGTGGGTGAAATTGAGCAATACCCACCGATGTATTCAGCCGTTTCAAAAGACGGTGTTCGCCTCTATAAGCTCGCCCGTCAGGGAATAACCGTTGAAAGAGAAGCGAGAAAAATAACCATTAATTCGGCAGAAATCATTGCTCAGCCGAAAGATAATGTTTTTACTGTTGCAGTTTCTTGCAGCGCAGGAACATATATCCGTTCTCTTGCAGACGATATCGGGCAGAAGCTGGGGTGCGGAGCGTGCCTGAGCAGACTGAGAAGGACGCTGGCAAACGGATTCAGCCTTGATGACTGTGTTACATTTGAAGAGCTTGAAGAAATTGTCAGAAACGGCGAAATTAAAAAAAAGATAAAGCCCACAGACAGAGTTCTTGATATATACCCCGAAGTTACCGTCACCGAGGCGCAAAGCAAACGTTTTTCAAACGGCGGAGGACTTTTTACACAAAGAATAAAGGGATTTAAGGGTAACGGAATTTATAGAGTGTATTCAAATGAAAATGAATTTCTCGGACTCGGCAATGCCGAAGAAAACAGCGAAACCCTTGAAATAGCAAGATTATTGGTGAAGTAAAAAGAGAACATTTGTTCTAAAAGTTCTTGACAAATGGAAAAAACGTGTATATAATGCTAATTGTGGGTGTTTCCCACAGGGGGGAAAGAGCATAAAGGATTTTCTTTAAAATATATTTTTAAAGGAGAAAGTTTATGTTACTTAGATATAATAAAACAGAATATGAAAATAAAATTGAATATTTACGAAATAACGGCTATGGCATTAATATTGTTGACCTTAATTATGAGGATTTTTCAACAGATGTTGAAAAGCAAACTTTGTTTACAGAGTTTCAGTTGCCCAACGAGGGAAAGAGTTATAAAGATTATTCAGCAATTGTGGCTTGGTCAGATTATCTTGAAAATGACGATGCATCTGTTGAGCTAAGCTATAGCGGTATGCCCATCCCAATTACATTTACTGCCAATAACAACGGTAATCCCGTAACCTGCAGTTATGTGTTTGAAGACACAACAGTGGAAGGTATTGTCAAGCTTACAATTACCGTAACGGGTACAACCGTACATACGGATGCAAATTTCAAGTATTTCATCGATAACCTCAGAGGGCTTATGTTCATAAGGGGAGATGAATGCACCCTTGACCCTGATGATTCAATAGTGGTTCCAAATTTTGAATCTTTTTTGACTCAGTTTAACGGTAACGAACAGTCGTTCACTATTGACCTCGCCAATAAAACCAAATTTTTATCTTTAGGTGATGATGAAGATATTTTAGGCGCAAGGTTTTACAGCTTTGTTCAAGATCCTGATTTAATTGTTGAAGATTTGACAGATTTATCAGCAGGATATGATTTCTGTAAAAGTGAGAACTGCTCTGATTGTGCAGAACAAATTAATAATTGCTCTGCATTAAAAATGATTGGTTTTTCCTCTGTTCAAGATATTAAATCTCTTGAAGAATCAAACATCAGTCTTTTGAGATTTATTACTCAAAACAACAATCTTGTTTTCGAAAAGAATGTTACAGAATCAAGTTCAGGTTGTTTACATCTACGATGGAATAAGTTTTTCCCTATCGCGAGTTCACTTGCGGTCAAGAGTAATATTCGCATCTGCGGTAATGAGTCAACTATTATGGCTTATGCTATAAAGTTGAATGACGATGAAACTTTTGAGCGCACCAATATGAATATCATTACCAATAACGATTTTAATAACCCGATCTCAAATGTTACATTTGAAAACATTACTTTTAAAGGAACTTATCCTTTTTATGATGAAGAAAATAAAATCAGAGTCAACCAGGATGGTGCTGCACTCACTGACCAGTGCGTCTACACTCTTACAGAAAATCCGTTACTCAAAAATCTTCATTTTGACAAAGTAACTTTTACAGGTTTCAGATATGCTATTCATAGTAGCAGTATCCAAAAAAACAGTCCCACAGAAAGCAGTTGTTGGTCTTTTGATCACTGTAAATTTACCGAATGTGCAACACCTATTGTGATCAGCTTTATTGATGACGTCTCATTTACAAACTGTCGCTTTAACGCTTCTTTGAGCAAACGAGAAACCGAGCATTGCCTGTATATTTCAGGTGGCACATCTCATATCAAAGTAGATAACTGTTTGCTTGAAAATGCAATGGGGGCAGGTTTTGTTAACGGCAGCTCACTAAATGCTATTGCCGATGACGAGCTATCGGAAGAAATCGTCCCTGATTCCGATTTGCTTACGCATGACAACAGTTTCACTAATCTTCAAATCAGAAACTGTAATATAGGTGTAACTATCGGCAACCCCTCAGAAAATATTTTGATTGAAAATGTTTTTGTCACCAATGTTGCAAGAGCTTTAGTTTTGAATAACTGTAAAAATGTTATTGTCAACAACTTCAATGCATCCGGTTGTTTTTACTATGAATATATGCGTATGGACCCAAACGGCATCACTCATTGGGGCAATGTATACAATGACTGGTTTGCCCTTGCCATCCGTGGTTATGTTCAGGCTAAAATCACTAACAGCTTTTTCAGCACCGGCGGTCTTATGTTCACATGTTCAAAATCCTTCTTCCCGACAAACAATCTGGGCAATAAAATTGATGTTGATATTGATTTTGAAAACTGCATTTTTACGACCACGTTTTCTGAGTACAGAATGAAAGAAGATGGCACTTATGAAAGCCCTGAGTGTTCGTTAGGTATTTCAAAAACCGTGAGTGAAAACTCAGATCAGTATTTTTGTTATAATGTTGATTTTACACGATGCCAGTTCTATATGAATTCTGAAAACAATGAAAAATCAATGATTACATTGAGAGGTTATCCCGGTGAAGGTGCAGAAAAGTCCGTTTACAGTTTTTACAAATGTATAATTGCATATCGTGACGGTAACGGAAATCCTAATGACGATGTAATTACATATTTTAATGGTACTCCGGTTATTGCTATGCCAAAGGGTTATTTCATTAGTCCTAATTCCGGAACCCATGCAAAAATAATCGGTTGCACTTTTTACAACAATCGTGATGTATTTCCTGAAAATTCTGATGAAGGATTTGTTAAGAGTTCTCTTATACATAATTGCACAATAGATAATGGCACAAAATACGATCAAAAGCTTGTTATAACAGATAATGATGCTTCTTTAGAAAATGACGAAGTAGCAGAATAATCCAGTTAACCAACTAAACAAAATAATTTAATTTTCCGGAGGTTATTTTATGAAAAAAGTATTAACAAGAGTATTATCAATTGTTTTTGCGGCAATTTTGTTGCTGCTCAATGCAACAGCAGGCTTTGCTGCCAATGATTTTCCTTTGGTTGATTTAGTCTTTACTTCTGCTGAAACCTTGTATGAAGAAACTGACGGTTGGGCTAGCAACAGGCTTGTCGGCACTGTTACTGTTGATATTCAAGAACCGGCAGCTGACATTAAAATGCGTAGTTTTAGCGATTGTGATAATTTAACCTCCATAGATATTAACGTTGAAGATGCATCATCAAATCTCACAATTCAAGGTGCAAGTTATTGTAACAGTTTAACTTCTGTAACGATAAAAAGTAATGGTAACATTACAATTGACGAAAGCGCATTCTCTGATTGCGATGCTCTTGTGAATCTTATTTTTGATGTAAAAGGAACCGTCACTATTAAAACAGCAGCTTTTGCATCATGCGAAAATTTAACAGATGTAGATTTTACAAATATAGGAAATGTGGTTCTGTATGGTGAATATTGTTTTCCTGATACAGGATTTAAAGAAGTAAATCTTCCTTCAAACTTAAGCTGCGACAGTGATGAAGATGATAGAGAGAATGGAGATTATGGTTATCACTTTGGTGGGTGTGAAAGCTTAGAAAAATTCACTGCGGATATTCAAGAAATACCAGTTTGCTTATTTTCGGGTTGTCATAACCTCAAAAAGGCGTATTTAACACAAAACGTTAAAAAAATAGAATGGTTGGGATTTGGGGTTCGTCATGACCCTTCTACTACTGCCAGTGTTTATGTGCCACTTCCAGATTTAGTGGTTTACGGTTATACTGATTCTGCCGCTGAAGAATATTGTAACAAATACGGAATTAGGTTCCTCCCCGTTGATACTGCCGAATTTTCAACAATGACCTTATCACAGCCATCAACAGCCACAGTCGGCACACCAACATCTATAACACTTGGCGTTACGGGCTCCCCCGAAACAATTAAATTAGAAAATCCTTTAGGCTCTGAATTTACTTTCACCCGTGAAGACGCTAAAATTACTACCGGTACATTAAGTGAGATATGGACTATTGACATTATCCCCACAGAAGAAGAAACAACCTACACTGTGACTGCTGACTACGGTCTTGCCGATTTATGCGCTACAGATGAAATCACTGTTTATGCGAAAGATGACAACGCTTCTCCTGTTATCTCAGCTGAAACAATTGCACCTGCCGTTATAGGTGAGTACGCTCAGGTAAGCGTAAACGTTAAAGGCTCTCCCCTTGCGATTCGCTTTGTTGATGAAAACAATAATGCGATAACCGTTAACAGAGATGAGGCTCAGATAACCGAGAATAACGATAACACAGAAACATGGGCAGTAAACCTTCTTGTAAACAGCAATGAACAACAATTTACGGTTTATGCAAAAAATGAAACCGGCTGGTTAACGAAGGGTACAGCTTACTCTTTAAAAGCAAAGGTTATTAATTACTCAACAGAAATAAAAGACTTTGATATCAAAGGAAGTCTTGACGGCGTAACATACAACGGAATGAACACTATTACACTTACCACCGCAAACGGTGTAACAAAGGTTCAGCTTATGCAAAACGGCAACACCTGGACATTCAACGAAAATAATTCAGTTGTGACCGAAGTTGACGGTCAGAAATACTGGACTCTCAAAATGAATTTCTACAAGCTTGGCGATAATTCGTTTGATATTCGTGTCAGAGGCGCAAAAACTGCTTTCGAGTTTTCTCAGAAGCTGGATATCACAGTTTATTCAAAATAAAAATTAAGCGATACGGATAAAACCGTATCGCTTTTTTCATTCTGTAGTGTATTCTCTTGAAACGAATTTTGCGCCCAGGCTTTCGGCAATTTTTGCACACTGAGCAATTTCATCGTCAGTAATCACATCAACAACCGTCATTCGCACATTTGCATTTTTGTCAATGCATTTTTTTGTGAAATCAAGCATAGCATCAAAGCTCTCTATACCAAATTCATTTCTTGTAATCTGAAGATACCTTTCGGCATCAGGGGCGTTGAGGCTGACGGAAATCACATCTGCCACACTGCAAAGCTCAGGTGTGATATCCCTTTTATTAATTAGATTACCAAGACCGTTGGTATTGACTCTGACTTTGAAGCCGTATTTCTCTTTAACATAATTTGCGGTTTTAATAAGGTTTTCAATTTCGCAGGTAGGTTCACCGTAACCGCAAAAAACAACCTCGTTATATTTTGAAGTGTCAAAAGAATCTATTGCGGCTTTGATCTGTTCAAAATCAGGGGCTTTTTCGTGCCACATTTCTGACGCTGAACCTAAAGTATCCATTTTATCACGGATGCAGAATACACATCTGCAAGGGCATTCGTTTGTAAGATTAAGATACAAACCGCCCATATATTCATAAACTATATCAGCCATAACTATCTCCTGTTTAACTTTGTTTTTATTTTTGTTGCATCAAGCGCTGCACCTGCAAGGCAATAAATCACCGAACTGCCGACAGCTTGCACCACACTTCCGGGAACATCAAGCCACGCTGTTGCAGAGTTGCCGTAAACCACCCACGAAGCAAAAAAATAAAGCACGATTGTGATTATTCCTGAAACAATTGACATCATAATTGAAGGAACAGTAATTATTTTTTCTGAATTCTTTTTTAAATATTTAAAGCAAATCACAAACGGAATTGCATTTATCGCCTTTATCACAAAAGTAAAGGGCATCCAATTAAAAAAGCCAAATACCATATCAGCAAGCGCTCCGCCGATGGCAGCTGTGATAATTGCATACGGCCCGGGCAAAAAGCTCGCTGCAAGATATATCATACTATCGCCGATATGAACATACCCCGCTTCACTGGGAAGAGGCAAATGCACCATAGTAAGAGCAGTGATCGCAGCTATAAATACTGCTGAAAGGGCAAGGTTACGGGTCTTTTTTTCACGCATAACTTTCACCTTCCTAAATCAGCTTTAAGAACGGCTCAAAGCAAATTCCGTCTTCAGGTCTTGTGCATTCACAAACAGTGGCAGAAATTGAGGCTTCAAGAAATCTTGTTGCTCTGCACACAGCATCATAAACGCTTTCACCTTTCACCACAGCTCCGCACACAACAGACGCGAATAAATCACCCGTACCTGAAAAGCTGCCGGCAAATTTACGCGAAGATACGGTTTCTGTTCCGCTCGGGGTGATGATGCAATTAGTTATCATTCCTTCATTAACAGGAACACTTGTGACAATCAATGTTTTTATACCCTTTTCAAAAAACAGTTTTGCTTTTTCTGTAAGAATCGGAACCATTTTATCTGAATAAGAATACTTAATTATTTCGCTATAATCAGTATCAGTCAACACACAAAACTCCGTAAGATTAGGCGTTATGATATCAGCACTCATAGCAAGGCGTTTAACCTCATTGCAAAGCTCATCAGAATAAACAGGATAAATCTTGCCATTGTCTGCCATTACAGGGTCAACAATAAGAATTGTATCATCCTTTTTAAAATCGCGGCAGAAATCTTCGATAATTTTAATCTGTTTAATATCTGAAACAAAGCCTGTGAGTATTCCGTCAAAATGGGGTTCAAGCTTTTTCCATTGATTTATAAAAGAGGGAATAGTTTCAGTAAAATCCACACTGCAGTAATCGGGGTAACCTGTCTGATTACTGAGCACTGCAGTAGGCAACGGACAAGCCTGAATACCCTGAACACTGAGCACAGGTATAGCGGCAGTAAGAGAACATTTCCCAAAACCTGACAGGTCATTTATTACTGCAACTTTTTTCATCTGTATCATCTCTTCCGCTTTTAAAATCAACATTTTATATTGTACTCCTTCAAAAACGTAAAATCAAGTAAAAATGCACAAATTAATCATTTTTTTAAAGTACAGAATAACCAAAAAAACTGCTTAGATTATTAAAAAAGAGTTAAAAAGACATTATCTCTATTGACGAAAAGTGGTAATTGTATTATGATTAAAGCTGTAGAAGTAAGTTCTTCAAAATGGAGGATTAGTAATGAAAGGTATTATTCTTGCAGGTGGTTCAGGTACCCGTTTGTATCCGTTAACTATGGTTACAAGTAAACAGCTTTTGCCCGTTTATGACAAGCCCATGATATATTACCCTCTGTCAACTCTTATGCTGGCAGGTATCAGAGAAATTCTTATTATTTCCACCCCCGAAGATACGCCGAAATTCCGCAATCTTATGGGCGACGGTAAACAGTTTGGCCTTAAGCTTTCTTACGCAGTGCAGGAAAAACCGGAGGGTCTTGCTCAGGCATTCATCATCGGTGAAGAATTTATCGGTGACGACAGCGTTGCTATGGTGCTTGGTGATAACATCTTTTACGGCAGCGGTTTCGGTCATATTCTTCGTCAGGCAGCTAAAAATCAGAATATGGCAACTATTTTCGGCTACTATGTTGAAAACCCCACAGCATTCGGCGTAATTGAGTTTGATAAAAACGGTATTCCTGTTTCTATTGAAGAAAAACCTGAAAATCCCAAATCAAACTATGCTGTTACCGGTCTTTATTTCTATGACAATAAAGTTGTTGAATACGCCAAAAACCTTAAGCCTTCACCAAGAGGAGAGCTTGAGATTACAGACATCAATAAGATTTACCTTGAAAACGGCAACCTTGATGTAAAGCTTATGGGCAGAGGCTTTGCCTGGCTTGACACAGGTACTGTTGACAGCCTTAACGACGCTTCAAACTTTATTAAAACAATTGAAACTCTTCAGGGAATTATTATTTCTTCACCTGAAGAAATTGCATATAACAACCGTTGGATTTCAAAGAAAAACCTTCTTGAATCTGCAAAAAAATACGGTAAATCAAGCTATGGCAAGCATCTTCAGAGTGTTGCTGACGGCAAGATTATGTATTCAGATGTTATAGGTCAGAGACCTCGTTGGGGTAAGGAAACTGAGGAGAACAAATAATGGAAATTGAGAAAACACTTGTTGACGGCGCAGTTATTTTAACCCCGAAGGTTTTTGGTGACAACCGCGGCTGGTTTATGGAATCATATTCAAAGCGCACTCTTGAACAAGCAGGAATTTTTGATGAGTTTATTCAGGACAACCGTTCTTTCTCTGCAGAAAAAGGTACATTGAGAGGGCTTCACTGCCAGACAGAGCCTATGGCTCAGGCTAAGCTTCTCACCTGCCTTAAGGGTGAAATTCTTGACGTGGCTGTGGATATCCGCAAAGGCTCACCAACATATATGAAATGGGTCAGCGTTAAGCTCAGTGAAGAAAACAAAAAAATGTTTTACATCCCTGCAGGCTGTCTTCACGGCTTTGTTACTCTGACTGACAATGTTGAGGTTATGTACAAAGTGAACAACTTCTATTCGCCCGAAAATGACCGCAGTGTCCGTTTTGATGACCCGGCAATCGGCGTTGAATGGGGTGTCACTGACCCTGTTTTGTCACAAAAAGATTTAACCGCTCCCCTTCTTAAGGACAGCGATGTAGAATTTATTTATAAAGGATAATAACTATGAAAGTTCTTGTTACCGGTTACAACGGTCAGCTTGGCTTCGACGTTATCAAAGAGCTTGAAAGCCGCCATATTGCCTGCAAAGGTGTAGATATGGCGGATTTTGATATTACAGATACTGAAGCTACCGAAAATTATATTAAAAATTACGCTCCTGACGCAGTTATCCACTGCGCAGCATACACTGCCGTTGACAAAGCAGAGGATGATGAAAAAACCTGCTACGCAGTAAACACCCTCGGCAGCGAAAATATTGCAAAAGTATGCGGTAAAATCGGCGCAAAAATGGTTTACGTGAGCACCGATTATGTTTACGGCGGTGCAGGTAATGAACCTTTTGAGGTGACAGATAAAACAAACCCCTGTAACGTTTACGGTAAAACGAAATTACAGGGCGAAGAGGCAGTTAAATCAAACTGTGACAAATATTTTATTGTTCGCACTTCGTGGGTATTCGGTATCAACGGAAATAATTTTGTCAAAACAATGCTTCGTCTCGGTGATACACATCCGCAGCTGAATGTAGTGAGTGACCAGATAGGCTCACCAACCTATACACCTGACCTTGCAAAGCTGATTTGTGATATGATTGAAACCGAAAAATACGGCACATATCACGGCACAAATGAAAATTATTGTTCCTGGGCTGAGTTTGCCGAGGAGATTATGAAGCAAGGCGGAAAAGAAACAATTATTAACCCCGTAACAACTGCCGAATACGGCGCTAAGGCTCAAAGGCCGCTTAACTCACGCCTTTCAAAAAAATGCATTGATAATGCAGGCTTTGACAGACTCCCCACCTGGCAGGATGCTCTAACGAGATTTATAAAAGAATTAGCATAAAAAATACACCTGACACTCAGATGAATGTCAGGTGTTTATTTTTAATTATTCAGCAGCTTCTTCTGCAACTGCTTCTTCAGCAGCAACTTCTTCAGCTTCAGGAAGAAGAGCGCGGATTGAAAGGCTTACGCGGCTCTTATCAAAGTCAATAGCTGTGATTTTAGCTGTAACTTTATCGCCAACCTTAAGAACATCACCGGGATGTTTGATATGCTGGTTAGCAATCTGAGAAATGTGGATAAGACCGTCAATACCGGGGATAACAGATGCGAATGCGCCGAATGTGGTAAGACCAACGATTTCTGACTCAACAACTGTATCTACAGGGTAATCACGACGAAGGATTTCCCAAGGATTGTCTTCTGCTTTTTTATAGCCGAGAGAAATTTTCTTGTTTTCTTTGTCAAGAGACTTAACAAAAACTGAAATTTCCTGACCAACTGCAAGAACATCTGAAGGATGCTTAATGCGCTTCCATGAAAGCTCTGAAATATGTACCATACCGTCTACGCCACCGATGTCAACAAATGCGCCGTAGCTTGTAAGTGATTTAACAACACCGTTGTATGTCTGGCCTTCTTCAGCTGCTGCCCAGAAAGCTTCTTCCTGAGCTTTGCGCTCATCCTTAAGAACGGCACGGATTGAACCAACAGCACGTCTGCGCTGACGGTTAACATCAATAACCTTGAACTTAACTTTTGTTTTGAGCATAGCTTCAAGTGATTCGCCTCTTGAAGCTGTTGCAAGTGATGCAGGAACGAAAACTCTTACGCCGTTAGCAACAACGATTACGCCACCTTTGATAACGTCAGTAACTGTGCCTTCAAGAATTTCTTCTGCTTCCTGTGCTGCGATCATCTTATCCCAAGCGCCCTGAGCGTCATAACGCTTTTTAGAAAGCATAATTGTGCCTTCCTGGTCGTTTGTTTTCATGATGATAAGATTGATTTCGTCACCGATTTTAAGCTCTTTCATAGGATCAGCTGTGGGATCAGCGCTGTATTCATCAGCCGGAACATAACCGGTCTGTTTTCTGCCGATGTCAACCTGAATCTCGCTGGGAGAAATGGCTGTTACTATTCCGCAAACCTTCTGGTCTGTGCTCATATTTTTAAGAGACTCTTCCAGTGCTTCGGAAAAATCCATCTCATCGATAGATTTAGCCGGCTGAGCTGCTACCTGCACCTCCTCTGTCTGAGCCTGCACTGCAGTCTCGTTGATTTCTTTTTCCTGTTCGTTTAAAATTTCGGACATGGTTGTAAGTACCTCCTTTATAATACCAGCAGGAGTGGATGCCCCTGCAGTAATACCCACACAAGAGAAACTGCTGAAGTCATATTGTGACAGTTCATCAGCGGTTTCTATAAGATAAGTGGGGCAATTAGGCTCACACACTGCCTTGAGCTTGGCGGTGTTGGAGCTCTGACGCCCACCCACGATAATCATAGCGTCACATTGGCCCGAAAGCTGTAAAGCCTCAGACTGGCGCTCATTAGTCGCATTACATATTGTATCAAAAATAATCGCGTTTGTATAGTGTTTTTTTATTTTTTTTAAGCAGTTTTCCCATTCTTTTATGCTAAAAGTTGTCTGTGCGACAACAATTATTTTCTCTTTTGACAAAATATCGCCTTTTTTGACAAAACTTTCTAATTCTTCAGCATTTATAAAAACATAAGTGTCACCGTTGCTGTAACTCATTATGCCCTTCACTTCGGGGTGGGTCTTGTCACCGGCAATCAGAACTGCGGTATTTTCATCAGAGTTTTCGTTAACAATTTTATGTATTTTTTTAACGAACGGGCAGGTTGCATCGCAAAATTCCCTTCCTGTTTTTTGAAGTTCATCTTTGACCTGACGTTCAATGCCGTGGGTACGGATAACTACAGTCACGTCTTTTTCTGCTACGCAGGGATCATCGATGATACTGACGCCTTTGCTTTTTAAGTCATCAATAACCTGAGGGTTGTGGATAATAGGACCAAGTGTACAGACCTTCTTACCGTCTTCAACCATTTTATAAAGCATATCCACAGCTCTGTTTACGCCGAAACAGAAGCCTGCAGTTTCGGCAAGCTTAATTACGCCCATTGCCTTCCCTCCATAAAGTGATAATTTTTTGCATAATAAAATCTGCTGCAGCGGCCAGCTCAGCTTTGCCTGATTTTTCATCAATGCCAAGCTCACTGAAGCTGACAGGTTCGCCGAAGCGGACAACAATCTTTTTAAAAGGGCCTTTCCCTTTTTCGGAATAAATGCTCACAGGAACAATATCACATTTACTTTCCTTTGCAATATATGAAATTCCCCACTTTGCCTTTGTAGGGCTGCCGTCTTTTGTTACAATGCCTCCCTCGGGAAAAATCCCCAGCACCTCACCGCTTTTTATAATCTGAGTTGCAGTTTTCAGTGCCTGACGGTCAAAAAAGCCTCTTTTTACCGGAAAAGCCTTTAATGAACGAAAAAACCGGTTAAAGAAACGATACTTAAACAGCTCACTCTTTGCCATAAAATGCACGTTCTTTTTGCTGGCAAGAGCAATATAAAATGCATCAAGCCAGAAAATATGATTTGATGCAATTATAAAGCCACCGTCCGTAGGCAGATTTTCAGTTCCGTAAAATCTGAACGGATGTAAGATATAAAGAATCGGAGCTGTCAGATAAAGAAATAGTTTTGCAAAATTGATTTTGCCGTTCACATTATCCCCGCTTTAAAGCTTTTTTGCGATAACGGCAAGGATAGCTTCAAGGCTTTCATCAAAAGAAAGTGAACTTGTGTCAACAATTTCTGCATCATCAGCAGCCTTAAGGGGGGCAACCTCACGGTGAGTATCCTGATAATCTCTTTTTATGAGATCATCGAGAACTTCCTGAAAAGTGACATCTGAACCCTTTGCAACAAGCTCGTCATATCTGCGTTTTGCTCGTGTTTCAGGTGATGCTGTCAAGAAAATTTTAACCTGCGCATCAGGAAGAACAACTGTGCCGATATCTCTGCCGTCCATAAGGCAGTTGTTGTTTTTTGCAATTTCTTTCTGCAAGTCAAACAAAAACTCGCGAACCTTCGGAATAGCTGAAACATTTGAAGCGCCCATTGAAGCTTCAGGTGTTCTGATATCGTCTGAAATATCTTCACCGTTGAGATAAACACGCTGACCTTCATCTGTAAAGCCTAACTTGATTTCGATATCACCGAGAGTCGAAATAACCTTATCGGCATCCTTTGTGTCGTAACCTTTTCTTATTGAAAAAAGACCGACTGTTCTGTAAAGAGCGCCTGTGTCAACATAGATATAGCCTAATTTTTCTGCCGCCTTTCTTGCAAGGGTGCTTTTTCCTGCACCTGCAGGGCCGTCAATCGCAATATTTACAGACATAATATAACCTCTTTCCGTTAAATAATTCACATATTCTCCCCTGCAAGATGGCCTGTTGAAAAAGCAATCTGCAGGTTGAAGCCGCCTGTATAAGCATCAACATCAATAACTTCACCGGCAAAATAAAGATTTTTTATAAGCTTTGATTCCATTGTTTTTGGATTAATTTCGCTAACCTTAACACCGCCGGATGTGACAATAGCGTCTTTAATTGAGCTGAAATCATTGACGGTAATTTTAAACTCCTTCAGAACACTGACAAGCTTTGCGCGTTGCTCTTTTGTGATCTGATTTACTTTTTCTGTAGGTCTTATTCCGCTTAATTTAACCACAACAGGAATCATTTTTCTCGGCAAAAGACCACCTAAAGAATTAATGAAGTTTTTATTAGTATTCTCCGAAAAGTCTCTGAGAATTCTGCTGTCAAGCTGTTCGGGGGTGAGAGCAGGTTTCATATCAATAAAAATTTCATACCTGCCGCGCTCCATATTTCTCATATGTGAGCTTGCGCTTAGAATCATCGGTCCTGATACACCAAAATGGGTAAAGAGCATTTCACCCATATCCTTGTATATTTCTTTTTTCTTTGATGTGTCCATAACCTTGATTGCAACATTCTTAAGAGCAAGGCCCTGTAAATCTGTGCAAAATCCCTCGTGACAGACAAGAGAAACCAGTGACGGTTTCAGCTCGGTTACCGTATGCCCTGCCTGACGGGCAAAAGTGTATCCGTCACCTGTTGAACCAGTTACCGGGTAAGATTTTCCGCCTGTGGCAACGAGCACCTTTTCAGCATAAAGACGTTCGCCGTCTTCGGTTACGACACCTTTGACGCAGCCGTCTTCAATAATTAGCTCTGTTGCCCTTGCATTAATAATCTCAGCTCCGTCGTCTGTTGCAAAAGCAATCAGGGCATCAACGATATCAACCGCTTTATCTGACACAGGAAAAACTCTGTTTCCTCTTTCTGTTTTAAGAGGCACACCCATGTCTTCAAAAAGCTCCATTGTATCACGGGGCATAAAAGAAGAAAAGGCACTGTAAAGGAACCTGCCGTTGACAGGTACGTTTGAAATAAGTTCATCAAGGCTGTCACAGTTGTTTGTTACATTACAACGGCCTTTACCTGTTATCATAACTTTTCGAGCAGGTCTGTCATTACGTTCAAGAATTCTGACCTTTTTACCTGCCATTGAAGCAACACCTGCTGCCATAAGACCTGCAGCGCCTGCTCCGATTATAAGTATATCTGTCATTTGTTTTTCTCCCCAAAGTATTACACTTTATTTTACAATAATAGCGTACAAAATGCAAGTTTTAATTGACTTTGAGTTTTCCTTTGGTTATACTTGAAATACCAACTATTGGAGGATTAAATATGACAAACGCATCTAACTTATTGTGGTACAAACATCCTGCCAAAACATGGGTTCACTCTTTGCTTTTAGGTAACGGCAAATTGGGCGGCGCATTTTACGGCAGAGTAGATACCGAAACTGTTGAATTAAACCTTGACACCTTATGGTCAGGTTACCCCGGAAGAGAATCTTACACTCAGAAAAATCCTTATGAAGCTTTCAAAAAAGCTCAGGAGCTTTCTCTTGCCGGCAAAAATTTTGAAGCACAAGAACTGATCGAAGCTGAAATTGCAGGCGGAGACAGTATGTTTTATATGCCTCTCGGCAAATTGATTATTTCATCAAAATCAAATCTTAAGGCAAGAAATTACACCCGTCAGCTTGACTTGAAAACAGCTGTTCACACTGTTAAATACGACCTTAAAAAGACCGCTTATAAAACCGAGTCTTTCATAAGCGCACCGAAGGATGTTATGGTAATCAGAACAACAGCTGACGGTGACAAAAAAATAAATCTTAATATCACAATTCAGAATGAACTCCGTCACGAGGTTTCTACTGACGGTGAGTTCCTCCGTCTTGTTGGCACCTGCCCTTCAGAAAACCCTGAAGAAGGCGATTGGTTTACAGATGTTTACCTTGACGGTGACAAAAAAGGCATGGATTTCTGCTGCCTGACCGCTTTTGATTCAGACGGCAAAATCAAGTTTAATAAAAAGAGCGTAAGCGTTGAAGAGGCCAGCTATCTCACTATTTACCTTGGTGCAGAAAGCAGCTTCATCGACTGGAAAACACTGCCGACAAAGGAATACATTGCGCCTTGTGAAAAGAAAGTCAGAGCAGCAATGTCAGAAGATTATGAATCAATAAAAGCCGAGCATATTGCCGATTATCAGAGCTATTACAACAGAGTTGAGCTTGACCTCGGTGACGGTCGCAAAGAAGGCACCACAACTTCAACAAGACTCAGAGAGTTTATGCTCAAAAAAAATGACGTTGAGCTTTATGCCCTTTTATTCAACTTCGGCAGATACCTTGCAATTTCAGCTTCCCGCCCCGGTTCACAGGCTATGAACCTTCAGGGAATCTGGACTTACAGAAAATATTCTCCATGGCGTTCTAACTACACTGTTAATATCAACACTGAGATGAACTACTGGCCGATTCTCCCCTGCGCAATGCCTGAGCTTTGCGAACCCCTTAATACTTTTGTTGAGGATCTTTCACAAGCAGGTCAGTGGGCAGCAAAAGAAATCTATAACGCCCGCGGATTCACCTGCCACCATAACGTTGATATCTGGCGCCACAATACTCCTGTTTCAGGCTGCGCAAGCTGGCTTTTCTGGAATATGTCAGGCGCTTGGTTTACAAGACATTTATTTGAATATTATGAATACACAGGTGACGTAAATTATCTCAGAGAAAAGGCTTTCCCTGTTATTCTTGAATCAGCAAAATTCTGCCTTGATATTCTTGTTGAAGACAAAGATGGTTATCTCATCGCCTGCCCTTCAACATCACCCGAAAACAAATTCTTTGATGAAAACGGCAAGATTGTTGCAGTAAGCCAGACAACAACAATGACAATGTCAATTATCAAAGAAAACTTCATCAACGCTCTCAACTGCGCTGACATTCTCGGCATTGAAAACGATTCTGTTATTGATGAAATCAAAGAGGCTCTTCCCAAGCTTCTCCCCTTCAGAATCGGCAAAGACGGCAGACTTATGGAATGGTATGAAGAGTATAAAGAAGAAGAGGTCAAGCACCGTCACGTTTCTCACCTTTATGCGCTTTATCCAGCAAACCTTATTGACGTTGACCTCACTCCCGAATTGACAGAAGCCTGCAAAGAAACCCTCAGAGTAAGAGGTGACAGAGGCACAGGCTGGTCACTTGGCTGGAAGATCAATTTCCACGCACGTCTTCGCGACGGACAGAAAGCATTAAAGCTTATCAATGACCAGTTAAGATATATCCCCAACCCTGAAATCAGAGGAAGAGGCGGCACATATCCCAATATGCTTGACGCTCATCCCCCATTCCAGATTGACGGTAACTTCGGCGCAACAAGCGGTATTGCCCAGATGTTTGTTCAGTCTTTCGGTAACCGCAGTCTCATTTTACCCGCACTTCCCAAAGAGTGGGCAAACGGCTCGGTTAAAGGTCTGGCAGTCAAGGGCGGCGCCACTGTAAACATTGAGTGGAAAAACGGCACACTCTCACGCCTTACAGCAACAGGTACAGGTGAATTTGAGTTTGTTTACGGCGATAAGTGTGTTACTGTTGAGCTTGACGGTAAGGAAACTGAAATCAAGTTTTAAAGTGAACGCTTCAGCCGCCTTCACTCTGACTGACGCAACAGTCAAAACGCAGCAAAGACTGACGGATTTGCGAGTATAAAGAAAGAAGTGACAATACAGATTATATTTGTCACCCTCAGGAGCCATTATGTTAGCTGACCTTTATGATTTTGACAAAACAGTTTATCCTGCAGATTCTGCAACACAGTTCTGGTTATTCTGTTTAAAAAGACATCCGAAAATAATTTCACACGTTCCTCATCAGATTTTTTCAGCTGTAAAATTCTTTCTTAAAAAGATTGATCTTACACAGTTCAAAGGTGAGTTCTTTTGCTTTTTAAAATCTCTTGATGCCGAAAAAGAAGCAGAGCTTTTCTGGGATAAAAATGCAGATAAAATTTTCCCCTGGTTCAGGCCTCGTGAAAACGACGTCAGAACAGTTGTATGCTCAGCTTCACCTGAATTTGAAATCAGCCCCATACTTAAGCGTCTTGGTGCTGACGTTATAATCGGAACAAATATGAACTGTAAAACGGGTGAAATCATCGGTAAAAACTGTAAAGGTGCTGAAAAAGTCAACAGAATCAAAAAAGAAGCTGACGGTTATATTTTCAGAAACGCTTACACTGACAACCCGAAATCCGATGCTCCGTTGCTTTCATTGGCCGAAAATAAGTTCCTTATCAGAAACGGAGAAATAATTCCGCTTAACTGAATATGATCAAAACCTACTGATATTTACACAAAATATCGGTAGGTTGTTTTTTTTGCACTTTTTTACTTCACAAAAGCTGTTTTTAGGGTTATGGGTGAAAGGACGTCCGATAAAACCGGTCTTACTTTCAGAAAGGAAGCGAAAATGAAAAACGGACTTAAACCAAAAGAAAAATTATTTTGTATTTACTACCGTCAATACCGTTCAGGAATTCAGGCGGCAGCACTCGCAGGGTATCCGTTTGCAAAAAGCTCTGCTGCAAAGTTGCTGAGCAAAAAAGAAATTGTTGATGAAATTCAGCGCCTTGACGAAATTACACCTCCTACGACGCAGGAAATTTCAGGCGGATACAGGCTTCTTGCTTTCGGTGACTGCACTGATGCTTTCAGGCTTTTGTTTTGCGACGAAACACCTGAAGAATCTGAACTCGAAAAGATGAACCTCCTTAACATAAGCGAAATCAAACGCCCTAAAAACGGCGGTATAGAAATCAAGTTTTTTGACCGCCTTAAGGCCCTTGAAAAGCTTGGTGAAATGTCTCAGGGTTCAGAAAACGACAGTGTCCTGCCTTTTTATGACGTTATTGACAGAAGTGCGGCAGCGATCAGAGATGATGAAGATGGCAGTTAACCCCACGGAGGTTTTCCGTAAGTTTTCAAAAAAACAGCTTACTGTTCTTAGTTGGTGGAGTTCATCATCTTTCTACAGAAAAAAAGATGCCATCATTTGCGACGGTGCTGTGCGTTCAGGCAAAACGGTTTGTATGTCCCTTTCGTTTATTGTCTGGTCCTTTTACGATTTTGATGACACATCCTTTGCTCTTTGCGGCAAAACAATAGCATCTTTAAAGAGGAATCTTATTGTGCCGATGCTTCCCTTACTCACCTCCCTGGGTTTTGTCTGCAAAGAAAAATCTTCAAAAAATTATATCGAGATTTCGTACAAAGGCAGAACAAATCGCTTTTATTTATTCGGCGGAAAAGATGAAGGCTCTGCGGCACTTATTCAGGGTATGACGCTGGGCGGCATTCTGCTCGACGAGGTTGCCCTTATGCCCCGTTCATTTGTGGAACAGGCGATTGCCCGTTGCTCTTTGGAAAATTCAAAGCTTTGGTTTAACTGCAACCCCGAACATCCTATGCATTGGTTTTACCGTGAATGGATTAAAAAGGCTGATGAAAAAAACTGCCTTTACCTTCATTTTACTATGAAAGATAATCCGGGGCTTACTGAAAATATCATCAGAAGGTATGAGTCGCTTTATTCAGGTGCGTTTTACCAAAGATTTGTTGAAGGTAAATGGGTGGCCGCTTACGGTACGGTTTATCCGATGTTTTCTCATAATATTCATATCAGAGCACCTCTTTGTGATGAATTTGAGAAATACTACATATCATGCGACTACGGAACCGTGAACCCCTGCTCTATGGGACTTTGGGGATTGCAACGGGGGAAGTGGTACCGTATCAAAGAGTATTACTACAACTCGCGCACTCAGGGTGAGCAAAAAACCGACATGGAGCATTACCTTGCACTTGAGGCTCTTGCCGGTAATTTACCCATTGATGCTGTTGTAATTGATCCCAGTGCAGCGAGCTTTATTCAATGTATCCGCCGTGAAGGAAAATTCAAGGTTATACCCGCAAAAAACGATGTTATTGACGGGATACGCCTTGTGTCTGATGCACTTAAAAAAGAAGAAATTTATTTTTCCCCTGAGTGTAAGGACACTCTCAGAGAATTTTCTCTTTACAGATGGGATGAAAAGTCATCAAGGGATGCCCCGAGAAAAGAAGACGATCACGCTATGGATGACATAAGATATTTTGTTTCCACTATTCTCAACGCACCTGCAGATGACTTTTTCGCCCTGAGTGTTAACAGAAAGGAGATGTGAGATGGGATTTTTTAAAAAAATTTCATCAGCCAAAACTGCAGTATCCGTACCGCAGACATACAAACCGCAGATTTTTGATTTTGTAAGCAACTATGTTCCTCTTTCAGACGGTCAGACGCGTCTCTACCGTGAATTGAGAGAAGCTGTTCCCATTATTGATGCTGCCATTTTGAAAACGGTCCGCCTTACAGGAGGCTTTACCGTAAAATGCAAAAATCCCCGTAACACGGCTGTTCTGGAAGAATTTCTTCAGAATGTAAAGGTATCTTCAGGCAGAACGGGAATTTCAGAATTCATCTCTACATATTTTGAACAGCTTCTTACTTACGGCACAGCTGTTGGTGAAATTGTGACAGATTATAAAGGCAACATTTCTGCTCTTTATAATGCCGATATAGATGATGTGGAGCTTCACCGGGCAGACAACCGACTTGACTGTGTTGTCTGTGCACGCGGAATCGGCGGACCTCAGCCGGTCAGATATCCTGAGCTTGTGCTTATGTCTGTTCTGAACCCTGAAAGCGGTAAGCTTTGCGGAAATTCCATTTTAAAGGGTCTGCCGTTTGTCAGCGGAATTCTTATGAAAATTTATCAGACAGTGGGTGAGAATTGGGAACGCGCAGGAAATATCCGTTATGCCGTTACATACAAGCCTCAGAACGATGCCGTTGACAGAGCTTATGCAAAGGACCGCGCTCAGCAGGTTGCCCGTGAATGGGGCGAAGCAATGAAAGTCGGCGGACCTGTTCGTGATTTTGTTGCCGTTGGAGATGTGAGCATCAAAGCTATTGGTGCCGACAGCCAGATTCTCGACAGTGAAGTTCCTGTTCGCCAGATGTTGGAACAGATTGTTGCAAAAACAGGCATTCCGCCGTTTATGCTGGGGCTTTCCTGGTCTTCAACAGAGAGAATGTCTGCTCAGCAAGCCGATCTTCTTACAAGTGAGCTTGAAGCTTACAGAAGAATTCTCACCCCTGTTATTATGAAAATCTGCAAGATGTATTTAACTCTCAACAGCATCGCAGACACCCCTGAAATCATCTGGGATGATATCACTCTTCAGGATGAATGTGAGCTGAGCAAAGCTCGTCTTTACGATGCACAGAGAGAAAAAATTCAACAGGAATTGAAAGGAGAAGCAAATGGATAAAAGCTTTGACTGTGTAACATCACCGCAGGAAATTACTGCCGCTGATCTTGAGCTTATTAACCGTTTCACACGCAAGGAATTAAAAGCAGAAGACGTTTTTACTTTTAGTGTCATCCTCTGTGATAACGAAATTGACCGCGATGCAGAAAGATTTGACAACCTTTCACTCGAGAGGCTCAAGAGTATGTTTGTGGGTATTACAGGCGTTTTTGACCATAATCATTCAGGCAAAAATCAGACTGCAAGAATCTACAGCGCAGAAGTTATAACCGATGAAAGCAAAACGACTTCTTACGGTGATGCATACAGATATTTAAAAGCAAAAGCATATATGCCGCGCACACAGAGTAATGAAACTCTTATCGCAGAAATAGATGCAGGTATCAAAAAAGAAGTTAGTGTCTGCTGCAGTGTAAGAAGCTATGTTTGCTCTGTATGCGGTAACGATATGAGAAGTGAAAAATGCTCTCATATCAAAGGCGTTGAATATTCAGGCAAGGTTTGTCACTGCATTTTAAAGGACCCTGCCGATGCATATGAGTGGTCTTTTGTTGCAGTACCTGCCCAGGTAGGTGCAGGTGTTGTTAAAAGCCATCAAAAAACAAAGGTTACAAAAACTTTCAGCGAGCTTGAAACCGTAATTAAAAAAGGGCGCGAAATTGTGATTTCACCTGAGCTATCAAAAGAGCTTGGTGAAAAGCTTTCAGCCCTTGAAAAAGAAGCGAGTGAAGGCAGAGCTTACAGAAATGAGCTTACAAAAGAAGCGGTGAAATATGCAGCTCTTGCCCTTGACGGAATAGATGTTGAGACAGCGCAGAAGATGTGCGACGGGCTTGATCTTGACCGTCTTATCAGACTCAGAGATTCATTTTTTGAAAGAGCCTGTCAGGTAATTCCACTCAAGCCTCAGCTGAAAGCCGAAACCCAAAACTACACGGACAACAATCAATTTATTTTTTAAAAAGGAGATATAAATATATGTCATTTGATAACATTAAACTCGAAAAAGGCATGTACGGCACAGGCCGTTCATTCACTCAGACTCTCGAAGCTCTTGACCCTTCAGAGAATTATAAAGGCACAGCTTTCGACGGCCTTGACGCTTATCAGCGCCAGCTCAAGAGATTTGACATTAAAATTTCAGGCGCAGACAGCAGCGTTGTAGGTAAATTTTTCAGCACAAGTGATGCAGCAGTTCTTTTCCCCGAATACGTTGCAAGAGCTGTTCGTCACGGTATGGATGAAGCAAACTTTATTCCCGAAATTGTTGCAGCAACAACAGACATTGACTCAATGGATTACAGAGCAATGGATCTTGTAATGACAAAAGAAAACATGGAAATGCCCGAATTCACAGAGGGCGATACACTCGCAGAAGCAGATTTTTCTGTAAGCGACAGAACAATTCACCTTAAAAAGCGAGGCAGAATGATTACTACATCATACGATGTTCTCAGATTCCAGCGTCTTGATATTGTAGCCGTAGCTCTTAAGAGAATCGGCGCTTATCTTTCACAAACTCTTATGGCTGACGCAGTGAACACTATCCTCAACGGTGACGGCAGTAATAATAAAGCTGAAAAATCAACTGTTTCAGCTTACACTTATGATTCACTTGTTGACTTCTGGAACAGCTTTTCACCATATGAGCTTAACACCATTCTTGCTTCACCTTCAGCTGCAGGTTCAATTCTCAAGCTTGGCGAATTCCGTGACGGCTCAGCAGGTCTTAACTTCCACGGCACAGGCAATATGATTACACCTTTCGGTGCAAAGCTTATCAGAACATCTGCTGTAAGTTCAGAGGGTACAATCATCGGCCTTGACAAATCATGTGCACTTGAACACATAAAAGTAGGTGGTATTGAAACTGATTACGGCAAGCTTATTGACCGCCAGCTCGAACAGATTTCTATCACTTCCATTGACGGTTTTGCAAAAATCATCAACGGCGCTTCAAAGGCGGTTTCTTTGGGTGCTTAATATGGCATACGTCTGGGAAGTAACGGAAGCACTCTCGCTTCTGACAGATATTGAAGAAAAAGAAAAGGAAATTGCCGAATCAATTTGTCAGCATTGCCTTGATGAAATCGTCTGTATTTTACGCCCCGATGTTCAACAGGCAGACCCGAGAATTGTTGCAGCCGCAGCAGGTAAGGCTTTTTATAATCTGTGTATCAAAAGAGCCTGGGCACAGGAAGAAAGCAATATGTCATCATTCAAAGCAGGCGACCTGAGTATTTCTTATAACAGTGTCAGCTCTCAGGAACAGCTGAACTCAGCCAAACAAATACGTGATAATGCTATGGCTGAGCTGATGCCGCTTGTTTCGGATAACGGATTTTTCTTTGGAAAGGTTGATGTTTATGAAAGTGACAGAGCTTGATACCGTTTTCAAAAAATTCGGCAGAGAAATTTCTCTCAAGCTGGATGACGGCTGGAGTTCAGAAATTTTTCACGGTTTTATTCAGCCGTTGAGATATAAAAATAAAATGTATCTTGACGGTGTTTATACCGTTATCGGCTTTGACAATCAGGGCAAATATCTTTACATCGGCCCGGCAGAGCATGACCTCACCAATTTTGACACAATGAACGGATACCTCGTCTGTGACGGAACAAAATACACCATTGACAGAGCAGAAAAGGTTTACTGCTCACAGAGTCCGCTTTATATCTGGGCAATTATAAGAGAGGTGGTGGAAACATAATGGATGCTATTGTTGCAATTCCTCAGAAAATAGTTGACTGGCTCAATATTCAGCCGTCTCTTGATGAAATAACGTTTTTTACCGAATTCCCGCCGATTGCCAAAGCAGTTCCGCTGAAAAAGGCAATTGTTTCAGTTGGTATTGAAGACCTCAGTATTACAGATAAATTTGTTGCCAACGATGACGGTGTTCTTGAAAAGCAGGAATACTGCCGTACAGCAAATATCAAAACACGATTAAGCATCTGTGTTCCATATTCTTACGGTGGCTCAGCTTGTCACGATTTTTTCACAAAAATAATTGATGCACTTACCTTCCGCACCGATCTTAACATTGAAGAATCAGGATGCAGTGAAATACAGTCAGACAGAGACACAAGTGCTCTCGTCTGTCAGGGGTGGTTTAAAATCATTGCAGATTTCTGCCCCGCGGAAAGTGTTGACGAAGGCTTTACATCTTTTATCAACAAAGATTTTATCTGTTCAGGTCATATTACTGACAGCAATGTTCACGTTACGGCAGCAGATAAAGAAGCCTGGAACAATCCGATTAAAACAGGCTTCTACTCGGGAACAGGTCAGACCGCAGCTACCATCCGGCTTGATTTTAAGCCAAAGCTTCTGATTGTATTTTGCTCTGACTTTCCCGTTATGACGGTGAATTTTAATAATTCAACCTCAGCTGCAAGATTTGCCGTTGCTACAGAAACCTATTCTTCAGCAGGTATTGCCCTGAATTCCACAGGATTCAAAATAACAAAAACAACAATTGACGGCGCTGTATCGTTTTTTAACGAATTAGGTTACACTTACTCCTACATCGCTTTCAAATAAAAAAAGCCTGCTTTACCGAGGTAAGGCAGGCTGATTTTATAGATTGATATTCTTTTGGAAATCTGCTTCACCGAGAGAGGCAATCTCATCGTTGCTCTCAGGCTGAATCGCATTAGTATGTTCACCCACAGATTCAATTATTCTGCGGCGATGCTCTTCCATAATCTCTTTAACACTTTTTTGTGACAAGCCTTCAAGATTAGGGTCATTATCACTTGAAATCTCCGACTGATGAATAGATTCTATACGCTGAAGCTTTTCTTTTTCGTGCTGTTCTTTTCTTTTTTTGTTACGGGTATATTGCCGCCTGTAATAGATATTTGCCATAATGTCCGAAATAATCTCAGCCGACAAGAGGCAGATTATTGCAGAATAGTTATTTATGTAGCTATTCTGAATAAAAAGAACTCCTCCGAGAAAAACAAAAAAGAAATTTCCGAAAAGCGAAGGCCAGATGTCGCCTGATACTCTCGTCACAAAACCTCGTTTCATTGAACTGACAAAGGTATAAACCAAGTAAAAAACTATCAGCACTGCAACAAAAACTATAAAGTTGACACTGCTTCTTAATGAATAAAAACCCGAAATAATATTTCTGACAATCACTGCAAGAGGCAAGGCTGTACTCAATCCCGCCTGAAGCAGATTAGCGTCAAAAAACGGATACTGCGGACGCATTGAGCGTATCATATAGCCTCTGAAACAAAGCTCCTGCATCAGTGAGACAACCGCACAGGATGCTGCAAAAAACAATAAAGAGGTTACAGAAAGCGCTGAGGGACTGTTAGGAAGCACTATACCGGGCGCCGCTGACGGAATTTTTAAAAAAACATAAACTGCCGTGCGAACTGCCAAAACAATTGCAATAGGCAAAGCTGACATACCTGCACCCACCAAAATTCCTCTGAAAATGCGTGGAATTTCAAAAATGAGACCTATGCTCACCAAGGAACGACGTTTAGCTACACAAACAGCAACAACTGTTATTATGCCCAACACCGCACCGATAACATTTGTTCCGAAAGATGACAGATCACTTCTCAGCTGAGGTGCAAACGCATCTATACACCAGAACATCAGTATAACAACAAATGTACTGAAAATTCCGGGTAAAATTTTACTTTTTGGGTTTGACATTATACCACCCCGTAAAAATTAGATTCCCAAGCCGGGATATATCTGTGATGATAAAAATAGAATTTATAACCGCTGTAAAAAGAGTTTATTTTTAACGGCAGCAGAAACATATCGCTGTTTCTGTGATAAGCACAGATATAAAGCTTCGGCTTATATTTTACAATAGTTTCCGCAGCTCCGTCAAGAGCTTTACCCTCACTGCCCTCAATATCCATTTTAAGAACAGTAACATTATCTTTAATTACATTATCAACACTGTCAGCAGAAACCTCAACATTACCTGATGATGAAAGCTTAGAATTTCTCCCCTTCTTTTTTTCAAAAAGAAGGGTTTCTTTTTTATTCCACGCAGCAAGATTGAAAGCCTCTACATTTTCTGCATTTTCGGTGTTTGCGCAAAGCTTTCCGAAGTTTTTTTCATCGGCTTCAAAAGCGTAGATCTTTTTATAGCTGCCGTTGCAGGCTCGCAGAAATTCCCGTATTGTATCACCGTCATAAGCACCGAGGTCAACAAACACCTCATCGCTTCCGATTTTCAGAATTTCTTTGTAAACAAAATCTTTTTCTTTTTCGGCTTTGAAAAGATATTCTACTTTTCCGCTGACTTTGAAGTTGAGAATGTTTACATAATTTTCGCGGGATTCATCATCAGCAAGAAGAGCATATGCTTTATCAAATTCTTCATCGTGCTGTGCAATAAACTCACGGGTAAAAATTTCATCATCAGCAACAGGAACATCAGGCGCAACAAACGGATGCTCAGCATACATTTTTATAACGTTTTCTATGGTTTCATCATCGTGGACAGCAAAGCTCATCACAATAAAAAAATCATTATATTTTTCACACACGTCAGAATATTTTAAAACCTGCCTGCCTCTGAAAAACTGGCCGCGGACAAACTTATCACTTGCAAAAATATCAGCAACCTCAACGCCTATTGAACAAAGCTTATCAATAACCATATCTGCGCCGTTACCCATACCGTAAATCACAATAGGCAGAGTGGTGTTTTTAAGAATATCCCACACATTCTGCTCAAAAATTTTTTCAATCATTGTTTTCTCCCCTGTTGCTAAATCATACTTTAATATGTTACAATATTTAAAACTGTTTTTCAAGGTTGTGTTTTTATGGGTTTTATGTTTTCTGATTTAAAATTGAATTCCGACTCTGAAATTGCAAAAAAAGCTGCAGGTATTTTCTCTGAAGAAATCAAACGCAGGTTACCTTACTTTAACCTTAACGGTAAAGCTGATTTCAATTTCAAAACAATTGCAGACAACCCCGAAAGTGAAGACTTTATTATTGATATAAGCTCTTCCGGTATTACTGTTTCTGCCCACAGACTAAGAGGCTTTATTTATGCCTACTCTTTATTTTTAAGAAAAAGCGAAATAAAAGAAAGCTGTTTTCATCTGACAGAAAACATCAGCGGCACCTACTCCCCTGATAAAAAAATCCGCGGCCATCAGCTCGGCTATCGTGATACAAACAACACTTGTGACGCCTGGGATGCAGATCAATACCGCAGATACATCCTTGATCTTATGATGTTTGGTCTTAACACTTTTGAGGGAATTTGTGACAACGAAAAACAGAATTGTCTTATGAAAATGAGCATAAAAGATATGTTTAAGGCTGTTTCGGAAGTGTGTGACGAATTGGATGTCGATGTTTCGGTATGGCACCCTACATATTCAAAAGAAACAACTGAAGAAGTCAGAGCTAAAATATATGATTTTTACGGCGCAGCAAAAAGAGTTGATGTTTTGTTTATTCCCGGAGGCGACCCCGGTGATATGATGCCGCAAGACTTCTTTAAAAGATGTGAGCTCATCAAATCAACTCTCAATGAAATTCACCCTGAAGCAAAGCTGTGGATTTCTGCCCAGGCTCCCCACGAATATCCTGACTGGGGTGAAAAATTTATTGAAGAAATCAGTAAAAAGCCTGATTTTATTGAAGGTGTGATTTACGGCCCTAATCACGCAATGCCCCTTGAAGATTTGAGAAAAGCTGTTCCTTCAAAATATCCCATCCGTTTTTATCCTGACGTAACACATTGTGTAAGGTGTGAATATCCCGTTCATTTTGATAAAGATGACTGGCACTATGCTTTTGCTTCTGCCTTCGGGCGGGAAAGTGTTAACCCGAGGCCTGTTGAATACCGCCACATTCACCGACAGACAGAAAAATTTCTTGTCGGCAGCGTAAGTTATTCTGACGGAAATCACGATGATTTCAACAAGGTTATTTTCAGCGCTCTGGACTTTGACACAAAGTGCGACATTTTTGAAACAGCAAAAGACTATGCAAGAGCGTATATCCCCACTGTTGATGCAGAGGAGTTTGCCAAATGCATTTTTATGCTTGAAAAATGTTGGGAAGGCTCACCTGATCAAAACCCCGTTATTGAAGCTGTTTATAACAAATTCAACGAACTTATAAATGAAGAAAATCTGAAAAACTACAGATTCCTTATGCATCTTTTTGCAGCAGAATGTGATATGCTTGTGAAAATGCGTTTCCATTTTGAAAATGAGCTTATCAAAAAAGCGGAAACTGAAATTATTAACCGCAACATCAAAAAAGCAAAAGAAATTTTGCAGACACCTTTTAACGAAAGCTATAATCAGCTCAGAAAAAAGCTTGACGAACAAGGCAAAATGCTTTTTGATTTAATCGGTTTACAGCTTGATGTTGAAAACTATCACGGCAAAGCCTGGGACAGAGGATGCACCCTTGAAACGATTGACCGCCCCATAACAGACAGACTTTATCTTCTTAATAAAATAGAATCCGGGGCAGACAGAGAAATTTTGCTTAACGAATTCAAGCTTCAACGTGATAAAAAATACTTTTCTTTTGCACATCACGGCTTTGAAGCGATAGGCAGGCAGGAAGGCGAGTTTTATATGGATTTCCAGGGTGACCGCCCTGTTAACGACGGCACTCTTCCTATGCGCCTGACAAAGGTATATGACCATTTCAATATAAGATTTTCTTTTGCAACACAAAATAACAACGGCTGCACAATGAGAATCACATATAAAAACAAAAACTTTGAAGAAAGCGTAACCAATTTCTTAATCACAATAAATGGCAAAGAGTTTTACCGCGGTGTACCTTACGGCGGAAAAACTGACAAAGAATACACCAAAAATTATCTCACGTCAGCCTATACTGCGGTAAGCTATGACATACCTGCAGAATTCTTTGAAAACGGATATGCTGAGGTAAAAATAACAGAGCCTGAAACAGGCTTTATGATAAGTGAAATTTTTATTGAGGAGTAATTTATGTTTTATTCATACAACGACAGCAGCATAAATTTTATCGGCAGATGGAGTGAACTTAATGACACTATGACCTCTGCCACACCCGGTTCGGTTATTAAAATTGCCTTCAAGGGTGAGTGGATCACACTTCACTTTAACACTATATGGAACTCTCACCCCTACCCTCATCTTTGGCTCAGCCTTGACGGAAACAATAAATTCGAAACACCCGTTAACCCGTTTTTGAGAGTTGAGGCAGACGATGACGGTGAACATATTCTCACTGTTATTTTTAAAAGTGCAGTTGAAATGCATCAGCGCTGGCATCATCCCCTGATCGGTAAAGTTTCTTTTATCGGTTATGAGGCTGACGGCAATTCGGTTTTGCCCGAAGATAACAGAAAAACAATTGAACTCGTAGGCGACTCAATTACCGAGGGTGTACTCGTCGAGGACCGTTGCTGGGACAAAAATGAAGGTATGTTTAACCGCCCGTATCAGGATGATTCAACCGGAACATACGCCTATCTTACAGCAAAAAATCTTAACCTTATTCCTCTTCATATGGGTTACGGTGCAGTTGGCGCAACAAAAAGCGGCTGTGGCAGTGTTCCCAAAGCAAGTGAAGCGTATCCCTATTGTTTTGAAGGCCATCCCGTTACATACAAGTCACCTGACTATATTCTTATAAATCACGGAGCAAACGACAGAGGCGCAACCGCAGAGAAGTATGTTGAAGAATACTGCAAACTGCTTGACGTTATCAGAAAAATCAACCCCGACTCACAGATTATAGCTTTAAGTGCATTTTGCGGAGCTTTTCCTATTGAACTTGAAGCAACTATTGAAAAATATAACAAAGAAAACGGTTGTAACATCATTTTCATCAATTCATCAGGATGGGTTCCTCTTGAACCCCTCCATCCTCTTCGTGACGGGCATAAAATAATTGCAGAAAAACTCACAGCAATTCTTAAAGATAAATTAGGTTTATAATAAAGAAAGCCATAAGACCGATAAAGTCTTATGGCTTATTTTTATATCTCAAAAATTCTGAACATTATGTTCTTTCGGTTGTGGGTGTAGGTGAGATAAATATACTTTCCGTCGTTTATCACCGCAGGGTAAGAAAACTCTGCTTCAGTGTCATCGCTGTGTTCAATAACAACACCCTCGTCAAAGCTCTGAGCGTTGTCATGAGTAATTGCATAAGAAATTATGTTTCTGTCGCCCCAAGATGCTTCAACAGGATTGTGAATAACGAGCACATCACCGCCGGGAAGCTGTGTGCAGTCAATTCCGCTGTTGTTGTGAATAATACCGGTTTTCTCTGCCCTTGCCCAGGTTTTTCCGCCGTCGGCTGAAACGCTTTTCATAACACGGCTTTCAGATGAACGGATGAGCATATAAAGCTTGTCTTCACTTTCCCACAAGGTGGGCTGAATAATTCCTCTTCCGTCTGCTGCCTTATGGTCAAAGGGAACAAGCTCGCTCTTTTCCCAAGTAATTCCTCCGTCGCGCGAAATATCTGTAAAAGCATCCCATTCATCTTCAGTTTCAACCGATGCAGGCGCACAGATGTTTCCGTTCTTGAGGAGAATCGCTTTGTTTTTAACAGGACCTCGGCCGCCTATATCACCAGGAACAAGCTCACGTGCTTCACTCCAGGTTTTTCCGCCATCAAAGGAATCCTTAACCATTGTGTGCCAATTCGGAATAGGCTTGCCCACTTTGTAATAAAGGCTGATTTTACCGTCGTGAGCAAAAAGAACGGGGTTCCAGCAAGGCACATTGTCACCGCTTGCAACAACTTCAGGAACACTCCACTTTTCACCGTCAAAAGATGCAAGGTATATTTCAACATCATCCTTGCCTTCCTCCGTACCGCCAAAGAAGGCGCAGAGAAATTTGTTTTCCGCAACTTTCAATATAGTTGAAGCATGAACCTCGGGAATCAGACCCTCTTTAAATATTTTTCCGCTGAATATTTCTTTCATTTTAACACTTCCGAATTCTGAATTGCGCTGACATAATAACCTGATTCTGTTTCGCGCAAAGTTATTTTTCTGTATTTTGCAGGTTCAGGCTGAGTATAGCCGTTATCTTCACCGATTTCCCAATCACCGTAAGCGATATAACCCACTGTAAGAGCAATTGTTCCTTCTCGGTTTTTATCAATTTCAACAACATCAGGTACATATGCAGGGTCATAGCCTGTCAAAGGAATTATGTATCTTTCTGTCGCGTTATAATATTCAAACACGCAGGTTGAACATTCAACGCTCTGATGTTCAGGCTTAATTTCATTACCGAATAATTCAGCAAAAGCCTTATCAACAGTTTCTTCAGGAATGGCAATACCTGACGTTTCACCTTCCACAAATTCAAAATTATAAGGGTTATTTTCGTCCTCTGAAAGCAATGACAAAATTGAAGCGGCAAGCAAATCAGTCATATCCGCTTTTGTAACGTCATCAAAAACTTCAGGGTCAAGCATAACTACAGGTGAAAGGTATTCTTCATATTCTGATTTTTTTGCTTCGTTATTAAACAGAGACTGTGCGCCGCCCACGGCATACATAACCACCGAAACGACACCTATCAGAGCGAAGCAGATTATCACAAGCCCCAGCGCAAAAGCACCCTTGTGGCCTCGTTTTTTCTTGTTAACAGTGTTATTTTCCTGCGACATTAAATCACCTTATCTGTCCGTTACCGGTAACGATATATTTTTCACTTGTTAAATTCTCAAGACCCAAAGGTCCTCTTGCGTGAAGCTTCTGGGTAGAAATACCGATTTCTGCACCGAAGCCGAATTCACTGCCGTCAGTAAAACGTGTTGAAGCGTTTACATAAACTGCAGCAGCATCTACCTGCTGTGTGAACTTATTGGCGGCAAAATAATTATCGGTTACAATACATTCGCTGTGGCCAGTTCCGTATTTTGTGATATGCTCAACAGCTTCATCAATGTTTTCAACAAATTTTGCGCTGATTTCGTAGCCGAGATATTCTGTGCCCCAGTCCTCCTCAACAGCATCAACAGCTGATGGGTAAATCTTTTTAACTTTGCTGTCAGCGTGAATTCTTACACCCTTATCATCAAGAGCTTTGCAAAGAGCAAAAACAGCTCTTTCATCAACGTCTCTGTGAAAAAGAAGGCTTTCACAAGCGTTACACACTGAAGGGCGTGAAGTTTTGGCGTTAACGATTATATCCCTTGCGATGTTGATATCGGCATCCTTATCAACATAAACGTGGCAGTTACCTGTGCCTGTTTCAATAACAGGAACAGTGGAATTTTCCACACAAGCCTTTATGAGGCCTGCACCGCCTCTGGGAATAAGAACATCAACATAATCATTAAGCTTCATAAGCTGAGATGCGCTTTCGCGTGATGTGTTTTCAATAAGCTGAATACAGTCAGCAGGAAGACCTGCACTTTCAACAGCATCACGCATTGTATGAGCAATAGCTATGTTTGAATAAATAGCCTCTTTGCCGCCGCGAAGAATAACTGCGTTACCTGATTTAAGGCAAAGTGCAGCGGCATCGGCCGTAACATTTGGTCTTGATTCATAAATAACTGCAATTACACCGAGAGGAACCGTAACCTTCTCAATTTTCAACCCGTTAGGTCTGGTTGTTCCACTGATAACCTTACCGATAGGGTCACTGGCCTGAGAAACCTCAAACGCACCCCTCGCCATAGATTCGATACGGCGGATGTCAAGAGAAAGACGGTCAATCATTGTTTCAGACATTCCGTTAAGCCTTGCAGCCTTGATATCTCTTTTATTGGCTTCAATTATATACTCTGCTCTTGCCATAAGGGCATCAGCAATTGCAACAAGAGCTCTGTTTTTTGTATCTGTTCCGGCAGTAGCAAGTACTCTGGAAGCTTTTTTCGCTTTTACACCAATTTCATTTAACATAATTAACCTCACTTTTTAGCGCAGAAGAATGTGCCTACCTGTCTGCCCTCGATGATTCTGTAAATATCTTCAGGATTTGTGCCGTTAATGATAACGGTAGGAATGCCTGCCTCACCTGCTGTTTTGGCAGCGTGGATTTTTGTTATCATTCCGCCGGTGCCTCTGCTCGAACCTGCGCCGCCCGCAAGAGCTTCAACTTCATCAGTAATTTCTTCAACAACGGGAATAAGAACAGCATCTTCGTCTGTTTTTGGGTTGCCGCTGAAAAGACCGTCAATGTCGGTGAGAATCACCAAGCCATCAGCACTTGTCAGCTTTGCCACAATTGCAGAAAGATTATCATTATCGCCAAAAACAATTTCTTCAATTGCAACGGCATCATTTTCGTTAATAACAGGTATGGCACCATATTCAAAAAGCTTATCAAAGGCATTGATGAGATTTTCTTTTCTTTCAGGGTTTTCTATATCAGAACGGGTAATAAGAAGCTGACCGATGGTATGGCCGTATTCAGAAAAGAGCTTGTCATACATAAACATAAGCTCACACTGACCTACTGTTGCCGCAGCCTGACGGCCGGGGGTGTCGTGAGGCTTTTCAGAAAGTCCCAGCTTACCTACACCGACACCGATTGCACCTGATGTGACAAGAACAATCTGCATACCGCTGTTTTTAAGATCAGATAAAACTTCAACAAGCTTTTTCATCCGTCTGATATTCGTTTTACCTGTTTCATAAGTCAAAGTAGATGTACCCACCTTAACAACTATCTTTTTTGCATCCTTTAAATTATCCATTACAATTACCTTTCTTTAAATAAAAGCGAAACACCGCCAAAAATAAGAACGTCACCGTTTTTTATAACTGTGGGTTCACTGATTTTTTTACCGTTGACATATGTACCCGTGCGGGAAAGTGTGTCGGTAATCACCCAGCCTTTTTTCTGCTTTGTTAAAACTGCGTGAAATCTGCTCACAGTTTCAAAGCTTAAGGTTATATCGCAGGCATTACTTCTTCCCAACGATGTTTCCCAATGGGTTACGGGGTATTCATTACCGTTAACCGTATCAATGAAAAGTGCCGGTTTTACCTTCGGCGCTTTAATGCATAACAAAGAGATACAGCACACAAGCAAAATTATTACGCCCATACCTGTCAGCAAATAACGCGACACAGATGTAAAAAATTCCAGCATGCCGTCACCTCCGAAAAAATTTATTCATTTTATTATATTACATTTAACTACGCTAAATCAAGGGGTAAAACAAGTATTGAAAAAAATTTAACACTATTGTATAATTTTCAAAGGTTGAGATAAGGCTGCCTGGCCGAAATTCACACTGATTATTTAAACAGAAAGTTGAGCTATTATGAAAACTTCATTCATTAAGACCGCAGGTATATTTTTATTAATTGCAGTTGTTTTGTTTTCTTTTTCTTCTTGCTCAGACGAGGAAGGAATAATGCCGTCATCCTGTAAGCTTTTAAAAACAGCTGACTGTGTAAAAGGCATTTTTAAATTTGTTAATAACGAAAAAGAAAATGCATATAACCTTGAAATCACCGTCAAAGCATTTGATAAAAACGGCAGAGAACTTGCAGAAACAGAAGGCAGATACGCTCTTTATATTGAGCCTGACCACGAGGCAACGGTTACCGTTGAATTACCTGCAGGTACCGTCAAAGCTCAGGCTGTCAGCTACCGTTACACTGTAAGCGGAAGCGAAAAATCAGGTGATTTTGAAAAAAGTGTTGACGCCACATATCCCGTAACTACTACTGCAGACTCAAAAATTGACACTCGCGAAGAGCTTGCAGATAAGCTTATTGACGACATTGAGCATCAGTTTATGCTTGAGCATTATGAAGCTCACGGATATTACGACAAAGAAAAAAATCAGGTTATTATTGCCGCATACGCTACGCAAAGCTATAACGAATGCTACTACGCTTACTCAATTGACACCACAGTCTACAGCACCCTTGCTAAAGCTATTGAGCAGATGTCACTCACCTGCTATGAAGAGTTTAAAAAATATAACTTCAGTGATGTTAAGGTATCTGTCGGCTTCCTCTCTTCAGATGAGCAGGTTATGATTTCAGCCACAAACGGAACAATTGTGAACAATTTCAACTAAAATTCTCTTTTAATTTCAAAATTGTGTTGCAAAACACAAGAGTTTAATATATAATTGTTTTACCATAATTCAGGAGGTTGTATTTCTCATGAGTAAAAAAGAAAAAAAGGCTAAGAAGCCGGCAGACGTGAATGTTGTTTCTGCCATTATCAGCAGCATTTGTGCTATCTTGTGTGTAGCTATCGTTGCTGTAACTATTTTCAGCGGAATTCAGAAAATTGCCGAAAATAAATTGGCTGTTGCAGAAAAGCTTTCATCAGGTACAGTAAGCGGTGACGTTTCAGGTGATGTAAGCGGCGATGTTTCAGGCGACATTTCAGGCGATGTATCAGGTGATGTTTCAGGCGACATTTCAGGTGACGTAGCCGGCGATGTAGCAGGCGACACAACTGACAACACAGGCGATCAGGGCGATGCAGATGCTCCCGCAGACAATGCAGGTTCAACAAACGCTCCTTCTACTGTTGCTGACGTTCTTAACGTTTACAACGCTGCAACAAAAAAGGCAGTTGACAAGAAAGTTCTCTTCTCAAAAGACAGAGTTTCTGTTGAGAAATCATACGAAGCAGGTCTTGCACTCAACGCTTTCAAAGATCTTGTTTATCAGTTCATGGGCGTTGGTGAAAAGAACAAGTACACTGCAACAGTTGTTAAAGAAGACACAGTTGACAGTTACCACAAGTTCCTTCAGGCTTCAAAGCTCACACCCGCTGATGTTAAAAACGCAACTTGCGTAGAAAACAACGGCGTTTACACAATCACAATTCAGCTCAAAGATGGTGCAAGCTCAGTTCAGGGCGGTGCAGTTAAATCTGCAGGCGGCACAGCACTTGATAAGTGCGGTATTTCTCAGGGCGCAGACGATAAGAGCTATTGGGACCACAAGAACGCTCAGAACGTTTATGACGCTATCGACGACGTAGCAGGTTCAGCAAACATTTCTGAAAGCTATTCAAATGCAGTTGTTACCGCAACAATCAACGCTAAAACAGGCAACATCACAGGTCTTGTTGTTAAGTTTGACTTCAAGTTTGACATTTCTAACGTTATGGGTTCAAAGGGTACTGCAACAGGTACATCAACCGTAACAATGAAAGGCTTCAAGTGGTAATTACATATTGAATATCAAAGGGGATAGCAATTGCTATCCCCTGTTTTTTGTGGTAAAATATATTGTGTATCTATAAAATAACCGGAGGTTATTATGCTTAAAATCGGCTGTCATTTATCTGTTTCAAAAGGATTTTTGCCTATGGGCAAGGATGCTGTTAAAATCGGCGCAAATACAATGCAGTTTTTCACCCGTAACCCGCGGGGCAGCAAAGCCAAAGACATTGACCATGATGATATTTCTGCTTTTCTTGATTTCTGCAAAGGAAACGGAATTTCTGATTTCCTTGCCCACGCACCTTACACCCTTAACCCCTGCTCAGCAAACCCCGAAACCAGAGTTTTTGCCAAAGAAACTATGGAAGACGACCTTAAACGCCTTGAGCTTTTAGGGGGATGTATGTATAACTTTCACCCCGGCAGTCACACCGGTCAGGGTGCGGAAACCGGAATTCAGCAAATTTCAGATATGCTCAATTCCATTCTTACCAAAGAGCAGTCCACCGTTGTTTTGCTTGAAACAATGGCAGGCAAAGGCTCCGAAGTCGGAAGAAGCTTTGAAGAGCTGAAAGCTATTATTGATAAGATTGAGCTGAAAGATAAAATCGGTGTCTGCCTTGACACCTGCCATGTGCACGACGGCGGTTATGACATTGTAAATAACCTTGACGGCGCAATTAATGAGTTTGACAAGGTTATCGGACTTTCATATTTAAAGGCGATTCATCTTAATGACAGTATGAATCCTTTAGGCACTCATAAAGACAGACACGATAAAATCGGCAACGGACATATCGGACTTGATGCATTCCAAAAAATCATTAACCACCCTGCTCTTTGCTATCTGCCTTTTTATCTTGAAACACCAAATGAGCTTGACGGATATGCACAAGAAATAGAAACCCTGAAAAAACTATTTACTTTTTGACACTTTTAAAGTAATATAATATGTGATTTTGTTTGATTGGAGAATCATTATGGAAATGTTTAAACTTATACCCACAGTTGCCGACTATATCTGGGGCGGCACAAGACTCATTAACGAATACGGTATTAAAACCGATAAAAACCCTGCAGCAGAGGCTTGGGTTCTCTCTTGCCACAAGGCAGGTCCGTCAACTGTTGAAGACGGTGAACTCAAGGGTAAAACTCTTCAGGAAATTTATGAAAGCAACAAAGAAATCTGCGGAACAAACGGTAACAAATTTGAGTTTTTCCCGATTCTTATTAAACTCATTGATGCTAAAAACAATCTTTCTGTTCAGGTTCACCCTGATGATGAATATGCAATGCGCGTTGAAGGTGAATACGGCAAAACAGAAGCCTGGTATATCCTTGACTGTGATGATGATGCAGAGCTTATTCTCGGCTTTAACCGTGAGGTAAGCGTTGAAGAATTCAAAGAAGCTGCTCAGAGCGAAAAAATGCTCGACATCGTAAACAAGGTAAAGGTTAAAAAAGGCGACCTTTTCTTTATTGAAGCAGGCACGATGCACGCCATCTGCAAAGGTATTATGCTCGCAGAGGTTCAGCAGAATTCCAACACTACATACAGAATTTACGACTACGGCCGCTTGGGTGCTGACGGCCAGCCCCGTCCCCTTCACGTTGACAAAGCCGCAGATGTAACTAACCTTTGCCCTCCCGTTATTCCCGATGCATCTCAGAGAAAAACCGAAACACAGGACGGCGGAGTAAGAGCAGAGCTTACTTCCTGCGACCTTTTCAAGATGTATGACGTTAAAGTTTCAGGTGAATATAACAGCTTCGCTGACGAAACTTCTTTCGTTTCTCTTCTTTGCCTTGATGGTGAAGCAGATGTTACCTGCGGTGATACAACTCTTTCAATGGTTAAAGGCGAAAGTCTTTTCATCCCTGCAGACAGCGGCAAATTCACCATCAACGGTAATGCTGATTTCCTTGAAACAAGAATTTAACCGTTAGATAAACTGCAACCGCGAGAGCTGAAAAATTATATCCGCTTTTAAACAGCAACAAAAAACCGAAACAATAAAGCAAAAATAAAAAAGCTGCGCTGACAATTCTCAGTGCGGCTTTTATTTTTTCTTCCTCAAAGCGAAATTCAAGAACTGCACTTAGAGCAGTATAACCGTCAGTTGACTCAATCGGCAGCAAATTTAAAACAGCTATTACCATATTTGCAGCAGCAAGGGTTTTATTTTCTGCAACAGCACCTGAAATTGCCAGAATGATATTCACAATCGGTCCGCCCAAAGCAACCACCCCTTCTTTCACTGCAGACAGAGAAATATTTGCATCACTGTCAATGCGCATACCGTAAACTCCGAAGGAGATACCTTTCACCCGACAGCCCACCAATTTCATACAAATAAGATGCCCTGCTTCGTGAAGAATACAGCACAAAAAGCCTATAGGTGCATAGCCTTCAGGAGAAAGTGTAAATGCTATTGTTATAAGAGCAGCGAAATAGACGCTGATTTCAATTTTTTTACCCTTAATATAAGTTGTCATATTCTGCCGTCTTTTTCTTCAAGATAGTCAAGCGGGTCAACGTACTCACCGTTTTCTTTAACGGCAAAGTGAAGATGCGGGCCTGTGCTGTAACCCGTGTTGCCTGAAAAAGCTACGGTTTCCCCTGCTCTGATAACAGCCCCTTCACCCACAAGGATCTGCGAACAATGGCAATAAAAAGTTTCGCTTCCGTTTTTATGAACAAGCCAAAGATAATTCCCTCTGATTGAATCGTTACCTGTTTTTGTCACAACACCGTCCCACGCGGCGCGGACACAGGTTCCCTCGTCAACTGCAACATCAATGGCGTTGTGATTACCGTTTTCTCCGCTTATGGGGTCAGTTCGGCTGCCAAAATAAGAAGTTATTCTGCCGTGAACAGGTGCAGTGATTTCTTTACCGTCATCAAAAAAAGACATCACTGCCGCTATTTTTTTATCTTCACTATCTTCGTTTTCTGTTTCTTTATCGGGCTGAGAAATTACATATTCTTCTTCAGCAGGTGCATTTTCTTCAGGCAAAATCACCTCCTGAGCCGAGTCAACATCAACAGGTTTCATAACGTAGCTCGCCACTTCTTTAACCTTACTCCAGGCTTGTGAAAAGCTGATATCCGTGAGCATAATTTCTTTATATTTTTCTCTCACCGATGCACCTCCGTCAGGACTCAGACGGCAGACTCCGAAAATAAGCAACACTATAAATCCGCAGACCAAAAACTGAACTGCGGTGATTTTAATAAACGGGTCAGGTTCTTTTCTTTTTTTACCGGTTGAAACTTTTTTGTTTTCCATAATCTCACCTCTTGCAATATTTATGCTCAAAGGTGCAAAAAAATAACCGACAACCCAAGGTTATCGGTTATTATTGAGATTATGAAATCAGATTCTTGCTACACCTGTATCTCTTGCTGCCTGAGCAACTGCGGCGGCAACAGTTTTACCTACTCTTTCATCAAAAGCTTTGGGAATAATATATTCGGGGCAAAGTTCTTCGTCAGAAACGAGTGATGCAATAGCCTTAGCTGCAGCAACCTTCATTTCTTCATTGATATCACTTGCTCTTACATCAAGGGCACCGCGGAAAATTCCGGGGAATGCGAGAACGTTATTGATCTGGTTCGGATAGTCTGAACGGCCTGTACCTACAACTGCAGCACCGGCTGCCTTTGCTTCATCAGGCATAATTTCAGGTACGGGGTTAGCCATAGCCATAACAATAGGATCTTTTGCCATTGAGCGAATCATATCCTGACTTACAACACCGGGGGCTGAAACTCCGACGAGCACATCAGCACCGACCAAAGCATCGGCAAGTGTTCCGTCGATGTTGTTTTTATTTGAAATTTCTGCCATTTCAGCCTGAGCAGAGGTCATACCCTCTTTGCCCTTGCAGACTATACCGAAACGGTCACACATAATAACGTTTTTAACGCCAACCTGAATAAAAAGCTTGGCAATAGCAATACCTGCTGAACCTGCGCCGTTGATAACTACGGTTGCATCCTCAACCTTTTTACCTACACATTTAAGGCCGTTCATCAAAGCTGCAGAGCAGACAATAGCTGTGCCGTGCTGGTCATCGTGGAAAACAGGGATATCAACCTTTTCTTTAAGCTTACGCTCAACATCAAAGCAGCGGGGTGCAGCAATGTCTTCAAGGTTAATTCCGCCGAATGAACCTGCGATCATTGCGATTGTGTTTACAATTTCATCAACATCCTTTGAACGAATGCAAAGAGGGAAAGCGTCTACTCCGCCGAATTCTTTAAAAAGAACACATTTGCCTTCCATAACAGGCATACCTGCTTCAGGGCCTATATCACCAAGTCCGAGAACAGCAGTGCCGTCTGTGATAACAGCAACAAGGTTATGACGGCGTGTGAGCTCATAGCTTTTATTGATATCTTTCTGAATTTCAAGGCAAGGCTGAGCAACGCCGGGTGTATAAGCAAGAGAAAGAGAATCCTTATCGCTTACCTTTGCTCTTGCAGTAACTTCAATTTTTCCCTGCCATTCATAATGGCATTTAAGGGCTTCTTTTGCATAATCCATATTAAAACTTCCTCCGAATCAATCCCACGGGAACTTATAATCAAGACCTAAATCATCGCGAACCTTGTTCATTTCAGCCTGAACAGACTCGTTGATAGGCACACCGCTGTCTTTACGGCTGAGCCAGATTTCCCACTCTTTTTCGCCTGCTGTGTATATACGCTCCTCACCGGGCATCTTTTTGGAAGCGCGGACTGAGCGGATAATATCGCCTGCCTTTTTACGGGCAACATCTTCACCGAGGAAATGATCAGTGTCAATAGCAATAAAGTAGTGGCCGAGATGATAAGGACGGATGTTGCCGTCTTCATCTTTACCGTCAAGGTCTTTACCGTATGCGCCGTCCTGAAGAATTGATGAGAAGAACTCTACTGCCATTGCGAAGCCGTAACCCTTATAACCGCCGAGAGCCTCACCGATACCACCAAGGGTTGTGAGAGCTGCTGTACCGTTACGGATCTTTTTAAGTGCTACACCTGCATCGCCTTCTACAGGGTTACCGTCAATATCTATAATAGTGCCGGGATGAACATCTTCACCGATTCTTTCGTAATATTCAACCTTACCATTCTGAGTAATTGAAGTTGCGCAGTCAAAGTTGAAGTCAAAGTCTTCATCTGTAGGAACACCGATTGTAAATGGGTTGGTACCAAACATACCTTCAACGCCCAATGTGGGGGCAACTGAAGGACGGGCGTTTGTGCCTGTCATACCGATACAGCCAGCTTTTGTTGCCATAGTTGTGTAATAACCTGCAATACCGTAATGGCAGGAATTGCGGACTACAACCATACCCATACCGTATTTTTTAGCCTTTTCAATAGCCATTGTCATTGCCTTATGGCCGATAACCTGACCCATACCGTTATGACCGTCAACAACTGCGGTTGTGGGTGTTTCTTTTATGATTTCAAAATTTGTAACAGGGTTCTGAATGCCTGCATTGATTCTGTCAATATAAATTGGCTTAAAACGGTTGCAACCGTGAGATTCAATACCGCGACGGTCAGATTCCATAATAATGTCAACAACGATTTCTGCATCATCAGCAGGAACACCGACACCGATGAAAGCATCTTTCATAAAGTCGTGAGTTGTTTTCCAATCCAATATCATTTTAGGCATAATAAAGACCTCCATCTTTAATAATTTATTTTATTATTCACACTCTGCCCAGCTTTTAGCCCTTTCAACAGCCTTAAGCCATTCAGCATAAATTCTGTCTTTTGTGTCTTCATCCATTTCAGGGGTGAAAACTCTGTCAACCTCGCGGTTTGATTCAATTTCATCAAAGTTTTCCCATACACCCACTGCAAGGCCTGCAAGGTAAGCTGCGCCGAGGGCGGTGGTTTCAACAGTTTTAGGTCTGTTAACAGGGGTGCCGATGAAATTACTCTGAATCTGCATCATAATGTTGCTGACACTTGCACCGCCGTCAACACGAAGCTCTGAAAGCTTAATACCACTGTCTTTATTCATAGCAATGAGCAAATCTTTCATCTGTAAAGTGATAGATTCAAGCACTGCTCTTGCAATATGCGCTCTGTTAACACCTCTTGTAAGGCCAACAATACAGCCTCTTGCATACATATCCCAATAAGGGGCACCGAGACCTGTAAATGCAGGAACGATATATGCGCCGTTTGCATCGGGTACGCTTTCTGCAAGAATGTCGCACTCTTTTGCTTCAGTAATCATCTGTAATTCGTCACGAAGCCATTTTATAACTGAACCCGCATTAAAGGCACTGCCCTCAATTGAGTAAGTGGTTTTTCCGTTAATGCTCCACGCAACACCTGTTAAGAGGTTGTGCTTTGAACGGACTCTTTCTTCACCTGTATTCATAAGAAGGAAGCAGCCTGTGCCGTATGTATTTTTAGCCTGACCCGGTTTGAAACAGGCCTGACCGAAAAGTGCTGCCGGCTGGTCGCCTATTGCACCGCAGATGGGAACACCTTCAAGAAGATTGATTCCTCCGACCTTGTCACGTGCCACAACTCCGTAAATCTCACTTGAAGAAACGGGTGTGGGAAGCATACACATAGGCACGCCCAATGTTTCGCAAAGATACTCATCCCAGCAAAGCTTATCCACGTCAAAAAGCATTGTTCTTGAAGCGTTGGAATAGTCTGTTACGTGAACCTTACCGCCTGTAAGATTCCAGATAAGCCAGGTTTCAACAGTTCCGAAAAGAAGCTGACCTGCCTGAGCCTTTTCTCTGGCACCGGGAACATTGTCAAGAATCCATTTGATTTTTGTGCCTGAGAAATATGCATCAATCAGAAGGCCTGTATGCTCACGGACATAGTCTTCAAGGCCCTGAGCTTTAAGCTCTTCACAAAGCTCGGCTGTTCTTCTGCACTGCCACACTATAGCGTTGTAAACAGGCAGTCCCGTTGTTTTATCCCATATTATTGTGGTTTCTCGCTGATTAGTGATACCGATTGCTTTAATCTCCGCAGGCTCGAAGCCTCCGCTGGCAAGAGCCATTGACATTGACTGAAGCTGACTGCCGAGAATTTCCATAGGGTTATGTTCAACCCAGCCTGCCTGAGGGTAAATCTGAGTAAACTCATTCTGAGCTTTGGCAACAATTTCACCTTTTTCGTTGAAAATAATTGCGCGGGAGCTGGTTGTACCCTGGTCTAAAGCCATAACATACATAGGAAGAATACCTCCTTATTATTATGAAGTTGTCACAATATAATGTTATATCTTTTGAGTTGAAAAGTCAATTGATAATTATGAAGATTTTAAACATTTTTGCTTGTAAATGTGCAACAAAACAGACCACATCGGCGGTCTGTCAGGTAAGCAGTTTTCTTTTTTGAATTTCACGCGAAAAGACCGCACAGCTTTGTCTGTAATAAGGCCACACGTAGAATACAGGCAGTATTCCTGCGCAAAGCAAAAACCACGGCATAAAGCTCAGTTTAAAAAGTGCAGTTTTCTTAAGCTGTCCGTTCATTATTTCACAGCTTAAGCGAATCGCCTGCGACGCTTTCATACCCGGCGATGAAACAAACAGACTTTGCGCCAGAAAATATCGCTGAACGATTAAAAATCTGAATAAAAGTCCTGCTAAGGTTATCAACCCTCCGCCTGCTGCTCCGCAAATAAACAGGTTAAATTCAAGCCCTGTATCGTAAGCGAGGTAACAAAAAGAAAATATAGTCAGAATACCCGGCAAAAGCAAAAGACTTGTCCAGAATAGTTTTCGAAAAAAGAGACTTGCATACAAAGAGAATGAGTGAATAACTCTTTTGGGGTTAAACCAATAAATCATTTTCCCTCGTTGGTTTTTATTTTTATAAAAGCTGAACCAAGCACTGCTCCCCGACCTGAAGGCGCAACGGAACAGCCAGTAAACAAAAACGCAAAAAAACGACACTCCGATATTTATTACAGAATTTTCAATAAAGCTGCTCACAGTCACAGGCACTGCAGTAAAAATCAACAGTGTTAAAAGGGACACAAGTAAAATCATCCAGGACTTCCCGGCTCCCGAGCTGAGTATGCCTTTTGTGAGAATTTTAATCTGCGAATTTTTCATAAAATCACCGTCCTGAAATAAGGATTGGCAATTTTTACTTTTTTATTCAACATATTGCTCACCGGGTTCAGGAAAATCAAAGCTGCGCATAAATCCGTTTTCTTCCACACTGCATATATCTCCGCCGATAACCACGCCATCACAAACAAGAATATTTGCCTGTATGTATTCACTGTTTTCTCCGTATCCCGGGAAATTCCTGATTCTGTAGGTCCACTTTTTCGCAGTTTTGCCCGCATATTTTGTAAGGTCAAAATTCTGAGTGAGCTGCAGCTTGTTATAATTTTCATACACTGCATTGAACTGAGTCGGAATGATCACCTCTTCAACCCTGACAGGATCTTCCTCTGCTTCCCAGCCAAACTGAGAGAGAAAAGCAAGTCTTTCCTGCCCGTTTGAAGCTTTCAGGCTGATGGCACCGTCGTTTGCCACAGGCATATCATGGTTCATAACAGCAAAAACCAACAGCAAAACAGCAACAATTATTCCAAGAATCAGTATCATCCTTTTTTTACTGGTTCTTAAAGAAAAAACAAACATAAAAACACCCCCGTCTGATTACAACAAATGTATGCAACCATTCGGGGGAATATTCTCAGATTAATATCTTATTTTCATCAGCACAGGCATTATACCTGATTTTGTTATATCAACAACAGCATAATTGCCGTCCCGTACACTGCCTGGGTTAACATACCACACCCCGTCAATGTATTCTGTAACAGGATTGTGAGTATGGCCATATAATGCAATGTGAGCATTATGCTCCCCTGCTGCAGAAATAAGACCTGAAAGACCATACTTTACAAACTCAGCATATCCGTGAGTGGAATATATAATTTTGCCGTCAATTTTATCAACAGAAAAAGCAGGCAGCTCACTGCCCCAGTCACAGTTGCCTCTCACTTTAACAGCGGGGATTGTTACGCCTGAATATTCAAGGTCTCTTTCACCGTCACCGAGATAAAATAATATTTCAGCAGTCGGCTGCTGTTCAACAGCTTTTCTTAATTTAATTGCATCACCGTGTGAATCTGAAATTACCAATATTCGCATTCATACCAGACTCCATTCTTTAATATATTTATTATATCATTGCGGAGGTGAATTGTAAATGGATAAAAAAGCAGACAAACTCATTGAAGCGCTCAGTGCAAAATCACCTGACGAGCAGAAAAAAATCGCATTGAATCTGCTTGGTTCAATGAACTCTGACCAGAGCGGTAAGGTCAAGGAAATTATGGCAGACAAAGAAAAACTGCAGTCAATTTTATCCTCACCCCAGGCACAGCAGCTTTTAAACAAACTGAAAGGCAAACAGTAATGGACACCTTAAACGACATTCTTTCATCGCTTTCGCCCGAAGATATCAATTCACTTAAAAGCATTGCAGACTCTGTGTTTTCATCTGATGAAAAGCAAAAGGGTCCGCCTGCGCCTGACCTTTTCGGCGGTATCTCACCTGAAATGCTGATGAAAATTTCAGGTATTATGGGGGCAATAAATTCAAACGATAATAAACGCTGCCGTCTTATAGAAGCTCTCAAGCCAAATCTCAGTCAGCAACGGCAGAGAAAAGCAGACGAAGCAATGCAGATGCTTAAAATTCTTGACATATTGCCTATGCTGAATTTACTTAATCAAAGCGGTGATAACGATGATAAACAATGAAACGGTCCGGACACAAAATCCGTTAAGCTCCATAATAGGCTCGCTTAACGGAATTTTTAAAGACAGTGATATAATTCTGATTCTTGCGATGATAATTCTGCTCTCTCAGGACGGGGCGGATAAAATGCTCATTCTCGCTTTACTTTATATTTTAGGCTGACCTCTTGACAGATAGTTTATAATAGTATCAGACTATTTTTCAGGAGGTTACAACGTGACATTTACTTATAAAACACAAGGCACCTGCTCATCAACAATTGAATTTGAGCTCGACGGCAACATTGTTAAAAATGTTAAATTCCACGGCGGCTGTAACGGCAACCTTAAGGGAATTTCTTCTTTGGTAGAGGGCATGACAGTTGAAGAGGTTCAGCAGAAGCTTTCAGGTATCACCTGCGGATTCAAAAGAACATCCTGCCCCGATCAGCTGGCAAAAGCAGTTACAAAAGCTTATAACGAATAACAAAAACGGTACAGTCGAAACTGTACCGTTTAATTTTTTTAATATGTGCCCACTTCATTATAATAGATTGACAAAATTGTTTCGTAAAAGCCTTTTTCATCAATGTAATATTCTGAATGCTTATCGCTGCCTTCAACCATTTTACCCGGAGTTGAGTAGGTCTGGAACAACTCACTGTTGGCTTTTGTAACAAACTCCACAGCAAGGTAGGAAGCATCGCTGAGGCTTACATTTGTAAAAGCATAATCAAGAGCCGTATTGTAAAGATCGGTGATAGCTGAAACATCTGTTCCGATTTTCTTAACACCTGTTCTTGCAAATGCTTTGATATACTGCATCTGACGTTCCATACGGCCAAGGTTGGCGTCAACGCTCTTATGGTCACGGTAACGGACAAAATCCATTGCCATATCGCCCCTGAGCTTAACTGACTGACCTTCTTTGAAATAACCGAATGTTTCGTTAGGTGTAACAGTAACACCGCCGATCGCATCATTAAGAGCGCCTATGCCTTTGAGGTCCAGCGCAGCATATGATCTGATAGGAATACCAAACATCAGCTTCTGAAGGCTTGCAACAACGTTTTCGCAGCTTGTTTTACCGCCGTCGCCGTAAGCATAAGCAAGGCAGACTTGGGTTTTTTCAACTCTTACGAAAGAACCCTTGGTATCATAAATATCAATTTCTGCAATAGTGTCACGGGGAATTGAAAGAAGCTTTGTGTCACCAGTCTGAGTATCAAATGCAACGATAATAATTGTGTCGGCCTGACCGGCTTCACCGATGGTTCCGCCCTGGTTGATATTCTTTTCGTCAATACCCATACAGGCTATTGAGGTTATATTTTCATTAAGCTGATAAAGTTTGCCGTTATATCTTACGGTTTTACCGTCATCCTCAACCTCAGCCTCTTCAACTGCTTCAACGGTTGTATCTTCATAGTCAAGAAGGTTGTTTTTACCTGAATTTATCATAAAAAACAATGTGCCGACCGCAACGAGAACAAGCATAAGAAAGAACACGAATACGCCGAGAATTATTTTACCGGCGCTTTTCTTTTTCTTTTTCTGAGATGCGTATGAAACTGCATTGCGCACAACTTTCGGCTCACGCTCAACTACCGTAATCTCTTCATACTTATTGCTGAGATTTTTTATTTTTTCCTGAGCTTTTTCAGAAGTCATCGCCGAAGTAGGTTTGTCACTGTAATAATAATCGCTGTGACCTGAACCGTGATGTGAGCGATGATGGTGAGAAGAACTGTGATGATGTGAAGAACTGTGATGATGCCCCGATGAATGATGGGACGAGCTGTGGTGGTGATGGTGATGTGAAGACCCGTGATGTGATCTGTGCTCACCCGAACCGTGGGAGCTGCTGTGCTGTGTGTATTTATTATTGTCTGAATTAGTTGGTGAGCTCATCTGAAATTAACACTCCGTTTACCAAGTATCTGTATGCCGGTTGGTTGGCAAAGCAGGTGCTCAGTGTTACAATTTTACTGTCTTTATCAAGGGTGATATCCTCTCTTGCGTTAAACAACTCAAACTTCGGATTGAGAATACTGTAATGGAAAGAGAGAACTTCACTTTCTTTTGTGAAATCATACACTGTTGTGATTCGTCTGTTGTCATACTTTAACGCAGACACGATTCTGTAAGTGTACTTATGGCCGGGAGTATAGATATAAAAATACTCATTGGCGTCAAAAAATTCTTTATCTTCAAAATTATGAAGCATATAAAACATTGTGTCGTCACGCATATTATGACCGTAAACACAAGTTACAGGGTCAGAGAAATCTTTTGCATTGCAATCGTTTGTAAAAATACAGCCTGCAAGAAGATATTTTTTATAAACCGAACGGCGAAGATAATAGTCATCCTGCTCATTCTGAAGAATGGGATAATCTATAACCGTGTTGGGCATTCTGATCCAGGCATAAATATCACTGTTGACCTTTTTTAGCGCCACAAAGTCGATCGGGTTATCTGCCAGCTTAGGAGTATCGTCCTCCTGCTCAGCCTGTGTAACGTACTGCTGTGAAAGGTCGTCATAAATATTTTTTGCCATATAGTTGTTGTACCAGTTCCAGACGAGATAAACCACACCTGAAGCGCAGATAACAAACAAAATTATAATCAGAAAGATTATTAAAAATTTTTTCTTTTTTTCGCGGGATTCTTCGTAACCCATACTGACACCCCTATCAAAACAAAAAAGCTCCGTTCAGACAGAGCTTTTTCTTTGGTTTAAAACGCAATTATTTAATCTTCTTAGAAAGAACAATACCTGCTGCTGAGCAAGAAACAACAGCTGCGATAGCGCCAACCTCTGCCATTACAGAATATCCTGTATCGGGAGAAACAGCTGAATCGTCACCGGGTTTAACAGGCTTAGCTGAGGGGCTCTTTAATGCGCTTGCGCCGAATGATGTTGCGCCGATAAGAAGAACTGCTGCAATAGTTGCAAATAACTTTTTCATTTTAAACAATCTCCTTTCGTGTGTCAAAAGACACCCTTGTGGTTTTAATAATAACATAATATCAAAATTTGTCAACCTTTTGGATAGATTTTTAATAAACAATTTTTTCTATTATTGCGTTAGAAACAAGGAAACCCTTTGCAGTCATAAACAAGCTTTTTCCATCAGAATCCATCAGCCCTGCATCTATCATATGGGCTGCTTTTTCTATATATTCTTTATGAGAAAAATCCGCAAATCTTTTTTTACTGTCTTCAAAAACGATGCCCTCTTTCAGTCGAAGGCGGAGCATAAGATATTCTTGCAGGTCACCGCCGTCACCGTCATCAAAAGGCGCATTGCCGTTTTTGAAATAATCAATGTCACGGGGATAATAAAATCTTTTTCCGTCAATGAAAGAATGGGCAGCAGGGCCTATTCCCAGATATTCTTCACAGTTCCAATATTTCAAATTATGCTTACTCTCATATCCTTTTTGCGAAAAATTTGAAATTTCATACTGTTCAAAAGAATTACCTGCAAGAGTTTCAACCATCTGCAGATAAAGATCAGCCGTTAAATCATCGTCAGGAAGGTCGAGCTTGTGAGAATTTTCATAAAACCAGGTTCCCTCTTCAAGCTTCAATATATATGCGCTGATATGTTTTGCACCGGATGAAACACAAAAATCAAGAGTCTCACCAAGACTTTTTTCATTCTGACCCGGCACACCCAGCATAACATCGAGGGAAACGTTATTTATCCCTGCAGAAACAGCTCCGTTCACCGCACTTTCAACAGCTTTTATATCACTGAGGCGGCCAAGCTGTCTGCGTTCGGAATCAACAGCAGACTGCATACCTATTGAAACTCTGTTAACACCTGACAAACTGATTTTCTTAAAGAAATCACCGTCAACACATGACGGGTTGCTCTCAACGGTTATCTCACCATTACAGCCAAAAAGGGATGCAGCGCAAGCTACAATTTCATTTATTCTTTCAGCTCCTATAAGTGATGGTGTGCCTCCGCCGAAATAAAGAGTATCTGCAGTTTTACCAAGCTTTTCATACCAATTTACCAAAGACTTTTTTACAGCTTCAACATAATCATCATAATCAGCTTCGCTGCTTCTCAAAGAGTAAAAATCACAGTAAGGGCATTTGCTTTTGCAAAACGGAATATGGATATATAAGCCGATTTTATTCACACCGTCACCTCCGATTAAAAAATCAAGCAGGTACATCTGCACCTGCTTGAAAAAATATTAGTCGAGAACTTTGTTATCTGCTTCGTCAGTAAGAGTTTTAGCTGTTGCGCTTCTTCTTTCAGCGAGTTCAGCGTACATTCTCTTTCTGGTTTTATCATCGATATTGTAGAAGAATTTGGGAATCATACCAAGAAGACCGCCCAGTGCAGGAACAAGAGTTGTTGTCAAGAAGAGCAAATACTCAGTTCTTGCGCTCTGCTGACCGGGTTTAAGACCCTGTCTGTAACCGATTGCCTGAAGCAATGCAGTACTGAGAACGCCGCCGATTGAACCAACGATCTTACTTGCAAGGTCTTTGACAAGACCGGTTGTTCCTTCTGTACGGTAGCCGTACTTCCATTCACCGTAGTCGATAACTTCATTACCGATTTCTGTGGGAATAACCTTACGCAAAGCGTAAACACCATTCCAGACTGTTTCACGGATCATAAATGCGATAAGCATTGTCCAGGTCTTTGAGTAGTTCTTGTTAATTGAGCCGAAGCCGAACACAAGAAGCAACAGAATGTTTCCGAAATGATCACCAAAGATCCACAAAGCTTTTGTTGAGAAATGCTCTCTGAGCTTTGTAACGTATGTGTAGCTGGCGTATGTAACAAACATACCGGGGATACCAACAACAAGCTCTGCTGAGCTGAAGTTAAGTACGTTGATGTAATAAAGTGATGTACTTGTGCTTACGCTGCCGAAGTTAGCAAGCATATCTGAAAGAGCAAGTAACATCAAAGGTCTTGAACGGAACAATGATGTGAAAGCCTTTTTATAATCGGGCTTTTCAACAGACTGAAGAACTCTCTCTTTACATACAAGTGAGAAGTAGAATGAAAGAGCACTTGAAGCAGCTGCAGTTGCAACACCCATTACTACGAAAAGTGTTGACATCTGAACTTTCATGATACCGTTGTTAACAAGGTCGATGAAAATTGTAACTGCCTGTTTCGGAATGTTTTCAACAAGGCTTGAAATAAGGTTTGTCTGGTTGATAAGTCTTGTTCTGTCCACCGTGTCGGGGGTGATTGTTGCCAAAATACCTGTTTTGGCTATGTTATACACCGTTCCCCCCAGGTCATTGATGATCTTAAATAGCAGGAACGCTATGATCTTCGGCATATACGTTGCCGCCGAACCGGGGAAGATTGCAGGCATAGCCCAATAAAAAATACTTAAAGCTGCGCCCGGACCTGCATACATAATAAGGTACGGTTTAAACTTACCAAAACGAGTGTTCGTTCTGTCAACCAAAGCAGCGAGGAAGAAGTCATTGACTATATCCCATACACTGGCGATTGAGTTGATGATTGTCTGCCATTTCAAGGCAACAACAAGAACGTCGGTAACGAAATACGCATCTTTAGAGCCGAGATTCAAAGACTGAGAAATATCAAAAAGGATATAAGCTGTAGTTTCACGGCTTCCGACATAACGTCTGGATTTAGGTAACTGTCGGTTAGCTTTGTCTTCTGCAACTTTTGTCTGCGTTGTTTCCTTAGCCATTATATACCTCCTTCGTATCATATAACATCAGTATATCACAACCATATTGGTTTTTTCAACAGATTTTTGAAAAATTTTGTACAAATTTTATTCATCAAGTTTAAGAACAGCCATAAATGCCTCCTGCGGCACTTCAACTGTTCCGAAATGACGCATACGTTTCTTACCTTCTTTTTGCTTTTCAAGAAGTTTCTTCTTTCTTGTGATGTCACCGCCGTAACATTTAGCAAGAACGTCTTTACGCATGGCTTTAACCGTTTCGCGGGCAATAACCTTACCGCCGATGGCAATCTGAATCGGAATTTCAAACATCTGGCGCGGAATATGTTCCTTTAACTTTTCCGCAATTTTACGCGCTTTTGCATAAGCTTTTTCTGAATGTATTATAAATGAAAGTGCATCAACCGTATCGCCGTTGAGAAGAACATCAAGCTTCACCAGGTCTGAACGCTGATAATCTGCAATTTCATAGTCAAAGGAAGCGTAACCCTTTGTTCTGGATTTAAGCACATCGAAAAAGTCATAAATAATTTCATTCAAAGGCAAAAGATAGTGAATGTCAACTCTTTCAGGTGTGATGTAATCCATATTTTTAAACACACCGCGTCTGTCCTGACACAAATCCATTATTGCACCCACAAATTCCTGGGGCGAATAAATATGAGCATCAACCAAAGGCTCTTCACAATATGATATATTGGCAGGGTCAGGGTAATGGGTGGGGTTATCAATTTCAATAACCGAGCCGTCATTGAGATAAATTTTATAGATAACACTGGGAATTGTTGTTACAAGATCAAGATTATACTCTCTTTCAAGGCGTTCCTGAATAATTTCAAGATGAAGCAGACCTAGGAATCCGCAACGGAAACCAAAGCCGAGAGCACCTGATGTTTCAGGCTCGTAAGAAAGTGACGCATCGTTAAGACGAAGCTTTTCCAAAGCATCGCGGAGATTTTCGTAATCAGCACCGTCAGCAGGATACACGCCGCAGAAAACCATCGGGTTTACTTTACGGTAACCGGGAAGCGGTTCACTCGCAGGGAACTGAGCTGTAGTGACAGTATCGCCCACCTGAGCGTCTCCTACCGTTTTGATTGAGGCAGTAATGTAACCAACCTCACCTGCTGTAAGCTCTTTTGCAGGCTCCATAGATGTTGCACGCATATAGCCGACTTCAACAACAGTGAACTCAGCACCTGTGGCCATCATACGCATTGTGTCGCCTGCTTTGATTTTTCCGTCCATAATACGAACGTAAACGATTACGCCCTTGTAGCTGTCATAAACAGAGTCAAAAATCAAAGCTCTGAGCGGCTTTGTGTCATCAGCACTTTTCGGGGCAGGTACATCCTGAACAATTCTTTCAAGAACCTGGTCAACATTAAGACCTGTTTTAGCCGAAACTCTGGGAGCAAGCTCACAGTCAAGACCGATAACATCCTCAACCTGCCTTGCCACGCCCTCAGGGTCAGCTGCAGGTAAATCTATTTTATTGATAACGGGAACTATCTCAAGATCATGATCAAGAGCAAGATATGTGTTAGCAAGAGTCTGAGCCTCGATGCCCTGTGACGCATCGACAATAAGAACAGCACCTTCACACGCTGCAAGGGAACGTGAAACCTCATAGTTAAAGTCAACATGGCCCGGTGTATCAATGAGATTGAGAACATAAGTTTCACCGTCTTTAGCTTTGTAATCAAGCTTAACGGCGTGGGCTTTTATGGTTATTCCTCTTTCTCTTTCCAGATCCATATTATCAAGAAGCTGTGCGGTCATATCTCTGAGCGCAACAGATTCTGTCTGCTCAAGCATTCTGTCGGCAAGAGTTGATTTGCCGTGGTCAATGTGAGCAATAATCGAAAAGTTCCTAATGTTTTGTTTTGGTATCGCCAAAAAATCACCTCAGAGAAGTATTACCAAAGTATTTTATCATAAATATCAGATTTCTTCAACGGCTATTTTATAATTAATTATATATCTTTTTTCTCTTTGGGAAATAAAAGTTACAATTTTCTGTAAATTTTATTAGTTTTGAGTCATTTTTGTAACCTTTTGTAACTTTTTAGATTTTTCACAAAAAATATTTCTTTTTGAGAATAAAGTTTCGTTTTTTCTCAACATTTTTTCAATTAACGACTTTTAAATCACAATTTCGCGTGCATCTGTTTGTGCAATTTCAACAAAAAACATTTTTAAATTTATTTGACACTTCGTAACAACTTCACTATAATGACCATCGTTGCGGGAAAAACTGCAATCAGAAGCATTCAAAATATACCACCTATACGGCATCACGCCGCAGAAAAGGAGTTATTTCAAAATGTCAGAAAAGATTAAATCAGCAGGCAAACGCATATACGATGCAAGAATAAGAATCTGCACAACAGCTATCTGTCTTGTTCTTTGCTTGGCAAGCCTTTTGACTACTGTTTCAGGTGCTAATACCATTAAGGTTATCCTTAACGGCATTGAATATGAAGTTACAACTCACCGCACAACCACAAGTGACATTCTTATTCAGAGCGGCCTAGAATTTGACAAAAACAGCAATATTGATGACAGCGAACTTGAAAGCCGCGGCGTTATCAACATCAACACCATCTGCAACGTAACAGTTGTTGACGGCAAAAAAGAATATAAAATAAAAGCGTTCGGTACTGTTGAAGACGCTATCGCTCAGGCCGGCCTCGAAATGTCACCTTATGACACTGTAAGCGGCTGTGAATTGACAGACTACGTTTCAGAAAATCTCGTTATCACAATCAACAGAGCTTTTTCTGTTCTTATTTCTGTTGACGGCGACATTGCAACTGTTCACATGACAAAAGGCACTGTAGCAGACGCTCTTGACGCTGCTGTTATCACAGCAGACGATGATGATATTATTTCACGTCCTCTTGATGAAGTTCTTACAGGCAACTGTTCTCTTAAAATCACAAGAGTTGAATATGTTGAGAGAAAAGACACTCAGGTTATCAAATTCACAGAAAAAACCGAAAAAACAAGCACCCTCAACAAGGGTCAGTCAAAAATCAAGCAAAAAGGTGTAAACGGTGAGAAAGTTCTCACTTATGAAGATAAATACATCGACGGAGAGCTCGCTGAATCAACACTTGTTGAAACAGTTGTTACAAAAGAACCCGTTGAGCAGATCAAGTTGGTAGGCACAAAAAATGCCGCTTCAGCTGCAGTATCATCTCAGGGCGTTAAGCTTGCAAACGGAGTTAAAACAATTTCTGTATTTACTCCCCCCGCTTCTCTTGAACTTACAGATAAAAACGTTCCCACTTCTTATAAAAAGAAAATTGTAGGTACAGCATCTGCTTACCATTGCGGAACCAGAACAGCTACAGGTAAGGCTGTTAAGCCCGGTTATGTTGCTGTTAACCCCAAACAGATTCCTTACCACACAGCTATGTGGATCGTTTCTAACGACGGCAAATATGTTTACGGCTACTGCTTCGCAGAAGACACCGGCGGATTTACCAAATGGACCGGCAGCCGCGCAACACTTTGCGACCTCTATATGCCTTCAGATTCAATGTGCACACAGTTCGGACGCAGAAGCGTAACAATTTATATTCTCTGATTTATCAAAAAATTAACCGTGTACGGTGTTTGCCGTACACGGTTTTATTTTTATTTGCCGACTGCCTTCTGCAAAATTGCCAAAGCATCTGAGCTGTTACATTTTTTATCGTTATTCACATCAGCGTATTTTTTCTGGGTGTTATCAAGTTCCACAATAGAAACCGAATACTGTAGAACAAACAAAGCATCCTGAGAATTTACTTTACCGTCGTTATTTACGTCACCCATCTGTCTTTCAACAGGTTTTTCACCATCAATTATTTCAATTTCATAAGTGTCATAATAGCGGAAGTCCTCTTCCAGCCAGACTTCAGCTTTTTGCTTGCCTGTCTTATACCTGCCGCCTTCCGGTGAAATGAGAATATTCTGGTCATATATGCCGCTGCTCTTTTTTGACTCTTTATAAGCCATTGTTTTCTTACTGCCATCGGAATAAGTGACTTCAATTACAAGCCCTTCTGCATTTATCATACCTGCATCAGGATATTTTCCGCTGCCCGGATTCCTCAAAAAACTGATTGTTGAACCGGGAACCCATACCCACGGACCAAGATCGTCGGGCTGATCCCATTTGCCGTAATCCCAGTCAGTGTTACGGTAAAATTTAACCTGATGGGGTTCTGTTACTATTTTTATACCTCTGATTTTCGGCGCCGCGCTTACCGAAAAGCCTGAACAAAGAGAAAATATTATTGACACAGCCAACAGAACGGACAAAAATTTTGTAAATGTTTTCATATTAACCGCTCCCTAACAAATATACGGTTATTATATCATTACAGAATACAAAAAGTCAACACAGGGCGTTTTTCTTTTCTTCGTGAAAGCCTGCATAAAAGCAGCTTTCAAACAAAAGTCTGTCTTCATCGCAGATATCTCTTGACAACTGCATAAATCGGGTTTCGTCACCGCCGAGATTTCTGATACAGGACGGGATACCCAGCTGAGCTCTGAGCTGACGGATTTTTTCAACAAGAAAAACTCCCGACAGCTCTTTTTGTTTTGTTATTTCAAGGCCGTCAGCAAGGCTGCAAAGAGAATCGTCATCATCTGCATAAACGTTTTTTATTATCTGCACACCCGAAACAGCCAGCAGGCTCAATGAATCCGACGAAAATCCCCGAAAGAAATCACACAGCCTGTAACACGCCGATTCCCACGAAAAGCTGTAAGAATTCACATAAGAAACATAACTCCAATACATTCCCTCAAGCAGACTTTCACGAGCAGAAATTTCACCTCTGTAAGAAGGAAGAACATTCTGAAAAATCTGCCCGAATGCAATTTTTGCCATTGTTTTTACATATCTGTTCCGTGCTGTATGATAACTTTCGGCGCAGATAGCAAGCATCCCCATCGCTTCATATGCAATTTTTGCAGAATCAATTGAAATAATCAGTTCAGGGTCAAGAATACACACCGACGGCATCCGTCTTGTGATAATTGCCTCAAAAGTATCACTTTCCCAAATGGCAGTCGGGGCACAGCAAGGTGCGGCACAATAAGGAATGCCTGTCATTGACGACACTGCACAGGCACAGTCTATGATTTTGCCGTCGCCCGCCCCTACTATCAGAGCCGGAGTTTCGGTTTCAAGTTTCTGCTGAATCATTTCTGCCGTTATTTCAGGGTTATCTTCCACGATGAATTCAATTTTCACACCGTGTTTATCTGCTTTTGTAAGCATCGTCTGAGTAAAATCAGCGGTAAACGCCGTTTTAGAATCGGCAATCACCAGAATAAATTTTTTACTCTCCGCGTCAAAAATTCCGCCGAGAGAATCAAAGCCGGAATAAATATATTCAGGCAACTGTAAAAAAGCCAAAAAATCACTCTCCGAAAAATTAATTCATATGTTTGTATTTTAGCTTTTTTCAGTTCAAAAAAACTTGATAGTTTATTCATAAAATTACATTATTTACTGTTGCAAATTTTATTATAATAATGTATAATATTTTAGTTGTAATGTTTAAAAAGAGAGGTGTCGCTTTTGAGCGGAAATAACGCAAAAAAGAGTTACCTTGTTCCTGAGGAAGAACTCGCAAAACAAAGAGAATTTGCCTGCCTTGCCAAAGAAATTATTTCAGCAAAATTCGGCGGCAGAACTCCCCTTGCAATGGTTCACACCTACGGCTGTCAGGGCAACGTTTCTGACGGTGAAAGAATACAAGGCTTACTTGAATCAATGGGCTACGGCTTTACAGATGACGTAAACAAAGCCGACCTTGTTTTATACAACACCTGTGCTATCCGCGAACACGCTGAAGACCGTATCTACGGCAACGTGGGTGCACTTAAAAACGTAAAAAAGAATAACCCTGACTTAATCATCGCTCTTTGCGGATGCATGATGCAGCAGGAGCACGTTTGTGAAAGAATCAGAAAAAGCTACCCTTACGTTAACCTTGTTTTCGGCACACACGTTATACACACCATCCCCGAGCTTCTTTACAAGGTTCTGCGATCAGGTAAAAGAGTTTTCTCTTCACCTGACTGTGACGGTGTAATTGCTGAAAATCTTCCCGTTCACCGTGACGGTAACATCAAGGGCTGGCTTCCGATTATGTATGGCTGCAATAACTTCTGCTCATACTGTGTAGTGCCTTATGTAAGAGGGCGTGAAAGAAGCCGTCAGCCTGAAGAAATTATCAAAGAAGCAAAAGAGCTTATCGCAAACGGCTGTAAGGACATCACCCTTCTGGGGCAGAATGTAAACTCCTATGGCAAAAGTCTTGACGAAGACATAAACTTTGCAAAGCTTCTTGAAAAAATCAACGCTTTGCCCGGTGATTTTATAATCAGGTTTATGACCTCCCACCCCAAAGACTGCACCGAAGAGCTTCTTGACACAATGGCAAGATGTGAAAAAGTCGCAAGACATTTTCATCTTCCCTTCCAGAGCGGCAATAACAGAGTTCTCAAAGAGATGAACCGAGGCTACACAAGAGAAAAATATATGTCACTTGTTGACTACGCAAAAAAAGTTATGCCCGATATATCTCTTACAAGTGATATTATTGTCGGCTTCCCCGGTGAAACTTATGAAGAATTCAAAGATACTTTATCTTTGATTAAATATGCAAAATTCACATCGCTCTACACCTTTATTTTCTCACCGCGAAAAGGTACAAAGGCAGAAAAAATGGCGGACCCTGTTTCAAGAGAAGAAAAAGGCAAATGGTTTAAAGAGCTTTGCGATTTACAGGAAAGTATTGCAGGCAAACGCACCGCTATGATGAAAGGTAACATTTACCGTGTTTTATGCGAAGGTTATGCCAAAGAAGGCGTACTCAACGGCAGAACAGCAGGTAATGTTATGATCGAATTTCCCGACACCGTTGACGGAAAAATAATCGGCGAATTCTGTAACGTTTTGGTAACTGACCCGCTCACCTGGATTGTACGCGGTGAGCTTGTTGAATAATTTGATTTAAATAAAAGGAGAAATAAAAATGGATATTATCGAACTTACAAGAGAATTGGGTGCAGCAATTCAGGCTGACCCCGCTTATGAAGCTTTTCACAACGCAAGAAAGGTTAACGAGCAGGATGACGCTCTTAATGAGCTTATGAACAAAATTCAGCTCATCCATATGTCATATCAGCACGAAGCCATGAAAGAAGATTCAAACGAAGAAAAGCTTGCAGCTTATGACAAAGAGTTTTCTGAAGTTTACCATCAGATTATGGCTAACCCCAATATGATGGCTTTTGAAAACGCCAAAAACGGCCTTGATGCTCTTATGAAGAGAATCACAGGTATTCTTACTCTCTGCGCTCAGGGCGAAGACCCCAAAACCTGCGAATATCAGGAACAGGGCTGTTCAGGCAACTGCTCTTCTTGCAGCAGCAACTGCGGTGAATAAGCGATTACTATAAATCCGGACAAGGAATGTGAAAAAGATGGCAGAAATGACGCCAATGATGAGGCAATATCTTGAGACAAAAAAAGATTACCCCGATACAATACTTATGTACCGCTTGGGCGACTTTTATGAAATGTTTTTTGAAGATGCCAAGGTTGTATCCCGTGAGCTTGAACTTGTGCTGACAGGCCGTGACTGCGGTCAGGAAGAAAGAGCCCCTATGTGCGGTGTTCCTTTTCACAGTGTTGATTCTTATATTGCACGTCTTGTTGCCAAAGGCTATAAGGTTGCTATCTGTGAACAGATGGAAGACCCTTCTCAGGCAAAAGGTATTGTAAGACGTGAGGTGGTAAGAGTTCTTACCCCCGGCACTGTTATTGAAAGCAATATGCTCGATGAAGGCAAAAACAACTACCTTGCGAGCATCGTTTTAAACGGTCAGAAAGCAGGTATATGCTTTGCTGACGTTTCAACCGGTGGGGTAAATCTTACTCAGCTCGAAGGCAAAGATGTTGACTCAAAAATCATAAACGAATTAGGCAAATTTGTGCCGTCTGAAATTTTATATAACAATCAGGTCTCAGCAAACTCAAAAATCAGAGATTTTGTTAAAAACCGACTGGGCTGTATGGCAGATGCCATTGATGAATCTGCCCTTGACTTCAACACAAACCTCGCAACCGTTCTTTCTCACTTTAAAAAAGAAAGTGCTGAAGATATCGGTATTTCAGGCGAAGAGAGTGTAATTGCCCTCGGCTCTGCGCTGAACTATCTTCAACAGGTTCAGAAATCAGGCGTTGACAATATCCGTTCCATTGATTTTTACAGTGACTCTCAGTTTATGAAAATTGACATCAGCTCAAGACGAAATCTTGAGTTGACCGAAACCATGAGAAACCGTGAGAAAAGAGGCACTCTTCTCTGGGTTCTTGATAAAACAAAAACAGCAATGGGCAAACGCCTTGTGCGTTCGTGGATCGAGCAGCCTCTTATCTCCCCCGCCGGAATAACCCGCCGTCACAACGCTGTCGGTGAGCTTTGCGAAAGCCCGGTTGAGCTTGACGGAATTATCACCGCCTTGTCTTCAATCAACGATATGGAACGACTTATGGCAAGAATCGTTTATGAAACTGCCAACGCCAAAGAGCTTCGTTCCCTTGCTGCTACAGTCAGGCTTTTACCTGAAATCAAAAACATTCTTTCGTCTTTCAAATGCGCTCTTTTAGGTGATGTTTTCAATGACTTAGATCTTCTTGAAGATGTTTTGTCCCTTATTGAAAATTCAATCTGCGAAGATCCCCCATTTACCGTGCGCGAAGGAGGAATGATCAAAGACGGTTTCAATGCCGAGCTTGATTCTCTTCGTGACATTGTTGTAAACGGTAAAGGTTACATCGCAAAAGTTCAGACCGATGAGCAGGAAAGAACAGGAATTAAAAAGCTTAAAATCGGATACAACAGAGTTTTCGGTTACTATATTGAAGTTCCCAACTCTTTCAAAGAGCTTGTACCCGAAGAATATATAAGAAAACAGACTCTTGCAAACTGCGAGCGTTACATCACAAGTGAGCTTAAAGACCTTGAATCAAAGGTTCTCGGCGCGCAGGAAAGAATAGTTAAGCTTGAATATGAAATTTTCACCGTTATCCGTAAGAAGGTTGCTGATGAATTTTTCAGGATTCAGAAAACTGCTGCAGCTCTTGCAACCCTTGACGCACTTTGCTCTTTTGCAACAGTTTCTGTTAAAAACAATTACGTTTGCCCGATTATTACAGAGAAACCTGTTATAAACATCAAAGACGGCAGACATCCCGTTGTTGAAAAAATGCTTAAAGATTCGCCCTTCGTACCCAATGATACTTTGCTTGACTGCGATTCAAACCGCTGCGCAATTATCACAGGCCCAAATATGGCAGGTAAATCAACATATATGCGTCAGGTAGCTTTGATCGTACTTATGGCTCAGTGCGGTTGTTTTGTGCCGGCCGGCAGTGCTGAAATAGGTATTGTTGACAGCATTTTCACAAGAGTCGGCGCATCTGACGACCTTGCATCAGGTCAGTCAACCTTTATGGTTGAAATGAGTGAGGTTGCAAACATTCTCAAAAATGCAACTTCAAAGAGTCTGCTTATTTTTGACGAAATCGGCAGAGGTACATCCACCTTTGACGGAATGAGCATTGCAAGAGCAGTGTTAGAACATACAGCCGACAAAAAACGTCTTGGCGCAAAAACTCTTTTCGCAACACACTATCACGAACTCACTGAGCTTGAAAACAAGCTTGACGGAGTAAAAAATTATAACATCGCTGTTAAAAAGCGCGGCGATGACATCACATTTTTAAGAAGAATCGTTCCCGGCGGTGCCGACGGAAGCTACGGTATCGAAGTTGCAAAGCTTGCGGGCGTACCCAATAATGTGGTAACAAGGGCAAGAGCAATATTAAAAGAACTTGAAGCTGCAGGCGTTACCGTTCATATGAGTGACACACCGTCTGCCCCTGCTCAGGAAGAAGATATGTTCCAGATGTCTTTTTCAAACGAAGTGGGAACAGAGCTTATTGAAGAAATAAAAAAAATCGACGTCAATACCCTTACCCCCATCGAAGCTATGCAAAAGCTTTATGATATAGTTAAAAAATCAAAAGAAATCTAAATTCAGGAGGTGAATACCGTGCCCGAAATCAATATACTTGATAAACACGTTGCCGAGCTTATTGCCGCAGGTGAAGTAGTTGAAAGACCTTCATCAGTTGTTAAAGAGCTTATGGAAAATTCCATTGATGCAGGCGCAACACTTATAACGGTTGAAATCCGCAGGGGCGGTATCACCTACATAAGAATTACCGATAACGGCTGCGGAATTGACCGCAGTAACATCAGAAAGGCCTTCATAAGCCACGCCACAAGCAAAATTTCTTCAGCAGACGATCTTGACTCAATTCTCACTCTCGGCTTCAGAGGTGAAGCGTTAGCTTCTGTTGCCGCCGTTTCAAAAGTCGAGATGCTCACACGCGCAGAAAGTGAAGACATCGGTACGCGCTACTGTGTTGAAGGCTCACAGGAAACTTTGCTTGATGATGCAGGCTGCCCCAAGGGAACCACGATTATTGTCAGGGATTTATTTTTCAATACCCCTGCAAGAATGAAATTTCTCAAAAAAGATGTTACCGAAGCTAACGCAGTTGCCGGTGTTGTTGACAGAATTGCCCTCTCACACCCCGAGGTCTGCGTCAGATTTATCCGAGAAGGGAAAGAGGTTCTCGCCACACCCGGCGACGGAAATATCAAAAACACAATTCACGCCATTTTCGGCAAAGAGTTTTCACAGGGCCTCATACCTTGCGAATATGAATTAAACGGAATTCGTGTCAACGGATTTATTTCAAAGCCCGTTCACGCAAGAGCTAACCGTACAATGCAGTTCTTCTTCCTTAACGGAAGACTTATCAAAACAAGAACAGCTATGGCCGCCCTTGAGCAGGCATATAAAAATTCAATTATGGTTGGCAAATTCCCATCCTGTGTGCTTAATATCAGCATTCCTCCGATGGCAGTTGATGTTAACGTTCATCCTGCAAAAACCGAAGTCCGTTTTGCTGACGAAAAGAAAATTTTTGATGCTGTTTATTATTGTGTAAAGTTTGCGCTTGAAAGCGGCGATACCCGTCCGCAAATGAGCTTTGAAGCAAAGGCGCAGATGAAAGTCAACGCACAGTCGATGCCACAGCCACCAAAGGCCGAGCAGACTTTTATAAATCTCAATTTAAGAAAGACTCAGCCTGAGCCTGTAAAAGAATCACCTAAGCCGGAGGTTCCTGTCAGACCGTTGGCTGAAAAAGTAACAGCACCGTCAGAAAATAACCGTAACGAAGAAATTCCCGTTAAAAAACCAGCCGAAAACTTTTTAAAAGTTGAAAGCGGAGTTAAAACTAACGAAAATATACAGTCTGATGATGATATTCTTCTAAACAACCCTACAGTCAGTGATGTTAAAGAAGAAATCAGACCTGTTGCAGAAGAAATTGCCGTCTGCGAAGAAAAGGCAGAGGAAATAATCACAGAAACGCTCACTCCGCCCGAAACGGAACCGGAAACAGAGTTGACTGTTTCCGTTGAGCCTTTCAAAGTAATCGGCGAGGCCTTCAAAACATATATTCTCGTTGAGCAGGGTGACAAAATGCTTGTTATTGACAAGCACGCTGCCCACGAAAGAATTATTTTCAACTCTCTTAAAAAAGAACAGAACGGTGTTGAAAGCCAGATGCTTCTCACACCTGTTACAGTGACTCTCAGCAAAGAGGAATACAATGCTTTGCTCGAAAACACAAAACTTCTTTCAAAAGCAGGCTACTGCGTTGAAGATTTCGGTCAGGGTATGGTAATCGTAACCGAATGCCCCACTTATATCCAAAGCGGTGACATTGAACCCATTGTAATTGAGCTTGCAGGATATCTTGCTGATAATCAGAAAGATATGATTCCCGAAAAGCTTGACTGGATTTATCACTCCACCGCCTGCCGAGCCGCAATAAAAGCAGGAGATAAAACAACTGCTTATGAACAGCAGAAATTTGTTGAACAGCTTCTTTCAATGCCTGATGTAAGGTACTGTCCCCACGGCAGACCCGTTATGATTGAAATGAGCAAAAAAGATTTAGAGAAAAATTTCGGAAGAATTTAAAGGAGGAACGGCAACATGAAAAAAATACCGCTTATCGTTGTTGCCGGACCCACAGCTTCAGGCAAGACAAGCCTCGGTATTGCCGTTTGCAAAAAATTCGGCGGTGAAGTTATTTCTGCCGACTCAATGCAGATTTATAAAGGAATGGATATTGCTACAGCAAAACCCATCAAAGAAGAAACCGACGGTATCCCTCACCACCTGATTGATATTCTGGACCCTGAGGAACGCTTTTCTGTGGCTCAGTTCAAAGCTCTTGCCGAAGAAAAGATAGAAGATATAACGTTGAGAAACAAGCTGCCCGTAATTGTAGGAGGAACAGGTCTTTATATTGATAACCTTACTCAAAACATTCAACTGGCGGACTCAGAGGTTGACCTTGAATTAAGACAGCAGCTTACGGACAAAGCAGACCGTGAGGGCATTGAGGTTTTAATTGAAGAGCTGAAAAGCATTGACCCCGAATATGTTTCTCAGCTTAAAGAAATAAATAAAAAAAGAATTGTCAGAGCGTTGGAGCTGTGGCATACGACAGGTATCACAATTACGGAACAAAACCGCCGTTCAAAGCTTAATGAAAGTCCGTACAGAACCTGTTACCTTTGCCTTGATGCTCACGACAGAGAAATATTATATAACCGTATCAACACCCGCGTTGATAAAATGGTTGAAGACGGACTTTTGCAGGAAGCAGAGCAATTCCTTTCAGGCAAAGGGGTAACATCTGCTCAGGCAATAGGCTATAAAGAACTCGACCCTTATTTCAACGGTAAAAAGACCTTACAGGAAGCTCTGGAATCCCTCAAGCAGGGTACACGCCGTTATGCAAAACGTCAGCTAACGTGGTTCAGACGCAACGAAAATGCAATTCATCTTTTTATTGATGACTATAGTAATTCTGTAGAATTGCAAAATGCTGCTTTTGAAATCATAGATAGATTTTTAAAGGAGGAATAATAGTGAAAAATAACTTTTCATGGACTAAAATTGTGGCAGTTATATTAAGCGTAACCGTTATAGCTTATATGACATACAACGCTTTTGCTTTTACTTATTCCCCCGTCACAACACAAAGACTTATGGAATCAACCGAAATTGAGCAGACTTTTGAATTTAACGGTTTTGTTATCAGAGATGAAAAGAGCATTGACGCTTCTGCCGGCGGAACACTGATTTCACTCGCAGAAGACGGCACAAGAGTTGCCAACGGTGACTGTATTGCTGTTTCATGCCTTAATGAAGATGATGCCGCTGCTTATTCACGCCTTGAAGCCGCAAAAACCGAATATGCAAGACTTTGTGAGCTGAATAATCAGGGAGGAGTAAACGAGCTTGATTCCGAAAAGCTCAACAGCGATATTTACTCTGCTTATAATAAAATTATGGACAATATCTTTTCTGATTCATTCTCTTCTCTTAACAAAAATATTGAAGAATTTAACAGTAAAAGTGCGGCAAAGCAGATTCTTTCCGAAGGCTCAATTGATCTTACTGAAACAATATCGTCACTCAAGCAGGAAATTGATTCGCTTGAAGCAAAAAAGCTTACATACACAGAAATCAAAGCTCCTTCATCTGGCTATTTTATCAATAATCTTGACGGTTACGAAACAACACTCAAATACAATGAAATTGACAAGCTTACCGTTGAAAAGATAGAAAAGGCAATCGAATCAAAGCCGGCTGAAGCGAAAGAAAACTACGGCAAACTCGTGAGCAGCTATCTCTGGTACCTTACAGGGGTTGTAGATACAAAATACACCAAAAGCTTCCCGGTAGGTAAAAGTATTACTCTCAACTTCCCTGAAGAGGGGTTGACGGACATTAAAATGAAGGTTGAATCTGCGCAGGCAGCCAACGGCAAACTTAAAGTTATTTTAAGTTCAACTCTTATGAACGAAACCATTGCCAATATGAGAATTGAAAAAGTTGAAGTAATAGAAAGCTCTTTCGGCGGATATAAAATTCCGTCAGAGGCAATCCGCTTTGACAAAGAAAACAACAGCGGTGTTTATGTTCTCAGAGGTAAAATAATATCTTTCATAATTGTGGAAATACTGTATTCGGAGGAAGATTACGTTATAGTAAGCGATTCAAAATCACAGGGTAAAGGCTTGACCCTTTATGACGATGTTATTACAAAAGGGAGGGATTTGTACGATGGAAAAGTCATTAACTGAGCAAAGACTTCTTGATATTGAAGAAAATTATAAAGAGCTTTCTTCCGCAATTCACGAAGCTGCTGTCAGATGCGGCCGCGACCCTTCGGAAGTAAGATTTATGGCTGTGACAAAAACCGTTGATCCTGTTTATATCAACCATGCTCTTTCTCTCGGCCTTGACCTTATAGGCGAAAACAAGGTGCAGGAATTTCTTTCAAAAAGAGACGAGCTTAATCTGGGCGGAATAGAAAAACATCTTATCGGTCACCTGCAGACAAATAAAGTTAAACAAATCGTGGGTGAAGTTGATTTTATTGACGGAGTTGACAGTCTCAAGGTTGCTAAAGAAATAGGCAAGATCTCTGTCAGAAAGGGAATCACGACAAATATTTTGCTTGAAGTCAATATCGGCGGTGAAGACAGTAAGTTCGGCTTTTCACCTGAAAGTATCTGTGATGATGTTCACAAAATTTCAGAAATTGAAGGAATTCAAGTTAAGGGACTTATGGCAATTCCGCCAATTTGTGACGATAATGCAAAAAATCGTATATTTTTTGAAAATATGCACCGTCTGTTTATTGACATCGGCGCAAAAAAAATACATAATGTTAATATGGATATTTTATCTATGGGAATGTCGGGCGATTTCGCTGACGCAATAGCCTGCGGTTCAACCATGGTCAGAATAGGCTCCGCATTGTTCGGGGCAAGAAATTACAGATAACGGAGGATATGTTATGGGATTTTTAGATTCAATTAAAAAGTCACTTTCAATGTCAGAGGAAGAATACCTCGACGATGTAGATGTTCAGGAGGAAGAAGAGGAGGAATTCATCCCCCGCAAGAAGTTTTCAGCCCCCAGAGCAAGACAGTATGAATCAGCAGACAACGTTGTTGATTTCAAAGCTTCTCCCGCACCCGCAGCAAGCGGTTCAAAAGCTCACGTAGTTTTCAAAAAGGTTGACTCTTTCGCTGACGTCGGCCCTGTTGCAGATGTTCTTAATGAAAAGAGAATTGCTATTCTCAACCTTGAAACCTGCCCCACTGAGGAAGCTATCAGAGTAATTGACTTCCTTTCAGGTGTTGCTTACGCTAACAATGCCACAATCCAGAGAGTTGCAGGCAGAGCTTATATTATTACACCTAACAACGTTCCCCTTTCAGGTGAACTTCTTGACGAAGTTGTTAATTCAGCAACTAACGGCTTGTTTTAATTCACCATTATATTAAAAGATAAGACTACCGTCTTACAGGAGGTTATGTGATGTTAACACCATCAAAAATTAAAAACCATCATTTTGAAGCGTCAGGCAAAAATGCTTACAGAGCTCAGTCTGTTGACGACTTTTTTGATATCGTAGCAGACTCTTATGAACAGATGTTTAAAGAAAACGGCGAACTCGTTAAAAAAATCAGCCTTCTTGCTGAAAGAGTTGAAGAATACAGAAATGACGAGGATAATATCCGCGCCGCATTGCTTACTGCTCAGCGTATGGCTGACCAGATTATGAGAGAAACCAACGAAAAAGCAGAAGCTCAGCTTGCTGAAGCAGTTGCCAACGCTAAAAAAATCGAAACAGAAGCTGCCGCAAAGGCTCAGGCTGTTCTTGAATCTGCTCAGGCTAAAGCTGATGCAAAACTTATTGAAGCTGACACAACTGCGAAGCGTCTTATTGAAGATGCAACTGCAGATGCAAAAGAGCAGGCAGTTGTTGCAAGAGACCGTATGATCAAAACCCAGGCTGCTCTCGGTCTTGTTGAAAAGGAAGCAGACACTTTCAAAAGACAGCTTCTTGATCTTTACAGAGAACATATTGAGCTTATCTCAAAAATTCCCGAAATGGAAATCGAAGAACCTGTTGAAGAACCCGTTGAAGAGCCTGTTGCAGCAGAACCCGTTGTTGAGGAACCTGTTGCAGTAGTTGAAGAAGCTCCTGTTGTTGAAGAGTCAACAGAAGAAATTGAAGAGGCTGCAGCAATTGTTGAAGAACCGGTTGCTGAACCCGAAGCTTTTTTCACAGCACCTGTTGAGGAACCTGCAGAAGAAATTGCAGAAGAAGCTGAAGAAGAGCTCACTGACGAAATGCTTACAAGAATGGGTCTTGATGTTCCTGCTTTCCCTCAGGAAACCGAAACAAGCGTTCCCGCTTTCTCTTACATAGACGAAGAAGAGAAAGACGAGGATGATTATGCAGTTGAAGAAGATATCGTTGAAGATGCAGATGACGGATACGGCGATGATGACGGAATCAAATTTGACATCAACTCAATCAGATTCGGTGTTGCAGAAGATGACGATGACGAAATCTATGACGACGACGATGACGATGATGATTTTTATGATGACGACGATGACGATGACAACGAAGGCTTCGGCTCAAAGCTCAAAGGCTTCTTCAAAAGATAATGTCGGTTATAATCAGTCTTTTTTCAATAGCCTTGCTCACCGTAATTGATCAGATAATCAAATTCTTTATTGAAAGAGATCTTCGTCCTGTTGAAGAAATTCCTTTTATTGACGGATTTCTTCATTGGGAATATGTTCAGAATACAGGTGCGGCATTCGGCTCGTTTTCAGATAATACGTTGTTACTGTCAATAATTACCGGAATTATCATATTATGCGGAATTATTGCTATAATAATTAAAAAAATCAATCACAGTTTTTTACTGGTGACTGCCGTTATGATTATAGCAGGCGGTCTGGGTAATCTGATTGACAGAATAGCCCGCGGCTATGTTGTTGACTTTATATGCGTTGAATTTATTGACTTCCCTGTTTTTAATTTTGCGGATATACTTGTCACCTGCGGCGCGTTTATGCTTATAGGTTACCTGCTTTTCGATATTTATAAAGATTACAAAGCTAAAAAGGTCAAGGGTGATAATGTTGGATGAACTAATTTTCACCGCAGAAGATGAATTCATCGGCATGAGAATCGACAAGGCTCTCAGCCTTGCGGCAGAGGGCTTTACCCGATCACACATTCAATCGGTTATAGAAGATAAGGCTGTTCTTGTCAACGGCAAACCTGTTGCAAAAAGCTATAAGCTCAATTCCGGTGACACTGTGGTTTTTACTCCCCCTGAATTAAAAGAGCTTGATGTTACAGCGCAGAATATCCCTATTGATATAGTGTATGAAGACGATGACCTTCTTGTTGTAAACAAACCCAGAGGTATGGTTGTTCACCCTGCCCCGGGAAATTATGATTCAACCCTTGTCAATGCATTGCTTTATCACTGTGAAGGCCGGCTTTCCGGTATCAACGGAGTCATCCGCCCCGGCATCGTTCACCGTATTGATAAAGACACAAGCGGACTCCTGATAGTTGCAAAAAATGACTTCGCTCACGAAAAGCTTGCCGCTCAGATAAAAGAACACTCATTTACCCGCAGGTATATGGCTGTCGTTCACGGCAATCTTAAAAATGACGAGGGTATCATTGATGCACCTATCGGCAGAAGCCCTAAAGACAGAAAAAAGATGTGCGTTACAGATAAGAATTCCCGTAACGCTCTGAGCAGGTATGAAGTTTTAAAAAGATTTAACGGCTTCACTCTTGTTCGTGTTACTCTTGAAACAGGCAGAACTCACCAGATCAGAGTTCATATGGCTCATATCGGCCATCCGGTTGCAGGTGACCCTGTTTACGGGCCTAAAAACGGAGTAACAAAATTAAACGGTCAATGCCTTCACGCAGGAATGATCGGTTTTGATCACCCTCGTGACGGAAGATATATTGAGCTTGAGGCAGATTTGCCTGAATATTTCACGGCATTTGTCGGCTCTTTGAAAACAATTTAACCGGAGGTGTTATTTTGGACGCTAACATTAAAAAACAGTTGCAAATTAAAGCGTGCAAGGTACGAATGGGAATAATTGAGGGCGTTTATAACGCTAAGTCGGGTCACCCCGGCGGATCTCTTTCCATCGCTGACATTCTTACTTACCTTTATTTTGAGCATATGAATATTGACCCCAAAAACCCGAAATGGGAAGACAGAGACCGCTTTGTTCTCTCAAAAGGTCACACCGCCCCTGCTCTTTACGCAGTGCTTGCTCACAAGGGATTTTTCCCTGTTGAAGAGCTTAAAACATTGCGCAAACCCGGTTCAATGCTTCAGGGTCACCCCAGCATGAAGCTCACACCCGGTATTGATATGAGCACAGGCTCACTCGGTCAGGGCATTTCTACAGCTGTAGGTATGGCTCTCGGCGCAAAATTGGGTGAAAAGGCAAACAGAGTTTTCACAGTTCTCGGTGACGGTGAAATTCAGGAAGGTCAGGTTTGGGAAGCAGCTATGTTTGCTTCTGCAAAAGGTCTTGATAATCTTGTTGCTGTTGTTGATAACAACAACCTTCAGATTGACGGCTCTGTTTCAGAGGTTAACTCGCCTTACCCGATCCCTGAAAAATTCCGCGCTTTTGGTTGGAATGTTATCGAAATTCACGCTCATTCATTTGATGAAATTGATGCTGCTTTTAAAGCTGCTGCAGAGTTCAAAGGCAAGCCCACAGCTATTATTGCTAAAAGCATTAAAGGTAAGGGCGTTTCATTTATGGAAGACCAGTGCTCATGGCACGGTTCAGCCCCCAATGAAGAGCAATACAATCAGGCAATGGCTGAGCTTCAGGCAGCCCTTGCAGAATTGGAGGCGTAATTATGGCTGATATTATTAAAGTTGCTACCCGTGATGCTTATGGTAAAGCTTTGGTTGAGTTAGGCGAAAAGAACGAAAATGTTATTGTTGTTGACGCTGACCTTGCAGCCGCCACCAAAACAGGTATGTTTAAAAAAGCTTTCCCTGAAAGATTTTTTGACGCAGGTATTGCTGAATGTAATATGATCGGTGTTGCAGCAGGTCTTTCTACAACAGGCTATACTGTTTTCGCAAGCTCTTTTGCAATGTTTGCTGCAGGCAGAGCTTTCGAGCAGATCCGTAACACTATCGGCTACCCTCACCTCAATGTTAAAATCGGTGCAACTCACGCCGGTATTTCAGTTGGTGAAGACGGTGCAAGTCATCAGTGCTGCGAAGATATTGCTTTGATGAGAACTATTCCCGGTATGGTTATTATTAACCCTGCAGATGATATTGAAGCAAGAGCAGCAGTTCTTGCTATGGCTGATTATGAAGGCCCTGCTTACCTTCGTTTCGGCAGACTTGCAGTGCCGAGAATCAACCCTCTTGATTATAAATTCGAGCTTGGCAAAGGCGTTCAGCTTTGTGAAGGCAACGATGTTACAATTATTGCAACAGGCCTTATGGTTGGCGAAGCACTTAATGCAAAAGAAATTCTTGCCAACGAAGGCATAAATGCAAGAGTTATCAACATGCACACCATTAAGCCTCTTGATAAAGAAATTGTAATTGCCGCAGCTAAAGAAACAGGTGCTATCGTTACCGCTGAAGAGCATAACATCATCGGCGGTCTCGGTTCAGCTGTTGCTGAAACTGTTTGTGAAGCCTGCCCTGTTCCTGTAATTAAAGTCGGCGTTGAAGACAAGTTCGGTGCTTCAGGCCCTGCTGTTGAGATGCTTAAGATTTACGGTCTCACCGCTGAAAACATTGTTGAAAAAGCAAAGGCAGCTATCAACGCTAAAAAATAAAAATGAGGGATGTCTTATGACAGATAAACGACAGCCCGATAACGTTAAAAAGGCTCAGGCGGACTCTTCCCCTGAGCTTTCTTCGATTTTAAAAGAGATGAAAAACGGCTACGATATCCAGCCCCTTGACGATATGCAGAGCAGTGATTTCATTAAATTTGAAGATAACGTTACCGAAAACAATAAAACTGAATATCAAAAAACAGAAAAGCGTGACAAACCTTTTACTGAAAACGAAAAAAATGATAAAAAGATAAAAAAAGAAAAAATCATCCGTACCGGTATAATTGCCGCCCTGGCTATCTGTGCAGCGGTTGCGATATGTGTTGTCTTTTTTCAGCTTGATAAATTCTCGGCAGGCGTCCGTGCAATTTATGAAAAAGAGTCTTCCGTCAACATTCTTCTTGATAACAATGACATCGTAACTCTTGAAGATGTGGCTGATATCAAGCTGTCTGACGACGGCAAAACAGTGGCTTATGCTCAGGATTCTGACTCTAAGACGGGCAAATACGATATACGTGTTATTGATTTTTCAAAACGCTCTTCTGTTAAAGTCAAAGGTTCCGTTATAGTTAACGGAATCAATGAAAACTGGCATATGGATAAAACAGGAAGCTTCGTTTACTATTGCAAAGAGGAAAAAGGCAGCAAAAAGTATTACGCCTATTCTACTCAGGACAGAGACTCTGAGCTGATAGTTGCAGATACAAGTGACTATTTCGCCCCACCTATGGGTGACATTGTTTATTACACCCGTGAGCGTTCAGGTGTAACTATGCTGTACCGTGTGCGCTTTGGCGAAGAAACAGAATCTCTCGGTGATGTTTCAAACGTAAAAGCTGTCAGCAACGATGAAAAAATGGAAATTTTCTATACCGTTGCAGATGAAGAAACCAAAGAGCCGACTCTGTATAAAATCTCAGGTGACGGCCAGCCGATAAAAATTGCTGATAAAGTCAGTGAAGTGTATATTGATAAATACTCCCCCGGCGATAATCTTTACTACTTTGTAAAAAATGATGCCCGGTTTAACTGGAGTGATTTTATTGATGACCCGTATCTTGACTCTGATGCGGCAGCAAAAAAACCTGACAAAAACGACTATATGGTAACAATAGGTTTTTTCTTTAAACGAACAAAGCTTAATGAAACGGCATATAACAGAGCTGTTAAGGAATATAATAAAAAGCTGAAGCGTGATGAAATAAGACTTGCTCTTGATAATCTCGATCTGGGTCTTGCATTGGCAACCGAATACAAAGTTAAGGTCTATGACGGTCAGCTCAGCAAAGAGCTTGCAAGCAGCGTAAAGCTTGATAATCTTGTTGCTTTTGCTCAGACGGGTGCACCGAGAATAATTTATAAAACATCAGGCATTGATGCAGATAAAAAGCTTGATATGAACAGCCTTTATAATATTGCCACCAAAAAAACAGTTGACGATGCCATTGACCTTGTAATCAGCACTCTTGATGATGACTATGAAATCAGCACAGGCTACAAATATTCCTGGTATGACGGGAACAAAGTTTTAACCTATGACTTTGCCCCTGAAGGAGATGCTGAAGAAACTGAGTTTGTTTTCGGCTCAAGAAAAAGCTTCTTTACCTGCGTTACAACTGACGAAACCGTTTCAACCCTTTATGCAAACACGGTAAGTGAAAAAGAAATTTCTGCATCGGTACTTATCAGCGACAATGTTATTTCTTTTGAATCAAAAGGCGATTCCGTTTACTTCACAAAGCTTAACTCAGATCAGGCTGACCTTTACACTTACAGTGCGGAAAGTGGCAGTGTTTTGATTTGCCCGGCAAATATTCAGTTTATTGTAAGAGATGACAATTCGGTTATTGCTTTTAACGGCATTTATAAAAACGGAAACACAGAAAACACAGAAATTATGATTTATAAAGACGGTGAAACTGAAACTGTTGACAAAGACATCAGCCTTAAGCATTTTTGTGAAAACGGCGAAAGCTTTGCTTATATCAAAAATTTCCGTACTGCTGCAGCAACCGATGACGATGCGCCTATCGGCGGTGAGCTGATGCTTTACTCCGAAGGAAAAACAGACGCCCTTGACACTGACGTGACCGCCGTTTACATTATAAATATACAATAAAATGCGAAACGTCAGTTTCTTGACAAATCAAGATATTCTGTGTTAGTATATAGTGTAAAGACGTTATATGCATTTTTTGCCAATAGTCTATGAAAGGAAGACGGCTATGATAAATTCTGATAATTTATGTATGAGCTGCATGAAAGAAATCGGCGCAGAAAAGCAGTGTCCGTATTGCGGTTTTCACGTTGACTCTCAGCAGCCTGCCGATTATTTGCCGGTACGTACGGTTATAGGTAACCGCTACCTTGTAGGCAAGCTTCTTGAATTTAACGGCGATGGTGCCACATATATGGGCTTTGACCTCACCGCAAGAGAGGCTGTAAACATTCGTGAATATTTCCCAATCGGTGTTGCTGTGCGTGACCCGAAGCTTCTGACAGTTTCATCTGCCGAAGGCAAAGAAAAGCTCTTTAGTGAATATCTTCAGAGCTTCACAGAAATGTGGCGTAAGCTTATGCGCCTTAACGGTCTTTCAGCTTTGATCAAGGTAAACAACATTATTGAGGGCGGCGGCACCTGTTACGCCATAACAGAAAATATCGACGGCATCACCCTGAGAGAGCATCTTTTGAGAAACAACTCTTCAGGTTACATCTCATGGGAAAAAGCAAGACCTATGCTTATGCCCGTTCTTTCCACACTCGGCACCCTTCATAACTCAGGTATCGTTCACAGAGGTATTTCTCCCTCAACTCTTATAGTTGCCCCTGACGGGAAAATCCGTATTACAGGCTTCAGCATCAACGCTGTACGCTCGGCACACACCGACCTCAAGGCAGAAATCTTCCCCGGATATGCCGCATTTGAGCAATACGGTTTTGAGGGCAGACAAGGCCCCGGAACTGATGTTTATGCTTTTGGTGCCGTGCTTTACCGCACTCTTATCGGCACTGACCCCATAGACGCTCAGGAACGTGTTGCTAATGACAGACTTATGATCCCCGGCAGATTCGCAGAGCAGCTTCCCGCTTATGTTATAAACGGCCTTGTTAACGCCTTGCAGATTTTACCTGACGACCGCATCAGAACTGTTGACGAGCTCAGAGACGAGCTTTCAGCTTCGCCAAATGCAATTGCTGCAGCCGACAAGATGGACGTTGAGAAAATCCGCAGAGTGCAGAAAGTTGAAGCTCCGGCAGACAACTCTGATTCAGCTGAAAAGCGCGCTGAAGCTCAGAGAAAAAATAACAGAAACACAGCAATTATTGCTATAGCTACAATTGTTGCCATAGCAGCCATTACAGTAGGTGTGTGCCTTTTGCTTCTCAATCCGGGCAGCGGCAATCAACCCGAAACTACTGCTCCCGTGCAGGAAATGGTTGAAGTTCCATCCTTTATCAATAAAGATTTTGAAGATATTTTAGCTGACAAATATTACTCTGCAAACTTCACTATTAAAAAGCAGGAATCATACAGCGACACTGTTGAAGAAGGCGTTGTAATCAGCCAGAATATTGCACCCGGCACACAGATCGGTCAGAAGAGTACAATTATTCTCACCGTCAGCAAAGGTTTTGAATATGTTTCATTCCCCTCAAACGGAATTATCGGCGCTGACTATAATGACGCAAAAGCCCTGCTTGAAAAATCAAGTTTCCGCGTTTCAAAGGTAGAAAAGAGCAACCCCGGCGGATACACACCCGGCACTGTTTACCAGTCAAGCCTTGACAGCGGTTCGGTTTATCCCAAGGGTTCACAGGTTATTCTTACAGTATGGGGTGAAGAGCCTACAACTGAGCCGATAACCGATGCGCCTTCAGATAACGGAACAATGGATGACCCCGGCGGAATTTTACAAAATATTTTAGGATAACTGAAAAGCTCCTTCATATTGAAGGAGCTTTTTATTATTGCTTATCTTCAGCCATCTCTTCCAGATACTCGTCAAAGGTAATTTCTTTATCATAGAAACTGCCGGTTGTAACATCAATTATTCTTGTCGCAATTGTCTGCACAAACTGATGGTCGTGCGAAGTAAACAAAACAGTTTCCGGGAACTTGATAATTCCGTTATTGAGAGAAGCGATTGACTCAAGGTCAAGGTGGTTTGTCGGCTCATCAAAGAGCAACACGTTTGCGCCTGAAAGCATCATTTTACAAAGCATACAGCGAACTCGTTCACCACCTGAAAGCACCTTTGCTTTTTTGGTAGCTTCTTCGCCTGAAAACATCATTCTGCCAAGCCATCCGCGGACATCAGACTCAAAAATCAAATCTGAGTACCTTCTCAGCCAGTCAATAAGGCTGTCTTCACAGCCGTCAAAAAACTCAGAGTTGTCACTGGGGAAATATGACTGTGAGGTTGTTACGCCCCACTTGAATTCGCCCTCATCAGGCTCAATTTCGCCCATAAGAATTTTGAAAAGAGTGGTTTTTGCAAGGCTGTCTGTGCCGACAAATGCTACTTTTTCTCTCGGCTTGATCGTAAAGCTTACATTATCAAGAACTTTTCTTTCACCGATAGTTTTAGAAATTCCGCTGACGGTAAGAAGATCGTTACCAACTTCTCTGTCCGGCTTGAAATCAACAAACGGAAAACGTCTTGATGAAACGGGAATATCTTCAATAACAAGGTTGTCAAGAAGCTTTTTACGGCTTGTTGCCTGTTTTGATTTTGATGCATTAGCGCTGAATCGTGCAATGAATTCCTGCAATTCCTTTTTCTTAGCTTCTGCCTTTTTATTCTGTTCACGAAGCTGACGCTGAGCCATCTGTGTATATTCATACCAGAAGTCATAGTTACCCACATACATTGCAATTTTACCAAAGTCAATGTCAACTATATGTGTACACACTTTATTGAGGAAGTGACGGTCATGAGAAACAACGATAACAGTACTGTCAAGCTCAATGAGGAACTCTTCAAGCCAGCTGATAGCGTCGATATCAAGATGGTTGGTGGGCTCGTCCATAAGAAGAATCTGAGGATTACCGAAAAGAGCCTGAGCAAGGAGTACTTTAACCTTCATGGCATCTGTAAGCTCATTCATCTGAAGATAGTGATATTCATTTGTAACGCCAAGTCCGTTCAAGAGAATTTCAGCATCACTTTCTGCACTGTAGCCGCCCATTTCTGCAAACTCGTCTTCAATTTCACAAACACGTATGCCTTCCTCTTCGGTGAGGTCTGTTTTGGAATAAAGATCATCACGCTCGTCCATAATTCTGCAAAGCTCCATATTACCCATAAGAACGGTACGGATAACAGAATATTCATCAAACTCAAAGTGATTCTGCTTCAAAACAGAAAGGCGTTCACCGGGAGTATAAATAACTTCACCTTTATTGGGTTCAATTTCACCTGAAAGAATTTTTAAAAAAGTTGACTTACCTGCGCCGTTTGCGCCGATAAGTCCGTAGCAGTTGCCTTTTGTGAATGTCATATCAACATTTTTAAAAAGCTCTCTGCCGCCATACTGAAGTCCTACATTAACTGTGCTTATCATTGGTTTTTGCTCCTAATCTTAACTTAATTGAATTTATTATTCTTCTTTTCCACCTGATTGCAGGTAAAATAATTTTATACTTTTTAAAATAGCCGTCATCTGATTTTATTACCCTGCCGTCTTTTTCAACAGCTTCAAGTATACCTATGACGTCTGATTTATCAACACATTCCTGTGTCCACTGACTGTCACCACGCAAAGTAAGTGTATCACCGTCCACGGCTGTCACCCTGTGTAAAACAAGCTTGCCGTTACCTCTTCTGAAAAGAACAATGTCATTCTTTTTAACAGTGTTCTCTGCCTTTTTGATAACAACAGTATCAATCCCGTTTTTAATAACAGGGTCCATACTGTTGCCGCTGGCAAGTATTTTCACTTTGCCGCCCGAAGATAAGGTTTCTTCTATCACGGGCGCCATTTCCTTTAAAGAGAGCTGGTCACTCAATTATATCCGCCCTTTCAAGGGTTGTTATGAACTCATCTACATCCCCTTTTATTCCGTCAGGGGCAACGTTGCATTCCTTTGCAAGTGCAGAAACAATATCTTCTTTTTCTGCACCGGTTTCAAGCATTTTCCATATAAATTTTGCTGTATCGTTTACTGTTATTATGCCTTGAAAATCCATACTTGCGGTTGAAACAACAATATTCATTCCGCTGACTTCGCGAAGCTTGTATTCAGGTTTAATCTTCATTAAAATCACCTGCATTCTTCAAAACAATTTTGCCGTCGATTATTCTCATCTCTTTGTTACAAACACCGAGCGCCGCTTTTTTGTGAGTGATGATAAGAAGGGTTTTATTTTTAAGCTCTTTGAGATTTTCTATAAGACGGGTTTCAGTTACTTCATCAAGAGCAGATGTTGCCTCATCAAGCAAAATAATCGGTGCATCATATAGAATTGCTCTGGCAATAGCGATCCTCTGTGCCTGACCTTCTGAAAGGCCCGAACCTCTTTCGCCAAGAACAGTGTCAAGTCCCTGATCGAATTCACTGACGAAATCATCACAGCAGCTGAGCCTTATCGCTCTGTCAATTTCCTGCTTTGATTTGCCTTCATTCATAAAGGTGATATTTTCATATATGGAACCTGACAAAAGCAGATTTCCCTGCGGAACATACGAAAAGAGTTTGCCAGTTTCTTTATCTGCAAGGCGATTAAGGTTATCGCCTTCGATGGTAATTTTACCGTTCTGAGGGGTGAGCACACCCATTATCAGTTTAAAAAGAGTGCTTTTGCCGATACCTGAAATGCCAGTTACGGCAATAAAATCGCCTTTTTTGATTTCACACTCTGCGTTGTCAAAAACAAGGTCGCGATTATACCTGAAGCTGACTGATGACAGCTTTATACTCTCAAGGCGGTTGTATAAATCTTCAACATCAACAACTTCTTCACCAACTGTAAAATCTGACGGAAGCTCCTCAAGTTCCATAAGCCTTTCAGCTGATGCAACTGTAGCATAAAACGACGGCAAGATACCTGAAAGCGAAGAAAGAGGACCCTGAATCTGATTCACAAGCTGCAAAATGGCAGAAAGCTCACCGATATTAAGATACCCTTTATAAACGCGGTAACCGCCCCAGATAATTGCAAACAGATGCCCTGCGCTGAAAACAAGATTTACACCGCTGTTTGCAAAGATACTCAGAGTTGCACGCTTAATTCTTACTTTGTAACTTTCGCCCATAAGATGAGAAACTTTATCTAAAACATTGTTATAGGCATTAAACACTTTTATAACCAGAATCTGACCTATAGACTCCTGCATAAACGAGCGTACAGCACCGTCCGTTTCCTGGCTTTTTTTATGAATATCTTTAAGATAACTTCTGAAAAGCCTTGAAACAGCAACTATCAACAACCCTCCTGCTACAAACACAACTGTAAACATAGGGTCAAAATTAATCATAATTGTAACTGCTATCACCAAACGGACAACAAGAGTAACAAGCTTCGGCAGAAGATTCATCACGCCGTCAGTGACAACCCCCGTGTCAGAGGTTATTCTGTTGAGTATTTCACCGCTGTGAAAATCAGAAAGAAAACTGTAATCTTTTTTGAGAACTTTTTCAAAAACATGGCGTCTCTTATTGATTTCTATTTTTGCTTTTGTCCGTTCAAAAATATTTCTGCTGATAATTTTAAAAACAAACTGAACAGAAAGAATTATACCCAGAAGAATTGCGCCTCGTTTAAAAAGCTCAAAATCACCGTATACTGCACCGTTTACAATGTTTTTTGTTCCGAAAGCAGACAAAACACCGACAGCAGCCAAAACAACGCTGAGCACCCCGTAAATCATAACACTTCCAAGGTGTTTTTTTGATACGCGGTACATCCACTTGACTGCAGCCATATCATTTTTTCGGTTTTGTTTTTTCATAATTACTCCGTCATTTCATCATATTGTATGCCATTGTAACAGCTTCATCACTTATATCACAAAGCATTGCATAAAACCTGGCACTGTTAAGCAGATCCTCTGCCCTTTTGCAAAGAAGATCCATTTTGCTTTCGTCATCAGGACGGATTGTCTGATTAAAAAGAGGGGTTAATGCCTCTTGAAAGTCAAGAGTTTTTATTCGGTTCTCTCCCCTGTCAATAAAGCAGACAGCTTTTATCGGATAGCCGACATTGATACTGATATCATTTTTTCCGCTGAACGGTGTGCCGAAAGCAAAATATCTGCCATCAATTTTTCTTATAGCAGGCTTATCGTCGTTGATGATTTCTGCCTGCGGAAAAGCCCTGAGCCAACCCTCGGTGTGAGTTGATTTTCCCGTTCCGCTGGGCGCAGAAAAAAGATAAGCTTCACCGTCAACCGCAACCGCAGATGCATGAAGCATCATACCGTCAAAGCTGAGCAATTCTTTATAAAAAGCAGCACCCATACCGATATATTCAATCTCTTCATCAGTAAGAGTCGGAAACTTTTCACGCCGTGAAACAAAATAACTATCATCAAGGCAAAGCTTAATGCTACCCTCATTTTTTTCACAAAGATATTTCTCGCTTCTTTTTTTTAACAGGTCAAAACGGCAGTCATATTCTACAGTAAGACCTGCTATTGAGTACACTGCCATTTTACCACTCCCTGCGAACATAAATAATCAGCTTATTTTAACATTTATATGTAATAAAGTCAACAAAAACGCAGTATTACCGACGGCAATACTGCGTTGATTTACTCTCTGACAAATTCGAATTTTTCGCCTTCGTATTTGCAGATATATTTTTCACCCGCTACAATTGACAGATCAAGCATTTTTTCACTTAACGGGTCCTCTATTTTTGACTGAATAGCTCTTCTCAGTGGTCTTGCACCGTAAACAGGGTCAAAGCCTTCATCGGCAATCCGCGAAACCGCACTGTCATCAAATTCAATTTCAATGCCGAGACCTTTTGTACGTTTACGGAGTATTTCAAGCATTCTTAAAGCAATTTCTTTGATATCATCTTTTTTGAGCTGCTCAAACACAATTATATCATCAACTCTGTTGAGAAATTCAGGACGGAAAAGTTTTTTGAGTTCACCCATAACAGCGTCGTGAATTTTACTGTCACTGAGCGCTCCGCTGTTATCATCGGTGTTAAAACCAAGAGCTTTGCCGGCACCGCCGCTGATAAGCTTGGCACCTACGTTTGATGTCATAATCACAACCGTATTTTTAAAATCAACCTTTCTGCCTTGAGAATCAGTGAGAACACCGTCATCAAGAATCTGCAGAAGCATATTGAAAACATCGGGATGAGCTTTTTCTATTTCATCAAAAAGCACTACACTGTAGGGTTTGCGGCGTACTTTTTCAGTAAGCTGACCGCCCTCATCATAACCGACATAACCGGGAGGCGAGCCTACCATACGTGATACGGTATGCTTTTCCATATACTCTGACATATCAAGCCTTATAAGTGCATTTTCATCACCAAACATTGTGGCCGCAAGGGTTTTACAAAGCTCAGTTTTACCAACACCTGTAGGGCCTAAGAATATAAACGAGCCTGTAGGTCTGTTAGGATCTTTGAGTCCGACACGGCCTCTGCGTATTGCCTTTGCAATAGCTGACACCGCTTTATTCTGACCTACGAGTCTGCGGTGCATTTCTTCTTCAAGGTTAAGCAGACGCTGACTTTCTTCCTGAGTAAGCTGAACAACAGGAATATGTGTCCACTCAGAAACCACAACCGCAATATCTTCAGGTGTAACCTCACCTTTCATCTCACAGTTTTTTCTGTTCCAGTTGTCTTTTGTTTCATTAAGCTGTGTCTGAAGCTCTCTTTCTTCATCTCTCAGCTTTGCGGCAAGTTCATAATTCTGACTGTTTACCGCAGCCGCCTTTTCATCTGCAACGGCTTTGATTTTATCTTCAAGCTCCTTGATGTTTTCAGGGGGCGTAAAAGCTCTCAGCCTGATTTTTGAAGCAGCTTCGTCAATGAGATCTATAGCTTTATCAGGCAGATATCTGTCAGTTATATAACGCGCTGACAAGTGAACAGCCGCTTCAATAGCATCATCGGGAATTTTCACATTATGATGAGCTTCATATTTATCGTGAAGGCCTTTGAGAATTTCAATAGCCTCCTCCTGTGACGGTTCACCTACAACAATAGGCTGAAAACGCCTTTCAAGAGCTGAATCTTTTTCAATGTTTTTACGGTATTCTTCAAGAGTCGTGGCTCCGATAACCTGCATTTCTCCCCTTGCCAGTGAAGGCTTGAGAATATTGGCCGCATCGACTGCACCCTCTGCCGAGCCTGCACCCATAAGAGTGTGAACTTCGTCAATAAAAAGAATCACATCACCGGCCTTGGTAACTTCATTAATCGCTGATTTGATTCTTTCTTCAAAGTCACCTCGGTATTTTGTGCCTGCAACCATACCTGTCAAGTCAAGAGATATGATTCTTTTGCCCTTAAGAAGCTCGGGAACTTCGTCTGTTGCAATTTTAAGAGCAAGGCCTTCTGCAATAGCGGTTTTACCGACACCTGGTTCACCGATAAGGCAAGGGTTATTTTTTGTGCGGCGGCAGAGTATCTGGATAACCCGGTTGATTTCGGTCTGTCTGCCGATTACCGGATCAATTTTACCTTGACGCGCAAGATCGGTTAAGTCCCTGCCGAATTGCTCAATTGTCGGCGTTTCACTTTTTTTATTCTGTCTGCCCTTTTCCCCTGACGGTGAATTGGAAGCAGATACGCTTTTTGAAATTTCGTTGGTAATTTCGGTTGAAGTTATACCGTATTTTTCAAGAATATTCATTGCAAAACAGCTTGAATCCTTTGCAATTGCATAGAGTATGTGCTCTGTGCCCACATAAGTGTGGTTCATTGAACGTGCTGTTTCAATTGCGCTTTCAACGATTTTTTTGCTTCGCGGAGTAAACTCATTAGGTGAAAGCACGGTAGGTGTACCGATACCCACGGTGGTTTTAAGAGTATTTTCGACCGCTGATGCGCTGACTCCCTTCCCCGTTAAAACCGTATATGCCACACTACCCTCAACATTGAGCAAGCCTACAAGAAGGTGCTCACTGCCGATATAGGTATGCCCGAGATTTTCAGCCGATTCAATGGCATCGTTTAATGCTGAGTTTGCCTTTTGTGTAAAGCCTGTGAATTTATACATACAGCACCTCTCCTTTTCAAGTTAGTTAAGTTATTTATCGTGATTTTTATTCAAAAACCCTGCGAACCTCTTCAGCTCTTATAATATCGCGCTGAGAGGCAGTCAATTCACTGTTTTCTCTCGCCTTTATTGTTGCCGGCTGAACATTATATGTCAGCTCGTTGAGTTTTTTGATGTCAAAGTCAAAAACACCGCTTCTTGCGCCGAGTCTTATCAATGAAGACAGCTCCATAAACTCATCGCAGGTTATCATTGTTGCGTATTGAAGAATTCCTCTTGCTCTCCAGATTTTGTCAACCATCACGGGGTTTTCAAGCAAACTTTTTGCAGCTGCTCTTTCCTGAGCTACAAGCTGAAGTGTTATTGACTGAAGATTATCAAGAGCCTCCTGCTCAGAAATACCAAGCGTAATCTGATTGCTCAGCTGATAAATTTCGCCCTTAGGTGATGAGCCTTCACCGTGAGCACCTCTGATAACAAGACCGAGCTTTGACACTGTAGACGCAAGTTTGCCTATCTGACCGCACTTTGTAAGAGCAGGAAGATGAAGCATAACCGAAGCTCTCATTGCTGTGCCGAGATTTGTAGGGCACTGGGTCAGATAACCGATTCTTTCGTCAAACGCATAATCAAGGCCTGAGGAAATAATGTTATCAACCTTATCTGCAACGTTATATGCTTCTTTAAGAGCAAGACCTGACATCATCACCTGAAGGCGGATATGATCTTCTTCACAAAGCATTATGCTTATGGCTTCATCGTCTGTGAGAACAATCGCTCCGTCACTGTCACTTGCAAAATCAGGGCTTACAAGATGACGCTCGGCAAGAGAAATCGCCTGCGCCTTAGTCAGCGTTGAAGTTGGTGTGTAAGAAAAATCCCAATGCTTCTGAGAAAGAAGGACATCTCTCACCTTTTCACAAACTTCTTTTTTACCTTCTTTTGTAAGCTTACAAGGAAACGGATATTCATCGATATTTCTCGCTAAACGAATACGTGTGCTTAAAACGATATCCCCTTGTTCGCCGCTTTCTATATACCATTTTTTCATAATTTAAAACCTTTCCCTTCGTTGAAACATCAAATTATATCTAAAAATTTAGATTATTGTGCTTCTAACTCCCTTATCTTATCTCTGATAACTGCAGCCTGCTCAAATTCCTGATTTTCAATAGCTGCAGCAAGATCTTCCCTGAGCTTTTCCAAGGGATTTTCCTTTATCTGTTCAACAGGTTCAGCTGTCACTTCTGCCGCAGGTGCATGTTTGCCGCTGTGCTTTATTCTGCCGTGGATACGCTGAATTGAAGGCAGCAGCTTATCATAAAACGTGTTGTAACATTCGCTGCAGCCAACCTTACCGCTTCTTACAATGTCACCGAAAGTGTTGCCGCATTTTTTACATCTTGTCTCACCAGGTGACGCAAGCTTCTGGACGGTGTCGCCGAGAAAACCTCCGAAGAAATCGTCAAGGTTAAGACCGAAACCTGAAAACATATCTCCGTAACCCAGATGCTGAGCACACTCTGAGCAAAGATGCATTTGTGTAGTATCCCCGTTTACAACTCTTCTGATATGAGTTGTAGCCTCATTTTTTCCGCAATTCTGACAAAGCATATTCATCTTCCTTTCTTGACTGTTGATAACAATATATTTTTAAATATCGACGCCCTTACCATATCGCGTAAAGGTAAGCCGATTTCTCTTAAGCTCTTATCACTTGTTGCCGCAAGCGCTGCAACAGACACTTCGTCACTTAACAGATCACGGTAATTAAGATTACTGATATGAGCTCTGCACGTAGCTTCATCAGCTGAAGCACCGATGCTGTTAACAACATGCATCATCGCTGAGCCCTTATCGTAGCTTACACGTGAAATTCTCACATATCCGCCGCCGCCTCGTCTGCTCTCTACAATATAACCGTGTTCGGGTGTGAATCTTGACGAAATAACGTAGTTGATCTGGCTTGGTACGCATCCTATCGTCTGCGCTAATTCATTGCGCTGAATTTCTGTAAAGCCGTCGGTCTCTAACATTCTGAGAATCATATTGGCTATTTCGTTACTCATATTCATAAAATCATCTCACTTTTTTGATTTTGACTTTCTTTGACTTTGACATCATTATATATCCGATTCTCGTGAAAGTCAAAAGGTCAAACAAAGTCAAATTTCTTTAATTTAAACTGATTTTTTAAAATATATTTTATTTTCTTTGTTTTTCTTAATTTTTCGTTGTTTTTTGAATGTTTTTATTTTGCAAAAAACTGACATAAAAACTTTGACCTTCATACTATGTTATCGGGATCTTTTTTTAACAAAAAATCCCGAAAAAGTTACTTTATTTTTCTTATGTAAATAATACCTATATATAGCAAAAAAATATTGCAAGAGAGGTCAGTTTGATGTATAATGAATATATATTTTTTAAAGTAGCGAATTTTTTGCATTACGGAGGGAAGTTTAATGGAAGCCTATCTTGATAACAGCGCAACAACGCCCGTTTGCCCGGAGGCTATCGAGGCCATAAATCAGACTCTGACTAAATACTGGGGCAATCCTTCTTCGCTCCATTTCGGGGGAATTGAAGCTTCTGAAGTTCTTGAAAAAGCGAGACACAGCATTGCAAGAAAGCTTTCTTGTGAAGACAGTGAAATCTTTTTCACTTCAGGCGGTACAGAAAGCAACAACATTGCCATCTTCGGTGCTGCTCATGCTTACCGACACAAAGGAATGCGCATTATCACCACCGCTATTGAGCATCCCAGCGTAGAAGAGCCGATGAAACAGCTTGAAAAAGAAGGTTACGATGTTGTCAGACTCAACGTTGATAAAAACGGTCATTTTGATGAGCGTCAGCTTTATGCAGCGGTGAATACGTCCACCTCGCTTATAAGCATTATGGCGGTCAACAACGAGGTCGGCACTATTGAAGCTATAGAAAAAATCAAATCTGCCGTCAGAAAATATAATGCCCCCGCCCTCATCCACTGTGATGCGGTTCAGGCTTTCGGTAAAATTCCGCTGAAGCCTCACGCTCTTGGCATTGACCTGATGACAGTCAGCTCACACAAAATTCACGGACCGAAAGGTGCAGGCGCTTTGTTCATCAACAAAGGTTCACGTCTTGCAACCACTGTTTTCGGAGGAGGACAGGAGAAAGGAATCAGACCGGGCACTGAGCCTCTCCCCGCCATTGCAGGTTTCGGTGCAGCGGCAGATGCTATTAAAGATATCGACGTAAATCTGCGTATAGCCACATCCCAAAGGGACTATCTTGTTTCACGTCTTAGTGAAATTGAAGGCGTTATCATAAACTCACCTGCAGATGCACTTCCCTATGTTACAAACATCTCAGTTTCAGGTATTCCCTCTGAGGTACTGCTCAACTATCTTTCTGAGATGGGTATTTATATTTCAAGCGGCTCAGCCTGCTCAAAAGGTCACAAAAGCCGTGTTCTCACGGAAATGGGCCTTGATTCCCAGCGAATCAACAGCGCAGTGAGAATCAGCATTTCAAGATACACTACTAAACAGGAAATTGATTATTTCATTCAGGGTGTTGAATCAGCACGTAAAACAATGAGGCGAATGAAATAACGAAACGGAGTTAAAAATGAAGGAAATTATTCTTATTAAAAACGGCGAGCTTGCTCTCAAAGGTCTTAACCGCCGTACATTCGAAGACATTCTTATAAAAAATATGCGTCACCGTCTGAGTGACCTTGGTAAATTCATTTTCACTTCGGCTCAATCAACAATTATGGTTGAGCCCGAAGGTGACGGCATTGATTTTGACGAAGCAGTGCACCGCCTTACAAAAGTTTTTGGTATTGCCGCACTTTCAAGAGCTGCCGCTGTAGAAAAGGATATGGATGCCATTCTTTCTTGCGCAGGTGAATACCTTCGTGAACAGCTTGAAGGCGCCCGTACTTTCAAAGTCGAAGCAAAGCGTTCTGATAAAAACTTTCCGCTGAAGTCCCCGGAAATCTGCCGTGAGGTAGGCGGAAAAATTCTCAGTAAATACCATCATCTCAAGGTTGACGTTCATAACCCTGACGTGGTTGTTATGGTTGAGGTACGCGATCATTACGCATATATTCACGGCAACCAGATCAAAGGTGCAGGCGGAATGCCGACAGGCTCCGCAGGAAGAGCAGCTTTACTTGTTTCAGGCGGTATCGACAGCCCCGTTGCAGGCTGGATGATGGCAAAAAGAGGACTTAACATTGTAGGTATTCATTTTGCTTCTCCCCCCTACACCTCTCAAAGGGCAGAAATGAAGGTTCATACCCTTTGCAAAAAAGTTTCACAGTATTGCGGCAGAATACCTCTTTTCGTAGTGCCGTTTACCCATATTCAGGAAGAAATCAAAGATAATTGCCCTGAAGATCTTTTTACCCTTATAATGCGCAGACTTATGATGCGCTGCGCAGAAATCATTGCTAAAAAAGAGGACTGCGGTGCTCTTATTACAGGCGAAAGCGTAGGCCAGGTAGCAAGTCAGACCATGCAGGCTATCGCTTGCACAGAGGCTGTGGCAACAATGCCTGTTTTCCGTCCGCTTATAGGAATGGACAAGGATGAGGTTGTTATTATTTCAAGAAAAATTGACACCTTTGAAACTTCCATTCTCCCATATGAAGACTGTTGTACTGTCTTCACCCCCAAACATCCTAAAACAAAGCCAAAAATCTCTCAGCTTGAAGAGGCAGAGGCTCTGATTGATGTTGACGGTCTTGTTAAAGAAGCAATTGAAAACACAAAATTTATTATGATAGACAGATAAGGTGAATTATTTTGGCAGTATGTGAAATCATCAGCGTAGGCACTGAAATTCTTTTAGGTGATATTGTAAATACAGACGCTCAGTTTCTTGCAGTTGAGCTTGCAAAAATGGGCATCAGCGTTTTGCATCAGACAACTGTCGGGGACAACCCTGACAGACTGAAAAAGGTTCTTGAAATTGCTGCAGGCAGAAGCGACATTATTATTGCCTCAGGCGGTCTCGGTCCTACACCTGATGATCTGACTAAAGAAATCTGCTGTGAATTTTTCCAAAAAGAATGCGCCATTGATAAAGAAAGCCTTGACAGAATGGAAAGTTACTTTTCTTCAAAAGGCATAGTTATGAGTGAAAACAACAAAAAGCAAGCACTTCTTCCCATTGGCGGTGTAATCTTCCCCAACGATAACGGAACTGCCCCCGGCTGCGCCATTGAAAAAGATTCAAAGCACATTCTTATGCTGCCCGGCCCGCCACGTGAGCTAAAACCTATGTTTTTCAATTATGCTGTGCCGTATCTCAGCCGTTTTTCTGATAAAGTTATAGTTTCTCACAACATCAGAACATTCGGCATAGGCGAAAGCATTATGGCCCAGCAGGTAGAAGATCTGCTTGAAAGAAGCAACCCTTCTGTTGCCCCGTATGCAAAAGAAGGTGAAGCACTCCTTCGCGTAACTGCCATGGCAGAAAACAAAGAAGCCGCCGACAGCCTTGCAAAGCCTGTAATTGATGAAATCTGCTCAAGATTAAAAGGCTTTGTTTACGGCATTGATGAACCTGATATCGAATCTGCCGTTGTTAAAAAGCTCAAAGAAAAAGAATTGACTCTTGCTGTTGCAGAATCCTGCACAGGCGGACTTATCAGCAAACGAATCACCGATGTTCCCGGCTCTTCAGCCGTATTCGGATGCGGATTAATTACATATTCCAACGAAATAAAGACGAAAATTCTTCAGGTAAACGAAGATGACATCAAGCTTTTCGGAGCGGTGAGTGAGCCTGTTGCCAAACAGATGGCTCTTGGCGCACTCAGAGTTTCCGGTGCAGATATTGCCGTTGCCGTTACGGGAATTGCAGGCCCCGGAAGCGACAGCACAGACAAGCCTGTCGGTCTCAGCTACATTGCTCTTGCCGCAAAAGACGGCACTCTGTTTGTCAAAAAGCTGATGACCGCTAAAAACGGCCCCGGATGCCGTGATTATAACCGACTTGTCAGCGCTTCAAACGCACTGAACCTTGTAAGACTTTATATTGATAACAACCTTGAATAAGGAGGATATATAAATGGATGATTTCTTCAAAAAAGATAAAAAAAGTGAAATTGACCTTTCAGAATTTGACCTTACCGGCTTTAAAGAATATTTTGAAGAGGAAGATGCTCAGCGTGAAGCAGAAGCAAAGGCTGAGGCTGAGCGTATAGCCCGCGAAGAAAAAAAAAGACGCGCTGAGGAAGAGCGTATCCGCCTTGAAGCAGAAGAAGCTGCCAGACAGGAAGAAGAAAGAATCGCAAACGAACTTGCAGCTCAGAGAAAAGCAGAATTTGAATCACGTGAAAAAGAGGAAGCCCGCCGCGCTGCAGAAAAAGCTGCAGCCACAGTTCTTGCTGCCAAAAAGGCTGAAGAAGCCAAAAAGCAGGAGCAGAAAGAAATTTCTGCAAGACTTCTTGAGCAGGCAGATGTTAACAACGAAATGACATTTGAACAGGCAAAAGATAATTCTGAGCCCGTTGTTGATAAAGCGAAAAAAATTGAATTCGCGGCTTTTGCATCTATTCTTGATATTGAAAATAAAACAGAAGAAGTCTCAACCTCATCTCAGGAAGAAGATGAAGAATATCTTTCCGGTTTTCTCGCTGACAAAAACGAGAAAAAAGGCACTGCGGCAAAAATTATCTGTATTATTCTCGCAATCGCAATAATTGTCTTTGGTGCTCTTGCTGTTTCAAATTTCATTAAAAACAGCAAAGGCTCCTCATCTTACCAGGAGCAGGAAATTGTAAATCAGAATTCAGGCTCACTCAGGCCTTATTCTGACCTTGAAACAAAATATAAAGATGCGGTTTACCCCCAGTCAATCAACGGTGACCTTAAAGCAATGTATTCAGAAAACGATGACCTTGCCGGCTGGCTCACAATTGACGGAACAGCTATTGATTACCCGATTATGCAGGATGATGCTAACAAGCATTATCTTTATAACAACAACGCTTTCAATGAAGATTCCCGTTACGGAACCCCTTTCATTGATTTCAGATGCACTAAAAACGGTCTTAGCAAAAACACGGTTGTTTACGGCCATCGAATGAATAATGACACTCACTTTGGTGCACTTGATAATTACACAGACCTCAAATACTATAAAAAGCACCCTGTTATCACTTACGAAACTCTTACAGAAACCTACACCTTTAAAGTTTATGCTGTTTTTTATGCAACAACTCAAGGCAATGCTGACGGCGGATATGTTTTTGATTATTACAACCCCAATATGAGTGATGACAGCTTTGAGGGTTATATTGAAATGCTTAATCAATATGCCCTTTACACAACCGAAGCAGGTCTTGAAAAAACTGATAAAATCATTACCCTCTCAACCTGCACACATGTTTATGATAACTTGCGCAGCGGCGGAGTTGATTCACGCTTTGTTGTTGTCGGCAGACTTCTCAGAAGTGGTGAATCGCAAGAAGTCAACACTGACAATGTAGATGAAAACTCTGATTATCGCCGTCCACAGCTCTGGTATGATAAAAACGGAAAAACTAATCCATATTCAGCTTACAGAAGCTGGAGACCCTCAAGATAAATCTTACGAAAGGAGCAAATAGAATGGCAGATGGATTCGATAAACCAATTATGCCCAAAAAAGACAAAAAAACGAAGTCGCCTGAAGCTATTCCTGTTGATGATAAGGGTCAGCCTTTACCTGACCCGAAAGAAAGCTTAAGCGGTTATATTGTAACCACCGGCGTTGAAAATCTTAAAAACACATTTGCTTCAGTTGAGGTTGATGAGGGTGTAAGAGAAACTATGGAACCTCCGCAGCAAATGGGTTTTATTAAAAGACATCTTGCCGCAAACCGAGGTTACAGCTATTACGGCACACCTGCAAGCAGTATTCCGAAAGACAATAACGGTATTGAACCGTCTCCCCTTTCACGTCTCTTTTCAGAGGCCGAAGCTATAAGTGAAGATGAAGCAGACAAGCCCGTAGAATTCACTGCACCCATAAAACAGGGTAAGGTCGAAACACCAAAACAGTCATCCAGAACACCGGAAACTCCCGCCGATGCAAAAAGCATTTTTGAAAAAGCCGGTTATAACGTTCTTGATGATGCACCCGGTGCGTTATCTTTGCCTGATGCAAGAAAAAATGATGATACTCCCCGACTTCGTGATATGTACAAAACCAATACAAAGGTTATTTTTCAGTCTGAAGCAGACACTATTGCTAACGGCAATAAAGTAGAAGAGGTTTCTGTTGAAAGTACAGAACTTTTCACTGAACCCGCTAAACTTTCAAAAACCAAACGCAAACTTGAAGAAAAGCAGAAGAAAAAAGAATTAAAAGCACAGATACGCCTTGAAAAGAAAAAAGCCAAAGCACGTAAAAAAGCTGAGAAAGAAATCAGAAAAGCTCAGCTTAAAGCTGAAAAGCTTAAGGCTAAGCAAATGACTCAGAAAGAAAAAGAAAAGCTTGCAAAACTTGAAAGCAAAATTACAGGCATTACAGAAGCAGGCAATACAGCCAAAGCGCAGAAAGATCTTGTTTCTGCTCAGAAAGCAAAAGCTCAGCGTCAGCAAGCACAAGCTGCCGCCGATAAAGCAATGGCTCAAAAGAAAAAGGCGGAACAGGAGGCAAAGCTTGCCGCTCAGAAAGCTCAGGCTGAAAAGGAAAAAGCCGAGCAGGAGGCAAAACTTGCCACTCAGAAAGCTCAGGCTGAAAAGGAAAAAGCCGAGCAGGAGGCAAAACTTGCCGCTCAGAAAGCTCAGGCTGAAAAGGAAAAAGCAGCAGCTGAAACTCAGGAAGCGCAAGAAGCTCTTTCACAAGCACAGCAAGCAAAAGCCGATGCAGAATTTATTGCAAAAGAAGCTTACAGAAAAGCTAAAGAGCAAAGCGAGGAGGCCGCTCGTATTATTGAGCTTGCCAAAAAGCAAAGAGATGATGCACGCAAAGCCGCAGAACTCGCCGCACAGGAAGCTAACCGTAAACTTCTTGAGGAAAAAGAGCGTATCCGTCTTGAACAGGAAAAGAATCAGCAGCAACAGCAGGCCGCACAGCGTGAACTTAAAACTCAGCAAGAAGCTGTACGTCAGGCTAAGCTTGATGCTCAGCAGTTAATGGCCGAGCTTGAGGCAATGCGTCAGGCAGCAGCCACAGCCCTTGCTCAGAAACAGGAAGCTGAAGAAGCCACCAGACTTGCCCGTGAAGAAAAGGCACGTCTTGATGCCGAAGCCCGCGAAAAAGCCGAAGCAGAAAGACTCCGTCAGGAGGAGCTTGCCGCTAAACGCGCCGCAAGAAAAGCACGCGAAGAGGCTGCAAGAGAGGACACTGAAAAAATCAGACGGGAGCGCGATGTAGCTATCGCAAGAGCCCGAGCGGAAAAAGACGCTGCTATTGCAAAAGCACGTGCCGAAAAAGATGCTGCCATAGCAAGGGCCAAAGCTGAAAAAGAGGCCGCTATTGCCAAAATTCAAAGCTCTGCAAAAAAAGATACAACACCCGCAGACATTCCTATTTCAAGGCCTATAAGCTCTGAATTAAGAATAAATAAAGACAGCATTATTTCAAGCTCAAAAAAGAAAGCTGATACAGATGAAGCATAAGAAAGAGATCATCAGAAAATGTCTTCTCGTTGTGGCAATTATAGGGGTGATTTGCAGTTCAGGTTATCTTGTTTATGATCTGGTCTGGCTCCCTCTTTCTGTTGAAAAGCAGAACGAATTTTTTAACGTTGACGAAGACGCAGGCTCTTCTGACAGTAATGCCACCGATGAATCAGTGAACACTCCGCCGATTCAGGAAAAATACAGAGAAATAAAAAGCCAATATGACGATTTTGCCGGTAAGCTTATTGTCAAAGGACTTAAAATGGATTTCCCTGTTGTTCAGTGTGAAGACAATTCGTATTATTTAAAATATAATATAGACGGTGTTGAAGATAAGCACGGTGCATTGTTTGCTGACTATCGAAACGATCTTGTTAACCTTGACACTAATACAATCATTTTCGGTCACAATATGCGTGACGGCACTCAATTCGGTATGCTGAGTATGTACAAAAAGCTCAGCACTTATCAGGCTTGCCCGGTTATCACTTTCAACACATTGTATAAAGACTATAAATGGAAGGTTTTTGCCGCATTTTTGATCAACACTCAGCCTGAGCACGACGACGGTTATGTTTTTGATTATCTGCGTACAAATTTCAAGACAGATGAAGAGTTTAACGAATTCTACAACGAGGTTATGGAAAGATCTTATTTTATAACTGACGTTGATGTTACACCGGAAGATAAAATCCTTACTCTTTCCACCTGCAGTCTTCTTATAGACGATTCCCGCTTTGTTGTTATGGCAAGGCTTGTCAGAGACGGTGAAGATGAAAAAGTTGACACTTCCACCGCCAGAAAAAATACCAACCAGCGTTTTCCTCAGGCTTGGTATGACGAAAACAGTCAGACTTACTGATTTACGAAAGGAGTTACTATGAATATAAAGCTTTTTTCTTTGATCAAAGGTGAAGCTGCCGCTTATTCAGGCAGCAAAAAGCTCATTTCAGACTGTGCCAATGCCTTTGACCCCGAAGGGGTAAAATTCAGCAATTTTTCATCCCCTAAAAGAATGTTCCTTGCCGTTTCACAGGCTTTGCGCTCGGCCGATTGTGTTATAATTGCTGTGCAGAGCCGTTCATATAATTCAATTAAAAAGATGCTTTTTTCAGCCCTTGAACTCAAAACAGTTCAGAAGGAAGAGATTTATGTTAACCTTCTTCCCCTTGCCGAAAAAGGAAAAATCACAAACAACGCCCTTATAAACAACTCTGTTTTTCCTGTGAAGGCGGAGATTTTCCCCACAGATAATCTGCTTTCCTGCGGATTTTCCATATCATCCGGGTCACAGAGTATTGTTATGCTCCCTCTTGATCCCATCAAAACAGCCGAGGTTGTTTTCGGAAGTCTCTATGATTTTCTCGGAGAGATGGCAGGCATTGAAACTGATGCAGATTTAAAAAAGCTTAAGCTGCTCCGCCTCACAGAAAGGCTTTTCACTGCCCTCAGAAGTGCAAAAGAAACCCTTTCTTTTGCCCCTGTTAACGGAACAGAGCTTATCAGAGACTGTACGGCTTTCATTGATAAAAACAATGAGGTTTTCAGCTTTTCACAGTCAGTTGAACCCAGAGCCACTTCTCAGCCTGTAAAAGATTATATCGCATCATGCGCGCAAAAAACACGCATTGAAACAAAAAGCGATTATGCCGTTGCTGTTTCAAGCGCGTTTGCAGGTAATGATTCTGATTCAATTTTTATTTATTGCGCAGTTGCTGATCAAAATGAAACAACTGTTACAAAAATCTATGCCAATGATGAAGAAAACGCCAAGGACCTTGCGGTCATCGGCGTTGAGAATGCTCTTAAGCTTGCAGGCAACCACATTGTTGCGAAGAACGAAGAGCTCAATTCAAAGGCTGCAAAAGCAACAAACAAGCTGCGCCAGAATTTAATCACATTATCCGCTTTTGCCATTGGCGGCTCAGTGGCTTTATGTGCAATTCTCGCTCTTCTTTTAGGCAATCAATAATAGCGCATAACCGCTACAACTTTACCGAGAATTGACACATCGCTGACAATAATCGGCTCGTATGTGCAGTTTTCGGGCTGAAGGCGGTAATACCCGTTTTCTTTATAAAAAGTTTTAACGGTAGCCTCATCTTCAATCAGAGCTACAACTATATCGCCGTTTCTGGCAAAAGGTGTTTTTTCAGCGATTACCAGATCACCGTCGAGAATACCTGCCTCAATCATACTTTCACCTTTAACATGAAGGGCAAAAAGCGGCTTATCTCTTGACACTGTGCCTGTATATGGGAAATAGCCTTCAATAGACTCTACGGCAAGGATCGGTGCACCTGCAGTAACGGTACCGACAATAGGCACCTGAACAATGTTATCCTGCTGGCCGACAATTCTGATTGAACGTTTGAGAAGCGGGTCACGAGAAATATAACCCTCTGCTTCAAGTACATCAAGATGAGCCTGAACAGATGATGTTGATTTAAGACCTACTGCAGCACAAATCTCTCTCACTGACGGGGGAACACCGTCGCTGCTCCTTTCAACAAGAAAATCATAAATAGCTCTTTGTTTATCATTTATAGCCAAAACTATCCCTACCTTTCAGCAATTATATTGATTTTTGTATATTATAGCACAAATGTTCGATAAATGCAAACATTTGTTTGTATTTTTTATAAAAAATTTTTTCAGAGGTATTTTAATGAAAAAGGTCGTTTTATTTTTATCGGTTTTTCTCACTTTGATTATTATTTCAGGCAGCCTTACCACTGCCTCATTTGCCGTTATTGACACACTGGGTGACGGTGAAGAAATTGACAAATCCATTCTTGCGGGTAATCAGGTCGCAGAGGAAAAATATTCAATACAACTGAAATCCTGCGCCAATATGGGTAACTGGCAGAAGTATTCTGAAAATTCCCTTGAAGGAATAGAAGACTGCAACAGCGACTATATTTCTGTTGACGTAAGACTCACCAAAGACGGTGTACCGATTCTTATGACAGACGAAACCCTTGACAGAATGTGTATCGATGCTGAAGGCAAAACAGTTACAGGCAAAGTCAGCGAAACGACCTCCGCTACTATCTCTTCATATTTTCTTCGTTACGGCAACGGCGGTGAGCTTTCTAAAAAAAGTGACAGTGTTGTTCCCACCCTTGCTCAGGCTCTTGAAAGATTTCACAAAAGCAGCACTCTGATTATTGATGTGTCCATTAACGACCTGGGTGTTGTATATGGTGTTGTTGAAGAAAAAGAGATGCTCAGCAAGGTGCTTTTCCGCCTGACAGACGGTAGCAGCAACGACGTGTTATCTGTTATTGAAAAAAATGAAAAATTCAAAAGCCTTATTATCCCTCAATATAACGGCAATATCATTTTCGGTGCAAATGCACTTCTTGATGACGCAGTTGATGCCGGATTAAAAATTGTTAAAGTAGGCACAAAAAACCGTAACGGTGTTGTACTTTATGATTCTTACACTGCTCAATTCAAAGAAGAATCACTCATGGCAATGTTTTCTATGGTTGATGAATACTCTGCCGACAGAACAGATGATATCACAGGATGGGATAATGTTATTTCAAAAGGATACTCGATTATTGAAACCAACCATCCCGACCTGTTGAATGATTATATTGAAGCAACATATAACCTGAGAAAAGAGCTTGAAAATCTCGTAAAAATGTGTTCGGTCTATTCTGCTGAAGGCTTTTCTGCCGAGAGCTATAAGGAATTTAATAACGCATACACAGTTGCTAAGAACTGCCTTGGCTCTGTTTCATCACAAAGTCAGGTTTCAAACGCATATTACGAGCTCAGTCAGGCATACAGTAATTTAGAAAAAGCTTCTGCTGATGAGGTCACGGGTAAACTTGCCTTTACCCCCGGCAGAATTATTGCTGCCGTACTTTGCGCAGGTGCATTTATCGCAAGTCAGGTTTACCTTGCTAAAAAAAGAAAGAAATAACATACTTCTGAACCTACCAAAGGGGTGATTATATGTCAGAAAAAATTCGTCTTGAAAGAGCCGCCTATCCTGAAAAGGTTGGTGTTTCTTCAAAAGAAATCGATGCACTTATTGCCGATTTCAAAGAAAACAACATTGAAGTTCACAGCATTATGATTATGAGTGAGGGCAAGGTTGCTTTTGAAAGCTGGGCTGCCCCATATTCGCCTGATATTCCCCATGCCATGTATTCCGTCAGTAAAACCGTAACATCAGCCGCAATAGGTTTTGCTGTTGAAGAAGGTCTTCTCTCTGTTGATACAAAGCTTATTGATATTTTCCCTGAATTCGTACCCGACAAGCGTGATAAAAACCTGGAATTGCTTGATATTCACGCCTTGCTCACAATGCAGTCAGGCAAAAACGTCAGCGTTTTTACCGACAAGACAAAGCCCAACTGGGAACGTCAGTTTTTTGAATCACCCTGGTCATTTACGCCAAATGACGGCCATTTTCAATATATAAGTGAAAATCAGTATATGCTTTGCTCTGTTATTCATAAAATCACAGGTCAGACAGTTACCGAATTTCTTACTCCCCGTCTTTTTGAGCCTTTGGGAATAGATATCCCTGCCTGGGAAGTTTCACCCCGTGGTATTGAAGCCGGTGGTTGGGGACTTTTCTTAAAAACAGAAGACCTTGCAAAAATTGTCACCTGCTATCAACACAACGGTGTGTTCAACGGCAGACAGATTATCCCTGAAAGCTGGGTAAGAAAAACACGCAAACGCCACGTTGACAACTCGCACGCTAACTCCAACCCCGACAGTCAGTGCGGTTACGGTTACTGTGTATGGCACTGCGCAGGTGCATCTGCATACCGACTTGATGGTATGTTTTCACAGTTTGGTATTGTTTTTAAAGACCGTGACGCTTCAATAATTATCACTGCAGGCGAAGTTGACGAGCAAAAAACACGTGACGCTCTGTGGCGCCATTTCCCCCAAGGATTTATTGAGCCTGACAGTGAGCCGAGATATGAAAAAGAGTTGGCTCTCGCTCCCCTTGATGATATTCTTGAACCCACCGAAAGAAGTGTTCTTGAAGAAACTGTAAAAAACAGAAAAATTAAATTCAGCAAAAATCTCATTCTTGAAACATCGGGATTCCCTGTAAGTATGCTTCCTATCCCTGTTGTGTATATGTCTGCTGATAAAGCAGGCAACATCAATAATGTTATTTTTGATTTTAATGAAAGCGAATGCACCATGACCTGGGATGAGGGTGATGAACACAACACTATTGTCTGCGGTATGGACGGCAAATACCGAACTTCAAAAATACGCCTTGCAAAGATGGATTTCACCGCTTACAGCACTGCCGCGTGGAAAGATGAGGACACCCTCGTTATCAATATGCGCCCTGTTGAATCTGTGTGCAGAAGAACGATTGAGTTTGATTTCAGAGACAGAAACGTTGTCACCTTCTCACCAAGCTCACAGCCACCCACAACCGCTATTGCCGACGGCATTTCACATATGATAGATTTGCCTGTGCTTCCCAAGCCCCTTGCCGAAGTAGCATTTGACCAGTTACCCAAAATAATTGATGCAAGCTACAGAGGTTCTTTTGAGGAATAAAAAAAGACGGTAGATTTGCTCTACCGTCTTGATTTTTTGCTTATTTTCTTATAATAACAGGTTCTGCGCCGTCGGTGATGCATTCCTTTGTAAATTCAACCTTAAGAATGTCTTTTTCACCGGGAATCTGATACATTGTAGGAAGTAAAACACTTTCCATAATTGAACGAAGTCCTCGTGCGCCTGTTTTCTTTTCAAGGGTTTTTTCTGCAACTGCAGCCAAAGCTTCGTCATCAAACTCAAGCTCAACGCCATCCATATCAAAAAGGGCTTTATACTGCTTAAGAATAGCGTTTTTAGGCTCTTTAAGGATTTTAATCATATCTTCCTTATTAAGCTGCTCAAGGGTTGTAATAACCGGCAAACGGCCCACAAGTTCAGGAATAAGGCCGTACTTTGACAAATCCTGATGAATAACCTTTTTAATGAGGTTTTCAGCTGTCATTTCTGATTTATTTTTAATCTCTGCGCCAAAGCCGAGAGCTGAACCCCCGATGCGCTTTTCAATAATCTTTTCAATGCCGTCAAATGCACCGCCGCAGATGAAAAGAATATTGGATGTATCAATCTGAATAAATTCCTGCTGAGGATGCTTTCTTCCGCCCTGAGGAGGAACATTAGCAACTGTACCCTCAAGAATTTTAAGCAACGCCTGCTGAACACCTTCACCGCTTACATCGCGTGTAATTGACGGGTTTTCAGACTTTCTTGCGATTTTATCTATTTCATCAACATAGATTATGCCGCGCTGAGCTTTATCTATATCAAAATCTGCTGCCTGAATAAGTCGAAGAAGAATGTTTTCAACGTCTTCACCAACATAGCCTGCCTCAGTGAGAGTTGTGGCGTCTGCAATAGCAAAGGGAACATCCAGCGTTTTTGCAAGAGTCTGGGCAAGCATTGTTTTACCAACACCTGTGGGGCCGAGAAGCATAATATTGCTTTTCTGAATGTCAACACCGCAGTCTTCACCCTTATAAACACGCTTATAGTGGTTATAGACCGCAACGCTTAATGCTATCTTTGCATCAGCCTGACCTACAACGTATTCATCAAGCTTGGCTTTGATTTCAGACGGTACGGGAAGCTTCGTAACTTCTGCGTTCTTTTTACTTTTGATTTCAGACTCAGCTAAAACCTCTTCTTCAATTATCCCCTGACACAAATCAACACATTCGTCACAGATATAAACCCCCGGGCCTGCGATGAGCTTATAAACCTGATTCTGTGTTTTCTGGCAGAAGGAGCAGCGGATATTTTTTTCGCGTCTTTCATCTTCTCTGCTCATAAAAATATTCCTTTCGGATAAGGGTTACTGACGTAACTCTTATCTGTTTTTGATTACCTTGTCAACGATGCCGTATTCCATAGCTTCCTGAGCTGAAAGGTAATTGTCGCGCTCTGTGTCGAGAGCGATCTGCTCAATTGACTTGCCTGTGTTTTCGGCAAGAATTCTGTTGAGCTTTTCTCTTGTTTTGATAATATGGTTGGCTACGATCTGAATTTCTGTTGCCTGACCTCTTGCACCGCCCAAGGGCTGATGAATCATAATTTCACTATTGGGAAGAGCAAGTCTTTTGCCCTTTGCACCTGATGAGAGCAAAAATGCGCCCATAGATGCAGCCATACCCATACAGATAGTTGAAACGTCACACTTGATATACTGCATTGTGTCATAAATTGCCATACCTGCAGTAACAGAACCGCCGGGGCTGTTGATGTAAAGGCTGATGTCTTTCTCAGGGTCCTGACCCTCGAGGAAGAGCAACTGTGCAACAACAAGGCTTGCAGTTGTGTCGTTAACCTCGTCAGAAAGAACTATAATTCTGTCATTTAAAAGTCTTGAGAAGATGTCGTACTGTCTTTCTCCTCTGTTTGTCTGTTCTATAACGTAAGGTACTAATGCCATAATAATATCCTCCTTATGGTGACACTCTTTTCTTGCCGCAACACTTAAACGAAATGAATGGCATAAAGCCATTCACTCCATTTAATTATAGGTTAAATTTTCAAAAATTATTCAGCAGCTTCCTCTTTTTTTTCTGCTGCTTTTTTTGTTGTCTTTTTAGTTGCAGTTTTCTTTGCAGGTTTTTCTGCTGCCTGTGCAACTGCATTGTCAACAACGAGCTGAACTGCCTTACCGTTTACGATGTCTGTCTTGATATCTGCAACGGGAACAAAGCTCTTGATCTGCTCAGCTTCCATTTTATACATTTCAGCCATTTCAGCGTATTTAGCTTCAGCTTCTTCGTCTGATGCTTCAATGCCTTCAAGTTTAACTACCTTTTCAACTGCGAGCATAAGCTTAACCTGCTTCTCTGCGCCTTCACGGAATGAAGCTTTGAGAGCATCCAGATCCATACCTGTGTATTTAAGGTAACCGTCAAGGTTGAGACCCTGCTGAGCAAGACGCTGAGCAAAATTGTTGATTTCTTCTTCAACTTTGTTATCATACATAACTTCAGGAATTTCGCCCTGAACATTAGCTGCGAGCTGCTCAAGAAGTGCTGATTCAAAATCCCTGTCAGCCTGAGCCTTCTTAGCCTCTGTAAGCTCTGCCTTGATGCTCTTTTTAAGAGCTGCAAGTGTGTCAGCGTCTTCGCTTACGTCCTTTGCAAACTCATCATCAAGTGCGGGAAGCTCTTTAACTTTGATTTCGTTAACCTTAACTTTGAATACAGCCTCTTTACCTGCAAGCTCAGGTGTATACTCTGCGGGGAATGTAACGTTTACGTCAAATTCCTCACCTGCATTGTGGCCGATGATCTGATCCTCAAAGCCGGGGATAAACTGACCTGAACCGATTGTAAGCTCAAAATCTTCGCCTTTACCGCCGTCAAATGCAACACCGTCAACAAAGCCTTCAAAGTTGATAACTGCGATATCATCTTTCTTAACAGCTCTGTCTTCAACTGTAACAAGTCTTGCGTTTCTTTCCTGAAGTTCTTCAAGCTTTTTCTTAACGTCAGCAGCTGAAACTGTTGTGTCAGCCTTAACAGCCTGGAGACCTTTGTATTCACCGATTTCAATTTCAGGCTTAACTGTAACCTTCATTGTCATTTCAACGCCTGTTTCGTCGATTTTTGTAACATCAACGTCATAAGGTGCTGCAACTGCTTCAATGCCTGACTCTTTAATTGCGTCGCCCACAACGTCAGGATAAAGGATATCAAGAGCATCTTCATAGAATACGCCCTTGCCGTAATAACGCTCAATAACTGAAAGAGGAGCCTTACCTTTACGGAAGCCGGGAACTGCAATTTTACTCTTCTGCTTATTGTAAGCCTTTAAGATTGCGGCCTTGAACTCTTCGCCGCCGATTGAAACCTCAAGAGTATATGTGTTGGTTTCTGTTTTGTTTGCTGATTTTAACATCGTACTTCCTCCTGTACATTCTTTAACTTATGTATTATAACAGATGTTTTCAGTATTTTCTATAGTTTATTAAAAAAATTATGGCAAAAAATCAAATTTTTACCACTAATTTTGGGCAAAAATTCAGGTAATCGCCTGAAACAAGGTGAAATTTTATACCAAACATTTCATCATTGAAAGCAAATGTGGTTGAATAGCCGTGAAGGTGGCCATAATAACAGTGAGTAACGCCGCCGTTTATTAGTTCGTCACAGATTTCATGACAGATCTGGCCGCCGGCAATAGGCGGATAATGCAAAAACGCAATTTTTTCACCGCCCAGCTTTTCAGCCTCCTGAATCGACATTCTAAGTCTGCCTGCTTCACGGGCAACGATTTTTTTGTCAGCCTGTTTGTCGCTGTCAAAAAACCATCCGCGGCTGCCGCAAAGTGCATAATCACCCACTTTATATGCATTATTGTTAAGTATTTTTATTGATGTAATTCCGTTTTCTTCAAAAAATTTGTCTGCCTTTTTCTTTGTGGACCACCAATAATCGTGATTGCCTTTTAAAATTATTTTTTCACCGGGAAGGCTGTCGATAAACTTAAAATCCTCCAACGCTTCCTGCATTGTCATACCCCACGTTATATCACCGGGAATAACAACAGTGTCAGTGTCTTCAACAATGGCACGCCAGTTTTTTTCCAACTTCTGCTCAAAATTTTCCCATCCTGAAAAAATATCCATCGGCTTATCCGTTCCGAAAGAAAGATGAGTATCGCCAATTGCAAATAAAGACATTGTAACACCTCGAATATAACGAAATAAATTGCTAACACTATTATGGGTAAGGCAGCAACACCTTAACTCAAAAATTAAACGGAGGTCTGCATTATGCGTCACGAAATCAAAGATATTAAGTGTAACGTAAATCGTTGCATTTATAACGAAGGCAACAATAAATGTACCGCAGGTTCAATTGAGGTCGGTCCCTCAAGCGCCTGCAGCTGCGCTGAAACACTTTGCGCAACCTTTGAGCCTGACACAAATATGACAAACTGCAAATAAAGATTGCAGGAAACACGGTGAAGTGTTTCCTGCTTTTTGTTATTTAGAAAGCATTTCAAAAACAACAGCTTCCATATCTTCTTTTTTGCACACATTTGTAAATCTGGGAGTTTTACCCTTAAGATTTGCAAGCTGTGCGGGGCATTCTGCACCAGTTTCCATATGAAGACCGAGCACCATATCAAACTCGTCCATACCCTCAGTCATTCCGGGGCGGAGTGCATCAAGCACTGATGCGCTGAATTTATACGGGTTTGCTGTTGATGCAATTACTGTTGGGGTTCCATCTGCTGTTACGTTTACATAGTCATCATAAACAGCAACTGCTACTGCAGTATGTGTATCGCAAAGATATTTATATTCATCAAAAACTTCTGCGATTGTTGACTTTGTGCCCTTATCGTCACAGCAGCCTGCCTCAAACAAAGCTTTGATTTTGTCAAATACAGCTTCATCAACTGAATATCTGCCGTCATTTGAAAGCTCATTCATCCATTTTGAAACAGCTTCATCATTCATATCACTGAGCAAGAAAAGAAGTCTTTCAAGATTTGATGAGATAAGAATATCCATTGAAGGAGAAATTGTTGTGTAGAAATCTCTCTTTCTGTTGTAATTACCTGTTGTAAGGAACTCTGTGAGAACATCGTTTGCATTTGAAGCACAGATAAGCTTTTTAATGGGCACACCCATTTCTTTAGCGTAATAAGCGGCAAGAATATTACCGAAATTACCTGTAGGAACAACAACGTTGATTTCATCGCCAAGCTTGATTTTTTCTTTTTCAAGCATATCACAATAAGCTGAAACGTAGTAAACGATCTGAGGAACAAGACGGCCCCAGTTAATTGAGTTGGCCGATGAGAACATCATACCCATTGAGTCAAGCTTATCAGCAACAGCCTTATCGGTGAAAATCTTTTTAACACCGCTTTGTGCATCGTCAAAGTTGCCCTCGATAGCGCAAACGCCTACGTTAGCACCTTCCTGAGTTGTCATCTGAAGCTTCTGCATAGGGCTTACACCGTCTTCAGGGTAGAAAACAAGAATTCTTGTTTTAGGAACATCTTTGAAGCCTTCAAGTGCAGCTTTACCTGTATCGCCTGAAGTTGCTACAAGAATAACAATTTCTTTATCAGGGGCTGATTTTGATGAAGCAACTGTAAGAAGATAAGGAAGAAGCTGAAGTGCCATATCTTTAAAAGCACAGGTCGGGCCCTTCCAGAGTTCAAGAATTTCAGCCTTGTCATTTAAAGAGTAAAGAGGAGCAACCTTTTTATCGCTGAATCTGCCTTCGGCATAAGCGCCGTTTACACAGTAATCAAGCTCTTCTTCACTGAAATCTGTAAGGTAGAGAGAAAGAATTTCTTTAGCTCTTTCTATGTAAGAGCAATTTACAAGACGCTGAATGTCATCAAGTGAAATTCTGGGAATTTCAACAGGAACAAACAAACCGCCTTCTTTTGATATACCGTGAGCAATAGCCTCAGCGGATTCAACTCTTATGCTTTTGTCACGGGTACTTGTGTATAACATCGTACATTCTCCTTTGTTAAAGTCGCAATAAATTATATCACACTTTGTCAATAGTGTAAATGCTAAAAAGCATTCTCAATATGATTTAAGCTGAGTTTATTAAAATCATTATCAAGAATAACTTCAATTATGTCAAATCTTATGTCACATTTGCTTTCGTATTTATTCATAAAAAGACCTGCAGTTGCAACTATTTTGCTTTGTTTGATTTCGTCAACCGCCTCTGCAGGGGTAAACAACGGATTTTCACCCCTTGTTTTAACCTCAACAAAACAAACAGTATTGTCTTTTTCGGCAACTATGTCAATTTCACCGACTCTTCTTCGGTAGTTGCCCGCTATAATTCTGTATCCGTTATCACGCAGATATCTTGCTGCGTAAAGCTCACCCCATACGCCTGATTTGTTTATCTGCATCATTTCTCTCCCGTAAGCTTTTTAAGAAAGCTTCTGCGGTGAACAGGGCTGATGCCGTATTTTTCAATCATTTCATAATGGAGCTTCGTGCCGTATCCCTTATGCTGCGGAAATTGATATTCAGGGTATTTCCCACTGATTTCAAGCATAAATCTGTCTCTTGTCACCTTTGCAAGTACAGATGCTGCAGCAATTGATTCTGATAAAGCGTCGCCTTTGATTACTGTAGCGGTCGGAATCCCGAGTTTCGGGTCACGGTTACCGTCAACCAAAACAAAATCAGGCTTAATGTCAAGACCTTCAACGGCTCTTTTCATAGCAAGAAAGGTTGCCTGAAGAATATTGATTTTATCAATTTCTTTCTCGTCAGCCATAGCTATTGAATATGCAACCGCCTTTTCTTTAATAACATCATAAAGAGCTTCGCGCTTTTTTTCTGTAAGCTTTTTTGAGTCATTAAGACCTTCTATCATAAGCCCTTCCGGTAAAATTACCGCCGCAGCACAAACAGGACCTGCCAAAGGGCCTCTGCCTGCTTCATCAACTCCGCAGATTACACTGTAGCCCTCTGCTCTTGCTTCGTTTTCAAACTTATGCCAGTCAATAAATTCAACTTCTTTTTTCATTTCGTCACTTCCTTGGCGGCAATTCCATTGTGATTTTGCCAAGCTTTCCTCCTCTGTATTCATCAAGGAGCATAACCGATGCTCTTTCGGTGTCAATTTCACCGCCGCTTATGAGCATACCTCTTTTTTTACCGATGGCTTCAAGCACCTCAAAGCCTTCAAGAGAAGAAAGATCTGCACCGTTGAGCTTATAACGCTCAACAAGTCTGTCAGCATACTCCTCCTTAAGCACCTCAAGAAGTCTGACAGCCATTGTTTCACTGTCAAGCACAGAATCTTTAACCGAACCGATAAATGCAAGACGGTCGCCAACCTTCGGGTCATCAAACTTAGGCCACAAAACACCGGGGGTGTCAAGAAGCTCAACACCGTTACCGATATTGAACCATTGATTATGTCTTGTTACACCGGGTTTATCGGCAACAGCAGCTCTGTTTTTACCTGCCATTTTATTAATAAAAGATGATTTACCTGTATTTGGAATTCCTACAACCATAACGCGCAGACTTTTACCTGCCATTCCTTTTTCTTCATTGGCTTTGATTTTTTCTTTAAGAACCTCTCTTACCAACGGGCGGTAAGCATTAAGGCCTTTGCCTGAACGGCAGTCTACGGGCATAGCACGAAAGCCCTCATTTTCAAAGTATCTGATCCATTTTGCGGTTGCTTTTTCGTCAGCAACGTCACATTTATTAAGAAGAATTATCCTGGGTTTACCTGCAGTTATCTGCTCAATTTCAGGGTTGCGGCTTGAAAGAGGCATTCTTGCGTCAAGAAGCTCTGTCACTGCATCAACCATAGACAGACTCTCTTTGATAAGGCGTCTTGTTTTTGCCATATGGCCCGGAAACCATTGAACTGTCTGCTTTTGAAAATCGCTCATACTTATCACCTTAATTTAAATAAGAGGAGTCTTCAAAGACTCCCCTGTTTTATTCAAAATATGCAAAACTGTCAAAAGGTAAAATTCTGAACATAACTTTACCGATTATATATCTCTCGTCAATCATACCGATAGCCGAAGAACGGCTGTCAGTTGAATCATTTCTGTTGTCACCCATTGCAAAAACACGGCCCTCGGGAACGGTAACGGGGAAGCTGATATCCTGCCTTGTGAGGGTTCGTTCCGCAATATAATCTTCCTGCAAAAGCTTATTGTCAACATAAACATCGCCTGTGTCAAAGTTTATATCAACCGTCTGACCGCCTGTGGCAATTACTCGCTTGACAATAGGCTCATTAAAAGCATTTGGCTGAGTGCTTATAATAATATCACCGTATTCATATCCGTCAGGGTTAACTGCTCTTACAAGAAGCCAGTCTTCATTATAAAGAGTGGGATTCATAGAGTCCCCCACAACGCCGACAAATCTGAATATAAATGTAAACACAAGCATTATCACAATAAGTGCTGTGCAGATTATTGAAACAAAATCATATAAAAAAGGCTGTTTGTTTTCTTTCTGATTCTGCTGTTCTTCGTTCATTAAAAAGACCTCTTATTCTTCACCGAAATAATCTTCGTTAAAAATTTTTATTTCATCAAATGGCAGAATTCTTATAACTGCTTTACCAAGAATGTATCTCTCATCAATAGGCCCGATTCTTGAAGATCGGCTGTCAAGTGAGTCATTTCTGTTATCGCCCATTGCAAAAACGTGACCTTCGGGCACATGATACGGAAATTCAACATCAAAGGAACTTGCGGTTGGTTCAAATATGTAAGGCTCATCAAGAAGCTCACCGTTAACTCTTACCTCGTGGGTGTTAAAATCAATGTCGATAGTTTCACCGCCGAGGGCTACAATTCTTTTTACAAGAGGCTCGTTTCTATCATTGGGCTGAGTGATAATTATAATATCTCCGCGTTCATATTCACTCTCTGATGAAATAAGCAGCCAGTCACCGTCAGTAAGCGTAGGAACCATTGAGCTGCCCACAACACTGACCGCTCTGAACATAAAAGTAAAAATTACAAAAATTATGACAAGAGCAGCGAGAATTGAACCTATCATGTCATAAGACTGATACCATTTTTTTCGTTTGGCCTCTGCCTGCTCAGGAGATAAGCCGCCGGGGTAATACTTTATTTTTGAAGTTTCTGTATGTCTGTGATTATACAAAGCGGTTGCCTCCGTCATCTGATTTTATAAAAAACAAAGGGTATGCAGACACTCCGCATACCCTCAATGGTACGACCTGAGCGTACCTTCAGCTCTTTTGAATTAGCCGAGCTTCTGCTTAACTTTAGCAGCTTTGCCGACTCTGTCACGCAGATAGTAGAGCTTGCTTCTGCGAACTTTACCTGTTCTGATGAGTTCAACGCTGTCAACGTTAGGTGAGTGAACAGGGAATACTCTTTCAACACCTACACCGTATGAAACACGACGAACGGTAAATGTTTCGGAAACACCGGCACCCTTACGAGCGATTACTGTGCCTTCGAAAGCCTGGAGTCTTTCTCTTTCGCCTTCACGAATTCTAACCTGAATTCTTACAGTGTTACCTACTTTGATTGCCTCAGATACGTCAGCCTTAAGGCTGTCCTGAGCGATGAGTTTAAGTGCGTCCATAATAGACCTCCCGATAATTTCAGGCGTTCTTACCGTATACACAGCAGAGGACCGTCCGCTTTAATGTTGGGCATTAAATCCCCACTTGTAAACAAGCGGATACAAATGCTGAAATATCATATCACAAGATCTAATAAAAATCAAGCATTTTTTTAGTTTTCTAACAAAAACTTTTTTCGCTTGCGGTCAGCAGATCTTCACGCACAATATGTTGTTGTTTTGAGGATATTTTAATATTTTTTTCAAGGGTTTCAATTAAAAGAGCAGGGTTAAGATTTACTGAATTTCCCGCTGCAAGATTAAGTGAGAGCGAAACCTTGTCGCCGTCAAGAGCAAGGCTTTTGCCAAATATCTGCTCAATAAGATTAACCTGCTTGAGCACCTTGCGATGGCCTTTTTTGCCCATTTTTTCAGCCATAAGTTCTTCGCCGTTCATAAGTGCATCTGCGCTGTAATAAAAATTCTCAGCTTCGCTTTCTGTTTCAAATTCAAGAGTTACGGCATATTTTGCACTTGCAATTTCATTGGCGTTAAACACGGGGTCTGCCACGCTTACTATACCGATACCATCAGGCATAACAGCTTCAAGAGCTTCTTTAACCTGATCGTTTGTCATATCTCCTTCAATTCTGATATCCATATATTCACAATCACTGCTCTGGCCAAGAGAAAGAGGAAGTGCAAACGCAATATAAGGATGAGGATTAAAGCCCTCTGTGTACCACATAGGAAGCTTTGCTCTGCGCACAGCCCTTGTCATAAGGCGGTTAATATCAAGGTGAGAGATGTAAATCATTCTGCCTGTTTTTGAAAATCTGATTCTAACACATCGCATGGCACTCACCTCCGTTAAGCTTATTGGCTCCGCAGCCAGCACATTTTTCACGGCAGTTTTTAGTGGTTTCACTTTTGTGTGCTTTTTCATTTTCTTTAATAAGGAATTTTTTGCTTACGCCGTAATCAAGGTGATCCCAAGGAAGAATTTCATCAAAACTTCTGCGGCGGTTAGCATAGAAAGCAGGGTCAATTCCGCACTCTTCAAATGCTTCCATCCATTTTGAGAAATCAAACTGATCATCCCAACCGTCAAAACGGCAGCCTTTTTTCCACGCAAGTTCCATAACTTTGGAAAGTCGGCGGTCACCTCTTGCAAACACGCCCTCCAAAAAGCTTGTCGGAGTCAGGTGGGTACTGATATTTATTTTCTTTGTTGTCACACTTTCAAGAAGATGCTTCTGTTTTTCTTCAAGCTGCTCCATTGTGTCCTGAGGCTCCCACTGGAAAGGAGTGAAAGGCTTAGGCACAAAAGACGATGCGCTGATATTGACAGTAACACCCTTGCCCTTCGGTTTATCAGGGTTCTGATAAAAAGCATTTACTACCTTCTGACCAAGCTCGGCTATACCGGCAACATCATCCAGAGTTTCAGTAGGAAGACCGATCATAAAGTAAAGCTTAACACCTGTCCAACCGCCTGAGAAGGCTTTATTGACAGTTTCCATAACTTCAGCTTCGGTAACATTTTTATTAATCGCATCACGAAGACGCTGTGTGCCTGCCTCAGGTGCAAAAGTAAGGCCTGCACGTCTTACAGCAGTTAGCTTCTGCATAAGCTCGTCAGAGAAATTGTCAACTCTGAGCGACGGCAACGCAACGTTGATTTTTTCATCAATTGTCCAGCTCAATAATTTATCAAGAAGGGGTTCAATCTGAGTGTAGTCACTTGTGCTCAATGAGCAAAGTGAAATTTCATCATACCCTGAAGTTTCGCAAAGGCATTTACTCTGACTTTCAACCACATCAGCGCTTTTTTCTCTGATAGGTCTGTAAATAAAGCCTGCCTGGCAAAAACGGCAGCCTCTGATACAGCCTCTGAAAATCTCAGCAGTTACTCTGTCGTGAACAATTTCAATTGACGGCACGATGAATGATTTGGGATAAAAAGCTTTATCCAGATCCTTAACTACTCTTTTAACTGCTTTTGGGGGAGCTGAGTGTTTTGGCGTTACGCTTTTTATTGTGTTATCTTCGTTATATTCCACATCATAAAGGGAAGGAACATAAAATCCGTCGATTTTTGCGACCTCACAAAGAAACTCAAGCTTTGATGAGCCTTTTTCCTTATGCTCCTTTAACAAATCAAGAAGCTCATTTGTTGTTTCTTCACCCTCACCCAGCATAATAACATCAATAAAATCAGCTATAGGCTCTGCGTTACAAACACAAGGTCCGCCTGCCACAACCAACGGAGTGAGACTTTCACGGTCCTTTGAATAAAGAGGAACCTGCGCAAGATCGAGCATATTCAACACGTTTGAAAAGCTCAGCTCATACTGAAGTGTGAAGCCGATCATATCAAAATCCTTGACGGGGTCACCGCTTTCAAGGGCATAAAGAGGAATGTTGTTTTCTCTCATCTGCTCTTCCATATCCACCCAAGGGGCAAACACACGCTCACACCAGGCATCCTCACGCTCATTAACGAGTGAATATAAAATTTTCATTCCAAGGTGAGACATTCCGATTTCGTATGTATCAGGAAAACAGAATGCATAACGCAAATCAACCTTGTTTTTGTCTTTGATAACGCTGTTAAGCTCACCGCCCACGTATCTTCCGGGCTTCTGAACTTTCAGCAAAATATTTTCTACCTTCTGTGGAATCATAAAACTTTCCTTTACTGTTTAATTCTTTGTTTAACGTGTGTGTCGATATATTGGCACACACCTTCAAAATTACGGTCAACATCAAGATTGCAAATTCGCAAAATCTTCAAGCCCACCCGGCAAAGCATATTCGCCTCCGTTTCGTTCTCTTTGAACAATCACTTTGCCGTCTTTAACCAAAACTCCAACAGCCCTCAAATGACACGTATATTCGTCTGCTTTAAAAAGCCAATCCTTACTCATGACCTAACCTCACTTCAACGTAACAATGCTTACGCCGTCTTCGCCTTCGCCGAAGGTTCCGAGGCGGTGAGTTTTGACATAAGGGCTCTTTTTAAGGTATTCCCTTACCGCTGTTCTGAGAGCACCTGTTCCCTTGCCATGAATAATGGTGAATTCGTTAAGCCCTGTGCGGAGTGCACTGTCCATAAATCTGTCAAGGGTCATAAGGCATTCTTCAACGGTCATACCTCTCAAATCAAGTCGGGTGTCGGCAGAAATATTCATTCGGCTGTCCATTTTACTGCCGTGAGTTGCCTTTGGTTTCTGAATTTTAGGTTTGTTTGATTTTTCAAGAAGTCTGAGGTTTGAAATCTGTGTTCTTGTCTTAATTGCACCCATCTGCACCTCGGCAACACCTTTTTTGGTGTTAACCGACACAACAGTGGCTTCAGCACCGATGTCGGCAAGAATTACGCTGTCACCCTGTTTGAGTTCACGGGGCAAGATATAATTCTCATCTGCATCAAAAGTACCGATAACGGGGTCTGCGGCGGCATCAATTGCACCAACACCCTTTTTAACAACTGCCCTTGCTCTGCGAGCCATTTCTGCAGCGTCTTTTTGCTTTGCCTGTTCTTTTTTAAGGCGTTCAAGCTCGTCAAGAAGTGCATAAGCTTCACGTTTTGCCTGCTCGGTTATTTTAATAGCCTGAGCTTTTGCCTTTTCCATCTCTTTTTCACGAAGAGTCTGGATTTCAGCTTTCATCTGCTTGGCTTTTTCAATCTGCTGCTGTGCCTCACGCTTTAACCGCTCGGCTTCATTTTTACCCTGCTCCATCTGTCGGCGGCTTTCTTCAAGCTTGTCAACAACGTCTTCGAATCGGGCATTTTCTGTTGAAACAAGGTTTCGTGCCGTATCAACAATTTCATCAGAAAGACCGAGTCTTTGAGAAATTGCAAATGCATTTGACCTACCGGGTACACCGATCAGAAGCTTATATGTAGGCTTAAGTGTAGTAACATCAAACTCACAGCTTCCGTTAATAACTCCCTCGGTCTGCAAGGCATAAGCCTTAAGCTCGGCATAGTGAGTTGTGGCAGCAATTTTTGCCCCCTGACGGCGAAGCTTTTCAAGAATAGAAACAGCCAACGCAGCGCCTTCAACAGGATCAGTGCCTGCGCCAAGCTCGTCAATGAGAACAAGGCTGCCTTCACCTGCAATTTTCAAAATATCAATAATAGTTGTCATATGTGACGAAAAGGTTGAAAGAGATTGCTCAATGCTCTGCTCGTCACCGATATCAGCAAGTACGTTTTCAAAAACTGAAATTCTGCTTCTGTCATCAACAGGGATCATAAGACCGCACATTGCCATTAAAGAAAGAAGACCGATTGTTTTAATCGAAACGGTTTTACCGCCGGTATTTGGTCCTGTAATAACAAGAGTATCAAAATCTTCACCCAATTTAATATCAACAGGCACAACCTTTTTAGGGTCAATAAGCGGATGCTTTGCTCTGCGAAGATCAATTATACCTTCGTTATTAAGAATGGGCGCAGATGCTTTCATAGCATAAGCCAGCTGAGCCTTACCAAAAATAAGATTAAGCTCAACAGCACATTCATAGCTTGATTTAATGGTGTCAGCAAATGAACCTGCCTGAGCAGAAAGCTCTGCAATGATTCTGTCGATTTCATCCTTCTCCTGATTCTGAAGAAGTCTGATCTTATTGTTGGCTTCAACAACTCCCATAGGCTCAACAAAAACAGTTGCGCCTGATGAAGAAGTGTCGTGAACAAGACCCGGCACATCGGCACGGTGTTCACTTTTAACAGGAACAACAAATCTGCCGTTACGCATTGTTATGATGTTATCCTGCAAATATTTTGAATAGTTAGTATTTCTTGTGATTTTTCCCAGCTGTTCTCTTACGTGAGATTCCTGAGCTCTGATTTTTCTTCTTATGCTTGCAAGCTCGGGCGAAGCGTTATCGGCAATCTCTTCCTCTGAAAGAATTGCATTTTTAATCGCATCCTCAAGGTATCTGTTTGGCGAAAGGGAATTGAACAATGTATCAAGGCAGGTTTCAACACCTGAGCAGGTACTTCTCCACTGGGTTATTGTTCTTATAACGTGAAGCACACTTGCAATATCAAGAAGCTCTCTCAAAGAAAGAGAACTGCCTGCATCAGCTCTGTAAAGAGCGTTTGTAACATTCACAAGTCCGCCGAATGCAGGTCCGCCGAAACGGGCAAGAAGCATATGAGCGTCTTTTGTCTGATTAAGCAAAGCCTGAGCCAACGGAAGTGACGGCTCGGGTTTCAGCTCACGGGCAAGAATACGGGCATCCTCACAAGAAACGTGAGCAGCCAGTTTTTCAAGCACCTTATCAAGTTCAAGAGATAAATAATGTCTGTTCATATTAACTCCGTTATGTAATACTCTTGTAAAAATCAAGAGTTTTATATTTTCTGTTAGTCTGATTCAAAAGATATTTTTCGCACACATCGGCAAGGATGGGATAATTTTCTTCACCCAAAGTAAAAGAAAACAGTTTTTCAGGTTGAGAATAACATATATATCTCATAGCCGTTACAACGCTCAGAGGAAGCTCCTCACAAGGCACATCGCCAACACATTCAGAGCAATAAAGGTGCCCGTCATAAGTGCCGAAATACATCACATCATCTTCAAACTTTCCGCAGCCGTCACAAGCGATGAGGTCAGGCATATATCCTGCCAACGAAAGCGTACGAAGCTCGGCAATAGCTTTTAGCTGAAGCTCGGGACGTTTGTTTTTGCTGAGCATATAAAGACAGTTGAGAGTGAGACGAAGAAACTCTGCCGCGTCACTTTCCTGAGGAGCAAGCTCATACTGAAGCTCACAGAAATACTGAGCCAGAGCAAGCTTGCCGATATCATTTCTCAAATCAAAAAATATCTCTTTAGTCTGAATTTCATCAATAACATAAGCATCTTTTCCGCGGTAGATAGAAAAATCTGCATATGAAAACATCTGACTTCCGCATTGGGTACGGCTTTTAAGCCGCTGCGCTCCTCTGACAAAAGCCCTGAGCACACCGTAATCTTTTGTAAGCACGGTAACAAGACGGTCATCACCGTTTGTCTTGTGCTCTTTGATTATCAGACCTTCTGTGTTCATTCGCATTTTTTACATTCTCCTGCACGCTGTTAGTTGCTTTGTATTGAAGATAGTCACTGATTTTTCCGCTTTGGGCAAATTTATCCCAAGCAGCAAGATTTTTATAATCCATTAAAATCCCTCCGCAAATATTATTTGCAAAGGGATTCAAATATTTCTTTTGTAAATTAATCCAATCCGAAATTGTGGATAAGGCCTTCGCGGTTTCTCCAGCCTTCCTTAACCTTTACCCAGCATCTGAGATTGATTTTGCACTGGAAGAAGCGTTCCATATCTTCTCTTGCTCTGGTTGAAACTTTTTTGAGCATTGCTCCGCCTTTACCGATGATAATGCCTTTATGGCTTTCACGCTCACAATAAATAACAGCCTCAACGTCAAGAATTTCACTGTTTTCACGTTCGCGCATTTTTTCAATGCTGACAGCAACACCGTGAGGAATTTCTTTATCAAGTGAGCGAAGAAGCTTTTCGCGGATGATTTCACCTGCAATAACCCTTTCAGGCTGGTCTGTAAGAGTATCTTCAGGGAAGAAGAAAACACTCTCAAACGCAAGTTTGGAAAGTTCCTCTTCAAGTTCAGGCATATTGATACCTCTTAAAGCAGAAACAGGAACAATAGCATCAAAAGGATAAAGCTGAGAGAATTTTAAAATTCTTTCCATAAGCTGCTCTTTTTCGGGAATGGTGTCAACCTTATTAATAGCAAGAATAACAGGCAGCTTTTCTTTTTTGAACTTTTCAATAAGCTCCTGCTCAGCAGGTCTGAGTTCACCCTCAGGCTCGGTTACAAAAAGAACTGCGTCAACGCCTGAGATACTGTCACCAACCGCTTTTATCATTTTTTCGCCAAGCTTATTTTTCGGCTTGTGAAAACCGGGCGTATCAGTGAAAACAAGCTGAGTATCATCCTTTGTCAACACACCCATAATTTTTGTGCGGGTAGTCTGTGGCTTGTCTGATACAATGGCAATTTTTTGCCCTAACATTTTATTGAGTAGTGACGACTTACCAACATTGGGGCAGCCGACAATTGCTATAAAAGCGGTTTTAGTCATTCTTTTTACCTCTTAAGAAATTATAGATTTTTTTCGGTCCTGCGAGAATAAATATGCCGTCAAGTACAAGCGTAACAGCAAGCACAGCAATATACACAGGGTTATTTAAAAAGTACGCAAACATTTTTTCAAACGCAACAGGCTGATACAAAATAACGATGCCTATAATCACTGAAAAAATTGACATCACAAGTACGCCGCCTGCCGCAGCATCCTTTGCGATTTTAACATATTCATTATGTTCAAGAGTTGCCGCATTTGCCGCATTTTCAACTCCGGAATTCAAAAGTTCACCTGCCATAACAAGTGATGACATCATCAGAAGCAAGGCAAATTCAGTCTTATTCACATCAAAGAAATCATAATTCATCAAGAAAAACATCATATAAACAAAAACGCTTAAATGGAATCTGAAATTTCTCTCGTTCATTATGCCGTAAGCAATTCCTTTGAACGCATAACCGAAGCCCTTTATAAAAGCTTTCATATTATTCCTCATCCATATAGTAACTGCTGTTTCGTTTTAAGCCGAGCTGAGTGAGAATGGTTTCTTCTTTCTCTCTCATTCTTACCTGCTCAATGCCGCCTGCTTCGTGGTCATAGCCGAGAAGGTGAAGCATTGAATGAACGGTAAGGAAGCCGATTTCACGCTGAAGTGAATGGCCGTATGTTTTTGCCTGCTCAATTGCGTGCTCAACAGATATAACTATGTCGCCCAGCATTTTTGCGCCTGTTGAATAATTGATATCATAAACACCGTCTTCACCCAAAGGGAAAGAAAGCACATCGGTGCTTCTGTCAACATTTCTGTATTGAAGGTTAAGAGCGTGAATTTCTTCATCGTCAACAAAACGCACGCTGACCTCAACCGAACCGTCAAACCCTTCGTTGACAAGCACTGCATTGCAGCAACGGCGGATGAGAAGTCTTATTCCCGTAGGGACTTTAACCGCTTTCTGATCATCTGAAATTACGACTTTAATCTTATCACTCATTTTTTTCTTTTAACCTCCTCATATTTTTCATATGCCCTGATAATATCCTGAACAAGGCGATGTCTTACAACGTCTTTTTCTGTGAAATGAATCGTTTCAATATCATCCACATTTTTGAGAATTTTACTTGCCTCCACAAGCCCTGAACGTTTGCCGTCAGGAAGGTCTATCTGCGTCACGTCACCGGTTACAACAATTTTTGAATTAAAGCCGAGACGTGTCAGGAACATTTTCATCTGTTCGGGTGTAGTATTCTGCGCTTCATCAAGAATAATAAAGCTGTCATCAAGAGTTCTGCCTCGCATATAAGCAAGCGGTGCAACCTCAATGTTGCCGCGCTCCTGATAGCGTTGAAAATTCTCAGCGCCCAGCATATCAAAAAGTGCATCGTAAAGAGGGCGCAGATAAGGGTCAACCTTCTGCTGAAGGTCACCGGGCAAAAAGCCCAGCTTTTCACCTGCTTCAACTGCAGGTCTTGTGAGAATAATTCTGTTGATCTCTTTTGCTCTGAAGGCATTCACTGCCATCGCTACGGCAAGGTAGGTTTTACCTGTACCTGCAGGGCCGATACCGAAAACAATTGTCTTTTCTTTGATGGACTCAACATACTTTTCCTGACCGAGAGTTTTAGGCTTGACAGGTCTGCCTTTTGAAGTGATGCAAATGCAATTGTTAGCCATTGCCGAAAGCTTGTCTTCACTGCCGTCATCAACAAGGTTCATTACATAACGGACATTTTGCTCACTGAGGCCTTCACCTTTGTTGATAAGCACAAGCAAACCGTTAATAGCTCTGACAGCCTTTGCTACATTTTCAGCTTCACCTGTAACTTTAAGGTCAGAGCCCCTGCTGATAACGCTTACACCGTATTGGCTTTCTATAAGCTTGATGTTTGCATCAAAGCTTCCGAAAAGGGTCACCGCCTGATCCATACGGTCAAAGTTTATAATCTGTTCAAACATAAAAGCCTCCGAGAAAAATACTAATCCTATTATCTGTTTAATTATATCATATTTTAAATAAAAAGTCACTGCATACCCCAAAAAATAACCGAAAAATTAAACAGTTTTTTCAACTTCCATTTGTGCAGATTGTATATCGAATTTTAAATATAATGTCTGAAAAAACAAAAAATTGTAATTTTACTCTTTTATTATTTATAAAAGTATTGTATAATGAACTGTATTATTGTCGGCATATTCCCAAAATTAACCGAGAGGAAGGTTATGTTATGTCAATAAATAAGGTTCGTCTGCGTATTTACGGGTCAGATTATTTTCTCACAACAGACGATGATGTTCAGTATATGAGAAATTTGGGTGACGAGGTTGACTTCGTGCTTTCAAGCCTTCTGAGAGAGCATCCGCGCCTTTCAATAACCCAGGCAGCCGTATTGTGCGCTCTTCAGTTAGCTGACGAAAAACACAAAACCGAGCAGACCTCTGCAAACTTACGCAGTGAGATTCAGGCTTATATGGAAGATGCTTCAAAAGCAAAAACCGAAGCCGAAATCGCCAAACGAGAAATTGACAGACTCACAAAAGAGCTTAAGGCTCTCAGAAATGACAGATATGAATAATTCACACGAAATTCTTGCCCCTGCCGGCTCCCCTGCCGCACTTAAATCAGCTGTGCTTTGCGGTGCAGACGCTGTATATTTAGGTGTCAGAGAGCTTAATGCCAGACGGGGCGCAGAAAACTTTGACTACGCCGGACTTGAAGATGCGGTAAAATTCTGCCATTCAAGAGGGGTCAAGGTGTATCTCACTTTAAACACCGTTATTGCTGACGGTGAAATTGAAACTGCATCAGATATAATTGAGCGCGCCTGTGCGAGTGGCATAGATGCGCTCATTTTACAGGATTTTGCCGCTGCAGAAATTGTAAGACGGTGCGCTCCCGATATGCTTGTTCACGCTTCAACACAGATGTCTGTGCAGACTCTTGACGGCATATACAAGCTTGCAGAAATGGGATTTTCAAGAGCCGTTCTTCCCAGAGAATTAAGCAAAGACGAAATTTCATTCCTTTGTGAAAATTCACCTATTGAGCTTGAAATGTTTATTCACGGCGCACTTTGTATGTGTGTCTCGGGCCAGTGCTATATGAGTGCCGTTTTAGGTTCAAGAAGCGGTAACAGAGGTGCCTGCGCTCAGCCCTGCCGTTTACCCTTCAGCGCAGCCGGTAAAGATCGTTTTGACCTGAGCCTGAAAGACTTGTCACTTACCGACTATATCAGAGCGCTTTGCGATATGGGTATATCATCTTTCAAAATTGAAGGCAGAATGAAACGCCCCGAATATGTTGCAGCCGCCGTCACTGCCTGCAAACAAGCTGTCAGCGGTCAGGTTGACCTGCAATTAAAAAAAGATTTACAGGATATTTTTTCACGAACAGGCTTTACCGACGGATACTATCAGAACGCTCTCGGCAAAGAAATGTTCGGCACCCGCAGAAAAGAAGACGTTGTTTCGGCAGCGCCGATTTTATCAAAGCTTGAAACTCTTTATCAGAAAGAAGCTCCCCGCTTTGCCGTTGATTTTTATTTTACGGCAGTTAAAGACAAGGCCGTTTCCATAAAAGCGGAGTGTAACGGGTTCACCTGCTCTTGCGAAAGTGATTTCTTTCCCCGTGAAGCCATCAGCAAGCCTTTAGACGAAGCATCTGTTAAAGAACAGCTTTCCAAAACAGGAGGAACTCAGTTTTTCTCACACAAAATAAATTGTGAAATCGATGACGGACTCAATGTACCTGTTTCTGTTATCAACAAGCTCAGAAGAGATGTTTTATCTCAGCTCGAAGCCGCAATTACCGGAGTCGGCAAAAAAACTTTTTCGCCTGCAGATTTCAGTTTCAAACGTCACAACGCAGGCAAGCCTGAAATCATTTGCAGATTCAAAGATGAAGAATCGATTCCCGATGACCTTTCGGGCGTGAGTGAAATCATACTTCCCGTTGCAAATATCAAAACAAGATTTGATGCCTCAGCGCAGATACCCCGCGGAATTTTCAGCAACGATAAAAAGCTTTTAAAAAAGCTCACCGATCTAAAAGAAAAAGGTGTCCGTTCAGCATTTGCCGGCACTCTTGACGGTATTGAAATTTCAAAAAAAGCAGGGCTTCGCGTAACTGCAGGTTACGGCACAAATATTTTCAACTCCGTTGCCCTTCAGAGCTATAAAAATCTCGGTGCAGAAAAAGCACTTGTTTCATCTGAGTTAACTCTCAATCAGGTTAAGAATCTTGGCGGAGAATTGCCCAGAGGTGTTTTTGCTTACGGCAGACTGCCTCTTATGCTCACAAGAAACTGCCCTGTTAAAAACGTTAAAACCTGCAGTGAATGCAAAAAATCAGGCACTCTCACTGACAGAAAAAATACAGTTTTTACCATTGACTGTTCAAGCGGAATGAGCGAGATTTTGAATTCACGGCCCGTATATATGGCAGACAGGCTGAATGAAATAAAAAATGTTGATTTTATTTTGCTTTATTTTACCGATGAATCAAAGCAACAGGCGCAGAATATTATTAAGCAATATATATCAGGCGGAAAACCTCAGGGTGAATTCACAAGAGGACTTCTTTACAGAGGTGTTGAGTAATGATAAACAAACTGCAGAAAGCACTCCCCCGTTCCTGCGACGGAATTCTTATTACAAGTGAAGAAAACCGACGCTATTTCACAGGCTTTCACGCTTCAAACGGAATACTTATTGTAACTCACAGCGATGCACTTTTTTTAACTGACAGCCGTTACATTGAAGCTGCGCAAAACAAAATAAACAGTTGCCCTGTTATGGAACTTAAAAAAATCAAAGAGCAGGTTCCTGAAATTTTAAAAGCGGTGAAACTTGATAAAAAGCTTTTGCCAAAGCTACTTGTGGAAAGTGATAAGCTGAAGGTCAGCGACCTTAAATACTTCCGTCAGGTTTTCAAGCCTGCTCTCCTTACCACAACTGGCGGTGACAAAATAATCAATTCTCTCAGAGAAATCAAAACTCAAAAGGAGCTTGATTCAATAATCAAAGCTCAGCGAATTGCAGAAAAAGCATTTGACAATGTGCTGAATTTTATCCGCCCCGGAGTAAGTGAAAAAGAGATAGCACTTGAACTTGATTTTTATATGCTCAGAAACGGTGCAGAAGCCCTTTCGTTTGACACTATCGCAGTCAGCGGCAAAAAATCATCTATGCCTCACGGAGTTCCCGATGAAAAAATCGTTGAAAAAGGCGACTTTATAACAATGGATTTCGGTGCAGTTGTTGACGGATATCACAGCGATATGACCCGTACAGTCTGCGTGGGCGAACCAAGTGACAAACAGCGTGAAATTTATAACATTGTTCTTTCTGCTCAGGAAAATGCTCTTAAAACGATAAGGGCGGGTATTACCGCGAAAGACGCCGACGCAGCTGCACGCGATATAATAAAAGAAGCGGGCTATGGTGAATTTTACCGTCACGCAACAGGTCACGGAGTAGGCATTGAAATTCACGAAGGTCCCGTTGTTGCAGGCAACCCCAAAATCGTTCTTAAAGAAGGTAATGTTGTTACTGTTGAACCGGGCATTTACATCCCCGATGAATTCGGAGTGAGAATTGAAGATATGGTTTATGTAACGTCAGACGGCTGCATCAACCTGACCAAATCTCCTAAAAGTTTAATAATATGTTAATTTTAAAAGATTTGTTTGAATTAATGTATTGTTTGTGGTAGAATATATTGAATTTTATTAAGGAGGTATTCCTTTGGCTGAAGATACAAATAAAAAGCTCGGTTCTCAGGAAAACGAAGAACCGCAAAAAGATTGGGAATGGGATGCAAAAACACCCGATGCCCCCCTTGAAACAGTAGATGTTGATCTTCTTGACATTCTCCCGTCAGAATCAACCGACAAGGTTGAACCCGAACAGGAAAAAGAAGAAGAAAAAGCTGCAGAGCATCAGCACGGTTGCTGTGAAATCTGCGGTGAAAAATTAAAAAACAGCCCCAGTGAATATTACTGCGAGGTCTGCCGTGAGAAATTTCTCAAAGTTAATTACGGTGCAGGTCATATCATCCTCGCAATTGTTATGATGTTTGTTACCGTCGCAGGTATCGTTGCTTTTTCGGCAACAAATAAAATCGCCAAAAATATTTCTGAGGCTCACACTCATCTTGAAAACAATCACCTTGCAAGAGCTCTTGACAGTTTCAACAAAGTTGACTCCACCGCTCACAGCCTCAACGAAGGCTTCAATGCTTTCCTTCAGGGTATCAGCACAGGCTTTGACGAAGTAACTGTTTTCAGCGCAGGTACTGTTGCAGACAAGGAAATTGCTGAAATTATGGTTAAGGCTATGACCTCAGCTTATGAAGACCGCGAAGGCTTTATGGCTCTTGTAAATAACTCATTCACAGAGAAAGAGCTTGCAAGTGAAAAATACGCTCACATCAAAGAGTGCTATGATTTCTGCAAAGCAATGGACAATACGGCAAACGCCATCTATGACGGTTGGTATGACTTGCTTGATCAGCGAATGAGCGCTTTTGACGAAAACGGAAAGCTCACAAAAGACGATGTCCCCACTATAGAAGAAATTATGGCTTTCCTTGACGATTATGCAAAAGCTCACCCCGAAGCAGAGCCAAGCACAATTGACTACTACAAAGTAATGACTATTTATTATGAATATGCTTCATTCAAAACAATTGAGCCTTCAGAAATGATGAAATATCTTAACTCTGCATACTCAAAGGCAGGTAAATTCGGCTATTTCTACAGTGACTATTACCTCAGCTTTGCCTGGGAATGCGAAGACTATGACGCTCTGATTAAAGTTGCTGAAGAAACGCTTAAAGTTAACCCCACAAATGAGGGTGCATATTTCTATCTCACAAAAACTTATAACATCAACGAAGAATGGGATAAAGCTTCAGCCGTTTGCGAAGAGCTTCTTAAGTATAACCCCGACAGCCTTGATTATTACACTCTCAAAGCTGAAGTTCTCCGCCTTACAGGTGATTACAGCGCAGCAGTTGATATTTGCAAAAAAGGTCTTAAGGCCGGCGAAGATGCTGAGCTTTACAGGCAGGAATCAATCGCTTATATGCTTAATGAAGAAACAGAAATGGCTCTCGAAATTGCAAAAGCCGCATATGAATCCACCTACGCTTCATCATATTCGGGCGGCACAATTTCTCTTGAAATTCTCAACACAACAGCTCTTATCAGCTATCTTTGTGACAACGAAAAAACCTTGTATAATGAAATCGTTGATATGCTCGCTACCGAAAATCTTGAGCTTGAGGATTCTGTTCAGAGCGTAATCAAAGGCGATATTACCTTCGAAGAGCTCTTCACCACAGGAAAGGGGGATATTTAAATGAAAATTCTTTATCTCATTTCTAAATTTATCACTCTTCCCGGCAGTGTATCAAAGGCTTTGTGGGAACACATCACCTGCGGTATTCTGAAAATTCTTGTTGAAGACGGCAGATATCTTCAGACAAATGAGCTTTGCGGCCACATTGAACACGAGTTCACAACATCAAAAGCAAAGGCTTTTCTTGTTAACTTTATCCCCACATTGATCAACGGAATTTTAGCATTTTTCTTTGGTGGTGCAGGCTTCACAGGGTTATTTATCTTAAAGGTAGTCCCACCTGAAGCTCCCACAGGTTCAGCACCCGCTCCTATTGCTTTCTGGCTTTATATCGTTATGTTTTATCTCGGCATTTCTTTCTTTTGCAATATGTTCCCTCTTTTTGAAAACGCAATGAACAGCTGGGCTCTTATTTATCAGACAAAGCTCACCGATGCCCAAAAAGAAGCCAATGAAGCTATCAAAGCCCAGAAGGCTTATGAAAAGGAAGCTAAAAAACTTGCAAAAGCTAACGAAAAAAGTGCTCCGAAAACCAAAGGCAACGAACAGAAGATTATTAAAGAAACAAGCATTATTACAAAGATTCTCCTGTTCATTCCTTCAGCTGTTATTCTTGCAGGTTCATTCCTTGAGAAATACGGTTTAACATTTATCATCAGCATTATCGTAACAGTTCTCGCAATTTTACTTTAATCAATAAAAAAACTCCGTTTGAGTTACTCAAACGGAGTTTTTTGTCAGCTTCTCTGTGCCTCGGGAGGGTTGTCAGGCTTACAAACCCTCATTCTTTTTGCTTAGTAAAAATCCGACTCCCCTTATTCACAATGAAGTCTAATAGAACGGAATTTTTCGCATTTTTGTAGGGTACGACCCGCATGTCGTTCCAAAAATAATATTGAATTTTAAAATCTACTGTAATATACTAAATCTGCCAAACAAATCTGAATATTGGACAAACTAGGTGTGTGTATTTTTGTACCTTTCGGCAAAAATACAGATGCTCTGTTTCTGTATACACTTTGTTTGTCTGTAAGAAATTTGTTTGGCGACAGTTGGAGCTATGTATTTTTCAGTGCGTGGCTTCGGCTGCGCACTTTTTTATTTAGGAGGACAAAAATGAAAAACAAAATCTTGAAAACAATGGTTGCTATCGGCTTATCTCTCATTACCTTAATAAGTCTCTCTGCTTGTGGTATGGAGTTTGAGACAAACAAGGGTAGCGAAACAATCAACAATGAAAGCTCTTCACAAAACACACCAAGTTCCACTAGTAACAACAGTGAAGAGGCAAGCAAATTGACCGCAACTCTTGGCAACGATGTAAAAATTGGCGGCAGTGTTACTTTAGGTTCATATGAACAAGACAATGACTTATCAACCAATAGTGAAAGCATTGAGTGGCTTGTGCTTGATATTCAGGACGGGAAAGCACTTTTAATCAGCAAATATGCTCTTGATGCTCAACCTTTCAACACCGAAGGAACCAATGTTACCTGGGAAACCTGTACTCTCAGAACTTGGTTGAATAACGATTTCTATAACAAGGCTTTTACAGATGTTGAAAAGGAAGTAATCAACACCACTAAAGTGGTTGCCGAATCAAATCCTTCGGATGACTTTAAAAGTAACGACCCTGGTAATGATACTCAGGACAAAGTATTTGTACTTAGCTATAATGAAGCGTACAAATATTTTAATTCTGATAGTGAAAGACATTGTAAACCAACAACTTATGCAGACGAACGCGGAGCATATGTATATGCCTATGACTCATTCAAAGGAAATACATATTGGTGGCTACGAAATCCAGGAGCATACAACCGCGATGCTCTTTTTGTTCATAGTAGCGGTAACAGTGGTTTCACCGGAGCCGGAGTTCACACCACTTTCTACACTGTTCGTCCCGCAATGTGGATAAATATAGTTTAAAATATTGGATTATAGAGAAAGCATCAGTATTGTTTAAAATATATTTTCAAGAATAATCCCCAAAAAATTCAGTTTAATACCATTAAAATGGCTTGAATAGGAAAATAAACCTATTCAAGCCATTTATTTTGCAATAATTATTTCTGTGAATTCTCAAGTGCCTGCTTGATATCTTCAAGGATATCGTCAATATGCTCAATGCCGACTGAAAGGCGGATAAGATCAGACTTAACTCCGCACTCCTCAAGCTGAGCATCAGTGAGCTGACGGTGAGTTGTGCTTGCAGGGTGCAAAGCGCAGGTGCGGCAATCTGCAACGTGAGTTACAACAGAAGCCAATTTAAGGCTGTCAAGGAATTTTGTTGCAGCTTCTCTGCCACCCTTAACGCCGAATGAAATTACACCGCTTGTGCCGTTGGGCATATATTTCTTTGCGATGTCATGCTGAGCGTCACCCTCAAGGCCCGGATATTTGATCCATGAAACATTATCATCATCTTTAAGCATTTTTGCAACTGCAAGTGCATTTTCGCAATGTCTTTCAACTCTCAAAGGAAGTGTTTCAAGGCCGAGATTAAGAAGGAATGCATTCTGCGGAGCAGGAATTGAACCAAGGTCTCTCATCAACTGAACAACAGCCTTTGTGATGTATGCGCCCTTGCCGAAACGCTCGGTGTATGTAACACCGTGATAGCTGTCATCAGGAGTGGTAAGTCCCGGGAACTTGTCGTTCTGAGTCCAGTCGAAGTTACCGCTGTCAACAATAACACCGCCAACCTGTGTTGCATGGCCGTCCATATATTTTGTAGTTGAATGTGTAACAATATCTGCACCGAACTCAAAAGGACGGCAGTTAACAGGTGTGGGGAAAGTGTTATCAACAATCAACGGAACACCGTGAGCGTGAGCAACCTTTGCAAAAAGCTCAATATCAAGCACATCAAGTGACGGGTTTGAAAGAGTTTCAGCAAAAACAAGCTTTGTGTTTTCTTTGAATGCAGCGTTAAGCTCTTCTTCTGTTGCTGTGGGGCTTACGAAAGTGAAGTCAATGCCAAGCTTTTTCATTGTAACAGAGAAAAGGTTGAATGTTCCGCCGTAAATAGCTGCTGACGAAACAACGTGGTCACCTGCTGAGCAGATGTTAAAAACTGAATAAAAGCTTGCTGCCTGGCCTGATGAAGTGAGCACGGCTGCAACACCGCCCTCAAGAGCAGCGATTTTAGCAGCAACTGCATCGTTGGTGGGGTTCTGAAGTCTTGTGTAGAAATAGCCTGAAGCTTCAAGGTCAAAAAGCTTGCCCATTTCTTCACTTGAATCATATTTATATGTTGTGCTCTGATAAATCGGAAGCACTCTGGGTTCTCCATTTTTCGGGGTATAGCCTGCGTGGAGGCAATTTGTATTTATACGATATTTACTCATTTTTATATCTCCTTAATAAATTTAGTCATAAGCTCATAACCGGCATCAATATAAACACCTGTTGCTTTTGCTGTTTCTTCATTAATTGAAGCAACTCCGTTGTCTTTTTCTTTCGATTTTTGATAAATCATATAAGGCACGGGGTCTGATGCGTGAGTTTTGGTGCTCAAGGGTGTGGGATGGTCAGGAAGAATCATAATCTTGTAATCTTCACCGATTTCTTCAAGCCCTTTTAAAATTATGGGAAGAACTCTTGTGTCAATATACTCAATCGCCTTTACCTTGTTTTCAGGTTCAAAACGGTGACCGCATTCATCCGGAGCTTCAAGGTGAACATAAGCGAAGTCGCAGTCTGTTTTAAGTGCTTTCACAGCTGCCTCGGCTTTACCTTCAAAGTTTGTGTCAATATAGCCTGTTGCACCTTCAACATCAGGGGTCTGCATATCTGCTGCCTGACCGATGCCTTTAAGAAGGTCAACCGCTGAAATAACAGTTCCCTTAACGCCATAAAGCTCCTCAAAAGGTGTGAGCATAGGCTTTGTGCCCTCGCCCCAGAACCACACTGAGTTTGCAGGGCGCTTGCCTTTTGCAACACGAGCCTTGTTAACAGGATGATCTTTAAGCACGTCATAGCTTTTTTTCATAATATCAATAAGCTTCTGTGCATTTTCACTTTTTGAAAGGTAAGGACCAACCACCTTATCAGAAATATCGTGAGGGGGTGTCATTGTACCGAGATCTGTTGTTCCTTTGTGATGAATAAGACAGTGACGGTAACTTACACCGCTGTAAAAATCGAACTCACTGCCGCCGAAAACAGACTGAACCGTTTCAATAATCTGCGCAGCCTCTTCACTTGAAATGTCACCCGCCGAGTAATCAACCATTGTTTTGTCATCATAATTTTCTTCATCAGAAACGGTAACAAGGTTGCAACGAAGAGCAATATCATCGTCAGCCATTTTAACGCCGATGCTGATAGCCTCCAACGGTGAACGGCCGGTATAATAAATTTTAGGGTCATAACCCATAACAGTGAGATTTCCGATTTCGCTGCCGGGTTTTAAGCCTTCGCCGATAGTACGAACAAGACCAACTTCACCCTTTGATGCCATACGGTCAAAAATCGGTTTATTTGCCACCATCATAGGTGTTTTGCCGCCGAGAACATCAATAGGATAGTCTGCCATTCCGTCATATAAAACTACTACGTATTTCATTATTTCGCCTCCGTAGATAAAATCAAAAAATAATTCATTATATTTTATCACGAACAAATGCAAATTTCAACACCATAAATCACTATTGAAAAAAAACTGAGAATATGGTATTATCTTTCTCGTTATAAATGTTGGAGTGAGTTTATGTTAAAAGCTTATTTTGAAATGTTTGAAAGAGACAGAGATTTTTCTACCAGGCAGACAAGAAATGATTTTTGGAAAAGTGCCTGCATAGATATTATTATATGGGCAATAATTTCCTTACTTGCAATCATTTTTAACGATATGCTGATTTTCTGGGGAGCTGTGGCAATACTCTATTTGCTCACTACTTTTTCTGCGCGTCTCGCACTCTGGTTCAGACGAATGCACGACACAGGAATAAGAGGAACATTTTCTTTAGCTATTCTTATTCCGGTTATAGGAGTTCTTGCTCTACTTTTTATTTTTATGTCAGATTCACAGCCAAAGAATAACGCTTACGGCGAATATGTAAAGCCGCCGAAAAAAGCAAAAAAATAATCCGCCCGTAGCACAGTCGGATAGTGCGTCAGACTCCGATTCTGAAGGCCGGGGGTTCGAATCCCTTCGGGCGGGCCAAACCCAAATAATCCGAACACTTTCGCCATCATCGGCGAAGCGTTCGGATTTATTTTTTATTTCTGACAGCCCTTTATCCAAAACCAAGTTCATAGATTTTGAGTGCAAATTGCTTATTAATGGCATGAAATGATAAAAACAGTGCAGTAGTTTTTCACTACTGCACTGTTTTGCTGTTTAAGTAACTTTTTGCGTTTTCAAATAATTCGGAACGGTTGTTGATATTAAGCTTTTTAAAAATGCTTGATGTATGTTTTTTGATAGTGCTTTCTGTTACAAAAAGTTCATCGGCAATATCTTTTCGCTTTTTGTTCTGCATAATCAGTCTTAAAACCTCTTTTTCGCGTTGAGAAAGAGAACGGATATCATCCCAGCTTTCAAAAATAACATCAATCTGTTCTTGCTCAAAATACCTGATATTTGTTGTTTGTTCATCAGAAACAGTTTGTGCTGTTTCGGTTTGGATTGCAACAGATTCGGAAGAAATACCTTTAGTATCTGCAAGACCGTAATCCTGCAAAATACCGTACAGGAATAATATCAGGCCCTCTGTGATTATATAGGATATTGACATAAACTCAAATCCTGCGCTTATACTGTTTTCAATCAGCCAGATTGCAATATTGCCGATAACAACAAACGCAAGGAAAACAGAGTGTTTGACAGAAACGACAGTCTTTTTGACGGCTGTGTATATGATAACTGCAATCATTGCAGAGAAATATGCAAACAGAAAAACCTTATATATATTATGTAAAGGTCCGTACTCCTTAACAAGTGTACCGACACCGTTTATGATTTCAAAAGAAACATCTTTATAATAAATCGGCAGCCATCCGCCGCTTGAAGCAATAAAAAACATTATCATATTGTTGCCGATTAAAATACCCGGCAGGCATTTCGGATAAGCAAATCTTGACAGATTCATTATCATCATCAATATGGAAAACGGCAGGAATATACTTCCGAGATAAGCAATCCTGTTTGCCCATAAAGCAAATTCAAGATTATTTGCGACAGACAGAAGAAAATAACCCAAATCACATACAGCAACGCAAGCAAAAAGGAGCAACAACCATACATCCCGTTTCCTGTCAACAAAAAAATACACAGCAATCATCAAAAGAGAAACAGCAAAAATAATACCGTAAAGAGTAGTCATATTATTCCTCCTTTGTTGCTTTGATTTCTATTCCGTTACGCATACAAAAAGAATAGAACTTGCCCACCATTGCAAGATGCGGTGTTCGGTTTTCTCTTTCCCAACGGCTGACGGTAGCATAGGAAATGCCTATTTGCTCAGCAAGTTCAGTCTGTGTCAGTTGTAAGAGAACGCGAACTGTTTTAACCTGTTCGGGAAAGCTTAAGCTTTTTATATCAAGTTTCATAGTTTAACTCCGTAGGGTGACGGTAATAATTCGAACCGTGTTTTTTATCGGATGATTTCCGCCACTTCTTCGTTAAAATACTCGCAAATCCGAAAGGATTTGCTGTGTTTTTGCCTTGAATTGCCCAAAATCCTCACGATAAAAAATCTTCGACCCGAAAGCTGAGAATTTTCAGATGATTTTTGGATGTTGAGGGTGCCGATAGGCTGACGCCTTTCAAAGCCGAAATGCCAAAAAGCGCTGAAAAGGCTCGATTTCGGGCAGGTTCGGATTACTACCGTCACCCTAAATTTATATATCATAATATAGCATAATTTGAATTTTGTGTCAATTTATGCATTAAATTGTTTTTTTAACTTTGTTTATACAAAATACACAAATGAAAAGTTCGCTTTTTGACACGGTAGCCCTAAAGGTAGCCTTCTTTTTAAGAAAGTAACCTTCAGGGCTACTTATTTTAATAAGTTTTAACAAGTAAAATTATATTGTAAATACTCGTATAAGGAGGTTGTTGTGAATGCTGTAAGCTGTAACAAAAAGACTTACCGACAAGTCAACAATAAAGCAATTTGAGTTTGAATTTTACTGTGACTGTTGCGGTAAACCAATTAAAACAGAGGTTCAGGAATTTGTTTCAGGTTTCAAAGATAAAAAATTTTTAAGTAATGACGAACGGGAAGCAAGAGCAATCATTTACGCAAATGACCACGGTAAGGCCTATGAACGTGCAAACAATGAAGTACGCCTTGAGCTTAACAGATGTGAAATTTGCGGAAATATGGTTTGCGAGGAATGCACGGTATATGGGGTGGACCTTCAAGGAGGACTATGCTGTAAAAAGTGTGCAGGGAATGATGTGAATTAATATGAAGAATTTAAAGAAGCTCACTATTTTACATTCAAATGATTTGCACGGAGATTTTCTCACTGAAGAAATTGATAACAACCTTGTAGGCGGTGTGTCGATGCTTTCGGGGTATGTTAACAAAGTAAGAAACGAAGAAAATAATACTATTTACTGCGTTGCAGGCGATATGTTCAGAGGCTCGGTTATTGACTCGGAGTTTCAGGGCGTTTCAACAATTGAAATAATGAATATGCTCTCGCCCGATGTTGTTACAATCGGCAACCATGAAACAGATTACGGTGTTGCTCATCTTCTTTTTATTGAAAAATGTGCAAAATTTCCTATTATCAATGCAAACCTGCATATTAAAACAAACGGTGCAAGACTGTTTAAGTCACATTATATAGCAGAAATTGACGGGATGAAAATTCTGTTCATCGGTCTTATTACCGAAGAGGTTCTTTCTCAGACAAAGAATGACGGTATCATCGGTACATTCGTGGATATTAACGAGGCTGCAACAGAGGTCGGTAATATCTGTAATTCCTACAATGCAATAGACATTGATTTTACTGTTCTTCTTACTCATATCGGCTTTGAGGAAGATAAAAAACTGGCTGCGGTTCTTGATCCTGCTTGGGGTGTTGATATCATTGTCGGCGGACATTCACATACCTTTATTGATGAACCTGCTGTTGTGAATAATATTGTTGTTGTTCAGGCAGGTACCGGTACAGACCAGATAGGCAGATTTGACATCATGGTTGATACGGATAACAACTGTATTGACAGTTTTAAATGGCAAACTGTTCCGATTAATGCAGAGCATTGCCCGAGGGATGAAGAGCTCGAAAATATACTCAGGCACTATAAAGAGCAAACAGATGAAAAGTACAGCAGACTTGTTACGAGATTCAGAAAAACTCTTACACATCCGAGCAGAACTCAGGAAACAGCACTCGGTGGTTTGTTCTCTGATATTATGCGTGAGTCGCTTGGACTTGATATAATGCTTTTAGGTTCAGGCAGTGTCAGAAGCACTCAGTTAGGTCCGATTGTTCTTTTCTCTGACCTTTGCGAATGTTTTCCGTATGATGATTCTGTTTATATGCTCAAAGTTGCAGGTGCACAATTAAAACGAATGATTGAATATATGCTTCGTGATGAAGTATGGGAAGGTGCACATTGTGAATTTTATCAGCTGTCAACAGGTATGAGGGTTGAGTACGACAGAGCAACACATACATTCAGCCGTTTCGATTTTAACGGCGAACCTGTTGATGATAAAAAAATATATAAAATCGGTCTTCAGCAGTTCCATCTAAACAACTTTGAAGAATTCTTCTCAATTTCACTTGAAGAAGTTTCTCAGAACGGTAAGCCTCTGGTAGTTTCAACCTCATGCACAAGTATTTTTGATGAATATCTTTCAACTCATCAGAATCTTGACCGTGAAATTACAGGCAGACTTATTGTAAAGTAATCACAGGTGAAGAAATAAACATTTATAAACAAAGTCCGAAAGGAGAAATGCAACATGGGACTTATTAAAGCAGGCATAGGCGCACTCGGCGGTACACTTGCTGACCAGTGGAAGGAGTTTTTCTACTGCGATTCTTTGGAAAACGATGTGCTTATGGTCAAGGGCACAAAGAGAGTCGGCGGACGCTCATCAAACACAAAAGGAAACGATAACATTATCTCTAACGGCTCGGGTATCGCTGTTGCTGACGGTCAGTGTATGATTATCGTTGAGCAAGGCAAGGTAGTCGAGTTTTGTGCAGAGCCGGGTGAATTTACATACAACTCTTCCACAGAGCCTTCAATTTTCTCAGGCAAGCTCGGTGATTCAATCAAAGAAACATTCAAGACAGTCGGCAAGCGTTTCACTTATGGCGGAGATACAGGCAAGGACCAGAGAGTTTACTATTTCAACACCAAAGAAATTCTCGATAACAAGTTCGGCACAGCCAACCCCTTTATGTTTGAGGTTGTAAACAAACGAATCGGTATGGCAAGAACCGTTCAGGTAAGATGCAACGGTGTTTATTCCTACAAAATCACAGACCCGCTTCTTTTCTACACAAGGATTGCAGGCAACGTTGACGATGAGTACAGACGCGATGAAATTGATATGCAGTTAAAAACCGAGTTCGTTTCTGCTCTTCAGCCTGCATTTGCAAGACTGACAGAGCTTGAGCTTCGCCCTGCTCAGATTCCTGCTCACACCACAGAGCTTAAGGATGCTATGAATGCGGCACTCAAGGTTGAGTGGACAGACCGCAGAGGTATTTCCGTTGAGTCAATTGCGCTCAATCCCATTACCCTCACAGACGAGGATATGAAGAAAATTACACAAATGGAGGATGCCGCAACAATGGGCTCCAATCCGTTTATGATGGCAGGACGAATGACCGATGCTCAGGCAAACGCTATGGAAGCGGCGGCAAGTAATCCCAACGGAGCAATGAACGGCTTTATGGGCTTCAAT
>JAZQJF010000021.1:0-1883 GCA_045541505.1 Acutalibacteraceae bacterium
AAAGAAAGAATGGATTAATGATTTAAATGTTTTCCCTGTACCGGATGGTGATACAGGTACTAATATGACACTTACAATCATGGCGGCAGCTAAGGAGGTTGCTAATCTTGAGAATCCATCAATGGAGACACTTGCAAAAGCAATTTCAAGTGGTTCTTTAAGAGGAGCAAGAGGTAACTCAGGTGTTATTCTTTCTCTTCTTTTCAGAGGTATGTCAAAAGGTCTTGCAGGCAAAAAAACTGCCGATTGCGAAGACATGGCAAACGCTTTGGAACTTGGCGTAAAGGCCGCTTACAAGGCTGTTATGAAGCCCACAGAGGGCACTATACTTACCGTTGCGAGAGTTGCTTCCGAAAAGGCGCAGGAAATCGCAAACAGCACAAACGATATTGCAGTATTCTGGAACGAGGTTTGCGTTAACGCAAAGGAAACTCTTGACAAAACACCCGAAATGCTGCCCACACTAAAAAAAGCAGGCGTTGTGGACGCAGGCGGTATGGGTCTTTTGCTTATTTGGCAAGCTATGCTTGAGGTATTTAAGGGCGGCGAAATCACTGCTCCCGAATTGAAAAAGGCAGAAGTTAAGACGATTACTTCCGCTATTGCAGATATGGAAAATGCTGATGAGGAAATCAACTTTACCTACTGCACTGAATTTCTTGTTGATAAAAAAGAAGATTGCCCCGATGCACTTAAATTAAGAGCTTATCTTGAAACCATCGGTGATTGCGTTGTTGTTGTTGATGACGAAGATATCATCAAGGTTCACGTTCATACAGATCATCCCGGCAAGGCTCTTGAAAAAGGTCTTACCTTTGGTATGCTGATGAATCTTAAGATTGAAAATATGCGTATTCAGCACGAAGACAGACTTAAAGAAGCTAAAAACGCAAAAACAAACAAAATTACACCCGTTAAGCCCGAAAAGCCCTTTGGCTTTGTTGCCGTTGCCGCAGGTGATGGTCTTGAGGCTGTATTTAAAGATTTGGGCGTTGACTGTATCGTAAGAGGCGGCCAGACAATGAACCCTTCAACCGACGACATTCTCAACGCAATTTTGCAGACACCTGCCGAAACAGTTTTTGTTCTGCCCAACAACAAGAATATTATTCTTGCCGCTGAACAGGCTGTAAAATTGGCAGACAGACGCGTTTGCGTTCTTCAGTCCAGAACAATCCCGCAGGGTATTTCTGCATTGCTCAGCTTTGATCCTGATCTTGACTTTATTCAGAACCGCAAGAATATGTCCAAGGCTCTCGAAAAGGTTTCAACCGGTCAGATTACATTTGCCGCTCGTGATTCCGATTACGAAGGTCACAACATCAAAAAAGGCGAAATTCTCGTTCTTGAAAACGGCAAGCTTGCCTTTACTGATAAAGATATAACAAAATCACTTCTCAAGCTTACAAGACGTCTTATCAAGGGCAACTCAAGCTATGTTACACTCATCTACGGCTCCGATGTTACCGATGAAGCTGCTGAAGCCGCTTACAAGCTTGTTCGCTCCAAAATAAGTGATAAGATTGAAATCACCATGATTAATGGTGGTCAGCCGGTTTATTACTACATCGTTTCCGTTGAATAGTGCGTATTTCGGGGCTTTGTTGACTCATTAATATTTGTTTTGACACGACTATATAATGAAATTCACTTATTAAAGTTATCAAGTAAGTGGGAAAACCATAAGGGGAAGGGAAGAAGTCGGAGGCCAAGCGGTCTTAGGAAGACAAATAAGGCAGTCAACTCCTTGGCTCACAGAACGACATGGCTACGATCCGACTTGGCTTTGTTGACTCATTAATATTTGTTTTGACACGACTATATAATGAAATTCACTTATTAAAGTTATCAAGTAAGTGGGAAAACCATAAGGGGAAGGGAAG
>JAZQJF010000022.1:0-3192 GCA_045541505.1 Acutalibacteraceae bacterium
GGAAGTAAAAAGCTATTTTATTCTAGTTGTCATTTTATACATAGTATTAAAACAAAAAACAATTAGCCGACCTTTCTCGGTTGACTAATTGTTTTTATATTTTTAAAGAAACGGAAGTGGTAATTTAATTTCCTGTTTTTATGTGTTCTAACATCTTTAATTATTTCTGCTTTTAAAACTCAATTACAACAATAATCTTTAAGCAGTTTCGTTTTCCTTATGGCGTTCTTCACGCATTTTTTCAAGGTCACGATACATCTGCTCTTTCTTTTCACCTTCTATATCATAGAAGAATTTAAGGATAAGAGACTTAAGAACATTGGCCAAAGCATAACCGAAGACAAGGAATGCAAGAAGCCACAAGCATGTTTTAAGATATGTAGGTTGAGCCTGCATTGTAGCAACAAGGTCACCTTCTGCAGAGGACTGATAACCTGCCCATGCAATCATAAACGGAATAGCAATTTCCTTCAAGTAATTAAGAGCAGTTTGAACCCAGCCCGGTACAATACCCTGAATAGCCTCCATTCTCTCTCCTGTTTCCCATTCAAGATAATCATAGAACTCAACATTAAGGTGTGAGGTTGAAAGCTCCTGAATACCAATACCTACGCCGAAAATGAAATAGAAAACATAGAAGAAAATACTGTTCCAGCCACTAAAGAACATAATGTCAAACTGTGCTTCAATAAAACAGATACCAAAAAGAATACCTGCCGAGATAATAGAATACGGTCCGCAGATTTTAAGAAGCTTGGTTGGCTCGTATTTCTTTGAAAGCTTTGTTGTAATAAGATTACCAACAACGGTACCAATTGCTGTGGGAAGAGTAAGTAAAAGGTTCTTTGAGGAGCCGACTGTGATAGCAGCAAGATATGTTGACATCTTACCAAGCATAGCAAAAGTATGGGACCATTGGATTGCATGGTATGCGCGGTAATTTTTGTATTTGAAAAGAGAGAAAACGGCTTTTGTTACCTTTACCTTCTTTTTCTTAGGAAGCTCAATTCTTTCTTTGCAGAAAAGGCCACACATAAGATTACCGAACGCAGTAACGGTAGCGGCAACAATTGCAAGAGTCATATACATTTGGTTTTTGTCATCGCTGAAAATACCGTAAACAAATGTGCCGAGATAAGCCGCACCGTATCCGATATAATAAGATAACTGCCATATTGTTGCAACAGTTTTCTTTTCCTTATGGTTTGGAGAGATAACCTGAACAATATTCTGACCTGCGTTATTGAAGGCGTTGAACACAGTCTGACAGCAAGCTATACCATAACGGAAAAGCGTCATCTGCTCAACAGTCCAGCCCTCGGGAACATAAAAGTATAACGCGGTAAGGGTGAATATGGGAATAAGGCATATGATATACCAATGACGGTATCTACCCCAACGGGTTTTCCAGTTCTGAATAATAACGCCGGAAATAACACCAATTACTATACCTAAAACAGTGGTAAGTGTAGTCTGAACGGCAAGAATATCTGCAATTTGTTCAGCATTAACTCCCACAGGACCGTAATAAAGCTCGTGCAGGAATGCTGCTGCAAGAGAGCCTGTAAGGGTTGTTCCGAACATACCACCGATTCTTGAAAGCATTACGCAGAAATACTCGAATTTTGAAATATGTTTACCCTCACCGTGAATGAGAGCATTCTGCGGAATTTCAGTAGCAGATGTTTTTTTCGTTTTTAACATCATATCATCCCCGTAATTTTATTTGGTTGATTTTAAATTACTAAAAACAACTATTATACTATAGATTAACATATTTTCTTTAAAGTTCCAATGTAATAAATCACAACAATATTTTTGAATTATCACAACAAGAGAGATATACGTAAAATACATCCGATTTATTAAATATCAAAGCAAAAAACAATTCCTTTGGAATAATCCAACAAAAAATGTTTTTATTAATTACTTTTTGCAGATTTACCCTTGTTTAGACAGCAAAGAAATGATACACTGAAATTACGATTTATCACACTTATTACTGTGATTTGTACTATTAAACAGGAGTAAATTTCAGAAATATGAATAGTGTTGAAAATGTTTGTGAGTATTATTCCCACTTTAAAGATGATTTTCCGATTAACATATTTGCCGTAGGAGAAAGCTTTTGGTACGAAGATTGTTTCTTTGAAAGAGCTACTTCAGAAATTACTGCCATTGAGTATGTTGTCAGCGGATATGGAGTTCTCGAAAACAACGGCAAAAAATATGATATCGGACCAAAGGATGTTTTTTTATTAAGAAAAGGAACTCACCATAAGTACTATAATGCTAAACACAGTACACTTCACAAAATATTTATTACTTTAACCGGTGAACTCCCAGAAATATTACTAAATCAGTATTTACCCGGTCTTGATTACGTTTATCATAATTGTGAGCTTGAAGAGCTTTTCAGAAACATATATAAAAAGACCCAAAAATACGGCGCCGATTATTCTAATTTAGTTGATGATATGGTACCTGAAATTATGAAGTTAATTATCGCCATAAGTCATTGTGCATCAAATGACAAAAAAGACATTGCATCTTTAATGAGAGAATATCTTGATTCACAGATATACAAAGCTTTTTCACTTGATGCAATGTGCAAAAAATTCGGCTACTCAAAAAATCACATAATCAATGTATTTTCAAAAAGATTCAGCATTACCCCCTATCAGTATTACACAACAAAAAAACTCGAAACCGTTAAACTGTATCTGACTAATACAAATCACTCAATTTCAGAAATTGCAGAAAAAATGTCTTTTTCTGACCAACAGTATTTTTCCTCATGGTTCAAATCACTTTGCGGAATATCTCCTTCGAAATTCAGAAGTAATTGCGGAAAAGGGAATTGTGATAATTCACAATAAGTATTGAGATTATTCCCATTGTAAACCGCTTAGTTTATGTGTTAATATGCAAATAATTGTATATCAAAATCAGTAATGAAGGGTGAATAAAAATGAAACCTGTCAGTTTTTATCTTGTAACTGATACCCATTATTTTGAAAATGAATTAGGTGCCGGAGGAAAAGCATTTGAAAAAAATATGCTCACTGAACAGTATTTTGTCAAGGAAAGCAGTGCAATTGTAAAATCCACTTTTGCACGAATCATCGAAGATAAAGAAACAGATATTGTTATAATTCCGGGAGACCTTACAAAAAACGGTGAAAAAGAAAG
>JAZQJF010000023.1:0-145968 GCA_045541505.1 Acutalibacteraceae bacterium
TCAGGGTTTTTCTTGTTAATCGTTGTTTAATTTTCAAGGTGCATACGCTGTCCTCGCGACAGCTTTGCTATCTTACCACACACTTCCTCCTTTGTCAACACCTTTTTTTACCCTTTTTTCAACGTGGCCGTGCGTTTCTTGATATATTTTACTATATATTGAATTTACACAAGCTATAGACACCATATATGTTGATTTTGCACAAACCAAAATAAATTAAAAAGTTTGTAACCCTTTTTCATTATTCACATAGTATGTAGTGTAGGTACCCCCTACGAAAGAAAGGAGGGGCAAGAGAATATGGGTTGCTGCAATAACTGGATCTGGATCCTTTTGATCATCGTTCTTTTCTGTGGCTGCGATAACGGTTGTTCTTCAAACAACAATTGTGGTTGCGGCTGTAACAACGGCGGTTTGTTTAATAACAACTGCGGTTGCTAACGGATAACCCCTGACGCTGAGGGCTGTGGTAATAACCACAGTCCTCCTTTTTTGTTAATTTTTTAACTTGTTCAAAACCTCTTGAATACATACTGCAAAAGTTGTAAAATAACCTTATATAATTGTATATATACTGTTCAGGTGAAAGTAATTGAGAAAAAACAATAAAAAAGTAATTACGATTATTGCCGTTGTTGTTTGCGCAGCAATAATTATCGGGCTTGTTTCTTACGACTTTGTAAAAAGTTCACATACAGTTGAATCGACACACATAGCAATGGGTACGGTTATTTCATCCTCTATAAAAGGTAAAGACGCTCAAGCTGCTACTGACGAGTTTAAAGAATTCATCAGCGGACTGGAAAACGCCTGCCTTTCATGGAGAGTTGAAGGATCTGACGTATGGCGAATCAACAGTGAAGCAGGAAAAGATGTTTCTGTTTCAACTGAAACTGCTGCCTGGATCGGCAGGGCGTTGGATATCTCATCTGACAGTAACGGTGCATTTGATATAACTGTCGGCAAGCTGACTCAAACATGGAACATCGGAAGCGGCAAAGAAAAACTGCCGGACGATGAAACAATTAAAGTTCTGCTTGAGGATGTAGGATATAAAAACGTTTTTGTAAGCAACACAAGCGTCAGAATAGACGACTGTCAGGCTATTGATCTCGGTGCTATCGGCAAAGGTATTGCATGCGATGTGATAAAGGATCTTCTCGATGATTACAGTATAGAAGAGGCAATTATCTCTGTTGGCGGAAGTGTGTTGGTTTATAATCAGAAAGCTTCTGTAGGAATCGCAGACCCTGATAACAGCCAAAAGCATATGGCCACCATTGAAATCGACAGCCAATGCGTTTCCACAAGCGGCGACTATGAGAGATTTTTTGAATCTGACGGAAAGAAATACCATCATATTCTTGACCCCGAAACAGGCTACCCTGCCGTTACAGATTTGAGAAGTGTGACGGTAATATGCGACTCAGGACTTGATGCTGATGCACTTTCAACGGCGTGTTTTATTTTAGGATACAGACAAAGCCTTGAGCTTTTGAAAAAATATGATGCAGAAGCTGTTTTTATTTTTGACAACAACACCGTCAACATTACAGACGGTATCAAGGACAGTTTCAAACTTACTTCTGATAATTATACGGTGGAATAATGAAAAAAACAAAACTTTTCAGCAGATATGATCTTTTAGTGCTTATTGCTATAAGCGCTGTTGCTATTCTGCTTCTCATCCCCAATCTTATTGGTAACGATAATCTGACAGCTACCATAACCGTTAACGGTGAGGTTGTTGAAAGCATTGATCTCAATGAGGCCAAAGGTTTCAGAGAAATCAAGCTCGAAAGCAACCCTGAAGTTAAAGTCAGAATAGAAAAAGGCAGAATTTGTGTTATCGAAGCTGACTGTAAAGACAAGCTTTGTGTTAACTGCGGTTGGCTTGAAACAGACGGAGCGATGGCTGTATGCCTCCCGGCAAAGGTAGTGGTGAGCGTAGAGGGAACAAAAGCCCCGGACGAATCACCTGATGTTATCACATATTAAAGGAAATATTATGAAATCAAAAACATTGACTCAAAATATTGCACTGGCAGGAATTCTTTCTGCTCAGGCAATCGCTCTTTCATATCTTGAAAGTCTTATTCCTGCAATACCCGGATTTCCGCCCGGGGCAAAACCCGGTCTTTCAAATATCGTAACTATGTTTTCGGCAGGATCCGTAGGGATATGGCAGACTGTTTATATCACACTCGCAAAAGCTGTTTTTGCGCTTCTTTCGCGCGGCTTTACTGCTTTTATGACAAGCCTTGCAGGTGGACTTCTCAGCACAGCAGTTGCTCTGATTTTGCTGAGAAGCAAAAAAAATATTTTTGGCTATGTAGGCATCGGCATTATATGTGCCGTCTGCCATAATATAGGTCAGCTTAGTGTTGCATGCGTACTATCAGGCACACCGGAGCTGTTTGTAAGTTATGGTCCGTTCCTTTTACTGGCAGCGGGAGTAACAGGATTCCTGACAGGTACAATACTTAAATATATTATGCCTGCTCTGGAAAAACAAATGAAGTTTATAATTAAAAATCCAAATAAACAAAAGGGGTTGAACAAATGAGCAAAGTCAAAGTAAGCGGAGTGCTTAAGGCTGTTATCAAAAGCCGCGGCGGTGTTAAAGTTGACCACAGAAAAAACACCTCAGAGCTTGAGATAGTCAATATGCCCATTCCGAAACAAGTAATTTTGCCAATGTCACAGCACATCGGTGCACCTTGCACACCTACCGTTAAGGTTGGTGACACAGTAAGTGTCGGTCAGGTTATCGGTGACAGTGACAAATTCATCAGTGCTCCCATTCACGCAAGTGTATCGGGTACGGTAAAAGCAATCGGTAACGTTGCTTTGCCGAACGGAACAGTTGTTCAGGGTGTTACAATTGAATCAGACGGTGAAATGAGAATTCACGAGGATATCAAGCCGCCAAAGGTTGACACTCTTGAAGAATTTATTAAAGCTGTAAGAGATTCAGGTCTTGTAGGTCTCGGCGGTGCAGGTTTCCCTGCTCACGTCAAGCTTAACGTTCCGAAAGATAAAAAAGTTGATACTCTTATTATCAACGCCGCTGAATGTGAACCATATATTACGGTTGACTACCGTGAATGTATAGAAAATTCTTGGGATATTCTTTCAGGAATTCATATCATCAAAGATTTCCTCGGTATCAACAATGTTGTTATCGCTATTGAAGACAACAAGCCCAAGGCTTTTGAAATGCTCAAAAAAATCGCTGATTCTGACAACCATGCAGATGATGCAATTAAAATAATGGAGCTTGAATCAAAATATCCGCAAGGCGCAGAAAAGGTTATGGTGCTTTCGGCAACAGGCAGAAAAGTTCCTCCCGGAAAATTGCCGGCAGATGTCGGATGCCTTCTTATGAACGTAACTTCTGTTGCTTTTATTGCAAAATATCTTAAAACCGGTATGCCTCTTGTCAGCCGTGCATTAACTGTTGACGGTTCCGCGATTGCCGAGCCTAAGAATGTTCGCGTCCCCCTTGGTACAAATATTTCGGAAATCATTGAATTCTGCGGCGGTTTCAAACAGGAACCCCATAAAATTATTGCAGGCGGACCGATGATGGGCCTTTCTATTGTAAGCCCTGATCTTCCCATATCAAAAAGCAACAATGCAATTCTTGCTTTCACCGAAAAAGATGCTGCTCTCACTCAGGAAAGTGACTGTATCCGCTGCGGCAGATGCGCTTCAGCCTGCCCGATGAATCTTATGCCGACGGTCATTCTTCGCCACGCTAAAGCAGGCGATGCAGAAGCCGTTGAAAAAGCCGGAGTTATGGTATGTATGGAATGCGGAAGCTGTTCATATTCCTGCCCGGCAAAGAAGCCGCTTGTTCAGAATATGAGAGCCGCAAAAGTTTTAGTAAGAGAGGCAGGTGCTAAAAAATGATTGAAATCAAAAATAAACTTAACGTAAGTGCATCGCCTCACGTTAAATCACCCAAAACAGTAACGGGCATTATGCTTGATGTTATCATTGCTCTCTGCCCCGCCCTTTTCGCTTCATTCTTCCTTTTCGGCCCTCAGGCTCTTGCCGTGGTCGCCGTTTGTGTGGGCACCTGTGTTCTCAGTGAATTTATTGCCCGAAAAGTTATGAAGCGCAATAACACAATCAGCGATCTGAGTGCTGTTGTAACAGGTTTACTTCTTGCATTCAATCTTCCGTCAACAATCCCCTTGTGGATGGCTGCTGTCGGTAGCGTAGTTGCAATTATTGTGGTTAAGCAGTTCTTCGGCGGAATCGGCCAGAACTTCATCAACCCCGCCCTTGCAGGAAGAATCATTCTTCTCACTTCTTTTCCCACTGCTATGGCTTCATGGACAAAGCCTCTTTCATGGCAGAATGAAGCAATCACAACGGCTTCTCCCCTTGCTTCAATGTATAACGAAGCAGGCGAATTTTCAGCAGAAAACCTCCCCACTCTTACCGATATGCTAATCGGTAACCGTGCAGGATGTCTCGGAGAAGTTTGTGCTGTCGGATTAATTCTCGGCGGACTTTATCTTGTTATAAGAAAAGTTATCTCCCCTGTTATCCCTCTTACTTTCATCGCAACGGTTGCGGTGTTTATGACCTTTGCCGGCGGATTCAATATGGAATTTGTAGCATATCAGCTTTTAAGCGGCGGTCTTCTTATCGGCGCGATCTTTATGGCAACTGACTATACGACCTCACCCATCAGCCTTAAGGGCAAAATCATTTTCGGTATCGGCTGCGGTCTTCTGACTTCCCTTATCAGATTTTACGGCAACCTTCCCGAAGGCGTAAGCTTTGCAATTGTTATTATGAACATCCTCGTTCCTCACATTGAAAAGCTCACAGCTCCAAAGCCCTTCGGTACAGTTAAAGAAAAGAAGTCAAAGGAGGTTAAATCAGCATGAAAAAAGCTATTTTAATCCCTACGATTTCACTCTTCATAATCTGCCTTTGTGCAACATTCCTTCTCGGAATTGTTAATGACATCACCAAGGATAAAATTGCACAGAATGCGGTGCAGACAGAAATGGACAGCCGCAAAATAGTTATGGCTGACGCTGTAAGTTTCGGTGAAAAAGTTGAAGGAGATCATACCTACGAAGGCGTTGCTTCACCTTATAATTATGTTGAAGCTCTTGACGCTGACGGTAAAATAATCGGTTACATTTTTGTTACTCAGTCCACAGGCTACGGCGGTGCAATCAGCACAATGACCGGTATCAGCTGTGACGGTAAAGTAACAGGTGTGGAATTCCTTCAGATTAACGAGACTGTCGGTCTTGGTATGAATGCAACAAAAGATTCCTTCAAAGATCAGTTTAAAGGGCTTTCAGGCATTATCGGTGTTAATAAAAACGAAAGCACCGAAACTGAAATCAAGGCCCTCACAGGTGCAACAATTACATCAAAGGCTGCTGCAAAAGGTGTAAATATAGCACTTGATATTTATGAAAACGTTATCGGAGGTAAGAACAATGGCTGAAAAGAAATCTCTTCGCCAGGAATTTACTAAGGGTCTTATTAAAGAGAATCCGGTTCTTCGCCTTGTTCTCGGAACCTGCCCCACTCTTGCAGTTACAACATCTGTTATGAGTGCAGTTGGTATGGGTGCCTCAGCAACGGCAGTTCTTGTTTGCTCCAACATTGCAATTTCTCTTTTGAGAAAAGTTATCCCTGCAAAAGTACGTATACCCGCTTATATTGTTATTATTGCATCATTTGTTACAATTGTTCAAATGGTTGTTAAAGCATTTATGCCTGAGCTTGATGAACAGTTAGGCGTTTACCTGCCTCTCATAGTTGTTAACTGCATTATCCTTGGCCGTGCCGAAGCTTTCGCAGGCAAAAATCCTGTTCTTGCTTCTGCCGTTGACGGTTTGGGTATGGGTGTAGGCTTCACCGGTGCTCTCTTCTGCATGGGCTTTATCCGTGAGCTTTTGGGCAGCGGAACCTTCCTTTCAGGTATTGCCGGAATCAACGGCGGTAACGGTCTTGCAGTTCCTTTCCTTAATGAAAATCCGATGTTGATTTTCGTTCTCGCTCCGGGCGGATTCTTTGTTTTCGGCTTGCTTATGGCTCTTGCCAATAAAATTGCAGAAGGCAAAGGTCTTCCTAAGGCCGAGCTCCACGGTTGTGAAAACTGTCCTATGGCTCAGTCCTGCACCATTCTCAAAAAAGAAGAGTGCAAATCAAATGAGGAGGTGGCAAGTAAATGAGTTATTCTAAAGAGCTTATTTCAATTCTTATAACTTATATCCTCACTCAGAACTTTATTCTTTCAAAGTTCCTGGGTATCTGCCCGTTCCTTGGCGTTTCCAAAAAGCTCAACACAGCAATGGGTATGTCAGCAGCAGTTATTTTCGTTATCCTTATTTCAACTGCCATTACTTACCCTATCTATAATCTGCTCGTCCGCTTTGGTCTGGAATATCTTGAAACCATCGTTTTCATTCTTGTTATTGCAGCCCTTGTTCAGCTTGTTGAAACAGCAATGAAGAAATATATGCCTCCGCTTTATAATGCATTGGGCATCTATCTTCCCCTTATCACAACAAACTGCGCTGTTCTCGGCGTTGTTCTTCTCAACATCGATACAAACGGTTACAGCGGAACAATGGAAAACTTCGGCAGAGCTATGATGTGCTCGCTCGGTGCAGGTCTCGGCTTTATGCTTGCTATGGTTATGTTTGCAGGCGTTCGTTCAAGGCTCGAATCATGTGATATTCCGAAGTTTCTCAGAGGACTTCCTATTACTCTGATTGCAGCTTCACTCACTTCTCTTTCATTTCTCGGCTTTGCCGGTCTTGTTGAGAATATGTTTGCTTAAAGGAGGTAAAGACAATGGATTTTACATCTATTCTTATAGCGGTTGCTATCGTAGCAGGTCTTGGACTTTTGCTCGGTCTTTGCCTTGCCGTTGCCTCTATTGTTATGGCTGTTCCCGTAGATAAAAAAGCCGAAGAAATCCGCGAATGTCTGCCCGGTGCAAACTGCGGTGCCTGCGGTTTTTCAGGCTGCGACGGTTATGCCGCTGCTCTTTCAAAGGGCGTTACAAAAAACACCACCCTCTGTTCACCCGGCGGAAACGAGGTTTCAAAGGAAATCGCGCGTATTGCAGGGCTTGAGGCAGGTGTAGTTAAACCAATGGCGGCTGTTGTTCTCTGCCAGGGTATTAAATCAAACTGCGGTGAAAAGATGGTTTACCAGGGTATCCAATCCTGCAAAATGGCCAAACAGCTTTTCGGCGGTCCTAAAGAATGTATCTACGGTTGTATCGGTTACGGTGACTGCGTTGAGGCTTGTCCTTATGATGCAATTCATATCTGTGACGGCGTTGCAAGAATCAACCCCCTTGCATGCCGTGCATGTAAGCAGTGCGTCAAGACCTGCCCCAATTCACTTATCAAGATGCTTCCCCTTCACGAAACCAAGGCTGCTGTTCTTTGCGCAAACAAAGACAAGGGTGCAGTTACCCGTAAAGAATGTAAAACAGGCTGTATCGGCTGTATGAAATGCGTTAAAGCTTGCGAATTTGAAGCTATCAAAGTTGAAAACTTCTGCGCTAAAATTGATGCTACCAAGTGCACAGGCTGCGGCAAGTGCGCTGAAGGCTGCCCTGTTAATGCGATTCAGCTTATTACTCTTGATTAATGATTTAAAGACCTTGATTAAAAGTCAGGGTCTTTAATTTTTGCCTTGACAGTATATTATGCTTATGATATAATTTTGGAGTAATGATATTTAGGGTTTACCCTATTTCAAATTTATAATGATTGGAGTTTTTCAAATGGAAAGAATTAAAACAATCGAAACAAGAGATCTTGTAGAAAGCATTGAAAAAGGCGGTTGTGGCGAATGCCAGACATCTTGCCAGTCAGCTTGCAAAACTTCTTGTGGCGTTGCTAACCAGCAGTGTGAGAATTGCGAAGAATAATTTATTTTCGTAAATGTACTAAACAGGTAATACGCTGAGTATTACCTGTTTTTTATAATCGGAGGATCTATGGTACACCAGTATAAACTCAACGGCTACAATATTGTGCTTGACACATGCAGCGGCTCTGTTCACACAGTGGATGAGGTTGCTTATGACATTATAGCCTTATATAAAGAAAAAGATGCAGATTCAATTGCAGACGAAATCACTGCAAAATACAGTGACGTTACCCGTCAGGATGTTTCAGACTGCATCGAAGACATTAAAACCCTTAAAAAAATGGGTAAGCTTTATACCCCTGATACATACGAGGGTATGGCATTTGATTTTAAAAACAGAAACACCGTTATTAAAGCTCTTTGCCTTCACGTTGCTCACACCTGTAACCTTAACTGCAACTATTGCTTTGCAAGTCAGGGTAAATATCACGGTGAAAGAGCTTTGATGAGCTTTGAAACAGGTAAGCGTGCCCTTGATTTTCTTATTGAAAATTCAGGCACAAGAAGAAACCTTGAGGTTGACTTCTTCGGCGGCGAACCGCTTATGAATTGGGATGTTGTAAAGCAGCTTGTTGCTTATGCCCGTGAACAGGAAAAAATCCACAATAAAAACTTCCGCTTTACTCTTACAACAAACGGCATTCTTATCGATGACGATGTTATTGAATTTTCAAACAAAGAGATGAGCAACGTTGTATTGAGCCTCGACGGAAGAAAAGAAGTTCACGACAGACTCCGTAAGGACTATATGGGCAGAGGCAGTTACGATATTATCGTTCCTAAATTCAAAGAATTTGTTAAGCGCAGAGGTAACAAAAATTATTATATGCGAGGCACTTTTACCCACGCAAATACTGATTTTACCAACGATATTCTTCATATGGCTGATATGGGCTTTACAGAGTTGAGTATGGAACCTGTTGTTTGCTCACCCGATGATGCCGCTGCACTCACCAATGAAGACTTACCTGTTCTTTTTGAGCAATATGAGATTCTCGCTAAAGAGATGATTGAAAGAAAGAAAAACGGCAAACCTTTCACTTTCTATCATTATATGCTCGATCTCAAGCACGGCCCCTGCATTTATAAGCGTATTTCAGGCTGCGGCTCAGGAACAGAATATATGGCCGTCACACCTACAGGTGACCTTTATCCCTGCCATCAGTTTGTTGGTGATGAAAAATATCTTTTAGGTAATATTTATGACGGCGTAACAAACAAAGAAATTCAGGATGAATTCAAGCTTTGCAACGTTTATGCCCGTAAAGAATGTGATGACTGCTGGGCTAAATTATATTGCTCAGGCGGTTGCGCAGCAAACTCATACCACGCTTCAGGCAAAATCACAGGTATTTACGAATACGGCTGTGAACTTTTTAAAAAGAGAATTGAATGTGCAGTAATGCTCAAGATTGCCGAAGCAGAAGAATAAGAGGACAAAATGAAAACACCCATTGCCGATTTTGTAGAAACTTACATAAAAAGCAACAAGGCCAGGCTTCATATGCCCGGCCATAAGGGTGTGCAGTTTTTAGGAATTGAAGAATTTGATATAACCGAAATCAACGGTGCAGACGAACTTTATTCACCTGAGGGAATTATTCTTGAAAGTGAAAAAAATGCGTCTGCACTTTTCCGTTCCTGTAAAACAGTTTACTCAGCAGGCGGTTCATCTCAGAGCATAAACGCTATGATCTACCTTGCCAAAACAAGAAGTATGAGCAAAATCGTTTTTGCTTCACGCAATGCACACAAGGCTTTTCTTTATGCCTGTGCAAAGCTTGACTGTGATATCAGATGGCTTTATCCGGAAGAGAGCTCTCACCTTTGCTCAGGAGTTGTTTCACCTGACAGACTCAGATATGAGCTTGAAAGCTGCGATGAATTACCTTTTGCCGTTTACATCACAAGCCCTGATTATCTTGGCAGAATGAGTGACATTTCTGCCCTCGCAGACATTTGCCATAATTACAATATTCCACTTATCGTTGATAATGCTCACGGTGCTTATCTTGCATTTTGTGAAGAAAACCTTCACCCCATTTCTCTTGGTGCAGATATGTGCTGCGACTCTGCTCACAAAACCTTGCCTGTGCTGACAGGGGGCGGTTATCTTCATATTGCCCAAAGTGACACCTTCGGATTTTCACAAAGAGCAGTTCAGGCTATGGAAATTTTCGGCTCAACAAGTCCGTCATATCTTATTTTACAGTCTCTCGATTTGTGCAACAGATATATAGACCAAAGAATAAAAACTGACATTGAATCATGTAAAGAAAAAGCAGATGCCGTCAGGTTAGTGATGCCGGTTGAAGATGTTTCTCAGGAACCGTTAAAAATCACCGCAGATATGCGAAAAGTCAGAAACAAAGATGTTTTTGAAAAAGCCGGAATTGAGCCTGAATTTTCAGACGGTGACTTCACCGTGTTTATGTTTACACCTCAGAATTCCGATGAAGATTTTAAAAAATTGAAATCAGCCTTCAATATGATTGAGCTTTGCGAAGTTGAAGTTCTCCCACCTGTTGAAATTCCACGCACAAATTCAGTTATGAGCGTGAGGGATGCGATTTTTTCATTAAGTGAAACAATTGCAATAAAGGACGCTGAAGGCAGAATCTGTGCCGCTCCGTCAGTTTCCTGCCCGCCGGCTATTCCCATTGCCGTCAGCGGCGAAAAAATTACAAAAGAACACATTAAGCTTTTTGAAAAATATAATATCAGGCACATTTCTGTGATAAAAAAATAACTCTCTGTACTGAAATACAGAGAGTTTATTTTTATAGTATTACAGGTAAAACCTTACCGCCGTTTTCACGTGACTCATCTGCAAGAAAAACTGCAAGATGGCCTTTCATTGAATCCTGAATCGATGTACAGGAAACTGACGGTTCACCGCCGACAACATAATCCACAAAATCTTCTGCAAGAAGCATATCTCCACCGCCGTGACTGTCATCTTTAACGCTTACGTCAAAAACCGTTTCAGAATGTTCGTGCTCAGGTCGGGGGTCAATCATAGAAACAATTACCTTGCCGTCTTCAAGCTCACCGTAAATTTCACCTTTTGTGCCTACGATATGAATTTTACGAAGTCCCTTTGCGGCACCGCCGACCATATTGTGAGTGCCTGTTGCTCCGCTTTTAAAATTAACAAGAACACTCTGATGGTCAACAACATTGTTATCGCTTTTATAGGCGCAGATCCCGTAAGGACTGTCTGTTTTAAGAAGCTTGATTTTTTCTTCAATATCATCAATACCTCTGTCTTCAAGGTCCGCCCACACATAAAAGCTCCAGCGGTCAGGGTGATCAATATATAATCTTTTAGCCGAATAAAGGCATTCATCCACAAGAGGACAGTCCACCATACATCTGGTGCCTGCATTTTCAGGTGCATTTCCTAAAACGAACTGTTGATTACAGCCAAAGCTTGAAACAGCTGTGGGTGCATCTTCACCCATAAGCCACATCATAATATCCATATCATGACTGCATTTTGCAAGAAGCATTGATGCGTGGCACTTTTCAAAACTGTTCCACTTGCCTCTTACGTGGCTTGTTGACATATGGTGATAGCTTACAAATTCAGAAAGCTGAATGTTAATTATATCACCGATTGTGCCTTTAATAAGCTCTTCTTTTATTTTCCTGTAAAAAGGAGCATATCTTAAAACAAAGCACACCATAATTTTACGGTTATATTTATTTGCTGCGGCAACAAGCTCTCTTGCCTCTTTTTCGTTTACGGCAAAAGGCTTTTCCAGCAAAACATCAAGTCCGTATTTAAGAAGAGGAATTGTTGTTTTAACGTGAATATTGTCCATTGTTCCGTTGATAGCTGCATCAGCAAAACGAGGAACAGCCACAAGCTGCTCAACAGATTCAAAGCAATGCTCAGCAGGAATATTAAATCTTTCTGAGATATATTTTCTGCGAATTCCGTCGGGGTCTACTATGCCCACAATCTGCATTTTTTCAGGCTTGATTTCAGACAAAGAAGCGTAAATAAGGCTTCTGTGACCGCCGCCCACAATTATAGTTTTTAATGGTGCATTCATAGATTTCACTTCCAAAAATTATCCAAAAAATCCGTGGTCAATATCAGGTTCTTCACTCTCTTCAGCAGGGAAAATATCGATAAGCCCTACCGAACGCATAAGAATTGAAAGGGCGTCGGATGAATTGATTTTTCCGTCAGCGTCAACATCAGCAACCTTTCTCTGCTCGTTACTGAGTTCTTTAAGGCCGGTGCTTGACATAAGAATAATAAGAGCATCAGAAGAATCAATTTTCTGATCATTATCCAAATCGCCGTAAGATGCTGCAAAGCAATGAATTGTTAATGAAAAAGCTATTATCACTGTCAGTAATACTGCAATTAATTTTTTCATAGGTTACCTCCGCTAAAAGTTTTTTATATTATAGCAAATCACAAAATGAAAATCAATACATCACAAAAAATCGGCGTAACTCAAAGCTACGCCGAAATGTTATTTCATAAAGAAAAGAGAGGTTGCAATCAAAATCTGTGCACCGTAATAAGTAATATGATTAAGAATTACCAAAAGTCTTGTGCAGCCTTTTTCAGTAAAAAATATCTGGCTGAGTACAAGGTCTGAAACGAAGAAAGAAACTGCGCCCACAAAGAAAAGAATCTGTGAAAGCTCCATTCCGTAGGTATTCATAGTCATAAAGCCTACCGAAAAAGTCATTGATGCCAATGCACCGTATGAATTCGCGATAACCTTAAACTTACCCATATCCATCTTTGTAATTTTAACAGCAAAACCTGACACGATCAACACAACAACAGGTGCTATGAAACAAATCAGTGCATTAATCACTGTCATCGGGTAGTGAATGAACACAGCGGCAACTGTTATAATATGCTGAATCATAAATGTGACAAAACCGAAGGTTAAAAAAGTATCGCTTTTATCTTTATTTATCCATTTTAATTCAATAAAAATATCACCCAACAGACCAAAGACAGAACCCGCAATAATCATCAATGCAAAAGTGAGATTCACCTGAGGATTACTGATAACAGCAGCAATACCCGTTGCAACAAAAAGAGAACTTGCGCCAACCTTTATTGCAAGGTCTGAATAATTAACCTTGACAGTTCTTTTTATTGTATAAAACACTGTCACGGCAAGGCAAAGAGCAAAAACGATCCAAAATATCATAAACATTCCTCCTATGTGTAATATTTTACCATAATCATATACTCTGAATTGTTCTAAAAAAGAAAATCGCCGTCTGCTGACGACGATTTTTTGTTTATTTTATTTCAATTTTTTCTTTGCCGCCCATATAAGGTCTTAATGCAACAGGTATATTCACGCTGCCGTCGGCATTAAGATTGTTTTCAAGGAAAGCGATCAACATTCTCGGAGGAGCAACAACTGTGTTGTTAAGGGTATGTGCAAGATATTTTCCGTCTTTGCCGTTTACACGGATTTTAAGACGTCTTGCCTGAGCATCGCCGAGATTTGAACAACTGCCAACCTCAAAATATTTCTGCTGTCTTGGTGACCATGCTTCAACGTCGATTGACTTAACCTTAAGGTCGGCAAGGTCGCCTGAGCAGCATTCCAGTGTTCTTACAGGAATATCAAGTGAGCGGAACAAATCAACTGTATTCTGCCAGAGCTTATCAAACCATACAGGGCTTTCTTCAGGTTTGCAGACAACTATCATTTCCTGCTTTTCGAACTGATGAATTCTGTAAACACCGCGCTCTTCAAGACCGTGAGCACCTTTTTCCTTACGGAAGCAAGGTGAATAGCTGGTAAGAGTCTGAGGAAGCTTTTCTTCAGGGATAATTGTATCCATAAACTTACCGATCATTGAGTGTTCGCTTGTGCCGATAAGATAGAGGTCTTCGCCTTCTATTTTATACATCATTGCATCCATTTCAGCAAAGCTCATAACACCTGTTACAACACCGCTTCTGATCATAAAAGGAGGAACGCAATAAGTAAATCCGCGGTCGATCATAAAGTCACGGGCATAAGAGATAATTGATGAATGAAGTCTTGCAATATCACCCATAAGATAATAAAAACCGTTACCTGCAACTCTTCTTGCACCGTCAAGGTCAATACCGTCAAACTTTTCCATAATATCAACGTGATAAGGAACTTCAAAGTCGGGAGTTACAGGCTCACCATAACGCTGAACCTCAACATTTTCACTGTCATCCTTACCGATCGGAACAGAAGGATCAATGATATTAGGAATTGTCATCATTATCTTAGTGATTTTTTCGCTGTATTCAGCCTCAAGAACTTCAAGCTCGGCAAGGCGCTTTGCATTCTGAGCAACTAACTGTTTAACCTCTTCAGCCTCTTCCTTTTTGCCCTGAGCCATAAGGGCACCGATCTGCTTTGAGATTTTATTACGGTTTGCTCTGAGAGAGTCTGCCTCGCCTTTATAAGCACGGCTGAGTTTATCAAGCTCAATTACTTCATCAACAAGAGGAAGCTTACTGTCCTGAAATTTATTTTTAATATTCTGTTTAACCAATTCAGGATTTTCTCTTAAAAATTTTAAATCTAACATAAAAATTCTCCTTTGGAGTGCAAATATAATCCGTAGAATATAATAACAAAATAATATTAAAAATTCAATAGAAAAATAAAAGTTCCTGATTTTACTCAGGAACTTTTGGCTTTTTACTGTTCAGTGTTCTTCTTTTTATTAATCAAAACAAATGCAACTACTGCACCTGCGATAAGAACAACAACTACTACTGCAACAATAATAAAAGTCTTGGGGTTTTTCTCATTGTCAAGAATTTCATCACTGTCAGCAGGTTCTGTCTCTTCTTCTTCCGGATCATAGTAATCATACTCATAATCACCAATACCTGCATCTGTAGATGATTCTTCAGTTGATTCTTCAATTTCTGTTGTAGAAGGAACATCTGACGGAAGAGTTACAACAGGCTTTTTGTCTGTAGCAGGTTTTTTGTTTGTCTCAGGCTTTTGTTCTGTGGCAGGTTTTTTATCTGTCTCAGGCTTTTTATCTGTTTCAGGCTTATCTTCTTCAGGTTTATCCTCTTCAGGATCCTGTACAGGAGGCTTTACAACAGGGGGAGTAATTGAGTTACCTGATACTGAAGGTGTAACAGAAATATTATTGAGATCTGCATCAGTAACAGTACAGTCAGTTACATCAATTGAAAAAGAATAATCGCCGCCTTTGGTGTTTCTGTCAAGAGTAACAGTTGCAATAGAACCTGTATTTGACATACCGTTCAGAGCAACCATAGAGATGTTGCTCTTGCCACCTGTTGCGGACGGGTTTGACATAATCATAGCGCCTGAATCACTTGCTGCAGAGCCTGTTGTGATACCGTCGCATGTAACACCTTTCATATTAAAAGCTATGTCCATACTGTTGAAAGAACCGTTAGTAAGATTGATTGAAACAACAACCTTATCGTCTGTTTCGCTGATTTTTTTAACCTCAAGTGCGGGGGCATCTGCTGCGAATGCCGGAATAATCATTACTGAAGCAAGGCTGAATGCCATTACAACAGAAAGAATTAATGAAATAAATTTAGTTGATTTCATCATTATGTATATCTCCTCTCAAAAATATTACATATATAATATCAAATTAAATTAAATAAATCAATAGGTAAATAAAAGAAAAAATACCCTGTATCCGAAGATACAGGGCAAATACTTTTTACTTTTCAGCTGTTAATTAGTCTTCCTTTTTGCGAAGAGCTACAACTGCTGCTGCGCTGATGCCAAGAACTGCAACAGCTACAACTGCTGAAACTGCGCTGTCACCTGTTGAAGGGTTAACAACGGGTTCGTCAACTACGGGTTTCTCATCAGCTTCAGGCTTGTCAGCTTCGGGCTTATCTGCCTCAGGCTTATCTGTTTCAGGCTTGTCAGCTTCAGGCTTATCTGCCTCAGGCTTGTCAGCTTCGGGCTTGTCAGCTTCAGGCTTGTCAGCTTCGGGCTTGTCAACTACAGGAGCTTTTACAGCACCGCTGATTGTGGGTTCAACTTCAACGTTGTTGAATGATTCATCAGTAATGCAGCAAGATGTGGACTTAACTGCGAATGAATAATCATCAGCAGTAACGCTAAGTGTAACAACTGCGATTGTGCCAGCTTTCATACCGCTCATAGCAACCATTGAAATGTGGCTTGCGTCACCGGTAGCTTCGGGGTTAGAAATAAGCATAGCGCCTGATGAAGATGAAGCAGCACCTGCTTCGATCTTTGTGCATTTAACACCTTTCATGTCAAAAGCGAGGTCAAGGCTGTTGAATGTGCCTGATTTCAAATCGATGTTAACAACGATTTCATTACCTGTTTTGCTTACCTGCTTAACTTCAATAGCAGGGCCCTGAGCTGCAAAAGCTGAGAAAGCAAGAGCAACAGCAACGCTCAATACCATTGAGATTGCAAGTACAACAGAAAGGATTTTTGTAGTCTTTTTCATGTCTAATCATCTCCTAAAAAAATTATCAAACTTGTGACGAGTACATAATAACAGAAAACAATATAAAAATCAATACCTGTTGTCTATTTTTTTACATAGGTATTCATCCATTTTTTGTTTATTGACATATATAATGTATTAGTGTATAATTATTATAATTGTATAGGGGAGGATTTCTATGAAAAAAGTAATAAGTTTTTCTCTTTGCCTGATTTTGTTGCTGTCAGCTTTGATTATCCCCGCTTCAGCGCAAAATACTGAGCTTATCAAAGAGCCGGACAAAAAGTTTTTTTACGAAGGAATTGACTGGGTTTATTCCGGTTCAACAATAAAAGCAAAAATTGATTTTGATCTGACGGGAACTGTCATAAGATATAACGGAAATGATATTTCTTATAAGGTTTTCCCTTGGGGCGGAAATATGTATATTGAGCCATCAAGCGGAAACTGGAAAGCAGGAAAGAATACCGCCAGAATTTATCTTGAAGATTTCAGTAATGCTTATGTTGACACACAAATTACTCTTGTTGCCATTAAAAGCGTTTCTCTTGCAAAAGATCCCGACAAAACCAAGCTTATGCACGGTGTAGATTGGGATTATGATTCAAAAAATAACATCGCATTAAAATCTTACTCACCTACAGGGGCAGCAATCAAGCTCACCTTCACAGACGGAACCACATCAACCGTTTCTTATGAAGACGGCGGAATAGATTGGATCGTTCCCAACAATGTCGATGATTTTGTTCTTGGCAAAAACACTCTTAACCTCACATTTTACGGCCATTATATCCCCTTCACTGTTGAGTTTGTTCTGAAAGAAATTGAAAGTATTTCTGTAAAAAACAAACCTTCAAAACAGAATTATGAATTCAAAGATGACTGGTCATATTCAGGCGAAAAAATTGTTGCTGACTATGATTTTTCCGGACTCAAGGTTGGTGTAACCTACACAGACGGAACTACAGAAACGGTTGCTTACTCATCAGACCCTGACCGATTCAGCTTCACTTACCCGTCAAAGCTGACCTTCGGCAGCAACAGTGTTAAAGTTTCGGTTGACGGCAAAAAATCTGCTGAATTTGTAATCACAATAAGAGGTTACGGCGATATTAACTTTGACGGTCAGGTTAACTCAAATGATGCCTTGAGTGTACTTCAATACTCAGTAAACCTTGTTAAGTTTAACATTGTTAAATTCAAATACGCTGATGTTACAGGCGACGGTAAAGTCAACTCTTCAGATGCGTTGGCAATATTGCAAAAAGCTACAGGCAACATCAGCTACTTCAAAGCAGAGCTTGTATAAATAAGGAGGAAAACAGCTTATGAAAACTATTAGAAGAATTATTTCAGTTCTTATGGCTGCAGTGCTTACAGTTTCAATTGCAGGCATAAATGTTGCAGCTGAAGAGCCGTTACCCGATAACGCCTCTTATGTTGCAGGTGATGCTGACGGCGATGCTATCATCAACTCAGCCGATGCCCTCAGAATCGTTTATCACTCATCAGGCTATCACCTGATCACAGACGTAGTTCGCAGAACGGCTGCTGACGTTGATAAAAACAATGAGCTTAACTCAACAGATGCTCTTTATGTTCTCTACCGCTCAACAGGTAAGATCGACTCTTTCCCCAGAAGCGACTACAACCTCAGCACCGTTGCAGGTAACATTACTTACGACCCCTATACCGGCTGTGTTATCGATAATGCAGGTCTCGGTCTTGCCGGTTTCGCTTATGACGCTAAATACAATGTATTTTACGCAACAGGCTCAGGCTGGCAGAGAACAATGGGCTACACTGAGCTTTATGACCGCCTTGCCGCAGTTGCTTTTATGCCTCTCGATACGATCCGAATTAAGTTTAATTACAATGATATGCAGTGGATGGTACAGCTCTGGAAAGGATATTACGGACTCGTTCTTGCAGGTTGCGAAACAGGTTTCTACAACCGCCCCGGTGATACACCGGAAAATCAGACAACTTACAACGTAGTTTCTGAAGAATATCATCAGGAAATGAGCTGTAAATTCCACTACGGCCTCAGCTCATTCAACCGCTATTCAAAGACTTGGTGGTTAACAGGCTTCTCCCCTGCTATTCAGTCAAGCCCCGCTACTACAATTCCTTTGATGAGAGTTGAAATGACAATCAACTTCACAGACATCGGTCTTATGAATGCATTCATCGGCGGTTTGGAAGACGTTGATCATATCTTCCAGAATTATAACGGTAAGACAAGAGCATTCTACTTTACAGAAGGCGTTAACTACCGTGTAAGCGGAACAACCGTATGGTTTGAGTGGCAATAATAAAATACGATTCAGGCGTTGTGTTCGAAAGAGCACAACGCTTTTTTACCGTCAAAACATAAACTAAAAGCTTTCGCTTCAAACAACAAACCGCTTTAAGCAAAAAAACGCCCCCGATAATGCCGAAGCATACCGGGGCGTTTTTGAATTTGATTAATTAAACAGTCTTAAATCAGCCGTCAAGAAGTGATTCATCATATACGCAGTCTGACGGAATCTTAAGTCTTGCTGTATCAGCGCCTTTTTCAAGGTCTGTTATATCAAAAGTCTGAGTTGCGCCGTTATTTGAAACTACAAGCTTTGCAAGATTTTCGTTAAGGAAATAGTATTTGAAGCTTGCGCCGTTTTCGCTGTAGAATGTTTCGCAGACATAAGTCTTACCGCCGATTTTTTCGTTTGTTTTTGAACCGAAGATGGTATCAGCTGTGAAGAGTAACACATAGCTGTCAAACATATAATTTACATCTTCTTCGATTTCACAATAAGCACCGGGAACTTTTTCAAGACCGATTGTTACAGTGGGAACAACCTGGTAGTTTGCACCGTCAAGATGCAACATTCTCACTTCGATAGGAACGATTTCTGCAAACATAATAACTGTTGCAATAACCTTTGCCTTGCCGTCAGTTGAGAAAACCATGTCAAACTCACCCATTGATTCCTCTGTCATAGTCATTCTGAAAGTGAAAGCATCGTTTGCAAAAACAGGGTCAACCTTTTTAGCTTTAGTTGTATTGGCATAGCTCTTTGTGAATTCACCGATAAGATCTGTTGCACGCTGAAGAATCAGAAGCGCGTCGTTAGAGTTTGTTTTACCGTCAGCATTGATGTCACCGATTGCAAGATCATAACCTGTTGCCTTATCGTTGATACCTGTTGCCATCTGCAAAACTTCAAGAGCATCAGCAGCGTTAATTTTGCTGTCGTTATTAAGGTCACCGTAGATAACCTCTTTTGCAGCTGAAGAGTTTATGGCAAACATACTGAAAGCCATCACAAGAGCAAGAACTGCAGAAATTACTTTTTTCATAATAAATTACCTTCCTTCTTATTTAATAACCGTCATTGATTTGATTACAATCGGATCTACCGGAACTGCAAGCTCACCAAGGCTGTTGTATGTACGTTCATATTCGGTAAAACCGTCTACAACTTCCATACCCTCAATAACTTTGCCGAAAGCTGCATATCTTCCGTCAAGACTTGATGTGTAATCATCGCTGAAGCAAATAAAGAACTGTGATGAAGCTGAGTTGAAATCGTTTGTACGGCCCATTGAAATAACGCCTCTTGTGTGAGAAAGAGTGTTTTGCTCAAAGCCGTTTATTGCAAACTCGCCTTCAATCTTTTCGTCACTGCCTTCATAGCCTTTACCGTCAGATGAACCGCCCTGCGCCATAAAGCCGTCAACAATTCTATGGAAAGTCAATCCGTCATAAAAGCCTTCATTTACAAGCTTCACAAAGTTAGCACAGGTTTTCGGAGCGTATTCAGGATAAAGCTCTATTACAAACTCTCCCCCATCTTCCATAACCACCTGAACTTTGGTGTGCCCGGTTAATCCGTCTGAAGCATCCTGTTCCTTTTCACCGCAACCTGCAAAACAAAAACAGAAAAGAACAGCACACATCATCAAGCTGATTATTCTTTTCATTTAATCAGTCCTTTCTTACAGATACACAGAGTATATCACAAAACTCTCTTGCACACAAGAGTAAATTTATGGTAGTATGTAATAAATTTAAATTTGGTGGTTTATTGTTGTGAAAAAGAAAAATATTGCACTTTGCGCTGTAAATTCAAAATATATTCACTCCTGCCCTGCAGTTTATTACCTCAAATCAGGGCTTGAAGTCTTTGGTTGTAAGTATAACACCGTAATTATAGAAGGCTCTGTAAACGACACAACAGAGCATCTTTTATACAGAATAACACAAGAAAAGCCTGATGTTGTCGGGTTCAGTGTTTATATCTGGAATATAGATACCGTATCAAAGCTTTGCAAAAGTATCAGGGAAATTTTACCTGAAACAAAAATTATTCTCGGCGGACCTGAAGTTTCTTACGGAACCGAACATACGGCACTCACACAAGGCGATTATGATTTTATTGTCAGCGGTGAGGGAGAGAGAGCCTTCCCCGTTGCAGTTGAACTCGCTCTTGGCGGTAAACCTGAAGCTGACTATGAAATCTGTGACAAGGTTATTTCCGCACCTTTTATCAAAAGCCTTGATGAAATTCCTTTTATCTATAACGATGATAATATCAGAAACTTTAAAAACAGAATCATCTATTATGAATCTTCAAGAGGATGCCCTTTCAGCTGCGCCTATTGTCTTTCATCTGTATGCGGCAAGGTGAGATTTTTATCTCTTGAAAGAGTTTTTTCTGACATCGGCTTTTTTATAAAACACAACGTAAATCAGGTTAAGTTTGTTGACAGAACTTTCAACTGCAACCCTGAAAGAGCTTATAAAATATGGAAACACATAATAGATAACGCTCATCTGAGTGACACCAATTTTCATTTTGAAATCGGGGCAGATCTTCTCGATGAAAAACATCTTGAACTTTTAAAGACAGCCCCTAAAGGCAAAATTCAGCTGGAAATCGGAATTCAGTCAACTAATGAAGACTCATTGAAAGAAAGCTGCAGATACGCCCCCAACGAAAAGATCTTTGCCAATGTCTCTGCCCTGAGGGTGGCAGGAAACATAAACCTTCACACTGACCTTATCGCAGGTCTTCCCTTTGAAAGCTACGAAAGATTTATGCGCAGCTTTAATGAAGTTTATCGCCTTGAGGCTCATCAGCTTCAGCTGGGCTTTTTAAAGCTTTTAAGCGGCGCCCCGTTGAATACGCTTATTGAAAAGCACTCTTATTCCTTTGCGCAATATTCTCCCTACGAAATTTTAAAAAATAAATATATTTCTTATGATGAAATCAAGCAATTAAAAGAAGTTGAAGATGCACTCGAAAAATTTTATAATTCAGGCAGATTTGTGTATTCACTTAAAGAGCTTGAAAAAAAATTTGCTTCTCCGTTTGAAATGTTCAGAAAAATCGCTGACTATATGAATGAAAACTCACTTCTTTTCACAGGAGTTTCAACTAAAAAGCTTTATGATGCACTTTGTGATTTTTCAGGTAAAAACGGTGTTGATATTTCGCAGACGCTTCTCAGAGATTTTTATCTCAGTGAAAATTCAGAAATAGTGCCCGAAAGTCTCAAACATTTAGTGCCTATGAATAAATTCACAAGACCGGAAGCCAGCAAAATACTGCACGAAATAAACCTTGCAAAAGAAAAAAAGATTTTTGTTAAGTTTATCAACAACACTGCGCTTGTTATTGATTATGATAACAAAAACCCCGTAGATTCAAGATTTACTCTGATTTGCGAAACGGAGGTAAGCTTTAATGAATAATATTTGTAACAGCTGCCCTCGTAAATGCGAAATTGACCGAGCAACTCAAAAAGGCTTTTGCGGTGTAAATGATAAATTCAAGGTAGCAAGAGCCTCTTTGCATTTTTGGGAGGAACCTTGCATCAGCGGTACAAACGGCAGCGGAACGGTTTTCTTTTCAGGCTGCAATCTGAAATGTGTATATTGTCAGAATTTTGAAATAAGCCACAACTGTTTCGGCAAAGAAATTTCTGATGAAAGACTCGTTGAAATTTTTAACGAACTGATTTCACAGGGCGCTCACAACATCAACCTTGTCAACCCCACTCACTACGCTTTGAAACTGGCAAAAATACTCAAAGAAAACAATCCGTGTGTGCCTGTTGTTTACAACACAAGCGGATACGAAAACGTTGAAACCCTTAAAGAACTCGACGGTATTGTTGATATTTATCTCACAGATATAAAATACCGTGATGAACGTGTTGCTTTAAAATACAGCAAAGCCGGTAATTATTTCTCTGCTGCCTCGCAGGCTGTAGCCGAAATGAAGCGTCAGCAGCCTGAAGATATTTTTGACGCTGACGGAATAATGCACAAAGGCGTCATTATCAGAAATCTGATTTTGCCGGGTAATATCAGTCAGTCTATGAAGGTGCTTGATTTTGTTGCAGACGAATTCGGTAACAAAACAATAATCAGCCTTATGAGTCAATATACCCCCTGCGGTGAAAGCAAAGACTATCCTACAATAAACCGCAGAATTTCAAGAAGAGAATATGACACTGTATTAAACCACATTGAATCACTGGGCTTTGAAAACGCCTATGTTCAGGAACTTTCTTCAGCAAAGGAAGAATATATTCCTCCTTTTGATCTGACAGGCATATAAAAACAACGGCTTGAGATTTTACTCTCAAGCCGATTTTTTTATGGGTTATATTTAATTGAAATACAATGTGAACGCATTTTGCTGTATCCGAAGATCTTTATTCTCACCTGTTCGCCTCTGAGCGTTTTTTCACCGACCTTCATTGAAGTGATATAGCCTACATCCTTACTGATTGATGCATCGTGGACAATATCTGTAAACCATTTGTCAGGTGAGCCAGTGAGGGTGATGCCAAGATTCTGCTGAACCATTGTTCTGATTTCCTCTGCTGTGTAGGTATAAGTTTTCTTCATTACGCTTTCAGGCTCGGGGCTGGTTCTTCCGCCCTGAAGATATGGTGTGTCCGAACCGTTCCATGCATTTTTGGCCGATGTGTTTTTACCGCCCATACTTGCACAGTAAACAGAAAGAATTGCTTTGCCGTTATATGAAATATATTCACCGAGAACTTCATTCATTGCAGTTTCGATTTTAGTGCCTTCGTAATTATAATCATCTTTATAAGCATGGGTCGATGAGCTTACGTTAAAGCCGTAATACTTAGCGTAAGTATAAATCGCAACCAGCTGAGCCTTGATGGCTTCAATGTGCCAGCTGTCACCGATTTCTGCTCTTACAGAGCCTGCAATATATTTTTTAAGCTCAATTTCCTCATTGCCGTATTTAACCGTTTCAGGCAATTCTTCATCTTTTTCTATTTTTGTTTTGTCGCTGTAAAAATAATGAAGAAGTATTTCATCGTAAGTTTTACCGTCTTCCGCAAGACATCTTGCACCGTGCTGGCTCATACCTACACCGTGGCCGTAACCGTAGCACACGATAGTAAACGTACCGGAAACAGGTGAAGTCGGTTCAATATAATCAAGGCTTACCCAACCAGTCTTTCCGTTATAAGTCGTGTATCCCCAGTTGTTACTGATTTTTGTTATTGTAAGAGTTGTTCCGTAAGGAATGTCCGCAAGTTTCTCGTAAGATGTTCCTGCTCCGCTTCTTAATCTGAGAGAAGGGTCTGCGGTAACAATGCCTTCATAGGGTAATTTAACATCCGGCTGTTCAACGTGATCAATGTTGCCTGTTGCTGTCTGAAGAATCAACAAAGCATCAGAGGAATTGATTTTGTTGTCACTGTTCATATCACATATGGCAAACTGAGCCGGGGTAAGTGTTTTTTTACCCGTTGCGCCTTGAAGCACAAGCAAAGCATCGGCAGAAGTCACCTTGCCGTCACCGTCACCGTCACCCATATAAGCTGCCAATGAAGTTACGGTAAACCCGCCGATAAGAGATATAACCATACAAAGCATAATTACAAAAGATAAAAGTCTTTTTGAAAGTCTTTGCAAAAAAATCACCACCATTATCAGGATGATGTGATTATATCAAAAACCTTTCCCGATGTCAAACAGTCTTACCCTTTAATGTTTTGAGATAAATATAATCAAAAAAAGCATCTTCATCAGTTGCTTGTGAATATATGCTGTCAAGCTCGTCATTTATTCTTTGAATTTCTTTTAAAGAAGATGCTGCTTCCTTTATCAAAGAATCCATTGCTTTTTGATTAAACTGAAGCCGTACCTTTACGCTTTCACCCGGCTGAGTATGTAAAAATCGCCTTGCCTTTACCGTTTTGATATAAGGCGCATCAGCTTCTGAACCGTTGCACTCACAGAAAACACCAAACCTCAGCGCAGGCATAACAATACACTCAGGTGCCGCATTGTAATCAAAAAAACGTATAAAGCTTAACACATCAACACCGTTGCTCAAAGCATAACGGCGCATTCTGTCAATTATCATATCTGAGCAATATCCGCAATTGTCATCAATAACTATCGCCGTATCGCAAATTTCATTCAAACCTTTAGCACTCATCACACCTTCCTGAGATAAAACATTATAAAAAAGCTTTTTCTCTACTCCTATCTTTCCCGATGGCGGACTGCCATAACGTGACCACAGCTTTGCTGTATATCGGCTTACCTTTCTGGAATCATTGATTTCTTTGCCCAACCGCATATTATCTTTATATATTCCGTTTGCAGCATTGAGAAACCGACAGCATCTTCGTTCATTCTCACTAAATGTATACATCAGAGATCTAATTTCATCAGCATTCTCTCTCAACCTTTTACTTTGCTGAAAAGTTTCAAGACTAATCATACTGTCTGTAGCGCCGAATGTTACCGCTTCTTGCGAAAAAGGTGCAGTTCCGTTGCAGATAATAAAACCTTTTTCTTCGCAGCTGATCCCCGTCAGATTACCGTCATAATTTCGGCTAACACAAAATTTTGCACCGCTTTTTTCCAGCTTTTCTGAAAACCTTTCAAAGCAACGGGATATTACTCCGCCTGACTTGCCTTTGATTATGTATCTGAAACAATCGGGATTTATTGAATTTAACTTGAAATGTCGGAAGCCGAGATTTGTGTATGCGCTGCTGAAAAATGTATCCATTTCAATACCGCCCTTCTCTTTTGTATCTTTATTCTATTCACGAAAGAGAAAAACGTGATAGCCGTTTTATTTCTTTTTAGACATTTTGACTTCATATGTTCAAAAATGTATTGATTTTTTTAAAATGTATGTTATAATACAAACAAGGAATTTATTTCCGATTTTATGAAAGGGGTATTACGATAATGGAAAACATCAATTTTGAAGCTATCATCGCTGAAATTAAACCCATCTTTGAAGAAATTATGGCTTACATCAGCGAAATCGATTTCGAAGCTCTCTTCGCAACAATCAGCGACTTCATCGCAAACCTTGGTTTATAATTAAAACCGACTTAAATCCACGGTAATACCGTGGATTTTTTCTTTATTCTTGAATTTTGAAATAAATGATGTATAATATATTCATATTAACAAAGGAGTGTAAATATGCTTACCATAACTCAATTCTTTTCCAGTGTTTTTCTTATTATCGCAACTATTTTCAATTCATTTGTTCCTATGCTTGTAGGAAACAGCCTTGCTGATGACCGTTATTATGATAAATGGTCGCCTGATGACACTTATGCCATCGACTATGACGGCGTTCTTGAGAAAAATGCCGATGAAGATTTCAAAGTGCTGATACTCGCTGATGTTCAGGCTGATAACGGCGATGCAACCGGTGCAAACCGTTTTGCTTCAGAAGCTCTTATTACTGCTCTTGTGGAGAAAACTGACCCTGATCTTATAGTTACTGTCGGTGATAATGCTATAGGCGGTTTTGCTTATGAATGGTTTATCAGATTTTTAGATTCTTTTGACATTCCCTGGGCACCTATTATGGGCAACCATGACGGTCAGGGACTCACCGACGAAAGCTGGGCAGCATATAAAATGATGAAAGCTGACAACTGTCTTTTCAAATTTGGCCCTGAAGATATGGGACACGGCAACTACACAGTGCAGATTTCACAGGATAATAAAATAATCCATACTCTTTATCTTATGGATACTCACGATTCCACAGACTACTTTGACGGCACAACTCTTCAGGAAGACGTTTATGACGGCCTTTGGAAAAACCAGATAGAATGGTACAAATGGAACGTTAACGGTATTAACGCTCTCACTAATTCTAATGTTCAGAGCACTTTGTTTATTCACATTCCCCTTCCTGAATATAACAACGCTTTTGACAATATGTCATCCGATCCCACTTCTTTCGGCGAAAAGAATGAGTACATCTGCTACGGTGCTCATATGGGTACATTTGATGTAATCAAAGAATTGGGCAGCACTAAAGACGTTATCTGCGGTCACGACCACATCAACTATTTCTCAACTGTTTATGAAGGTGTACGCCTTTCATACGCTCTTAAATCAGGTCTTACCTCTTACTATGATGAGGGAATTCAGGGCGGAAGCCTTTTAACAATTGATTCAGAAGGTAAAACTGCATTTTCACATATTGACGCTACAAAGTTTTAATAAAAGGTTTCTTTTAAATAAAAAGCACGGTATCGATTATTAACCGATACCGTGTTTTTATTTGATTGAATTTTTAATAGCTTCAAAGCTTTTGTCACTTATAACATGCTCAATTTTACAGGCATCCTCAGTAGCAACCGCTTCTTCGACGCCCAATTTAATAAGAAACTGTGAAATAACCGTATGGCGTTCATACATTCTTTCTGCAATTTCAAGGCCCTTATCCAGAAGAGTGATATAACCGTCTTTGTCAACCTCAATATACCCGTTTTCACGAAGGTTTTTCATCGCAACACTGATGCTGGGCTTTGAATAATCAAGCTCGTTAGCAATATCTATTGACCTGACCATTCCCTTTGATTTCTTGAGCATATATATAGTTTCAAGATAATTTTCTGCTGATGCATGTATCTTCATATAATCACCGCTAAATGAATTTTAAGTATTATACCATATGCAAAAAACTTTTTCAAGTGTACCAAAAAATCTCAAAAAAAACTATTGACAAACCGTTATCAAAGTGATAATATATTGCCGAAGTTAGTAATCACTAACTAAATCAGACAAAGGTGATCTTTATGAATTTAACTGATGCTCAGGAAGGAAAAGAATATATCATCCGTGCAATAGAAACCGATGATGAAGAATTAAACGATTTTCTGTTTTCTCTCGGTTGTTACAGCGGTGAGCCGATCACTGTGATTTCACGCACAAAGGGCGGTTTTGTTGTTGCAATAAAAGACGGACGATATAACATTGATAATCAGTTGGCAGAGGCCATCGAGATTTAATCGGCTGATAAACCAACTGATTTCCTTTTAACGCAGAGTTAGTTATAGTTAACTACAAGGAGGATTAAAATGAGAATTGCTTTAGCAGGTAACCCAAACAGTGGTAAAACCACTATGTATAATGCACTCACCGGCCGTAACGAAAAGGTCGGCAACTGGGCAGGTGTTACCGTAGAGAAGAAAGAGGCACCGATAAAAAAAAGCCTCACAAACGGTGAAGAGGTTATTGCCGTTGACTTGCCGGGTGCATACTCAATGTCACCTTTCACCTCTGAAGAGAGCATCACAAGCTCTTATGTTAAAGGTGAAAAGCTTGATGCTATTATCAATATTGTTGACGCAACAAACTTGAGCAGAAGTCTTTTTTTCACAACTCAGTTGTTGGAGCTTGGCATTCCTGTTGTTGTTGCCCTTAACAAAACTGACATAAACAAGAAAAAAGAAACTAAAATTGACACACAGTCTTTATCGCATAAGCTTGGTTGCCCTGTTGTTGAAACAATTTCCACTTCAGCAGACGGACTTGCAGATGTAGTAAGTGCAGCAATTTCTCTCAATGGCAAACCACAGACAGCTCCATATTTGCAGAGCGATATCAATCTTTCTGACAAAGCTGCGGTTAAAAATGCAGACAGAAAGCGTTTTGAATTTGTTAACGGTATTGTCAAAAAAGTTGAGAGCCGCAAGGTTTTCACCAAAGACCGAAACGCACAAGATAAAATTGACGCCGTACTTACTAACAAATGGCTGGGTATTCCAATTTTTGCCGTTGTTATGTTTGCTGTTTTCTGGATTTCTCAGGCAGGTCCCGGCGTATGGATTGCTGAAGGCTATGAAATGAAAAACGGAACAGTTATCCCCGGTCTTGTTACCCTTCTTGAAGGCTTCCAGGGTTGGATTGCAACATTCTTTGAAAACGCTAACCCCCTTCTGACAGCGTTACTTGTTGACGGTGTAATCGGCGGTGCTATTGCAGTTATCGGTTTCTTACCTCTTGTTATGGTAATGTATTTCCTTATAGCATTACTTGAAGACTGCGGTTATATGGCCCGTGTTTCAGTTGTTCTTGATCCGATTTTCAAAAAGGTCGGTCTTTCAGGTAAATCAGTTATTCCTTTTGTAATCGGTACAGGATGCGCTATTCCCGGCGTTATGGCTTGCCGCACAATCCGCAATGAGCGCGAGCGCAGAGCAACAGCAATGCTCGCCCCGTTTATGCCCTGCGGTGCAAAGCTCCCTGTTATCAGCCTTTTTGCAGGTGCTTTTTTTGATGAAGCTACATGGGTCGGACCTCTTATGTATTTCGCAGGTATCGTTATAATCTTCTTCGGTGCCTTGCTTATCAATAAAATCACAGGCTATAAGGCAAAGAAATCTTTCTTCATTATGGAGCTTCCTGAATACAAAGCTCCCTCTCTTTTAAGAGCGTTCAAATCAATGTGCAGCCGCGGTTGGGCTTACATAGTTAAGGCTGCAACAATTATTCTCCTTTGTAACACAGCGGTTCAGATTATGCAAAGCTTCACATGGAAATTCCAGGTTGCAGAAACAGCAGATTCTTCAATTCTTGCTTCAATCGCAGGACCGTTTGCTTATTTGCTTATTCCTGTTGCAGGTGTCCTTTCATGGCAGTTGGCCGCCGCCGCAATTACCGGCTTCATCGCTAAAGAAAATGTTGTCGGCACACTTGCAGTCTGCTTTGTAGGTCTTGAAAATCTTATTGACACAGAAGAGCTTGCTCTTATGGAAGGTGCAGGCGCAGAAGTTGCAAGTGCATTTGCCATAACAAAAGTTGCTGCTCTCGCTTACCTTATGTTTAACCTTTTCACACCTCCCTGCTTTGCAGCTATCGGTGCTATGAACTCAGAAATGAAAAGTGCAAAGTGGCTCTGGTCAGGTATCGGACTTCAGCTCGGTACCGGCTTCACTGTAGGATTTCTTGTTTATCAGACCGGCACTCTTATTACAACAGGCTCACTTGGTGCAGGCTTCCTCGGGGGACTTGTTGCAGTAATTGCCTTTGCAGTGATTCTTACAGTTTTATGCATCAGAGCAGACAAAAAAGGTAAAGAAATTCAGGCTCAGAAGAAAAATAAAGTAACAGTTTCAAAATAAGTCAGGAGTTTATTTATGGATAACGTAATTATAGTTGCTGTAATTCTCGTGATTATCGCCCTTGCCGCTTGGTACGTTATCAAAGCAAAAAAAAGTGGTAAAAAATGTATTGGCTGCCCTGACAGCGGCTGCTGCCCATCTCAAAAAAATGGTCAATGCGGCAGCAACTGCAGTTGCTGTGGTAAAGATAATCAGTAAATAGCGAAGAGTCGTAGAAAATCTACGGCTCTTTTTTTGCGAAATATATTGACAACAGAATTAATCGGGCATATAATAAAACTAACATATGAATAACTGTTCATATGTCGAAAGGAGGCACTATGGAAATTCATACAAATGATTTAATTAAAAGAACTACTCCTGACATTGAAACGCTTTATGACCTGTCAGAGCTTTTCAAGGTTTTTGGCGATACAACACGAATCCGTATTATTGCTGCGCTTCTTGACGGCGAAATGTGCGTTTACCACCTTGCCGAATATCTTGAAATGGGACAAAGCGCAATATCTCACCAATTGCGGATACTTCGCTCATCGGGTCTTGTAAGACCTCGCAGAGAAGGTAAAACAATTTTTTATTCCCTCGATGATGAGCATATTGAAATGATATACAATATGGGTCTTGCTCATATCCGCCACAAGAAAGGAGAACTCTGATGAGCCATAATCATGAACATCATCACGATCATTGCCATAACGGCCACTGCCACAGTGAAGGCTGTGCCTGCGGCCATGAACACGTTAAAGAAAATAAGCTTACAACTTATCTGCTTTTCGTCGCAGTTGCTTTGTTTATACTCTCACTTATTAAAATCGTCATTATCCCCGAAATCGTTTACAGTATAATCCTTATTATTTCTGCCGGACTTGCCGCCTATCCCGTTGTGTTAACAGCAGTTAAAAGCATCAGTAGTAATAATAAAATCGACGAAAATACACTTATGGTCATAGCCGTAATTGCCGCTGCATTTCTGGGCGAATTCAGAGAATCAGCCGCAGTTGCAATCTTTTTTAGAATCGGTGAAGCAATGGAAGAATTTGCTTCAAAAAGAAGCAGAGATTCCATACGTTCCCTTTCAGAAATTCAGGTTGACAAAGTAAACGTTGTAACCACCACAAACGAAGTTTCTACAGTTGAAGCAAAGCATGTTCCTGTCGGCACACGCGCCATTATTTATCCTCACGAAACCGTTCCGCTTGACTGTATAGTTGTTCACGGAAATTCAAGTGTTGACGCCTCCGCAATTACAGGTGAAAGCATCCCTATACCTGCCGAAAGAGGCACAAAACTTTTAAGCGGTATGATTAACGGCAATGAAACCTTAGCCGTCAAAACAACAAACACTCTTGAAGAATCAACTGCTTCAAGAATTATTCACCTTGTTGAAGAAGCTTCAAATAAAAAAGGTAAAACGCAAAAGCTTATTTCACGCATTGCAGAGTATTACACCCCTGCTGTTGTCGCCCTTGCAATTGTTGTTGTGGTTATTCCCTCTCTTATCACGGGTGATTGGGGAACGTGGATTCACAGAGCTCTGGTGTTGCTTGTTGCATCATGCCCCTGTGCATTGGTTTTATCTGTTCCCCTTGCGTTTTTTACAGGTATGGGTACCGCCGCAAGAAACGGTATTCTTATTAAAGGCAGTAAATATATTGAGCAAATTGCCGACGCTAAAGCTGTTGTTTTTGACAAAACAGGCACTCTCACAACGGACATCTTAACGGTAACCGAAGTAAGCTCCCCCGTTGGGCTTAACAGAGATATTGTTCTCACGCTTGCTGCAGTAGCAGAAAGCCGATCACAACATCCTATTGCAAAAGCTATTAAAGATGTTGCTCCTGCGATTGACAGTAACTATATTCAGGATATAAAAGAAATTCCCGGTCATGGTGCAAGCGCCGTTTTTGCAGGTAAAAATATCATCTGCGGAAGCAAGAAGCTTTTAGAAAACAACGGAATAGAAACCGGCAACGCTAAAGGAACTCTTGTTGCTGTTGACGGAAAACTGGTCGGCATTATTAAAGTAAAAGCACAGACAAGACCTGAAGCACAGCAAACAGTTATGGCGCTTCGCGAAAGCGGAATCGGTTATATTGCGATGCTCACAGGTGATTCTGAAGAATCAGCAAAAGAAGTCGCACTTGAGATTGATGCTGATGATTACTATGCTTCACTGCTTCCTGATAATAAGCTGAGTCATCTTGAAGAGATAAAGGCATATCACGGCAAAACGATTTACGTCGGTGACGGAATCAACGACGCCCCTGTTCTCGCCGCTGCAGATGTTGGTGCCGGTATGGGCTTCGGCTCTCAGGCTGCAACGGAAGCCGCTGATCTTGTTCTTACAACCGATAATTTAAGTAAGCTCGTTCAGGCTCGTCACCTTGCATTAAAAACAATGAAAACCGTTAAAATCAACATTGCTTTTATAATGGCGGTCAAGGTTCTCGTTCTTCTTTTGGGAATTATCGGAATAGCACCTATGTGGCTTGCAGTATTTGCAGACGTTGGTGTTTGCCTTATTTCGGTTATAATTTCATCAACAATTGCCTCAGATGATATAAAATCTGTATTATTAAAACTTATTAAAAGATAAAAAATACCGTTCAGTCTTTAACAGATTGAACGGTATATTTTTATTTAATTATTGTATCGACCACTCGTTTTGTTGAATTCCCGTCAGGATTACCAAAGTTGAATTCACGGAATTTTTCAAGCTTTTCATTACCTTCAAGATTATCAATATTTTTGATAATATCAATAAGTTCATCAAAGCCCTTTGCCACCGGGCCGGGAACATAACTTTCATAATCAAAATAAAAGCTTCGGTCAGAGGCATATTTTTCTAAATCAAATGCGTAAAAAGCCAACGGTTTTCCGATAAGGGCAGCATCCATACAAACAGAAGAGTAGTCTGTTATCATACAATCACAAATGAGAGTAAGCTCACCCACATCTTCCCAACCGGTAACATCAACAGCTCCCGTCAGAGCAGAATCGCAACGGTGGATCTGAGGATGAAGTCTGACAAGAAGAGCAAAATCATTTCCCAGCCTTTCTTCCCACTTTTTCATATCAATGCTTTGAAGAAGCACTTCGTCTTCTTTGGCATTATCTCTGAAAGTGGGTGCATAAAGTATAAGCTTTTTCCCTCTGCAGTCAGGATATTTACTGAAAAACTTTTCTTTGATTTCCGCCTCGTTTTGTTCAGCAAAAAATCTGTCAGCTCTTGGTGCACCCAAAGGCAAAACCTTGCTCTCATCAACTCCGAATGCTTCGGCATAGATTGGCTTCACCGACTCAGATGAGCAAACAACAAAACTGAGCTTTGTCGCACCTGTAATTTCACGGTGTCTCACATCCTCAGGCTGAGGAATATGTAAACCAAACTTTTTAAACACACCTTCAGCGTGCCATAGCTGAGTTATAACAGCGCCTTTACTGAAATTCAGACTTCCCATAGGCATAAAATTATCGTTAAGAAAAACATATTTTGACGTAGCCAATAAATATGCCTTAACGGTAAAAAATTCTATCGCTCTGAATATTCCTTTGAGTCCGCCGTTCAGGTCAAGGTCAGCAGAAGAAACTTTAATAACATCATACTTACCTCTTTTTTCAACCTCACGAAGCACCATGCCTAAGCTGTCGGTGAAATTTTCACGATGCGGCGAAAGGAAGGTTACTCTATTCTCTTTTAAAGGGAATATGCGGCAAATATTAAAAAATGCCGCATATAAAATATAAAATAATCTTTTCAAAGGGAATCCCCCATTATTTGTTCCAGGTCATAACTGTTTTGCCGAAGTTACGGCTGTAGTCAATTCTGAAAGCCTCGTGAATGTCAGAAATTGTGGCAACGGGAATTTCTTCGCCAACAATATTTTCAAGATAATGTGAAAGCTCGGGATGAGCTTCGAGAAGCTCTACAGTTTTCTCAAAATCTTCTCTTCCGCTTCGGCTTGAGCCAAACATACGAAGGCCTTTTTCAAGAATCATACGGGTGTTGATATCAACAAAGTTTTCAGAAACACCCATAATCGAAATAGTTCCCTCGGGGTTGATGTAATCAATAATCTGATTAATTGCGCTTCTTGAACCTGCACCGCCGACACACTCAAAAGCGTGGTCAACGTTAAAGCCTTCGGGAATATGGTCAACGTGATAAGTTTCTTTGGCAAAGGTGAAGTAAGACAGCTTTTCCTGATTTGCGCCAAGAATATACAAATCTGTTTCAGGGGCAATATAGCTGAACAAAAGCGCAGTTATAAAGCCAAGATTACCGTCACCCCAGATTCCCACCTTTTTACGGCGAGAATGGGCAATTTTTTCATATCTTGAAATCGCATGAACGCTTACGCTGATAAGCTCTGAAAAAGCTGCAACAGTTGTATTCACACCGTCAGGAAGCTTAACAAGGCGATCGGGTGTACAGCTGACATAGTCCTGCAAAAATCCGTCAAATCCGCTTGCACGGAAACGGCTTGAATACAGATAGTTTTCCGCAATAACATCATCCTTCTCAGAGGGTGTATTGGGAATAGGAACAACCTTATCACCGGGTTTGAACGTACCGGTAGGGTCATAAACTACCTGAGCAACACACTCGTGAATCAAGGCCATAGGAAGCTTCTTTTTAAGAATGCTCTGACTTCTCGTACCCTGATAATAACGCTGGTCAGCATGACAGATTGAAAGCTTAAGCGGACGGATGATAACACTGTTTTTTTCAAGAGGCATCTCTTTGTATGTCACTTCAAGCAATCTGGGGGCAGTGAGCTGATATACGGCGTTAATCATCGGCCTTTACTCCTTCTAACAAAATACCTGCCATTTTCAGGTCATATGGATATGTGATTTTAATATTGAAAACTTCGCCTTTAACAAGGCTTACCGGCTCACCTTTAAGGGTATAAATCTTACATGCGTCGGTAAGAATTTCTTTTTCGTCATCTGTAAGAGAATTGCAGATTTCTTTAAGTCTTTTTGCTTTAAAGCTCTGGGGTGTCTGTCCCTGATACATATTTTTTCTCTCAGGGATATTGCTGATAAACTCGCCGTCAACGCTTTCAACAATTGTATCTGTTGCGCCCCAAACGGTGTCACAAGCGCCGCATTTTCGAACAGCTTCAATATTATCGTTAATAATTCTGTGAGTAACAAAAGGACGAACAGCATCGTGTGTGAGAAGAATTGTGTCATCATCAAGACCGTAATTTGTCTCAACAAAATCAATAGCACACATAAGAGTGTCGTTACGGCTTGCACCGCCGCTGATAACAGAAATTTTATCTGTATCCCCGATATATTTACTCATTAAATCTTTTGTCTGTTTAACCCATACGTCGGGGCAAAGAACTACAACCTTATCAACATCAGGGTTTACAAAAAACTTTTCAACGGTATGAACAATAATCGGACGTGAGCCGAGCATCATATACTGCTTTGGTGTTTCTGTGTTACCCATACGGCTGCCTTTACCGCCTGCCAAAACTGCTGCTATAATCATAACAAATCAACCTCATTTCTTATTTACAAGTTCATCGTATTTATCACAAACTTCATTAACCTCGCCCTGGGCAATAATCTGACCATGGTCGAGAATAATAGCCTTATTGCAAAGTCTTCTGACTTGCGCTGTTGAGTGTGAAACAAACAAAACTGTTACGCCTTTATCAAACATTGAGCGAACTTTGGCTTCACTCTTGTTTCTGAATTTTGCATCACCAACGGATAAAACTTCATCGAGAATAAGAACCTCAGGCTCAACAGCTGTTGCTATTGCAAAGCCAAGTCTTGCTCTCATACCTGATGAATAGTTTTTGACAGGAACATCAATAAATTCCTTAAGCTCTGAAAATTCAACAATTTCGTTATATCTTTCTTCAATATATTTTCTGGAATAACCCATTGTTGCGCCGTAAAGATAAATATTTTCTTTACCTGAATAGTTCATATCAAAGCCTGCGCCTAACTCAAGCAACGGGGCAATAACACCGTGAACGCTAACGCTGCCCTTGGTAGGTTTAAGAACACCTGCGATAGTTTTAAGAAGTGTACTTTTACCTGCACCGTTAAAGCCGAGAACACCGACTCTTTCACCTTTTTCAACAGTGAAAGAAATATCTTTCAAAGCCCAGAATTCGTTGAACATCAGCTTTCTTGTAACAAGCTTTACAACGTATTCTTTTAAATTATCAACCTTTTCTTTATTCAGGTTAAAAAGAATGCTGACATCCTTAACCTCAATTGCGGGTTTAGCCATATCTGTGTTCCCTCCTTAAATATGAAGAATGAACTTATCTTGCTTTTTATAGAAAATAACAAGACCTAAAACAAGAATAATCACTGAAGATCCAACTGCATAGGCAAAATACTTCCAATCCCACATTTCACAATAAAGCACACAGGAACGGAACATCTCAATAATGCTGTAAAGGGGATTAAGCTTCAAAAGATGAAGAACTGCAGCATTTATTCCGCTTTTCTGAAGAGTATCAAGCTTATACATAATCGGTGTAACATAGAAAAGCATCATGCATACAACTTCATAAATATACTCGATATCTTTAAAGAAAACATTTAAAACGGAAAGAATGAGACCTACGCCGAGGCTCAGCACACAGAGAATAAGAATCGGTACAACAGAAAGTAAAACGTACCAGGAAAGATGCAAGTCGGGGTAATTGCCTTTGATAAGGAAAAATCCCATAACAACAACAAGCACGAGAAGTGAAATCAAAAATGTTACAAAGTTTGATAAAACGTTTGCAAGTGGGTATATGTATTTTGGCACATATACCTTTTTTATAACCGACGCACTGAGTCTTATTGAGCGCATTGCTCTTTTTGTGGACTGAGTGAAAAATTCATATAAAAGGCGGCCTGTAAGCAAAAATACAGGGTAACAAACAACACCGTCGTTTGATTTACCGAAAATTGTGCCAAAAATGAACACAAGCACGATCATAGTAAGCAATGGCTGAAGGAAAGTCCAGAAAATGCCCAGAAAAGAATTTCTGTATTGAAGCTTAACATTCTTTCTTACAATTTCCTGCATCAGAAATCTGTATTTATATGCATTCTGCAAATATTTTTTTACGGTGGGTTTGCTCATATTTTCACCTCATATAGTCTTCCATTTAAGGAAATATTTAAACATTGACATAATGTGAATTCTCAGTAATTTATAGTTTGTTTTGCTGTCTCTGCCCCATACGTGATAAACAACGGCATCGGGGTAATAAACAACTCTTTTGATTTTTCGTGCTTCTCTTGATATATCGGCATCTTCAAAATACATAAAATATCTTTTATCAAATCCGCCGACTTTTTTGAACACATCTGTTCTGAAAGCCATAAAGCAGCCTGAAGCGTTTTCAATGTCTGTTACGCAGCTTAAATCTTTGTCAAGCATCGCATATTCTTTAAGAAGGCCGCTTAATTCCCCTTCTTTTCTTAATCGGCTTGCAATAAGATATTTAAGATGAGGATTGCGTTTGCCTAAGATCTGCTCTGACCCGTCAGGGAAACAGATTTTAGGTGAAACGAGGCCGATATCATTATTCTGTTCCATAAAATCAACAATATCTTTTATTGCATTATTTTTAAGAATAATATCGGGGTTGATAACCAGATGATAATCTGACTCTATTTTATCAAGAACAACATTGTGACCAGCTCCGAATCCGCTATTTGTCATCGGTTCGATCACTTTCACCTGAGGATAATTCTTTTTAATAAAATCAGGTGTTCCGTCAGTTGAAAGATTATCAACAACAAAGAGTGTAAAATCCACATCTTTGGTATATTCAAAAATTGTGTTAAGGGTATCTTTGATCGTTCTCATATTATTATGAGTAACAATGCACCCCGTAACAACCGGATTGTTCATATTTCATCCTACTTTCTCATTAAAGAGGTTATAATTGCCGCTCTCCATTTAAGCTTTTGCATAAATGAGGTTTTCCCGCCTGTTGCAGTGCCGTCGTGACGGCGATAGAGCAGATAAGGTTTATTGATAAGGCTCACCTTGCCGGTTTTCTCACCTTTAAGGCCTATCCACTGGTCGTGCATAGGCAGATTATCCGGAAACGGCAGGATGTGAGGCTTCATTTCTTTACTGAATGCCATACAGCAGCCGATATATGTATTACGGACAATATTTTTCAATGTACCAGTGCCGCTGCCGTGAGCAGCAAAAAAAGAGTTTTCGGTAACCTCAAGGTCATTGTTGACAACCTTTGCATCGTGCATAACAACAACTGCACCCTTTTTGAACTCAGCCATAACAGCATCTACCTTGCCGTCAAGCCATATATCATCCTGGTCACAAAGGAAGATGTAATCCCCTTTTGCATTGTTGATAGCGTGTTCAAAATTTTTAATAACGCCCTTACCCGGCCCTTCGATATATTTCACTCTCGTATCGGAAGCTAAAACATCTTCAACGGCAGGCTTTGTTGTGCCTGATGGTTTATCATCAGAGATTATAACTTCATCATCTGCACCCAACTGACTCAAAACAGAATCAAGCTGAGCTTTTATATATTCACCGCCGTTATATGCGGCAAGAACTACCGAAATCATTTTCATTCCTCTTTTTGGAAATATTGTAAAAACAAGGACGCTCTTATACAAAGTATATTATAACTTTCTGCAGGCTTATTGTCAAGCAAACAATAAAAGACCTTGGGAGAAAATCTCCCAAGGTCCTGTTTTATGTTTTGCATTTATCTTTCACTCTGTAATTTTTCAAGCTGAGCATTTATAAGCTCAACAAGTTCATCAGTGAGGGAAGCGCAAGATTCAATATGAATTTTTTCATTTCCGACAAACAAAGTCATTGAATCGTTGTTTAATCTTAAATCTGTAATATCCTGAAAGCGGTATTCTTTTTTATTGCCGAGAAAAGTAGTGTATTCAAATCTTTCATCAGACAAAACAACAATGCTTTGATTTTTCCAGCAAAGCAAAGCCATTATTCCCAAGCCTAAACAAACCACTGCGCCCACGGTAGCACCGATCAAAAGTTCAACGGCAGCATAAATTCCCACAGCAATACCTACAACTATCATAATAATAGCAAATCCAAGAAGCCAGATCGGCAAAAACATATCTGCTCTGGGTTCATCCTCGGAATAGGCCTCGCCTAAAATAAATTCACATAACTTAACAAGTATTCTGAGTTTCATTTTTATCCCCCTGTTTTTTAGCATCTTATAACAAAGACCTGATATTATAATATCAGGTCTTTTCATTAATCAGTCAAGTGATTTCATTGTGGGGAAGAGAAGAACATCTCTGATTGCTGCTGAATCGGTAAGAAGCATTACCATACGGTCGATACCGTAGCCGATACCGCCTGTTGGAGGCATACCGTATTCAAGCGCACGAAGGAAGTCTTCGTCAGTTGTGTTTGCTTCTTCATCACCCTGAGCAAGGAGTGCTTCCTGAGCCTTGAAGCGCTCCCTCTGGTCTATGGGGTCGTTAAGCTCTGAATAAGCATTTGCCATTTCCCATCCGTTCATAAAGAACTCAAAGCGTTCAACATAGTCGGGGTTGCCGGGCTTTCTCTTAGTAAGAGGAGAAATCTCCACGGGGTGATCCATAAGGAATGTAGGCTGAATGAGATGATGCTCAACAAATTCTTCAAAGAAGAGATTGAGAATATCTCCCTTCTTATGTCTTTCTTCAAACTCTACGCCTTTCTCTTTAGCAAGAGCCTTTGCCTCTTCATCAGTTTTGATTTCAGAGAAGTCAATGCCTGTATACTTTTTAACAGCATCAACCATAGTAATTCTCTCAAAAGGCTTACCAAGGTCCATCTCAACGCCGTTGTAAACGATAGTTGTTGTACCGAGAACTTCCTGAGCAACGTGACGGAAAAGATTCTCTGTGAGATCCATCATACCGTGGTAGTCAGTGTATGCCTGATACAATTCCATAAGTGTGAATTCAGGGTTATGACGGGTGTCAAGACCTTCGTTACGGAATACTCTGCCGATTTCATAAACCTTTTCAAGGCCGCCTACGATAAGTCTCTTAAGATAAAGTTCAAGAGAGATACGAAGCTTGAAATCTTCACTCAAAGCATTGAAATGAGTCTCAAAAGGTCTTGCAGCAGCGCCGCCTGCGTTAGAAACAAGCATAGGTGTTTCAACTTCAAGGAAGCCCTGTGAATCAAGGTAGTTTCTTACAGCTCTGATAATAAGTGAACGCTTAAGAAGAGCATCTTTTGAATCCTTATTCATAATGAGGTCAACATAGCGCTGACGATATCTTGTGTCTGTGTTAGTAAGTCCGTGGAATTTTTCAGGAAGGGGAAGAAGGGACTTTGTAAGAAGAGTAATCTTCTCAGCGTGAATTGAGATTTCACCTGTTTTTGTTTTGAAAACGGAGCCTTCAATACCGATGATATCACCGATATCCATCTTTTTGAAATCTTTATATTCATCTTCACCGATGCTGTCACGAGCTACATATGACTGGATATTGCCCTTAAGATCCTGAATATTACAGAATGAAGCCTTACCCATAATACGCTTTGACATCATACGGCCTGCCACGCGGACAGTTTTACCCTCAAGCTCATCAAAATTTTCTTTAATGCAAACGCTGTGATGAGTCTGATCATACTTTGTGATTTCAAAGGGATCTCTGCCGTCTGCCTGAAGATTTTCCAGCTTGTCTACTCTGATTTGTCTTAACTCGTTAATATCCTGCTGTGCCTCCTGCTGAGGGGCATTAACATTCTTTTCTTCTGCCATAATTAAACTCCTTTGCTTGTAGGGTACATAAGAAACGGGCGTTTCCGCCCGAGAAATTATTTAGAAATTTCCAAAATTTTGAAGGTAATTGTTGCTCCGTTAGGTAATGCAACATCAACAACGTCACCTGCTTTATGACCTATAAGAGCCTTGCCTACTGCTGACTGATCTGAAATTATACCTTCATCGGGATTTGCCTGGGATTCGCCGAGGATTTTGTATTCCTCAATCTCTTCATATTCTTCATCAAGAATTTTAACCTTTGAGCCGAAATGAACAATTTCTGTGTTGATTGAACTCTCATCAAGAATCTTAACATCTTTAAGGTCATCCTCAAGCTGATTGATCTTCGCCTCAAGCTTTGCCTGATCATTGAGAGCCTCATCATATTCGCTGTTTTCTGAAAGGTCACCAAATGAGCGAGCTTCTTTAATTCTTTCGGCAATCTGATCTCTGCCTGTTGTTTTAAGCTCCTCAAGTTCTGCCTTTTTCTTATCGAAAGCAGCTTGTGTCATTACGTTTCCCTGTGCCATTTTACTTATTTCTTCCTTTCAACTATATAATCATTTTGCTGAAAATAGTGATATATTATTATATCTAAAAATTTCATAAAAGTCAAGTTTAATGTTTTATAATACACCGTTCAAAGCATTAATATCATCAAAAGCAGGTATTTCTAACAACTGATATCCGCAAGTTTCATATAACGCACAATAAAAAACAAATTTATCTATATCAAACTGTTCACTGTCAAAGCTTTTGTAGCTAAGTTTACTCTTATTAAGGGTAAAAATATTCCTGTTTTCACTGAATTTCCGATAGCAGATTACCCTGCCATCTTCCACAGTTTCAAAGCCTTTGTCGTCAAGTGAAACTATAACGTCACTCCCGTAAGAAGAAGCAATATCATCACTTAATGAAACACTGATTCCGTAGGAAGTAAAAATATCACTTACACAAAGCCGGTAGCGGTCAGCTCTTGATGTTATTACATTTACATATCTTGCACCTTTCACAAGAGTATGCAAAACATCGCACGCTTTTGCATATTTATCAACAACTGTAACGCTCAGATTACACCCTTTCCGGCATCGGCATAAATACTCCCCCACAGTTTTAACAAGCATTTTCAAAGGCAGAACCCCAGGCGTAAAAACAAGATGAGTTAACTCCCGCGGAATTTCACAGTTGCGGGGAAAAAGCCCCGACCCGTATCTGCCTATAATTTTTGAAAGCTCATTAATATCAGCATATTTTTTATGGCAGTGTGCCACAAAAAACGGAGCGCAGCCTTTAACATCAAAGCGCCTTAGCTTTATATCATGATGACGGTATTTTTCAAATATCCGTTTCTGCTCGTCTGACATATCAACAATAACAAACATAACTATCTCCAAAGCAATGATGTTTTATGATATGCAAACAAGGTTTGTTTTATTACTTTTTAATAAGTTCCACTTCCTGCTTTGTGAGAATTCTGCACTCGCCCGGCAAAAGACTTTCATCAAGAGGAAGTTCACCCATCTTAACGCGTTTAAGTTCAATTACTGCATTACCCACCGCAGCAAACATTCTTTTTATCTGATGATATTTACCTTCACAGATTTTGATTTCGATTAAAGGATTATCGCCGTCTTCAAGCACTTTCACCTTTGCAGGCAGACATTGAGTTCCGTCACCGAGAGTGATTCCCTTTGCCACCTCTTGCAATGAAGCTTCATCAATTTTTTCTGCAAGGCGAGCTTCATACGTTTTTTCGATATGGTTTTTTGGTGAAAGAATTTTATGAGCGAAATCGCCGTTATCTGTTATAAGAACAAAGCCCGTGGTGTTTCTGTCAAGTCTGCCGGCAGGGAAAAGATTCTTCTTTTTAAGCTCAGCAGGAACAAGATCAACAACCGTTTTTTCACTTGGGTCTTTTGTTGCGCTGACAACACCCTCAGGTTTGTTAAGCATTATATAGACATACTTTTCAACAGACACATCTTCACCGTGAATTTTAATCTGTGCGGTTTCAGGGTCGATGCAAAAGCCTCTGTCTTTAGTGATAATTCCGTTAACAGAAACTGCGCCGGATTTAATCAATCGGTGAACTTCTTTACGTGAAAGAGTTCCGCTGTTGGCGATTATTTTATCAAGCCTTTCCATTTTTCCTCCATATAAAAACGGTATTCCATATTGCATTGGATCCGTTTGAATTTCATAAATAAAATAAACCGTCGGAAAAATCCAACGGTTTAATCGTTTGATTATCTAACGCAGAACAAGTCGCCGTGAACAACATAATCGTGAGGTGTTACAACGCCGTGGCCCTTAACATACATGGCCGATGCTGCACCGCCGTTGCCCCAATAAGCATACTCAACGCCAAGATTATGTAACATAATCTCAGAGAGATAGCCTGTTCCGCAGCCTTCACCGATAATAACATAATATTTATCAGTGCCTGTTTTACCGATAAGTGTGTGATTATAATCGAGATCAAGTGAATGGTTTGTCCAGATTCCTGTGTTCACACCGCAATCGGGATGATTATATTTTTTACCTTCCCAGATAATGGGATAAGTATAAGAAACTGAAGCGATTGCACCGTCTTTAATAAGCTCTTCGGCGCTTGACATTGACACGCTGACAGGGTATTCCCATCTGCCGTCTTTATAAATAACGAGTGAATCTCTGCTAATATCGCCGCGCTGAGCGATAACACCGTTCTTAATAACAGTAGCGGTAAGTGAATCATCACCGTTATAGAAAATATTTTGCATAGGATTATCATAATCTCTTGCACACATTTCATTGTTTGCAGCGAAAAGAATATCCTGATTTGTTTTATTTTCAAAACCTTTAACAAAGCTTCTGATATCAGCAACTTTATTGGCTGTAAACTGACTTGCTGCAATAACGCTGATTCGTGAAGGTCTTGTTTCGATTTCTGCTATGTAGATGTTTCTGACCTTTTTCTGAGAAGTCATAACACCGTCTTCATAAACAGGAAGACTTACAGGGATCATTTCAACAACTGCTTTTGAAATTACACTTGAAGCTTCCCAACGGAAAGCTGCTGTTGCACCGTCAAGAATTTTTGACTTAGTGTCTTTTTTAAGAACCTTATTCGGGTCTCTTGCTGTTGTTGTGAAAGAATCTACTATAGTATATTCTTCATAGCCTGAGTTTTTATCAACAACTGCACTGTCTGCAAGGTCACTTGCTTTAGTTGTTGTGTCAGGCTTTTTGGTGTTTTGTGAAACATTGCCCTGCTGTGATGATACACCCTGAACATCGCCGGGGTTCAATGCTTCCTGAGAGAAGTCGTCAGTACCGACAAAGCTGCTTATTGCAAAAAACGCTGCAACTATTACCAACACAGCTACGATGGCGATGATTATCGGTCTGGTATTCTTTTTTACAGCGGAATTATCATTCCCCATCAGAGCTCACTCCCCTTTTTCCGTATTTATACGGATTTATTATATCATCAAAAATGCAACTGTCAAGAGTTAATTTCTAAATAAAATGAAAAAGCTGCATTTTTTTTAATAAAATGCAGCTTTTATTGTTATTCTGTCGTTTCTGTCTGAGTCTGAGTAGTGTTTTCAGGTGATATGCCGTCAGAGATCTGCTCATCGATAAGCAGTATTCCCCATACTTCCCCATCATTTGAAGCAAAAGCTCTGCCGTTGTGAACTGTGGTAAGTGAATCGTAAACGCAGGGAACCACCTGTGTTCCGTCAGCTTTGAAAACACCGTATTTATCGCCATTGAAAACAGTGACATATCCTTCACTGCACTCATAAGGTGTCGGTGTGCCGTTCAGTGCACTGTAATCACCCACTGCATCATATTCAAAAGGAATTACCTCTTCACCTGAAGAATTCAGATAACCCCATTTGCCGCCCTTTGACATAGCTACCAATCCGCCGGTAAAAACACCTGCAGCATCATAATCGGAAGCACCCTGAAGTTTATCGGCAGAAGCTACGGCAAATTTGCCGTTTTCCAGCTGAACTGCCTCGGGGATAATGTTTCCGCCGTCAACTTCATTTTCGCCGTTGCGGATACTCACCATACCGAGAGCAGAATCCCAGAAGTATTTATAACCTGTAAAGCCTTCGCACTTGTGAGGGTAAGCCCATGTTTCACTCAACGAAAAGTCAATTTCATAAGTTGATCTGTATGATCCTTCGGGTTTTATTGTTGCAATATAACCCTCTGTGCAGATGCAGGTTTCGATTGTATCGTACTTGGGTTCAATAACGACCTTTCCGTTTGAGTTTATGAAACCGAATTTTCCGTCTTTTTCAATTATAAAGCAATCACCGAATGAAACATCATAATGATTTGTTTTATTATTGAAGCTTGTGTGTGGAAGCGTGAAAATGCGGTCCGCTTCAATCGAAGGCTCAATCACCCATTTTTCAGTATATTCAATTTTCTGAGCTGAATCCGTTTTGGTTTTGTCCTCTTCTTCTTTATCACCGCAGGCACAGAGACCTGAAATCAGCAACAAGCACAGACAAAGGGCAAAAACTCTTTTAACACACTTCATCATATACTCCTTTGAAAATCGGATTATTTATTAACTTTTCTTGCTTCGATTTCAGCAACCATCTGAGCCTGTTTCTTTTCTGTGATGGTGTAGAAAAGCATGGGGATAATTGTGCCGACCATACTGATAGCACCGGCAAGAATAAGAACATTCCAAAGAAGCTGTTCACCTTCAGGCTGAATAGCAGGTGTTGCTTCAGGGTTGATACCTGCCCAGCTGAATGCCATAACGCCGATGAAAGCGCCGACAGCCATACCGACTTTGTTGATAAGAGTCTGCATAGCAAAGCAGATACCTTCGCCTCTTTCGCCTGTTTTCCATTCAAGGTAGTCAACTGTGTCACCGATCATAGCGTAAGTGATGATGTTGTTAACACCCTGAGGAATACCGAGAAGAACAAGACCGATAGCGCAGACAACGAGCTTCCAGGGAGCATCGTAGCCGATGAAATACATCGCAAACATAACTACTGCGCCAAGAGCGTGAACACCGATATATGCCCATTTTTTAGTGAATTTCTTTGACATCCAGGGAACAAGAATTGAAGCAACAAGTCCGCCGGGAACAACAAGAAGAGTGATAAGGCCGTACAAGCCTTCATCTTTAAGAACATACTTTGCAAAGTAGAGGCCGCCTGTGTATGTATAAACCATTCTTGCGCCACCGAGAACACCTGAAATAACAATAAGAAGAAGCTCTTTGTTTTTGAAAAGGAGCTTTAAGTTGTGGCCAAGGCTGGGAGGTGCATCTGTTGTTGTGAAACGTTCTTTTGTGTGTTTAAAGCCATAATAGAACATAGGAATAGCAACAATTGTGAATACAACTGCACAGATGAAATATGTCCATTTAAGAGTATCAGCATTATCCTGAATGAATTCAGGCATAACTGTGCCGACATATGAAGCAGCATTTTCTGCTGAAACACCAAGATCTGCTACAATTTTATCAATATCTTCTGCTGTGTATTTAAACTTTGATGTGATAGCGTCAGTAAGAATAGGAACACCTACTGTTACAATACCGGCGCCGAGAGTGCAGATAAGACGGGTAATTGTAAGCATATTACCGCGGACAACCGTGTTGTTTGTAAGACAAGTTGAAAGTCCCCAATAAGGAACGTCAGCAACAGTATAAGCTACTGACCAGAGGGTGTAAATGACAGAAACGATGATAAATGTGGGAAGTGATTTTGCCGGGAAGGGAAAGAAACAGGCAATTGTCATTGCTGCAATGGGAAGAGCCATCCATTTAAGATAAGGACGGCATTTACCCCACTTTGTACGTGTTCTGTCAACAATTGAACCCATAATCGGGTCATTGAGTGCGTCAAAGATACGAACACCGAGCATCAGGAACGCAACTGCCATGGCACCGTCAATAGCGCCAAAAATTCCACCCTTTTCAACGCTGCCGAAAAGAAGCGCGTCTGTGAGGAAAATAGTAAGGTATGAACCTATAATTGTGCAGATAAAGTTCTGACCGAATCCTGTGATGGCATAAGCAATAGCTTCTTTAGGCTGAAGACTACCCTTGTCATTGGGATTTGTGCCATAAACTTTATGCAACAAATCGTTGATTTTCATAGAAAACCCTCCAATTTATTATAATATATTGATTTTAGCACATTTTTTATTGTTTTGCAATCTGTAATATAAATAAAAAAGAGGCAAACTGCTTAAACAGTTTGCCTCAAAAGATGTTTTAAAATTATGCAAGGTTAGCCTTGAGAGTTTCAAGCTCTTTTGCAAGCTCTTCGGGAAGAGTTTTGCCGAATTTACCGTAGAACTCTTCAATACCCTTAGCTTCTTCGCTCCAGAGAGCCTTATCAACATCAAGAATCTTCTTAAGTGAGTCAACAGAAACTTCACCTTCAAGACCTTCAATGTTGATATCTTCTGCCTTGGGAAGATAGCCGATAGCTGTTTCTTCAGCATCAACTTCGTTTTCGCAACGCTTGATGATCCATTCAAGAACGCGAAGGTTGTCACCGAAGCCGGGCCACATAAAGTTGCCTTCTTCATCCTTACGGAACCAGTTAACGTTGAAGATTTTGGGAGCCTTATCAGCATCAAGTGTTTCACCGATGTTGATCCAGTGCTGCCAGTAGTCACCCATATCATAGCCGCAGAAGGGAAGCATAGCCATTGGGTCACGGCGAACAACACCTACTGCACCTGTTGCAGCTGCTGTTGTTTCAGAAGCCATAATTGAACCTACGAATACACCATGATTCCAGTCTCTTGACTGATATACAAGAGGAGTAAGAGCTGCACGGCGGCCGCCGAATACGAAAGCTGAGATGGGAACACCTGCAGGATTTTCAAATTCACTTGAAATACAGGGGCAGTTCTTTGCGGGAGCTGTGAAACGGCTGTTAGGATGAGCGCCTTTGATTTCATCAACCTTACCGTTCCAGGGCTTACCTGTCCATTCAACAGCATTCTCGGGGGGATTCTTATCAAGACCTTCCCACCAAACTGTGTTATTGTCAAGGTTATGAGCAACGTTTGTAAAGATTGTGCCCTGCTTTGTTGATGCAAGAGCGTTGGGGTTTGATTTTTCGTTTGTGCCGGGAGCAACACCGAAGAAACCGTTTTCAGGGTTGATAGCATAAAGTCTGCCGTCTTCGCCTTTACGGATCCAAGCAATATCGTCACCTACACACCATACTTTATAACCTGCCTTTTTGTATCCTTCAGGGGGAACCATCATAGCAAGGTTTGTTTTACCGCAAGCTGAGGGGAAAGCAGCGCAGATATATTTAACTTCGCCCTTGGGATTTTCAACGCCGAGGATGAGCATATGCTCTGCCTGCCAGCCTTCGTGTTTGCCCTGATATGAAGCAATACGAAGAGCGAAGCACTTCTTACCGAGAAGAACGTTTCCGCCGTAGCCTGAGTTTACAGAGATAATTGTGTTATCCTGAGGGAAGTGGCAGATGTATCTGTTATTTTCATCAATCTGGCATTTGCAGTGAAGACCGCGAACCCAGTCATTGCTTTCGTCACCGAAAGAGTCAAGAACAGCCTTACCTACTCTTGTCATAATAGCCATGTTGAGAACAACATAGATTGAGTCAGTAACCTCAATACCAACTTTTGAAAGCTTTGAGCCGATAGGTCCCATTGAATAAGGGATAACGTACATTGTGCGGCCCTTGTAGCTGTCTCTTGCGATATCGAAGAGCTTTTTATACATTACATCGGGATCTTCCCAGTTATTTGTGGGGCCTGCTTCTTCCTTTGTCTTTGTGCAGATAAAGGTACGTCCCTCAACACGTGCAACGTCGTTGGGGTTTGTTCTGTGAAGTAAGCAACCGGGGAGAAGGTCCTCGTTAAGTCTTTCCATTTCGCCTGTTGCGCAAGCTTCGTTGCGAAGAGCCTCAAGCTGCTCCTCTGAGCCGTCAATCCAAACAATGTTATCAGGTTTAACAAGAGCTACCTGCTCGTCAACCCAATTAAGAATTGTTTTGTTGTTTGTGAGTGCCATATTAAAAATTCTCCTTTCAGAATTCTATTCAATGTATGTCATTGTATATTATAATCGATTTTTTGTAAAATTTCAACCTTAAAATACATAATAAAAGAAAACAAAATGTTAAATTTTTGTCACAACCTACAAATCACCGATGAATAAACCTTAATTTTACAGACTATACTTTTATTGACAGTAAATTTATATAAGGAAAGGTCTGATAAAATGAAAGATACAAGAACAGAAAGCCAGAAGCTTTTGCACACATTTATATCTCTGACGGTTATTATAGTCAGTTTCATGCTTATCGGTATGGGTGTATTTGCCGCTAAAAATAACACAGCAATGATCGACTCGGGCATTACCCCCGCAATGATTTATGCAAGAAGAGAAAATACGCAGATTTCTGTTCAGATTGGTGAATCCCTTTACGAGAACACGCCCAAAAAAGAAATCCCGTTAACAGAGATAGCGGAATTTGCCCCCGCCCCCATTAACGGAATATACATTATATATAAGAATATCTGTGAAATCGCAAAAAGATAACGGCAACCGTGGTGATAGTCGACATTGGAAAAATCATCTGCCGAACGCACCGATTTCATACCAATTTTTGTTTATTCTGTGGTATTCAATCTCCCTATCCCAATCTGATTCCATATTCAGAATTGCCGACAACGGTTTTTCAGAATAAACCAAGCCGTAGTACTTCGTTTCATCTTCCCAAAAAACAATATAACCTTCAGCTACCCATAAATATCCGCTGCTAAAAACGCTGTTCAATGTTTTAAGAGCTGTTTTTTCTTCTTCATTAAGACTAATTATTGTATCATAATCTAAACCGTCACTGTTATATACACTCAAATAATCATCAAAAATGCCAATCGTTATACGTTCATCTTTATCAGATGATTCGTTGTAATACTTCATTGATGCTTTCGCAATAATCTCGAAATCACCGGAAATACTATCAAAATTTTCAATTTCCGGCTTACCGCCGTAAACGAATGAGTGAGATGCGACACCGACAATAAAAGCTAATAATAACGCAATTGCCACTATAAAACATTTTTTCATACTGCTCACCTCATTCACAGTATAGCATTTCAACATAAAAATTTCAATATATACAAAAATCCCCACCGTTTGTACGATGGGGATAAATTGTTCAGTGGGTTATTGTTTTTAATTAATACTCTACTACGCCTTCATAAACCTTGTTTGCATCACCGAGGAGGTAAATGTTTTCACCGTCATATCTTACGGTTACATCACCGCCGCGCATTTTAACTGTGATGTCTTCATTAAGGTTGCAAAGACCTTTTTCAATAGCTGCCACAACTGTTGCGCAAGCACCTGTTCCGCAACCAAGGCTTTCACCGTTGATTGCACGTTCATAGCAGCGCATCTTGATAGTGTTTTTATTAACAACTCTTGCAAGCTCGGTGTTGATATACTCGGGAAGGAAGCCTGAGTTTCTCATTGTATCGCCAAGCTCGTTTACGTCAACATCTTCAATTCTGTCACCAAAGATTACGCAGTGAGAGTTACATACAGTTACACAGTTGATCTTATACTCCTTACCGTCAACAGTGAGAGGATAGTCAATAATCTTATCCATATCCACATTAACGGGAATATTTTTGGGATCAAGGTCAGGTTTGCCGAGATTTACTCTTGCTGAACGGATTTCACCGTTATAAGAGTAAAGCTTAACATCAATAACACCGCTGGCAGTTTCGATCTTCATTTCTTTCTTAGGAACAAGGCCCTGGTCATAAAGATATTTTGCAGCGCAACGGATGCTGTTAGCAGCCATAAGGGTAACAGTACCGTCTGTGTTGAATACTCTCATTTTTGCATCAGCAATATCTGATTTCTCAAGGAATACTGTACCGTCAGCACCGATACCGTAGTTACGGTCAATGAAGTTGATGGTAAGTGATTCGGGAGAGTCAATATCACCGTCAAAGTTGTTGAAGTGGATATCGTCATTACCTGAAGCCTGCATCTTTGTGAAGTTGATGCGTTTCTTTGTTTCTCTCATTCTATTGATATCAACAAGCTCAGTGTTCTTCTGAGTGAAGCGGCTTGCAATGATATCAGCAAGAGCGTTTGCTGTGTCAAGAGAAGTAAGACAAGTGATTGAAAGCTGAACAGCTCTTCTGTGAAGTCTGATGAAGTTTTCAATTGACTTCTGCTTTGTTGAGCCTGTGTAAACAATGTAGTTTACTGCGCCTGTTTCAAGGAGCTTAATCATATCATCGCCCTTGTTGATGCTGCTTACAACCTCAACATCTACGCCAAGGCTTCTGATAGCGTTGGCTGTGCCGTCTGTAGCATAAATCTTAAGACCGACATCGCTGAACTTTTTAGCAAGGGGGATAACCTCATCCTTGTCTTTATCCTGAACGGTGATGAGAACACCGCCGTTGTGATGCATGTGGTGATATGTGCTTCTTTCGCAAAGCTTGAAGCCTGCTGAAACAAGGCCTTTGAAAAGTGCTTCATTAAGGCTTCTTGCAAGACCGAGAACTTCACCTGTTGATTTCATCTGCGGACCAAGCTCTGAGTTAACATCGCTGAGCTTTTCAAATGAGAAAACAGGAACTTTAATCGCAAAGTAAGGCGGAGTTTTGTAAAGACCTGTGCCAAAGCCTAAATCACGAAGCTTCTGACCAACCATAACCTTAGTTGCAAGCTCAACCATAGGTACGTTTGTAACCTTGCTGATGTAAGGAATTGTTCTTGAAGCTCTGGGGTTAACCTCGATAACATAAAGCTCATTCTGATAGAAGAGATACTGAATGTTAACAAGACCTTTTGTTCCGAGTGAAAGAGCAAGATTTGTTGAGCATTCAACAACCTTTTCGATCATTGTATCTGTAAGAGTGAAAGGCGGATAAACTGCAATAGAGTCACCGCTGTGAACACCTGCACGCTCGATATGTTCCATAATACCGGGGATAAGAATATCCTCACCGTCGGAAATTACGTCAACCTCAAGCTCTTTACCCATCATATATTTATCAACAAGTACAGGGTTTTCAATCTTCTGAGAAAGAATGATGTCCATATACTGTCTTACGTCATTTTCGTTATAAGCGATGGTCATATTCTGACCGCCGATAACGTAAGAAGGACGAAGAAGAACGGGATATCCAAGCTCTTCGGCAGCTTCAAGGGCACCGTCAACATTCATAATTGTGTGAGCCTTTGGTCTGCGGATGTTAAAGGATTCGAGAAGAGCTTCAAAACGTTCTCTGTCTTCTGCGATATCAATACCTTCAGCGGATGTACCGAGAATTTTGATTCCGCTTTCATCAAGGAATTTTGTAAGCTTGATAGCAGTCTGACCGCCGAAAGCAACAACTACGCCGATGGGGTTTTCAACCTTGATAACGTTCATAACGTCTTCTTCGCTCAACGGCTCAAAATAAAGTCTGTCAGCTGTATCAAAGTCGGTTGAAACTGTTTCGGGGTTATTGTTGATAATAACAACTTCATAACCAAGCTCCTTAAGAGTCCATACGCAGTGAACAGATGAATAGTCAAATTCAATACCCTGACCGATACGGATAGGACCTGAACCGAGAACGATGATTTTTTCTTTATCGCTCTTGGGAAGTGATCTTGATTCGCAGTGATTATCATATGTTGAGTAGAAATAAGGTGTTTCTGCGGCAAATTCTGCTGCGCAGGTATCAACCATTTTATAAACTGCATCTTTGGTTTCTTCAGGCAATTTACCTGCAAGGCGCTTGATAGCCTCATCGGTATAACCGTATTTTTTACCTTTGATGTAATAATCTTCATCAAGGTTGCCTGATTCAAGCATCTTTTCGTAATTTACGAGATTAAGAAGCTTTGAAAGGAACCATTTGTCAATTCTTGTGATTTCATTGATTTTATCAATACTTACGCCCTCTTTAAGAGCTCTGAAAACGGTGAAAAGACGAAGGTCATCACATACGCCGAGACGTTCAACAACATCCATACCGTCAGGGAACTTTTTATAATTGAGGGTGTCAAGTGAAATTTCAGCACCGCGGACAGCCTTCATAATTGCCATTTCAAATGAGGGAGCAATAGCCATAACCTCACCGGTGGCTTTCATCTGTGTGCCTAACTTACGGTTAGCCTGAACAAATTTTTCAAAAGGCCATTTGGGGAACTTAACAACAACATAGTCAATTGTGGGCTCAAAGCAAGCACAGGTTTTACCTGTGATGTCATTGCGAATTTCATCAAGAGTATAACCGAGAGCAATTTTTGATGTAACTTTTGCAATGGGGAAGCCTGTTGCCTTACTTGCAAGAGCAGATGAACGGGAAACACGGGGGTTAACCTCGATAACAGCATATTCAAAACTGTCAGGGTTAAGAGCAAACTGGCAGTTACAGCCACCCTCAATGCCCAATTCTGTGATAATGTCAAGAGAAGCCTTACGAAGCATCTCATATTCTTTGATTGAAAGTGTAACAGCAGGAGCAATAACGATACTGTCACCTGTATGAACACCTACGGGGTCAATGTTTTCCATTGAGCAGATTGCAATTGCGTTACCAACGCTGTCTCGCATAACCTCAAATTCAATTTCTTTCCATCCGTAGATATATTTTTCAACAAGCACCTGAGTTATAGGTGAAAGAAGAAGACCGTTTTTGGCAATAATTTTGAGCTCTTCAACATTATTTGCCACACCGCCGCCTGCACCACCAAGGGTGAAAGCAGGGCGAATGATAACGGGGTAACCGATTTTTTCTGCGATTGCAATTGAATCTTCAAGGGTTTCAGCAATATCTGAAGGAATACAGGGCTGACCGATTTTTACCATTGTATCACGGAACATCTGACGGTCTTCAGCCTTATCAATAGCCTCATAGTTTGTACCGAGAAGCTTAACACCCATTTTGTCAAGAAAGCCGCTTTTTGAAAGCTGCATAGCGATGGTAAGACCTGTCTGACCACCCAAGCCTGCAAGCAGGCTGTCGGGACGTTCTTTTTCGATGATACGCATTACTGTATCTTCTGTAAGGGGCTCAAGATAAATTTCATCAGCAAGAGCCTTGTCTGTCATAATAGTTGCAGGGTTTGAGTTAACAAGAACAACATCAAGACCTGCATCTTTAAGAACTCGGCAAGCCTGAGCGCCTGCATAGTCAAACTCAGCAGCCTGACCGATAACGATAGGACCGGAACCTATAACTAATACTTTTTTAATATCTTTGTTTAACGGCATTAGTTTTTACCTCCCATCATTTTAACAAATTCATCATATAAAAATTCTGTATCCATCGGGCCTGAACCGGCTGCAGGATGGAACTGAACGGAAAAAGCTTTTTTATCAGGATATTTCATACCTTCGCAGGTGCCGTCATTAGCGTTTACAAACGCTGCCTCACCAACACCGCTGAGGCTGTCGGCAACTACAACATAGCCGTGGTTCTGGCTTGTAATATAAGTCTGACCGATTGCAAGGTTTTTAACAGGCTGATTTGCACCGCGGTGACCATATTTATGCTTTTCGGTTTTACCGCCGTTGGCAAGTGCCATAATCTGATGGCCGAGGCTGATGCCGAACATTGGCTGTTTGCCCATAAGAGCTTTAACCTGCTCAATTGAGTAAGCGTTATCGGCAGGATTACCGGGGCCGTCCGAAAGAACAACACCGTCAGCACCAATAGCAAGAACATCGTCAGCAGAGGTATCATAAGGAACGCTCACTACCTTACAGCCGCGTTTTGTAAGCTGCTTTACAATGTCACTCTTTTCACCGTAGTCTATAACAGCTACTGTATATTCTGAGTTGCCCTCTGCTTCGTAAGTTTCTGTTTCACCGCTTGTAACAGTTTTAACAGCATCGGCAACTTTATAATTTTTCAGTTCTTCTTTGATTTCATCGGTGATTTCATCAACAATTTTTGCGTTCATAACACCCTTCTCACGAATAATCTGGGTAATCTCGCGGGTGTCTACATCGCAAATACCGACAATACCCTCTTTTTTGAGGTATTCATCAATATCACCGTCACAGCGGAAATTAGATGGTGTATCACACCATTCTCTTACAACAACGCCTTTAACATAGCTCTTTTTACCCTCGGTATCTTCATAAATCATACCGTAGTTACCGAGAAGAGGGAATGTCTGAACAATGATCTGACCGCAATAGCAAGGGTCAGTCAAAGTTTCTATGTAACCAACCATACCTGTTGTGAAAACAAGTTCACCAAGAGTGTCGCCTTCTGCACCAAAGCGTTTACCCTCAAAAATGTGACCGTCTTCAAGAACAATAAAAGCTTTTTTCATATATATCATCCCTTTATAAAAATCCTGAATTAATCTGCCATAAGTTTTACCAGAATTGCTTTTTGAACGTGCAAACGATTTTCAGTCTGATCAAAAATCTCGTTTGCGTGCTGTTCAAAAACCTTTTTGGTAATTTCTTCTTCCTTGTGAGCAGGAAGACAGTGAAGCACTATTGCATCACTTTTGGCTACTTTCATAACATCACTGTTTATCCGGTAGCCTTCAAAGGCGACACGTCTTTCTTTGATTTCACTTTCCATACCCATTGAAGCCCACACATCAGTGTAAAGCACATCGGCATTTTCCGCTGCCTGTTTTACATCGGCAGTCAGTTGAAATCCACCTGTCTGCTCCGCCCATTTCACAACATCGTCGTCAGGCTCATACCCTTCAGGGCAAGCAACACTAACATTCATACCTGCTTTGAGGCATCCGATGATTAGTGAATTAGCTACGTTATTACCGTCACCGATAAAACACAGCTTTTTATTTTCAAAAGATCCCTTGTATTCTCTTATGGTCTGCAAATCAGCCATAGTCTGACACGGGTGAGAATAATCTGTAAGTCCATTAATAACGGGTACTGAAGAATATTTCGCAAGAGTCTCAGCCTCTTCGTGCTCGAAGGTCCTGATAACAACGCCGTCAAGATAACGTGACAACACCCTTGCTGTGTCTTCAATCGGCTCACCTCTGCCCATCTGAGTGTTGGTGGGGCTCAGGAACAATGCACTGCCGCCAAGCTCATACATTCCAACCTCAAAGGATACTCGGGTTCTTGTTGATGACTTAGTAAAAATCATACCAAGGGACTTACCTTGTAAATAATTATGGGGTATTTTGTTACGCTTTTTCTCCTTAAGTTCATCAGCCAGGTCGAGAATTGAAATAATCTCTTCACGGCTCAAATCTGCCATTTTCAAAAAGTGCTTCACAAAACTTCACTCCCGGGGCAGGCAACTGACAAAGTTTGCCTAAAATCCTTTTCATATTATTATACAATTTCAGTCACTTGTTGTCAATAAAATTATTGTATCTTTCGAATTATCTTTTAAAAAAGTTTTTGAATAAATATTCACTGATTCTCTAAAAATATTCATTAATATACAGCGTCTCGTGTATATATTCATGTTTGCATTTATCTGCAGACATTCCAAAACAGCGTACACCGGTTAAAGTGTACGCTGTTTTTCGTTAATTATTCAGCGTCAGGAGCGTAAAGAGCCTGGAGCTTAACAAGATGATCGTATCTTGCCATAGCTGTAGCCTCTGCCTGACTGAAGAGAGCTTCTGCTCTTTCGGGGAATGAGCGAAGAAGAGAAGCATAACGGCTTTCATTCTTGATAAATTCCTGATAGCCTGCTGCGGGAGCCTTGCTGTCAAGAGTGAAGGGGTTCTTGCCTTCTGCTGCAAGAGCAGGGTTATATCTGAAGAGGTTCCAGTAACCGCAGTCAACAGCTTTCTTCATTTCTGCCTGGCAGTTCATCATTCCGCCGCCCTTAATACCATGCATTTCGCAAGGTGAGTAGCAGATAATGATAGAAGGACCGTTGTAAGCTTCAGCTTCTTTGATAGCTTTGAGAGTCTGATTGTTGTCAGCACCCATAGCGATCTGTGCAACATAAACATAACCGTAGCTCATAGCGATTTCTGAAAGGCTCTTCTTAGCGATAGCCTTACCTGAAGCAGCAAACTGAGCAACCTGGCCGATGTTTGAAGCCTTAGAAGCCTGACCGCCTGTGTTAGAGTAAACTTCTGTATCGAATACCATAATGTTTACATCTTCGTGAGCAGCAAGAACGTGGTCAACACCGCCGAAGCCGATATCGTATGCCCAACCGTCGCCGCCGAAGATCCAAACAGATTTCTTTGAGAGGTATTCTTTATTTTTAAGGATAGATGCGCAATGATCGCAACCTGTAACTTTTTCAAGTTCAGCAACAAGAGCATCTGTAGCAGCGCCATTCTTTTCACCGTCGTTAACAGTGTCAAGGTATGCAGTTGCAGCTGCTTTGAGTTCATCAGAAGCCTTGTCAGAATCAAGGATTTCGCCAACCTTAGCGATAAGGTTGTCACGGATAGCCTTCTGGCCAAGGAACATACCGAAACCATGCTCTGCGTTATCTTCAAAGAGTGAGTTTGCCCATGCAGGACCCTGACCCTTGCTGTTTACAGTGTAGGGAGATGTAGCTGCGGGACCACCCCAGATTGAAGAACAACCTGTTGCGTTTGAAATATACATTCTGTCACCGAAGAGCTGAGTAACAAGACGAGCATATGCTGTTTCTGCACAACCTGCGCAAGAACCTGAGAACTCAAGCAAAGGCTTCTTATACTGGCTGTTGATAACAGTCATATTAGCTGTTGTTTCGGGCTTTTCAGTTACGTTAGCTACACAGTAATCAAATACTGCCTGCTGATCATCCTGTGATTCACGGGCAACCATCTTAAGTGAGTTTGTGGGACATACGCCAACGCAAACGCCACAACCCATACAATCCATGGGAGAAACAGCGAGAGTATATGTGTAGTTAGTTTTAACGATAGGTTTAGCTGATGTTTTGATGTTTGCAGGAGCTGCTGCAAGCTCTTCTTCGCTCAAAGCGAAGGGACGGATTGTAGCATGGGGGCAAACAAATGAGCACTTGTTACATTTTGCACAAGTTGCTGCATCCCATTCGGGAACAAGAACTGCAACGCCTCTCTTTTCATAAGCAGATGCGCCGTGTTCAAAAGTACCGTCAGCATGGTCAACGAAAGCAGAAACGGGAAGAGAGTCACCATCCATCTTAGAAACGGGCTTCATAATGCCGTCTACCATCTTAACAAGCTTTGCGGGACCTTCAGCTGCATCTTCAGCTGCGCCGTCAACAGCGTTAGCCCAATCAGCAGGAACGTCAACCTTAACGAAAGCTGAAACACCGGCATCAATAGCCTTGTGGTTCATGTCAACAACATCCTGACCCTTCTTGAGGTAAGATTTTGTTGCAGCGTCTTTCATATACTGAACAGCTTCTTCGATAGGCATAACCTTTGCAAGAGCAAAGAAGGCAGCCTGAAGGATTGTGTTAGTACGTTTGCCCATACCGATCTGAGCAGCAAGATCAATAGCGTTAACGGTGTAAAGCTGAATGTTGTTTTCAGCGATATAGCGTTTAGCTTCAGCAGGCATATGCTTGTTAAGCTCGTCTGCTGACCACTGGCAGTTGATAAGGAATACACCGCCGGGCTTAACGTCGTTAACCATCTTATAGCCTTTCATAACGTATGAGGGGTTGTGGCAAGCTACGAAGTCAGCCTTGTTGATATAATAGGGGCTCTTGATCTGCTTGTCACCAAAACGAAGGTGAGAAACAGTGATACCGCCTGTTTTCTTTGAGTCATACTGGAAGTATGCCTGAACATATTTATCAGTGTGGTCACCGATGATTTTGATTGAGTTCTTGTTAGCACCAACAGTACCGTCACCGCCAAGACCCCAGAATTTGCACTCGATTGTGCCTTCTGCAGCTGTGTTAGGAGCGTTCTTCTCTTCTGCAAGAGAAAGATTTGTAACGTCATCGTTGATACCGATTGTGAACTGCTTCTTGGGAGCGTCCTTCTTAAGCTCATCATAAACTGCGAAGATGCTTGCAGGAGGAGTATCCTTAGAACCAAGACCGTAACGGCCGCCGATTACCTGAGCCTGTCTGCCTGTTGCAGCAAGAGCGGCAACAACGTCAAGGAAGAGAGGTTCACCAAGTGAGCCGGGTTCCTTAGTTCTGTCAAGAACAGCGATCTTTTTAACTGTTGAAGGAATAGCTTCAACAAGCTTTTCTGCTGAGAAAGGTCTGTAAAGACGAACCTTAACAAGACCAACCTTCTCGCCTCTTGCAGTAAGGTAGTCAATAACTTCTTCTGCTACGTCACAGATTGAACCCATAGCAACGATAACATTTTCAGCATCGGGAGCACCGTAGTAGTTGAAGAGTTTGTAGTCTGTGCCGAGTTTAGCGTTAACCTTGTCCATATATTCTTCAACAATACCGGGAACTGCATCGTAATATTCATTACATGCTTCTCTGTGCTGGAAGAAGATATCGCCGTTTTCGTGTGAACCACGCATTACGGGGCGATCAGGGTTAAGAGCACGTTTACGGAATGCATCAACAGCATCCATATCGCACATTTCTTTAAGATCTTCATAATCCCAGATAGCGATCTTCTGAATTTCATGAGATGTACGGAAACCGTCAAAGAAGTTGATAAAGGGAACGCGGCTCTTGATAGTTGCAAGGTGAGCAACTGCGCCGAGGTCCATAACTTCCTGAGTGTTTGTTTCAGCGAGCATTGCGAAACCTGTCTGACGGCAGGCATAAACGTCTGAATGGTCACCGAAAATATTAAGAGCGTGAGAAGCTACGCAACGAGCTGATACGTGGAAAACTGAAGGTAAAAGCTCACCTGCAATCTTATACATATTGGGGATCATAAGAAGAAGACCCTGTGAAGCTGTATAAGTTGTTGTAAGTGCACCGGCTGCCAATGAGCCGTGAACTGTACCTGCAGCACCTGCTTCTGACTGCATTTCTGCTACTTTAACTGTTGTTCCGAAGATGTTTTTCATACCCTGAGCAGACCACTGGTCAACGTAGTCAGCCATGGGGCTTGACGGGGTGATGGGATAAATGCCAGCAACTTCTGTGAAAGCATATGACACATAAGCGGCAGCATTGTTACCATCCATGGTTTTCATTTTTCTTGCCATTTTTGATTGTCCTCCTTCATAGTATATACCAGTAAATAGCGTTCATTTACACCACCAACAATAATAACACTTTTAAATCGAATTGTAAACAATAAAAAACAATTTTTTTGTCAAAAATTTAACTAATTCAGGAAAATCTTTTGTTAAAAAGAAATAATTCTCTTTTCAACATTATCATTATAAAGTTTTACTTGATTTTAACTTTTTGTTTGCTATACTATAAATATACTGAAATGTATCGGTTTTCAACATAAAAGGGGGTATCAACCTTGACTATGAAACTGCAGGATCGGATGAACTCAAACAGTTTCGTCCTCGCCGTAAGAAAGTTTTTTATGTCAAAGCTGTGCGTTGTGCTTCAGCTTGTTGCGGCAATGGCCATTATCATAATCAGATTCAAAGGCGACAATATACCGATTGTTTACGGAATTGCAGGGTTCGTCATTCTTGTGTCTTTTATTTTATTCTTTTGTGACGATATAATTGCTACCCTACCCACTTTTATGATGGTTTCGGTAATATCGCTGAAATGCTATGATTCTTTCAATCAGTTTATGAGTGTATGGTGGATTCTTATTTTTGCCGTACCCGCGATTTTATTCCACTTCATTGTTTACCGAAAAAAAATCCAATACGGTCAATTGATTAAGCCTTACGTCGTGATGTCATTCGTTTTCGCTCTTGGCGGTGTCGGAATTATTTCTGCCGAAGACTACTTCAACGGTGCATCTCTTTATCACTCTTTCGGTCTTGGATTCGGAATGCTTTTCACATACGTGCTGTTAAGCTCTCACCTTCACGTAAGCAGAGATTACAGCCTTCGTATCAGAGTTTCTTACATAATGATGGTGGCAGGCATACTTTGCTCGTTTATGGTGTTTTTCCAATACTATATGTACAGAGACATTGTTTTCAGCGAATTCAGAATCATATATATGCAATGGCGAAACAATGTTTCAACCATACTGATGCTGGTAATGCCTTTTTCGTTTTACATTTCTTCAAGAAAATATCCTTATTTCTTCCTCGGTCTTATTGAATACGCAGCACTTTTGCTTTCAGGTTCAAGAGGTGGAGCTATGTTCGGCACCATTGAACTTGCACTTTGTCTTATCGTTCTTATTTATACCGATAAGAAAAACAGGAACAAAAACATTGCGATCATTACTGCATGCACCGTTTTGCTTTGCACCTTTGCACACACAATCGTCGAATTCTTTATGCCGACCTTGCAGCGCTTCCTTGACGGAGACAGTATACGAAGCAACCTCATTGCAAGAGCACTCAGCGACTTTAAAGCCAACATTTTCTTTGGCAGAGGTTTAGGATACTCAGGTAACAGCGATGTTTATGAAGGCAAAAGCATGGCTATCAACTGGTATCATTCTTCTCCCTTCCAGGTTATCGGAAGCTTCGGTATAATGGGAATTATCGGTTTTGCTTATCAGTTTATCGCCCGTTGCAGACTTTTCGCTTCAAAAGTAACTCATTTCAATCTCACATTGTTCATAGCCTTTATCGGTCTTACAATGATGTCAACGGTTAATCCCGGTGAGTTCTGCCCCGTTCCTTACGGATTTCTTGTGACTTATTTCTTTGTTGTCTGTGAAAAATGCAATGCAGCAAGCATCAGAGAAAACGGAAACGAAACAGAAGAAACTTACATCAGATTATAATAACCACAACAAAAAACCGGCAGAGTTAAAGCTCTGTCGGTTTTACTTTTATAAATTCAATTTTTTCAAACTCGCCGCAGACAGAAATAATTTTATCCTCTTCCCTTACTGTCATAAAATGACATCCGTATGCATAAAAATCACTGTCGAGTGAATCAAATTCATAACTTCCGTAGCGGGCAATGCTCTCGCCTTTTTTCTTTATTATACTCTCTTTAAGCGTCCACAGCTTTGTGAAATCCTCACTGCTGTCAGCAACAATTCTTCGCTCTTTATCTGTGCAGAATTTTTTGAGCATCAGCTCTCTCGGTGTCACGATTTTTTGAATATCCACACCGATTTCTTTGCTGTCAACAGCGCAAGCGAAGCCGTTTTCGGTATGAGATAAATTAAAGAAAACCGGGTTGCCTCTTATATACGGTTTCCCCGAATCGGTGTAAACGAGTTCATTTTCTTCAACACCGGCGTCTCTGAGACCGCGCAGAAGCAGCATATATGTGCCCGCACAATTCATTTTGTCTTTTCCTGAGCGAAGCCGGTTGTATTTTTCCAGCCTTTTCTCAGATAGAAACGGCAACAGCTTTTCGCAGGCAAAATCGTAATTGTCACACCAATAAACTTTTGCACTGTTTATCATTTTGAGTCAATTCCCAAATAAATTCTGGCAAGAGAAGAAATATATGAAGATTCAACATCATAAAGGGACTCTGTGTTATACGAAACAGTATATGTTTTATTTTTAGCGGTTTCAAATTCTGACTGAACACTTTCCCCTGCCTTTTTGTTGCGGATAGAGTAATTCCAATAATTATTATAGCCGTTTACATAATATACTATTGTGTAAGCCGTGTCTGTTTCAATAAGCTCAGTGTCACCCGCTTTGCGTTTCTCGTCAAAGAGCCAGGTTTTTACTTCACCGTCAGCCATCTCATTTTTTACAATGCCTGAGTTGAGTCCGCCTGAAGCTGCAGTGCTACCCTTGGAATTCTGCAGCGCAAAATAAGCAAATGTGTTTTCGTCTGCATCTCCGTCTTCCCACTGATCATATATATCGTTGATTTTTTCTTCAACAGCCTTGAGCTCTTCACCGTTCAGAGCCTTACCGTCGCCCGAAACTTTATTAAGAACTATTTCACGGTAAGTTACACACTCGCCCTTTGAGTAAGACGGGGTCTGAATAAACACAACGCAATAACCGTCTTTTGTTTTAAACACACCTGTGTCCCCTGTTTTTCTTGCTCTGTCAAATGCCCAGTTGCCGACTTCTTCGGTATAATTATTATCAATATAATATTTGGGCACTGTCGGGTAGCTCTCTTTATCCGAACCGTAATGCGCATTGGCTGTAATTGACTTTGTAAAATCATCAAGGTTTGATGATTCGCTTGCAATTTTATCAGCAACTGCTTTTGCATTATCGCCCTTTGCTTCATATAAATAAATATCAGCATAATCGTAGTCTTTATAATCTGCGGCGTAAATGCTCTTGATCTCTTCATCGGTATAACCGCTCATAAGACGGTTGTTAAGTTCGGTTTCATATTTTGTTGCCATATATTCTCTGATAAGCTCGTTTTTAAAGAACTCTTCATCGCAGGCATCACCGAAAAGTATTTTGAGATATTCGTCAAGTGAAGGATATCCGCCCTGCAAAACAGCAGTACGCAAACCTTCAATATGCTCAAACACCTGATATTTTACATCATCTGTAAGCTCAAGGCCCATCTTGACTGCAAGCTCATACTTGACTCTGTAAGCAAGCATTGACTCAATTGCATCGTTGCGGATATACTCTGTCCAGCTGATTTCTTTACCGCTTTTTTCATCAAAAACACCGTTGAGCTGTCTGTCTATCGGTCTTGTGATATCAAAAGTCTCAGGGTTTTCTGCTGCGTATTCGTGAAAATAATCAGTGGTGTAATCTGATGCATCATTATATTCTTCGCCCAGCTTTTTACTCATAAAATCTTTAAAAGAAAGCTGAACACTGTTCTGAAGAGTTGAATAGCTCTGGCGGAAGTAAAATTCATACTCAGCATCGCTTATTTTGATATCGCCGAATGACATAACAATTTCATCGTCTTCATCAAGTTCAAAGGTGTATTCAATATCAAGAGCGCTTTTTTCTTCAACACGGTGATTATTACGGCTGCCGATAATATTGAAGCTATAAAGCACACCAAGTAAAACCGCAATAACAACCACAGCAGAAACAACGCCTATAATCAGGCCTTTATTCACGGGCTTCTTGCCTTTATTTTTTTTGATTTTATTGTTTCTTGCAGCAGCCTTTTCTTTTTCTTTTTTCAAAAAAGCATCCATTTCGGCACTGCCTTTGTTTTCTTTAAATACCTCGCCGCATTTCTTGCATTTAGCGGCATTATCCGGCAAAGCCTTGCCACACTTGGGGAAATTCATAAAACATTCTCCTTCCGAGTATTTACGCTTTTTACATTCTATCATTAAATACGATGTTTTTCAACACAGGAAATGTAATTTTTTTAATTTTCTTATTGACAAGTTGTGATTATATATGTTAGAATGTACCGTACAATAATTAAAAATACCCCTTGCAATAAGCGGAGGGAGGGAACAAAATGAGTCAGGTAAAAGTTAAAGAAGGCGAATCATTAGACAACGCTCTCAGAAGATTCAAGAGACAGACTTCAAGAGACGGTGTTATTCAAGAGGTTCGTAAAAGAGAGCATTATGAAAAGCCTTCCGTAAAGCGTAAGAAAAAGTCTGAAGCTGCTCGTAAGCGCAAGTTCAAATAATGACTTACATACCGGGTGCATTTAGTTGCATCCGGTCCTTTTTTACATTATTTTATATTGAAAAAATACACTGTATGTATTATAATGAATGTAATTTTCCTTTGGAGTTGATTTAATTTGATTACACCGTCACCCGTCTCTTTTTCAATGCCTACTGTGGCATTAAGAGGATTGGTCGTTTTTCCCGGTATGAATATAAGCTTTGACGTTGGCAGAGAGAAATCTGTCAACGCGCTTAAAGCTGCAATGGCTGACAAACAGGAAATTTTTCTCGTTACTCAGAAAGATATCCGTGACGATGACCCCGATTATGATCAGTTATATAAAGTCGGCACTATCGCTAAGGTAAACCACATTGTACGAATACCCAACAGTGAAAACATCAGAATTTCTGTTGAGGGTATCCGCAGAGCGAAGCTTTGCTGTGTTTTGTTGAGCAAAGATTACCTTGTTTGCGAAGTGAAGCCAAGAAACGATGCTGCTATTAAATCCGAAAAACACGATTACGCTCAGGCACTTGTCCGCCACGCGAAAGATTTGTTTGAAGATTATGCCGAGTATGCACCGCAGCTTCCACCCGACATCATTCTTAACATTCTTGAAACTCACGACGCCGGCAAAATGGCAGATTATATCGCAGGCAATATAATGCTTGAATATCAGGACAGGCAAAAAATTCTCAATGAATTTGACCCTATTGTAAGGCTTGAAAAAATGTGTTACCGCCTGGCTAAAGAAGGCGACCTTCTCAAGCTTGAAAATGAAATCAGCGACAAGGTTCAGGAACAGATAGATAAAGGGCAGCGTGAATATTATCTTCACGAGCAGATGAAAGTAATTTCAAAAGAGCTTAATGACGGCGGATCCCCTGAAGAAGAAAGCAATGAGCTCAGAGAAAAAATTCTTTCACTCGCTCTCAGCTCAGAAAGTGAAGAAAAGCTTCTCAAAGAATGCTCACGCCTTGAAAAAATGCAATATCAGTCACCTGAAGCAAACGTTATCCGCGTTTATCTTGAAACGTGTGTCGCTTTACCATGGAATGATGCAACAACAGATAACCTTAACCTTGCAAATGCACAAAAAGTTCTTGACCGCGATCACACAGGTCTCGAAAAGGTCAAAGAACGTATTATTGAAACACTTGCCGTAAAGAATCTCACCGAATCTTCATCAGCGCAGATTCTTTGCCTTGTAGGTCCGCCCGGTGTCGGCAAAACCTCAATTGCAAGAAGTGTTGCTGAAGCTTTAGGCAGAAAGTTTGCACGAATTTCATTAGGCGGCGTTTCTGACGAATCAGAAATCAGAGGCCACCGCAAAACATACATCGGCTCTATGCCCGGCAGAATTATTTCTGCAATTCAGCAGACAAAAGTCAACAACCCGCTTATTCTTCTTGATGAAATTGATAAGCTCGGCTCAGATTATAAAGGCGACCCTGCCTCTGCATTGCTTGAGGTGCTTGACCCTGAGCAGAACAAAACCTTTGTTGACAGATATATTGAAATCCCCTTTGATCTTAGCAAGGTGTTATTTTTAACCACAGCGAATGACAGATCTTATATTCCTGCTCCCCTTCTTGACAGAATGGAAATCATTGAGCTTTCAAGCTACACAAGGGAAGAAAAATTCAGAATTGCTAAAAATCATCTTATAGGTAAACAGAAGAAGCTTCACGGGCTCAACGGTAACAGTCTGAGAATTTCCGACAAAGCTCTTTACTCTTTGATTGACGGCTACACAAGAGAGGCAGGCGTAAGAAAGCTTGAACAAAAAATCGCAGCCATCTGCAGAAAGGCAACCGTTAAAATTGTTAAAGACGGAGAAAAAAGAGTCTCGATTAAAGACTCTGATCTCGAATCACTTCTCGGCGCAGCAAAATACACTGCAGAAACAATTGAGGAATCCCCTGCTGTAGGCATTGTAAACGGACTTGCATGGACTGCTGTAGGCGGTGAAATTCTTCAGGCAGAGATTGCCGTTCTTGACGGCAGCGGTAAGATTGAGCTTACAGGCTCACTTGGCGATGTTATGAAAGAATCTGCTATGGCAGCTATAAGCTTTATAAGAGCGAATGCCGAAAAATACGGCGTTGAGCATAATTTCTATAAAGAAAAAGATATCCACATTCACTTCCCTGAAGGAGCCGTTCCGAAAGACGGACCGTCTGCAGGTGTAACAATGGCAACTGCACTTGTTTCTGCACTTTCAGGTGTTGCAGTTAATCAGAAGGTTGCTATGACAGGTGAAATCACCCTTCGTGGCAGAGTTCTCCCCATTGGAGGACTTAAAGAAAAAACAATGGCTGCTTATAAATCAGGAATTAAAACAGTTATAATCCCTAAGAAAAATGTACCCGATCTTGCAGAGGTAGACCCTATTGTAAAGGCTGCTGTTGATTTTGTTCCCGTAAATGACCTCAATGAAGTTTTTGACACAGCTCTTTGTAAAAATGAAGCGAAGGCTGTTGCCGCAGCTTCTTTGAATATCAAAAACGAAAAGACCTACACTACTATAAGAGCAGGTGGATTGAATGAATTTTAATAACGTTAAGTTTGAAACATCATTTGGTGTTTCAGCCCAGCTGCCTGAAAGCAACAGCGTTGAAATTGCTTTTGCAGGACGCTCCAACGTTGGTAAATCGTCTTTACTTAACAAAATTTTTAACCGAAAAAATCTCGCAAGAGTCAGCTCTGTTCCCGGTAAAACCGTTACTATTAACTTTTTTGACTGTGACGGAGTAAAAATGGTTGACCTCCCGGGTTACGGATATGCCAAGGTTTCTTTTGATGAAAAACGCCGTTGGTCTGACCTTATGGAAAGTTATTTCAGCTCAGGCAGAAATATCAAGCTCGTTATTCAGCTCACAGATATGCGCCACAGCGTTACTGAGCAGGATCTCGATATGATGCGCTTTTTAAAGCATTATAATTACCCTTTCATCGTTGTTATGACCAAGAGTGACAAACTCAATAAATCCGAAACAACGAAAAGACTTGAAGACATTAAAACAGAGCTTGTTGAATTCGGTGACGTTACCGTCATCCCCTTCTCGGCAACAAAGGGTACGGGTACTGAAGAAATCAGAGCAATTATTTCAAAAGCAGCAGGAGGTTAAAATATGTTTGTTTCAGACTGTTTGAATATAAATGAAAAAAATCATCTTACAATAGGCGGTTGCGATACCGCTGAGCTGGTCAAAGAATTCGGCACGCCGGTTATCATTTATGATGAAAATGAAATACGTAAAAACTGCAGAGCTTTCACAGATTCAATTCAGAAAAATTACAACGGTAACGGCAGGGTTCTTTATGCAAGCAAAGCTTTCAGCTGCAAAGAAATCTACCGTATCGTAAATAATGAAAATATGGGTATCGATGTTGTTTCAGGCGGAGAACTTTACACTGCGCTGAGCGTCGGTTTCCCTGCAGAGAAAATCTGTTTTCACGGCAACAACAAAAAATACAGTGAATTGACACAGGCTGTTGATGCAGGTGTTGGCAGAATCGTAGTAGACAACCTCACCGAGCTTTCAACCCTTGATAAAATTGCCGGTGAAAAAGGCAAAAAAGTGGGTATAATGTTCCGCATCAAGCCCGGCATTGACGCTCACACCCACGACTTTGTCAGAACAGGTCAGATTGACTCAAAATTCGGCCTTGCACTTGAAACAGGCGAAGCAATGCAAGGCGTCAAAACTGCTTTAGCTATGAAAAACGTTGAGTTCAAAGGCGTTCACTGTCATATCGGCTCACAAATTTTTGATATCGACCCATTTGAGCTTGCCGCAGAGGTAATGATGAAATTCATCAAAGATATCAAAGACGAAACAGGTGTTACCATAACCGAGCTTAATCTTGGCGGCGGTTTCGGAATCAAATACCTTGAAAGCGACAAGCCTGAAGCTTATGAAAATTATATGGACAACGTAGCTAAAATAGTTACCGCAAAAGCAGAAGAATACGCTCTTCCTGTTCCGTTTATTTACATCGAGCCCGGTCGTTCAATTGTTGGTGCAACAGCAATTACCCTTTATACAGTCGGTGCTGTCAAGAAAATTCCGGGTATAAGAAACTATGTTTCGGTTGACGGCGGAATGGTGGACAACCCCAGATACATTCTTTATCAATCTGATTATGAAGTTGTCTGCGCAAATAAAATAACCGAAGAGAAGGTTCTCACCGCTACAATTGCAGGCAAATGCTGTGAAAGCGGCGACCTTATTCAGGAAAACGTCAGTCTTCCCGAGGTTGTGCCCGGTGATATTCTTGCAACCCTCTCAACAGGAGCTTACAACTATTCGATGGCTTCAAATTATAACAGAATCCCCCGCCCGCCTGTTGTTATGGTAAACAACGGCAAGGCAAGGCTGATTATCAAAGGCGAAAGCTACGAAGATATTATAAAAAACGATATATAAAAAATAAAGCTGTCTTGTTTTTAGCAAGGCAGCTTTTTTGTCAAAAAATACAAATTTGCATATATTGAACTGGGAAGTAAAGAATAAAGATATGCGGATATTTACGGTGCAGTGCGAAAGCTTTGAGGAAGCTGCACCCATCCGGAATATCTACCGGTAAAATATCTGCTTAATATACCCCACCTGTTGCGGCAACAATTCAGGTGGGGATAAAAAAAGCACCCTTATCGGGTGCTTTAGTTTTGTATGCAATTACTGCTCAACTGCGTAAACGCTAACCTTTTTGCGGTCTTTGCCAACACGCTCGAACTTAACCTTACCGTCGATAAGAGCGAAGAGTGTGTCGTCAGAACCTCTGCCAACGTTGTTGCCGGGGTGGATGTGTGTTCCGCGCTGTTTAACAAGGATGTTACCAGCAAGAACAAACTGACCGTCAGCACGCTTTACGCCGAGTCTCTTTGATTCAGAATCACGGCCGTTACGGGTTGAACCCATACCTTTTTTATGAGCAAAAAGCTGAATGTTGATTTTAAGCATTATGGCACCTCCGTTTGATGTTAATAACTTTAATGTTTTTAGGATAATCCTTTGATAGGCTTATCAAATGCAGTCGTAAGCCTTTGAGAATCGCCTGTGTTTCACCCATAGGCTGAACTTTCACGCACATATAACCGTCGTCTGTTTTTATATCTGCCTGTGCAGAAATAATTTCAGTGATGGTGTTGGCTGCCATATAGGCTGATGAAGAGACCGCTGCGCAGATAATATCTCTGCCGTGCACTCCTCCGCCGTGTCCGCTGATTTCAAAACCTGTGAGTAAATCACCCTGATTGAAAAATCTGGCTGTAATCATACCAAATTAAGCATTGATAGCTGAAATTTCAACCTTTGTGTAGGGCTGTCTGTGGCCCATCTTACGCTTCTCGTTTTTCTTTGCTTTGTAGGTGAAAACAACAACTTTCTTTGCTTTGCCGTTCTTTTCAACCTTTGCTGTAACTGTTGCACCCTCAACATAAGGAGCACCTACAACAATACCGTCGTCTTTACCAACTGCAACAACTTTGTCAAAAACAACTTCGTCGCCTGCTTCAACGTCAAGCTTTTCGATATAAACAGTTTCACCTGCTTCAACCTTATACTGCTTGCCGCCTGTAACAATGATTGCGTACATTTTTCTTACCTTCCTTTATTATGGACTCGCTACTATGGGGCGGATAAATCACTTGTGTTGCATAGCAACGCCCGAAGTACGCGGTATGAACGAGTATAACACAACAAAACACGTTTGTCAACAATTTTTTAATAAAAACGGGCGTACTTGCGTACGCCCGGAATATTACCACACAAATGAAACAAATGCGCCCTTTTGCTCAACATCAATTTCGCCTGTTGCATCAGCACTGTCGGCAAAAAGAGTTGCCATTTCCTCAGTGGGGAAATCAATTGTTCCGTGCATAGTCAGACTTGCAGGAACATATGCCTTCGGATGAAGCTTGAAGCCTGTGAGCCACCAATGAAGTGTAGGCTCCATTTCAAAAATCAATGTATCCTTATGATAAATCTCCATACTCATAACCATCATATCTTCATCAGCTGCACAGTTATAGAATGTTCCCTGCGAGCCGATTTCGCGGGTATAAATTCCGATTTCAGCACCCGGGGCAACAAAATATTTACCCTTCCAGAGCTGAATCATCCACTCGCGGTTGTCATAAGTAAACTTAACTCTTACTGTTACATAATCAAAAATCTTGGTCACATAGCAAAAAATATCATAAGCCATTGTGAAGCCAAAGCCGCGCTGCCAGGAATTAATTGCAGTTGAAATAACATAGTCATCTGTATCAAGAACAAAACCGAGATCAAGTACGCCTGTGTTATTTTTACTGTTAAGGGTTTCGTTTACCGAGTCATAAACAATACCTGTTGAGAAACGGTCAGTTTCACCGTATTCATAATTAATTGCAAGAAACAGTTCAAAGCAACCGTCTTTGCCCTCAATAGGAGCAGAATAAAGCTCACAGTTATCTATTGTTTTAAGGTAAGCTCTGATAAATGAAACAGCAAAACCTGCTATAACATTTTCCTCAGCATAATATTCGTCTGCCATTTCTCTGAGTGCAGGGTCAACAACACTCATATCAAGCTGAAGCAATGTCTTGATCTCTTTTGAAGAGCCTTTAAGTGAAGGAAGGCTGCTGAGAATCATATCAGTGTCAATTACACCCTCAGTGGCGTCTGTTATTCCCTGAAGAATATCCACCATAAAGCCGTCAACAGTAACCTGCATTTTCTCTTCAGGAATAAGTCTGATACCCGTAACAGACTCAAAGGCATCGTTAATTTCATCAATAACAGCGATGAAGCGCTGTGTTGTTACAGGAGTGTAACCCTCGTTAAATGTCTCGTCGTCATCTGCGGCATAACCGGGCACAACAGCAACACCCAGAATCATCAACAGAGAAAGAAGAACCGAAAGAGTTCTTTTAAAAATACAATTCATTTTTTGTTTTTCCCCTTTAAAAATTTGATAGAATTATATCATTTCAAAATAATTTATTCAAGCCTGTGCGACTATTCTTCGAATTTGTCGTCAGTATCTGAAACAAAAACAGGAATTTCAGTTTCTGTTTCTTCAGGCTCTTTTTCACTTTCGGCCTGCTTTTTAAGTTCCTCTTCCATAAAGAAATCAACACCGTCTATCGGCTGAGGATTTTTCTTATATTTAACAGTAAGAACTATAAGCGTTACAAGGCACACAATAACGATACCTAAAGACAATGCCTGTGACACCCTGATAGTTGTGTCACCGATATAAAGGCTGTCTGTTCTGAAGCCCTCAATAATTGTTCTGCCGACGCCGTACCATATTCCGTAGCAAAGGAAGGTCTGACCGCTGAAAATTCTGAGCTTTTTAGTTATAAAGAACAGCACAAAAAAGCCGATAATGCACCATATAGACTCATATAAAAAAGTGGGATGAACAGGGAGATTCGGATCCATTTCGATTCCTTTTTCAGCAAAAGTTGCCTGATTCTCCATAATATATAACGCTGTTTTTTTACTCCACATTCCCCACGGAAGATCGGTATTTGTGCCGAAGGCTTCCTGGTTGGCAAAGTTGCCCCAACGGCCTATTCCCTGGCCGATAAGCAAACTCATACCTGCCATGTCAAGAAGATTATAGAAATTCAGCTTTCTTATTTTGCAGACCACAAAGCCTGCGAGAATGCCGCCAATTATACCGCCGTAAATTGCAAGGCCGCCGTTCCAGATAGCAAATATTTCAAGAGGATTATCTTTATATCTGTCCCACTCAAAAATACAGTAATAAAGCCTTGCACCGATGATGGCAAAAATTGTTCCGTAAATCAGAACATCGATCATTTTATCGAGACTCATTTTCCATTTGTATGCCGTTCTGCCGCCGAAAAGAACAGCAAGTAAAAAGCCGAAAGCAATTATCGCACCGTACCAACGGATAGTGATATCATTGCCGAATAAATTAAACTGTGCAAGAATTGAAGAAACGGTAAAGCCTCTGTCAATTCCCGTAAAATATACTACTGCTGAATCCATCAGTTATTCCTCCAAAGGCAAAATCACAGAAAGCACACTGTATTCATCAAGCATAATTTCACCGAGCACTTCATTGAGATAGTCTGCTGTGATTTTTTCATATTCTTCAAAGTCCGTAAACACATCTTCATTCCAGAAATATGAAATAGCCATATTGTTTGCAATTTCATCAACATCATTAAGGCCCATAATCATTCTGCCGTAAAGCTTTTTACGGGTGCGGTTAAATACCTGCTCACTGATGCCTTCTTTTCTGAATTTTTCAATTTCTGCTTTGATTTCGCTTTCAACAGCTTTCGGGTCTACGCTTTCCCCGCAGAAAAGAACCGAACTGTAACCAAAGCCCGTGAAATATTCATAAGAAAATGTTGTGTTTATAAGCTTTTTATCAAGTAATCTTTTATAAAGCTGAGAGGACGGACTTGCAATTATATCAAGAATCATATCAACTGCAAGCTCACGCTTAGTAGGCTGGGCAGGCTCGGGGTAATTCTCTTTAAAGCCAAGCATAAACTGGGGTGAAGAAACAGACAGTCTTTCTTCAGTATAGTGGCTTACAACCTCTTTCGGCTCATCAATAACCTTTCTGTTAATAAGCCCGCCGTCTGACTTTTTATCAAGAACTCTATCGGCAACTTCTATAACATCGTCAACACTGATATTACCTGCCACAGCAAGAACCATATTACCAAGATTATAAAAACTGTTATAGCAATCATAAAGCATATCTGCAGTAATTTCTGCAATTGACTCGCAGGTGCCTGCAATATCTGTTCTTAACGGATGATTATGATACATTGCTCTGAAAAGATTAAACATAATCTCCCAGTCAGGAACGTCTTTATACATCATAATTTCCTGACCGATGATGCCCTGCTCTTTTTCAACAGTCTGCTGTGTAAAATACGGATGCTGAACAAAATCAAGTAAAATCTCAAGATTCTGCCTGAAATTGCCTGAGCAGGAAAAGAGATAGCCTGTTCTGTCAAAGCTTGTGTAAGCATTGGCGGATGCCCCTGTTTTTGCAAAACGCTCAAAAGCGTCAAGATCTTCACTTTCAAAAAGCTTATGCTCAAGAAAATGGGCTGTACCTTCAGGAATGGATTTATATGAACCGTCGGGCTGAGGAATCTGAGTATCAATTGAGCCGTATTTTGTCATAAAAACAGCATACGCACCTGAGTATCCGTTTTTGGGCATAACAAGAATTTTAAGACCTGACGGATGAGAAATATCATAATACATTTCATCTACACGTTCATTACGTATTTCTTTAATTATCATCGTCATCCCCCTCTCCGTTACCTTTAAGCATAAACACTGTATCAAGCATAATTGACTTTGCAGCTCTGATAACCTGAGCTTTATCAACTTCTTTAAACTTTTCCACCTGCTCTTCAGGTGAGATAAGTTCATCTCTTAAAATCTGCGCAGAATACCATGAGCAAAGGCTTTCCGGAACATCATTTACACTGAGTCTGCCGTCGCAGATGCTCTTTATTGAAGAAGAAAAAATTTCATTTGAGAAATTGCCTTCACTCACCTCTTTGAGCTGATTAAGAATCTCACTCTTTGCCTTTTCTTCGTTTACGTTTTCAATTCCGCTTTGAACCATCATAACGCCCTTCTGTGCAAAAAGAGATGCTGAGCAATAATAGCAAAGGCTCATTTTTTCACGGACAACACTGAAAAGCTTTGAATAAGTTCCGCCGCCGAAAATATCAACCGCGACCTTCATCGGGTAAACATTGTCATCTTCATTTCTCATACCCACTCTGAAGCCCATAACAAGCTTACCCTGTTTGACAGGTAAAGTTTCGCAGACATAATTCGGCTTCGGGAAACCTGCAAAAAATTCAGTTTCTCTTATCACAGGATTGCGTTGGATTTTTGAAAACTTCTCTATAAGAATGTCTTTTATCATATCAGGCTCACTGCTGCCAACCATAGTAAGCTGCATTTTGGCTGTTTTCAGCAAATCAAGCCACTGAAGATAAACATCTCTGCCGGTGAGAGAAGAAATTTCTTCTACGGTACCTAATCTGTTTTTACCGTATGCTTCGTTGGCAAACATAATCTGTTCGCAACGGTCAAAAGCATAGTGACGTTTATCATTCTGTTCAGCCTCAAGCTTTTCAATAAGGAGGCGTTTTTCTTCCTCAACAATATCGTCAGGGAACGCTTCATTCACAACAATAGGCTCAAATACCAGCTTTGTAAGAAGACGGACACATTCATCAGTTACTTTATCGCCGTTCAGCGCAAATCGATCATCCACAGCTGTCATATTTATTGACAAAATAAGGTTTTCACCCCATTTAGAAACCGAAGAAGACACAACTGCACCGTAAAGCTCGTCAAGCATTCCGTTAAAAGCAGTGAAATCAGGATATTCGGCACATCTGCGGCGAAGAAGATAGGGCAAAATCGCCTTGGCTGAAATATTGCCATCAAGGGGAGTTGCCATATTGAAGCTGAGTCGGCTTGTTTTAAACTTATCTGTTTTAATGCTTACAAGCCTTACACCGTCGGCAATTTCATAAACTGTCATAAAGACCTCCAAAAATGAGCAAAATTTTGATAGTATTATTTTACCATAAAAAAATCAAAAATACAATACACTCCCAAATTAACAAAGGTGCCGCCCGTAAGCGACACCTTTAAAGTTATATCGGTTATTTCTTAAGTCTGATAACATTCCAGCTGAAAGGTTTAAGTTCAGCTGTAAGAGTTGTTCCGTCAAGCTCGGGAACAGGGTTGTTGTGAGGCTTAACATTAACGGCATCAAATGTATTTTCATCCTTTTTGTGATAGCCGTCCATTGAAATAAACTCAACGGGCTTATAGCCGTCAAAGTCCATAAGATTAACGTCAAGAACTGCACTTTCATCAAGGCTCTTATTAACGCAGAAAATTGTCATTTCTTCATTTTCCTCGTTATATGTTGCAATAGCCTCAAGATAAGGTACATCGGTAAACTCTTTACAGTCATACTTGGGGCAGTCAATCAACGGAAGAAGTGCACTGCCTCTGCCGTAATTTGAAAGATGCATAAAGGGGAAGAAAATTGTCTGCTCAAATACCCCGCCGCCTGTTTTGGTGAAAATAGGTGCAATAACATTAACAAGCTGAGCAAGGCAGGCAACCTTGATTCTGTCACAATGGCGAAGAAGAGTTATAAGCATTGAAGCCACAAGAAGTGCATCCTCAAAATTATAGATATCTTCAAGAAGGGGCGGTGCAACGCTCCACTTATCAAACGGGTCATTATGAGAATGGTACCATACATTCCATTCGTCAAAAGAAAGATTAATTGTTTTCTTAGAGCGTTTTTTGCCTTTAACATAGTCAAGAGTGCAGATTACGGAATAAATGAAATCTTCAAGCTCCATTGTTTTGGCAAGGAAAGACTGAACATCGTCACACTGGTTGCCGTAATACTGATGAAGAGAAACATAGTCAACGCTGTCATAAGCAATCTCAAGGCTCTGCGCTTCCCATTCACCAAAGGTTTTCATTCCTCTGCTTGATGAACCGCAAAGCACGGTCTCAATTCCGGGAGAAGTCCACTTCATAAGCTTTGATGCTTCAAGGGCAGTTCTGCCGTATTCAACAGCGGTTTTAGCGCCCATCTGCCAGCCGCCGTCCATCTCGTTACCGAGACACCAAAGTTTAATGTTGTGCGGATCCTGAACACCGTGGCTCTTTCTCAGATCTGACCAGTATGTTCCGCCGGGGTGATTACAGTACTCAACAAGGTTTCTTGCCTCTTCAGGGCCTCTTGTTCCGAGATTCACCGCCATCATACATTCAGTATCTGCTTTTTTACACCAATTAAGAAATTCGTTTGTTCCGAATTCATTAGGCTCTGTTGTTCCCCATGCAAGGTCAAGGCGACGGGGTCTGTTTTCAACAGGGCCGACACCGTCTTCCCAATTATAGCCTGAAACAAAGTTGCCGCCGGGATAGCGAACAATAGGAACATTGAGCTTTTTGACTAAATCTATAACGTCTTTTCTCAGACCGTTTTCGTCAGCTGTGGGATGTTCCGGTTCATAAATGCCGCCGTAAACAGCTCTGCCGAGATGTTCAATAAAAGAACCGTAGATTCTCTTGTCGATATCGCCGATTCTGAATTCTTTTGCTAAAGTAATTTTTGCTTTCATAAAATCACCTACTGAAACTTAGTGATTTCATTTTATCAACTTTATCTGAATAAAGCAATAGAAAAAAAGCAAAACCCTCCTTGCGGAGGGTTAGAAAATTACTTTTTCTTTTTGTCTGTTTCGCTGAATTTTACAGGCTGTGTATGCCAGATGTTTTCTGCGTATTCATTAACTGCTCTGTCAGCAGCGAAGCGGCCTGCACCTGCAATATTCATAAGCATCATCTTATTCCACTTATCTTTATCAGAGAAGAGCTTTTCAGCATCGTTCTGAGCTCTCTTATAATCAGCAAAATCAGCAAAGACCATATACGGGTCGTGGTAAGTGATTGTTCCGCCGATTTCGGGGAATGTTTTGCCGTTGATACCCGCGTTGATAAAGTCGATTACTTTTTTAAGCTCGGGGCTGTTCTGATAATAATTCATTGGTGAATATCCGTCACGCTTAAGATTGTTTACTTCGGGTGTACTCATACCAAAAATCATAATGTTATCGCCACCCACTGCTTCATGAATCTCAACATTAGCACCATCCATTGTGCCGAGGGTAACAGCACCGTTAATCATAAGCTTCATATTACCTGTACCGCTTGCTTCTGTACCTGAAAGAGAAATCTGCTCACTGATATCGGCTGCAGGCATAAGCTTTTCGGCAAGGGTTACGTTGTAATCTTCAAGATAAACAACCTTGAGTCTGCCGCGCATATCAGGGTCATTGTTTATAAGATCTGCCAGAGCACAGATGAAGCTGATGATTTTCTTAGCCATAAAGTAACCTGATGCAGCTTTTGCAGCAAAGATATATGTGTGAGGAACAAAATCTCCGTCAGGATTTTCTTTAATAGCAAGATATTTTGAAACGATATAGAAAGCATTGAGATGCTGACGCTTGTATTCGTGCAGACGCTTGACCTGAACATCAAAAATTGAGTTGGGGTCGAGATCAACGCCGTTTGTCTTTTTAACAAGCTTTGCAAACTCTTTTTTATTATTTAACTTGATTTCAGCGAGCTTATCAAGAACTTCTTTATCATCAGCAAAATCAGCAAGCTTTGAAAGTGTTGAAGCATCATAAACAAAGTCGCCGCCGATGAGCTTTGTGAGATAAGCTGTAAGCTGGGGGTTTGACTGACAAAGCCAACGTCTGTGGGCAATGCCGTTTGTTACGTTTTTGAATTTATCAGGTGTAACTGTGTAGAAATCGTTGAAAACGCTGTCTTTAAGAATCTGTGAATGAAGAGCGGATACACCGTTAACACTGTGGCTGCCTGCAACACAGAGATTTGCCATTCTGATAATACCGTTTGAAACAATTGCCATTCTTTCAACCTTACCTGCATCACCGGTTGCGTTCCAGATAAAGCTGCGGAAGCGGTTGTCGATTTCTTTTGTAATTTCATAAATTCTGGGGAGAAGACGCTTATACAGATCTTCAGGCCAGCATTCAAGTGCTTCAGCCATAACAGTATGGTTTGTGTAAGCAACTGTTTTTGTAACGATATCCCATGCATCATCCCACTTGTAACCGCACTCATCGAGGAAAATTCGCATAAGCTCGGGAATAGCAAGTGTCGGATGTGTGTCATTGATATGAATAGCTGTTTTTGCAGCGAAATTATCAAGAGTTCCGTAATGACGGAGGTGATTGTTGATAATATCCTGAATTGAAGCAGAAACAAGGAAATACTGCTGACGAAGACGAAGGCTCTTGCCCTCAGAGTGGTTATCTGCAGGGTAAAGCACCTTACTGATAACTTCAGCCATAGCGTTCTGTTCCATAGCTCTCATATAATCACCCTGATTAAACATATCCATATCAAGGCCCGGTGCTTTTGCACTCCAGAGACGAAGTACGCTGACGCCTTTTCCGTCTTTACCTGCAACATACATATCGTGAGGAACAGCCTTGACGATTTTATTATCGTGAATTGTTACAGAGTGATATGCCTGATCCCAATGGTCTTCGATCCAGCCTTCAAAGCTGATATCAACAGCTTCATCCTCTCTGGGAACAAGCCAGCTTTCACCACCGGGAAGCCAGAAATCAGGAAGCTCTGTCTGCCAGCCGTCAACAAGCTTCTGACGGAAAATACCGTACTCATACATGATAGAATAACCTGTTGCGTAGTAGTTATCGGTTGCAAGACCGTCAAGGTAGCACGCTGCAAGACGGCCGAGACCGCCGTTACCGAGACCTGCATCAGGTTCGCAATCATAAAGCTTTTCAAGCTTGATTCCGAATTCTTTCAAAACTGACTCAAAGGTGTTTGTAAGGTTAAGGTTATAAAGGTTGTTCTTGAGAGAGCGACCCATAAGAAATTCCATACAAAGATAATAAACCTTTTTAGAATCAGACTTTTTATGTTCTTCATAAAAAGCTTTTCTGCCCTGCATCATCATCTCTTTGACAATAAGAGCAATAGCTTTATAATAATGCTCATAGCTTGCTTCATCAGGTGTTATACCGAAATAATGAGAAAGCTTGCCTTCAATAAGATCTTTTGCCTGTTTTTTTGTAAGCTTATAATTCATTGATATGACCTCCTGCCATGCATCTGTTTATATTCTATACCAAACGCTTATAAATTACAACTATTATTTATTAAAATAATTTGATGGTTTTTTGTATCTTTTGCCTGTTTTTTCAAGTTTATTTAACTATTTTTAAACTATTTATATATAATTTACACAAAATACACTTGTTTTCTGCTTGTAATGTTAAGTGAACTAGCCTGTTTATGTGATAATTAATGGCTTATATGGTGATTTTTATAACGCGGATATTGACCTTTAAGAGGCAAAAGAGTAAAATTTAAGTATATTATTGTGAAAGGAATTATTTATGAATAATAAAACAAAAAAGCTTTTGGCTATTATTTTGTGTGTTGTTATAGCTTTAGCCGGTACAGCCGCTTACCTTTACTTTGTATATTACAGAACTCCTGCCAAAGAAACAGTTAAGCTCAGTGAATTTACCGACGCCAAAGATATTACTCTCACTGCCCACCGCGGGCTTTCCGCTCTTGCGCCTGAAAACACACTTCCTGCAATTGAACTGGCGGGAGAGAACGAATATAAATACGTAGAATTTGATGTTCATATGACGGCAGACGGAGTTTGGATTCTCAACCACGATGAGCACATTATCAGAATGACCGGCAAATTGGGATACATAAAAGATTACACTTACTTTGATCTGGCAACTTATAATATCAACAACGGCGCAAACCATAAAGACTACCCTGACTTAAAAATGCCGTCACTTGATATGGCTCTTGACGCCTGCCTTGAACATAATGTTGTACCTATGATTGAAATTAAAAATTACACCGACGATGGCATCACAAGTCTTATAAATTCAATTATTAAACACGGATTTGAAGATTCCTGCTATGTCATTTCGTTTAAATATGATGCAATTGAAGCAATCGAAAAAGCAAACAAAAACATCGGCATTTTATACGTTGTTTCCGAGCTCGACGATGAACATCTTAAGCAGTGCCTTGATAATCCCCACAGAGGTGTAAGCTTCAAAGCAGACCCGAAAGTCAACAATGAAGAGACCATCAAAAAACTTCTTGAAAACGATATTGAGCTTTTCACCTGGACAGTTGATGAGAAAGATGCCATTGATTATTATTACCCGTTAGGTGTTAAAAATTTTGTAACCAACAGAATATTACCATAAAGGAGCAACGCCAAGGCTTAAAGCCAAGGCGTTGCTTCTTTTTTATAATCTTTATCTATCAAAATATATTCATTATTATACTTCTGACACATTTTATAATTATATTCATTCTCTTTTATTAATTCGTCTTCCGAAAAACAGGGATCATACAATCTTTTTTCAATCACATTGGCAAACTCAACTATTTTTGAAAAATTATTTTTAATATAACTTTCAGTCATTATAAGACAAACATATTTGATTTCTTTAAGATATTCTTCTTCAAAGCTATCTCTCCAATCAAAAGGAACATAGCAGCCCTCTACAATTAAGCTTTGATTATTTTCCACAGCTGTTTTTATCATTTCTCTTACAATAGGCCATAAATAATCGGTAAGCTTGTCATCGTCTTCAGCGGTTAATTCAGTCTGCCGGCTTCTTATCAGCCCCATTTTTAAATGGTCAATTGAAAGATAAGGAATTTTATATTTTTCCAGCAATTTTTGTGCCAGAGCTGTTTTACCTGTATGCGTGGCACCTGTAATCACAATAATCATTTTTTCACCTATGCAAAGGAGAAGCCTCTTCGAAGCTTCTCCCGTTAAAATTATACTCTTTTAAGAATATCTTCAAATGTTTCCTTAATCACTTTCTGAGTGTTGGGACCCATTGAGTTTGTTTCGTGATAATGTCTTCTGTCAAAACGGTCACGGGCTGTGTTAAGATACGGCTGAGTTTTGTTAAGAACAAAATCATTTGGCGGAACACAGTAACCTGTCATATCGTTACTTACACCAAAAACAACAAGGTTGGGGTCGTTTGCAACTTCAACCAAAGGAGTCGGGTTAGCATCTTCACCAAGGCCTGTTGAAGAAATTTCTGCTTCATCATATCCGCCGAAAACTGCTGACTGGAACATTTCACCGGGAAGAAGAAGAATTTTCTGTGTGCCGATCTGCATATATGTCATTTCAGATTTAAGAGCTACGCCGAGAACACTGTTATCTGACGGGTACGGATCATTACTGAAGGTCTGACGCATACCGAGAAGCATAAGTACGTTGTTATCAACAGGAAGATAGAATTTCTGCTGAACAATAGTCATCTCAGGCTCAAGCTCCACATCATTATCAATAGCCATTGCGCCCTCTGCGAGAACCTTGCCCTGAAGTTTGATGTTATTTACATTATCATTTTCATCATAATCAGCCATATCAACGCCGCCGATAGCGCCGATGCCGTAAAGTACGTTTGCTCCGCAGTCAGCCTTGATCTTTTCGCGCATAAAGTACGGATACTCACCGCTGAGCATTCTGTTGCCGCCGCCCAGTGAATTGGGGTGAGCTGCAAAGTTCATAATCCAGGTTTCAGCGCTTCCGTCTTCAGGAACAAAGCGAAGACGAGTAAGAGTTTCATTGAGGCCCTTTGTTGCACGGCCTGTCTGCTGAGCGCCTTTAAGATACTTTGTACCGAGGTAAAGCTTACCTGCTTTTCTGTTGGCATATGCTTCTTTACACACTTTAACCATTGTGTTCATAAGCATTTCCATATAACCCGAGTCTTTACCGTCAGACGGAATTGAAGCAAAAGGTTTGCCCCAGTAACCGAGAGTATCAATACCTGAATGGCTGTGAGTTGCACTGATGTTAATGCATTTACATCCTACTTCGTCTGCAAAATCTTTAAGCATTGAGCGAACCTTCATTACCTCAATGTTTGTCATACCAACGATATCTGCGCCGATCCAGAGCATACCCTCATTATTGCCGCAGTCAATCCACACAGCTGAAGTGTAAACAGGAGAAAGAATACCTTCCATTTTATGACCTGAGCCGTGGCCTGCGATCCAATATGTAATACCCTTTGTGAGATCGGGCATAATTTCAGCCGTTGCAAAACCTATATTATAACCGCTGCCTTTGATTACTGTAGGCTGAACTTTTTCAATAGGTTCAGCAACTTTTGTTTTACCGACTTTCTTTCCGTAGCCGGAAACTATCTTAACAATTCCTTTTGAAACGAGATCCATAATATCCATAAATATTCCTCCTTACTGTACTGATTCAGGGTTTTCCGGGGTCTGAACCGGAGTATCCGGGGTATCTGTATCCGGTTGGTTTTCTTCAGGTGGATCCTGCTGTTCCTGATCATTCTGAGGGAAATCAGGAATAAGATCATCAATATCTATATCAGGCGTTGGGATTTCGGGAATGAGATCCTCAATTCCGCCCGAGTTATTGCCGTCATCCGGAGTTTCAACCGGTGGTGTTACTGGATCTTGTACATCGCCAATGTTGCCGTTATCCGGTTCTGAGGTGTCAACATCAGGCTTTTGTGTAGGTGTAACAACGTTATCTGTGCCCTGAGATGAACCTGAGCTCGGTCTTTTTGCATTTGTAAAGTCAAGGGCTGACTTTCTGTCTGCATCAAGTTCAATATTTGTTTCACCATAAACTGCAAGCTGAAGCTTCTGAGCACACAGAGGATAATCAACAATCCATACCCACTGATTTCTGGCTGAAGATGTGTTTACGTAGGCAGATGCCATTTCAACACCGTTTTCCTGCGGAAGAGTGATTTCTGTGATTTCATACTTCATCCAGCCCTGGGTAACAGCTGTTGCCATAAGTGAAATTACTTCAGATTGGCTGTAGCCTGTTCTGATATATTGAGCTGTCTGCTTATATGCGTTTACAAGCTGGCCGCTTGAAGCTTTTTTGGCGCTTTCAAGCAATGCTTTGATGATTTTGCGCTGACGTTCTGTTCTGTTAATATCACTGTCAAGCTTTCTGATTCGGCTGTAAATCAAAGCCTGTTTGCCGTTAAGCTTAACATCTTTGCCGTATGGGAAGTTTTTCTGCTGAGATGTTCTGCGGATGAACATTGCTTCATTCTGTTCAACATCAACCTTTACACCGCCGAGAGCGTCAATAAGTTTCTGGAACGATGCAAAGTCAACAGCAATATATTCATCAATTTCAATTTTGAAATTCTTTTCTATTGTGTCAATCAGCGTTGCAGGTCCGCCGAGGCTGTAGGCGGCATTTACTTTTTCATATCTGCCTTTTGTTGAACCTGACTGCTGAGGAATATCCATATAAATATAACTGTCTCTGAAGAATGAAGTGAGAGTTATCTGCTGAGTCTTTTTGTTAATAGAAACGAGCATAATCGCATCGGCTCTGCCGGAATTTGCAGTACCGGTCTTTGAGTCAACGCCGCAAAGCAAAACATTGAGAACGTTTCTGCTGTGCATTTTGTCACCGCCGTTATTTGCCCAGCTGTAAAGAAAATCATTAAGTGAGCCTGCATCGGTAACGTCGCCCATTGCTTCGAGGTTTATATCTTCATCTTCAATTATTGCGTCTGCATTGTAGTCGATGCCGTCGTCACCGTAATCTGCGCCTTGAGTAACGTGGAAAAGGTAAGCCACTGCTACACCGAAGAGAACAATAATTGCAACTATAATTGAAATAAGAAGTATTTTTAAATTTTTGTAATCATTCTTTTTGAAAAATGATTCTTCTTTCTTTACTTTTTTAATAGTCTTTTCTTCAGGTTGAGACTCAGAAAAATCAATTTCTTCATCTTCTTCGTCTTCGTTATAATTTACGTATTTTCCGTATTTTTCTGTAAGATCAGTGTAATCGTCTTTTTTATTTTCATTATCCTGCTGCTGTGAAGCAACACGTTTATAATATTCTTCCTGAGTGCTGAAAAAATTCTGATCGTCCTTGTTATTCAAACTCCTCGCCTGCTTTCATTCCTAGTCATAATATATTATAACACACTGTGTAACAAAAAGACAACAGGAATAATGTAAAATAAATATGAATTTTAAAGAAAAACAGGACCCACATCAAAGACGTGAGTCCTGCAAAAACAACTTATCAGTCAGCTGCCTCTTCAGCTTTATCAACAAGCTCCTGAGGAATTGCTTCACCGTGCTTAACAAAAATGAGCATCAGTATTGCGATAGCAAAAACTATAGGGCTGTAATAGAACAGCGACATATACGTTCCTGCGAACATTCTGATGGCACCGTAAACAATGGGAGATGCGATCTGAGCTGAGAAAGTAGCGGTGTAATAATAACCTGTGAATGTACCTACCTTTTCAACACCGCCGATTTCAAGAACAAGCGGAAGTGTGTTAACAGTGATAAACATATTAGCGGCACCGCCGAGAATAAGAACGGGATAAATGAGAATACCGAGAATCTTTGTGATATCCTTAACGGAATCAGAAAGAGCCTTCAATGCCGTACCGAAAGATGCATCAGCGCCGGTTTTGAGAACCGAATCAGCAACGCTTATAACACCTGAATAGATGCCTTCGCCGGCATTTTCTTTAAGGTATTCATCAAATGCAGCATAATTTTCATAAGCTGATAAGTCACCGTTGCTTTCGAGAGCAACCCTGTAATCAATATAGCCATCCATATTGAGAACCGCATTTTCAGAAAGTTCAACACCTTCTTCTTTTGCTTTGTCAGAAAGTTCTGAATTATATTCATTGATCTGATCGTTAACAGTGATATATGCGTTGTTAACTGTAACATAATCGTTAATTGAAAGGTTTTTGTTGCCAAGCATAGAAACAAAAATACCAAAGAAAATTACAAACGCAGCAAGGAAAATTGCAAGACCGCCCATAATAGTCTTTTTTCTGCCGAACTTCTTACCGAATTTACCTGCAGGGAGAGCTGCAAGAGCAGAAACAACAGCAAAAATAAGCATAAGAATTGTTGCTTCTGATGTGATTTTATGAAGAATTTCTTCAGCGAAAAGCGAGAAGAAGGTTGTAATTGCATTTGAACCGCAGAAAAGGAAGAAAAGACAAGCAAGCATAAACATAAGGCTCTTCTTTTCTGCTTTTGAAAGTTTAATTGCCTTTAATGCTGCTTTTTCAGCTTTCTTTGCAGCTTTTTCAGCCTGTTTTCTTGCTTTCTCGTCAGCGTACTGATTTGCTTCGCCTTTGAGCTTTATGCTGGTATCTTCTTCTTTGACAAAGAAAAGAAGAATAAGCATACCTGCGATCATAACGAGAGAACCGATAAGGAAAACATACGGAAAAGAAAGAGTTTCATCAGCTTTAATCTGCTCTTTTGAATAACCGGCAAAAAGAGTACACAATGCGATACCGACAGTACCTGCGATCATGCCCACAGCAGTACCCAGACCGCCCATAAGGTTGATAACAGCATTACCCTCTGAACGCAGTTCGGGAGGGGTAAGGTCAGGCATAAGTGCAACAACGGGTGCTCGCCACAAAGACATTGAGAAAACAAAGAGAATAATGCAGATCATTGTTGCAACAAGGCTGTTTGTGTTAAGCGCGATAATTGGAATGAGCAAAAACAGCAAAGCTGAAATAGGTGCGCATGAAACGATAAACGGACGGCGTTTACCCAGCTTTGAATGACAATTGTCAGAGAGTTTACCGAATGCAGGCTGGAAGATAACACCAAATATGTTATCAAAAGTCATAATTATACCGATAAACAAAGGAACAAGTGTGAATCCGCCGCCGACGAGAGCAACCTCTTCACCCTGAGCTTCAGCGAATTTAGTAAGGAAAGGCATTTTTGCAACAAGGAAGTCGCTCCAACCCTGAACCATATCACTGCCTGAAAGCAACTTGTTTAATATTTTTGTAATGTATGGGTCATAGACTGCCCATGCGATTGATGTAGCCAAAAATCCGAAGCCGGTCAAAATTGTTTTTGGATAATTCAGCTTCTTTTGTTTTTCTGACAAGATACATCACTCCTTTTCTTTTTTGTGAATTTATAATAGCAGAATTTCATTTTTTTGGCAATACTCTTTTTTCTCTTTTACGAAAATTTTATACGATGTTCTTATTATATCCGAATCGGGTAATTTCAAAAAATAAACGGCACACTTTCAAGCCGTAGCAAGATAAGTATGCCGTTAATCTCTTTTAATTATTCCTGAGTCTTTTTAGGCTCAATTTTTCCGTAAAGGCTGCCGCCGATATCTGATCGGGGTGCTCTTGCGGGTTTTGATTCAGATGAATATCCGCTTGACTTTCTTCTGTAATCGTTTCTTCCGCCTCTGCCTCTGCCGGGATTTGTAGGCTTGAAGCCTTCAGCAAGAGTAATAACAACCTTACGGTCTGACTCACTGCCTACTGAATGAGAGCTTACACCTTCAATTTCCTGAACGGTTGTATGAATGATTCTTCTCTCATAAGGATTCATAGGATCAAGAACTACGTTTCTGCCGTATTTCTTAACTCTCTCTGACTGCTTTTTAGCAAGTTCTTTAAGTGTGTCTTCGCGCTTCTGACGGTAGTTACCTGCGTTGATTGATACTCTTCTGTAATCATCCTTACCTTTGTTGATAACAAGTCTTGTAAGGTACTGAATAGCATCAAGTGTTTCACCGCGGCGGCCGATAATGTAACCGTAACCGTTACCGCAATCAAGGTCTATGTTAATGCTTTCTTCGTCCTCTGATACGTTGATTTCAACCTCTTCAACGCCCATTCCCTTGAGGATAGCTGAAACATAATCCTTTGCAACCTTGCCCATTTCTGAGGTTGCGCCTGTGTATGATTTAGGCTCGCTGACAGCTTCTTTCTTGTCATCAGCCTTAGCCTTTTTCTCTTCTTTTTTAGGTTCAGCCTTTACGCTTTCAACTTTCTCAGCAGGAATTTCTTCGTCAGGAACGCTGTAAAAAGCTTTTGCTTTAGCGGGGGCACCGCCAAAAAAGCCGAATGTTTTTTTCTTGGGAAGCTCCAGAATTTCTGTACTGATATCTGCATCCCATGGTGCACCGAGAGCTGCTTTAGCGGCCTCAATAGCCTCTTCAACGGTAACTCCGGTTCCAATAGCTTCTTTTATCAAAATTACACCACCTATGATGATTATTGTCTGATTATTTGTTTTCGGTGTAGTCTGCTGTCTGTTTAAGGCTGTTTTCTCTTGAACGGCGCTCTACTGTTTCTTTAACCATAAGCTTTGCAATTTCAACCTGTGGACCGCGGAACTTCTTCATAAGATAGCTCTGAACGGTTGAATAGATGTTCGAAACGATCCAGTAAATACCGATACCTGCAGGGAAAAGGAATGTGAAATAAACTGACATCAAAGGCATAAACAAAGTCATGCATCCGTTTGCAGGATTTTTGCCCATAGCGGGATTCATCTTCTTCTGCTGAGCCTGCATAATCATAGACTGAGCAAAAGAGGTAAGTCCGGAAAGAATGGGAATAATCCAATATCTGTTAAACTCTCTGAAATTAGGTTTAACGCCCATCTGAAGACCAAAGAGCTCAAATTTTTTCTCAGTAACAAAGTTGGCAATAGCATCGATGGTTTCACCGCTTACTTTACCTGCAAGAGAGTCTTTGATCATATCGAAGTGCTGAATGATATACATAGGATAGTATCTTTCAGAACCCTTTTTAATCAAAGAGCTGATAGCTTCTTCAGGTGAAGCTTCTGCGAATTTAACAAAAATATCCTGAATAATGCCAATTTCTTCAACGCTCAAGCCAAGAGCATAACGCAACGGGTTATACATAACACCGAAAAGGCCGATAATAATCGGCATCTGAATAAGCATAGGAAGACAACCGGCTGACATGGGGTTATAACCCTCGCGCTGATACAATGCCTGTGTTTCTTCCTGAATTTTCTGCTGATTGCCTGCATATCTTTCCTGAATTCTTCTGATTTTAGGAGCAAGACGCTGCTGCTTTGCCATACCCTTCTGCTGAGAAATAGTGGTAGGCAATGTGATTGTACGCGCCAGAATGGTGAACAAAATAAGAGCCAGACCATAACCGCCTACACCACCTACAAAATTGTAGATAGCTAACATTATATAGCCGAAAATCGGGCTGATGTAATCATAAAACCAGTTGTATAGGGCCATTTCTAAACTCCTTTATGTTTATGCCTGCAATTGCATTTTTCTTTTTTGGGAGGGACCGGGTCATATCCGCCTTTGAAAAGCCGGTTGCAACGTAAAATCCTCCACGCTGCAAGCAATGACCCTTTGATCGGTCCATGGATCTCAATTGCCTCAACTGCATAATGAGAGCAGGTAGGATAATACCTGCACATAGGAGGCAATATGGGGGAAATAAATTTCTGGTAGAAGCGAATCATTGCAATAAGGATTTTTTTCATCTTATTGCACCTGCGCTTTTGAGTTGTTTTCTCATTATTTCCCTGACTGTTGTACTTGTGGATATACCTGTTTTATATCTCGCTACAAAAACAATATCCCATCCGCCGCTGATTTCTCCTTCTAAATCTCGGAAGGCTGCGGCAATCACCCTTCGGCATCTGTTTCTTGTAACAGCATTGCCGATCTTTTTACCTGTGGTTATACCAATACGGCAAACGCCCGCGCGGTTATTTCTCAAAACATAGGTAACCAACACAGGTTCGGAAAACGACTTCCCTCTTCCGTATGCACGTCGGAAGTCGGTATTTTGCTTTAATTTTATTACTTCAGGCAAAGCACTCATCCGTTCACCGCTGAATTTCAGGTATTAGTAAGTAAGCTGCTTTCTGCCCTTTGCTCTGCGACGAGCGAGAACCTTACGGCCGTTTCTGTCAGACATTCTCTTACGGAAACCGTGCTCCATCTTTCTGTGACGTTTCTTTGGTTGATAAGTTCTTTTCATTTTCCTGACCTCCAATCAAAAATTATAGTTATCTCAACACCTGAATTGCTTCAAGGCGTGAAAAAGCATACTGTTAACCAGTATTCGCAGTTTAGTATTATATAACATTGTTTGTCCATTGTCAATCTTTTTTTATTTTTAACTTCTTTTTACCTTTAAAAATCGTTTAAAACAGAAATTATATAGACTTCGCCCCTTATTTTCATATAATTTGTATAATTGAAAAAAGGTTTTTGTTGTGATATAATGTTTCGGTATCATCTGATAGTATGTCTGGAAAAGAAAATTAAAAGGAGGAGAAGTAAAATGAACTCATTCAATGAGTTGTGGGAAATGGTCAAGGCCGAGTGTCAGGCTCTTGTTTCCGAGTCTATTTACAACGTATGGTTTAAAGATATTGAGCTAATCAGCTTCAATGAAGAAAAAGTTGTTCTTGCCATTTCAGGATTCAAGAAAAAAATTGTTGAAACCAGATTTATCGACAAGCTTAATCAGGCTTTCTATAATATTATGGGGTTTGAAATCGAAATTGAATTTGTTGATTCAATGGGTTATTCCCAGGCTGAAGAAGAGAAAAACGAAGCCGAAGAAAAATCTGACGCAGACACCTTTGATTCTTTCGTTGTAGGTTCTTCCAATAAATTTGCTCACGCCGCAGCTATTGCTGTTGCCGCCAACCCCGGCGGATCATACAACCCGCTTTTCATTCACGGTAACTCAGGTCTCGGCAAAACCCATTTGCTCAACGCGATCTGCCACGAAATCAAAAAGAATAACCCTGATGCAAATATCGTTTACACAAGAGGTGAAAATTTCACAAACGATCTTATCCGTCACCTTGCGCAGAAAAATATGGTTGAGTTTCATAACAAATACCGTAACGCAGATATTCTTCTTGTGGACGACGTTCAGTTTATCGCAGGTAAAGAATCAACTCAGGAAGAATTCTTCCACACCTTCAACGCAGTTGCAACAGCAGGCAACCAGATAGTTCTCACTTCTGATATGCCGCCTAAAATGATAGAAACTCTTGACGACAGACTCCGCAACCGTTTTGAGTGGGGCCTTATCGCTGATATTCAGCCGCCTGATCTTGAAACAAGAATGGCTATCATCAAAAGAAAGGCTGTAAAGCTCGGCCTTGATATCCCCGATGACGTTATTCAGTATATCGCTCAGAGATTAAAAGACAATATCCGTCAGCTTGAGGGCGCAGTTAAAAAGATGCAGGCATATGTCACAATGCAGAGCCTTCCCATAAGCATCACCACCGCTCAGGCAGCTATTAAAGATATTATGGTTGATGCTCAGCCTCAGCCCATTACTGTTGACAAAATCGTTCAGGAGGTTGCCCGTACATACGGAGCTTCCGCTGAAGATATCCGCTCAAAAAGGCAGGATGCCGCAACAGTTGAAATGCGCCAGATGTCAATTTACCTTGTGCGCGAAATGACCGGTATGTCAACAAACGCTATCGGCAAAGCCTTCGGCGGCAAAAACCACACAACAATTCTTTACAGTATTGATCAGTTTGAAGGCAAACTTAAGGTTCGCTCAGACCTGCGTGAAAAGGTTGAAAACATTAAAAAGAACGTATCTGACAAGCACTAAAATCCAACCCCCTCGGAGGTATAAATATGGGACTTTTTGAAAAATTCAACAAAGGACTCAGAAAAACAAGAAACAGTATGTCCGGAGCTATTGACGTTATGCTCCACGGCAAAAATGAAATAGATGAAGACCTTTATGAAGAGCTTGAAGAGATTCTGATTATGGGCGATGTAGGTATGAACACCGCATCAGAGATCTGCGAAAAGTTGCGCGACTATGTTGCGAAAAAGAATCTTCGCAAGCCGGCACAGGTTAAAGATGCCATCCGCGAAATTGTAGCCGAAATGCTTCAGGGCGGCGAGGATATGGGACTTATCACTCTCCCCTCGGTTATTCTTGTTATCGGTGTTAACGGTGTTGGTAAAACCACCACTATCGGTAAAATGGCAGCTATGTATAAAGCTCAGGGCAAAAAGGTTATTCTCGGTGCAGCTGACACCTTCAGAGCTGCCGCTATTGAACAGCTTGAAGAGTGGGCAAACCGCGCAGGTGTTGATATTATCAAACACAAAGAAGGCGCTGACCCCGCAGCAGTTATTTTTGATACTATTCAGGCAGGCAAGGCAAGGGACTGCGATATCATTATCTGTGACACTGCCGGCAGACTTCATAATAAGAAAAATCTTATGGACGAGCTTGCAAAAATTTACAGAGTTATTGACCGTGAGCTTCCTTATAACGACCGTGAAAGTCTTCTTGTTCTTGACGCCACAACCGGCCAGAATGCCGTTAATCAGGCAAGAGAATTCAAAAATGTTGCTGAAATCACCGGTATTGTTCTCACAAAGCTTGACGGCTCTGCAAAAGGCGGTGTCGTTCTTAATATCAAAAACGACCTTAAGGTTCCCGTTAAATTTGTCGGCGTAGGTGAACAGATCGATGACCTTCAGCCATTCAGCCCGGAAGCTTTTGCAGAAGGACTTTTTGAAAACGAAGTTCAGCGTGATGATGACGATGACGAAAGCGGTGAAGACGAATGAAAGTGCTCATAGCAACCCATAATCTTAAAAAGAAGGTTGAGCTTCAGCGAATTCTTACCCCTCTCGGCATTGAGGTTGTTACCGCTGACGATATCGGCATAGATCTCACTGACGTTGAAGAAACAGGTACAACCTTTGAAGAGAATTCACTTCTCAAGGCTCAGAGCGGCTGTGACGAAAGCGGTCTCCCCTGCGTTGCAGATGACTCAGGTCTTGCGGTTGATTATCTGAACGGTGCGCCCGGTGTATATTCGGCAAGATATGCAGGTGAGCACGGTGACGACGAAAAAAATAATGACAAGCTTTTAGCCGAGCTTGAAGGAGTTCCTTTTGAAAAGAGAACCGCACGCTTTGTTAGCGTTGTTACCTGTGTTTTTCCCGACGGTAAAAAAATTGCCGTCAGAGGCGAATGCGAAGGAAAAATAGCTTTTGAAAGATCAGGCAATGGCGGATTCGGTTATGACCCGTTATTCTTATTTGAAGACGGAAGAAGTTTCGGTGAATTCACCGCAGCAGAAAAAGATAAGGTCAGCCACAGAGGCAAGGCGCTTCGCTTATTGGCTGATGAATTGGAGAAAATTATATGACAGATAAAATGACAGGCAAAGAAAGAGCTTCTTTCAGAGCCAAAGCAAACACACTTGAGCCTCTCTTTCAGCTGGGAAAAGGCGGAATGAGTGACGCGATCATCACTCAGGTTGACGATGCACTCAGAGCAAGAGAGCTTATCAAAATCAAGGTTCTTCTTGAATCAACACCTATCACTCCCCGCGAGGCGGCAGATCAGCTTGCTGAAGCCACTAACGCTCACGTGATTCAGGTAATCGGCGGAGTTATTGTTCTTTACAGAGAAAACCCTGAGCTCAGAGAACTTGAAGCTAAAAAGAAAAAAGATGCAAAGAAGAATCTTGCAACTTCAAAAGGTGCAAAAGATTTTGCAAAAAAATACAAATCTGCCAAGAATAAAGGCCTTCCCGCAAAACGAAAATAATATTATAATTCAGAAAGGAGTTGTGATGGGTGAGCAACGATAAAAACACACCTGTTATTCAAAACAGAAAAGCCTATCACGACTACTTTGTTCTTGAAGAATACGAAGCAGGAATTGAGCTTTTCGGCACAGAAGTTAAATCAATCCGTCAGGGCAAGGTTAATTTAAAGGACGCATGGTGCAACATTGTCAACGGCGAAATTTTTGCCAACGGAATGCACATCAGCCCATATGAACAAGGTAATATATTTAACCGTGATCCGTTGCGGGTAAAAAAACTTCTGATGCATAAGAAAGAAATCAACCGGCTTTACGGAACAGTCAAACAAGACGGACTTTCGCTCATTCCCCTTTCCGTTTACTTTTCCAAAGGCAAGGCAAAAGTTAAGATCGGTCTTTGCAAAGGTAAAAAGCTTTATGACAAGCGTGACGTTGCCGCAAAGAAAGATGCTCAGCGAAATATCGAAAGAGCCATGTCAATGCGCAATTCGTAATGCGTAATTCATAATTAAATATATGGGGATGAAAGGATTTCGACGGGGATTTTGAACCCGGGTAAGCGAGCAGTGGTGTGGGACCACTTTAAAACTCACAACTTTTAAAATTAAACGACAACAATAAAGTTGCATTAGCTGCTTAACGCAGCTCGTCCTGACCTGAATTACCGCGCTCAGGTTAAGGGCGTCGATCAGCGGTGAACGTGAACGGAGTAGTAGCCTTGCAATCCGTCATGCATTAAAGGATACCGAAGCGGGCAGCCTGTTTATCGGCGGTCCGTCGGGGGAATCTTAAAAGATAACCTACGCTCGTAGAAAGCCCGGAGAATGAATTTTCGGACGCGGTTTCGATTACCGCCATCTCCACCAAAAGCAAATAATCCGAAACTTTTGCCAATCGGCGATTGCTTCGGATTTTTTGTTTATATATGATACTCAGTTTCGGTACTGAGCAATAATAATTTCGGTAGCGGCTTCCGAAAACGAATCCGTACATTCGACTAACCTCTTGTTATAAGGTAAAATGTAATTGCCAAGTAACAGGAGGTTTTGTTATGGAAAGAAAGACTAAAATTAAGCTCACTGATTTTGAGTGTAACCTGCTAATTAACGGAATGAACGAGTTTCGAAACAAAGCTTGCTCGGACGGTATCCCCACAGAAGATGTTGACGAACTATTGTTAAGAACGGATCCCCGTTTCTGCTTTAAAAACGAACCTCCCTGCAAGGCATTATGCGTGTGCAAGGAGGTTTTTGTTTTTAATCAGGCCATTGTTTTCAGCATCTGTTTTGTTATTTCATATTCTGTCAGTTCGCCTTTTAAGTAATTATCAAACTGCTCTATCATATAATCTGCCATTCTTTCTGTTTCGTTACCAAGGCTGCCTGCGATGTGAGGTGTGATTATCACATTCGGGCACCAGAAAAGCGGACTTACATAAGGAAACTTTTCATTTTTCATAACGTCAACAACAGCCGTTCTTGACGGATGCCGCAGAAGACTGCCGGCAAGGGCGAATTCATCCACCTGATCGCCTCTGCCTGTATTTATGAAAGTGCTGTGGCTTTTCATAAGACCAAAAAGCTTACTATCAAAAATATTTTTAAGCTCTTTTTTATTTGCAAGATGACTACTGATAACATCGCATTCTTTGAAAAGCGTTTCAAGTGTGCAAAGCCTAGCATTGAGCTCACTTGCTCTTTCTTCACTCACAAACGGATCATATGCCATTACGTGCACATCATAGTCTTTAAGCTTCTCTGCTACCAATGAGCCGATTGCTCCAAGCCCCACAAGACCCACATTTGCGCCATATGCACCGACACAGTCTGCCGTATGTCTGACAGAATATGTGTGATGGCTTTTATATCGTTTGGCTCCCTGAAAATAGCCTTTTAATGCCAAAATAATCTGCGAAACGGTATATTCCGCAACAGGCACACCGTTTGCTGCGAAGGCTCTGAAAATTCTCACTCCGCAATTAAGAAACGGCTCAGCAAAATACTGAACAGTTCCTGCGCTGTAAAAAAGAACCTTCAGCTTCGGCAGATATTTTTTTATTTCTTCCTCTGACAGTTCAGGCATACCCCAGGTAGCAAAAGCGACTTCACAATCTTTAAGAAAATCTTTATGAAGTTCGATATTGCTTTTATCTGTACGCGGTGAAAGCTCACCGTATTTTTTTAATTTTTCAATAACAGCAGGTGTGTAAACTTTATGAAACCTTACTTCGTCACCGCTTAATAATGCGATTTTAATTTTAACCACCTCAATAACTTTTGAGCTTGTTTACATCATTTGCAAAAACAATCTCACTCGAGTCATCAACAAATTCAACCATCACAATTCCGTCAAAATTCATTGAAACAAATTTTTCCAATAGTCTATGAAGATACAGTTTATCTTTTTTTCTGAAAAGCTGCTCTTTTTTCAGATCTCTGTAGCTTACGTGAACATTTTCAATGAAAGAATAGGTTCTTTCAATTCGGTCGATGTCATAATCAAATCTGAAATACCGTGACTGAAAATACGTTTTGAAATTATCTGCATTCAGCTCATTTTTAAGTTTAATTATTGCGTCTGTGCTATTGTTAAATGTATTATCGTGACATTCGGGGCAAACAAGAAGATCGTATTCTTTTGCAACAGAGCACATACTTTTTAAATCGGAAACAAGTGTTTCGTATTCTTCTTCACTTGTTTTTTCGCTGTCTTTTTTGCCCAACCATACTCTTACAGAGGAGGCACCCATTGTATTGGCAATACGGCAGATTTTTTTCCATTCAGATTTATCTTTGCTCCCCACGGTATAATAGCTTCCGTAAGAGCTTATGGTGATATTGTTTTTATCACACAACTCTTTTGCCTTACGGGCTTCGTCAAGGCTCTTTACGTGAATATCTCCACCCCATTCGATGTAATTCACATCTGCACTTTTTGCGATTTCAATTACCTGCTCAACCGTTTTTTCTCTGAATGTTACGCTTGCAACACCTATTTTTAAATTTCCCATTTTTGTTCTCCCGAAGTTGATAATCTGACCACATCTTTAAAACCACAGTTGAATTATAGCAGAAACATATTTAATAGGCAATAACTTAGTAAAAAACAAACCGGACGGCAGCGTACATTAAATGGTTAACATTTTATTCTTTATTTGTTCACACAGGTGTGATATAATTGAATAAAATAAAAGTGGGATATTTGTTATCCCTTTATATAGTTAAAGGAGGATATATTTATGTTTGAGATTATTTTTGATATTCTGGTTACAGTTGCATTCATCTGGCTATTTATCAAGGTTCTTGGCTTTTTATTCAAAGCGACATGGGGTCTTGCAAAAATCGTTGCAACCATTCTCCTCATATTGGCTTTACCTGCGCTTATCCTCTGCCTTATTTTTGCCGGTGGAGCTTTACTGCTCATTCCCCTCGCCCTTGTTGCAGGTGCATTCGGATTAGTTAAACTGCTGGTTAAATAGAATATTAAAGAGGTATTTTTATGTGGAAACAAAAATTAGGGCTCGGTACTTTCAGTGAAACAGGAATTGACAACAACGAACAAATCAGACTTTTTAAAAAGGCGGGATTTGACGGTTTTTTCACCGAATGGAATTACGGCGCGCCTGTTGATCAATGGGCAAAAACCGCAAAAGCCGAAGGTATGATTTATCAATCAATTCACGCGCCCTTTAACAAAAGTGACGATATGTGGTGTGATGACAAAGAGCTTGCGCAAATCGCAGAAAAAGAGCTTTTATCTTGCCTTAAAGACTGCGAAAAATATGAAATACCCATTATGGTTATGCACGCTATCATTGGTTTTGACAATCATAACCCTACTGAAATCGGGCTCGAGCGATTTGGCAGACTTATTGGTTCAGCAGAAAAAGCAGGAGTTAAACTGGCATTTGAAAACACCGAAGGAGAAGAGTATTTATTCAGACTGTTTGACGCTTTCGGGAACAGAAAAAACGTCGGTTTCTGTTGGGATACCGGTCACGAGATGTGTTATAACCATTCGCAGGATTTGCTATCAAAATTAGGTGACAAGCTGATTGCAACCCACCTTAATGATAATCTGGGTATCAAAGACTTTAACGGCGAAATCACCTGGCTTGACGACTTACATCTGCTCCCCTTTGACGGAATAGCAGACTGGCAGAACATTGCCGACAGGCTTGACCGTTGCGGTTTTGATGATATATTGATGTTTGAGCTTAACATAAAATCAAAGCCTGACCGCCACGAAAATGACAGTTACGCTTCTATGGATTTTGAAGTGTATCTTGCCGAAGCATTCAAAAGAGCTTGCATGGTTGCCGCTTTAAGAAAGAAATAAAAAAACGCTGTCAGCTGACAGCTTTTTTTTTATATTATACCGTAAAAATGAACTATATTCATATCCTCAGGCATATTCAGTCCGTGGCTTCCGCATCCGCCGTCAATTTCGTGGCATCCGTGGTCGGGGGCAAAGCCGATAAGTGTTTTATGGCTTTTCCAATTTTCTTCAACAGCTTTTCTTAATGCGGCAAATGCATTTACATTATGTCTGAGAGCCTCAATAGATTCTTCCCCCTCAGGCGCGTGTCGGTGCATCGTGCCGTCATAGTTACCGTTATAAACTGCGATTAAATCGTATTTATCTTCTTTTATAAGCTCAATTGCTTTTTCGTTGGCTTCATCGGGAGTTTCAGCGATAAAATAGTCCATTTCTCTTTCAAGGAAGATTTTTGACATACTGTCATTTCCGGTTGAAACGATACAGGGCTTTTTGCCGGCTCTGATAAGAGCATCAAAAACGGTGTCTGTTTTAACGACAGGCTTGGTGTAAGATTGAATTCCGTGAACCTCAGGTTCAGCGCCCGTATACATTGTTGCGAAGCAAACGGGAGTAACCGACGGCATAACCGTCTGCAAAGGAAGAGTAACATCACTGCCCAGCATAACAGGAGTAAAAAGATGTGTATATTTTTCAAAAATCCAGAGGGCAACAGCATCAGGGTTATACATAAGAACTCTGTCAACACTTTTGCCTTCCGTTAATTTTGTAAGCACCTCTATCGGCTCATCAGCCTGATCAGGTTTTTCTACCCCTAATGCGTTACACAAAGAAGCAGCAACACCCGTTAATTTTATAGGACAAAAAACATCCTGCATAATATCACCTCAAAAAAATTATACTACCCTTTTGACTAAATTACAATGATATTATATAATAATTGAAGAGGTGATTTTATGAGCGTTAAACTTGGAAAGTACAAACATTTCAAGGGCAATGAATATGAGGTAATTCACATCGCAAAGCACTCTGAAACATTAGAGAATATGGTAGTTTATAAAGCTCTTTACGGCGACGGTAAAGTGTGGGTGCGCCCTGAATCAATGTGGAATGAAACCGTTGAAAGAGACGGCAAAACTTTTAAAAGATTCACATATACAGAAGAAACCGACTGAAAAATCAGTCGGCTTTATTTTAATATAATGTTTTTGAAAGCACAAAGCAAGTCCATAAAGCTATCACAAACAACCCCTCAGCAGGAATTGCAAGCTTTGTGTACGGGCATTTCCAGCCTTTATCAACACAAAGAAAGATGCTTCTTGTTACAAAAACGGTTGTTGCAAAAAACAATCCGCCTATAAGGGAATAAACCGGTGTACCGAGTGCAATTGTAAGATACAAAAGGAACGCACCCAACGCAAAAGAAATTCCGCCGTAATATACCCTGATTTCTGTTTTACCTGCATTATCAACAGGCTTTACAGAAAAACTTTCGGCATTTTTGATGGGATTTGTGATAAATACAATTGCCATACCGAAAAAGTAAAGCACAAGACCGATAACCGCGACCGCCGCAGGGATATTAGTAAAAAATAACTCTTTTATCATAATTCTACCACTTTTGCAAGACCGCCTTCGCTGGTTTCGCGGTATTCTCTTGAAATTGCGTGGCCTGTCTGTTTCATAGTTTCAATAACGCTGTCAAGTGAAATCATTCTTGTATCACTTAAGAAGTTTGCAAGGTTAACCGCATTGATAGCTCTCATTGCCGCAACGGCGTTACGCTCAATACAAGGAATCTGCACAAGGCCGCAAACAGGGTCACAAGTAAGACCAAGATGATGTTCAATAGCAATTTCAGATGCGTATTCTGTCTGCTCGATGCTCAGGTTAAACAATCTGCCAAGCATTGCAGCGGCCATAGCACAAGCTGTTCCGATTTCAGCTTGGCAACCGCACTCAGCGCCTGAAATAGATGCATTTGTTTTAACAAGGTTACCGATAAGTCCGCCGACACCAAGAGCTGTGGCGATTTCGTAATCTGTAAAGCCTCGTTTTCTTTGCTGATAATATAAAACGGCCGGCACTACACCTGACGCTCCGCAGGTGGGGGCCACAACAATGGTGTTGCCACAAGCATTTTCTTCACTGACGGCAAAAGCATAAGAACAAACCATTCGGTTTTCTCTTGTTTCTGCAGTTTCATCAACATGGCGCTGAAGCGAAAGATATTTGGCCTTACGCTGAACATTAAGCCCACCGGGGAGAATTCCTTCGGCATCAAGTCCTGAACGGATACAGTCTTTCATAATCTGCCACATTTCAAGCAGGAAATCGGCAATTTCGGGACCTTCAACTTCAACAACATATTCCCAGAGGTCAATTTTTTTATTTATACAATATTCTTTGATCTCGGTAAAAGTGGTGTGAGTATAAACGTTTTCAGGTTCAACATAATCCATACCCTCAACCTTTATACTGCCGCCGCCAACGCTCATCACTCTGGCAAAATCGGTCTGTTCCCCGTTTTTATAAGCGAACATATCCATTGTGTTGGCGTGAGGAATATTTTCCTCGGTTTCGTTAAAAATAATTTCAACTTTTCTGTGTGCAAAAGTTTTTTCAATAACATAATCGGTTCTGTGGCCTACGCCTGTTTTGGCAAGCGAACCGTAAAGAATCACTTTATAATTATCTGCTTCAGGATTTTTACCGATAAAAAACTTACAGGCATTTTCAGGACCTATGGTGTGTGAGCTTGAGGGGCCTGAGCCTACCTTATATAAATCTCTAAGCGATTTCATACCCGTGGGGGCAGACTTTTTCTTCATTTCCTCTGTTTCAAAGAATTCATCTAAAGATACATTAAAAATCTTTGCCATCTGCCAAAGAGCATCAACACCCGGGGCAGACTCCCCTTTTTCCCATTTAGAAAGAGTGGCCCCTGTTATGCCTAACTGTTTAGCAAGCTTTGCTTTGGTAAGATTCTGTTTTTCTCTTAATTCAGTGATTTTTTCGCAATTCATCGCTACACATCCTTTGCATCTTATGTTATAGTATAACTGTTATAGCAGACAACTGTCAACAAAATTAATTAAATAAAAAGGTGATAAATATGAAAATTTTGTTTTACGACACTAAGCCATATGATAAAGACTCTTTTTCAAAGCTGTTACCAAAATATCCGGACATAACAATAGATTTTTTAAAAACAGACATCTCTTACCATACAGTCAACCTTGCTTGCGGCTACGATGCAGTGTGCGTTTTTGTTGCTTCAGACGTTGACAGGAAAATTATCGAATCCCTTGCCCGCTGCAATGTAAAGCTTATTCTTCTTCGCTGTGCAGGTTTTAATAATGTTGACCTTGAAGCCGCAAAAGAATACGGAATCACCGTTATGCGTGTTCCGGGATATTCACCTGAAGCAGTTGCTGAACACGCCTTGGCACTTGCATTTGCTGTTAACCGTCACATTCATAAGGCATATATCAAGGTTCGCGAAAACAATTTCAGCCTTGTCGGCCTTACAGGGCTCAATTTTCACGGCAAAACAGCAGGTATTATCGGCACCGGCAAAATCGGAGCTGCAATGGCAAAAAATTGCCACGGAATCGGTATGAAGGTTATAGCTTTTGATATGTATAAAAACTCCGATTTGCCTTTTGTTGAATATGTTTCACTTGACGAGCTTTTCAGACGAAGCGACCTTATTTCGCTCCATTGTCCGCTGCTTGAAGACACCTACCACATAATCAACCTTGAAGCAATTGAAAAGATGAAAGACGGTGTAATTCTCGTCAACACTTCACGAGGCGCACTTATCAGCACCGAGGATCTTATAAAAGGTATCAGACAATATAAATTTGCAGGTGTAGGCCTTGACGTTTATGAAGAAGAGGACGAAAATGTTTTTGAAAACCGTGAAGACGACATTATGGAAAGCTCTGTAACAGCAAGACTTCTTTCGTTTCCTAATGTTATTGTAACATCACATCAGGGCTTTTTAACAGAAGAAGCCCTCGATGCAATCTGTGAAACTACACTTGAAAATGCAATAAGCTTTGAAAGCAATAACCCCACAAAAGCAAACATTGTCAGTTGAAAACGACCTTTCGATATAATATAATAAACTATATCGTTGCCGGAGGTATTTATGAAAAAATTTAAATATAAAGGTCTTTGTATTGCTCTGAGCGTTGTTATTATCATTGCCGCCGCTTGCGGAATTTACCTAGGTGACTATTACAGTGCCGATGTAAAGGCAGTAGACGCGTTTGCGACATCAGGCCGTATCATCGAAACGGCTGACGACAACACAGTTGTGTTTGCCCCCGAAAATCCCACCGCAGGCCTTATATTTTACCCCGGCGGTAAGGTGGAACATACAGCTTATGAGCCGCTTATGAGAGCTTGCGCTGACAAGGGAATATTGTGCATTCTGGTAGAAATGCCCTTTAACCTTGCCGTTTTAGATATAAACGCGGCACAGGAAATTGCCGAAAAATATCCCGAAATTGAAAGCTGGTACATCGGAGGCCATTCCCTTGGAGGCTCTATGGCAGCATCTTACCTTAAAGAAAACACAGATGATTTTGATGGTCTTATTTTACTTGGTTCATACTCCACCGTTGACCTTTCACAAACCGATCTTGAGATTTTGTCTGTTTACGGCAGTGAGGATAAGGTTCTCAATGCTGAAAAATATAAAGAAAACCTACCAAATTTACCAACAGACTTTACAGAAATTATTATTGACGGGGGCTGTCACGCATATTTCGGTACTTACGGACATCAGGATGGTGACGGCACACCTGCAATTTCAAACAAAGAACAGATAAGAATAACCGCCGATGCTGTTGAAGAATTGATAAAAAAATAAACGAGCCTCACGGCTCGTTTTTATCTTTAGTCTGCACCCATTCGAGTTCTTCAGGCTTAACAACAATATAATTATCGGCACCGTCGCCCACTCTGAGATACACATTTTTTATCCCTGCCTGAATTATCATCCTTGCACACACAGGGCAAGGTTTCGCCTTATGAACTGAATTATCCTTTGGATTTATTCCTGCAAGATACAAATCTGCACCCATTGTCTGTTGACGTGAGCAATTAAGCAGTGCATTAGCTTCTGCGTGGATTGCACGGCATATTCCGTAACCCTCGCCCTGATGCATATCAAGCTCAATGCGAGGGCATCTGCCAACATCACAGCAGTTTTCAAGCCCTCTCGGTGCACCGTTGTATCCTGTGGACACAACAACATCGTCCTTGACAATTACAGCACCGTATTTTCGTTTGATGCAAGTGCTTCTGTAAGCAAAAACCTCAGCACAATTTAAATATGTATCTTCTTTTGAAATTCTTTTTCCTTTACTTGGGCTGACCATTTAATCACCTCATATTATTTCATACATTGTCTGATAGTTACAAAAATAGTTACATTTTTTAACTTCAGATTTTTAAAAGGCATAAGTATCATTGCAATTAAAAACCGCAGAACCTTTGATATATAAGGCTTTGCGGTCTTTCTTTTGGCGGAGAGCAAGGGATACACCTGCTTCGCAGGTTGCGTCATCGGCGACCGTTGCTTTGCAACAGTACCCGCCTCAGACTTCGGAGCTAAAAACAGTTCACCAAACTGTTTTCTTTACGCTCCTCACCCCCTCGGGCTTCGAATCCATTGCTTTTGTTTTATTATAATAAAAGGCAGTGCCCATCGGTAGGTACTGCCTTTTTTGGCGGAGAGCAAGGGATTCGAACCCTCGAACCGCTTTTAACGGTTACACGATTTCCAGTCGTGCTCCTTCGGCCAGCTCGGACAACTCTCCATACGATATTCAATACCCGACTATTATACTCAAACCACGGTAAAAAATCAAGTCCTTTTTACAAAAAGTTAGGCACTTGTTTTTAATTGCAAAATGATGTAAAATCTTTTTGGTGGTTATATGAATATTTATCTTATTTTTTTCGCTTGCGTTTTTGCTATGGTAGCGTTGGTAATTTATGTTATAAACAACAGCAAAAGAGCCGTTTCCCTCGGAATCGCTTGTTTTTCTTTTGTTTTGCTTTCTGCCGGGATGCTTTTGGGCGTTGTGTTTGAAAAAGATATTACTGACAATTATCGGGAAGTTACAACTTCTTCATTTAATCAAAAACAAAACGGACGCCCCGTTAAAAGGCAGACAGCAAAATCTCCTGAAACAACAGCATCTGTTGACACAGATTCAATAGTTTATATAACAAAAAGCGGAAGCAAATACCACCTTTCGCTTTCATGCGGAAATAACGAATATTATGAATGCACCCTTGAACAAGCATTAAGCAGAAACCTGACACCCTGCAAAAACTGCGCTCAATAAAAAAGCCACTCTTACGAGTGGCTTAATTTTATGCATTAACTTCTGCTTCTTCCTGATCTTCTTTCTTAACCATAAACTCGTCATGGTGTTCCATTATAAAATCAAGAGTAACTTTATCTTTGCCGTATTTCTCTACGAATTCTTCATAAAGGAAATGCTCTTTACCTATGTAGCAAGGTGTATATTTAACCTCAACAAGGCCTTTAACCTTAATGATAATGTTGAGAATAAGAACAACAGCAAACATCGCTGCAACTACATAAATACCGAATTTTACAGAACCTGTCATAAATCCGGGAAGAACTTCGTTCATAGCATCAATAAACATATTGAAGAGAACTGATGAACCGATTGAAAAAGCGATACCGAGAACAGAAAATGTTACATTTCTGCCGAAACCTCTCTTTGAGCAGGAAAGGAAACTGAAAATAAGCTGGAACAATGCCATAACCAAGGCAAGAGCAACACAAACAATAGAACCTGCGAAGAAAATTGTAGCATTACCAACAATCGGTGAGCCAAGAAGACCGAGAGCACCAAAATCAAACTCCATAAGAGTTGTAACAAGGTTGATAGCTGTATAAGTTGTTTCGCGCTCAAAATAAGGGCCCGTTGCACTGAGCTGAGCAAGAGGGAGAAGGAATGTTGCAATTACAAGAACGAGCAACACATCTCTCACGATAGCCCAGGGACTGCCGATCATAGCAGCCTTTGCTCTGTCCATACGTTTCTGAGTGTGAGCATGCTCAATCTCAGCATTGAGAGCATCAACCTCAAGTCTTTCCTCAATTCTGTAATATAAAAGGTTTGTATCACAAGCAGGGCAAGTAGGTTTAAGATCTTTAAGTGTTAATTTCTTCTTACATTTAGGACAAAAAGATGCCATTTAAGGTGCCTCCTTTAGGAATATAAATGGTTACTTTGGTATTTTAACATAAATTTTTCAATAAATCAAGAAAAAATATGCAAATATTAAATAAATCCGCCATCAACACCTAAAACCTGACCGGTTATGAATGAAGTTGACTCATCAGCAAGAAATAAAGCTGCCCTCGCAACATCTTCAGGTGTGCCGATTCTGCCTACAGGGGTTTCTTCACAAAGGGCAGCAATAGTTTCTTCGTCAAGATTTTTATTCATCGGTGTGTCAATAAGCCCCGGCGCAATACAGTTGACCGTAATACCTGACGGACCCGTTTCCTTGGCAAGAGCCTTTGTCATTCCTATAACCGCTGCCTTTGAAGCAGAATAATGAACTTCACAGGAAGCTCCGCAAATGCCCCACATTGAGGATATATTGATAATTCTGCCCCATTTATCGTGAATCATCAACGGCAAAACAGCACGGCTACAATTAAAAACGCTTTTTACGTTGACACTGAACATACGCTCAAAATCTTCATCAGTTATGTCAGTAAAAAGCTTTTGCTGTGCAATACCTGCATTGTTAATAAGTATATATCTGCCGCCAAAGGTTTCTTTTGCAAAGTCTACAAGAGCCTGTGCCTGTGAAGATGACGAAACATCCGCCTTAAAAGTGGCTACTCTGCAGCCTTCAGACAAAAGCTTTTTTTCAAGAGCTTTTGCTCCTGCTTCGGAATTATTGTATCCGATAACAACATTATATCCGCGCAAAGCAAAGGCATCGGCAATAGCCGAGCCGATGCCTGATGATGCGCCTGTAACAATTACTGTAGTTTTCATCATCCCATTAATTTGTCATAATCAACCTTCTTGAGACCTCTGGGAATCTTGAACATTGAATCATTTACTTTGTTGTTAAAGCTGTTGATAACGAATACGCTGATATCTTCACCGTCAATAACTTCCCAGCGTTTCCATTCTTTCTTTTCATTGAAATAATATTTAACTGTTTTTCCGTCACTTGTTTTATATTCTTCGCAAGTGTATGTCACTGAGCCGTCTTTTACTTTAGTGCTCTTAACATAAGTTGATGAAACGGTAAGGTCGCCTGACGGGCTTGAAATGTCAGAGCCGGTTTCATCGTCAACCTCTGTATACATACCAAACATCGGAATTACAAGATAATATTTGCCGTCTTTACTGAATACACGTGCGCTGATTTTAAGAGAGCTCATTGCCATCTCAAGTGAAGCGGCATAATCTTTGCCGTTGATACACATAACCATAGGCATTTCCATATCCTGAGCGATGATAGTTGTATCAAGAGTGTACTTTTTGTTTTTGATGATGGGGTCAATAATTTCAGCCTTTAAACTTGTTTTATTGATTTTATCGCCATCTTCAAGAAGGTCATTTTTATCGCTGCTTTCAAGTGAACCGCCAAGATTGCCCTGAGAATCTGCAGGCTTGTCACCGGGTTTTTTCGCGTTTTCCTCTTTTGTCATTTCATCAAGAACCTGATTGAAATCGATCTGTGATTCAACAAGATTGCCGTCTTTGTCCGTAACGTTTTCGCCGTTTTTATCAGTAGCATAAACCTTAAAATCAGCACCTGCGGAGGATCCGCCCTTTTTAGTGGTTGTTGCTGTTGTTTCGGGAACACCGTTTTCCATAGTAACAACTTCGCCCTGAGCATCTGTTGCATACTCGTGTGTTTCGCCCTGAGCGTCAACGTAAGTATAATCGTCAAGAGCGTTTTCGTCCTTTATCATACTGCATGCGCAAAAGCTCACTGCAATTAAAAGAACAGATAAAATCAAGCTTAAACTTCTTTTCATTGTGTCTGCACCTCTCGGTAAAATAGTATGGTAATAGGTTACAATATTTTAAGAATAAAATCAAGTCCAATAAATGGATTTAGTATAAACAATTTGTGAATGAACTGATTAATTTTTAATAAAAGGTATTGAAAAAAAACTGTTGTTTTATTATAATACATATGTTGCTGGTATGGCTCAGTTGGTAGAGCAGCTCATTCGTAATGAGCAGGTCGTCGGTTCGAGTCCGACTACCAGCTCCAGGACCCCGTACATTTCTGTGTACGGGGTTTATTTATTGTCTGAAGAAACAAAAACGGTGAGCATAAGCTCACCGTTGATTTTTATTTTTCGGGTTTATCCCAATTCATTGAGTAACTCTCTGTTGAGTTGTAGTTAAACTTGAGAGGAACTGTGCCGACTTCAGCGAAAGTATTAACACCTGTTATTTCAGTTGTAACTTCAACAGTTCTTTCAAGGTGAAGCTCTTCAATGCGGTCGGTTTCTTTAGAAACAACAGCTCTGATTGTACCGATCTGATACTGAGCATCATAGCTTTCAACTGTGAAATAAGCAGAAGCTTTTTTCATTTCAGCAAGAATATCTTCGTCTTTGGAAATCTTATAGATTTTGCCGAAAACGCTGTCGTCCTGGTTGGGGTTGTTTTCATCCCAGATTGTGAGAACGATAGTATATGAACGAGAAGTAACGTCATCAATATCAATAATATTTGCTGACTTGATATCGTTAAGTTCAAGCTTGTTAGTGGGGAATACACCTGTATTGTCTGCGCCGTATTCAACCTCTGCACCGTCGCCTACAGTCATAAGCTTTGCTATTGTTGGGAAAGCTGCTTCAATACTGCTGTTTTCGCATTCAGCTGAACCTGCACCGTTTGAGAGGCCATAGCTTACAGCAGGTTTTTCAGCAACTACTTTATCAAGAGCAGCACAGAAATAGTCAAAAATTTCAGCTTTTGTCTGCGGAATAGCAGAAGCTCTCTGAACTACTTCCTCTTCGATTTCACCGCAAGCGCAAAGTGAAAAAGCGAGAATTGCTACAAGAAGCAATGAAATTAATCTTTTAATTTTTTTGTTCATAACAAACATCTCCTTCGTTATCAGGAAAAGTCAAAATAAAGACCTTTTCGGTATTATAACACACATTTACTTAATTTAACAATAGTTTTTTAAAAACTTTTATTAAAACTGTGTCAAATGCCCTTCTCGTCATAGAGAAATGCTGTTTCAAGAGCAATCTTAACCGTTGCTTCCATAGTTTTCGGGTCAAGAATTTCTTCATTATCAAGCCTTGTGTGGTAATAACGTGCAGGGGTGGGATCCATTGCAACAAAGGTTGCCGCCGGGATACCTGCCTGTGAAAGAGGCGCAGAGTCTGTTGAACCGAGAGAAATAGGACCTGAAGAAACGTTATCATAGCCTGCAACAGAAGCTGCGTTTTTGATAAGTTCAACTACGCGCGGGTCGTTTTTAACAAATCCGTTAAGATCTTTGCTGATAACATTCATAAAGTCGAAGTCATGAATTGTGTCAATTCCCACAAAAACTGTTTCAACAGAATCATCGCAAAGCTCTTTTTTATGAGCCTTTACAAAAGCCTGTGAACCGCGTGTGCCTGCTTCTTCACCGCCTGCAAGAAGAACCTGAACCTCTGTGTTTTCAAATCTTATATCATTATCAAACAAGAATTTTACAACTGCAAGTGAAGTAAAGCAGCCGGTAAGGTTATCAATTGCACCTGTTACAGGGCGCTTATAGTTACAGAAAAAGAATGATGCAACCTGGAAAGGTATCATAACAAGCATAATAATTGCAAAAACGGTAACTAACTTGTTATCATTCATAAAAACAACAGAAGGATTAACCGGACCGTTCTGAACAATGGCAATAACTGAACCCACAACAGAAACAACAACCGCAATTACTGCGCTGACAATAATGGTTGCAACTGCAGGTCTTCCGCCGTAATAAGTGTAAGTCCACTCATAAGCTGAATCTGTATGACCGCAGAAAATAATGCGCTTTTTGGTTTCGCCTGATGCTTTTCTGACACCGATGATGTTGCCTGACTCTTTTTTCTTAAAAAAGATATCAAGCACAGGTTTATAAAGAAAAAATTCGCCCACAATAAAGAAAACATTAAGCAATGTTACGGCAAGTGAAGCCACCTGCAAACCAAACACAAAAAGTATTGTTGACAAAACCAATAAAACGGAACCGATAGGCACCCATGACATAAAAGCTTTGTCTGAGCAAAGGAATTTTTCTTCTTTTGTTTCGTCGCAGAATTTTGCTGTATCATTTTTCAGATACTCTCTGGCTTTTGCATCAGCTTCGCTGCCGACAGGTCTCGGTCCGAAATTTTTGGACACGATTTTTGTGCTTTTCAGAGCATAGTTTGTATACTCTCGTACCCTTGCCGGGTATTTTTCAATGGATTCATTTGCTTTCATAGTTTTTTCCTCTCTTGAAAATACTTATTTGTTATGATATAATTAAATTAATTGATTTAGGGGATGTTAAAATGAGTAAGTTTAAAAGGATAATCTCTATCGTCTGTGCCATATGCGCCTTATCTTTTGCAGCAGGATGTGCTGAAAATTCGCCTGAGCAGGATGATACCGTTTCAAAAACAACATCACACAGCACCGAGGCAACTTCAGGCTCTACTTCAACAACAACTGAAGAACCGACAACTACTACCACTAAAAAAAACGTGCCTGAAAGCACAAAGAAAAAGCAGGACACTTCAAACAAAAAAGATAACGATACCGAAAAACCGGCACAGTCCGGCTACAAATATGCTTACGCCGGTTTCAACCCAGTGGTAACAGATATGAGTGTCGGCATTACAAAAATTTTGCTTAACAGACACTATATGCTCCCTGAAGGATACGTTCCAAAGCTTAAAGAGGCTGTTAAAGGCTCGGGCGTGATGCTTGACGAAAACGTTGCGCCTCATTATCAGGAAATGTATGACGCCGCCAAGCTCAGCGGAATTACACTTACACCGATCTCAGGTTACCGCACTGTTGCCCGTCAGACAAGAAACTTCGAAAACCGCATTGCCCTTTATGAAAGTCAGGGCTACAACAAGGTTGATGCAACTGTCAAGGCTTCGGAAATCATTCTCTTGCCGAGAACAAGCGAACACAACGCCGGTCTTGCTATGGATATCTGCTCACTGGAAGTCAGCTTTGAAAACTCAGAAGAATTCAGTTGGCTTCAGGAACACGCTCACGAATACGGATTTATTATGAGGTATCCGAAAGACAAAACCCATATAACCAATATAACTTATGAGCCGTGGCACTACAGATATGTCGGTGTTGAAATCGCAGCTCAGCTCAAATCAAGCGGTATGGTGCTTGAAGAATATCTTAATAAAGCTTAAAGGGTCCTTCGGGGCTCTTTTTTATTACCCGATATTTCCCTCACGGGTAATAACCATTTTAACAGTTTTAATTAAAATTTTTATATCAAATGAAATACTTTGCTTTTCTACGTATTCTTTATCCAGAAGAGCTTTCTGCTCAATAGAAATATCGTCTCTGCCGTTTACCTGTGCCCAACCTGTTATGCCCGGTAAAACACTGTAAACATTATACTTTTCTCTGAGATTGCGAATTTCTTTTTCGGCAGGAATAAGGGGACGAGGACCAACAAGGCTCATTGTTCCGTTAACAAGATTTATGAACTGCGGAAGTTCATCAAGACTTGTTTTTCTTAAAATTCTTCCGATAGACGTTGTTGCACTTTCAAGGTCGGCAATATCAGCCGTAGCGTGATCGCCCGTACCTTTTTTCATAGTGCGGAATTTATATATTTTGAAAAGCTTGTTATTCTTGCCCACTCTCTCCTGCTTAAAAACAACGGGCGAACCGTCTGTTACAAGAATCAGAAAAGCAACCAGAATAAACACGGGTGAAAGAACGATCAGCCCGAACAGACCGATTAAAAAATCAAAGATTCGTTTCACTTGCTCAACCCATTTCTGAAAATTTATTTAACATTATTCCACAAAATATAGTCATCAACCAACACGGCTCTGACCGGTGCGCCGTCGATTTCGCCCATTTTAACAGGGGCAGCCATAAGAAAATAATTACCCGGATCAACCTTTCTGAGATCAAGACCTTCAAGTATGGCCACTCCGTTTCTCAAAAAAGCTCTGTGGGGCTCAGTCTGATCCCCGGCTCTGCCGACAGAGTCAGCGTCGGTGCCGATAAGCTTTACACCGAGTTCAACGGCCTCATAAGCAGCGCTGTCCATAAAATGACACAGTCCGTTGCCCTTTATCAGAAGGCGTTCACACCCTTCAGGGAAAAATTTGTTTACATATTCACCTGAAATAACACCCTGCGGAACCTCAATAACAGTACACGGACCGATGAATTTGTTGAGATCTGCTTCCTCAATAGTTTCACCGCCGTCAATAAAGTGGCATGGTGCATCAGCGTGAGTGCCTGTGTGAACACATGAATACACGGCTGAGAGATTGCATCCTCCGTTTTCGATGGTGCGCACCTGCTCGTGGCGGGTTTTCGGGTCACCCGGATATTCAATGGTTTTCAGCAAGGTTCTTGAAATATCAATAATATTCATTCACAAACCCCTCCGTTATGAGTTAAGCTCCTTGAGTGATTCCATTTTAAGGTAAGCGTTGATAAAGCCGTCAAGGTCACCGTCCATAACTGCGTTGATATTACCTGCTTCAAAGTTTGTGCGGTGGTCTTTAACAAGGGTGTACGGCATAAATACGTATGAGCGTATCTGACTGCCCCAACCGATTTCTTTCTGATCGCCCTTGATATCTTCAATTTTATCAAGATGCTCTCTTTCTTTGATTTCGATGAGCTTTGACTTAAGCATTCTCATCGCAACCTCACGGTTCTGATGCTGGCTGCGCTCTACCTGGCAGGCAACAACAATACCTGTGGGAATATGAGTAATACGGATAGCCGAAGACGTTTTGTTAACCTTCTGACCGCCTGCACCGCTTGCACGGTAAGCATCAATTTTAAGGTCATCGGGGCTGATTTCAACTTCAATAGTTTCGTCAATTTCAGGCATAACCTCAAGAGAAGAGAATGAAGTATGTCTTCTGCCTGATGAGTCAAAAGGTGAAACACGAACAAGACGGTGAACACCTGACTCACCTTTAAGATAACCGTAAGCATTTTCACCCTCAACAAGAAGCGTTGCAGATTTAAGACCTGCTTCATCGCCGTCAAGGAAGTCAAGCATACTTACCTTGAAACCGCGCTTTTCACCCCAGTGGGTATACATTCTTACAAGCATTTCTGCCCAGTCCTGAGCCTCTGTTCCGCCTGCGCCTGCGTGGAATGTAAGAATTGCATTCTTAGCATCATATTCACCTGAAAGAAGAGTGCTGAGTGTCTGCTTATCAAGCTCGGCAATAAAAGCTTCAACACTTGCAGAGCATTCTTCTACCATGCTCTCGTCTTCTTCTTCATTAGAAAGCTCAATCATCGTAAGACCGTCATCAAAAGAAGCGGCAAGATCTTCATAAGCTTTGATTTTGTTTTTGAGAGTTGCAATTCGTTGAAGAACCTTCTGTGAATTTGCAAGATCGCCCCAGAAATCCTCCTGAGCGGTAAGCTCCTCAAGCTTTTCCTGTTCAGCCTTCATCTCTTCAAGGCCGAGAGCTTCTTTAAGCTCTTTTAATTTATCTTCATAACCTAATAACTTAAGTCTTAACTCTTCAAACTGTAACATATATTTGACCTCACTATGGTTTATAATACTAGATTATACAAGAAAATTATTGTAATGTAAAGAAACTTTTAATACAATGATTGAAAAAAGTTCAAAATTTGTTTATAATATTTACAATTTCTGTGATATAATATATTTTAGAATTATAAATTCCCCGGAGATTTGAAAATGGATTATAAAAACGAAATATGTCAAGGCTGTAATCAGCCTATAAAAGAAAATGAAGATATTGTTGTCTGCCCCGTTTGCGGAACACCTCAGCACCGCGACTGCTGGTCAGAAAACAATGATTGTGTCAACGCTTCTTTACACAGTGAAAATTTTATATGGCAAAAAACTCAGCCGTACGAGCCGAAACCCGAGCCTCAGGTTGAGCAGGAACCTGCAAAAAAAGTAACCTTTGTCGGCACTGCACCCGTTCTTGATCAGTTGTCTCAGGAGGCGCAGAATCTTGAATCGCTGTTTCTCAGAGATCAGGTTCTTCACAAAGATGAAACAATCGACGGTGTAAGCGTTGTTGATGCCGGTTATTATCTTCAGTCAGGCGCACACAGATACATCAGAAGATTCCGCAAAAATAAAAAGCTCACTTGGAACTGGGGCGCATTTTTATTTGCTCCTGCGTGGTTTTTTTACAGAAAGCTTTATAAATTCGGTGCACTTTTTCTGGCTTTGGTAGTTTCTGTCAATCTTTTTTCATATTCCTTATATAAAAAGATTGATATTCAGTCTCAGGAGGTATATACTGTTATAGAACAGTGTATTTCTGATAATTCTGAATCCCCTGCTTCAGATGAAAAGTTAACACCTGAAACTTTCACGGGTAGTTTTATAGAAAGAGCCAATGCAATGAGCGTTTATTTTATGGTAAGCGCCATAAGTCAATATTCGGCAAAAAACATTGATCCTCTCGCCGTAAGCAAAGTGCTGATTTCAGACCGGGAGTTTATGGCAGATTATACGTCAATGATTAAAAACGAGAATATTTATCTCGTGATAACCACCCTGATTCCTGCTATTTTTGCGGCGTTGATAGCTGACAAGCTGATCAAAAAGAAAATGAAAGAAGATATTTCAGCCGCTAAAGAAGCTACAGATGATTTGCAGCTGCAGCGATCAATTATGATCAGCAAGGGCGGAGTTGCCCCGTTGATATTTGCAATTGTTTATTTTGCCAGCCAGTACCTTGTTTCTATACTTATGAACATAGGGGCTGCGGTGGTTGAATGGTTTAATTGATTATAGTTTTTTAAAAACCGGAGGTACAGTATTATGAAAATCAAAAAAGCGGTAATCCCTGCAGCAGGCTTGGGCACAAGAGTTCTTCCTGCATCAAAGTCAGTTCCGAAAGAAATGCTCAACATCGTTGACAAACCTGCAATTCAGTATATTGTAGAAGAAGCTGCAGCAGCAGGCATTGAAGATATTCTTATTATCACAAACCGCGGTAAAGGCGTTATTGAAGACCACTTTGACCACAGCTATGAGCTTGAAGATCAGCTTTCAAAGAACCCCTCAAAGAAAGATATTTATGATGTTGTTAAGGAAACAGCTGATATCGCAAACGTTTTCTTTATCCGTCAGAAAGAAACAAAGGGTCTCGGCCACGCTATTCTTAAAGCAAAGCCCTTTATCGGTGACGAACCTTTTGCTATTCTCTACGGTGACGATGTTATTATGAACTATGAAGGTTACCCCGTTACAAAGCAGCTCGTTGATACATACGACAAATACGGCAAGGGCGTTGTAGGTGTTAAGGAAGTTCCCCGTAAGGACGTTTCTAAATATTGCTCACTTGACGTCACAGACCTTGAAGGCAACCTTATGAACGTTCACAACATCATTGAAAAGCCCACCGAAGAGCAGATTATGTCTTGCTATTCAATTCTCGGCCGTGTTGTTGTTCCTGCAGATGTTTTTGATTATCTTGAGGAGGACCTTGCAAACACACCTGAAGGCACAGAGCTTTATTTTACAGATACTCTTACACGTCTTGCAAAAGAAAAGGGTCTTATTGCTCAGGACTTTGACGGCATCCGTTATGATATGGGTAACAAGCTCGGTATTATGAAAGCTAACTGCGAAGTTGCTCTCAGACATCCCGAACTCGGTGAAGACTTCAAAGCATACCTTAAAGACCTCGCAAAAGATTTATAATTAATAAACAAAAAGCTGATTTCAGATTGATTTCTGAAATCAGCTTTTTTATTTTTCTAATCAGCCTTCAGCCACCTTTGCTGAAATAAACTCAAACAAAGCCTTAATCCAACGGACAATTGCATCAAAAGAAACCTTCATCTGATCAAATACGTTTGCCGGTTTATCAATGCTTTCGTCTGCAGTCCAGAATTCTGTATGGCAGTTTTCCTCTGTCATCGGTTCAGCTTCATTGATATTATCATAATAAACAAAGAACTGTGTATACGGTAAGTCATCAACGGTAAGCTGTCTGTCAGCCGTTGCTACCTCAAGCATAATCTTAAGCTCGTATGAGGTCCAGTCAGAGTGACTTGAGCCCTTTATAAACCATGTATAATCAGGGAAGATACAGGTTGAAGCGTCAATCTGCTTATCGGGTGAGATGTATTTGCCCTTACCTTCCGCTACACGCTGAGCAATATATTCATCAGAAAGTGTGTCATAAACAGTTGATGTTGTTGCACCGAATGATGTTCTCGGAACTGAAGCAAACTGGTCAGAAACAGCATCAGATGTTGCACAGATCGGAATCATCTGGAAACCGTATTTTGAAATAATACCAAGGTTTGAACCACCGTCTTTGATTTCACGAAGAAGCTCGGGAACTCTCTGACGAACAGCCACATCGTAAGCGTCAAGCTTTGCGATAAGGCCTGCATATTTTTCTCTCTTCTCGCTGCCCTCTTCACCGAAAACATAATATTTTGCATCTTCATAGTCCTCAGGGCATACGCAAGCCCAATAGTTAGGCCATGTGTAGAAGGTTGAAAGAGCGAGAGCAGAAGTTACACCTTCAACAAGCTTGTCATAAAGGAGGTTCTCAGTTGTGCTTATAATTCCTTCAAGTGTGCCTGTCTTAACAAGCATATCAATTGTTTCTGAAATAAATTCATCCATGCTGAACATACCAAGACCTTCAACGTCTCTGAGCAATCTTGCAACAGCAGTGGGGGCAACATCAAATTTCGCACAGATTACCTCACTGAGAATCTCTGCACCGCCGACAACGCTGCCGTCAAAGCTGATCCCCTGAATGTCATCAACACCGTACTTTGCAACATAAGCCATAACAATGTTTGTGCCGAGGCATGTTGCCATAATGCCGACTTTTTCGCATCCGGTTGTAGCCTTTATGTCTTTAACAAATGAATTGAACTCATCGGCAGTTTCCATCGGGTCAAGTCGCCAGTCATAGTGGAACCAATAGTCCTCCCAAGCATAGAAGCCTTTAGCACCCTTTTGATCGTTAGCTCTTTTATTTGCCATCTGATCTTTACGCTTCTGGGAAAGACCTGAGCCGTTGGTAACGTTTCCGTTTTCGTCAAGCAATGAGTTTGCAAATATTTTTGAAATTTCTTCTTCAAGGGCAACATACATATCATCCCAATCATCGGTAACTGCGCCCTTAACAATTGTGGGAAGAAGTTTTGCAGCCATTTCTTTATACATTTCGCTGTTTTCTTCTCCGCCTTCAGAATCGCCTTTTACAAGTTTCGCAACATCTTTGTAATGGAAAATTTTATTTCCGTCAGGGTCATATAAAGCTTCACCGTCACCTGAAATACGTATAACAGGAATCTGACTGTGGCTTTCGTTGGCATCTACACTGGCAAAAGCTACAGAAGCACAACCCCAGACCATTGTTATTGCAAGAATAACAGAAATTATTTTTTTCACCTTAGTCTCCTCTTTTCTAATCATTTGCTTTTAAGTTTTTTGGCAATTTTTCTTGCTGTAACGGCAGCTGCTATTCCGCCCGCGATCCACGAAACAGCTTTGATTTTCATAACCTGACGGTCTGTGAAATTGCGCTGAACAGGACCAAGACTTTCACTTTTAAGGCCAAACTGCTTAAAGTGATACATTCTTGTTTTGATGTCGTCAATATTATTTTCGTCAATGGTTATAAGTCTCACACCTGAACGGCAGCCGTCTGTGTAAGGCTTGAAACCTGCAGTTTTACACTGGGCAAGTAAAATCCCGTCATAATAACCTGCGAAATCATTCATATGGTCGTGGCCAAAAAATGCACCCATAACGTCGCCCGTTTCTTTCCACGCATCAAAAACGCCGCTGTTAATGCACGGACAGCAAGGTCCTTCACCAAGATAACCTTCTACGCCCTGAGCGAGCACATAATTATTTTTTGACCAGTCACCGTGGCCTTTTACCGAATCGGGCAATTCATAAAACTTTGCAGGTCTGAGAAGTCTGTATTCTTCACAAACAGGAATATGCATAAACCAAAGAGCAGGTATGACCTTTCCCCCGTTTTGGTCTTTAAGCTTTGCGGCAGTATTTTTATACCACTGAATCTGATCCTCATGAACCCAGTCATAATATGAAACATCTCTGTCTTCGGCAAGGTTATTACTATCCATAAACCAGAGATTCAGTATATCTTTTTCGCCGTCACTGTCTTTAACAAGCACATTGCAGTTGCCGCAACCCGTAAGTTCAGGCTCTGCATCATAAGTGTAAAAATTCTCATATTCCTGAGCGTAAAGCTCCATTTGTCTTTCAAGAGAAACGGCACACTCTCTGTCGTGGTTACCGAAAACAATTGCAAGCGGAACATCGTTAGCTGACACAGGATATGTTATTTTGCTGATTACAGAACGCATTTTAGCTTCGTCATCTGCCTGAGCATTATCACCTGCAAAAACAACAAGATCAGGTTTTAATTCGCCCACTGCGCGGACAAGAAGCTTGGTCATATCTGAAGATTTCACTTGGTTTTCAGAGCCTTTTGCATCGTATGATTCGTGCAGGTCGCCTACAACCATAATTTTGAACTTTCCGTTTTTAAATTTAAGCGGAGGTAAATTTCTCATATTTCCACCCCTTCAAAATAAAATATTTATACTTAAAATTATATATCAATAAAAAATTAAAGTCAACAAAGGGGCAATTTAATTTACAGAAAATTTAATCCTGTTGCAAAGTGTATGATTTAATGTTAAAATGGCATTATCGTTAAGCAGGAGGTTTTGCTATGTATGATATTTTAATTGTAGGCGCATCAACTACCGGCTGTTGGTTTGCTGAAAAAATGGCAAGTCAGGGTTTCAGTGTTTTGGTTATTGAAAAAGAAGAGCCAGATAATGTTTCAAGAGCTTACGATGTTTTTCATATGTCAAAGCTTGAAATGGAACAATTTGACCTGATTATACCTGAACCTGAAAATCCTGTCAGAGCTTTTTCTTTTGCAGATTCACCTATGCTTTCCCCTTACGGAAATCACCCCAAAGGAAGCAAGGGAGGTCCGCAGACAATAGGTCTTCACAAACACGATTACATTATGCTTATGGCTGAAAGAGCAAAAAAATCAGGTGCTGAAATAATTTACGGTGCAAGCTTCTGTGACCTTGTTTTTGACGAAAAAGGAAAGGTTGCCGGCGGAAAGTATAAAACAGCCGACGGCGAAAAGGAAGTAAGAGCCAAGCTTGTCGCCGACTGTTCAGGCATCCCCTCTGTGGCGAGAACTAAGCTGCCGGACACCTCTGTTGTTGAAAACTTTTCCCTTACGGAAAAAGATATTTTATACGTTGTTCTTTACTATGTTGAATATCTCAACAAAAGTATTGACCCACGTTCTCTCGACGGATTCTTTTTGCAGTATAAATCCTGGTCAGCCCCGTCAGGAAACCCCAACGGAGCAATTCTCGGAATTGGTGCATTTTACGGATATGATGTTGCAGAAGAAGTTTTTAACTCACAATTTCTCAAAAACGTAAAATTCCCTGAATACAAAACGGAAAAAGTCGAAAAAGGCGTGACACCCTACCACAGAAGCGTTTACTCTTTTGTTGATGACGGCTTCATCGCTATGGGTGATGCAGCATTTTTAACCAAACCCACCTGCGGTGAGGGCTGCACTTCTTCTCTTGTTCAGGGTGAAATCGCAGTTGAAGTTATTTCAAAGCTGCTCAAAGAAAACAAAGAGCTTACCCGTGACAATATGTGGAGCATCAACAAGCGTTATATGAAAGCTCAGGGAAAAGATTTTGATTCAATGCGTCCGTTGCTTATGGGAATAATTTCGCCCGGTTTTGACGAAGCGGAGTATATGTTTGCAAATGATGTTATTTTCAGTCAAAACATACTCGGTAATGTAAACACAGGGCTTGAAATTACAGGTAAAGACATTACCGACATTATCAAAGGCGTGATTTCGGGTGTTTGCGGCAAAAAGCTCAGACCGTCAACCATCGGTAAAATCATTAAAGGCCTTACAAACAGTATGAAAATAGGCGCTCTTTATGACGCTTACCCTGACAGCCCGTATGAATTTTATAAATGGAAATCAAAAGCTGACAAAATGTGGGAAGAAATCGGCTCGGTTGCAGACACCTGCGACCCTGACATTCTAGAGAAAACAGGCAGATAAAAAGGAGGCTTCGCGCCTCCTTTTTCGTTGTTATCCTGCTGTGTTTTCCATACCGAGTTCGACCTGTTCTCGCTCTCTGAAAAGAAGTGAGATGCACCAGACTCCCGCAAGAGCAACAAGGGTAAAGATAATTCTGCTCACAAGGGCACCCTGACCGCCAAAAAGCCAGCCGACTATGTCAAATTGAAAAAGACCGATACTGCCCCAGTTCAATGCGCCGACAATAACAAGAATCAAAGATAATTTATCAATCATTTTATTCATCTCCTATCGTTTTTTATTAGTATTTTACTTTTTTTAATTTTCATTCATCAATTGCAATATATATGTTGAAAATTTATTAATTTTGAGTTATTATATAATGTGATATTTATGTAAGAAGGTTATATTATGAAGTACAAGAACATTATTGATATGCACACTCACACTGACAACTCTTTTGACGGCAACCATTCAACTATGTATATGTGTGAAAACGCTTGCGAAAAAGGTCTTCGTGCCATCGCATTCACAGACCATATTGAGGTTGATTTTTACCGTGAAAAGAATTTTGATAAAACTGCTGTTCAGTCATTTTTTGATGTAACAAAAGCCCGTTCAGCCTTCAACGGTAAGCTTGTTGTCTGCGCAGGTATCGAATTAGGTCAGCCCACATATGACACCGCAACTGCAGAAGAAATTCTCAGTGAGCGTGATTATGATTTCGTTATCGGCTCAATTCACAACCTTCGCGGTGAAGAAGATTTCTGGTATCTTGATTATTCAAAATACGATATCGACAAGCTCCTCAGTGAATATTTTGACGAGCTTTGCACCCTTGCCGCATGGGGCAAATTTGACACTATGGCTCACGTTACCTACCCCTTGCGTTATATTGTAGGTGAACACGGAATTCCCGTTGATATGACAAAATATCAGAGCAAAATTGACGAAACTCTTAAACTTCTCGTTGAAAATGACAGAGCTCTTGAAATCAACACATCAGGCCTTCGCCAGAAGATAGGCACAACAATGCCTGATGAAAATGTAGTAAAGAGATTTAAAGAGCTTGGCGGTAAAATGATCACCGTCGGTTCAGATGCCCACTATGCCGAGCATCTCGGTGCAGGCATTGAAACAGGTATGGACATTGCAAAACGCTGCGGATTTGACAGCATTATGCTCTTCCAGAAGAGAAACCCTGTTGAAATTCCTATCGAATAATATTTGAAAGCAGGTAAAAATATGGAGCTTTACGACGCATTCACACAGGGCATAAAGCCCGGCGGACTTCGTTCAAAAAGTGAAATCAAATTGCTTGTATGTTATATCATTTGCAAAATTGACAACGGTATTTCAAAAAATCAGCTCAACGAAATTCTGACAGGCGAAGGTCTTGCCAATTACTTTGAGGCAAATGAAGCGCTGGCCGAGGTTGTTAAAACCGGTAACGTCAGAATCGAGTATGAGGATGAGGAAGAAATTCTTTTCCCAACTGACCTGGGTAAAGCTAATACAGCTCAGCTTGAAAATGACCTTCCCTATTCCGTAAGAGAGACCGCACTTAATTCTGCCATTGAGATGAAATCAAAGCTCAAAAGAGCGCAGGAAAACAGTATTGATATCGTTCCCCACGGCAACGGCTATGATGTTACTGTTTCTATTATGGATAATGACGATAAGCTTATGAGCGTAACACTCTATGTTGCTGACTCAGCTCAGGCTGATTATGTTAAAGAAAAATTTTTACAGGATCCCGTAAAAATGTATTCGACAATCGTTGCTCTTTTATTAGCATAATTTTTTTGCACACATTACGATGTGTGCATTAAATTTGTAAGGATGTGATAATTTGGAAAAAGAAAATAAAATGGGGTATATGTCTATACCCAAGCTTGTTACAACAATGTCTTTGCCGATGATTGCTTCAATGCTTGTTCAGGCTCTTTACAATGTTGTTGACAGTATGTTTGTTTCACGTGTGAGCGAAGAAGCGCTCACAGCAGTTTCTCTGGCTTTCCCTGCGCAGAATCTTATGATCGGTGTAGCAACGGGAACGGCAGTCGGTATCAACGCTCTTCTTTCGAAAAGTCTCGGTGAAAAAAATTATAAACGCGCCAATGCAATAGCCTCTAACGGTGTGTTGCTTGCGATTTTCGGCTTTATGATTTTCCTTGTATTCGGAATTTTCGGCACAGAAATCTTCTTTAAAGCGCAGACAGATAACCCCGTAATCATCAAGCAGGGTGTAGAATATCTTCAGGTTTGCTGTTGTTTTTCCTTCGGAGTTTTTCTACAGATTATTTTTGAACGTCTGATGCAATCAACAGGAAGAACTTTTTATACAATGATAACCCAAGGCATCGGTGCCATAGCAAACATCATACTTGACCCGATTTTCATTTTCGGTTATTTCGGTGTTCCTGCAATGGGCGCCAAGGGTGCGGCAATTGCCACAGTACTCGGTCAGATAATCGCTGCAATTATTGCAATTATTCTTAATCAAAAGAAAAACAGCGACATTCAGCTTTCTTTCAAAGGATTCAGACCTGACAAGAAAATTATCGGCAGAATTTACTCTATCGGCGTTCCGTCAATTATTATGGTTGCAGTCGGCTCCATTATGACTTTCTCAATGAACAAAATTGTTATTGCTTTCACAGAAACGGCTGCCGCAGTTTTCGGTGTTTATTTCAAGCTTCAGAGCTTTGTATTTATGCCTGTTTTCGGCCTTAACAACGGTGTTATACCGATTATAGCTTACAACTACGGTGCTAAAAATAAAAAGAGAGTTACCAAAGCAATTAAAACATCTCTCGTTTTTGCGTGCACATTTATGCTCATAGGATTCAGCCTTATGCAGTTGATTCCTGAAGTCTTGCTTTCTATATTCAACGCAAGTGAAGAAATGACCAAAATTGGTGTTGTTGCTTTGAGAACCATCAGCTTCAGTTACCTTGCCGCAGGATTTTCAGTTGTTATCATTTCTGTGTTTCAGGCATTCGGCAAAGGACTTTTTTCGATGTTTGTTTCAATTGCACGTCAGCTTGTGGTGCTTATTCCAGCAGCATATCTCCTTGCCAAAACAGGCGAGCTTGATAATGTGTGGTGGTCCTTCCCCATCGCAGAGGTTATGTCTGTTGCCGTTGCAGGAATATTCTTTATTTATCTTTACAACACAATAATCAAAAAATTAGATGCAAAAAACCAATAAAAAGCTCCCGATATCGGGAGCTTTTTATTAAGCTTAAATTATATTCAGTTGAGCTGCGCCGAAAATAACCATTAAATTCAAAATAAAAAATCCTATTCCGCTGCCTATTGTCCAGCCTAAGCACCAACCCCAATCTATTGTTGGTCTTTTTTTCTTTGTATTTATTTCAGACGCCGAATGTGTCAAGCCCATACCAATTCCAAAAAGAACCGGAGGTATAAAGAAAAGTGAATATTCAGACATATACTCAGACTGAGGATTTACAAGAGAAAACACGATTAAACCAATTGCGCCAATAATAGAAATTATACCAAGTATTTTTCGGATTTTAAAATTGCGTTCAGCTCTTGCTTCTTTCTTCTTGTATTCTGCCGTATCACGAAGACGATCTTTATCGAGATCTTTCAATATCATATCAGCAATCATCTTTTGTCTTTTGGCTTCTCTTTCGGCCGGAGTGAACAAATCATAAGTTTCCCAAACTTCACCGACCTTCTGGTTACCCGCATAAACATCATGAGTTTTTCTTTGCGCCATAAAATCACCTCAAAAATATTTTAAGAGACAGTTCCCTCAACTGCATTATAGAATGTTTATCATATAAAGTCAATAGAACAATTACATATAAAAAAACAGAGCAGACTCTGATGAATCTGCTCTGTTTGTGGCGCGCTGCAAGGGATACACCTGCTTCGCAGGCTGCGTCCTCGGCGACCGTTGCTTCGCAACAGTACCCGCTTCACACTTCGCGACTAAAAACAGTTCACCGAACTGTTTTCTTTACGTCGCTCACCCCCTCGGGCTTCGAATCCCTCTTGCGACTAAATAAAAAAACAGAGCAGACTCTGATGAATCTGCTCCGTTTGTGGCGCGCTGCAAGGGATTCGAACCCCTGACCTTTTGGTTCGTAGCTTTAAAATTTTCGTTTCACAACTTTTCACGAGCTTGCATTTTCGTTGATTTTAAGCCATTTTCTGCACACTCTCATTTCATATCGTTTCACGAAAGCAAAGACCAAATCGCCGCGATAAAGACCAAATAAAGACCAAACAAAGACCTAAATCGAGCTTGCTTTTTTCCAAAAAATCTACGCGCGCGTGTGTCGGTGTAAATGTAATAGGGGCGTTGGGTGGATTTGATTGCAGAAAATTCACCCTCGCAGGTAGGGGGGGATATATAGCAAGCTCGTCTGTTATATAAAAACAACCGCCCTGATTGCTCAAGGCGGTTTCAGTCGTTATAACTTTATTTTATATTGGAAATCCTAAGAGCTTTTCCCAGTTTTCAGGAAATCCTATTTTGCTAAGTTCGATAGATTTATGCTCAGTAATAGCTAATTTAAGGTCAACTAATTGTGTTGTCCATAGCCTTTCGCTGGCAAATCGTTTTAACACATACAACACTGCAAATATCCTTGTGTTATCAAAATCAACATCGTTATACAACTGCGGAGGTGATATTAGTATCTTATTGTATAATCTACCGTAATGAGCGCACACATTTCTAATCTCAACAAAAGAACGCAACCAACTTTTAAGATACTTGGGTTTTAATCCTATTTCTTTTGCTATGTTCTTTTGGTCTTCCAACTTCATATTACTATAAAGCTTTGAAATTACGCCAAATGAAACAACCTCTACAAGCACCCATATTGGCAAATTCCCGTCATAATGTGCATTGTGATGTTTGATTATAGGTGAATTTTTTTGTCTAACTTTTTCGCGGTTCAAATCCTCTATAAAAGAATTGTGATACTCTTCATTTTTGAAAATCAAAGAATCTAAATATCCTAAGGGTCCGTATTTTTCGCCTATATAATATGCAAGCTTCGTTCTAAATAGTATCTCAAATTCTTCAAGGAGCTCTGACATTATATGCCTCAATGATAAATCAAACTTGTAGAGGTCGTATATTTGATAAAATGTTATACCTGGTTTATACTTGTCGTGAGGTTCTCTTTCGGCATACAAGCCAAGCGAGTAGGCATTTATCAAACGATAATAATTCACTTTTGATAATATATATTTTGCGACATCGTCGTTCTCTATGTGTAGCCCTGCCCCTTTCAAATGTTCGAGCTGTTCTTCATAAGTTAAAAATTCTTTAACGTCTGCCATTTTAATCACCTATAAAATAAAAAGTCCTCTCCTGGTCCGCAGTTCGCACCTAAGTGCGCCTAAGCGTGAGAGGCTCTGTCACAATTATTGTATGCGAAAAATCTCAAAATGTCAATCATTTTTATATAAATTTATGTTAATTTATATACATTTACGTTAATTTATGAAACAATATGACAGTTTATGAAGAGTTACGACACTTTATGCAACTATAAACTGCATTTGTTTTCGTTTGCTTTAATAAACTCAATTAAATCAATCTTTTTAATTCGCCAATTATTTCCAACCTTAAATCCCTTTAAATCACCTTTGCGAATATGAGTAGTTACGCAATTATCAGTAACTTTCAGATACAACGCAACGTCTTGCGGTGTCATTATATCGCCAAAATCTTCAAGTTTGGAAGCTCTGAAATATGCCGGTCTTCTTCCTTTCATATCCTTGTCAATCCCTTTCTCTTATTTAACTATTCTCTTTATCTCGCTGCATTGTTTCGTCTATGGCGCGGCTGATGAAGCCGTTCAGGCTCTCGCCCTGACTTTCTGCGTGGTTCTTTATCGCTTCTTTTTTGCCTTTGGGAACGACTAAAGATATTCTCTCGTAATTTTCAGCGTTGTATTTATTCTTTGCTCGTGTACTTGCTTTGCCTGCCATTTTAACTCCTTTACCGTTGGGCGCAAATTTAAAGTTTATACTTTTCCCAGTATACATATTTTAACATATTTTGTGTACTTGTGCAAGTATAAAAATCAACAAATATACTTGTGTAAGTTTGTGCAATTTGCGTATTGAAATATACTTGTGTAAGTATTATAATATCATTGTGACTTAAAGAAAGGAACGATTTTAATGACGAATACCATTGTAAAAACACCCCTTGAATTAGAAGAATTGAGCATTGAGCTGAGCCGTGCAATAGACCTTTCACAAGTCGAGAGTAAATCTGCTGATGAACTACCCGAGAGAATGGCTTTTAATGACCTCATACAGCTTGACAAGCTTCGCTGCGCCTTAAACCGTAACGTGCCGGTACTGTTTAAACATTTCCTCTCAACCCTGACACCGTCTGAGGCTCAATCTTGCATAAATCATTACAACACCGACCCCACATACAGGCGCATTATAAACCTCATAGCCGTGCTTGACCTTGATGAAATTGACACAGTGATGTACTATCTTGAAAGCAAGCTCGAAACACAGAGATAAAAGGAGTGAAACATAATGCCTCAAGAAGTCATTATCAGACCCACAGTCGAACCGTTAAGCCGTAAATGCGTTGAACGGCTCACGGCTGAGCTGTCATTCCTCGACCCTGCAGACGAATTTGAAGATACAGGGAGTATTTGTATCACTGCAAGCGGTGATGTTATAATAACCAAAGACTGATTAAAAGCTCCGTTTCGGGGCTTTTCTTTGTTTCGGTGCAGTGCAGAGCTTCGCGCGCGTGCGCGCGAGGGTGTCAGGTTTTATCAGGTTTTTATAGCAAGCTCGTGTATTATTTAATATTCACAAACGCTTGTGAATTTAAGCATATTTTTTCTCACGCGCGCGCGAGCTTGCTTTTGTCGTGCCTTTCCCCCGTTTTCCACTTCCCGAAAAAGTTTTGAATTTTTTTCGGGTGGGGGTAGTACGGTATATTTTTTATGTGTGGCACACTCAAATTATTAAAATAGGTATTTTCCTTGTATTATCAACACTTTTTAAGAGTGTCACACGCTAAAACTGTGCCATTTTGTGCCGGGCACGTTCTTTTAAATCGAGCCGTTCTATAATAAGCTCCTGAGAACTGCCGAGCTTGCTTTTGAAACTGCCTTGTGATGTAAAATGATATGCAAAATCTGTTATATAATGCTCCGCAAAGGCGCTCAGCTCTCTTTTATGCCACCTTAAAGCGCGCAAGCCGTCTCGTTCCACTGTAACAGCTCTGCTTTCGTTTGCTCCCACAAGCTCGCCTGTTTGTTTTAAAGTTAAATTATCGTAAAAACGTGCCTTTATAACTGTTTTTTGCTCTGCATTAAGATACTTTGACATTACCGATTCAAGGGCATTGTGAAGCTCTGTGTTAAATATTTCAGCCTCAATATCCTTGTAGCTTTGCTGTGACGTTTCATCAGGGATAGTGTCAAGCAGGGTCAGTCCTTCACCCTCGAAGCCTTTTATCTCGTTATCAAGCGAGCTTGCATTATCCAAAGGCTTGTTATTTTTCCCTGTTCTTTTGCCTAAAAGCTCATTTACACGATTTTTTAACTGCAGTTCGGCATAAGTGATGAACTTATAGCCTTTTTCTTCGTCAAAAGCCTGCAGCATACCCACAAAGGCAATATAACACTCCTGGCTTAAATCTTCTTTGGTTACTCCGCAACGCGTAAAATCAGCCTGCAGACGGCTATAATAAGCGTTTGCGAGCTTGTAAAGAATTTTACTTGTATTTTCCCACAATTCGCCCACAAGCTCGGCTGAGCCGTTTTTAATGCGGATTGCAAGCTCTTCATTACTCATTGACAAAACATTCACCCCATTGTAAAATATCATTGCTGTTTAATACTCCACTCTGAGGCGGTCGGCTGTTTGTCGGCTGTCTTTTTCTATATGTTCAGTTAAAAAACATCAAACGAGCTTGTTTTCGTTGATTTATCAATGAATTTTGCTGTTTTTTGAGCATAAGAAAACGAAATAAACTGAACATTTCTGAAAATTTTTGAAAATACTCTTGCAAGCTCGTGTTAATTTTGCTCAATATTTGCAAGCGCTTGGGAATTTAAGCTATAAAGCGCATTGTTTTATTAACATACTTAGAATCTGCGCGGTACATTTTGAAGCTCAGATACTTATTGCCTGTCACTTCATTGTATTTTGCTTCAACCTGACTGACAAAATAACCTTTGTACCGGGCATTAAACACATCATAAGTTGCGTGGCTGTCAAACAACTGCTCAAACTGCTTTTTGCTCATATTGTCATTCTCACGCACTACAGGCTTTTTGAGGTTTCTTGTGGAGTGCCAACGCTGTGCGCCTATCGGGTGTTTGGGTAAATACTTCGATAGACCTGTTAAGCCGTTTTCATTGAACTGCAGGCGGCGTGAGTTTGCGTAACCCTTGCCCCACATTCGCTCTATTTCATCACGAGCAAGCTCGCATTTTATAATTAAATGGTGGTGGTATCTTCCGTACTTCTTGCCTTTTTCGGTGCACCACACGGCAACAGGCGCAGAATAACCGAGCTTGTTACACTTATATTTTAAGCGTCTGATGTAGTTTGATATGCTTTTTATAGCAAGCTCGTCTGATGTTGGGTGTGTGTTGTCGTTGTATGACAGTCTGATATGATAATCACTATCGTCGAAGTTTGTTTCGAGCAGCATTTCAAGGTGTTTTAGCGCGTATTTATCATTTAAGAGCCTTTGCGTTTCACTTGTGGGCTTAAATCTGCGCTTTCTTCTGTTGCCTGAGGGTGCGAATACCGGGAACGCGTCAACATGCAGATAGTCCCCACAGATATATATTTTCTCTCTTATGTGAACTCTCACATTGTCTGCGCCCCTTTCGTCGTAAAGTTAAGTTATCTATGCAAGCCCCAAAAGCCACAAGGGGCTTTGAGTTTTCAAGGCACAAAGCAGGGTTACTTTGTGCCTTTTTGTTGTTTGTTACTGTATTTTTTCTGTTTCGTCGAAATTTTCAAGCTTCTTTTGGGCTGTTTCCAAAGTATCAAATATACTGCTTGCCATTTTTCGGGTGCGCTTTATGTATTTTTCAAGCTCGTTTTTTGTTTCGGGGAAGTAATATCCGCTTTCATCAGATATTACACAAACACCGCTACGGCGGATAATTTCAACAACCTTTCTGAGCTCACGTTCTGTTAAGCCGTTGAGCTTTATCAGCCGTTTTGAGCTTATGGCATTGCTTTTGCCATACCCGAGACACGAAAGAACGCTTTTATAAATATTTCTGTCGTTGTTTGCTGTGTTCATTGTCATTCACCCCCTAACTGTCTATGCGCCTTATCTTGCCGTATTCTGGCGAGCTTGTGGGGGTCAGCTCTCGTTCGCCGTTGAGATATTCAATCAGAATGTTGAGGTTAATCAGCTTTTTATTGCCTACCGTAACAGCGGGCAAAATTCCGCTGCTTATCATTCGGCGCACTGCTCGCACACTCAACGCGCTGTTGGGGTCAAGGGCTTTAAGCTCTGCCACAGCCTCAGGCGCTGTTCTCATTCTCGGTGTTGACATATCAAGCACCCTGAGCAAGCTCGGCAATTATGCCTAAAATCTTCTGCTTTTCAGGCTCTGCAAGCTCGTGACGGAGTTTTCGGCTGAAATTACCGTCAGTTATACCGAGCTTGTCGGCAATTTGCCAAAGTTTAATGCCTGCGTTTTTTGCTGTCTGTCTGATTTCCTGATTTGTCATAATTATTACTCCTTTTAAATTGTAGTTGACATAACTTTATTGTTATGATATGATTTTAACATAACACAACAATAAAAGCAACACTTTTGTTATGTGTTTTCAACAACATAACGAATATGTTATTTTAGGAGCGTAAAAATGGAAGAGATAACAAAAAAGTTAATAGGACAGAGAATAAATGAAGCTTTAGCCCAAAAAGGAGTTAAGCAAAAAGACTTGGCTAAAGTATTAGGGGTTTCCGACAATACAATTTCGTATTTTTGTAGTGGTGCGAGAGTTCCAAACACTGAGCAACTTATAAGTATTTCAAAGGCATTAGAAGTCTCAACTGATTATTTGCTTGGGCTTACACCAAACACCACAACTGACCCTGATTTGAAGTCTATTTGTGATTATACAGGATTAAACGAAAACTCTATAGAAGCACTACAAGAGGTTAAACATTTTGTAGGTATAATAAACCCTGATAACTGCACCGACTATTTTAATTTTTTAAATTATTTTATATCAAATAGCCTAACAAGCGATATTGCTGATTTTGTGCAAAGCATTGTGGACTATAAGCGCTGTGCTTATTCTCATTTTGAAGCACTCAAAAAAAGAATATCTCTTAAAACATTGAGTGATTTTTTTGCTGAAGACCCCACTTTAACAGAAAAAGAAAAAGACATAAAATATGCACGCTATGAAATGCAAGATTTATTCAACCGCTTTATTGAAACTTACTGCGACAACATTTCCTTTAAAACCAAACTTATGGATGAAGAAATTCTCTCTAAAATGAAACTTGCCTTTGATGAACATCAAAAATCAAGAGAACAGGCTCGAAAGGAATTATCAAATGCCGACAATAACTAAACGCGGTGATACTTACCGTATCAGAGTATCTGAGGGCTACGATGCGAGCGGCAAGCAGATAACACGCTCAATGACTTATAAACCTACACCCGGTATGACACAAAGGCAGATTGACAAAGCGGTTCAAACTCAGGCTATCTTGTTTGAAGAAAAGGTTAAAAGCGGCCATTTTATAAACAGCAATATCAAGCTCGCTGATTTTGCCGAGCAATGGTTTGAGGAATACGCAGAAAAACAGCTCAAACCGAAAACAGTTGCTCAATATAAAGCTCTGTACCCTCGTATAAATGACGGTATAGGACATTTAAGGCTTGACCGTATTCAGCCACATCATATCATTGCTTTATATGACGAGCTTGCTAAAGAGGGTATCAGAGCCGATACAAAGTACAAAAGCAAGCTCGATTTTAAAGAGCTTTTAAAAAGCCGACAGCTCACAAAGGTAAAACTTGCCGAGCTTGCAGGGGTCAGCGTTTGCACGCTCGATTCTGTTACCAAAGGAAATAATATATCACATAACAGCGCCGTTAAAATTGCCGAAGCATTAAAAATGCCGCTTTCAAAGCTGTTTGAGCCTATCAGCAAAGGCGCGCTATCAGGGCGTACGGTAAAACATCATCACATTTTGCTTTCTTCGATACTCCACACGGCCGTACAATGGCAGATTATAACCGCTAATCCTTGTGAGAGAGTTAAACCGCCTAAAGTACATCACAAAGAGCCGACAACCCTTGACGACGAGCAATCTATTGACCTTTTAGAGCTTCTCGACAAGGAAGATATAAAATACCGCACGATAATAAAGCTGTTGGTTTTGTTAGGTCTGCGCCGAGCTGAGGTATTGGGGCTTAAATGGTGTGACGTTGACTTTGAAAACAATCTTGTGACAATAGACCGAACTATTCAATATCTTTCCGGCAAAGGTACCTTTGAAAGCGACACAAAAACAAGCTCGTCACAAAGGACTATGAAGGTACCACAGTCGGTTATAACAATATTGAGCGAGTACAAGACACATCAGGCAATGGAAATATTAAAGCTCGGTGACTATCGGAAGAATACAGGCTTTATATTTACTAAAGCAGACGGAACACCGATTCACCCGGACACTCTGACAGCGTGGTTCAGCAAGTTTGTTGAAAGAAACAATCTGCCAAAGGTAACATTGCACAGCCTCAGGCACACAAACGCGACCTTGCTTATTGCCAACGGCACGCCATTAACCACAGTTTCTAAAAGGCTTGGACACGCAAGCCCTGCAACCACCGCGAAAATATACGCTCACGCTATCAGAACGGCTGATGAAATAGCGGCACAAGAGATTGAAAACATTCTGACAGCCAAAAAGAAAAAACAGGCATAAAAATAGAGAGGTACACCGTAAAAAGTGAACCTCTCTTTTGCTATGTAAAGACCAAAAATATTAAGTTTTTGAGGCAATAAAGACCAAATAAAGACCAAAACGCAAAATTTAAGCGATTTCACGAGCTTGTTTTGGACAAAGAAAAAGCCGAAAATCGTTGATAAATAACGACTTTCGGCGTGGCGCGCTGCAAGGGATTCGAACCCCTGACCTTTTGGTTCGTAGCCAAACACTCTATCCAACTGAGCTAGCAGCGCTCGTCTCTCGACTACCAAAGTATAATATCACAACAAACGTAACTTGTCAACTGATTTTTTAAATTTTCCTAAAAAATCTCTTTATATTTTTCGCTGTTTTTCATTGAGAACCACTCTTTACCGGCGATGATAATATGATCTTCAAACACTACGTCAAGCTCGCTTACTACCTCTTTGATTCTTTTGGTGGTATTAACATCTGCCAAAGACGGCACGGCAAACCCCTGGGGATGATTATGCACCAGGATAAATCTTGACGCATTACATCTGAAAATAGGCTCCATTAAGGCTCTTGGCCTGAATGTTGCATCGTTTATTCCGCCGGAGGTGATTTCTACTATATTTATCAGCTTATATCTTTGGTCAAACAAAGCTACAAGCACTTTTTCGTTAGATTCATTTGCAAGGCGGTTGATAAGCATTGTCAGTATTTCATCATCGCTTTTGTATGACTCCTCACTGTCAATTGAAGAAACATATCTCATCGCAAGCTTCGAAAATAAAGTCAGCAACACCGCTGCATTTTCACCTATTCCGTCAATTTTTATCAGCTCTTCATACGGGGCTGAAAGAACGTTTTCAAGACTTCCGAAACTCTCTATAAGATTATGGGCAAGAGCGTTTGTATCTTTTCTGGAGTGAGCATAGAAAAGAAGAATTTCCAGAATCTCGTGATCGGGCACAATCGAGAAATCTCTTTCAAGAAAAGATTCTCTCATTCTTTTCCTGTGTCCGCTGTGGATACTCTTTTTATCCATCAATTAACCTCATTTCAAAAATAATTCTCTGCAGGTTTCGGGAACACTTCTGCACACCCTGTCAGCAAAGCTTTTGACTTCGTCTGTGGCGATACTCATAGCGTAAGAAATACCTGACGCCTTAAACATTGAAACATCATTAAAATTATCGCCGAAAGAGACTATTTCAGATTTTTCAAGATTCAGCTCTTTTGCTACAGCTTCAATTCCCATACCTTTATCGCTGACATTAAAATCAAGCCACATTTTACCTGCAACGGCTACATTCACAATATTACCCCAACGGCTGATAAAATCAGCTGCAATATCGTCAACTCCGTCTGTTTTGCAGATCGCGATTTTTTGAATTTTTTCGGGAATTTCATCAAAGCTGTTTACAATTACACCTTTGTTGCCCAGGTGCTCGGTTACGATTTTATAAAACTCCTCTGTCGGATTAATAAGATAACACACCGTTGCACCGGAAATCATCGGCTGAGCTCCCGGTGTTAATAAAATTTCTTCAACGATTTTTCGGGCAACATCCGTATCCATAAGAATTCGTGAAATCAATTTTTCATTTCTTATAACGTATGCACCGTTTTCACAGTTAAAAATCACGTCATCTGCCGCATCGCCGAGAAGATATTTTACCCCTGGGTACTGTCTGCCTGTTGAGATGCAGAAAGTATAGCCTGCAGATTTCAGATTTTTTATCATATCTATAACTTCTTGTGACGGAGCTTCTTCGACTTCAGCTTTTGTTCCGTCGTTGATTAAAGTTCCGTCTATATCACATGAAATAAGCTTAATCATTTTCGTCTTTGACTCTCTTCCAATATTCTTTTGCAGCCTGCTCATTTTTGTTGTCACCGAATTCATAATATCGGGCATTTTTCAACGCATCGGGCAGATACTGCTGCTTGACCCAATGGTTGGGATAAGCGTGAGGATATTCATAAAACTGACCTTTTACGGCAGCGTCTTCACCGTCATAATGCTTATTCTGAAGAGTTCTCGGAATCGGTCCGCTTTTACCCCTTGCGATATCAGCCATAGCCGCATTTATCGCATCGTGACCGGTGGTTGACTTCGGCGAGTTGCACACGAGAATAACTGCATCAGCCAACGGTATTCTCGCCTCGGGAAGCCCCACCATAAGAGCTGTATCAACAGCAGCTTTTACTATGGGGATAATCATCGGGTAAGCAAGACCTACATCTTCACAAGCGCACACAAGCAATCTTCTGCACGCAGAAGGCAGATCCCCTGCTTCAAGCAAACGAGCAAGATAATGCACTGCGGCATCAGGGTCTGAGCCTCGCATAGATTTCTGAAAAGCAGAAATTATATCGTAATGCTCATCACCGTCTTTATCATATTTCATTGCGCTTCGCTGAGTAAGCTGCTTTGCGGTGTCGATATCAATTCTGATTTCACCGTCTTTTTCTCTGGTTGAAAGCACACACAGCTCAACTGCGTTCATAGCCTTGCGTACATCACCGCCGCAGGCTGTTGAAATATATTTAACAGTTTCATCGTCAACTGTAATTTTACAGTTTCTCTCTTTTGAAGAAATTTCAAACGCTCTTCTCACCGCAATTTCAATTTCATCAGCAGAAACAGTTTTAAACTCAAACACTGTTGAACGGCTGAGAATTGCGTTGTAAACATAGAAATACGGATTTTCAGTGGTTGAAGCAATGAGAGTGATTTTTCCACTTTCAATATACTCAAGAAGTGTCTGCTGTTGTTTTTTATTGAAATACTGAATTTCATCAAGGTATAAAAGCACACCGTTTATTGCTTCAAAAGTATCAAGCTGAGCAACAATTGCTTTTATATCTGCAGTGCCTGCAGTTGTGCCGTTAAGCTTACAGAATTTACGGTTGGTGGCTTTAGCTATAATATTGGCAACAGTTGTTTTACCCACACCTGACGGGCCGTAAAACACAAGGTTGGGAAGCTCACCTGATTCAATTATGTTGCGAAGGGGTTTACCTTCACCTATAAGATGCTTCTGACCTACAACCTCATCAAGGCTTTGCGGTCTTATTTTTTGAGCTAACGGTTCATACATATGATCACTCCTTGCCAAAGCTTATTTTAACACTTAGTTTTATTGCCGTCAACAATAAAAGTCACAGATTGCATTACAACCTGTGACTTTAAATTATGATTTCTTTTTCTTGATTTCCAGTCTTTTCTTCTGAACCTCATCATCCTCAAAAACTTTACCTTCTGAGTCATAAGGTTTTTTATCGGTAACAAAAAACTTACTGGGTGGTGAAACAATGTTAATTGCACTGGGCAATACCGAAATATCAACATTTTTATGATTTCCGCCGAATTCACCGTCAAAGGTCCATGCAACTTCATCGTTACAGGTGATTTTAAGATGCTTTGTTTTGAAGGTGATGATTCTTTCACCGTCATAATCCTGATCCTTAATCTTTTTAACAAGGTAGAAAACATCAGGAACGCTTTTTACACCTCTTACAAAAAGGCATTCAAGCTCGCCGTCGTTAAGCTTGATATCACGCTTATCATATCTGAAAAATCCGCCGACGCTGTTGGTGTTTGAAATTGCGCCGAAATAAAATCCGTCTTCAATTACACCGCCGTCATATTCAATTTTCATATTGTAAGCGCGTAATGTTCTGATATAGTGAGGGAGTCTGAAAATAAAGCATTCAAGAACATAAGCGGTGTGACCGAGAAGGTTTTTGAATTTCTGTGAGGTGACGTATGAAGAGTCACTAGCAACGCCGAAAGATGCAATGTATGAAAAATAATCGTCATTGAAACGTCCGATATCGTAATTATTGAGATAGCCCTTTTCATAAAGGTCTATCTGCTTTTCAACGCTTCTTGAAGCACCGACTGTGCTTGCAAAATCGTTGGTTGAGCCCATAGGAAGATACATAATCGGCTTCTTTTCACCAAGGGCCATAACTCCGTTTACAGTTTCGCTGAATGTGCCGTCACCGCCGCAGCAGATAACAGCTTCGTGACCCTCAAGATTTTCCTTAACGAGTCTGGTTGCATCACCTGTGCAGGTTGTGAATGTTTTTGTTACTTCAAAACCGTGTCTGTTAAAAACACGGACAATGTGATCAGGATCTTTTCTTGCCTTATCCTTTCCTGATACAGGATTATAGACCATAAGTATTTTTCTCATAAACATCTCCCTCTCCTGAAATCAGGCGCGTTCAAATAATGTTAAAAGAATGTATGCTGTAGGAATTGAGAACATAAGACTGTCTATTCTGTCAAGAGCACCGCCGTGACCGGGAATAAGATTTCCGAAATCTTTGATGCCTGCTTCTCTCTTGATAAATGAAGCCGAAAGATCGCCGATCTGTGAAACTATTGTGCATATGACAACTGTAACAACAATTTTCCAAAGCTCATAGCCTACATAATCTTTAAGTAAGAACCAGAGCCCGGCAGTGATCGCCGTAGTAACAACTGTTCCTGAAATTGAACCCTCAATTGTTTTATTAGGGCTTACGGTAGGGGCAAGTTTATGCTTACCGAAAGCCATGCCTCCGAGAAGCGCAAAAGTATCACAACCGATAGCACTGAGAAAGCCTGTTGTGAAAATCACGATCCAGTCAGGTGACGGAAGTGAGCAAACATAAATTACTCCAACGAAAGGAAGTCCGGGGTAAAGAATAGTGCTTAATGTTGCAAGTGCATCCTGAGCGGTGTGTTTTTTGCTTTTCATACAAACAGCAAAATTTATAACAAACAGAAGACCAACACAAGCTGCAAGGTATACAAGGCTTAAGCCGAAATAAATCATCAACGACGATATAACGATAAAAGCCATAGGTAACAGTTTTATTATGTTTCGGTCAAGCTTTTTTAAAGCGTTGCTCATTTCGTGGCAACTGAGCAAACTAAAAGCTGCAACGAGAAGCATTGCGGTCTCTTTTGATAAAACAAAACAGACAACTACAATAGACAACAATACAACAGCTGACAAAACTCTTTTTAACATATTTGCACTCCCTGACTATTTATCTTTAACATAAATCGGATAGATTATTTCTGCAGATATACCCTTATACATACCGTATTATACTAACATTTCCTTCCTTTTTCAAGTGACAAATATATATTAAATGTCGCAATTAATATCAATTTTAGTTTATTTTTCTTTTAAGTAAAATTAAACATCGGCTCCCCATAAAAATGAAGAGCCGAGTAAAATTATCTGAGTTTTATGCCGATTTTGTATTCAAGAGCTTTAAGGATTTTTGTAACATATTTATCACAATCCTCGGGCATAAGCTCTGTGTTGCCTGCTGCAAAAGTAATGGCAAATGCCATACTCTTTTTGCCTGCACCGATTGCTTCGCTTCTGTAAATATCAAAAAGCTTGATATCTGCAACAGCTTTACAGGTATCGCGGATAATTGTTTCAATTTCACCGCAGGTTGTTGCCTCGTCAGCGACAAGAGCAAGGTCACGCTTAACGCTTCTGAAGGGTGACACAGGAACATACTTGCAGCTCTCTTCTGCCTGCTTCATAAGGGCATCGTAATCAATTTCACCGAAGTAGCTTTTCTTTGTAATCTCTGCGTCATCAGCAACTTCATAAGAAAGCTGACCTAACCAACCGATTTTTTTGCCGTTGCATTTAACACAAGCGCTGACACCGGGGTGAAGGAATGTCTTTGTTTCTTTCTCGTAAGAGAATTTAACACCGAATTCACTTGCAACTGCATCAAGAACACCTTTTGCTGTGAAGAAATCTTCATCTTCACCGTAAAGGCCAAAAGCAAAACGCTGATTTTCTGTAGGAATTGTTGCAACAGGCTGTTCGTTAGGAATAAACACGTTTGCAACTTCAAAAACTCTTGCAGCTTCGTTGCCGCGTTTCATATTATGTGAAACAATTTTAACAACAGAAGGAGTGATCATTGAGCGCATAATTGAATAATTTTCGCTCAACGGGTTGCTGATTTTAACATAGTTTCTTTCAGGAGCATCTTCAGGGAGTCTGAGTAAATCAAGCTCTGCAGGTGAATAGAAAGAATAGTTGATAAGCTCGTTGAATCCCTGGGCAACAAAACAATCTTTAAATTTATTGAGAGCCTTCTGCTTTTTGTTAAGACCGCCACTTGTGATAACAGCATTTGTCATAAACTTAGGAACAATATTATCATAACCGTAAACTTTGATAACATCTTCTGCAAGGTCTGCTGCTGTACCTTCGATATCGGTTCTGTAAGCGGGAGCAATAGCAGTAAGGTTATCTCCGTCTGCTTCAAGAGTATAGTTCTGACGGGAGAGAATGTCGATAATTGTCTCTTTGGGAACTTCAATACCAAGAACAGAATTAACTGCACTAAAGGTTGTAACAACCTTCTGGCTTTCTCTTTCGGGGTTTGCATCAGCATCAACGTGAGTTGCGGAAACAGTGCCGCAGCCTAATTCTTCAACAAGATGCAAAGCTCTGTCCATAGCAAGACCTGTTGTGTATTCGTCAACACCCTTTTCAAAACGATGAGATGAATCACTGCTCTGACCGAGAGCTCTTGAAGAACGGCGGATATTGCCTCTTTCAAATTTAGCTGATTCAAAGAGAACGTCTTTGGTTGTGTCTTTGATTTCTGAATTGAGGCCGCCCATAATACCTGCAAGGGCAACAGCCTTTTCACCGTCACAGATTACAAGGTTTTCACTGTTAAGAGTAAATTCTTTTTCGTCAAGAGTAACGATTTTTTCACCGTTTTCAGCGCGTCTTACAACAATCTTTTCACCGGCAACATTTGCCATATCAAAAGCGTGCATAGGCTGACCCATTTCAACGAGAACATAGTTTGTAATATCAACAAAAGTGCTGATTGAGTTTATACCGCACATTTTAAGACGACGGCGCATCCATACGGGTGAACGCTCAATTTTAACATCTTTTACAAAATGAGCAACATATCTCGGGCAAAGATCGGGGGCTTTAACTTCAACTGTGATGTTGTTATTATTAGCTTCTTCTTTTGCATTATAGGTAAAATCAGGAACATTGAGCTTTCTGTTAAGAAGAGCAGCAAGTTCTCTTGCAACACCGTAAACATACTGGCAATGAGGCAGGTTTGCTGTAACAGAAATATCCATAACTTCATCATCAAGTTCAAGATATTCTTTGACATCCATACCGGGAAGGGCGTCTTCGCCAAGCATCATAATGCCGTAAACCTCAGCACCGTCATACCAGTCATCATCAATACCCAGCTCTTCACCTGAGCAAAGCATACCGTCAGATTCAACACCGCGCAATTTGCCTTTTTTGATATTCATAACCTCGTGAGCGCCGCTGTCATCACCCTTTTTGCGAACATATACATTTGCACCGGGGAGAGCAACGGGAACGTGGTCACCAACATTAACGTTTGATGCACCTGTTACTATCTGAATATCTGTGCCGTATTCGCCACAGTCAACAATACAGATAACCATATGGTCAGAATCAGGATGAGGAGTGATTTCTTTTATAACGCCTACCTTGACTCCGTTAACATCGGGGGCAACGGGTTTTCTTTCTTCAACTTCAAGTCCGCAGGAAAAAAGGCTGTCTTCAATTGTCTGAGCATCAATGCCCTCCAGATCAACCATTTCTTTTAACCAACTCATTGGTAAATACATTATAAATCACCTCTCTCACTTTCTGAACTGGTCTGAAATTCTTACATCACCGTCATAAAGAAGGTGAATATTATTTACGCCGTATTTGAGCATTGCGATACGGTCAAGACCTGTGCCGAATGCAAGGCCTGAATATACATCTGCATCAAGGCCGCAGTTTTCAATAACCTTACGGTTAACAACACCGCCACCGAGGATTTCGATCCAACCTGTGCCTTTACAAAGGTTGCAGCCTGCGCCGTGACACTCACAGCAGGTTACGTCAACCTCAACGCTCGGTTCAGTGAACGGGAAGAATGACGGACGGAAACGGGTTTTTGTGTTTTTGTCAAAAACAGTTTTTGCAAGGGTATCAAGAAGACCCTGAAGGTCGCAAAGAGAAAGGTTTTTGTCAATAACAAGACCTTCCATCTGATGGAACATAGGAGCGTGAGTGCCGTCATCATCACAACGAAAAACACGGCCCGGAGAAATAATCTTGAAAGGAGGCTCCATTGTTTCAAGAGCACGGATCTGACCTGTTGATGTATGTGTTCTCAAAAGGAGATCATCATTGATGTAGAAGGTGTCCTGCTTGTCTCTTGCAGGGTGGTCAGCTGAAACATTGAGAGCTGTGAAGTTATGAAAATCGTCATCGATTTCAGGCCCTTCAAAAATTGTAAATCCCATACCTGTAAAAGCGTCAATAAGCTCATTTCTTACAAGTGTAACAGGGTGAAGATGTCCTGCTTTGCGGGTTTTGGAAGGCATTGTAACGTCAATAGCTTCATCTTCATATCTCTTTAAAAGAGCTTTGCCGGCAAGATCTTTTTCACTTTCGTCAAAAAGCTCTGTTGCCCATACTTTAAATTCATTGATAATCTTACCTGCTGCCGGTCTTTCTTCTTTTGAAAGGGAACCAAGCTGCTTCATAAGGGCCGGGATTGCACCGTTTTTGCTCAGGTATTTGAATCTTACTTCTTTAAGCTCGTCAAGGCTTGCAATTGCAGCAGCTTCTGATTCAATCTGAGCTTTTAATTCTCTGATTCGATTTTCCATTTTTACACTCCTTATATTGTTAAATCGGCTTAAATACGACAAAAAGCTCGCCCTATTGTTGCCAAAAGGACGAGCCGAACCCGTGTTACCACCTTTATTCACTGCTGACTCACATCAACAGCCTTATGAAGTACGGCATAAGCGATACTCCTGCACTTATTACGGTGTGCTTCCGTCACAGCCTACTGGGTTACCCGTTCAGTGCGCAGCTCCAAGATGAATTCACAAAAGACCTTCCTTGCGCCTCTCATCAAACCGGCAACTTTCTTTAAGGGGTGTTTTTGCTACTGCTTCTTTTCACAGCCTTTGATTAAATTTGTAGTATTATAGCACACTGGACACCTGTTGTCAAGGTAAAAAAGCCTTGTGCAAAAGTCTACCGCAACAAACTTATTTTTGGAAACAAATACAAACACAGTGATGCTTTTTTGTATATTGTCACAAAAACTTCGTTTTGTGGCTTTGAAGATTATTTATTTTGAGTATATAAAAATGCATACAAAAAGCAGTATAATATATGTATTCTTCTTTATCAAAGAGGCGAGAAAAAATGTATAAAATTTTAAAGAAAGAAGTTCTCAACACCAGCGTTGTTCTTATGGAAGTTGAAGCTCCTTTCGTAGCAAGAAAAGCTCAACCAGGTCAGTTCGTTATATTAAGAGTTGACGAAGACGGGGAAAGAATACCTTTGACAATTTCAGGCTTTGACCGAGAAAAAGGTGTTATAACTATTATATTCAGAGCTGTCGGTGCTACCACGTTAAAGTTAAGTCAAAAAAACGAAGGCGAATATATTCAGGATTTTGCAGGTCCGTTAGGTGTGCCCACTAAAACTGACGGTCTTAAAAAGGTTTGCATTATCGGTGGTGGTGTTGGCTGCGCAATAGCCTTACCTATTGCTCAAGAGCTTCACAAAAGAGGCTGTGAGGTTACTTCAATTATCGGTTTCCGCTCCTCAGATCTGCTTATTCTCGAAAATGAATTCAAGTCGGTTTCAAAAGAACTTTTTGTTATGACAGATGACGGTTCATATGGCAGACAAGGTAACGTCTGTCAGCCTCTCAATGAGCTGTTTGCCGCAGGTGAAACATTTGACGAGGTTATCACTATCGGCCCGATGATTATGATGAAATTCGTTGTTGAAGCTACAAGACCTACGGGTATCCCCTGCACCGTTTCAATGAACCCGATTATGATTGACGGAACGGGAATGTGCGGCGGTTGCAGACTTACCCTTAATCAGAACGGCAAAAAGGTAACAAAATTCGCTTGTGTTGACGGCCCCGACTTCAACGGCTATGAGGTTGACTTTGAAGAAGTAATGATGAGAAGCACAATGTACGCCGACTTTGAACGTCACGCTTATGAAGATGCATGTAATCTTTTTAAAAAGGAGGCTGAATAAAAATGCCTCAGAACAATATGAAAAACACAAAAAATCCTATGCCTTCACAGGACCCGAAGGTACGCGCCCGCAATTTTCAGGAAGTAGACCTGGGTTATGATGAAGCAACGGCAATAGATGAAGCACTGCGATGCCTGAACTGTAAAAAACCTTTGTGTGTAACCGGTTGCCCTGTTAATATTCACATACCTGAATTTATTGCAAAAATAAAAGAGGGAGATTTTGAAGGCGCATATCAGATTATTCACAAAACGTCATCCCTCCCTGCTGTCTGCGGAAGAGTATGCCCTCAGGAACATCAGTGCGAAGCAAAATGCGTAAGAGGAATCAAGGGCGAATCTGTGGGTATCGGCAGACTTGAACGCTTTGTTGCTGACTGGCACAACGCACATTCAGACTCAACTCCCCACACTGCCGAATCAAACGGTCACAAGGTTGCTGTTGTGGGTTCAGGACCTTCAAGCCTTACCTGTGCAGGTGACCTTGCCAAAAAGGGATATAAAGTTACTGTTTTTGAAGCACTTCACACCCCCGGCGGTGTGTTGGTTTACGGTATCCCCGAATTCCGTTTGCCCAAAGCAATTGTTAAAAAAGAAGTGGACAATCTGCGCGCTATGGGTGTTGACTTTGAAACAAATATAATTATCGGTAAAACACTCACCGTTGACGAATTAATTGAAGACGGCTATGAAGCCGTGTTTATCGGAACAGGAGCAGGACTTCCTAATTTCATGGGTATCCCCGGTGAATCATACAAGGGTGTTTACTCTGCCAATGAGTTTCTTACACGTTCAAATCTTATGAAGGCTTACAATGACTCCCCTGTTACACCGATTATGAAGGGCGGTAATGTTGCAGTTGTGGGCGGCGGCAACGTTGCTATGGACGCTGCCAGAACAGCACTTCGTTTGGGAGCAAAAAAAGTTTATGTTGTATATCGCCGTTCAATGGAGGAATTGCCTGCAAGAAAAGAAGAGGTTGAACACGCTATTGAGGAAGGTGTTGATTTCAGACTTCTCAATAATCCTGTAGAAATTCTCGGCTATAACAACCCTGACGACAGATGTGACCCTAAAAACGGATTTGTAACAGGAATGAAATGCGTTAAAATGGAACTTGGCGAACCTGATGAAAAAGGCCGCCGCCGTCCCGTTGAGGTTGAGGGCAGTGAATTTACTCTTGATGTTGACACAGTTATCATTTCAATCGGCACTTCGCCTAATCCCCTTATCAAGTCAACAACCAAAGGGCTTGATGTAAACCCAAGAGGCGGAATAATTGTTGAAGAGGCAACAGGAGCCACCACCAAAGAGGGCGTTTATGCCGGCGGTGACACTGTAACAGGTGCAGCAACAGTTATTTCAGCGATGGGTGCAGGTAAGGTTGCAGCAAAGTCAATTGACGAATATATTATGAATAAATAAAATTTCAGCAGCTATCACAAAGATGGCTGCTGTTTTTTCTTTAACTTATTCATCACAATGAAATACGCAGGAAGTAAAAGTACATCTGCCGCAATCCACGCAATGGGATTTGAAAAACAAGCGGCAATAAAACCGAACTTTGTTATAAACCCATAAGAAACAATTGCCCTTGCAACGAATTCAAATATTCCGCCACTCATTGCAGTCATACTGTAGCCCATACCCTGCAATGCGTTTCTGAAAATAAATATCAGTGACAGTGCAAGATAGAACCACGCACATATACTAAAATATTCTGCCACGGTTGAAAGTATTTCTGTTTCTCCTTTGTTCAGGAACATAAGCGAAGCATAAGGTCCTCCGTACTTCGAAATAAAATATGCCATAACTGAATATATAACGCCAAGCAAAACTGCCGACCCCATGCCCTGTCTTATTCGGTCAATTTTGCCCGCACCGAGATTCTGACCGCAGTATGTTGCCATTGTAATTCCGATAGTTTCTGACGGCACACCTATAAGGTTAACAACCTTTGAACCAACCGTTACAGCTGTGATTATATCAGAGCCCAGCATATTAACGCAGGACTGCACCATAATTGTACCCACTGCAGTTATGGAAAACTGCAAAGCCATAGGCACACCGATAACAAGAAGGTTTTTGCAAAGATTCCGATCAAAAGGCATATCTTCTCTTGAAAAGTGAAGGAGACTGAATTTTTTCTTTATAACCAAAAGGCAAAGTAAACCTGAAACAGTCTGACTCATAACCGTTGCAATTGCAACACCGCTGACGCCCATATTAAACCTGATCACAAAGAGCAAATCAAGACTAATATTCAATAATGAAGATATAATTAAAAAGTAAAGGGGTGTTTTGCTGTCACCCACTGAGCGCACTACGCCTGCTGTAATATTATAAAGAAGCGTTGCAGGAATGCCTGCAAAAATTATGATAATATAGTCGTGAGCATCTTTATAAATGTCATCAGGGGTATTCATTATTTCAAGAAACAAATCAGTGCAGATCACCGTTGCTGCTGTTATAACAACCCCCAGCCCAATTGCAAGATACGTAATATGAGCCATTATCCGCCGCATTTTCGCTCTGTCTTCAGCGCCAAAAGCCTGCGCAACAGGAATCGAAAAACCGGAACAAAGGCCGATTATCGTACCGATAACCATAAAGCTCAGCGAACCTACCGAACCCACCGCCGAAAGAGCTGTTTTACCCACAAACTGACCTACGATAATTGTGTCAACAAGGTTGTATAACTGCTGAAACAGGTTGCCTGCAAAAAGAGGTAAACAAAATCGCAGAATCAATGACATAGGCTTTCCGCGAGTTAAATCCCGTTCCATCAATTCACCTCATCAAAGATTTTCTTTATACCATTGGATAGCTTCTCTGAGACCGCGCTCAAAATTGTATTCAGGGTCATAACCCAATAATTCTCTCGCCTTTGAAATATCAGCATTGCTGTGTTTAATATCGCCTTTTCTGTCAGGGCCGAAGTTAGGCTCAATATTTTTGCCCAATGCAGAGGTAAGAGAATAGTAAATATCAATGAGATATTCTCTGCCGCCGTATGCAATATTGAAGGCTTCACCTGCACATTCGTAAGAAGCAAGGCAAGCTTTGAGATTTGCCTCAATGACGTTTTCAATATAAGTAAAGTCGCGGCTCTGCTTACCGTCACCATTGATTGTCGGCACTTCATTATTCATAAGCTGACGTATAAATTTCGGAATAACTGCCGCATATGCTCCGTCCGGATCCTGTCTGCGGCCGAACACATTGAAATAACGAAGCCCATATGTATCAAGGCCGTACAGATCAGAATAAATTCTGCCGTAAAGCTCATCAACAGCTTTGGTTAAAGCGTAAGGTGAAAGGAGTCTGCCTTCCCTACCCTCTTTCTTTGGCAGGTTAGGCTCATCACCGTAAACAGATGATGAACTTGCGTAAACAAATTTTTTAACGCCGTTTTGTCTGGAAGCTTCCATCATATTAAGCGTACCCATAATATTGTTTTTTTCATAAAACAACGGCATCTCAATACTTCTGGGAACACTTCCCCAGGCAGCCTGATTAAGAACAAAATCTACGCCTTGTGTAGCTTTGAGGCAAGTGTCATAATCTTTGATATCACCCTGAATAAAAGTATAATCGGGGTTATCAAGAAAAATTTCTACATTTTTATATTTGCCTGTTGAAAGGTCATCAAGGCAACGCACCTTATAACCAAGATTAAGAATAGCTTCACAAAGATTTGAACCGATAAAACCTGCTCCGCCTGTTACGAGGAAAACGGAACCTTCAGGGAATTTAAGTTTTTCATAACCCATACTAATCCTCCATTCAAAAAGGTCGGATAACCGACCTTTGTAAATAACTAACTTTTAAAAAGTATAGCTTCTCTGTATAAAATTATTATCAGAACTGAAAAAGCAGTCAACAAGGCAGGTAAAAGGCCTTTGAAGGCACCTTTTTTTATGCGGACCTCTCCATCTGCAGCACTGACTTTACCGGCAAAGCAATAAACACCGCAGCCAATTGAGCAGCCGAGAATATTGTTAAACAAATCGTCAAACTCAGCGTAACCAATTGCATAAGTAAATTGCGAAAGCTCGATAATCAGGCTCAAGGATGCTCCTGCGGCAACCGTTAACATAACAGCCTTTCTGCCGGTTCTTAGCTGAAATGATTCAGGGAATAATATTCCCAACGGAATAAATACAAGAATATTTTCCAGAATCTGACGCAAAACATCAAATGTATTATATTCCGTCAGCACAGTTGCGTATGACCTGAAAGGAACAAAACTAAGAGACCTTGTGTCAGTATCTCGGCTCATCAGTGCAAGATACAGCAAAATTGAAGCATAAATCACAAGCAGAATTCCACAAGTGTTTGCAAATTTCGTCTTTTCGTTTTTATTGTCTGCACGATTTTTTAACCAAATATATGCAAGGCTTGTCACCACAATAAAAAACAATTGCGGAAAAACACAGTAACTCATCAGAAATTATAATCTCCAATAAATATAATCAGCATTTTCATACTCTTTTCTGTTAAGAACGCCCTTAACGTCAATAAGAACTTTTTTGTCAGCTGAAGGGTTGAACATGGCATTGATATCAGCAATTGATATTCCGCCGAAAGCTTCGTGAGCAACAGCAATAATCAATGCGTCCATATTTTTAAGGTCGCTCATATCAGCAAAGCTGATACCATACTCGTGCATTGCTTCATCACGGTCAGCAACAGGGTCAGCAACAACAGCTGTAATGCCGTATTCCTTAAGCTCGTTATAGATATCAATTACTCTTGTGTTTCTTGTGTCAGGGCAATTTTCTTTGAAAGTAAAACCAAGAATACCAACCTTGGCCTGAGCAACACCTACGTTTGCTTTAATAAGACTTTTCACTGTATTTTCAGCAACATATTTACCCATATCATCATTGATACGGCGGCCTGCGAGAATAACCTGACTGTGGTATCCCAACTGCTCAGCTTTATAAGTAAGATAGTAAGGGTCAACACCGATACAGTGACCGCCTACAAGACCGGGGAAGAATTTAAGAAAATTCCACTTTGTGCCGGCAGCTTCAAGAACTGCCTTTGTGTCAATACCCATTTTATTGAAAATGATTGAGAGCTCATTCATAAAAGCAATGTTTACGTCACGCTGGCTGTTTTCAATAACCTTTGCAGCCTCAGCAACCTTGATTGATTCAGCTCTGTGAACACCCGCTTCAACAACCAACTCATAAACCTTAGCAACTGTATCAAGAGTTTCTTCATCCATACCTGAAACAATTTTCACAATAGTTTCAAGTCTGTGAACCTTATCACCCGGATTGATTCTCTCAGGTGAATAACCGATTTTGAAGTCAATACCGCATTTAAGGCCTGACTCTTTTTCAAGAATAGGCACACATACATCCTCTGTAACTCCGGGATAAACAGTTGATTCAAACACAACTACGCTGCCTTTGGTAAGATTCTGACCGAGCAATTTACTTGCGCCCTCAACAGGTGAAAGATCAGGAGTGTGGTCAGCTTTAACAGGAGTTGGCACTGCAACAATATGGAATTTTGCCTCCCTGAGTCTTGAAGGGTCGGCAGTAAAATCAACTGTGCAAGCTGCAATAGCCTCATCACCGACTTCACAAGTCGGATCTTTGCCCTGTTTATATAATTCAATTTTCTTTTCGTTAAGGTCAAATCCAATAACATCAACTTTCTTTGAAAAAGCAACAGCAATCGGCATACCTACGTATCCCAGACCAACAAGAGAAACCTTTTCTTCTCTGTTTAAAATCTTCTCATACAATCCGTTCATACAGAAACCTTCTTTCCATTAAACTCCTTTTATACTTTACCACACCCACTGTCTACCGTCAAGAATTTTTTATAAACAAGCAAACAAAAAGACCGTCCCGAAGGACGGTCTTAAAATTTAATTAAAGAGTGGGGTCAACCTGGTTGATAACAGCACCGTTATTCAAAGCTGTTCTGAGTATACGCAAGTCTGTTGTTGAGATACGGTTTCTTGCGTCACCGTCAAGGTTCATAGCCTTCTTCTGTGCTGCTGTAAGAGTTGCAG
>JAZQJF010000024.1:0-489641 GCA_045541505.1 Acutalibacteraceae bacterium
AAATATTCCGAAAGCAGTATATTCAGAATTAGCAAGATGCTTTTTCTCTGAAATAACAGAATTCTATAATGATAAAAAGAAGGTATGATAATATGTTTAAATTTTTCAAAAAAGTAAAGCTTATGGCCTTTACAAAAGCGCCTTTGCGCGCTATATTTAAAACCCCAAGGAGGAATGAAAATGAACGCAGTAATATATGCCCGATACTCAAGCAGTAATCAGACAGAAGCATCTATCGAAGGGCAGATGCGAGAATGTAATGAATATGCCAAGAAGAACGATATAAACATTGTTGATACATACATCGACAGAGCTTTATCAGCAACAACAGACAATCGACCTGCTTTTCAGAAGATGATTAAGGATAGCAGTAAAAATAAATTCAGCTTCGTTCTTGTTTGGAAGCTTGACAGGTTTTCTCGTGACAGATACGACAGTGCAAGGTACAAAAACGCACTTAAAAAGAATGGTGTTAAAGTAATTTCAGTAACCGAACATATTTCCGATGAACCTGATGGTGTGATTTTAGAGTCTGTTCTTGAGGGTATGGCTGAGTATTATTCTAAAGAGCTTTCGGTAAAAGTTATTCGTGGGATGACAGAAAATGCACTGAAATGCAAATTTAACGGTGGTGTAATACCTTTAGGCTATACAGTTGATAAAGAAAACCATTTTGTAATCGACCCATTAACCGCACCGATTGTTCGTGAAGTATTTCAAAAGTATGCCGACGGTAAAACAATAGTAGAAATTATTGATGAGCTGAACAGTAAAGGCATTCACAATAATCATGGTGGCAAGATAACCATAAACATCATAACGCGTATGCTCCATAATCGCAAATATATTGGTGAATATCAATACCGTGATATTGTACAGCCAAACGGAATGCCCTCAATTGTCTCCGTGGATTTGTTTGAAAAAGTTCAGGATAGAATGGCACAAACCAAGAAAGCTCCCGCAAAGCACAAAGCGGAAGAAGATTATCTTCTTTCTCCAAAAATATATTGTGGTGATTGTAATAGACTTATGCTTGGAGAAAGCGGAACAAGTAAAACTTCAAAAAAATATCACTATTATAAATGTGCCGGAGTAAAAAAGTTTCATGACTGTAATAAAAAGACTGTTAAAAAAGATTGGATTGAAGACCTTGTATTAAAACAGGTTGAAACAATACTTAATGATGATGAATTGCTTGAAAGAATTGCCGATGAAGTATTAAAAGAACAAGCGAAGGAAAACACAGTATTACCTCAACTCAAAAAGCAATATGCTGAAATCATTAAAGGCATCAATAATGTGCTTGATGCTATACAAAATGGAATTATTACATCTTCAACCAAAGAAAGACTTGAAGAGTTAGAGAAGCAGAAAAGTGAGCTATCAATTCAGATTACGCAAGAAGAACTCAAAAGACCGATGTTAACGAAAGAGCAAATCGTTGATTGGCTTAAACACTTGCAAAAATACGGTGTAAAACGTTTAGACCACAAACGAAAGCTAATAAATATCTTTGTGAATTCAGTTTATCTGTACGATGATAAAGTTATAATCAACTTCAACTACAAGGACGGCTCAAAAGCCGTCCGGACAGATGAAGTTAAATTTTTTATATCAAGTTCGGATTTATTTTCGCCCGCGGGGCCAGAAAAAGAGAGTGCAACCGTCAGGTTTGCGCTCTCTTTTTCCATTTAAAAATGGGAGGTTGGAATAATAATTGATTTAAAAATCATTTTCTGTTATAATAACAAGCACTATAAGAGGTGAGAATAATATGTCTGCAACGATAAAATTAACTACAAGAATCGAACAAATAACGCTGGAACAAGGGAAACGAATTCTTGTTACAAGTGATATTCACGGTCACCTCTCTTACTTGAAAAAAGTATTGGAAAAAGCTTGTTTTTGTGATGATGATATTTTGTTTATCGTTGGAGATATAATTGAAAAAGGTCCCGAGAACCTCGAAACCTTGCATTATATCATAAAGCTTTGTAAACGAGGTAATGTTATACCCCTTATAGGTAATGTGGATGCATACAGACTGAAGCTAATATATGAGCTTTCTGAAGAAAATGTAAACGGTTTCTACAACTATCTTTTAAATCTGAGGCAATGGTCAGGTACATCATTTTATGAGGAACTTGCCAATCAGTGTGGATACTCAATAAACAATCCTGAAGATATTCTGTTGTCAAAGCAAGCCGTTATATCTCATTTTGAAAATGAATTTAAATTTCTCGCTAACCTGCCCACTGTAGTAGAAACGCAAAACTATATTTTTGTTCACGGTGGATTACGAGAAAAGCAAGTTTCGGCTAATGTTGACAAAGGCGTTTTTGATTTAACAAAATATGATGCTTTTGCCGAAAACACTCCCAATAGTTTTAATAAATATGTAATTGCAGGGCATTGGCCTGTTGTTTTGTATGGTGCCAATATGCCGCAAATGAACCCAATTATTAACCGTGAAAAGAAAATTATTTCTATAGACGGTGGATGCGGAGTAAAAAAAGACGGACAACTAAACCTTTTGATAATCCCCGATATAAACTGTTCTGTCGATGAAATATCTCATATAAGCTATGATGAAATCCCCACTGCATACGCTTTACAAAGCCAGAATCCAAGCACTGAATCCATATACATATCATGGCTTAATAGAGAAGTCAGGATATTGAATAAAGGTAAAGAGTTTTCGTATATTAAGCATATAAAAAGCGGGCAGAAATTACAAATTCCAAATTCCCACCTTAGAAATGAAACAGAATGTTTTGACTATACTAACTACATTCTCCCTGTAAAGAAAGGTGATAGATTGTCAATTATTTCAAAAAACTCAAAAGGTTATATCGTCAAAAAGGACGGTATTATCGGGTGGTATTACGGAGATTTAGCAATTCAATAAACTCATCGTTACACATCAAGAGAGTGCAACCGTCAGGTTTGCGCTCTCTTTTTCTGTTCGGAGGGATTCGAACCCTGAGAGGGTGAGCACCTGAAAACAGTCCGGTGGACTGTTTTCAGGTGCTAAATCTGAAGCGGCTATGCCGCAAGGATGTAAGCAGCAGCGACTGCGCCCTTTCGGGTGGAACACCCGCACCCGATTGTAAATTCATACTAAGTATGATATAATAAGTTCGACAAATAAGAATTTGCACGAAAGGATAAAAATCATGTTCAGAAAAAGTATGGCTTTTTTGCTGGCTTTAACTATGTTGATCGGCTTGTCGCCAATCGCATCCGCTGAAGAAAGTGTTCCCAAAAAGGAAGGATATGTGCTTGATTTCAGCACCGAATTTAATGATGACAAATTAAACACAGAGTATTGGTTGCCGCAATATTTGCCTCACTGTACTGCCAATACAGAAGGTTCCTCTGCAAGATATACAATTGAGAATGGTTATCTGAATCTTTATATCACAAAGGATTCGCCTGATTATTTTGGCGGTCAGCCCGGTTCAGCAGACCCCGACAACCTTTTATGGATAGCAAACGGTATCCAGACTTGGGAAAAGAATCATCTTCATCCGGGCGGAGCTCAGCAGAGGGAAGTTGAGCCTTATGAAGGATATGCTACACAGTACGGCTACTTTGAGATAAGAATGAAAATGCCTGACACAGGTGGCGGCGGATACGCTTCATGGTGGCTTATCGGTGCTCAGGATGATACCAACGGAACAGATTCTGTTCAGAATGGCGAAATAGATGTCTTGGAAACCTTTTTCAAATCTCCGGGAGTGTTTGAGCCGAAGGTCCATGCTTGGGATGATCCCGATCTTGACGAATGGACAAGCAGGGTTGAATTGGATGGCGACCCAAGTGACTATGTTAATGAATTTCACACCTATGCTATGGATTGGAGACCAGAAGGAATAACCTTTTATGTCGACGGAAAAGAAGTGGCGCAGACAATGGAATCACCGCAATACAGAATGTGTATGGTTCTTTCAATGTATATAAATTCTGATTTCAGCGGTTGGGATGAGTCCGAAAATAACTACCCCATAGAATGGCTGATTGATTATGTCCGTGTCTATAAAGATAAAAACGGTTATGACGAGAGCAACCGCCTTACTGAATTTGAGCGCTTCATAAAAGATGTGTACGACTCACTTGCCTCGTTTTGGCATCGTGTCTTATCTTTTTTCAAGACCGCTGTCCGCAATGTCATCAGTTCTTTAAGCGTTTGTTAAGTAAGATTCCTGTTTTGTGCAGAACAATAAATTCCAATTTATCGCTTGTTGCTAAATTGAGCTGTAAACACAAAAAGAGAGTACAACCGTCAGGTCAGTGCTCTCTTTTACTATTCAGACGGCGATTAAGAATTGATTTAGCTCCCGCTTTATGCTATAATTACAAGAGTTGTGGAGGTGAAATTATGCCCGAAATTTTGGAAGTAATTATGATTATCAGCTTTGGTGTTTCCTGGCCGCTGAATGTTATAAAATCATACAGAGCGCGAACTGCAAAAGGCAAAAGTTTAGCATTTTTGTGTCTGATTATTTTCGGCTATATTGCAGGTATTACATCGAAATTTATCAACCCGGTTTTTATGGCTGATATCTCACACAAATGGTATGTTTTGTTTTTCTACTTTTTAAATCTTTTTATGGTAAGCATCGACCTGATTATTTATTTCAGAAACAAAAAGCTTGATAAGGAATGTTCACAATGAAAATTTTATCAATCGGAAACAGCTTTTCAACCGACTCTCACAAATGGCTTCACAAATTAGCTCAGCTCAATGGCCTGAATATTGAAACCGCTAATCTTTTTATCGGCGGGTGTTCACTTGAAACTCATTGGAAAAATTTCACAGAAAATAATGCGGATTATTCCCTTGAGATTAACGGCAATGACGGCAATGAAATGATAAGCATTTCACAAGCTCTTGATATGGCAGAGTGGGATGTTATCACCTTTCAGCAGGCAAGTCATTTCAGCGGAATGCAAAATACATATCAGCCGTATTTATCAGACCTTGCAAATGAAGTTAAAAAGGCTCAACCCGGGGCAGAGTTTTATTTTCATAGAACTTGGGCATATGAAATTGATTCGCCTCACCCCGGTTTTTCTGACTATAACCATAATCAGAAAGAGATGTTTGATAAAATCGTTTCCGCCTCACAATTCGCAGCAGAATCAATCGGAGCCGAGATTATCCCTACTGGTTCGGTGATTCAGAAAATACGCGAAACCGTACCAGACTTTGATTATAAAAACGGAGGGATTTCTCTTTGCCGTGACGGATTTCATTTATCGTTTGATTACGGAAGATTCGCTGCAGCGGCAATATGGATTCACACCCTCACCGGCAAAAAAATAAAGTGTGATGCTTTTGAAGATTTTGACACCGCACTTATTGAAAAAATTATTGCAATTGTAAACAGTTTTTAAAAGAAAAACGGCAGGATGAAAACATCTTGCCGTTTATTTTTTAATTTATACGCCAACAACTTTAAGCAGAATGAAACAGAATAATGCACCCAATGAACCAACAATAGGCACGGTAATAAACCAGGAAATGACGATTTTTTTAACATTGATCCATCTTACTGCGCTGAGTCTCTCTGCTGCGCCAACACCCATAACAGATGTTGAAACAATATGGCTTGAGGAAACAGGAACGCCCAATGTGTTTGCTGCAATAAGAGATGTTGCTGAAGCGAGCTGAGATGAAAATGCGTGAATCGGTTTAACCTTGAATATTTTCATACCAACTGTTTTAATGATGTTGTATCCGCCGAAAAGAATACCTGTTGCAAGGCAAGTACCTGCAATAATAACTGCTAACACCGGCGGCTTTGTTGCCACAGCCCCACCGCAGACAGACATCAGAAGCATAATGATACCCAGAGTTTTTTGCGAGTCGTGTGTTGAATGGCTGTAGGCAAGAAGCAAAACATTGAAAACCTGAAGTCTTTTAAATACCGTGTTTGCACTTCTTGATGCTCTCATAAAGAAATACTTACAAAGTCTCATAATTATGAAACCTGCAAGGAAGCCGATAACTGGTGCAAGGAAAATCATAAGAATAACTCTGTATAAAAACTCAAACCACGCCACACTTCCGAAGCCGTAGGCAATAACACTTGAACCTACCACACCACCCAAAAGAGCATGAGTTGAGCTTGACGGAACGTGAGAAAGCCATGCTGTAAGATCCCACAAAACAGCGGCTAATACACCTGCACCGATAAAGCAAAGGGCACGGTACTGATCCTCACCTGTTGCGCCGATATAATTCTCTTCATAAACCATATTCTGAATTGCTCTTGACACGCCGAAGCCTGTCACAAACAACGTTAAAGGAGAAATAAACTCAACAGTTGCTGCAAATCGCAAAGCTGTTTTGGGTTTCATTGAACGGCTGGCGATAAGAGTTGCTACCGCGTTGCTTCCGTCAAGAAAGCCGTTAAGCAATGTAAGGCTGAATGTGAGTACACACAAAATCCAAAAAACGAGGGGCATACCCAGCACCTGATACATTAACAAATCTATTCCTCCTCTCAAAATGATTTTAATATTATATCACATCATATGTATATTTGCAAGAGAAAAAGCTGTTTTTCTTAAAAACTTCTGTGCAAAACACAAAAAATCCGCCGAAGCGGATTTTTTGATTAATTGAAAAGATTTTTAAACTTTTTCCACAATGATGCTGTTGTGTCGCAGGTTATATCAATAGCGTCAGTCAGACCCGTTTTTGCAGCAAAACTCACGATTTTAGGATGAGCCTCTTTTTCAAAATACGATTTGAATTGCGATGTTTTAAAGCTTACATCATCACTTTTTTCTTCACCGTTTAACGCAGTAAATATCTGTTTGCGTTGATTAAACGGTGTCAGGCTTCCTAAAAGAAAATAAGTAACTGTAACCTGGGTGTAGGTTACCCCCTGGGGAAGATCGCCTTTGATATAAGCCACTGTACTCTCACCGGGTTTAATAAGCTCCATATCCCACTGAAATTCTGCATCTATACCGTCACATCTGACAGAAAGCACTGCCATTGAATATTTTGATGAAATATTTTTTATAACAAGAGATTTATCATCAGTTGTGAGATAACCCTTGTCGCTTTTATCAAAAACGGAATACACCGAAGCCGTTACACTGGTTGTGTCGTGGAATCTTGTGTAGTAGCTGTGGGAGTTCACATCCATAGACTCGTCGGCTGTAATAAGTTTTAAAAGCAAGGAGCGTGAATATTCATCCCAGAATTCCATACCGTGATAGAGTCCGTTTACAAACCAGGTGTTATAAGGTAAGTAGCAGGTTGAAGCATCAATATTCATCCACGGAGAAATCATTGATTTATCTGTTCCCTGAGCAGGAGTATATCCCTCAGAAAAGCGTTTGCCGTAAGGGGCGCATGTTGCACCCGTTGACGAGCTTACAGTGATAATTCCGTCAGAGTTTTCGTTGGTGCCGGTAACAATCCCGTGGCCGGAACCGGCAATAATATTAACATTTGTTCCGAGAGCTTTTGCTTTTTCAAAAATTTCACGGTAATTGCCCATAATCTCATAATGGACATAATCACTTTGCTGAATAAGCAGAGCTGACTCTGTTTCATCAAGATGGATTTTCTTAAGCTTTTCATATTCGCATAAGGGAACAAAATCCCACAAGCTGCCCCAATACTTAACAGATTCTATAGCATAAGGAACAACTGTTTTTGAAGCCTCGTCAATAATACCCAGCTGATGAGCTTTAACAAGCCAGTCAAAATCTGTTTCTGCCTGTGAGTGATACTCAAGATAATTCACAAGTGACTCTTCATCAAGCTTAATTGAATTGTTGAGAAAGTCTGCCGCCATATATGCGCCTTCAAGAGCAGGTTCATCCATAACAACATTAAAAACATCCTGCTTTTGCATATAAAGAGAAAGATAAGTTGAGGTAATAAGTCCGCCGTGGCTGACTGCAATAATATTAACCTTTTCTTTGCCGGTGAAATCTTTAACCTGAGTGATGTATTCATCAAGAACTTCTGCGCATTTAACTGCGCTCATTCTGAAATCACAGTTAAAGTAAAACACATTTTCTTCACCCACAAGTTCATCAAGAACTCTTGTCATATCAAGCTCTACTCTGTAGTCCCCTTCAGGATACACAGCGTTCATATATTTATCGTTAGTGACAGCGGCATCAAATAAAACAGGACGTACATTTTTTTTACTTGTTCCGTCAGGGTTACACTCCATTTTATAAAACAAATCCTGCATGGAGGTTCCGACTGCGTACAAAAAATAACTGTCATTACCTCTTAACAATAAGTCAATACCGTTTAAAAGAGAAAAACCGTTATTTGCAAAATCATTTGTCAGATCAGAGGCTTTCCAACCCCAGGCAGAACGGACTCCCCCGTCTTCTTCATAACAAAGAGATGCAGAGGCATAACCCGGCACAAGAACTATCGGGTAGTTGTTGCCGTCAGTTTTTTTACCTGCAAAAGCAGACAGACAAAGTGAGCCAAAAAGAATCACTGCTGCCATCATAGCAGAAAACATTTTTTTCATACGCCTCTCACCTCCTTTGAAAAATTCTGACTTTTAAGCTGCGATATTTTCTTTTTCAGCTGAAGAAACATGTTTCTCTGCTCTTTCAGCTTTTTCTTTTTTAAGAAGTGACAATTTGAGAATAACACCGCATACAACTGCGCCGACAGAGTTTGAAACGATATCTGTCATTGTGTCAATCAAAGCAAAACGTGCAAACCATTCATCAGAATGGAACTCCTTTGCAGGCTGGAAAATAAGGGTAAGGTTGTCAGCTTCTTTTGCCAATTCATAAGACCAGTGCTGAGTATCACCGCCGAAAAGCTGGTCAAAAGTGAACTCAAAGCATTCCCAGAAAGTGCCGAACATAAATGATGCACAGAAAGCGGCAAAAACAGTAACGGTAACAGGAATTTTACGGCCGTCACGCTCTTCATAAGCCTTGATAAAAACGTAACCAACCATAACAAGAAGACCGCCGCTGACAAGGTGAAGGGACTTATCCCACCACCAGACTTCATAATACCAGTTAACATAAGCGCCCATAAACGCTGTCAGAAAAACATAGACGCTTGTGAAATTCTGAAGGTATGACGGAAGATATCTGAACAAATGGGTTTTTGGGAACGCCTGAAAAAGCTCCCAGCCGAAACAACAAAGGAAATTGACTATCATCATTGTTCTGATTCTGTCTTCATATTTATCAGCATTGACAAAGGATTCAACAAGACCGAAAAGCATAATTGCTCTGAAAACCCACCAGAGAGCAATCTCCCACTTTTTACAGTTGTGAGTTATTCTGTAAAACCAATCTTTAACTATTGCGTTCATTAAACATCTTTCTCCTAACATTTTAGTTACACAAATAATATCATAACCCGTATAAATTTTCAATGAAAAATATTGCTTTTTTATAAAACATAAGCCAAAACAAAAAGTAACGGCATATTATCTCAAAAGAGAAATATGCCGTCAGTTTATTTATATAATTTTAAGGTGAAACCGTTTGGGGAGTAGCCGATTTCCACTCTTTTTCCGCTTTTATTTTCAGCTATAAATACAATTGAGTTGCTTTGCTGATAAACGGCTTTTGTTTCAACCTCATTGAAGCCGACCTGTTCAAGAGTTTCAACATAATTTTCTGTTTCAAAAAAGTCTGCCTGACGAATAAGAAACATATAATATTCGCCTTTTGAATCAGACTCCTCAACACTCATGGTAATAACGCCGAAATCCATCTCAGGTACGCTTGCTGTGTAATCGTTTTCTACCCAGCCTGCACCAACAGTCCACTCGCCCTCTTCGTTTGAAAGAACACCTGAGCCGTCATCTTTAAATTCAAGAGTATAGCCGTCTTTTTCCGCAGCGTCTTTTATTTGCTCTTTTTCGTCTTCGCTGTATTCGTTAAGGTCACCTACCAGGCCCTCTTCGATTTTCTGAGCGATGTGCTCTGCCTTCTTCGGCGGCATAGTTGTGCTCATTGTCGTTGTTACAGGTTCTGTTGTTTTTTGTTCGCTTGTGTCCGGATTACCGTTACAGCTGCACAGAATCAGCATAACCGCAGCCAACAAAACAACTGCTGTTTTTTTCATATAATCACTCTCATTTTTCAGCTTCTTTAACAGTAAGCTTTTCTAACTCGTTACAGTATTTTGAGTTGGAAATTCCGAAGCAATAGTTTATCGCAAGAACCTCCTGAATTCCGTTATCGGCAACAAAATCAGGTAAATACAAGTCAACCTTTCTCGGGTCAATAACATAAATCTCTTCATAGTTATTGCAAAGGAACGGAACAAATGCGTTACCGAAAGATTCCTTAAGAACAGCTATCTTTTTACCATTGAGAACATTGGTTTTGATTTTTTCAATAGGCTGGTCGCCTGAAATAAACGCAAGGTATTTATTATCTGCATTAACCTTTTTTGCAACAATATAAGTGTTTATTCCATCAGTCATTTCAGGGGTTGAATACACAGTATTTGTGGCATCAACAATAAGCTCAAAGCATTCAACATAGTCAGGGTTTTTCTTAAGAACATCTGCCTGTGATGAACGGTAAAGAGAACCTACGAAGCCGTCAATATTATGAATAACAAAAGAGTCTATTTTTTCTGCAGTTACACCTGCTGTGTTACAGAATGATGTGTAAGCGTAATAGGCACCTCTTGCAGTCCAATGATGATCCGTACGGAAATAGATGTATTCATCACTCTTATCAACAAGTGATGAATAGGCATCAACACTTATTACATCTTTACTTAATTTTGAGTAAATATTTTTAATTGCATCTCTTTGTGAATGGATACCTTCACGGTAAGTTTTTGTGCCGTAAAATTCAACAGCAGTGGGGGCAACCAGAGAATAGAATTTAACCCCGTCAGGCATTGCAGCCGCTGTTTTATTGATAACAGAAGCATATCTCACCGCATCTTTTTCGCGATAAGTGTAAATTTCCATCGCTCTGTTTCCGCTGACAATAATCGAACCCTTGATAGTTGCTTTATCGTCAGGTGTAACCGCTGCGGTGTTTTCTTTCATACCGTCACTTTCCTGCTGAGATGAGTTGCCAAGGTCAACACCCTCGCCTGCGAAATCATCATCAGATTTATCAACAGAAATAATGACATCTGTACTCTCACCGAGAGAAAATCTTGTGAGAAGATTTTTTATCTTTCCGTTTGCACCGATAAAGAAATCACGGGCAGGGAAATTATCAGAATAATAGTTTTCAAAGTCAACCGTATATTTTCCGCTGAAAAGTGCAGAAACCGAAAAATCAGGTCTTTGCGCAAGGGTTCTGTTTTCAGACTCTGAAATAAGTTTATCTTTATCAAAAAAGCTGATTATTCCGAAAACTGACAGTATTCCCGCAAAAAACACTGCAGAAGCCACATAAAGAAGCTTTGAAATAAGCCTCGGAATATCAACAGGGTCTTTTTCTATTATTTCATAAGGATTTTCAATAACCTTTTCTTTAAGAGAATCAGTGTCACATTCACCGAAAAGACGGATAAGAGTTTCTTCATCAGGATCTTTTTCCTTAACGTGTTCAACAGCGGTTTTGAAATCTCTCATCATCACCGCAAACTCTTCTTTTTCCTGCTCATCATAAATAAGCTGTTCAGTTTCAGAAAAGTCTTTTTCGCCTTCGTCCGGCTCAGGTTCCTCATCGGTTTCTGATTCAAAAATCAAGCTGTCAGCTTCAAAGTTATTCTGCTTTTCAGAAAACTCTGTTTCGTCTGCAGTCTGAATTGTCTCATCTTCTTCATTGGCAGAAGTTTCTTCGTCTTCAACAGTTTTTTCATCGGCAGAAGTGTCTTCAGCTGTTTCTTCAGTAACAGAAGTTTCTTGTGACTCGTTAACTTCTTCAGCCTCGTGGATGTCGGATTCAACATCTTCCTTTTCAGGCTCCGTCAACTCACTGTTTTTAATTGTCTGATCAGCCAGGCTTTTAGCAAGCTGCTTCTGCTTTTTCTTTTTATTTCTTTTTGATGCCAAATCCTCACCGCCTTTCTGCTGAAATTTTTTAAAATCTGAAATAGAGGAACGGGTTGTAGGTTGAACCCACAAGGGCAGAAACGCAGACAAACAACATAGCAATCTGAAATACTGTTGTGATTATCTGAACAGCTTCTTTGCCGCCTTTTTTCCTCGAAACAATTACTTTTATATTTTTTATGATTCTTGTTACTATCGGTGTTGACGCAATAATTGCCGCAACAAAAAGCAACAATCTATTAAGAATCACGGTGCCGTCACCTGCCTGCGAAAAGCCGTTAAAGCCTAACATTGCTTTAAACAAACCACCTACAGCCGACATATCTTCATAATAGAAAAACACCCAGCCTGCTACTACCGCAAGAATACTGTAAAGCCTTCTTAAAATAACAGGCAGCTTTTCAAGGTATTTGCCGTAAACCTTCTTTTCAAGAACGAGTAAAACGAAATAATAAAATCCCCAGAGAATGAAATTCCAGCTTGCGCCGTGCCAGAAGCCTGTAGCAACCCACACAACCAAAAGGTTAAACATATGGTGTTTACGGTTACCGCCCAGGGGAATATAAATATAGTCACGAAAAAATGAGCTGAGCGTTATGTGCCAACGGCGCCAGAATTCCGTAATTGACTTTGCCATATACGGGTAATTGAAGTTTTCAGGGAAAGAGAAGCCCATTATCTTACCGAGACCTATTGCCATATCGGAATAACCCGAAAAGTCAAAATAAATCTGGAAGAAATATGCCATAATTCCGACCCAGCTCTGAACGGCGGTTATCTGGGTAAGATCGCCGTCGAGGAACATCGTTGCAGTTTCACCGAGAAAATTAGCGAAAATTGCCTTTTTGAAAAGACCTATAACGAAACGTGTTATTCCCTGCGAAATTTTTTCAAAGGTAACAGAACGCTTTTCAATTTCTTTTTCAATGTCGCTGTAGCGGACAATCGGACCTGCTATCAGCTGAGGGAACATGCTCACATAAAGCAGAAGTCTCGGATAACTGCGCTGACATTTTACATCACCGCGGTAAACGTCAATTACATAAGACATTGCCTGGAAGGTGTAAAAAGAAATACCTATGGGCAAAGCAATATTTGTTTTGAAGTCTGAACCGAACAGAGAAAATATATTCTCCGTAAAAAAGTTCATATATTTGAACACTATCAAAGCGCCGAGGGTAATCACTACGGATAAAGCAAGGGCAACTTTTGCCTTTTTAGTGCCGCGGTGTTTATCCACCTGAATGCCTGCTAAATAATCAATCAGCGTAACCGCAAGCATAACGATTATCCATTTTGGTTCGCCCCACGCATAAAAGATAAGCGAAGCAATGAGAATCACTATATTCTTAAGCCTGACATTGGGCATAAAATGCTGCAAAAGCAATGTTAAAGGCAAAAATACAAACAGAAAAAACAAGCTGGAAAATACCAAATGCCAAACCTCCTCATTTTAATTCCTGTATATGATAATACCTAATCTGATAATATTCAAGTGTTTTAATCAATATTTTACAATTAAATTTTTCCTTTTGGGTCTTGTATTCCATCAAAGCAAAATGTATAATCATTACTGAGGTGAGAGTATGAAAGTTTTTCTTTTTCAAGGTGATTCAATCACCGACGCTGACAGACAGCGTGAGCGTGAAGACAGTTACAGCTTCGGTCTCGGCTACCCGAACCTTGTTGTTTCAGAATTGAGCTTCAGTCATCCCGGTGAATTCAGATTTTATAACAAGGGTATCAGTGGAGACAGAAGTACAAGTGTATATGCAAGAATGTATACAGACATAGTCAACCTGAAGCCTGATTATATGAGCATATTGATCGGCGTTAACGATGTATGGCACGGCATAAACGGTGAAAACGGTGTTGAACCCGACCGATATGAACAGATTATGACTATGCTTTATGAAGACATTCTCAAAGAACTGCCTGATATTAAAATAATTGTTCTTGAGCCGTTTGTACTCAAAGGAACAGCAACCGAAGCCAGTTGGGAAGATTTTGACACAGGCGTTAAGGCAATGGCGAAGAAATCAAAGTCCCTTGCAGAAAAATTCGGTTTCAGATTTGTTCCTCTTCAGGAAAAATTTGATGAACTTTGTAAAACTGCACCGGCTGACTGTTGGCTCACAGACGGTGTTCACCCTGCCCCGGCAGGTCACAAATTAATTGCAGAAGAACTTATCAAAGCTCTTGATTTATAAGGAGGATACCCAAAATGTTTAAATTCCCTGTAGGTGTTATTGTTGATTCATTCCGTTTACCCATTCCCGAGGCTGTTAAAAAGGCCGCAGAAGTTGGCGCTGACGGTATTCAGGTTTATGCTTCCCACGGCAATATGGCCCCTGAAAATATGGATGCGCAGAAGAGACGTGAATTCAAGGCACTCGTTGAAGGCAACGGTCTTGTAATCTCTGCTCTTTGTGGTGACCTTGGCGGCGGCGGTTTTGTTCATAAAGACCAGAACCCACACAAGGTTGAAAAATCGAAGAGAATTCTTGACCTTGCAAAAGAACTTGGTACAGACATCGTTACAACTCATATCGGCGTTGTTCCCGAAGACACAAACAGTGACAGATATAAAATTATGCAGGAAGCCTGCTTTGAACTCAGCTCCTACGCTGACTCAATCGACGCTCACTTTGCTGTTGAAACAGGACCTGAAACATCTCTTATGCTGAAAGGTTTCCTTGATTCTCTCGGCTCAACAGGCGTCGGCGTTAACCTTGACCCCGCAAACCTTGTTATGGTAACAGGTGATGATCCTGTTCAGGCCGTTTACAATCTTAAAGATTATATCGTACACACCCACGCAAAAGACGGTGTTCAGAATTTCTATGTTCATCCCGATAAAGTTTACGGTATGCCCGGCGCAGATAAAATCCTTATTGAAGGTGAACATGTGACAGATGCCGATTCATTTGAAGAAGTTCCCCTCGGCACAGGTAGCGTCCCCTTCCCCGAGTATCTTGCAGCTCTTGATGATATCGGTTTCAAAGGCTTCCTCACAATCGAAAGAGAAGTCGGTGACAACCCCGCAAAAGATATTTCTGACGCTGTCCAGTTCCTGAGAAAAATTATCGGTTAAGTATCTTTATAAGAGCAATAAAACACCGTTTGGCAAGAGCCCATTACTTTGAGTTTATAAGGAATGTATAATTATGAACATTTTGATTTCTGCAGATTATGCAGCGAAAAACAGTGGCAATTTTATAGCTTCACTTATAGAATTCGGAGAATATCTCAAAAGCAAAGGCGATAACGTCGTCTACGTTTTTGCAAAACCCGTCAACGGCGATACATATTCATGGCTCAGCTGGTTCAAACGACTTGAATTGGAAACTGTATTGATTGATTATTACGACACAACGGAACAAGAAATTTCAAATCAGCTTTCAGATATCGTTTCAAAATACAATATTAACCTGATTCATACTCATTTCAGTATGTTCAGAAATGTTCTTATAAAAAACCGTTCAAAATTTAAAAATATAGAAGTCATCGTGCACGACCATATGGATTTTAATGTTTATCAAAACGATAAAATTCAAAGAGTTAAGTTTGCTGTTTTATCACTGGTTTACAGATTGCTCCATATTCACGTCGTCACGGTAATGGGTTTTAAAAAAGATACCTATCTGTTTTTGAAAAAAAGATGTTGGCATATACCTAACGGTATTTCGCTTAAAAGAAATATTGAAGTTTCCGAATCCCGTGAAGAATGCAGAAAGAGACTCGGAATAAAGGATGACGAGCTTCTCTGTCTTGTTCTTGGTTGGGATACAAAACGCAAAGGCATTGATATTGCAATGCGGGCCGTTGTTAATCACCAACAAAATAAAAAACACCCGTTGATTCTGGGTGTTGTGGGTTTTTCAGCAACCCCCTCTGCCGAGCAGATCAAAGCACTAAGCGAACTTTCCGGCGTTAACGCTGAAGATATTCATATAAAATATCTCAACAACTGCGAAGATATGTATGCATATCACAGAGCTTCAGATTTATATCTGTCAAGCAGCAGAAAAGAAGCTTTTTCATACGGTTTACTTGAAGCCATATCACAAAGAAAACCGATTATCGTCAGCGATATCAGCGGCACCGCCTGGGCTCACGAATACACAAACTGCTTTGTTTACCCGGTTGAAGATGCCAAGGCCTGTGCAGAGACCCTTTACAAGGCCTACAACGAATCAAAAGAAGAAACAAATGCTGAAGAACTTTTAGAGAAATATGATATTCATAAATGGTGCGAAAAAGTTTACTGCATTTACAAAAAAGTCAGCAAATAAAAAAATCCCTACGGAATATCCGTAGGGATTTTTTATACTCTTTCAATTATGAAACTGTATTCATATGCTTTGCCGCTGTGAATAATATACGGTTCACGAAGGCACGCCATACCGGGCATATCGCCGCCCACACCGCACTGAGCAAAGTCAACGCTGAGGGTTGTAATATTCTTTTTCTCAAGCTCATGGATGTGAGTTGCTTTTTCAAGATCCATCTGTTCATAATGCCATGCATTAAATGAAAGCAGATTGCCGCAGCCTGTGATTTTTATACCCTTATCATTTTCGTCAGTAACTTTAATCGTTCTGACATCGGTTCTGCATCCGTTTTCCTGCGGACGCATATATCTGTGTTCCATTTCATCAACAGTCATTTTATGAACGGCAATTCTGGCACCGGTTTTTCTGTCACAATAATTCTCGTGAGGGCCTCTGCCGTACCATTCAACATTTCTGTAACTGTCTGAAAGTGCAAACTGTGTTCCGAAACGAACCATTTTAATGAGCCAGGGTTTGCCCTTATGGGTTATTTTAACTGCTCCTTCAGGGCTGAAGGTGTAGCAGATTTTAACCCCTGCCATATAAGGTGCTGTGAATGCTGTTTCCACTGTAACGGTACCGTCAGCATTTTCTTTAACAGCTTTTATTCTTCCCTTTGCCATTTCTGTTGCTGCTTTATAACGGTATTTTGCATGGAACGGAATAACGTACGGTACAAAATTGAATGTGCCGATATCATTATCTGTAAGAGCTCTGAAATAGTTGGGTCTCACCGGAGCCTTAATCATTTCATTGCCGTTATAATTAAGCGAAATAAGCTTACCTTTTTCAACAACTGCAAAGAAATCAAGTCCGTTTACGGTAACGGTATCACCTTTTTTACCTACGGTCAGTTTGCCCTGAGGAATTTCTTTTTCCTGCTGAGCAGGGCTCTTGATCACATACTGATCAAAGGTTACTTCAAAACCTGCTTTTGCCCAAGGTTTATCAACCTTTTGCTTAAGAGTGAAGGTGATAATGCTTTCTTTATCTGCGGGGAAATTATCAAGGTTATATCCGATCTTAAGCTCTCTTTCGCTCTGTGGAGCTACATCAAAGCCTTCAAGCTCTGCCGCCTGAATAACTTCACCGTCAGCTGCAATTTCACAGCAGAGAACGTAATCTTTAAGAGTTGAGAAAAGGAACTTGTTTTTTACAACAAAAACCCCTGTTTCAAGGTCTTTTGCTTCAACCTTAACGGGCGCATAAACTTTTTTAACTTCATAAATACTGGGATGAACATTTCTGTCAGCACCGATAATTCCGTTAGCGTTAAAATAAGTGTTACTGCCTGTCAGAGCTGTAAGATTTATGAAATTGAACTTCTTGCTCTTTGTTTCTTTCTTTTCAAAATCTGTACCGTAAACCCACTTTTCTACGCCGTCTTCCTTCATACGGAGAGCCTGGTCAACAAAGTCCCAGATATATCCGCCGCAAAGGTTATCATACTTTTCAAAATCATCCATAAACTCCTGGAAGTTACCCAGGCTGTTTTCCATAGCATGAGCATATTCGCAAAGAATAACAGGTCTGCCCTCGTAATCTGTTGCTTTGATGGGTTTGTTATCAGCAGCAAGAGCATTGGCAAAGTTTTCAAAAGCGGTGGGCTTTATTTCCTTCTTTTCGCCAAGCTTTTTCATAAGGTCCGCGCCGGGATACATACGGCTGATAACATCGCTCTTAGTAAAATTAAAGTCGCCTTCATAGTGGAATTTTCTTGTGTCATCAAGTCTGAGTGCTGCTTCTTTCATTCTCAGGAAGTTAGAGCCGTCGCCCGCTTCATTACCGAGAGACCACATAAATACGCAAGGATGGTTTCTGTCTCTGAGTACCATTCTTTCCATTTTGTCGCACACAGCACCTGTCCACTTGGGGTTGTCGCCGGGAACATTCTTTCTTCGTACACCGTGGGTTTCCATATCGCATTCATCCATAACCCACAAACCGTATTCATCACACAAATCATAAAAATACGGGTCATCGGGGTAATGGCTTGTTCTTACGGAGTTTATGTTGTTGCGCTTCATAATCATAATATCCTGAATATGGCGCTCTTTGGGAACATTCCAGCCTGTATCGGGGTCAAAGTCGTGACGGTTAACACCCTTTATGAGAAGGGGTACACCATTGGCATAAATCTTTTCACCGATAAAGTCAATCTGCTTGAAACCTACTTTTATGCTTTTGGCGCAAACAACTTCACCGCTCTTAACGAGAGAAATAACAAGGGTGTATCTGTTGGGTTCTTCGCTTGACCACTGACGCGGAGATTCCACAAGCTTTTTAAAGTTATAGCTTGTGTTCTTTTCTCCTTTGAGAATGAAGCCTTTGTCACCGATTTCAATGCCGTCTTCAAGAAGAGAAACAGAGAGAATACCTGAGAAAGATTCAGAAGAGTAGTTTTTAAGAAAAACGTCAACTGAAATTTCAGCATTTACAAATTCAGCGTCAAAGCGTGTCTTAACAAAGAAATCTCTTACGCAAACCTTAGGCTCTGCAAAAAGATAAACTTCTCTGTAAATGCCTGACATATTCCACATATCCTGATTTTCAATATATGTTGCATCACTGTAACGGTAAACCGTGGCAGTAACGTTGTTTACACCTTTTCTGAGATATTTTGTGATATCAAATTCGTGAGGAGTCATTGAGCCCTGAGAGTAGCCTACAAACTCACCGTTTACATATAATTCAAGAGCCGATTTACAAGCGCCGAAGTGAATAAAGATTTCTCTGTCTTCCCAATTTTCGGGAATTTCAAATTCACGGCGGTAAATACCCACTTCCTGACAGTCGTGGTCGATAGTCGGGATTTTATTTTTGCGTCTGCAGATTGCCTTGGGGAACGTACTTGCATAATAAACAGGAACGCCGTAACCGTTTAACTGCCAGATTGACGGAACCTGAATATCATCCCAGTCTGAAACGTCATAGCCGTCAGCATAATAGCCTTCGGGTAAGCCGTTTTTTACGCCCAGCTGCCAACGGAATTTCCACATGCCGTTGAGTGTCATTCTGTAAGGACTCTGCTCACCGTTAACGGCAGTTTCAACGTCATCATAAGGCATAGCGATAACGTGGCCGTCCTCTTTGTTAATTTTAAATACTTCCGGATTTTCCCAATTGTACTTCATAGATATCTCCTATCTGAGTGAAAATTCAAAAAAATCTTTATATGCTTCACAGAATTTATTTAATCCTTCTGCTCTGTATCTTTTACAACCGCCTGCACAAAGCGTGAGATATTTACACTCTTTGCATTTTTCGGTTATCTGATTATCATTCACAAACTTCTCTGCTTGTGCACAGGTGACAAGCTTCTTTATCGAATGAGAATTTATATTGCCAAGCTCATAACCGTCTACACAATAAAAATCGCAAGGGTAAACTGTTCCGTCACCTTCAATAACAAGCTGAACCGTGCATTTACCGTTCATACCGCATTGTTCGGCAGGCATACCGTTAAGCTTCATTAGAAGATTGTCAAAATATCTCACAGATACCGGCACTCCCCTTCGCTTATCGTTAAAATAAAGAGTGAACAGCCGTTTAAGAAAATCGGCATAATCTTCGTTTTCAAGAACACTTCCCCGTGAATTTATTTCATCTATACACGGAATATATTGCTGATAATAAAAACCGTTTTCTATATAGAAATTATATATTTCTTCAGTATGCTTCACAACTTCTGGAGTGACAACTGTCAGAATATTAAATTCTATGCCATTCTTCTTCAGAAGATTTATTTTTTCAAAAATCTTTTTAAAAGTCGGCTTCCCGTCAGCTGTTTTACGAAGGCTGTCGTGTACTTTTTCAATTCCGTCAAGAGAAACACCGAGAAGAACACTTCTCTTTTTAAAGAAACGAATAAAATCATCATCTATGAGTGTTCCGTTTGTCTGAATTGAATAATGGGCTTGTATTTTATATTTGTCGGCAAAAGCAGCAAAGGTTTCAAAAAAATCCACACCGGCAAGCAGCGGCTCGCCGCCCTGAAAAACAAACATTGCTTCTCTTGAAATTTCTGCGGCTTTTTTTACAATGTTTTCTGCCGTTTCTTTTTTCATAAAGCCTAATGAAGCTTTTTCTCTGTTTTCGGCTTCGTCACAATAAAAGCAATATGAACATTTCATATTACAAAGCGAAGAAGCAGGCTTTATCAGAAACGAAATCATTTTTGAGCTGACCTTCTTTCAGCAAGCTCCTTCTGAATGGACTTTTTCTTTTCGCCTGAATAATCGTTAAACAGCATCGGTATAATCGTGAGTGCAAAGCCGATTGCAGGGAGAAGTGTAATCATAAAGAAAAGCCCCTGCTTTGTAAAATCAGACTGTTGCTGAACAATGTCATTTATAGGCTGCTTAAACTCAGTTACCGTTAGCACAACGCTTGTAGCAAATGTTGCAATACCGCCTGAAACCTGACTGATAAATGTTTGGAACGCAAAGCACATACCCTCACATCTTTTACCGGTTTTCCATTCAATGTAATCAACACTGTCTGCAATAAGCGCATAAGTGATAACATTATAAACGCCGAGAGGAATGCCCATAAAAACAAAGCAACCAAGAAGAACATAAATGTTTGAATAACCAAAAAACCACAACGCAACGTGAGAAACAATACCGAAAAGAGATGAAAAAATATAGATAGTTTTAAGGTCAAATTTTTTTCTCAATGCCGGGAGGAAAATCATCGGCGGAATCATACCTGCACCGATTGCAACTGTCATAACCGTAAGAAGAATATTCTGCGGAATTATTCCGCTGTCATCTATAAGATAATTATAAATATAGCTTGCAGAAACGTTTGCCATAACCATTGTTGAGCCAAGAATTGCAGAAAAAACAACAACCATCAGCACCTTATTATGAACTATAAGCGAAACTGTTTCTTTAAGTGTGAATTTTTCTTTCTGAACCTGTTCCACACGCTCAGTTGTATTAAAGAAGGCCAGACTTGAAAGGGCTGCACCTAAAACAGCAAAGATAACTGCACCGATGAAAAATCCCTTCTTAAGGCCAAACATATTATCAGCAATAAAAACAGGAAGAACAAGTGTAGGAAGGATACCGCCTGCCGTGCTGCCGAGACGAGCGTTTGAAATAAACGATGTTCTTTCATTTTCATCAGGCGTAACAACAGCACTCATACCCCAGAAAGGAACATCCTGCACAGTAAACGCTATGCTCCATAAAACGTATGTTAAAGAAGCGTAAACAACCTTTGCAGCCATAGTTTCAAAATTCGGCGCTGAAAACAGCAGAATTGTGGCTATTGCAATAGGAATCGGAGAATAGAGAAGGTATGGACGCATCTTACCCCATTTCGAATGAGTCCGGTCAATAATAATTCCCATAAGAGGGTCAATTGCAGCGTCAAAAATTCTGCCTCCGAGGATAATATATCCTGCTATAATTGAGGGAATACCAACTGCGTCAGTAAAAAACCTGAGCACAAACATTGACATCAGGGTGAATATTCCGCTTCTGCCAAAAGCCGACACCGTAAAAGAAAGTTTTTCTTTTGTGGTCAAATATTTCATAACTACCTCCTGTTTTTTATCAATGCAGGTAAAATAACCGGTTTGTTTTCCCCTGCGTGAATCATCTGATATCTGAGCTTTTTCCGAAGCTGCAAACGAACTTCTTTATATCCTGAATCTTTAACAAGATTATTCTTTTCATCAGGGTCTTTTTTCAGATCATATAAATACGCTTCAAAATAAACTGCGCTTTTTGATTTGAGATAACCGATTCCCGGTGACTGAACACAATATTTATAATCCTTGGTGCGTATGGCTCTGCCGACCTGACCTTCGCTTATCTGCATAAACACACAGTCCTTGTCTTTCTCCTGTGCAAGGTCATCACCTTTATACTCTGCAGGGATTTCTATACCTGCCATAGCAAGAAGTGTGGGCGGAATATCAATAAGACTTGAAAGGCTTTCACGTTCTTTACCACCGACAAATTCCCCGCCTCTGATGATAAGAGGTGTGTGGGTTGCACTTTCGTGGCAGGAACGTTTATATTCAAGGTTTCTTGTTTTAAAATGACAGCCGTGGTCGCTTGTGTAAACGATTACCGTGTCTTCATAAATGCCCAGCTCTTTAAGTTTTTTTACAAGATGGCCTACATTGTAATCAAGACGGTTACAGGCTGATATGTAATCAGGAAGCTCTTTGTCATAATCCCCTTTCAGAAACGCAATATCCGAGGGAACGGGATAATCTTTAAAGCTTTCCACAGTATCAGGGTGACCCTCAAAGCGGTGAGAAGTGTTCTGATGATGAGGCTCAAGCTGAGAAACAAACAGGAAAAACGGTTTATCTTTATCACGATTTTCAATAAATTCTTCAGCAAAATCATTTATGCAGTCAGAGCGGTAGCCGCTGAACTGAATCTGGTTTCCGTTTTCGTCAAAAACATAACCGCCCTTACTGTCAGAGGTGAATTCAAGCACATCTGCCCCACGCCAATAGTCATAACCGCCCTGACGGCCTTTGGGAACAGCTGTTTTTTCACAATGTAAACCGATACCCGGAAATCTGTCAGAAGCAAGATGCCACTTGCCAACATATGCAGTCTGATAACCTGCATCTTTAAAATGATGGGCAAGGGTCTTTTGTTTTTCATCAATAGCAATGCCGTTGAAGACACAGCCGTTTTCAGTTGCATAAACGCCCGACTGAATACACGCTCTTGCAGGTCCGCATACAGGCTGACAGGTAAAGTTGTTGTTAAACTTTACACCTTCCTTAGCAAGAGTCATCAGATTCGGAGTGACTTTATCATTTATAGTGTCCCAGCGTTGCTGGTCGCTGAAATAAAAAATTATGTTTTTTTTCACAATTTTCACTCGCTTCTGTTCTTTAATCACACAGAGCCATTTTATCATATGTCGCAGGATTTAGCAACAAAATATTGACCTTTATCCCGAATTCTGTTATAATTCTCAAGATAATAAACACTTTAAGGAGATTTGTATGTCACAGATTAAAGAATATAAAGGCAAAAAAGGGTTCGACGTTATTAAAACCACACACTTTGATATTCAGAGAAAAATCGTTGCAAATATGACTTCAGAGTCATGGCAGAATATTCCTCATTCAGCTGTTAACTACGAGCCTGATGTTACTGCTTTTATGGAATATTATAAAAACAACATCAAAGTAAAAGGCATTTCAATTAATTCGCTTCTTCTCAAGGTTATGGTTGAAGGTATTAAAGCATGCCCTGAGTTAAACGGACACATTGACTTTAACCGTCGGTTTGTTAAGGGCAAAATTGAGCTTTATAAAGATATCAATATTTCAATGCCTATGATTATGCCTGACGGCGCTATGATGACTATCAATATGCATAACTTTGAAAACCGCAGCGTTGCTGAAATTCAGGAATATATTGCTGATGTTAAACGCAAAATGGAAAAAACAAATATGACAGAAGCTATGTTTTCTGTTTCTATGGATAATACTCTTTCTGCTTTGAAAAAAGGTAAATTTATGACTGTTTTCGGCAGACTTCTCGGTGCAAAAGTTGGTAAACACAAGGTAGTAACCCTTAAAGGCAAAGAGAAAAAGCAGTACAACCGTATTCCTAAAAATGACAGAATCGTTAAAGATGACATTGAGCAGGGCACCATCACAATAACAAGCACAGGCTCTGTTTACAGCAAAGGTTCTTACTGCGGCGCCACTCTTATTGAAGTTATTCCCCCGCAGATTGCTGCTATCGGCATCGGCTCTTTCTCAGAAAAACCCGGTGTTATTGTAAATGAAAACGGTGAAAAAGTTATCGCAGTACGTCAGTTCCTTCCGATTCTTATTGCTTTTGACCACAGAGCTCTTGATTTTGGTGAGATGGTATCGTTCCTTCGCAGACTTGATGATATTTTTGCTCACCCCGAACAGATGGAAAACTGGTAATTTTAAGGAGGCTCAAAGCCTCCTTTTTATTTAGAGGTGTTATTGATGATTAGACTTGTCGCTTTTTTATTAGCAAGTGTTTTACTGTTTGTGACAAATGTTTTTTCTCCTGAAATTCCGGCTTCCTTGCCTGACGCTGAAATTCTCGTTGAGCAGCTTCCCGATGATGATGTATTGAAATACGATGAAATCAATTCTGCAAACGGTGTCAGATTTTATATCGGCAGACCGTCTGAAGAAAACCTTAGCATTGTTGAAGCTTCGGCTTTTGGTCTGAGTCCTGAAAATGAAGACAATTTTTATGCATTTGTTGATGCAGTAAATTATTGTAAAGCAAATCCCGGTACCAGACTTGTTTTTGATAAAGGTGTATATAAATTTACTTCCCCCTACTCAATAATTATTGACGGATGTGAAAACCTTCTTATTGACGGCAACGGGGCAGAATTTGTTTTCAGCAGATGTGAACAATATCATTTTTTCCGTCTGGTTCATTGCAAGGGTGTTGAAGTCAGAAATCTGACTGTAAACTGGGACTGGGAAAATCAGCGTATAGGTTCAGTTGTTAAGGTTATTAACGCAGATGAAACCAACCGCACCATCGACTTTGAATTTATTGAGATTAATGATGTTGACGAAAGCATTCCTCTTAAAGCAATTACACAATGTGACAGAACAACTTACACTTTCGGTGAAAAAGGTTCATCTAAAGAAAGCTATCTTTATCAGGACCCGTCCTCAATTTCAGATGTTAAAAAAATTGCAGATAACGTTCTCAGAGTAACACATAACGGATGCATGTCTTCTTTTGAAAAAGATGAAGCTTACATTCTTCGCCATTTTGTTTATGACGCTAATATATTTAACATAAGTGCTGAAAGCGAACACATAACATTTGATAATATTAAAATTTACGGCAGCCCCGGAATGGCTTTTGTTGCTGACGAATTCGCTTCGCATTTTCAGATTCTCAACACCTTTATCGGCACTCAGCCTGGCTATGAAGGTAAAAGACCCGTTTCTCTCGGTGCAGACGCAATTCATATCGCAGACACTAACGGTTGCTTCAAAGTTGACGGATGCGACTTCAGCCGTATGGGTGACGATGCACTGAATGTCCACGATAATCTCGGTTACGTAAACTCTGTTGTTGACGAAAACACCTTGCGTGTTACTGCCGCTGCTTTAAAATTAAAAGAAGGCTCAGTGGCAGGTTTCAACGATGAAAAGTCTTTAAAAACTGACTTTACGGCAACAATAACCGAATCCCGCCTCATTGAAGGCATCACTTATGAAGTTGATTTTAATAAGCCCGTTTCTGAATTTGTAAAAGAAGGCTTTATTATGTTTAACAAAAACTGCAACAGCTCAAACTACGTCATTTCAAACAACTATTTTCACGAGCACAGAGCGAGAGGCGTTTTACTGCAGTCATCTAACGGACTTTGTGAAAACAATAAATTTTACAAAACTCAGGGTATGGCAATAAGAATCATTCTCGATGTTACAGAAAATCTCTGGCAGGAAGGCACGGGCGTTGACAACCTTGTTATCAGAAACAATTCTTTTGTAAACTGCAACTACGGCGGTTGGGGCTGCGTAATTGAAATCGGTGCAAAAATCAACGGCAATTATCCCGATTCCCGCCCCTTTACCAATGTGGAAATCAATAATAATAACTTCACAGAATTTAACGGACTTCTTCTGAATGCAGATAACATTGATACGCTTTCTTTTAACAACAATTATATTGAATCAAAAAAAGATTACTGCATTCTTGCTGACAGCCTGATATTTTTTGGTGAAACCTGCAGAAACATCACCGTTAAAGATAACGATTACTCCCGAAATGACGGCTTTTCAACAGCTGCCCTTCCTGAGGTAAGAGCTTACAGAACCTGGCTTGATATTTACAGCAATCTCTTATAACGACAAACGCTATGTAAAGCAAAAGACTTTACATAGCGTTTTCTGTTGATTTTAAAAAGAAAGTTGCAAAATCAAAAATTATGTTATATACTAAAATCAGTAACCTTTGGAGGTATGATTATGAAGAAAAGACTTGCTGTTTTTGCGGCCATCGCTGCTGCAGGTGCATATATGCTCAAAAAGAAACAGACTCCTGTTGAAACCGTAAAAAAGCTTTCAAAATATGTTAAACCAAACGATCAGGGCGGTGAACCGTATAACAACGGTGTTGCTCTCACTCCCCCTATGGGTTGGTCAAGCTGGAATACATTCGGAAGAGGTGTAACCGAAGACGTTATCTATGAAACAGCTAAAGCTATGAAAGACAGCGGACTTCTCGACGCCGGATACAAATATGTCAATATTGATGACTGCTGGCAGTCTGCTATCAGATCACCTGAAGGCGAATTACAGACTGATCCTGTCAGCTTCCCCTCAGGCATAAAAGCCCTCGTTGATAAAATCAATGACCTTGGCCTTAAAGTCGGCATCTACTCTTCCAACGGTACACTCACCTGCGAAGATATGCCCGCAAGCCTTGGCCACGAGCTTACAGATGCACGTACATTTGCAAACTGGGGAATTGAATATTTCAAATACGATTTCTGTCATAAGGTTTATATTTCAAGAGTTGCTCCGCAGATTGAAAAATTCTCAATCAAAAACAGCTCTATGGAAAAAGAAAAGGTTTACTATGTAAGCGACGGTATTCTCGACGGTGAAGCACGTATCGAAAAAGACGGCAACCTTATGTCAGGTGAATATCTCACAGGACTTTCAGATAACGGTGGTGTTGCCACATTTACAAATGTCAACGCTCCCGAAGACGGTGAATACATTCTCACTCTTTATATCCGCAAAAGAAGCAAGGTTGCAAAGCATCTTGAAATTGACATCAACGGCGGTAAGCATTACGATATTGATATTCCACAGACCAACATTCATCCTTTAGGTAAGCATCACATTGCCGTTGAGCTTAAAAAAGGTGACAACATAATTAAAATGTATAACCCCGTTGCTTCTGTTATGGACAGCTCAGCAATCCAATACAAAAAAATGGGTCAATACCTTAAGCAGGCAGCCCGTGAGGTTGCAGAAAAGAACGGCACACCTGTTAAGCCGATTGTTTACTCCATTTGTGAATGGGGACTCAATATGCCCTGGAAATGGGGCAGCGCCGCAGGTAACCTCTGGCGCACAACACCTGATATCAAAGCCACTTGGCCGTCAATTGTTTCAATTTATGAAGTTAACGTTAATCTCTGGAAATATGCAGTTCCGGGCGGTTGGAACGACCCCGATATGCTTGAAGTTGGCAACGGCGGACTCACCCTTGATGAAAACAAGAGCCACTTCGCTTTATGGTGCATGATGGCTGCACCTCTTATTCTCGGCAACGATGTAAGACATTTTGTTTTCCCTGACGGAACAGCTGATGTTGACGATAAAATTCTTCAGATTTTAACAAACAAAAAGCTTATTGCCATTAATCAGGACAAGCTTGGCATTCAGGCAAGAAGAATCAAGGCTTCACCTACAGGCGACATTCTTGTTAAACCCCTTGAAAACGGCGATGTTGCAGTTTGTTTCTTTAACAAATCAAGTGAAGAGAAACTCTTTATGCTTAATATGAAAGAGCTTCTTGAAAAAGATTTTGTTGACCTTGAAGCAAAAGCAGAATACCGTGTTGAAAACATTTGGGAAGAAAATGAATTTGATGTTGACCACGCTATTGCTGAAACAGTTGTACCTCACGGCACCGCTGTTTTTGTAATCAAAAAAGACTGATCACCTGAAATATTTTTCAATAATTTCAATAATTTTAAATCGAGGTTCATACTGTGGGTTACGGCTCACAAGTTGAACCTCTTTTTCATTGAGAACATCATCAATTTCAGTTTTCACAACGGCAGCGGGCAGGCACAGTGACGGAAACATTACACACCACCAGTTTTTACCGTTACCATTGTCAATAACCACCCTTACGGCAAGATATTTTCCCGCCGGCAGTGTCACATTCTCATATGTTCTTGTGGCGAAAAATTCTCTTGAAAGAGTAACTTTCACATCATAATCAAAGCCGTTTTCTCTGACCGTTTTCTCTGCAACCTGTTCAAGATAAGGCAATTCGGGCGTTATTTTTTCAACAGCATTTTCAATATTCACACTGCCGTCAAAAATATCTGCCCCTGCCTGTAAAACGGCATCGCGTACTTTCAGCTTCAAGCGCTGATCCTCTTCGCTGTCAGACGCGGCAATAACGTGAAGGCGCAAAACATCCTTTCTGATTTCCTCGCAGGTAAGTGCAAAGCTGAATATACTTAGCATAAATGATGCAATGATTCCAACTATCACTGCAAACTCGATTTTTCTTTTAAGCTTCAAAAAAATCCCCCCTTACTTACCTGAAGTATGGGGGAATCTTTGATTTTTTATTCATACATATGCAAAATATTTTTTGCCTTATCTCTGACAGCTTTTTTTAGCTCGTGAGGCGAAAGAACTTCCATTCTCTCTCCGTACTGCATAATCCACGAAACAAGACCGTCACTGAGTTCAACATTTGCCTTTGCAATAAAATGGTTTTCGCCGTCAATTTTAATGGGAACATCTTCACCGAACTGTTCAAGAATTTCTTCAATAATTTCATTGGTACAGCGAAGCATTACCACACCGCTTTCACCGCTGAACATATTGAAAAGCCTGTTTGAATAATCAGCTGAATCAAACTTGTCTTTATATTTTGACACGTTTGAAAAGTGTCTGCTTTTCACATCAGTGAGATGAATGTTACTGATTCTGTCAAGTCTTATATGCATAAGGTTTGAGTATTTGGGATTGTTGCATATAAGATAGTAATGATCGTTTGACCATATAAGTGCGTAAGGATTAACAGTAAAAATCTTACTTTCCATTCTGCGCACATATCTTTTCTGAAGCACACGCTTTGAATATTCAAACTGCACCTGAACGTTTTTTTCAATAGCTTTATGAAGTGTTCTTATTGTTTCATAAAGCTCCTCATTATTGCATTTGACTCTTGAGTTAACATAAACCTGCTTTCGCAGCTGCTCTTCCTGCCCTTCACTGGCAAGAGAACCGATTTTATAAACAAGAGATTTTGTCTTTTTAGGCGAAATAAATTTTGCTGCAAGAACTGCATCGGTAAGAAGTCTTACCTCCGCCATTTCAAATTCACGGTTTCGCAGGTAATAACCTCTTTTAGGGGAGCGGACATTGACGATATCAAGCCCCGATTCCTTCAGAGCATCAATATCACCGTAAATTGCTTTTCTTTCAACCTTTATATCATAATCCTCTTTCAGAATATCACATAAATCTTCTGCACTGAAAACGTTATTTTCATCAGAGCGTCTTTTAAAAATATCCTGCAAAAAGAGAACTCTGATTTTCTGTGAATCTTTTCCCATAATTTTAATACTTAAGCTGAGCGTTGATTTCTCTTGCTACATCAGCGTCAATTTTGAGAATTTCACGGTCATAAGTGAGAAGGCCGTTAACCTCGAACTCAACGTCACTTACCTGAGTGTAAACAGTTGCACACAAACCTTTTTTCACAAGAGGAATAATCTGCTTTTCAAACATACGTTTATAGGCTGCTGTATATTTAGCAGGGTCAGTGTAGTTAATATTATAACCGAAGCTCTTTTTATCATCATACACGTGACCTGAAATTTTATAGCTCAATCCGCCGAATTCACTGAGAACAAACGGTCTGCCGTCAAGGCGGGGCATTGTAACCGGCACAACGTATCTGTGAACACTCTTAAGGTCGGGGCCTTTCTGATCATGCCAACCGCTTGCGTGGTCAACAATTCTGCTCGGGTCATAAGCTTTAACCTCGTTGCCGATACGTTTGGCATCAAACTGACCCCAGGCTTCATTGAAAGGAACCCAACATCCGATACACGGATAGTTGTAAAGATTATCAATCATACGATACATTTCATCTTCAAACTCATCGCGGAAGAATTTATCTTTTCTGCCGAACCAGGAATAATGGCTGTCAGAAATATTGGTGATTGTGATATTCGGAAGACCGCCGACAATAATCATCGGAAGATTCTGAACACCGCTCACCATATCCTGCCATACGATCATTCCCAATCGGTCACAATGATAATACCAACGGGCAGGCTCAACCTTGATATGCTTTCTGAGCATATTGAAGCCAAGATCTTTCATTGTCTGAATATCATAAATCATAGCTTCATCAGTGGGAGGAGTAAGTCCGCCGTCAACCCAATAACCCTGATCAAGAAGGCCGCGCTGGAAATAAGGCTCGTTGTTGAGCATAATACGGGGAAGACCTGCTTTATCCTTACCGATGGAGAATTTTCTCATACCGAAGTAGCTGTCAACACTGTCAATCTCAGTGTCATTTTTATCAATAGCCCTGACAGTCAGATCATAAAGGAAGGGATTTTCGGGGCTCCAGAGAATTGTATCGTCAACGGGTATGTTTTCATCAGCAGAAATTCTGCCGTTAAAAATAATAAGGTCACCCTTTTTAACAGTTGCATGCAAATCAGCTTCACCGGTTAAAAATGTTTTTACATTGATTACACCTGCATCAATATCAGGCAGAAGCTTTATTTTTTCAATATAAACCTCATTCACGGGTTCAAGCCACACTGTCTGCCAGATACCTGTGGTGGCTGTATACCAGAATCCGTGAGACTGAGATGCCTGCTTGCCTCTTGGCTGTGAGGACTCGTCTGTGGGGTCAAAAACGCGAAGATTAAGAGTGTTTTCACCGTCAACAAGATAATCGGTTATATCAAAACTAAAAGGATCATAACCGCCTGTATGCTCACCGATCTGTGTTCCGTTTATATAAACACGGCACTGCCAGTCAACTGCACCGAAATTAAGGCGTACTCTTTTACCTGTGAAGCACGGGTCAAGGGTAAATTTCTTTTCATACCAGAGCAAATTTTCCTTGCGCACTCTTTTTGCTACACCTGAAAGGTCGCTTTCAACAGCAAAAGGAACAAGAATTTCACCGTCAAATTTTGATGGAATTTCATCAGTTTTACCTGTGATAGCATAGTTAAAAATGCCGTTGAGATTCTGCCAGTCTTTTCTGACAAGCTGCGGACGAGGATACTCCTGCAAAGGAGTTTTTGTAACTTTATCAAACCAACGAGTTTTCATTTTATCCATCCTTTCTGATAACACATCTATTTTATACTAAATCACATCAAAAGTCCATAGAAAATATTTATACAATTCAATTTCATCAGACAAAGAAAAAGCCACGGCAGAAACACCGTGGCTGAAAATTTTCTTATTTCTTAAGCTTTGCAAGAATCATGTTTGCGCAATCAATCTGGTTGGGGATATTGCCGTTTTCGTCACGGACTCTCCAGATGTCAGGAGTGATTTCGTCAGCAACATAAACCTTGCCGTTTTCGTCGTAGCCGATTTCAATTTTGAAGTCAATAAGAGTGAGGTTCATTGTTGCAAGTTCTTCTTTAAGAACTTCACCAACACGAACAAGAACATCAATAGCTTCGTCATACTGACCTTCTTTAAGCATACCCTTCATAAGGCAGATACGCTCACTGATAAGGGGATCACCCTGCTCATCACTCTTAAGAGTAACTTCTGTATAAGGGGGATTGAATTCAATGCCCTCTTCAAGATCAAAACGGCGGCACATGCTGCCTGCTGTCTGATAACGAAGAACAAATTCAAGTCTGGGAACTGTAAGGTTGCGAACCTTCATAAGACCCTGGCTGATGTCACCGCCAAGATAGTGAGTGGGGATACCGTTCTTTTCCATAAGTTCAAAGAAATAAGTTGAAACCTCAAGGCCAACCTTGCCCTTGCCTTCAACGCTACCGCCAACAGAGTTTGAGCCGGGATCAAATACGCCGTTTTCACCTGTTGCTGAATCTTTAAAGAAAAGATGAACTATGCCGGTTTCTTCGTCAAGAAGAACGTTTTTGGTTTTTCCTTCATATAACTGCTTCATAAAAGGAGCTCCTTCCAATATCGCCGTCTGCCAAAAGGTATGCCGTCACGATAAAAATTTCTCGGGCATTCACAACCCATGGTGCTATTATATCACACAAATATTTTATATATCAACATAAAATTACTCTTTTTTTTAAATTTTATTTCATTTATAATAATTTGCCCGTCAAGTCCTTTTCTTTTGGTATGTATTTACAAAAACAACACATTTTCGCCAACTGTTTCTAAGGCACATCTGCTTTTAAAAAGGTAAAATAATTACTTTCTGCCTTTTCTCTTGCTTATTCAGAAAAAATCAGGTATAATATTTCCAATATTTCTATGGAGGAAAAAATATGTTAGCTTTATTACAGCAAGTCCTCACTTTCATTCTGGCATTTTTCCAGACACTGATTCCTTTTATAAGTTATGTACCTGTTGAAGAAGACGAGATTCTTCTTAACGTTGCTATGATTTCTGATACACATCTTGACGACCGTTTCCCCGGCGGTAAAATGAACCTTGCGTTCGGTCTCAAAGATATTGCTCGTAACAGCACACCTGCAGATGCAGTCGTTGTTTCAGGTGACCTCACCAACTACGGCGATGAGGCTTCAGTTGCCTGCTTCTATGAGGTTATGGATAAACATTGTACCACTGACCCGTCAGGTTGGATCGTTGCAACAGGTAACCACGAAATCGGACACCCTGAAGAATTCACTAATGAAGAAGCCCGTCAAAACTTCATTAAGTATCATAAGCAGTACACTAACCATAACATTGAAAATGTTTATTACAGTGCAGATGTTAAAGGTTATACCTTCATTATGCTCGGTGATCAGAGTGAAGACAACTGGGACAGCTGCGACATCTATGACGATCAGCTTGCCTTCCTTGATGCTGAACTTGCCCGTGCAACAGCAGACGGCAAGCCTGCATTTGTAGTTTGCCACGTTCCCGTTGAAGGCGTTAACGGTCAGGATATTATTTATGAAGACGGAGGTCTTGACCCTGATATCACAGAAAAAGTTACTGCAATTATGGAAAAATATAATAACGTAATTTTCATCAGCGGTCATGTTCACACAGGTATCAATGGCCCTGTTTTACAGAATCTTTTCGGCGAAGATTTCTGTTGCGTTGAAGAGCACGACGGTGTTACTTATGTAAACCTTCCTTGCTACGGTATTGTTAACCGTTACGGTATTCCGTGGAACGGTATGGGCTTCTGGATGGAAGTTTATGAGGATGAAATTATTCTCAGAGCAAGAAAATTCAACACTTCAAGATGGTACGCCAACTACACATTCACAGTTGAACTTGACTAAAAAATTCCCTCTCGATTTGCGTAATCGGGAGGGCTTATTTTAATAAACTCAGGAGGATTTATTATGTTAGATAAAATTTCAGAAGCATTGGGACTTGTTATCAGAGAAGAATGGGCTTTTAAAAATATTTTCTATTATCTTGGTCAGGCATTCAGCTCTTTCTCTATTAAGGGATTTTTTGCAGGGATGCTTGCCGTTGTTGAAATGTTTGGTATGCTGTTTTTTGGTCTTCCAACAACACCAAGAGGCCAGGAACTTGATCTTACAGATTACAGCCTTGTTTTTTACGATGAATTTGAAGGCGATACGCTTGACACATCCAAATGGCAGACAAGAGGCAACGGACCCAGACGCGGAGGCTACAACGCTCCAAGCCAAGTTTTTGTAAGAGACGGTAATCTTGTTATTGCAGGTGAATATCTTACCGACGGTGAATACGGCGAAGGCTGGTATTCAGGTGCAGTTAAAATCAAGGAGCGTTATACCCGTGGTTACTTTGAAATCCGTTGTATCTGCAACCCCGGTGAAGACTTCTGGAGTGCATTCTGGATTCAGGCTGATGCTCCTTACACCGCTTCTGTTTCAAAAGGTGGTATAGGCGGAGCTGAAATTGACATTTTTGAAGCTTTCAGCTATGGCAGAAAAATTGGTGGCAACTGCGTAACTCACACAATTCACTGTGCAGGTGTTGACGGAGTTCAGGAGGGCTTTCAGTCCGCTAACCTCGGCAGTTTTAAAGGCAATAACATATATGAAGAATATAACACCTATGGCCTTGAATGGACAGAGGACGAATATATCTTCTACATCAATGGTGTTGAAACAACACGTTCAAGCTTCGGCAACGGAACATCACAAGTGCCCGAGGACGTTATTGTTTCATTGGAATTTCCCGATAACATCACTCGTGATAAGGATTTTTACACCGAGTTTATCGTAGATTACGTTAAAATTTATCAGAAATAATCGGAGCTTTAAATGTTATCTTTTGAATGTGATTATAATTGCGGGGCACATCCTGCAATACTTGAAAAATTAATCAAAACTAACTTTGTGCCACAGTCAGGTTATGGGTTTGATGAATATTCTGACTCTGCAAAAGAAAAAATTAAGGCAGCCTGCAACTGCCCTGATGCAGAAATTTTCTTTTTGATAGGCGGCACTCAGTCAAACGCTGTTGTTATTGATTCTCTGCTTAAATCTTATGAGGGTGTAGTCTGCACCGACACAGGCCATATCAACACTCACGAGGCAGGGGCAATTGAAGCCTGCGGTCACAAGGTGCTGTCACTCCCCAATCATCAGGGTAAAATTTGTACAAATGAGCTTATTGATTTACTCAAAAGCTTTTATGCAAATGAAACTTTCGAGCATATGGCTTTCCCCGGTATGGTTTATATTTCTCACCCGACGGAATACGGAACGCTTTATTCAAAGCAGGAACTGAGTGACATTTCTTCAGTTTGCAGGGAATATAAAATCCCCCTTTATCTTGACGGAGCAAGACTTGCCTACGGACTGATGAGCAAGGACACCGACGTTACATTATCAGATATTGCTGAGCTTTGTGACGTGTTTTATATAGGTGGTACAAAGTGCGGAGCCCTTTGCGGTGAAGCTGTTGTTTTTACAAAAAACAATATGCCGAAGCATTTTCTGACTATAGTTAAAAACCACGGTGCCCTCCTTGCGAAAGGCAGAGTTACCGGTGTTCAGTTTGATGCTCTTTTCACCGACGATCTTTATTTTAAAATAGGCAGATATGCAAATAATCTGGCGGAAACGCTTAAAAACGGATTAAAGGATAAAGGGTACAAAATTTTTATAGACTCCCCTACCAATCAGCAATTTGTTGTTCTTGATAACAAGACTATGGAAGAGCTTAAAAGCAAGGTTTCATTTTCATATTGGGAAGTGTTTGATGAAAACCACACCGTTGTCCGCTTTGCAACAAGCTGGGCAACAACTAAAGATGATATTGAAAAGCTTTTGGAGATTTTGTAAATGAATTTTAAAAAATTTTTCAACAAAGCTGATTCTTCCAAAATTACTATCGAACCGCTTGAGCTAAAGGACTATCACAAATGCTCAAACATATGGAATATGAAAACTCAGCCTCTTACCGAAAAGTGGAAAGATGAAATCGCATCAGGTAACCGAATTGTTTTTATTTATAAAATCAACGGTAAATTTATCGGTGAGGGTGCACTGGTTTTAGGCTCCGATGATTCTGATTATACCATTCCCGGCAGACGTATTTACGTCTCAAGAATGATTGTCAAAAAGGAATACCGAAACCGTGGTATAGGAAGTGTAATTCTCACTTTTCTGATTGCAAAGGCTAAGGAAATGGGATACTCTGAAATGACAATAGGTGTTGACAAGGATAATAAAAACGCACTGCATCTTTATAAAAAATTTGGTTTCACAGAAGTTCTTTTCGACGGGTCAGATGAAAATGGTGAATATTTAAAACTAATGAAAATTTTATAAAAAACAAAAAGACCGTAGTCGCAATGACTACGGTCTCATTTTTACAATTAAACTTATTTAAGTTCAACTTTTGCGCCAACTTCTTCAAGTTTAGCTTTGATTTCTTCAGCTTCTTCTTTAGAAGCGCCTTCTTTAACAGCCTTGGGAGCGCCGTCAACGAGAGCTTTTGCTTCTGCAAGACCAAGACCTGTGATATCTTTAACAGCCTTAACAACCTTGATTTTCTGTGCGCCTGCGTCTGCAAGAACAACGTCAAATTCTGTCTTTTCTTCAGCTGCTGCTGCGCCGCCTGCTGCGGGGCCTGCTGCTACAACTGCTGCTGCAGCTGATACGCCGAATTCTTCTTCTACTGCTTTAACGAGCTCTGAAAGCTCAAGAACTGAGAGAGTCTTTAACTCTTCAACGATTGCTGTAATCTTTTCTGATGCCATTTTAGTCATCCTCCTGAAAATTTTTAATAAATAATTTTTTGTTTTAGCTTAAATTAAGCTTCTGCAGGAGCCTCTGCTCCGTCTGAGTTTTTGTCAGCAATAGCCTGAACCGCACGTGCGAAAGATGCGATAGGTGCGCTGAATACATTTGCAACCATAGAAAGCAATGTTTCTCTTGAGGGAAGTGTTGCAAGCTCCTTGAGCTTATCGTCGCTGATAACTTCACCGTCAATGTAGCCTGTTTTAAGGTTGAATGATTCAATCTTTTCAGCGTACTTGTTAAGTACACGAGCAGCTGCTACGTAGTCATCGTTGCTGGTTGCGATAGCGGTTGTGCCTTCAAGTGAAGCACTCATGCTTTCGAGGCTTGTGTCTTTGATTGCGAGACCGAGAAGAGTATTTTTAACAACAGTGTATTCAACACCTGCTTCTCTGAGCTCCTTACGCATTGCTGTGTCGTCTGCAACAGTAATACCCTTGTATTCAACAACTACACCTGCGATTGACTTTTCAAGTCTTTCAGAAAGCTGGGCAACAACCTGCTTCTTCTGTTCCAATACGCTTGCGCTTGGCATTTTTTGATTCACCTCTTTAAACTTTGAGTAAGTGGTGCATATGCGAGAAAATCCCTGCCCACGAAACCGTAGGCAGGGATATACATACAAAATTATTCTGTATGTTCCTAACCTCGGCAGGTGGGGTTTACCCATTATGCATTAAGCACCTGCTGTCTTAAGTAAAAAGAACAGCTTAGTTATAATACCACACGAATTACTCCGTGTCAAGTATTTTAAATTATTCAGCAGAAACTGCGCTGGCCTTAGCGGGGTTGATACGAACGCCGGGGCCCATTGTTGTTGCGAGAACGCAAGAACGGATGTACTGACCCTTTGCAGCTGCGGGCTTAGCCTTTTCAATAGCTGTGATAAGGGTGTTATAGTTCTCAGCGAGCTTCTCTGCGCCGAATGATACCTTGCCGATGGGGCAATGGATGATGTTTGTCTTATCAAGACGATATTCGATCTTACCTGCTTTAGCCTCTTCAACAGCCTTAGCGACATCAGGTGTTACTGTGCCTGCTTTGGGGCTGGGCATAAGACCGCGAGGTCCGAGCACCTTACCAAGACGACCAACAAGACCCATCATGTTCGGTGCTGCGATAGCAACGTCGAAATCAAGGAAGCCTTCGCCCTGGATTTTAGCTACAAGGTCTTCAGCGCCAACTACTTCAGCGCCTGCAGCAACTGCAGCTTCAGCAGCATCGCCTTTTGCGAAAACTGCAACTCTAACCTTCTTACCGGTACCGTTAGGAAGAACTACTGCGCCTCTAACCTGCTGGTCAGCATGACGAGAGTCAACGCCCAAACGTACGTGGATTTCTACTGTTTCATCAAATTTTGCAGAAGCGGTTTTAACAACAGTTTCAAGAGCTTCTGCAGGCTCATAAAGCTTTGTTCTGTCAACAAGCTTTGAGCTTTCAACATACTTCTTGCCGTGTTTCATTTCTTAATTTACCTCCCAAATAAGTGGTTAATCGGATTTTTCCTCCCACCAGGGAGCATTAGTCCACTACAGTTATACCCATGCTGCGAGCTGTTCCTGCGATCATGCTCATAGCTGTTTCAACGCTTGATGCGTTGAGGTCGGGCATCTTCTGTTCTGCGATTTTTCTAATCTGCTCACCGGTAATAGTTGCAACCTTTGTTTTGTTAGGAACACCTGAACCGCTCTCGATACCGCAAGCCTTTTTAATAAGAACAGCTGCGGGTGGAGTCTTGGTTACAAATGTGAATGTACGGTCTGCATAAACTGTGATAACAACAGGAATGATAAGACCTACATCGTTCTTTGTGCGCTCATTGAATTCCTTTGTGAACGCCATGATGTTTACACCGTGCTGACCTAATGCAGGACCAACGGGTGGAGCCGGGGTTGCTTTGCCGGCGGGGATCTGAAGCTTAATAAAGCCTACAACCTTCTGAGCCATTTCTTGCACCTCCAAAAATACGTGGTTATGGCGGAACATCTGAAAATATTTATGTTCCTCCCACAGGGAGCCGAAGCTCCATGCGTAAAGATACGCATATAATTAAACGGACTGGCCGTTAATTATCAGTGTTGATTAGTCGGCAATGGGTTCAACCTGGTCAAGCTCAAGTTCAACCATGGTTTCTTTGCCGAAAAGAGCAGAAACCGTAACGCGAACCATATTGTTCTCTGCGTCGATAGCTTCAACTCTGCCTGTGAATCCGTCAAAGATTTCGTCAATGATGTTAACGGTATCTCCGACAGCGTAGTTGACCTCAACTGTGCGCTTTTCAACGCCCAAACGATAAACCTCTTCCTCTGTGAGAGGAGTGGGCTTGCTTTCAGGACCTACAAAGCCCGTAACACCTCTGGTGTTTCTGACAACAAGCCAGGCTTCATCGCTGATAACAGGGAGATCGTTGTCATCAAAATCAACGGCCATTTTAACCATTACATAACCGGGGAAGAGCTTACGCTCAACCTCTCTTGTTTTGTCTTCCTTAACCTCAACAACAGTTTCGGTAGGAATCTTAACTTCAAGAATAAGGTCCTGCATGCCGCGGTTTTCAACGACTTTTTCAATGTTGCCGGCTACTTTGTTTTCATAGCCGCTGTAGGTATGAACAACATACCATCTGGAGTTATTAGACATTGCTTTTCCTCCGAAATCAGCCAAATTTAACAAGATTATTCAGCACTTGCCTGTGTCGGCTTTGTTTCTTCAGTTGTCTTTTCTGTTTCTGCTTTTTCGCTTTCTTCAGCAGACTGGCTTGTTTTGTAATTTTCAGCAAGACCTTCAATACCGCTGATGCCCTTGGAAAGACCAAGGTCAATTGCGAAAACAACTAAACCGATAACAACGATTGAAACAAGTACAACAAGTGTGCTTTTAAGAACCATCTTAGCACCGGGCCATGTAATTTTCCTGATTTCACCTTTGAAATCTTTGCAGAATTTTACAATAGCTTTACCAGCACGTTTAAAGGGGTTACCCTTTTTTACTTTAGGGGCACCGGCCTTTTTTTCTTTAACGGCCTTTTCAATCTTTTCAGCAGCTTCGGACTTTTCATGTTTAGCCATAAACGTAACCTCCGCTTACTTTGTTTCTCTGTGGAGAGTGTGTTTCTTGCAGAATCTGCAATATTTGTTCATCTCCAACCTGTCCGGTGTGTTCTTCTTGTTTTTGATTGTGTCATAGTTGCGCTGTTTGCACTCTGTACACGCAAGGGTAACTTTTACTCTCATATCGGCACCTCCGTTTAACCGGGTTTTACCCGGAATTTTAGCCTCCCTCTTGTCAGAAGCTCTACCCTGTAAGCTTCTGAATCAGGGCACAAAAAAAGAACCCTCTTTAAGAGGTACAGACATTTTAACACTTATCCCCCTTCTTGTCAAGAAAAATTTACAAAAATTAAATAATTTTTTGTTCAATTCAACAAATTGTATTCCGTCAGCAAATCAGACACAAAATATACGGCTGAACACCGTATTATATTAATAATGAAAAGCGTTTTACTCTTTGACATTCTGATGAAAAATGATATAATATCAAAAAACATTAAGGAGGTGCTGCACGGTGAAAGAAAAACAACATTCTTTTTTCTGGTTCCCGGTGATGATGCTCGTCGGCTTTTTTCAGATTATAACAGCGTTTACTGTTTTGTTTCAGAAAGATGAATTTGATATGCTTCTCGCTGTTGTTCTTTTGGGTTATGTGTTTATTGAGTTTGCATACTTTTTCATCGTAACCGCCTTTTTTAATCAGAAGCATTCTGAGATTGAGGTTATAGGTTTTTTCCTTTCCGGAATCGGCCTTACAATATGCGCAAGTGTTGATTCGGGTTACGCCGTCAAGCAAGGTGTTGCAATTTTACTGGGTCTTGCGGTTTATATTGTAATGGTGTCGGTGCTTAGACGCTCAGACATTGTCTCAAAGCTTCGCACCCCCGTCGGCATTCTTGCAATCGGTTTGCTCGTTCTGAATATTGTTCTTGCAAAAACAACCAATGGTACACTTAACTGGATCAACATTGCGGGTATTTCCGTTCAGCCGTCTGAAATAGTAAAGCTCGCCTTTATTTTTGTCGGTGCCGCATCACTGGACAAGCTTCAGCGTACAAGAAGTATCACAAAATATATTATTTTTTCGGTTACCTGTGTCGGCTTTCTTTTTCTTATGCGTGATTTCGGCACGGCACTCATCTTCTTTTTTACATTTATAGTTATTGCATTTATGCGCTCAGGCGATTTCAGAACAATTGCCCTCATCTGCGCAGGTGCGATTCTCGGCGCAATAATGATTATCTATTTTAAATCTACCGTTGCCGCCCGATTTGCAACATACCGCCACATATGGGACGATATGTACGGCAAAGGAATGCAGCAGACAAGAACTCTGATTTACTCTGCAAGCGGCGGACTTTTTGGACTCGGTATCGGCAAAGGCAAACTGAAGGGAACCTTCGCGTCAACAACCGACCTTGTTTTCGGTATGATCTGCGAAGAATGGGGACTTATTCTTGCCCTTATGATTATGCTTTGTTTTGCATTTCTCGTTATATATGCAGTTAAAACAGCAAAGGATACCCGTTCTGCTTTTTATGCAATTGCTGCGTGTGCCGCTTCGGGAATGCTTCTTTTCCAGATGTCACTGAATATTTTCGGCGTAACAGATCTTCTGCCGTTTACAGGCGTTACTCTCCCCTTTATAAGCCGCGGCGGAACAAGTATGATCTGCTCCTGGGGTTTGCTTGCGTTTATCAAATCAGCAGATATCCATACATATCCGCGCCTTTCAGAAACAATTTTGCCTGACCACCCTCTTTATCCTGATGATATCCCGGTAGGCAGAAGAAGGAGGCGAGCTGTTAAATGAAAAACACCACCAGACGAGCTTATATGCTTTACTTCGTCCTTGTTGCTTTTTTCGTAGGATTTACCATACTGATAGGTATGTTCATAACTAACGGCTCTGACTGGGCAACCAAAAAAGCTAACCGCCATCTTTATTCTGACGGCAGTATCTCTGCCGCAGGTGCAATTTATGACCGCGACGGTGAAGTGCTTGCTAAAACAGTTGACGGCAGCCGAAAATACAGTGAAAGTTCAAATGTAAGAAAAGCAACTCTTCACACTATCGGCGACCTTAACGGCTTTATCGCAACAGGTGTTCAGTATACTTACCGCCATACTCTGACGGGCTACGACTTTGTAAACGGGCTTTCCTCAATAGTTCAATACGGAAAAGGAAATGACATTCATCTGACCATTGATGCAGACGCCTGCGAAACCGCTTATAAAGCTTTAAACGGCAGAAAAGGTGCCGTAGGTGTATACAATTATAAAACGGGTGAAATCATATGTATGGTTTCTGCCCCTACTTACGACCCCAAAAACAAACCGAAAGATATTGACTCGAACAAAAAATATGAAGGTGTTTACCTTAACCGTGTTTTGTCAGGTCTTTATACCCCCGGTTCCACCTTTAAGGTTATAACCGCAGCAAGTGCTATTGAAAACATCCCTGATATTTATGAGCGCAAATTCAAATGCACAGGTGAATATGACACCGGTGACGGCAAGGTTATTTGTAACAGCACTCACGGAACCGTAAATTTTGAGCAGGCTCTCAACCGTTCCTGCAACAGTGCTTTTGCTCAGATAGCTATTGAGTTAGGCTCTGAAAAGCTCAGCGCAACCGCCAGAGAGCTTGGTTTCAATGCCGACCTTTCAGTTGAAGGAATCGCTTCCCCTGAGAAGTCACTCTTTGACGTAAGCAAAGCTGCGTCTGTTGACCTCGGCTGGGCAGGTATCGGTCAGTATACCACTCTTGCAAATCCGTATCAGATGATGACCGCTATGGGATGCATTGCAAACTCAGGCGTTGCGGTTGAGCCTTATGTTGTGGATTATGTTCAGTCACCCAAGCTTTTTAAAGACCAAACCGAATCACAGACCAGCGAAGAAATTTCTTTACCTGCCGATGTGGCGGACAAGCTCAGAGCAATGCTTCGCTCAAATGTTAAAAATTATTACGGTGACAGTAAATTCCCCGGCCTTGAAATGTGCGGCAAAACAGGTACGGCGCAAATTGATGACGGCGAGCCCCACTCCTGGTTTGTCGGCTTTTCCCAAAATCAAACTACCCCATATGCCATTGTGGTAGTTGTTGAAAACGGCGGAACAGGTCTGAAAGCCGCGGGTACGGTTGCAAATAAGGTGATGCAGTCAATTTGCAAATAACAGGTAACTACTATCTATTGTGTATTTTAACATAATATCTACTAATTCCTTGTCAAATTCACCAAATTAGACAAGGAATTTTTTTCTTAAAAAGAGTTCTTAATTCTTTTTTAGCAATTTAAACTAATTCTGTTGTGTTAGTATTACTATAACAAAGTGTGTAACTTTGCCAAATAATACGCACAAAGTGCAAAAGGAGAAATTAGCAATGAAAAAGTTTTTAGCAGTAGTTCTCGCTCTTGTTATGACATTAGCAATGGGAACAGCCGCATTTGCTTACGTTGAAGTTGCTCCCGGTCAGATTTATCTCGGACCAGCAGACGCTGAATACTTAGCAAATCCCGGCGACGAAGTAACACTTACAATCCGTTACGCAGGTAACCCCAACGAAACTGACGGCTATCCCACAGACGGTTCTGTTGTAGTTCCTTTCTTCGGCATGATTGGTGACCCCAACCTCAACGAAGTTTTGAGCGTTTCACTCACTCAGGAAGCTATTGACGCAGGCGTTACTTTCATCGGCTCAACAGGTGCAAAATCTGAAGCAGAGAAAGTTTTGTATGATGAAATGGTTGAAGAACCCACAGCAGTAACAATGTTCAATACATACTTCACACCTGAAGATGGTCTTGTTTACGGTGCATTCATGATGCCAGCTGACCTTGTTGATGCTGATTTCAACGTTATGACAATCACAACAAAAGTTGCTGACGACTGGGTTGTTGTTGACTACGTTGCAGAAACACCTATCGACATCAGATTTATGGCTGGTGAATATGCTATCGACGTTACATTCTTCGTTTCTGAAGAAGATGCAGCTGCTATTGAAGCTGGCGAATTGATTCCTGAAGCAGCAGAGCAGAACGGTAACCTCGTTGGTCTTATCGAAGAAGGTAATACAATTATCAACGCTATGCCTTATCAGCCCACATGGGAAGAAGCTTTCACAGAACAGCTTAAAGGTATCGCTTCAGGTCTTCTCGATGTTCTTATGATCGGTCTTAACCTTCTCAAAGGTGAGCTTGCTCCCGCTGACTGGTTCATCCCCGGTGAACATGACGTTGTTGACCTTAGCTTCATCACAGACGGTATCGCTGCTCTCGTTGGTATGATCCTTGGTTAATCCAACTTAAACAATTAAAAGTCGGTTCTTTCGAACCGACTTTTTCTTTTACATTCAGTTTATTTTTTGAGCCAACCCATCTCCACGCTGTGATTAAGCATTGACTTGACCTTCGGCCAGGCATCGGGGATGGCTTCTTTTATTTTAAGCATTCTTTTCTCAACCTGAGCATAAGTGACTCCGCTGACCCAGGTGTGGCCCTGTGTTTTATAGTTATTAATCAACGGCTGAAGCCTGTCAAGAGCGCAGGTGTATAAAGCGTCAGCGGTTTTTTCTTCATCAAATTCAAGCCAGAGAGCTTTGTATTCCTCACCTTGTCCGTCAGGTAATTGAGCAAAAAGTTTCTCAGCAGCTGCCTGTTCACGCTCAAATTTATCTTCATAGCCTTCAGTGTCGTAAGCGAAGGTGTCACCTGCATAAATCTCAACAAGATCGTGAACAAGCGCCATTCTTACACATCGGTCAATATTCACCTCAGGACGGGCATAATCTTTAAAAAGTACCACCATCATCGCAAGATGCCACGAATGCTCGGCATCGGTTTCTGTTCTGCTTTTGTCAATAACAAGTGTTCTGCGGTAAACAGATTTCATTTTATCAATTTCTGCAGAAAATTCTATAAGCTTTTCAATATTATTCATATCAAAACTCCTTTAACGCTCTGACTGTTTCAGCAACAGGAAGACCTACAACGTTGAAATAGTCCCCTTCTATACCCTTAACCAGTACACATCCGTTTGTCTGAATGCCATATCCACCGGCTTTATCAAAGCAATCTTTCGAAGCAATATATCCGTCGATTTCTTTTTGAGTAAGCTGATAAAATTCAACCGCTGTTTTCTGACAGAAAACGGTGGTTTTTTCTTTTGACATCAGACACACTCCGGTGAAAACAAAATGCTTTCTGCCCGAAAGAGTATTGAGCATCTCATTTGCCTCATCATAATTTTTGGGTTTGCCGAGAATTTTATCATTAATGGCAACCACTGTATCAGCACCGATAACAATACAGTCAGGGTGCTTTTCAAAAACAGCCTTAGCTTTAATTTCTGCCAACATCTGAACCGCCTCATCAGGCAGAATCCCCTCTTCAAGGGTTTCATCGGCATCGGCAACATCAACTGTAAAATCTACGCCTGCCAACTGCAGAAGCTCTTTGCGTCTCGGAGATGCTGAGGCAAGAATTATATCTTTCATTTTGTCACCTTCAGGTATGTTTTAAGAATTGCTGCCTGGGTTTTTCCGTCAGGAATTTCATTGTTCATAACCATCTCAACAGCGGTTTCAAGAGAAATTTTTTCAACATTAAGAAACTCATCTTCATCAAGACTCTGCTCACTGAAGCTTAAATCCCTGGCAAGGTAAAGATAAATAATTTCATCAACATAACCACAGGTGGGGTAAAACTTGCCGAGATTTATATACTCACGGGCTGTGCAGCCGATTTCTTCAAGAAGCTCACGCTTGCCTGATTCAAGCGGGTCTTCCCCTCTTTCAAGCTTGCCTGCAGGAAGTTCAAGCAAAACATCCATATAAGGATATCTGAACTGACGCACAAACATCAGCTCATTGTTTTCTGTAAGGGCGGCAATACAAACTCCGCCGGGATGTTCAACCACTTCTCTGATGCAAGGCTTACCGTTTGGCAAAAGCGCATCATCGCGGCGCAGATTTATAATTCTGCCCTCGTAAATATAATTTTTCTTAACCGTTGTTTCTTCAAGCTTCATAATAAACCCCTTGATTTTATCTTATTTTTACTTTGAAATCTGTTGAGCATCTGGGGCAGCACACAGTATGCTCACCCTTGCGTTTCGGCAGCCTTATAACCGCCTGACAGGAAGGGCATTTTTTGAAAACATGTGTTTTCCTGTCTCTGAATCTCATTTTAAATGCGTCAATTTTCTTTTTGAATTTTGACGGCTTTTTTACCTTTACTTCGTAAGGATCTCTGCTAAAATCTTTATTTCTGACTTTACCGATTACCTGCAGAAATTTTGCATTTTCTTTTTGGCGCTGATAAAGATTTTTAGAAAAAAATCTATACATAGTCAGCACAAAGAACAAAACTGAAATAAGAGAAAATACTCTTGAATTTATAAACCAATCCGCAACTTCTAAAACAAGGCTCATAATGAGCATTGCATAATACAGTTCATCGGAGCCGTTTCTTCCCCTCATAAACTCCATAAACTTATATTTGAGATTGTTCAATTCATTCACCTAACTCTTTAATTACTTGTTTGTAGTGATTACCTTTATACTCAAAGTTTTTATAAACATTGTAGCTTGATGCGGCAGGCGAAAGCAAGCAGCTTTTACCTTTTGATGTAAGTTCAAATGCCGATCTCACCGCATGCTCCATATCCTCTGCCTTAACCATTGTTTTGGTGCAGCCTGCAGCGATAAGGTTGTCAATAATACTGTGGCCTGTTTCAGGCATTCCGATAAGATTTGACAACGGGCAGGAAAGAAGGTATTTTTCAAATTCACTGTAACCGATACCTCTGTCAAGTCCGCCGAAAATCAACGTATCAACATTACCGATTGCTTCAACGCCACACTCAACTGCGTGAGGAATTGTTGCTATACTGTCGTTAAAAAATCTGATGCCTTTGAATTCACCCACCGGCTCAAGACGGTGAGGGATTCCCTTGAAATTTTCCACACCTTTTTTAACAGCCTCTTTGCTGATACCGAGAATTTCCGCAACCTTGGCGGCAAAGAAAATATCCTGATGGGTATGAACGCCAAGAAGTCTGTCATTTATAAGAGTGAGACTTCTGAGAAAATCATCATCCTGCTTACCGCTTACAGGGCATTTTATGCTTTTTGTGCAGTTAAAATCAACAATTCCGGTAAGATCCTGATCAGGGTTATAGATAAGATAATCTTCCTCACCCTGATGCTTCATAATATTAAGCTTGGCGCCTACATAACCCTCGAAGCCGTTATAATGGTCAAGATGCTCGGGGTAAACATTTGTAAGCACTGAAATATGAGGTGAAGTGCGTGTGAATTCAAGCTGATGTGATGACATCTCAATAACTGCAATTTTACCTTCGCTGGCGTCAAGAACATCAAAAACAGGTACACCGATATTGCCTATAAGACAAGTGTCTTTACCTGATGCCGAAACCACCTCGTAAATTAAGGTTGAGGTTGTGGTTTTTCCTTTAGTGCCGGTTATACCGATTTTCATACAAGGGGCATATTTTAAAAATAAGTCTGTCTGGCAGGTCAGAGTTACACCTTCCGGTATTTCAACATCTCTTACAGAGATACCCGGTGTTTTCATAACGATATCATAATCCTTCATAGCGTTCATATAGTCCGCGCCTGTGTGAAGGGTAACGTTTTTATCGTCAATATCCACTTCTTTCATATCTGCTATGCCCAAATGCTTTTCAGGCAGATATTTACGGATATAGTTATAGGTAGAAATTCCTTCTCTGCCGAATCCCATAATAAGAACTTTTTTATCTTTATAAAAATCAATAAGTGACTGACACATAATCAACATCTCCGATGTATTATAATATATTCTCTTAATATGAATTTTTTGTAATCAAACCTTTAACTTTTCTTACCAAAAAGCTTTGCCTGCAGTTCAAGCATTTTCTTTTTCTTAGAAACGGTTTCATCTTCACAAACAGAGAAAGCTTCACCGTCAAAAGCGATAACATCACCATTTTTCACACCGTCAGGCAGACGAGAAGCCTCAATTTCAACAAACTGCTTGTTTTCGTCTTCACATCTGGCAATACCGTTTTCAATAAACTCAACAACAAGCTTTTTCATCTCAAAACTCACTTTCTGCTATGCAGCGGCGGGTGCTTATCAGCGAGCCTGCTTCTACTGCACCGTTTTCGCATCCGCACCACGGGCAATGGATATGTTCCATGGGTGCACGCAGATCGGGAGTGACCGGAACAGACGTATCTCTAATTACTTCAAACCTTTTATAGCACCCTGCACATTGCTTTTTCATACCATAACACCCCATAATAATTTATGTTATTATTATAACTTTTATAAGACGATATGTCAACGATACACCCATCTGTAACCGCAATGAAAGCCGTAAAAAAACGCCCTGACCAAAGTCAAAGCGTTCTTATTAAAATATTATTTATTTTGTAATTGTGCGAATACGGATAACTCCGTCAATACCTGCAACCTTGCTTTCATCAGCATTGTCAGCTACTACATAACCGTAGCCCTTGCGTACAGCTGATTTTGCATCACCGAGAGCTGATTTGACGTTTTCAACAGCTTCTTCTTTGCAGATTACACAAACGCGGTTTGTTTCAACCTCGCCAAGACCTGTAAGATCGGGAAGATTAACGCTGTTTTTGATTTCGCCTTTTTCGATATAGCCGATAAGCTCATCAGCAGCCATCATTGCGCAGTTATCTTCACTTTCAGGTGTGGATGCACCAAGGTGAGGAAGAGCAGTTACACCCTCAACACCGATAATTTCATCACTGGGAAAGTCAACAACATAAGCAGCGCATTTGTCGTTACCGAGAGCCTCGATAATTGCATCACTGTTTACAAGACCGCCTCTTGCATAATTGAGAATACGAACGCCGTCTTTGCAAAGAGCAAGAGTTTCAGCGTTGATCATATTTTTTGTTGCATCGTTGAGAGGAAGGTGGAGTGTGATATAGTCACTCTTTTTATAAATATCGTTAAGCTCAGCTACAACCTCTGTGCCCTCGGGGAGCATTGCCTTAACCTCGTCTGTTACAAAGGGGTCATAACCAACTATGTTCATTCCAAGTGCATTTGCAGCAACAGCAACCTTAAATCCGATTGCACCAAGACCCACAACGCCGAGAGTTTTACCTGCAATTTCAGGGCCTGCAAAGTTTGACTTACCTTTTTCAACGAGCTTACCTACTGCTTCGCCCTCACCCTTGAGAGTCTTACACCAATCCATTGAAGTGGCAACCTTACGTGAAGCCATAAGAAGGCCGCAGATTACAAGCTCTTTTACTGCGTTTGCATTAGCACCGGGGGTGTTAAAAACAACAACGCCCTTTTCTGCACAGGCTTCAACAGGAATGTTATTTGTACCTGCGCCGGCTCTTGCAATTGCAATAGTTTCGGGAGCAAGCTCCATTTCGTGCATTGAAGCAGAGCGTACCATAATTGCAATGGGGCTTTCTACTTCTGTGCCGCAAACATATTCGCTTGAAAACTTATCGGTTCCGCAAGCGGCAATTTTATTAAGAGTTAAAATGTTATACATTAAAATCGACCTTTCGTTAAGAAATTTCTTTCCCTTTATGAATTGGCTTTTTCAAACTCTTTCATAAATTCAACAAGCTTTTCGATACCTTCAATCGGCATAGCGTTGTAGATTGAAGCTCTCATACCGCCAACTGAACGGTGGCCTTTAAGGTTAACAAAGCCTGCTTTTTCAGCTTCAGAAACAAACTTTTTGTTAAGCTCATCGCTTTCTGTAACAAAAGTAACATTCATCATTGAACGGAACTCTTTCTGAGCTGTTGCTGTGAACATTTTACTGCTGTCAATGAAATCATAAAGAATATTAGCTTTCTTGATGTTTCGCTCTTTCATAGCTTCAAGTCCGCCGAGAGATTTGATCCATTCAAGAACAAGCTTACACATATAAATAGAATAGCAGGGAGGAGTGTTGTACATTGACTCGCCGTCTGCCATTGCTTTAAGATCAAGCATTGTGGGAGTAAGGGGCATTGCCTTGCCCAGTAAGTCTTCACGTACAATTACGATTGTAAGACCTGCAGGTGCAACGTTTTTCTGTGCGCCACCGTAAAGCATACCGAACTTTGAAACATCCATCGGCTCTGACAAAAAGCTCGAAGAAATGTCAGCAACAAGGGGGATATCGCCTGTGTCGGGGATTTCAGGATATTTTGTGCCGTAAATTGTGTTATTGTGGCAGATATAAACATAGTCTGCATCTTCTCTGAAAGAAGATTTATCAAGCTTCGGGATATAAGAGAAGTTGCCGTCTTTTGAAGAAGCTGCTTCTTTAACATCACCATATTTTACAGCTTCTTTATATGCTTTGTTTGAGAACTGACCTGTAACAACATAGTCTGCCTTACCTGAACCTGTCATAAAGTTCATAGGAATAGCTGAGAACTGAGTTGAAGCACCGCCCTGAAGGAAAAGCACTTTGTAGTTTTCAGGAACATTCATAATTTCACGCATAAGGCTTTCTGCTTCTTTGATGATTGCATCAAACCACTTTGAGCGATGAGACATTTCCATAACTGACTGGCCGCTGCCCTGATAATCAAGCATCTCAGCAGCTGCTTTTTTAAGAACTTCTTCAGGCAGCATTGAGGGACCTGCCGAAAAATTATAAACTCTTGCCATATATAAAACCTCCGTAGGATTAGTTTGTTAAATAGTTGTCATATATTATATACCCTTGATTTTGAATAGTCAATAAAAAATTGTAACATTTTTACAAAAAAATACCACAGTTATTATATGTAACTGCGGTATTTTTGTGCAACTTGTTATAAAATTACGGTTGTTCCTGCTGTAGAGTAATCAAATGGAGTGAAACCGATTGCCTTACAAGCTTCACTGTCAACAGGTAATGTAAAGTCAAAGTTCTCTGCATCCTTGAAAAGAGGGTCCATATAAACAGCATTGTTCATGTAGCCTTTAAGCTCCATAGCATCTTTGCCAAACATTTCGTCAAATTCCCAGGAATCATGCTCAAAAGAAATAACATTTGAAAGCATTGTATAGTCCCAATAAAGGTTGCGGTTATCAACAAATTTTCCCGGTTCAACTCTTGAATACATTCCCTGCTTGTCGCTGACAATGATATTGCCTGTGAGATACATTTCAGTTCTGCCTTCGTTTTTTGTTACAATAACCTGGCTTGTTTTACTCAAAGCAAAAATATTGTTGTTTACAATATTGTTTTCACCGTAATGCTGATGAAAGCTCTGGTTACCGCAATCAAACACAAGATTGTTTTTAACAAGAATATATGAACTGCCTTCATCAAGATAAATTCCCCATCCGCCGTAGCCGCCTTCAAGGGGGTCTGCGGCAACATTGTGAATCACATTGCCTGAAATTTCTGTTCCTTTCTGAATGCCTAGGGTGTAAATACCTCCCATATCAGAAAGCCAGCCCTGACCGATATCATAGATCAGGTTGTCGCAGATTTTGTTATTATATGTTACGCTGTAAGCAAATCCCCATACCCAGCCGACAGAAATTGCAGTGTAGAAACCGTCATGAATTTCATTGTGGCAGACATTAACTGAATTTGCGTGAATAGCCAGAACACCAACTGCGTTATAAAAAACTCTTCCGAATTTATAAATATGGTTGTCGGTTATATCAATATCTCTTGTAACCGTAGGGTTTTCAATCGGAAGATTTTCGCCCTTGATAAATACTGCGTGAGCACCGATGTTTTCAAAATAACTATACTTCACGCTTGAATTCTGAACATTTACGCCCATAAACACTGCACACGCAGCGATATCTTTAAACTCGCAGTGAGTTATGCTGAAGTTTTCAGAATTTTTAACAGAAATACATGGGGTTGCATCAAACGCTGCCTGAGTAAAATCTCTACCCGTATTATTAAGGGGAATATTAAAGCCGTTGCCTCTGAAAGTAATATCTTCAAACTTTATGCCGTCAACACCGTCAACAGTAACCATTGTTTCAAGCTCACTGCCCCAGAGTGTAAGGGTGTCAGCTGATTCATTTTCAAAAGGAATGTAATAAAGCTTACCCTCTTTTTTATCAAGATACCATTCGCCGGGCTCATTGAGAGCTTCAAAAACATTTTCAAGGAAATATTTGTGACCTTCATAAACTGACATACTCGAAAGTCGGCTGAACATAACAGTATTTGTTGCTTCATCAAAGCTCTTTACAGTGAGCATTTCATCCTTCCAATAATGAAGAATTCTGATCACAACATCTTCAGAATTATAAAAATCCTTAAAATCACCTTCTTTGGTTACCATACCTGTATAGCCATTGTGCATATCGGTATGATTATATTCACCTACAAATTCGGGAGAATCTTTTGCTACGAAGAAATATCCGCTTTCAGGATAACGGGTACGGCTGAGAGTTGTTTCAGAGTTGAAAAGAATATTGAAATCTCCGTCAACATCTTTTGAAAATGCCTTGACACCGTTCACTTCACATTCTTCAAAGCCTGTGATAGCTTCACCTGAAGTAAACATAACGTATTCATTCTTATAAGCTCTGAATGTAACATTGCCTCTGTCTTTTTCTGTGAATTCAAGGGTTTGCGAAAAATTATATATACCCTCTCTTACCCATATTGTAACAGGGTCATTGCCACCGATGCCGTTTGCAATTTCTTTTGCTCTCTGAAGGGTAGCAACGGGGCAGTCAATTTTGCCGCGCATAGCATCATCGCCGTAAACGCTTACAAAAATATCTTTTTCGCCCACTTCACAAGAAGGGCTTTCATAGTCTGATTTTTCAGTTACCTTTGTTTCGGGATACTCTACACCGATTTTACTGATTTCAGTTTTAATTGCATCAGCCGCAAGGTTAAACGGGAATATAAATCCTGTAAGCAATGACAGTATTACAATCCATACAGATTCTAAAAAAGCTAACATAATAACCTCTCCTTAATATGTGCGGTCGCAAACTTCAATTATTTTTTCTCTCAGTGCCATGAAGTCCTCAAAAGCATCGGGCTTCTGTGCAGGATTTCGCAATAATGCCGACGGATGGAAGGTACCCATCATATAAAACCCGTTCTTTTCAAAAAACTGACCATGCTGACGGGTAACCTTGAAATCGGGATCAATGAGTTTAGTTGCAGCAATTCTTCCGAGGCAAACAATAATCTTCGGTCTGATAAGTCTTGTCTGAGCCTTCAGCCAGGGCAAACAGGCATCTTGTTCTTCAGGAAGAGGGTCACGGTTTTTAGGCGGTCGGCATTTTATGATGTTGCCAATATAAACATTTTTGCGGCGGTCAAGGTCAATGGCATCAAGATATTTATCAAGAAGCTGACCGCTTCTGCCGACAAAGGGTTCGCCCTGCAGATCCTCCTGCTCACCCGGACCTTCGCCGATAAACATGACCTCTGCGTTTTCATTGCCAACGCCGAAAACAAGGTTTGTTCTCGTCTGAGCCAACGGACATTTATTACAGGCAAAACATTCTTCTTTAAGATTTTTCCAATCAGTCATCTCTGCTCACCTGCTTCACATCGTCATTAAGCTGGCTGATTAATTTTTCAGCCGAAGAAAACTTTCTTTCTTCTCTTAAATATTTCACAAGCTCAACGGTAATCACTTTTGAATAAATGTCACCCGAAAAGCCCAGAATGTTTGTTTCACTCAGAACAGTCTCAAGAAGATAGGTAGGTCTTATTCCGATATTTGTAACTCCGCGGTATTTTTTGCCGTCAACCGTTACAATCGTTTCATAAACACCGTATTTAGGGACAACAAGACTGCTGTCAATTTTTTGATTAGCTGTAGGGAAACCGAGCTCACGGCCCCTTTGGTCACCGTGGATAACCTCACCGCTGAAAGAATAATTTCTGCCAAGTAAACGGGCAGCTTTATGAGGCTCACCGTTTGCAAGATATTTTTTTATTGCGGTAGAAGAAACTATTTCATTTTCTTCTTTTATCTCAGGCATTACACTGCAGATAATCCCTCTTTTTTCAGCAAGAGCACAAAGAAACTCACTGTCACCTTTTCTGCCTTTTCCGAAAGAATAATTAAATCCGCAACACAGTGCCTTTGCATTTAATCTTTTCACAAGAACTTCATCAAAAAATCTTTCAGGGGAATAATTTTTAACCTCATCAAAAGAGATTATGTGAATTTCAAATCCCATTTCTCTCAGCAGCTCTTCAGTGTGTTCTGTTGTGATAAGCCGTCTGACCGTTTCACCTGTCAGTGCTTCTTTAGGGTGAACATCAAACAAAACCACTGTCGGCACATAGCCGTTTTCTTTAAAGCTTAACGCTTTTTCAAGCACCGACATATGCCCCTTGTGAAGACCGTCGAAATTGCCTAAAGCAACGGCTGTGCCTGTATTCAATTTTTCGTCGGTCATAATATCACCTTATTTATTAAGAAAATCAAACACCACTTCTGAAAGCTCATCTGCTCTGTCTTCGTGGCAAATGTGTCCGCCGCCCTCAACAAGATAATGCTCAGCGTTCGGAAGTGCATCTGCTACACTCTGCTTCATATCGTCATTGATAATCATATCGTCTGTTGCGTTGATGATAAGAACAGGGCAATTGATTTCACCTGCGCCCTCAAGGTCTGTGGGGAGCACATTTGTCATCATATAGCAAAGACCTGTACCTGTATTGTCAAGCTGCAACGGTGCTGCAACCTTTTCAACATCATAAGTTTCTGTAAATTCTTTATTGTTGGTTGCCATAAGAACAATCATTCTCATAAGGAAATCAACTTTTGTAAGATATTTGAAAACGAGATTAAGCATACCTGTCATAACAGGGTTTGTTACAATGCCTGCAGGCATTGTGCTCATATCTGCCATAGGTGCAGGGCAAACAAGGAAAAGTGATTTCACAGTCATTTCCTGAGCAATGTTTATTGCAACTCCGCCGCCCATTGAGTGGCCTGCAAGAATCCATCTGTTATCATCAGCAATGCTTTTCATAAGCTCAATGATGAGTGTCTCTCTTGCAACAGCTTCGATGTCAGCATTTTCTCTTGTGCTGTAGCCGAAATTGGGGAGGTCTGCCATATAACAGTCATAACCCTTTGCGCTCATTTCATCAGCCATATTTTCCCAAGAATAAGTTGACTGGCCGAAGCCGTGAAGCATCATAATTCTGCCGCGGTAAACGCCCTGATGCTCAACCTTGCGGTAATGAATTGAATAATCACCATATGTAAAAAACTGACTGTTTTCAAAAGGTTTATTAGCTTCTTCACTTGTTGCAAAGCCTGTAACGCAAGTCATTCCTAAAAAAACAACACTTAAAAGAATAGCTAAAAGTTTTTTCATAAAAATTTCTCCTTTATTTTGCTCTGTGAAGCATTTTTAATCTCTGCTCTTTTGACAGAACCGTTTTACGAAGTCTTAATGAATTTGGGGTAACCTCCAACAACTCATCATCTTTGATAAATTCCATACACTGCTCAAGGCTGAGTGTTGTGGGCGGAACAAGGCGCAAAGCCTCGTCACTGCCTGAAGCTCTTGTGTTTGTAAGCTGTTTCTTTTTGCATACATTACAAACAATATCTTCGTTTTTGGCACATTCGCCAACGATCATACCCTCATAAACTTCAACACCTGCGCCGATAAAAAGCTTGCCTCTGTCCTGAGTGTTGAAAAGTCCGTAGCCTGTGCTTACACCTGTTTCGTGAACAACAATTGAGCCGTTTTCACGTGTCTGAATTTCACCCTTGACAGGCTCATAGCCGTCAAAAAGCTGATTCATAATTCCGTTGCCGTTAGTGTCTGTCATAAACTCTGAACGGTAGCCGATAAGACCTCTTGACGGAATTTTAAATTCAAGGTGAGTTGCTCCTCCGTCACGGGTTCCCATATTTTCAAGTTCACCGCGGCGGGCGCCGATTTTTTCCATAACAGAACCCACATACTGCTCAGGTACTTCAACAATAAGAAGCTCCATCGGTTCGCAGAGCTGACCGTTTATTTCTTTATAAATTACCTTTGGTCTTGAAACCTGGAATTCGTAACCTTGACGGCGCATTGTTTCAATAAGAATAGACAGATGAAGCTCGCCTCTGCCTGAAACCTTGAAGGTGTCGGTAGTTTCAGTGTCTTCAACTCTCATACTTACATTTGTTTCAACCTCTTTATAAAGGCGGTCACGAAGATTTCGCGAAGTAACAAACTTACCGTCTCTGCCTGCAAAGGGGCTGTCGTTAACAATAAAATTCATTGAAAGCGTGGGCTCATCAATTTTAACAAATGGCAACGGCTCAACGCAATCGGGCGAACAGGCTGTTTCACCGATATTAATGTCAGTAATACCTGAAACACAAATAAGGTCACCCATCTGAGCAGATTCAACCTCAACACGTTTAAGACCTTCAAACTGATAAAGGCGTGAAATTTTAACATTTTCCTGACTTCCGTCTGCCTTGCAGAGCACAACGTTATCATTCTTTTTAACTTGACCTCTTTCGACTCTGCCGACACCGATTCTGCCGATGTAATCGTCATAATCAAGGCTTGAAAAAAGAATCTGTAACGGAGCGTCAATTTCACCGTCGGGAGCCTCGATGTGAGTGAGAATTGCATCAAGCAACGGTCTCATATCTCCGTCACGGACAGCAGAATCAAGGGAAGAATAGCCATCTCTACCTGAAGCATAAACCACAGGAAATTCAATCTGGTCGTCATCTGCACCAAGCTCGATAAACAAATCGAGAACCTCGTCAATAACCTCATCAGGTCTTGCACCCGGACGGTCGATTTTGTTAACAACTACAAGCACCTTCTTTTTAAGATTAAGTGCTTTCTGAAGTACAAAGCGTGTCTGCGGCATACAGCCTTCAAATGCATCAACAAGGAGAAGTACGCCGTCAACCATCATAAGAATACGCTCAACCTCACCGCCGAAATCGGCATGGCCGGGAGTATCAACAATATTAATTTTTGTGTTTTTGTAATGAACAGATGTGTTTTTTGAAAGAATTGTAATTCCTCTTTCTCTTTCAAGGTCGTTTGAGTCCATAACCCTGTCCTGAACCTGCTCATTATCACGGAAAGTACCGCTTTGTTTAAGCATCTCGTCAACCATTGTTGTTTTGCCGTGGTCAACGTGAGCGATAATCGCAACATTCCTTATATTTTCTCTTTTTGCCATTAAAATCACCAAGTTTCACATAATTATACATTGTATATTATAAAACAAAATAACCGTTGAGTCAATGCAATGAAAAGAAAATAGCATACAAAACGGCAGAGGAACATTCCTCTGCCGTTTTTTTACAAGTCATCTGCATCCTGAACAGGAATATCGTCGTCACACGGATTACCCGTATAGCTGCCAAGATAATCTGATATATCATTTTCGCCTGCGGTTTCATACCACACACCCGTTATATCGGCAACTATGGGAAACAGCTTTCGCTCGTTATCCTTATATTTTTTCTTTTTCATTCAAGCACTCCTTTGCATCTGAGATGCAAGATTAGTTTTTGCCGTCAGCTCTGCTTTATTACAAATTGACAAAAGCTTTTTGATGTTATAATATAGTTAGGAAAACGGAGGCTTGAAAATGGAAAACAATAACCTTGATAAATATAAAAAATATCTTGAAGAAGAAACTGCAGAAAACGCAGTTATTCAAAAAGAGAAAACCGAACCTGACGTAAAAACAAAAAACGTTTCGGCTAAAAAGAAAAGGAATAAATCCTTGCCTGTAATTATTATGGCAGTTATCATTCTTTTGGGCGGTGTTTTCGGCGCAGGATTTTTATTTAAAGATGACATAAAAGATGTTGTCCGTCCCACAACCACACTTCCCCCTGAGCCGACAAATGTTGTAACAGTAACCTTTCCCGAAGGCTTTACCGTTTATCAGATGGGTCAACGCCTTGAAGAAAACGGTGTCTGCTCAAAAGAAGATTTTTACTCTGCGGCAAACACCCCTGTTGAAGGTATAGAAATATCCAACCCTGAAGAAAGAGCTTTTTTGCTTGAGGGATACCTCTTCCCCGACACATATGAGTTTTATCTTGATGAAGATGCTTCAAGTGTAATAAACAGATTTATTGAAAATTATAACAAAAAAATAACACCCGAAATGAAGCAAAAAGCAACCGATATGGGTTACACGATGGACGAAATGCTCGCCCTTGCATCTATCATTCAGAAAGAATGCGACTTTGACATTGCGGAATGCAAAAATGTTTCATCCGTTTTTCATAACAGGCTTGATAATTCAAGAGAGTCTTATCTCGGCAGTGATGTAACATATTTTTACCTTAAAAATATGGCAGATTATCTCGGCGGAAAAGACAGTGAAAAATTTGATTTTCTTCTCACAAAATTTTATACCTATAACAAATATCGCAAAGGTCTTCCTGCGGGTGCAATATGCAACCCCGGCATCAAAGCAATAACTGCGGCTCTTAATCCTGCCGAAACAGATTATCAGTATTTTCTCACAGACGAAAGCGGCCAGGATTTTTATTATGCAGAAACCTACAGCCAGCATCTTGCCAACGGCAGAAAAGCAGGAATTATGTGATGAAATATCAAAATATTTATAAAGGCATTTTCATCAGGCGCCCTAACAGATTCATAGCTCACGTTTTAATCAACGGCAAAGAAGAAATCTGCCACGTCAAAAACACCGGCAGATGCAAAGAGCTTCTTATTGAAGGGGCAACTGTTTTATTAGAAAAAAGTAATAACCCTTTAAGAAAAACCGCTTATGATTTAGTTGCCGTTTATAAAGAGGAAAAGCTTATAAATATGGATTCCCAGGCGCCTAACGTTGTTGCTTATGAATGGCTGAAAAAACGTTTCCCTGATGCGGTTATAAAAAGAGAGTTTACTCACGGAGACTCACGCTTTGATTTTTATATTGAAGACGTAAATGACAGAATTTTTGTTGAAGTCAAAGGTGTGACCCTTGAAAAAGACGGAGTTGTCCTTTTCCCTGATGCCCCTACATTACGCGGAGTCAAGCATCTTAACGGGCTTATCAGATGGCGCAGCGAAGGTAACCGGGCTATGATTCTTTTTATCGTTCAGATGAACGGAGTCAACTATTTTACCGCAAATAAAGAAACACACCCTGAATTTGCCGAAACCTTACTTAAAGCAAAAGAGCAGGGTGTGGAGATAATTGCCGTTGACTGTGAAGTGAAAGAAAATTCACTCACCTGCGGTGAAGAAATAAAAGTTGTTTTTTGAGGGATTTTATGAACACTGTTTCACTGATTTTTGAAATAATTGAATTTACGGGAATTACCGCCTTTGCAATTTCGGGGGCAATGATTTCTATTGTCAGAAAACTGGACGTTTTCGGCGTTGTTTTTCTCGGCTTTGTAACGGCTTTGGGCGGCGGAGCTTTAAGAGATGTTTTTCTCGGTGTTTTTCCCCCGAGAAATTTCTGCAACGGAGAGCATCTTTTCTGCGCGGTGGTAACATCACTCTGTGTGTTTATCGCGGCCAAAATCTTTAACAGATTCTTTTTTGAGAATTATAAAAAAATCAACACCATTATAAATGTTTTCGACGCTCTTGGTCTTGCGGCTTTCACGGTGTCAGGTGTTCAGCTCACTATTGACGCAGGCTACGGCGACCACGAATTTTTTGCAATTTTTATGGGTCTTCTTACCGCTGTCGGCGGAGGACTTCTGCGTGACATTATGAGCAAGGAAAAACCAATGATCTTTTGCAAAAACGTGTATGCAACTGCCGTTCTCGCAGGGGCTGTGCTCTACTTCTATTTAAGCAACTTTATTCCCGAATTGGGAGCAATTCTTGTTTCTTCCGCGGTAGTTGTAGCTATCAGAATCTGCGCAGCTGCATTCCATTGGGATTTGCCGAAAATAGAACGGCCTACTCAACAGTAACGCTTTTGGCAAGATTTTTCGGCTTATCGATACTGCAGCCCTTGTTAAGCGCTGTATGATAAGCAATCAACTGCATAGGTATAACCGAAAGTGAGGTTTTGAAAAGATCCTCGGTTTCGGGAATAATAAGCATTTTATCGTCTGCATCAGGAGTGAATGTGCCTTCGTTTCCGATGCAGATTATTTTTGCGCCTCTTGCCTTACATTCTGTAATATTGCTGACAGTTTTTGAACTGAGATTTTTTTGTGTTACCGTTGCCACTACCGGTGTTCCCTTTTCAATGAGTGAAATCGTGCCGTGCTTAAGCTCACCTGCGGCATATGCCTCACAATGAGTATAGCTGACTTCTTTAAGTTTAAGTGCGCCCTCCATTGCGGTGCAGTAATCAACACCTCTGCCGATGAAACAAGTATAATTTATATCTTTCAACTCATCTGCAATAGCCCTGTATTCTCTGTCATTTTTCAGAACTTCCCTGATTTTTTCGGGGAGTTTTTTCATTTCGTCTATCAGCTGTGTGTATCTTACTTTCGTGATTTTCCCCGAGGAATAAGCAAGTCTTGTGCAAAGGGCATATATCACCGCAAGCTGTGCGCTGAAGGCTTTTGTTGTTGCTACGGCAACCTCTTTGCCTGCTTTGGTGAGAATAACGCTGTCGCTTTCCTGAGCGATTGTGCTCAGCGGTGCGTTGATTATTGACACTATTTTTGCTTTTCGGCGTTTTGCTTCACGAAGGGCTGCAAGAGTATCTGCGGTTTCACCGCTCTGACTGATTATAACAACAAGGGTGTTTTCGTCTGAAACAGGGTTTTTATATCTGTACTCCGACGCAATATATGCATCACTCTGTACCTGCATAAGCGTCTGAGCAACATACGCCCCTACTGCACCTGCGTGATATGCCGAGCCGCAGGCTATAAATTCGACCCGATTTATCCGTTTGATTTTTTCTTTTGTAAGGTGAAGTGTGGGAAGTTTTATTCTCGAATTGATTATAAGAGAAGATATTGTTTTTTCAACCGCTTCAGGCTGCTGAAAAATTTCTTTAAGCATATAGTGAGCGTACTCGCCCTTACCCTGAAAAGTCTCAGTGTCTTTTATTCTGATTTCAGTTTTTCTTATTCTGCAACCGTCAACGTCAAAAACCTTAAGCTCATCTTTCGTCAGAATCCCTATTTCTCTGTCACCTATTTTATAAATTCTGCCTGCACTGTCAGGTAACACAGATACATCGCTTGCAATATACCCACCCTCGGCGTCAAGACACACAAACAGAGGACTGGAATACCTTGCACAAAAAATTCTGTCAGGGTAATCTTTGCACAGTATTCCCAACGCATATGACCCTTCAAGTAAAGAAAGTGTCCGGGCAATAGCGCTTTTCACATCGCCTTTATATTCACGTTCAAGCAAATGCGCCACAACTTCAGTATCCGTTTCGCTAACAAACGTATTTCCCTGTGATTCAAGGTCATCTTTAAGGGATGCAAAATTCTCTATGATTCCGTTATGAACAACGGTAAAAATTCCGCGGGGACTGCAGTGAGGGTGCGCATTCTCAACGGTAGGCGCACCGTGAGTTGCCCAACGGGTATGGCCTATTCCCGAAACCGAAGAAAGCTCTTTATCAACAACATTCCACAGCTTTTCGGGGCTTCCCTCGGTTTTGAAAACTTTTATTTCACCGCTCTGAGCAACACTAAGCCCTGCCGAGTCATAGCCACGGTATTCAAGCCCCATAAGCCCTTTGATTATCACAGGGGCGGCAGGTGAAGCTCCTGTATAACCCATAATTCCGCACATAAAAAATCCCTCACTTGCGAATATTTATAATATATTCTACGCAAGGAGGGGTTTATTATTCATAATTAAATTTTATCAGCCGAATCTTGAAAGGAGGAAACCTGCCGCAACAGCTGAGCCGATAACACCTGCAACATTGGGACCCATAGCGTGCATCAAAAGGAAGTTCGTAGGATTGTATTTTCTGCCTTCATTCTGCGACACTCTGGCAGCCATAGGAACAGCAGAAACGCCTGCTGAACCGATAAGAGGGTTAACCTTGCCTCCGGTAACAGCATAGAGAACCTTACCGAGAAGAAGACCTCCGACTGTTGAGAAGCAGAATGCCATAAGACCGAGAGCAACAATTTTGAGAGTCTCAAGCTTCAGGAAGGTTGCGCCGTTTGTTGTGGCACCGACTGTAAGGCCGAGAAGGATTGTTACAATATTCATAAGAGCATTCTGAGCTGTGTCTGAAAGTCTGTCAACAACACCGCATTCCTTGAAAAGGTTGCCCAGCATAAGCATACCAAGAAGCGGAGCAACTGACGGAAGAATGAATGCACAAATTACAAGAACTACAACAGGGAAAACAATTTTTTCAACCTTACTTACTTTACGGAGCTGTTTCATTTCAACCTGACGCTCTTTTTTAGTTGTGAGAAGCTTCATGATAGGCGGCTGAATGAAAGGAATGAGAGCCATGTAAGAATAAGCAGCAACGGCAATCGGGCCTAAAAGGTGGCCTGCAAGCTTACCTGTAAGGTAAATTGCAGTGGGACCGTCAGCACCGCCGATGATTGCTATTGAAGCTGCCTCCTGCGGTGTAAATCCAAGAGCTATAGCAACAACAAATGCAACATAAATGCCAAGCTGAGCTGCAGCGCCCAAAATAAGCGAAACGGGGTTTGAAAGAAGGGGACCAAAATCAGTCATACATCCGATACCAAGGAAAATAAGGCACGGGAAAATACTTGATTTAACACCCGAGTATATAAGCCTCAGTACACCTGTATCATACCAATGAGCACCTTCAACTATATTTGAAGTGTCCATAAGTCCCGTGGGGTCATCCATAAGACCGGCGCCGGGAAGGTTTGCAAGAAGAATACCGAAAGCAATGGGAACAAGCAAAAGTGGTTCGCATTTTTTGGCAATTGCAAAAAACAAAAGAACAAAAGCTACGAGAATCATAACAAGATTCTGCCAAAGGAAAGCACCGTCAACAAAAAGTGCGGCAAAGCCTGATGACTCCCACAATCCGATAAGTACGTCTTTAACCATTTCCATTTGTGTCGGCACCTCCTTCTTCTAAAAGTCTGATAGATTTAAAGCTGAGTCTGTTAAGAGGAATTCCGCTGTTATGACTTACAAGAGCCATAATAACTGCGGCAGTTTTTTCATCTGTACCGATAAGCTCAACCTCACCCTGGTTCATACCCTCAGGCATAGGTGTACCTGCCGGAGCAGATGATTCCGAACCGATAACAGCCTCTGATTTTGCTACACTGCTTTCTATCTTTCTGATAATCTTTGAAACAATAATAATCAGCACTGCAATAATGGCAAGAACCACCATAACTACCATTATTCCTATAACAGATGTCAGTATAGCATCCATAATGGTAAATTCCATAGATTTACCTCCTTATTTGTGTTAACAACAAAAAAAGCGTCAGGTTTAAACACAAACGCTCTTTTCGAAAAATTATTTCTTATTTTTCTTGTCAGGCATACTATTAAGGGCGTTAACAACCATAACAACAACAGCTGTAACTATAAATATGCCGAGCATCCCTTTGCCCATATAAGGCAATGAGTTTAAAAAATATTCAAAATTAATACCCATAATCGTCCTCCTTAATTAGCAAGGAATGCAAGGATAAGACCACCTGCGATAACAGATGCGATCTGACCAGATACATTAACACCGATTGAATGCATAAGAAGGAAGTTCTGACTATCCTCTTCAAGGCCAAGCTTATGAACAACACGAGCTGACATCGGGAAAGCAGAAATACCTGCCGCACCAATCATAGGATTGATTTTATTTTTGAGGAAAAGGTTCATAATCTTTGCAAGCATAACACCGCCGAATGTATCAACAACAAATGCTACAAGACCGAGACCCATAATAAGAAGAGTTTCAAGTCTGAGGAATTCTGCGGCTGTCATTCTTGAAGCGATTGTTATACCAAGGAAAATGGTAATAAGGTTTGCGAGAACCTTCTGTGCTGTTTCTGAAAGAGAGTTAAGAACTCCGCACTCACGGATAAGGTTACCGAACATAAGGAAACCGATAAGTGCAACAGCGTCAGGGGCAACCATACCAACAATTGCTGTGATAATTATGGGGAAGAGAATCTTTGTTCTCTTTGATACCTTTTTGCCTGTGTAAGTCATCTTGATCTTTCTTTCAGCCTTTGTTGTGCAAAGCTTGATGATAGGAGGCTGAACAATGGGAACAAGAGCCATATAAGAATACGCTGCAACCATAATGGCGGCTGTATAGTTTGAGTTAAGCATATTGGCAACGAAAATTGATGTGGGGCCGTCTGCTGCACCGATAATAGCGATTGAAGCAGCGTCATTGATTTCGAAGCCGAAAAGTGATGCCATACAAAGTGTGAAGAAAATACCGAACTGAGCTGCTGCGCCAAAGAACATAAGCTTGGGATTTGTAAGCAACGGCTCAAAGTCAATCATAGCACCGATACCGATGAAAAGAATCAACGGAAAAAGCTCGTGCTGATTGATACCGATTTCAAAAAGGTGCTCAATAACTGCTGCTGCACCGGAATTCGGAAGGTTAACAAGAATTGCACCAAAGCCCATAGGAAGAAGAAGAGTTGGCTCCATTTCTTTTGCGATTGCCAGGTAAATAAGGATACCGCCGATTACCCACATCGCAACCTGAGGCCAGTTAAGCGTCAGCAGGTTTTCATATAATACGTCCATTAATAAGCCCTCCGATTATCAGATAACTGCAAGAACATCGTCAGTGTTAACTGTTGAACCTTTAACAACAGGAATCTGCTTAACAACACCGTCACAGGGAGCAACGATATCGTTTTCCATTTTCATAGCTTCAAGAATCATAAGTACGTCGCCTGCTTTAACAGAAGCGCCGACTGATACGTTAACATTAAGAATTGCACCGGGCATAGGTGAAAGAATCTGTGTTCCTTCAGCTGAAACAGGAGCAGCTGCGGGTGCTGCTGCAGGAGCGGCGGGAGCGGCTGCAGGTGCAGGAGCTGCAACAGGAGCAACAGGTGCTGCTGCGTCAGTAACATTTGTTACCACTGCTTCGCATTCATTAACTTCTACTTCATAATTTTTACCGTTAAGGTTTACTACGTATTTCATTTTATTTATCCTCCATCAAACGAATAGATTTAAAGCTGAGTCTGTTGAGCGGAATACCGCTGTTATGGCTTACAAGAGCCATAATAACTGCGGCAGTTTTTTCATCAGTGTTAATAAGCTCAAGCTCACCGCTGCTCACGTTAGGAGCTGAAGCAACCGGCTTTGCTGACACAGGAGATGTTTTCTCTTTTACGGGTTCTTCGGGGGCAGCCTTTGAATCTCTGATTTTTGCATAAAGAGTGTAAACCGATGCTGCCACAAAAATAATTGCAAGAAAAAACGCAGGAGATGTAAAAAAGTTCATAACAATGCCTCCTTACACTTCTTTGATAGTATATCTGAAAGTGTTTCTTTCTTTTTCATCACGTTTTTCAAAGAAAGCCTCTGCCTGCATGGGGAAGGCAATGTAAGAAAGAACATCTTCATCGCTTTTTGCTTTGCTTCCAAGTTCAGCCTTTGTCTGCTCAAAAGCGGGAGCAAGAGTGTCGGCAAATCTGCCTTCGATGGGTTTTTCGTCGCCGAGAACCTGCTTGAGAAGGTCTGCATTGATTTCACCGGGAGCCTTACCGTATTCACCCTTAAGATAGCTGCGAACGTCTTTTGAAACGTTTTTATATTTGCCGAGAAGTACGTTCTGAGTAGCCTGAACGCCAACCATCTGGCTCATAGGAGTAACAAGTGGCGGATAACCCATATCTGCTCTTACTCTGGGAACTTCCTGAAGAACTTCCTCGAATTTATCAAGCTTATTCTGAGCAGTAAGCTGAGCAACAAGGTTTGAAAGCATACCGCCGGGAACTTGATAATTAAGAGCATCTGTATCTGTTGCGAGAACAACTGGGTTAAGAAGACCTGATTCAAGTGCCTTTGCTTTAACAGGCTTGAAGTAATCATTAACTTCTTTGAGAATCTTATCGTCAAGGCCAACTTCATAGCCGAGCTGACGAAGGGTATATGCCATTGTTTCGGTTGCAAACTGTGATGTGCCGCCTGAAAGAGCTGAAGTTGCAGTGTCGATAACATCTGCACCAGCTTCAACAGCTTTAAGAAGTGTTACGGGTGCAAGACCTGTTGTGCAGTGAGTATGAACAACAACGGGAAGCTTAACTGACTCTTTGATAGCTTTAACAAGGTCATATGCTTCCTGAGGTCCCATAATACCTGCCATATCTTTTATTGTGATTGACTGAACGCCGAGATCTTCAAGCTGCTTTGCATATTTTGCATAATTCTCAAGAGTGTGAACGGGGCTTGTTGTAAAGCAGATTGTACCTGAAGCGTGAGCGCCTCTCTTATTTGTTTCGTCAACAGCAACCTCAAGGTTACGGATATCGTTAAGAGCGTCAAAAATACGGATAATATCAATACCGTTTTCAATGCTCTTTGCAACAAACATTCTTACCACATCATCGGGGTAGTGCTTATAGCCAAGGAGGTTCTGACCTCTGAGGAGCATCTGGAGCTTTGTGTTGGGAACAGCCTTGCGGATTTTACGGAGTCTTTCCCACGGATCTTCTGAAAGGTAGCGCAAGCAGGAGTCAAATGTTGCACCGCCCCAGCATTCCATTGAATAGTATCCGGCCTTATCCATTGTGTTAAGGATTTTTTCAAAATCCTCAAAAGGCATTCTTGTTGCAATCAAAGACTGCTGTGCGTCACGAAGCACTGTTTCTGTAAACTGAATCTTTTTCATTTCATCCTCGCCTTTAATTTAAATTTTGTCCTTTATTTAGAATTCAAGTTTTTTGCCGATATATTCATCAAGTTCATCAATTGAAATACGAACCTGCTGCATTGTGTCACGGTCACGGACTGTTACGCAGTTATCTTCAAGGCTGTCAAAGTCAAAAGTGATACATAAGGGTGTACCTATTTCGTCTTCGCGGCGGTAACGCTTACCGATTGAGCCTGTTTCGTCAAAGTCAACCATATATTTTTTCTGAAGCTTTTCATAAACCTTGAGAGCATCACCTGAAAGCTTCTTTGAAAGAGGAAGAACTGCTGCTTTGAAAGGTGCAACTGCAGGGTTGAGATGAAGAACAACTCTTGTGTCATTCTTTTCTGCATCAATAACCTCTTCGTCGTAAGCTTCGCAAAGAAGAGCGAGAACTGTTCTGTCAAGACCGTATGTTGATTCGATAATAAAAGGAATAAACTTTTCATTTGTTTCAGGGTCAAGATAATCCATCTTTTGGCCGCTGTATTCCTGATGTCTTGTAAGGTCAAAGTTGGTTCTGTTGTGAGTTCCGTTGATTTCGCCCCATCCGAAGGGGAAAAGGAACTCGATATCACAAGCTGCTTTTGCATAATGAGCAAGCTTTTCGTGGTCGTGATAACGAAGATTTTCAGCCTTGATACCAAGATCCTGATAATACTTCATACCGTACTCTTTAAAGTAATCATAGAGCTCTGCGTCTGTGCCTTCTTTACAGAATGTCTGGAATTCCATCTGCTCAAATTCGATAGTTCTGAAAGTGAAGTTACCGGGAGTAATTTCATTTCTGAAGGCTTTACCGATCTGACCGATGCTGAAAGGAAGCTTTGCACGCATTGAGCGCTGAACGTTAAGGTAGTTTACATATTCACCCTGTGCATTTTCGGGGCGAAGGTAAATAACGCTCTTAGAGTTGTTTGTGACACCTCTGAATGTCTGGAACATAAGGTTGAACTCTCTGATGTCGGTAAAGTTATGTTTACCGCAGTGAGGGCAGGGAATTGAATGAGCCTTGATATACTCAAACATTTCTTCCTTAGTCATACCGTCAGCATGTGCTTCAGGGTCAAAGTCATCAATAAGATTGTCAGCTCTGTGGCGCATTTTACATTCTTTACAGTCAAGAAGCGGGTCTGAGAAGCTGGCAACGTGACCGCTTGCTTCCCATACTCTTGGGTGCATAAGAATATCTGCATCTACCTCATAGCTGTTTTTTCTTTCCTGAATAAATCTCTTTCTCCAGGTGTCTTTTACGTTGTTTTTCATTCTTGTGCCAAGGGGGCCGTAGTCCCATGTGTTGGCAAGTCCGCCGTAAATTTCACTGCCGGGGAAGATGAAGCCTCTGTTTTTACAAAGAGCTACTATTTTTTCCATTGTTTTTTCAGTATTTAACATAATCCGAAAACTCCCTCATTTTAAACTGAATGAATTATAAACCAAATCCCATTTTTAGTCAAGGTAAAAAGTGTATAAATAAATATATATTTTATATGTATATTGTCTGTTTTTTAACAATAAAAAGCGATGCAGAAGAACTGCATCGCCGAAGTTGTCACCTAAATGATTTTGTTATTCTTTCAATTGCCATTTTTTTGCCAAAAATCAGCTGGGCGGCAACAATTTCCACCACTGTCATTACAATTATCTGAGTTGTAAGCCTTGTCACAAACAGCGCGCCGAAATCAGAGCCGTACATATACGATATCCAGAAAGTGTTCATAAGTCCGCTGCAAAGAAATTCGGTAAGAATGACACCTGATATAATTTTAATCAGGTTTGTTTTTTTGTTGATAAAAAACGAATAAAGCAGCCCCGTAATCACAGCCGTAAGAGTGAACCCCGGAAAATACGCTGCTATGGGAAAAAGCAAGGCTCCGATTACATCTCCCAGTCCGCCCACAAGCATCGCCCCCAACGGGCCAAAAAGATATGCCGCCAGCATCACTGTAAGAAAAGTGAAGCCGATTTTGTTGTTGAACGTGTTAACAGATAAAAAACGGCTGAACACAACATTCGCCGCAACAAGCAAAGCCATCAGGGCAAGGTTTTTTGTTTTGAACAAATCCTTGAATTTAAACATAACAAGCCTCCTTATTATTTCGCTGAATAATAAAGAGGCTTTCGTCATCAATATTATTTTCCAGCGGGATGCGAAATGTGAACCGCAAGAAATCTTTTCGTCCGTGTGGCAACTCCCCGTCCCCACGACACTTAACGCTCACATATCTACTCTGTCTGCAATAATGTACCATATATTTTATCTGTTGTAAATATTTATTGTTGAATTTCTTTTTTACTTTGGTTATAATCAATCTGAAAGGGGTTGTTACCAATGAAAAGTAAAATTTTAAAATCAATTCTCACTTCCGCACTGCTTCCGTTTACAGCAGCCTGCGGTATGCCTGTTATGTATAAAAACCATAATCGTCAGTCACCTGAGCTGAAATTCGGTGCAGACGGCAAATTCAGAATTCTCCACCTTTCTGACATTCACGAGGTTGACCCTGAAATGGACGATGACGAAAATCCCATCGTTCCCCGTGACAAAAGCCGCGAGGCTCTGAATGTTATTGAAAAAAGCCTTGAGAAAACTAACCCCGACCTGGTTGTTTTCGGCGGAGACAATATCTGCGGATATTGGGAAGAGCTTACATATGATTACGTTGAAAAAACAATCACCAAAATCACTGAGCCTATCCGCAAAAGAGGGATTCCCTTTGCGATTGTCTTCGGCAATCACGATTCTGAAATTCAGCGTTTTTTCCGTGAATATCAGATGATGCTTTATATGAGATACGATAACTTTATCGGCTGCCTCAACGCAGAAGAAATGCACGGCTGCGGAAACCACAATATCCTCATCAAGAGCAGTAAATCCGACAAGCCCGCTTTCAATCTCTGGCTTATGGATTCCAACGACTATGTCCGTGATGAAAACGGTAAGGTGCTCGGCTATGATGAGCTGCACAAGGACCAGCTTGACTGGTATGAGCGCACCGCAGAAAAATTAAAAGCCGAAAACGGCGGTGAGCCGCTGCCATCACTTCTTTTTCAGCATATCCCTGTTTCTCAGGAATATGATGTGATTTATGAAGTGGGTGAAAATGACCCCTGCGACCTTATTGAGGGTGACGGCAAACGCTACTGCGTTAAAAAAGAAAATTTTGTAAGCGGCCATCTCCGTGAGCTCCCCTGCCCGCCCAAAAGCAGAACAAGAGAGCAGTTTGAGTTATGGAAAAAGCACGGTGACGTTATTGCCGCCTTCTTTGGGCATGACCACGTAAATGACTTTATTTTTGAAATTGACGGCATCAAGCTGTGCCAGACTCTCGCTACAGGCTTCCATACCTATGGCGATATTCACGGTGGAAGACTTATTGTCCTTGATGAAAACAACCCCCGTGAATTTTATACAGAAAGCTTTGAAGTCGAAAGAATTACTGATACAAATTTTGATTAATGACAAAAGGAAACGGACTGTCAGCTAAGCCGACAGTCCGTTTCCTCACTTTTTAGAAGACTCATCATCTGTAACTTCAATAAATTTTCTGAACTCCGATTCCTTTTTTGAAGCAATGTCTTTGTACGATTCTCCGCACGTTTTACACATTGACTCTTCCTCTTTAATCAAAGCTCCGCATTTTGTGCAATACATAATTATCTCCTCCTGCGGTAAAAATACCTCAGAAGTATTATACGCAGCGAAATGTAGCTAAATACATTGTCCTATTTTCAAGTTTGTCTTGCCATAAGACAACTTTATTCCTTATTTATGATAGCATCAAAATTGTCTTATGTCAAGACATAAATAATGATGTGTGGTGATTTTTTTGGCAAGAATTATCGATGGCAATGAAATGAACCTCGTAGGCGCAAATGTACGCAAATTCCGAAAGCAAAAGAACCTCAGCCAGCAAGCATTATCCAACAAATTAGAGCTATTGGGCGTTTATGTATGCCGCGGCTCAATATCCCGAATTGAAGACAAATCCCGTACAGTTACAGACATTGAATTATTTGCACTTTCAACTGTTCTGGGGGTTCCTCTGTCCTCTTTTTTTGATAACGCAAAATTATAACTTGACAAATTATTGACAAATTTGCTTTAAATGTTATAATACCCTTGTTAAAATTTTTACAGGAGTGATTATTATGCCACTTGTAACAACTAAAAAAATGTTTGAAGACGCCTACAAAGGCGGATACGCAGTTGGTGCTTTCAATGTTAACAACATGGAAATCATCCAGGGTATTACACAGGCTGCAAAAAAGCTTAACGCACCTGTTATTCTTCAGTGCTCAGCAGGCGCAAGAAAATATGCATCTCATGAGTATCTCGTAGCTATGGTTAAGGCTGCAGCAGACCAGACAGGTCTTCCCATCGCTCTTCACCTTGACCACGGCCCTGACTTTGAAACTTGTAAGTCATGCATTGACGGCGGTTTCACATCAGTTATGATCGACGGTTCACACCTTCCTTACGAAGAGAACGTTGCTCTTACAAAACAGGTTGTTGACTACGCTCATGCACACGGCTGTGTTGTTGAAGGTGAACTCGGTCAGCTCGCAGGTATTGAAGACGACGTTAACGTAAGCGCTGAAGATGCAAGCTTCACAGACCCTGATCAGGTTTACGATTTTGTAACAAGAACAGGCGTTGACTCACTTGCTATCGCTATCGGCACAAGCCACGGTGCATACAAGTTCAAGCCCGGTCAGAAACCCCAGCTTCGTTTTGACATCCTTAAGGCTGTTGAAGAAAAGCTCCCCGGTTTCCCCATCGTTCTTCACGGTGCAAGCTCTGTTAACCAGGATGACGTTAAAACAATCAACGAATTCGGCGGCCAGATGCCCGACGCTATCGGTATCCCCGAAGATATGCTCAGACAGGCAGCTTCAATGGCAGTTTGCAAAATCAACGTTGACTCAGACATCCGTATCGCAATGACAGCTGCTATCCGTAAGCACTTCACAGAGAACCCCACACACTTCGACCCAAGACAGTATCTTACTCCTGCACGTAATGCTATCGAAGGTGTTGTTTCACACAAAATTGAAACCGTTCTCGGCTGCGGCGGCAAAGCTTAACTCAATATTTTTAAAGAGCGTTCTTCGGAACGCTCTTTTTTGCCGTTAAAACCACGGAGAAACACATAAATTTTTCAAAAGGACTTGAAAAACAGACAGATATGGTATAAAATATCAGGGAGATTAAATCGAATTTAATATCGAATTTTAAATCGGAGGAATATTATTATGGTATCAGCAGGCGATTTCAGAAACGGCGTAACTTTTGAGGAAGACGGCAACGTACTTCAGGTTGTTGAATTCCAGCATGTTAAACCCGGTAAGGGTGCCGCTTTTGTAAGAACTAAGACTAAGAACGTTATTACAGGCGCAGTTACAGAAAAGAGCTACAACCCTTCAGCTAAATTCCCTACCGCTTTCATTGAAAGAAAAGATATGGAATATTCATACAGTGACGGTGGCCTTTACTACTTTATGGATCAGGAAACTTATGACCTTGTTCCTATCAACGAATCAGACCTTTCTGACAACTTCAAGTTTGTTAAAGAAAGCATGGTTTGTAAGATTCTTTCTTACAAGGGTAAAGTTTTCGGCGTAGAGCCCCCAACATTTGTTGAGCTTCAGGTTACTCAGACTGACCCCGGCTTTGCAGGCAACACAGCTACAAACGCTACTAAACCCGCAACTGTTGAAACAGGCGCAGAAATCAAAGTTCCCCTTTTCATTGACGAGGGCGAAATGGTTCAGATCGATACAAGAACAGGCGAATACCTCGGCAGAGCTTAATTCCCTGACCACTTTTAGAAAGGAAGGTAATTTATTATGATGACAGTTACCGAAAAAGCAGCATATCTTAAAGGCCTCGCAGAAGGTCTCAACCTTGAAGAAAATAAACCCGAAACAAAACTCATCAATGCTATGATTGATGTTATTGATGAATTGGCACTTTCTGTTGCTGATCTTGAAGATGCACTTGATATGCTCACAGAGCAGGTTGACGCTGTTGACGAAGATCTTGCAGATCTTGAAGACTACATCTTTGAAGAAGACGAAGATTATGATGAATGTGACGGCTGCTCAGGCTGCTGTGACGATGATTATTTTGAGGTTGAATGTCCCGCTTGCGGCGAGGTTATCTGCCTTGACGAGAGCGTTCTTGACGAAGATTCAATTGAGTGCCCCGCTTGCGGCGAGACTCTTGAATTTGATTTCGACATTGACGAAGACGAAGAGGACGACGACTAATCACAATTAAATTTGTGCAATTTTGCGGTATCTGTTGATCAGATACCGCTTTTTTTGTGGCTTGAGAGGTTTTTTCACCACAATATGTTGTGAAAATTGCCAAACAGTATTTTGTTGATAAAAGTAAGAGTTTTTTGTAAATGTTTCCCAAAAAAAGCAATAAAAACTGTCAAAAATGAATTTTTTGATAAAGATTTTCAATTATTTTTTATAAACATATTGAAAAATATCGCAAAATTGTGTAAAATGCATACAGTCGGGTTGTCATATTGTCCAAAAGATATGACAATAAGTTAAATTTGAGGAGAGATTGTTTTATGTCAAACAGACTTTTTCAAGGTGTAATTCATCAGATGCGCGGTGCAATTGACAGAACCGTTGGTATCATCGACGAAACAGGTACTATCATTTCCTGCAGCGATCTTGGTAAAATCGGTGAGGTCAACTCTATGGCAGCTGCTAAGGCATTCGCTGAAAGCGAAACTGCTGTCATTGAAGGTGTTACATATAAAACCTTCGGTAACCAGATTCATCCCGAATATGCCGTTTTTATTGACGGTGAAGATGCTCTTGCAGGCAAGTATGCAAATCTGAGCGCAGTTACACTTAACAATCTTAAACAATTTTTTGATGAAAAGTATGACAGAGGTATTTTCATTAAGAATGTTATCCTTGACAACATTCTTCCCGGTGATATTTATCTCAAAGCAAGAGAGCTTCGTTTCAACAACGAAACTTCACGCGTTGTGCTTCTTATCCGTGTACCCGACCAGACCGACGCTTCAACCTTTGATGTGATTCAGAACCTTTTCCCCGACAAAACAAAGGATTTTGTTATCAACATCAACGAAACTGACATTGCTCTTGTTAAAGATGTTAAAAACGGTATCGCAAGCAAAGATATCGAAAAGCTTGCACGTTCTATTGCGGACTCTCTTAACACAGAGCTTTATACCCATGCCATTATCGGTATCGGTACAACAGTTGTGGGCATCAAAGACCTTGCCAAGAGCTTTAAAGAGGCTCAGGTTTCTCTTGAAGTCGGCAAAGTGTTTGACACCGAAAAAACTATTGTCAGCTATGAAAGCCTCGGTATCGCAAGACTTATTTATCAGCTTCCCACTACACTTTGTGAAATGTTCCTTCACGAAATATTCAAAATAGGCTCTATTGACAGCCTTGACCATGAAACACTGTTTACCATTCAGCGTTTCTTTGAAAACAACCTTAACGTAAGTGAAACATCACGTAAGCTGTTTGTTCACAGAAACACTCTTGTTTACAGACTTGAAAAAATCAAGAAAATTACCGGCCTTGACCTGAGAGAATTTGATGACGCCATTGTTTTCAAAGTAGCTCTTATGGTTAAGAAATATCTTGATGCCAACCCCATTAAATATTGATGTTTCGCAAAAGTCGGTCCCCTGACCGGAAAGGAAAAGTAATAGCGAATGATCGAATTTAAAAATGTATCAAAAGTTTACAGCAACGGAACAAAAGCTCTTAATAACGTCAACATCAAAATCGAAAAGGGCGAATTTGTTTTTGTTGTTGGAGCTTCAGGCGCAGGTAAGAGTACCTTCCTTAAACTTATGATGCGTGAAGAGGTGCCTTCCTCAGGGTCAATCAAAATCAAAGATTATGACCTTGTTAATATGAAAAAACGTCAGATCCCCTACTTCCGAAGAAATATGGGTATCGTTTTTCAGGATTTCCGCCTTATTCCCAATATGGATGTTTACAACAACGTAGCCTTTGCTATGAGAGTTGTTAACGCAAGAAAAAAAGAAATACGCAAAAGAGTCCCTTACGTTATAAGCATTGTAGGCCTTGCTTCAAAAGCACGCTGTATGCCAAACGAGCTTTCAGGCGGTGAGCAGCAGAGAGTTGCCCTTGCAAGAGCTTTGGCTAATAACGCAGAGATTATTATAGCTGACGAGCCTACAGGTAACGTTGACCCGCAGATGTCTATGGAAATTGTTGAGCTTCTTCAGCGCCTTAACGAGGCAGGAACAACCGTTATTATGGTTACCCACGCTCACGACCTTGTTAAGCAGTTTGATAAAAGAGTTATTGTTCTTGAAGCAGGTCAGGTAGTATCTGACGGCAATGTTGAAAACAATACTTTGCCCGAAGGTTCAACTGCCCACCTCCCCGGCGCTGAACCCGAACATCGCGGTTTCCGCCGCCGCAAGGGTCACAAGCCCCCGAAGAAAAGCGAGTCTGTTTTTGTTGAGGAGGATCTCGCTTCTCCCGTAAAACCGGCTGATGATGTTGTTATCACTCCGCCGCAAAAGGCTGAAGATGCAGTTGAAGTTCCAGCTGAAGAAACCAAAGTTCAGGATAAAAAGCCTGAAATCACAGACGAATATCTCAATGCCATATTAGGCGATAATGAAAATTACCGCGTTTATCTTGATGAAGCAGAGAAAGGCGGTGATGCTCAATGAGAAGAAGCTTCGGCTACCTTACAAAAGAAGGCTTCCGTAATCTTTGGGCTAACAGACTGATGTCATTTGCGTCAGTTGCCGTTTTGCTTTCTTGTATGATTATGATCGGCTCAGCATTTATGCTGCTTGTCAACATTCAGTCGGTTATTGACAGCATTGAAGAAAAAAACGTTATTATGGTTTACGTTGTTCAGGATGCTGACGAAGCCGCTGTTGCCAAGCTCGGTGAAGACCTTAATGCAATAAGTTATGTTTCTCACACCGAATTTGTTGACAAAGAAACTGCCTTCCAGAAAGAAATTGAGGCTCTCGGTACAGATGCCACTTATTTTGAAGGGGTAGAAAATCCCCTGCCCGACCTTTATAAGGTTTCTGTTAACGGAATGGAAAACTTTGACTCTGCTATAAGAGAAATAGAAAAGCTTCCCAACGTTGACACCATCCGTGACGATAAAGACATTGCCACTGTACTCATCAATGTACGTTCTTCCGTCACATATCTCAGTGTAGGCATTATTCTTTTGCTTATGCTTGTTTCTCTGTTTATTATTTCAAACACTATCCGAATCACTATGTTCAGCCGCAGACTTGAAATAAGCATTATGAAATCTGTCGGCGCAACTAACGGATTCATCCGCTGGCCGTTTGTTATTGAGGGTATTTTACTCGGCGTTATTTCGGCGGTTGTTTCTCTCGGCGCAGTGTGGGGAGTTTATGAGGTTGTCAAGGGCTCGGTTTCAGATATGCTCGGTTCTGTTGTGGATATCAGCTCAAGCCTTGTTCCTTTCACAGATTATATTATTATCATCCTTGCGGCGTTCCTTATCATCGGTATTCTCTCAGGTGTTGTGGGAAGTATGGTTTCCATTCAGAGATATCTTAAAGAGCAAGGAGGCGTAACTTATGAAGAAGACGATTAATCACACAAGAGTTCTTTCTTTTGTTTTCGCTTTGATTATGGTCTTTTCTTGTGTTTGCACCTATGCGCCGATCAGACCTCAGGCCGCTACACTTGCTCAGCAAAAGCAAAACATTGAAAATAAAATCAAGCAATCTGAGGAAGAGCTTAAAAAGCTCAAGGCAGAAAAAGCCTCTGAAGCTGCCATTGCAGGCAAGCTCGAAACTCAGCTTGCAGACCTGACCTCAAAGGTTTCTGTTATTCAGAACCAGAAGGATAACATTGACTCTCAGGTTGTAGGCCTTACTAACGATATTAATTCTCTTACAAAGCAAATTGCGCAAACCGAAGACGAGCTCGTTGAAATGAACGATAATATCGACGCTACGGTTGAGCTTTTCTGCCAGAGAATGAGAGCCAACTATATGTCAGGCTCATCAACATTTTTTGAAATCTTTCTTCAGACGGGTGATATTTCTTCACTTCTTAACCGTCTTGAAATGTTTAAAAGAGTGACCGATAACGACCAGAAGCTTGTTTCTAAGCTTGAGGGCGAAATCGAAAAAGCTGAGGACCTTAAAACTCAGCTCACTGAGAAAAAAGAAGACTCTGAAATCAAAAAGACTGAGCTTACCGCCAAAAAGGTTGAACTTGATGCTTCTATAGCCGAGTATGACGATATTCTCATCGAAATTGAAAAGAAGGTTGCAGAGCACAGAATTATCATCGCCAGAATGAACGGTAAAATCGCCGAAGCTGAAGATGAGGTTGCAGCTTATAAAGATGACCAGGCCGCTATCGAAGCTGCTATTAAAAAAGCTGAGCAGCAACAGCAACAGCAGCAAAGGCCAAGCAGCGGAGGTTCAACAGGAAATCACGGCACCGCCAGCGGAACAATCAGTTCTTCAGGCTGGATGTGGCCAGTTCCTACTTCAAGCGCATACATCAGCTCAGTTTACGGTTGGAGAAATGACCCCATTTCGGGCGAAAGAAAGTTCCATTCAGGCATCGACATCGCTGCCCCGAAGAATTCAAAAATTGTTGCACCGAAAGACGGCACTGTTGTTTATACCAAACATCAGAGTACAGGTTATGGCATTCACCTGCTCGTTAACCACAACAACGGATATTACACTCTTTACGGCCATTGCAACTCCCTTGCTGTTTCAGCAGGTCAGAGCGTCAAGCAGGGTCAGGTAATTGCTTATGTTGGTACAACAGGTTATTCAACCGGTTACCACCTTCATTTTGAAGTTCGTGACAGTAACGGTAATAAACTTAATCCGTCAAACTTTGTCCGTAAATAATTTTCCGGAGAATCTTATATGAACAAAAAGATTTCACTGGGTGTTGCCGTTGCAATAGTTATCGCTTTTGTGACGGCAACTTTTGCAATTACAATGTCCGTTTCCCAGCGGATTTATAACAGACTTATTTCTAACCTGCAAGACAGGATCGCTTCCTATGCCCTTATAGACGAGCTTGATGCAGTTGTAAGAGAGAACTATTACGGTGTTATTTCTGACACTTCCCGCGATGAAGGTATGCTTGAGGGCTATATTGATTCTCTCGGTGACTCAGCAAGCTATTATCTTTCACCGTCAGCCTACGCCACATATCAGGCATCTATGAAGGGTGAAATCAACGGCATCGGTATCAACTCTGTTTTTGATTATGAATCAGGGTATATAAAAGTCACTTCTGTTCTTGAAGGGTCCACTGCCTACAACGCAGGCATCAGAGAAAATGATCTTATCAGCGTTATTGACGGTGAAGCCGTAACTCAGGATAACTATCTTGAACTCACCAGAGGCCTTAACGGTAACAAGCTTACAAGTGTTAAAATCACTTACGTGCGTGATAATAACGCAAAATCTGTTTCGGTTATGATGGGTTATTCGGCAAAATCAGTTTACTCAAAAAAGATGGGCAGTAACACCGTTTATATCAGAATTGACGGATTTTACGGCAACACCGCTCAGCAGCTCAACGAAGTTATTGAAACATTGCCGGGTGAGGTTGATTCTATCATCTTTGATCTCAGAGGCACAAAAGAAGGTTCCGTTCAATACACTTGTGATGCGCTTAAGCTTCTTGTTCCCATCGCATCAGAGGGCAGCGGTGCTCTTGCCACTGAAATTGATAAAAACGGCAACGAAACTTGCTACGCTTCAAACTCGCAGAGTATCAGCGGATACAAAATCGCAGTGCTTACCAATGCAGCCACAGCTTGCTGCGGCGAGCTTTTTGCCTGTGATCTGAGAGATTTCGGTATGGCTGTTCTCATCGGCACAAAAACCGCAGGCAAAGCCAATGTTCAGAAGGCGTTTTCCTTAAGTGACGGTAGCGGAATTGTGTTGACAGTTGCAAAGGTTAAGCCTTATATCACCGATACTTTTGAGAAAACAGGACTTCAGCCTGATATTGAAGTTGAATACAGTGAAACACAGAACTCTGATTCACAAATTGATGAAGCACTGAAATATCTCAGCGGTAAATAATAAAATACTTGCAAAAAAGAATATATTGTGTTATACTCCAATTTGATAGTCACTATCAAATTGGAGTTGCTTTTTTATGAACGAAAAAACTTACCACACAAAACAAAAAGATACATTGCTTAATCTGTTTAAGGCTCAGCCTCACAAATGCTTCACTTCAAGAGAAATCATTGAAAACGAAAGCGTCAGCTTAGGTGAGGCAACTGTTTACAGACTTCTGTCTCAGTTTGTCAAAGAAGGGCTTATTCAGAAATTTACTCAGGGAAAAACATCTCTCTATCAGTTTAACCACTGCGGCGGTGATTCTCATTTTCATATGAAGTGTATTGAGTGCGGTGAGCTTTACCATATCGACTGCCCTATGCTCAGAGATGTGGAAAATCACATTGCCCACGACCACAACTTTTTTGTTGATAACCTTAATACCACTCTTTACGGTTACTGTAAAGAGTGTAGAAAGGACTCATAATGAAGAAAATCATTGCAATTTTAACTGTTGTCTGCCTTTTATTTTCCCTCACTGCCTGTTCAGGTGTTAAACAAGAAAAAAGCAGACTTCACATAATCTCTACCATATTCCCCTCTTATGACTTTGCAAGGCAGATAACCGACGGCATAGAAGGTGTTGAGGTCACTATGCTCATCCCCCCGGGAACAGAGCCTCACACTTATGAACCCGGTGTTCAGGATATGGCGCAGATAAAAGAGTGTGATCTGTTTATTTATTTAGGCGGTGAATCTGACCAATGGGTTGAAGAACTTCTTGCCACTTTTGATGAAGGTGAAGTCAATACGCTGAGAATGATCGACTACGTTCCGCTCATTAAAGAGGAAACAGTTGAAGGTATGCAGACCGGACACGCTCACGACCATGAGCATGATCACGATGAAATTTCCGCTCACGGTGAAATGGACGAGCATTTCTGGACAGCACCCGCCTACGCTCTTATGATATTAGATATAATAAGGCAAAGAATTATCGAAATCGACCGGGACTGGTCTTTTCAATATGACGAAAACTATTTTGAATATTCTGATAAACTCAAAGAACTTGATCAGAAAATTCAGGAAGTTACAGACTGGGATGACACAATAATTGTTGCCGACCGTTTTCCTTTCCGCTACTTCACTAATGAATATACTATTAACTATTACGCCGCTTTTCCCGGATGCTCAACAGAAAGCGACCCAAGTGCGGCAACAATAGCTTTTCTTGAAACAAAAATCAAAGAAACCGGTGCTAAAGCTGTTTTCTATACAGAATTCTCTTCACAAAAGGTTGCCGACACTCTTTGCGAGGCCACAGGAGTAAAAAAGCTGATGCTTCACTCTTGCCACAATGTGGATAAAGCTGACTTTGAAAGCGGAGCAACCTATGTTTCACTAATGGAGCAGAATATAAAAAATCTTGACGAGGCTTTGAACTAATATGTCTTTAATCAGTTGTAAAAATTTATCAGTTGCCTATGACGGCAAAACAGTTGTCAACAACCTGTCGTTTTCTGTTGACGACGGTGACGCCGTATGCATTGTAGGTGAAAACGGTTCAGGAAAAACCACTCTTATGAAATCTCTTCTGGGTCTTATAAAAACCTCGGGGGGCTGCATAGAATTTTCAGACGGACTTTTTCAAAATGAAATCGGTTACCTCCCACAGCAGACAGAAGTGCAGAAAGATTTCCCTGCCAGCGTAAATGAAATTGTTTTGTCAGGCTGTCTTAACAAAATGAAAACACCTTTCTATTCAAAGAGGGAAAAAGCAAAATCTACTCATAATATGGAGTTGCTCGGAATAACCCATCTTAAAAAGAGATGCTATCAGGAGCTCTCAGGAGGCCAGCAGCAGCGCGTTCTTTTAGCAAGGGCTCTGTGTGCCACAAAGAAGCTTTTGCTCTTAGATGAGCCTGTAGCGGGTCTTGATCCCATTGTAACTGCCGAACTTTATGATTTAATCAAAAAACTCAACCGTGAAGATAAAATTACTGTTATAATGGTGTCTCACGATATTCCAGGTTCAATGGATATTGCCAATAAAATTCTTCACCTTAATCACAACGGTTCATTTTTCGGAACCTGCGAAGAATATTCTGCCTCCGATTTCGGAAAGCATTTTTTGGGAGGTGAAGCGAATGACTGATTTCTTTTCACAGATTCATTATTATATGGGCTTCACTTTTGTTCAGCGTGCCCTTGTTGCAGGTATTCTGATTTCACTTTGCGCTGCGCTTCTGGGAGTCAGCCTTGTGCTTAAAAGATATTCTATGATCGGCGACGGTCTTTCTCACGTGGGATTCGGCGCAACGGCAATTGCAGCCGTACTTAATCTGGCGGATGCTTCGCTTTATGTTTCAATACCCATTGTTGTTATATCAGCCTTTTTCCTTTTGAGAATCAACGAAAACACAAAAATCAAAGGCGACGCCGCTATCGGAATTATTTCTTCCGGTGCTTTAGCTGTGGGCACAGTGATTATTTCTTTCACTAACGGACTTAACACTGACGTTTGCAACTACCTTTTCGGAAGTCCCCTGACAATGACCGAAGCCGATGTTTATTTAAGCGTGGGATTAAGCATTGTTGTTCTTGTTTTATATATTGTATTTTATAACAAAATTTTTGCAGTTACCTTTGATGAATCTTTTATGAAAGCAACGGGTATAAGAGCAAATCTTTATAACACCGTAATAGCTGTTCTTACTGCAATTACAATTGTTCTCGGTATGAAAGTTATGGGCTCTCTTCTCATTTCAGCGCTGATTATTTTCCCCGCTGTCAGCTCAATGAGAGTTTGCAAATCATTCGTTGCGGTGACTATCAGTTCAGCAATAATTGCTGTTGTTTGCTTTATCATCGGTCTCACAACCTCTTGTGTGTATGTCAGCCCCGCAGGTTATACGCTCCCCACAGGCGCAACAATTGTTATAATAAATATCGTTGTTTTCCTGCTGTTAAGCGCTGTTAAAAAGATAACTTCGATTAAAAAAAGATAAAAAATCAGCCGTTAAGCTAAAACTTAACGGCTGTAATTTTTTGTGATTATTTTGCGAAGTCGATTGCTCTGCTTTCACGAACAACGTTAACTTTGATCTGTCCGGGATATTCAAGCTCGTCTTCAATTTTCTTAGCGATGTCTCTTGCAACGAGAACCATCTGATCGTCAGAAACAGCTTCGGGCTTAACCATAATTCTGATTTCGCGGCCTGCCTGAATTGCAAATGACTTTTCAACGCCTTCAAATGAGTTTGAAATCTCTTCAAGCTTTTCAAGACGCTTGATGTAATTCTGAAGATTTTCTCTTCTTGCGCCGGGTCTTGCAGCAGAAATTGCATCTGCAGCCTGAACGAGACAAGCAACAATTGTCTTAGCTTCAACGTCACCATGGTGAGCGTGAATAGCGTGAACAACCTGATCATTCTCTTTATATTTCTTAGCGTATTCAACACCAAGCTCAATATGTGAGCCTTCCATCTCGTGGTCAAGAGCCTTACCGATATCGTGAAGAAGACCTGCGCGCTTTGCAAGTTTAACATCTGCACCTAACTCGGCTGCCATAAGACCTGCGATATAAGAAACTTCAAGTGAATGATTAAGAACGTTCTGACCGTAGCTTGTGCGGTATTTGAGCTTACCTAACTGGCGGATAAGCTCAGGGTGAATACCGTTGATACCTGCGTCAACAGCTGCTCTTTCACCTGTCTGCTTAATTGTGTGCTCAACCTCTTTGTTTGCCTTTTCATAAAGCTCTTCAATTCTTGCAGGATGAACTCGACCGTCAGAAATAAGCTTTTCAAGAGTTCTGCGGGCAACCTCACGGCGAACAGGATCAAAGCATGAAACTGTGATAGCTTCCGGTGTATCGTCGATAATAAGATCAACACCTGTAATGGTTTCAAGGGTACGGATGTTACGACCCTCACGGCCGATAATGCGGCCCTTCATCTCATCGTTGGGCAAAGTAACAACTGAAACAGTAGCCTCTGCACTGTGGTCTGCTGCGCAACGCTGAATTGCAGTTGCAATAATTTCTCTGGCGAGTGTTTCTGACTCATCCTTTGTTTTCTGCTCATAGTCCATAATCTTAACTGCTTTTTCGTGAGCAAGATCTTCTTCAAGGGCTTTAAGCAAATAATCCTTAGCCTGTTCCTTGGTGTAGCCTGAAATACGTTCAAGCATCTCAAGTTGACTGCGCTTAAGGGATTCGATTTCTTCTTCTTTCTTTTCTGCGGACTGAATCTTAGACTGGAGAATCTCGTCTTTCTTTTCAAGATTTTCAGCCTTTTTGTCAAGAGTTTCTTCTTTCTGGTTTAAGCGACGTTCTTGCCGTTGAACTTCACTTCTTCTTTCACGGATTTCACGCTCAAGCTCTGAACGCTGTTTGTGAATTTCATCTTTTGCCTCAAGAATCTTTTCTTTCTTGGCAGATTCAGCTTTTGAAACCGCATCGTTAACAATGCGTGTAGCCTCGAGTTTAGCAGAACCGATAGCTGACTCAGCAACCTTTTTACGGTAAACAAAGCCGCCTGCGAAACCTGCTGCAACACCAACAAGAACACACGCAAGAATTACAATAACAAAAACTGTAATTGAAATACTCATTTTGCACAACACCTCCCTGGTAGTTTTTAAGTATAAAAATAATATCTTAGTATTAAGAAATTATAATTATGAGGCTTTTACCTCGATATTATACTAATACGGCATATTAGCATAATATCCTAATCATTTTACCGCATTTTGTGGTTATTGTCAAGATTTATATTAAAAAATCACAAAATATATGCATAAATATACAAAAGAGCCATCATCGTGTTTAATGACAGCCCTTTTTATCAGTTTTTCTTTTTACCTTTGTTTTGTTGCCTTTTTCGTCAACGATATATGTCTGTTCAAGGTTTGAGATAAGACTTGCTTTGAAAGAGTCGATATATTCTCTTCTCAGAATATCTCTTTCTTTTATCTCTTCATCGGTAAGACCTTCGGCCTTTGCTTTTCTTGCAAGTTCATTTATTCTGTCAATCTTTTTCTGTTCCATAACTATCTCCTTTCCCCACAGGGCAAACACTCATGCACACTCCGCAGACAGCACCCCTGCCGATGTGTTTAAACTCTTTTTTCATATATTCACTGCATTTTTCCGGATCAAAAACGTCTTCTCTTTCAAGGCCTGGCTCCCACTGTCTGCCGTTAATCGCACCTGACGGGCAAGCATTTACACAGGCATCGCAACTGATACACGGTGAAACGTACTCACTCTTTTTAATTTCAAACGGAAAATCAGTAAAAATTGTTCCCAGTCTTACGTTTGCGCCGTATTTTTTATGTAAGAACAAAGAATTTTTGCCTATTCCGCCAAGACCGGCAAGGCTTGCCGCTTTTTTATGGGAATATCTACCTTTATAGTTCCAGCCGTCTTTGTTGATACTCTGAGATGCACCGATGGGAATGTATCGGTAACCACTATTCTGAATCAGGTTACCCACACGCAGAGCAAGAGAGTCAATGAAAGCGTTTACCGTTCTGTAATGGTGAAAATATGTGTGCGTCGGAGCACCGTCAATTTCATCAACAACAGACTGAGAAAGCCTGACGACAAAGCTGACAGCATAAGAATTTTCACCGAACGGACCATCGGGAAGAAGAGCAAAGCCAACATCACAGGCACCGGCATCAATTATTAAATTTTCAATTTTTTTCTGCAAGTCCATATTCATATAAGTTAACCCGAAACTTCCTCTTATTTTTTATCTTTTGGTGTTAAAAATATTACAGGTGATCTTATGACAGAAATTCAATATCTTAAATCAAGAATTAAAGACCTGGAGAAAGGTCTTTCGGCACCGGGTATCTCTCCCGCAGAGCAAAAACAGTATGCACACGCCCTTTTAAACTGCCGTCTTGATTTAAAACGAGCGTTATCAAGTGAAAAATCTAATCAAGCACGGTGACAGTCATTTTTCCGTGGCGCTCGCCTTTATATTCCCCGTTAATGTAAGCTCTGGCGTAATAAACACAGGGATAAGCACCTTTACTGAGCTTTTTCGGCAGCTTATCTTCAGATATAAACTGACCAGGTTCAAGCATCGGTGAGGTATAAATCAGGTTTTCGGTTTCACCGTCGCCTATTATCTCATACACAAAAAACTGTAATGAATATTCACAGGCTTTCGGGTTTTCAAACATAAAGCTGCCCTTTTTCCCGTCTGATTCAAAAACCACGTTATCATTAATAAGAAAACGGATCTCTTCCTCAGGAACTGTCTGTATATGCTCAACACCGTCGAGCAAACCATATTCTGCCTTAGCACCGGGCGTAAATATCCACACAACACCGGGAGTAAGACTTTCGATTAAAACTATAGCTGCAATAAGCAGTGCCGTAACACTGCTGACAATGGCAATTACTGCTTTTTTATTTTTCAACTGAATCAACACCAATTTTAAGGTTTATATCAACTGTCTGAGTGCCAAGCTTTCTGTAGCTTTCAGAATTGTAGCCGTTTACAACCAGAGTCGCATTGTGAGTTCCGTAAGAAACTGAATCAAAAAGCCTTACTGTACGGATTTCTTCACCTGGTTCAATACCGAGTGAACGGTAAATTACTTCACCGTTTTCATCAAGCAAAAAGGCAACCAACACACAATCATTTGACTCAATATTGCCAAATTCAATCAACACAGGATCTCCGTGCTCATCAAGAGTTATTTCTTCATTAACATAAAAATCAAATGCACCGTTGTTTCCTCTGGCGTTCACAGAATCTGCAAGTTTTTTCTGCCTTGTGGGTGAAAGAGCAATTTCTGTTGCAACGCTGGACGGCTCAAGCCTTCCTTTAAATTCCGCATCACGCACCGATGACGGGATGTCAAGATTTTGTGTAAATATAATCACAAGAACTGCAACGGCAACCGCCACAACACCTGCAACGGCGATTGCAACCGCTTTTTTACGGTCAAGCTTAGCTTTAACAGGTTTGTTTTTTGCTCTTTTATTATTACTGCCTGCGGCAGGCGAACCCACCGCAGGCTTATTTTTGGTTTGTTTATTATTTTTTTTAGACATTGTTTTCACCTGTTATTTCCAGGGTAATGCTTCAATACCCCAAACCTGCTGATAACGGTTTATCTGAACCGCTTCAACGCTCACAGAAATATGTGCCTCAGCATCAGCAGTCAATGTTTCTGCTGCAAATTTTTCACCGTCAAAAGCAGTGATTATTGACTTATCATAATTCTCAAAAAGACCCGTATCTTCAGTGTAATAAATACAATAATCGTTTTCACGGTTATCGTACCACTTGTCAGCAAACTCAAAGGGAAGCAAAACATTCTGTGTAACTGTTCCGTCAGGCATAGTCCACTGAATACCCATTTTTACTCTTACATAAGAATTTGCATAGCCCTTGTGAATTACATTTATTCTGAGGTTGCCGATATAGTTAAAATCTTCAGGGTCTGAAGACAAAACATACAGACCTTTTTCATCCTTAGGAACACCGACAGTTTCTCCGTTTTCATTCTGAAGATAAACGTTTGCCTTGGTTCTGAAGCCTGCAAGAGTACCAATCTGTGTGATAGAGTTGGTGCTTGAATACCATGCCAAAGAGCCTGAAACGATACCGATAACCGCAACAAGGCAAATGATTAACACGGCTATTTTTCTTTTGCTGTTTTTCATGCGTCAGCCCTATCCTTTCAAAAAATTATCTTACCATTGCTCCGTCAATATCCTGTGTAGCGGTCATTGTCACATTGATCTTGTATGAAACAGTTGACCACGCACTCTCAGCAAACACGAGAGCCTCTTCACACTCATCGTATTCTACCCACAAAGCTACTTTTACTTTTTTGCTTTCACCGGGGTTAAGATTAATATAATAACCTGAGTTGCCGTCTTCACCAACATTGTGTTTATTGAGCGCTTCCTCAGTCATTTCTCCGTTTAAAGCTTTGAGCATTGTTGCTCTTACGCTTCCGTCAACTGACATTTCGTCAGTGAAGTAAAAATAACGGAGACCTTTTGAATCATTGCGGTTTGTAACCGTTGCATAAACACGTGCAGGCATTCCGCCTTCATTTTTAACTTCAACTTCCATAACTTCAACAACTGAGTCAAAGAGAGTTTCGTTTTCATCTTCAAAAGCGGTTGCACCTTTGAATTTTATTGTCTGAGAAAGGTCGTATTCACCGTCAACATCAAAATCGGCAAAAACAAAGGTGTTTCCTGTTCCGCTGATGTTCTGGCTCTGATAAGACCATGCGGTTGTAGGTGACATCAAGGTAAAATAGCTGCCGCAAAGCACAAGTATAAGCGCCATAACCGCTGCAGTAAGTTTTTTAAATTTACTCATTTTTGCCACCTCTCTTTCTTGTTTTTGAAATAATTGTTGAAACTGCAATTATACCCATCAGCACCGCTGCAAGACTTACGCTGACAGTTATCATATTCATCTCATTAAATGCTATTGAAAAATAACCGAGCAAAGGAACACTATACCATACCTTGCCTACGATCTGCTCACTCATTGAAGGTTGAGGATCTTCACTTCGGTTGGCGTCGCCCTTAGTTCTTATTGCACCTGCAATATAATCAACAGAAACAATTTTGTGAGTAAAAAAGCCTGATCCGTCAGCAAACTGAACGGTGACTACATCTCCTTTATTAAGGGTGTTAAAATCAACCTTTTTAACAAAAACCACATCTCCCCTGTTAAGGGTAGGCGCCATACTGTCAGTCACCACAGCGTATCCGCGTGCTCCCGAAAAAATGTTGAAGCAGACAAACAAAACTGAAACTGCCGTAATAATCGCCAACATATTAAATAAGATGTTGATAGGTTTTATTTTCATAATTATTCAACTTCTGTTGCAACCTGATATTCGCCAAGGCTGCTCCAACCGACGTAATCTGCCTGCTTAGCTTCAAAAATTACATTAACAGTAACCTTGTTGCCTGAATAAAGACTTGCGTTAATTGATTCCTTATAGCAGATGCTCTTGATAATTTCAACATCAGCAACATCAGGCTGAATTGTATAAACATCATCAAGGTCAGTAAGCTTTGCTTCATTGAAATCGGGTCCTACGTAGTAATAGCATGTGCCGTCCATTCCGTTGTTATAAGGAAGCCACTGCTCAGGATTTGCAAAAACTACCTGCAAATCATCTTTTTCACTGCCTGAATAAACAACCTCTTTTGCAACACCGTCTGCAAAGCTTGTGTATTCGATACGGACTCTTATCTGAGAGTCAACGGTTGAACTGTTATACATTGAAATAGAAGCGTCATCGCCGTCAAGCTTAACAAGATTCTGACCGGGATAAATACATGCTTTGCCGTAAAAATCTTCCTCAAGAGTGTCAAGAGAAACAGCAGAAGAGCTGTCAAAGCTGACAACACCGATAGTCATTCGCTGAGCCCTTTTTACTGATGTAACAAACCAGGCAAAAGAACCCTGGCTGGTCATAAGACCAAGTACCACTGCAAGAGAAGCAATGAGAGCAATTATTCTTTTGATCATAATGTTTCCTCCTCCTGCGAAGATTTTCGTTTCATAATAAATATTTCAATTTCAACCGCTATCCAAGCAAGGTAAACTGCACCGACAATAACCTTGCCCATAGTCGAGTTGAGAAACTCTGCAACATATCCTACCAACGGAATAGAGAAATCCACTCTGCCTTTTGCGAAATAATAGCTGGTCGGGGCAGGATCCTCTTCCTTATTGGCATCACCTTTTGTTGTAAACATCTGATTATTTGCATCAACATCTATAACTCTGTGTGTAAAAAATTCAGTGCCGTCATCATTTTTAAATGTAACAATGTCGCCGGGCCTGATATCTTCAAAAGGAACTTCTTTAACAAAAACAAGGCTTCCTTTCGGAGCAACGGCACCCATACTGCCCGTGCTTATATAGTAAGTTTCATAGCCTATGAGTTTAGGTATGAACACAATCATCAACAAAAAAACAAGTAAACAGCAGGCAACCGAGCCGATCAGAATTTTCAACCTTTGTTTAGCGCTTATGTTTGGGTTCATCTGTCTGCTCTTCCTCCGTGTCTTCCTCTTTTCTGTTGATAATCATATTAACTAAATTTAAGGCTTCTAAAAATGTTATTATCACAAGGGGAATGACTATCAAAAATAAAATCACATTAGGATTTTGCAAAAAGCCGATTATTGAGCCGGACATAACTCCAAGATTAAGAACAACCTTGCCGATTATCCTTCTCTCATAAACAGGAAATTCGTCCACCGTCTGATTTGCGTCACCCTTTGTAACAAACTGCCTTTCCCCGCCTTTTAAGAAGTAAGTCTCTTCAATTCGGTGAGTGTTTACCTTATTTGAGATCTGACCGTCTGTGGAATAAAAGCTGATTACATCGCCTTTTTCCAGCTGATCTGCAGGCACTTTGCGGGTAACTATAACGCTTCCTGTTCTGTATTCCGGCTCCATAGAACCTGTCTGGATTTTCAGAACACTGAAGCCCATAACATCGGGAACTTCATCCTTCTGTGCTTTTAATACTGAAGCAAAAACAATAAAACCGACTGCGAAAGTCAGCACCGTTATAACAGCGACCAACGCAGAAATAATTCTTTTAATCTTCATATCATCCTACTTGCTGGCCCTGAAGCTTAACTTCACCAAGTTCAGCAGAGCCTTCAACAGTTTCATTGCCTGTTATAACATAAACATCGTAATAAACACTGTAATCGTTATTGCCAAGTTTCTGATAATCAGAAACGTCATAAGCAAAAACATTTGAAACTGTGTATTCGGACATTTTGAGACCGGTACGGCTTTCAAGTTCTTCACCGGTAGTGTTGCACACTATTTTATAATCAAAATAAACATACGACAACAAATCATTGTTTGAAACGAGATTGTCAAATGCCATTACAAGCTTGATCGGGACATCCGGGAAAGTCTTGACGTCAATTTTATACATCTTTTTCTGACCTTCAACCATATTGGTCATTTCCAGGTCGCCTGTGAGAAGCTTGTATGTGTTGCCGCCGTCAGTTGATTCATTATAAACAACCGACAGTGTTGAACCGTCAACCTTACCTGTGAAAACAGATAATGAGCCCTGATTTGATACCGCATACCATGCAAAGGTCACAGCCACCAGCGTAAGGGCAGAAGCGATGAGTAATATTAAGTTTTTAATTGTGCTGAATTTCTTTTTCATTACTTTCAACCCTCAAGCTAATTTTACTGTTATCTTACAAGGCTCTCCCACAGGGAGGTAAGTCCCCATGGGATGTCTTTTTCTACGATGGTTATTTCAAAAACAACGCTGCCTGCGTTTGCTGTTTCAACAAATACACCCTGAGCGCCTGCATCGGTAACTTTAATTTCATTACCTGCGCCGTCCTTAGCAGTAACCTTAATGTCATAACCTGACGGAAGGCTTGAGTCAATGTAGAAGCCGCCTGATGTAACAAGAAGCTTATTGACTCTGACAGCCTGTGAATCACAGGTTGTGAAAATGTCAGATGTTACAACTGTGTTATCACTGAGTCTTGACTTAATAAGAAGGCCTACAAGTGCACTGTTCATATAATCGTCGCCTGACTCATTGATCATTGTGTATTCAATTGCTGTGTTGCCGATTGTCTCTTCAACTGTTCCGACGTCAGCATAAAGTCTTTCATAAGAAACTGATACGCCGTCAACCACAGCAGTAAGTGACATATAGTCGGCATACGGCTTTGTTCTGTTAAGAGCAGCAAGTCTGCCGTCAATAACAGCACTTTCGCCTGCAATCCATTCAATATCAAATGTTTCAGTTGCAAGAGTAATATTTTCAGGTAATGCAACCGACTTTGAAGCACCTTCGCCAGCCTTAAGCGATTCGTCATTAGCTGACGGTACAGTTGCAATAACGCTGAGAACAGAATTCAAGCGACTTTCAGCATTTGCGTTTTTGAACATTGATTTAATATACGGATAAGCACCTTCGCTGAAGCTGAAGTAAGATGAAAGCTCTTCGCCGGCCATGAGCTCATCTGTTGTGAGTCTGTAGCAGCTGTCGCTGATTACATTTGAAACAGCGGTGAGATTTGCATCATTATTCATATATTTATCAAAGTAGAGATTTTCGTATTTTTCACCGAGAGCGTAACCGATTACACCGCCTGCGAAACAGTCACTGCCGAAAATTCGTGCTGAATTCAAGGTAGCACTTACACCGCCTGAAGCGTAAGCATCGTTAACATCGCCGTAAGCAACACCAACAAGACCGCCGATAGCTCTGACGGAATCTTCTTCAGCTGCACCAGTGAAATCAGCAGTTACGGCTGATGAAGAATATACAGTTTCGATATCGCAATATTCAACACCGGCAAAACCGCCGATACCGATTACTGCTTTACCGTCTGATGAGTCAGCACCTGAAACCTTAACAGAACCTGCGCTGAAGCATTCTTTAATCTCTTCGCCCTTTGCAACACCGACGAAACCACCGATGCCTGCAAGAGCATTTTCATCTGTAGCATTAGCAACAGATGTTACTGTTACATCTGCAAGAGCTGAGCTTGTGTAAACTGTGCCGCCGTTCATAACACCTGCGAAACCGCCCACACCTGCAAGAGCTGAATCAGTAATTGCAGCATTTACGCTACCGTTTGAGTTTGAGTGAGTGATGACTGCGCTCGTTGAACCAAACAAGCCTCCGACTGCATTATTACCCTCAACGGTTATATCTGCATAAGCTTCATTTACAGTACCGCCGGCGATGTTACCGACAATTGCACCAACTGTCATACCTGAAACGTAGCTTGCCTTATCACCTTCAACCCTAACGTTTTCAATGGCTGTGTATTCATTTGCCGAACCGGCAAGAGCACCAACCTCACCGCAACCGGTGATATAAACGTTGTTGAATGTGATATCCTTAAACATTGCAACATCGCCATCAACACCGCCGATTGTTGCAAACAGGCCTGTTTCACCCTTAGCATTTGTAATTCTGAGATTGCTGATAGTGTAGCCGTTACCGTTGAAATCACCTGTGTAGCCGATGATCGGTGTAACAGTATTATCTTCATTCAAAGCAGATGCGTTGAAGTTGATATCAGCTGTGAGAATGAGCTGAGCCTTTTCGTTATTAAGGTATTTATTGAATACTTCATATTTACCCTCAGGCTTTGCGAGAGCCTTAAGCTGCTCAGCTGTTGAAATATAAAGTACGTTTTCAACATTTTTCTGAGGAAGAACGATAACTCTGTCAAAACGTCCGTCGCTGATTACTGCATAGGGCATTTCACCTGAGAAGATGTTGTTGTAAACCTTATTGCCGTCGAGGTAAAGATCGTCTTCACCTGAAAGGGTTGAAACTGTGATGCTGATACCCTGTGAACCGATTGTTACGGGATATGCAAATCCGTTTACTACATCCTTGCCTTCTTTGATGTCTGCCATAACAGGAATTGAAGCGAGAAGAACAAGAGCAGAAGCGTAATCGTCTGCCATTGCAGGAGCAGGATAGTGACCTTCTGCGCTTACCCAACCTTCAAGACCTTCGGGAACAGCTGAAAGAAGTTTGCCTGCTGAAAGAGATGTTACTTTCTTATCGTCAGTGCCGAGAGTTGTTACATCGCTGTAAACATACTTAACACTGTCAGCGTCTGTTGCATTTGAAACAGCACCTGTGTTAGTACCGCCGATAACTGCTTTTTCTATTGAAATTTCACCATTGTTTGCACCTACAGTAATACTGTTGCTGCCATTTGATGAACCTGTTGAAAGAATATCGTAAATTGAAAGTCTGCCTTCGTTTACACCAACAACAGTTCCGCCCTGAGCGTCAAGAGTTGTTGCACTTACGCAGTTTTCAATAGTGTTATTGCCCTTGGTCACGCCAACGAGACCGCCTGCTGTATTTTCAGCCTTGAGAGTTGTCACTGCAACGCAGCCCGCAAGCTTTGATGAAGCAAGTTCACCGACAATTGCACCAACGGCTCTTTCACCTGTGATAGTGCCGCCCTCAACTGAGCAGTTGACAATGCCTGCTACTGATTCACAGTAGCCTGCGATACCGCCCACAAAAGCCTTACCGCTGATTCCGCTGAAACCAAAGCCCTGAGCCTTATCAAGAATTTCAACGTGAACATTCTTAACCTGACCGTTTGCCTTGATGTTTGCAAATAAGCCTGCATAATCAGACTCTGTGTTAATATAAAGTCCGCTGATAACAAAACCGTTACCGTCGAATGAACCTGAGAAATCTTTGATCGGAGAGTAGCCGCCGTACAAAGCGCCGTAAACATTGTTACCGCTTTCGTCAGCAGAAATACCGTAGTCTGCAGCAGTGATTTCAATATTATTCATCAATACGAAATAAGCATCGCTGCCGTCAGGGATTGAGCCAAGGTCCTCTGCAGTATAAATCTCATAAGGTGATTCCTTTGTACCTTCGCCCTTAAGAATTATTTCAACTTCAGGCTGAATTTCAGTATCGCTGAAGTTCTGATACTGCATAACCTCACGCTGATATGATGCAACACCGTTTTTAACAGTGTTGTTATTAAACATTTTTGCAAAAGCTTCATTATCTTCAGGAAGAGCTTCAAATACGCCAACAACAGAAGCGCTGTTTTCTGCTTCACCTGAAAGCTGAGCAGATATTTCATTGCCTGAAACCAGCATATCGCCCTGAAGAGAGTTGCTTACAACTGCGATAAGTCCGCTTTCTGAATATTCGCCTCTGACTGTTCCGCCGATAATATTATCAGTAACAGTGAGATCGCTTTCAGCTACGGCAACAACCGAAGCAGCGTTTTTACCGCTGACGTCAGCACCGGCTGAGCAACCTGTGATTTCAAGTCCGCCGCCCTGGGCAACTGCAACAACCCCTGCTGCGTTTTCACCCTCAACAGTGCAGCCTGAAACCGAGCAACCGCTGATTGAAACAGAGCTTGAATTTGCCATACCTGCGATTGCACCGGCATTTTCACCGCCCTTAACTGTTGAAGCGGAAACTGTAACATTACTGATCTTAGCGTCACCGTTGATATTTGCGCAAACAACACCTGCGTTTACGCTGCCATCAATAACAGCTGAGTCAAATGTAATATCTGATACCAGGGCAGAGTCAGTGAGAACTTCAAACAAGCCTGCATTTTCTGCCTTAACGCTGAGAGCTGAAACAGTAAATCCATTACCGTCAAGCTTACCTGAGAAGCCGGGAACAGGAGTCCGTGCCTCTGTAAGCGTAATGTTATTTGAAAGAACGAAGTGGGCTGACGGGTAAACACCAAGAAGCTTCATTGTATCTTCATTGCTGATTACATACGGTTCTTCTGCGGTTCCGTTGCCTGTCATTTCAACTACACTTAACATATTAACAGCAGTTTTAATGCCGTTTGAGTAAGTGAGAATAAGCTTTGCGCCGTCAAGTTGGGTTTTTGAAGCAGTTACTGCTTTACCGTCAAACTTAACAAGGCCTTCAGGATAAGATGTAACATCACTCAATATGAAGTCTGCACCGCTTAACGAGAACTCAGCAGCATTACCCTGAGCTTTAAACAGAAGCTTAACTGCATCGCTTACATCAAGAGCATCCTTACCGACTGCAACCTTATCACCGTCAGCAGGGCTCATGCTGTTAACATCAACAAATGCATTTGCACCGTCTGAAACCTGATATGAGTCAAGTTCGGCTTCACCAAACAATGAACCGTTATTCTGATAGCTTGAATAGATTATTCCTATAAATGATACTTTCTTGTTTTCTGCTGTGTAGATACTTTCATCTGCAAAACCTGCAACAACACCTGAAACTTCACCGTTAAGATCAGCAGAAATAACTGTGTACCAAGCTTTAATTGCGCCGTTTGCTACACCTGCAATGCCTGCACAAGCAGCCTTACCTTCAACAACACCGTCCACAACAACGCTGTTTGCTTTTACTTGTGAGCTGATGTTTGCAAATATACCGCCTGCATATTCACCGCTTACGGTTGCATTAAGCTGAGCAGATTCAACCTCTGCATTTTCACCATAACCGATAACGCCGCCTGCATAAGCAGCAGAGTTAATAACAGTCTTGCTGCCTGTAGCTATTTCTTTCACAGAGGTATCAATTGCTCTTGCAACAATACCTGCTGAGTAAACAACACCGTTTGCGCTGATAATTTCAGGGGTTGAAACTGTGATGTTGTCAACTTTAACATTCTTAAGTGCGCTGCTCTGAGCAAACGCTACAACACCTGCAGCTGAACCGTTTTCTGATGTAACGGTTACCGAACCTGAAACTGTAACGTCAGTGATATCTGTATCAACTGTTCTTGCGGCAATACCTGCTGCAAGGGTAAGACCTGTTGCTTTGATATTTACGTTAACATTTTTGATTTCAGCATTCTTAACTGCGCCGAAAAGTGATGCTTCATCAGCGTTTACATAAAGACCGCTGATTGAATATCCGTTACCGTCGAAGACGCCTGTGAAAGGATCTTCCTTAGTACCGATAGGAGCAAAGCCTCTGCCCTTATTATAGAAGCTGCCACCGAATGCAAAATCTTCACCGGTAAATCTTATATTATTTGTAAGAACGAAGTAAACGCCCTCACCCATATAATCTCTTACTGCATCAAGCTCAAATCCGTCAGAAATTCTGTAAGGATCATCCTGAGTACCTGAACCGTTGAGCTTCACCTTGATATCAGATACAACATTGAAGTGAACTCTGAGAGAAATATTGCTGTCCGCGCTGAGAATATAATTTGCAACAATTGCACATTCTACAGGCTTGTTTGCAACAATTACAACCTGATTTTCGTTGCTTGAAATTACACTTATTCTCTCACTTGATTCAGACTTCCAGCCTGAGGCTGAATCGAATACAAAGCCGAGCTCAGCAGCCTTGTTGTTGCTTACGCTTACGGTAATTTCATCTGTTGAGGTAACAGCACCCTCAAGTGAATCGTTAACAAATTTATCAAGGTCTGTATATGTGTCACCGCATACATCTGAACTGTAAGCGCCGAGAGATGTGGCATAAGTTGAAATCACAATGCCTTTAACTGATTTATTGATAACCTCTGAGTCAGCGCAGCCAATGATCAAAGCAGAATTTTCAGCGTTAATTGCATTAACATCTGCACCGATTACGCAGTTTTCAAAAGCAACTGCTCCAGCTTTACTGCTGAGGATATTACCAACCGCACCGCCGACATAGTCATAACCTGTGACTTTACCGCCGACGTTTACATTCTTGACAGAAACTGCAGCTACATCTTCAGCACTGATTTTACCGATGATTCCGCCTGCACCAACTGAAAGCTTTGTAGAAGCCTGACAGCCGTTTACAACAGCGCAGGAAGTTGAATTTGAAATATTAGCGTCGCCCTGAATGTCACCGATGAAACCGCCGCTTGCCATTGAAGAGCCAATTTCAACATTTTCTGCAACTTTCACATCTGAAAGAGTAAGCTTTGAACCGCTTACAACAACGCCCGCAAAACCGCCTGCTGCAGTTGCGCCATCAATGGTGTTCACTTTTATATCAGATGCTTCTGAATTTGTGATAACTGCGTCTGCTGAGCTGACAGTTGCACCGATGATACCACCTGCAACGCTACCTTCCACAGTAGAAGCATTAACCTTAGCCGATTTGATTTCACCGGCAAATATACCAGCGATACCACCTGAATAGTTATCAGCGGTAACTGTTGAATCATTAACTTTAACGGCGTCAATAGTCAGTTCGTTTGAACAGCCTGCAACACCGCCTACGTAGTTGTTGGCTGTTACTTTAACAGCTGAAACTTCTGAAGAAGAAAGCTTGATTGAGCCTTCAGCGTTACCGATAACACCGCCGGCATAATTCATAGCATTGATTTCAACGTTGTTTATTTCAACGCCTGTTATCTTGATATTTTCACCGTTTACACTACCTGCAATTGCACCTGCAAAGCTTTCGTTTGCGGTGATTTTGCTGTTTGTAACGGTAATATTTTTAACTGTTGTATTGCTGCGGATCTGACCTGCAAGTACACCTGCATATGATCCTGTTGCGCTGATTTCTGCACCGTCAATTACAAGGTCTGTAACAGTTGCATTTTCCAATGTTGCAAACAGAGCTGACTTTGCGGTGCCGTTTACGGTAAGACCGCTGATTGTATATCCGCAACCGTTAAACTTACCGCTGAAAGCAAATTCAGTACCGCCTACAGGTCTGAAATCTGCAAGCTTTGACATATCAATATCGTTAGCGAGAACAAAGCTCTCACCGCCGAATTTATCAAGGTTATCACCGATGAATGCAATGTCAACTGCATAATAGATAATGTAGTTGCCGTCTGCATCCTGTTCAAGTCCGTTGGAAACACCGATTGTTGCCTGAAGACCTGTGGGTTTATGGATAAGTGTTACCTGACTGTTGAGAACAGTTACAACATTCTCTGCAGCCTCAACAGGAAGATAGAGAACACCGTCTTTTACTGTAATTCCTGCTGTGTTTACACTGAGCTTTTCTGCATCGTAAACTGCCTCAAAATCTGCGGGGCTGACTTTATCAAACAATGCAACACCTGCGGGAAGTGTAATTGACACAACACTGCCCTTACCTGCGATGAAGCCCTGTTCGCCTGCATCAAACATCCATACTGATGAAACAACATTTTCAAGCTCTCCCGGGCAGGCTTTGTCTGCTGTTGAACTGATGTAGTTGTTTTCTGCTTTGAATGTTTCTTTATTACCTGAGCCGATAAGTGCATAATCAACAACGTCTGACTTCAATGTTGCAAAGCATCCGTTGATTGTGCCATCGGCGTTATTTACAACTTTACCGATAAATGCAGCTGATTCAGAAATCTTATCTTCTGAAGCTGATGTAATTTCTGTTTTAGCACCGCTTGATGTGATGTTTGCATTTGTTGCATCAACAACAGCAACGAAGCCTGCTATATTTTTGATTTCTTTATCTGCAACGTAAACGGGAATTTCAGCATAAGAGCGGTTGATAACTGTATTGCCCATAACTTTGTTAAGGAATACAGCAACGCCTGATTTTTCAGCAAGAAGGCGGATAATTTCTTCGCTGCCTTCTTCAACTTCGCCCTTGATAACTCTTACATTATCAAACTCAGCTGAATTTGCATCACCGAAAACTGCTGTTTTGATTTCACCGTTTAATTTAACAGTAAGATTTTTAACTGAACCGTAAACTGCACTGAAAACAGGAGTATCAGCTGCTACACTGAAGCCTGCACCGTTAAGCTGACCGCTGAAAGCAACGGGCTTCCAATTTTCGGGCAGTTCAACATCGCCGGCAAGCTCAAAGAATGCAAAAGGTGCAGCTTTGATGAATTCCAGCTCGTTTGCGTTGTCTATAATAACAGGTGTTTCTGCGCTGAGACCGTTGCCCTGAGCATCCTCTTCAAGAGTGATTACGCTTACAGGCATTTCACGGTTAACAACAGTAACATTATTACAACCTGCATTAACTGTAAATTTAGCATTGAATGTGATAGTTGCTGTTTTATTAGCTGCTGTTGCTTTAAGAGTAAACTCATTGTCACCCTTGCTGATTTCTACGCCTGAACCTGCCAATTTAACAGAGTCAATACTTTCAGCAGTCACAGCTGCGCTACACCACGCACCACCAAAGGCGCTGAGGCTGATTTTTTTGCTTTCACCGGCATTGATAGTAATAAGTCTTGTCGGGCGAATCATATCACCCTGCTCTTCGCCTGACTTATAAGCTACATATCTGCCGCTGATTTCACTTGACCAGAAGTTGTTTTCAACAACTGCTTTGCCTTCACCGATAACTGCACCGCGTGCAGTGTCAGCATTAAGAGATACAAATGTATAACTGTTTTTAACTGATGAGCCTTCTTCAGCTTTGCCTGCAATTCCGCCTGCGATTCCCTTACCGCTTACTGCACCTGTTGCAACACATCCGTCTATAACGCTGTTTTTACCTGCAACTGCAGCAATTCCGCCGTAAATTCCGTTTTCTGACATGAATGCACCCATATCAGAGGCTGTTGAAGAGAGGATCTTTCCGTTGTTATTACCTGCAATTCCGCCAAAGATACCGTCACTGATAAGTGTAGCGTTTCCTTCAGAAACAGCACCCTTACCGCTATATGTACCATTAGCACTGCAGTTGATGATTTCACCTGCGTTTACACCTGCAACACCGCCTGCAACCTTCGCATAGGCAACTGTTGAAAGTGAAACTGCACTGTCTTTGATTCTTGAATTGTTGATGCCTGCAATTCCGCCTGCTACGGCTGATTTTGCTGCCTGTGAAGTTGCAACAGATACGCCTGAAGCCTTAACAGAGAGAATAAGTGAATTGTTAACACCTGCAACAGCACCTACGCTGTTGACAGCACATGCAGCATTAACCTTAACATTATCGACAGTAACTGCTTTAATATTACCTGCGTTAGTTGTTGCAACAATACCTGCAACCGCATCAGCTGATGCTTTTTTCAGGTTTACAGAGGAATTTTTAACAGTTAAATTGTTTATTGTACCCTCATTTGAAAGAGCAATTACTGAAGCAGCAGTTGCTTTTTCATTATTAAGAGTAACATTGCAGTTTTCAAATGTTACGTTTTTGATTCTTGAGTTTTTGCTTATGTAACCGAAAATTGCGATTTCTTCAAGGTCAGCAGATGCAACATCAAGACCGAAAATTCTGTGATTACGGCCGTTAAGGTTAAACCATACACTCTTCGGAGTAGCATCACTGAGTGTTTTGTTGACTGAAATCAATGTTCCCGGAGTAACGGTATTTGCTTTAAGGTCAGCAACAGTAATATCTGAAAGATCAATGTCGGCAACAAGGGTGAAATATTTATCAGCCTTTGTTGAATCATTGATAATCTGCTGCATAAGAAGCAAATCATCTGCTGAAGCAATTCTATAGGGGTTTTCAACTGTACCGATACCATCTAATGACGGAAGTTCAATTGCTCCGCCTGCTTCAACAATGTTTTTCTGTGTGTCGGCTACAACTTCCGGAGATTCATCTGCAACAGTTGATGAGTCAGTAACAGTTGTAGAACCGGCAGTATTCACTTGTGTTGCGAAAACTGTAGAGATACCCGTTGAGGATAACAATACTGCTATACTCAGTATCAAAACCAGTGCCCTTTCTGTTACTCGTCTTTTCATCAAACTAACCTCCAAGATAATAAAACCGTGCTGAACCGCCGCTGTTGCCCGACGGTTAATTGCCTTAAGCTTTCTTAGCCTTCTCTTTTGCTAATTTTGCAGCCTTTTCTCTGGCAATTTTTTCTTTTTCCTTAGCCTTTGCTTTGGCAATACGCTCTTTTTCAAGCATTTTTGCTTTTTCGCGGGCTATTTTTTCTTTTTCTTTTGCTTTTTCTTTGGCAATGCGCTCTTTTTCAAGCTGCTTTGCCTTTTCGCGAGCGATTCTTTCCTTTTCCTTGGCTTTTGCCTTTTCGATTCGCTCTTTTTCAAGGAGCTTTGCTTTTTCGCGGGCTATTCTTTCCTGCTCCTTAGCTTTCTCCTTAGCTATTCTGTCACGCTCTGCCTGAATTTCTTTTTCTTTTACAAGGCGTTCTTTCTCTTTAGCTTTAGCTTTCGCAAGGCGTTCCTGCTCAAGAGCCTTTGCTTTTTCACGGGCAAGTCTTTCTTTTTCCTTGGCCTTTTCTTTAGCTATGCGCTCTTTTTCAGCTCTTTCTGCTTTTTCCTTTGCAAGACGCTCTTTCTCTTTTGCCTTTTCACGGGCAACACGTTCAGCTTCAAGAGCTTTTGCTTTTTCGCGTGCAAGTCTTTCTTTTTCCTTAGCCTTTTCTTTAGCTATGCGCTCTTTTTCAGCTCTTTCTGCCTTTTCGCGTGCAATTCGTTCTTTTTCTTTTGCTTTTTCACGGGCAATACGATCTCTTTCGATCTGCTTTGCCTTCTCTCGCTTTGCCTTCTCTCTTTCTTTACGGGCTTTTTCAAGCTGCTCTGCCTTTTCTTTGGCAAGGCGTGCTCTTTCCTGCTCTCTGGCAATGCGGGCCTGCTCTTTTTCTTTGGCAATTTTTGCAAGACGCTCCTCGCGTTCTTTTGCAAGACGTGCCCTTTCTTTCTCTTTGCGGGCCTGTTCCTTTGCAAGAGCTGCTTCTCTTTCTTTCTTGGCCTTGAGACGGGCTTTCTCTTTTGCGATACGCTCCTTCTCTTTTGCCTTTTCCTTGGCAATTCTTGCCTTTTCTCTTGCTATGCGGCGGCGCTCCATCTCTTTTTCATGAGCAATTTTTGCCTTAATTTTATCTTCAATAGCTTTTTTACGTGCATTTTCCTGAGCTAATGCGCGGTCAATAGCATCTTTGATTTTCTTCTCGCCTGCAATCTTGCGTTTGCTGATTCTCTTGACTTCATCAACAAAAACTTTTTTGATTTCAATTTCATCAAGGTCGTAGTCGATAACCAACTCTTCGGCCAGTCTCTTAAGCATTTTAGGCTTGATTTTTCTTGTTTTTGCTTTTTTACCCATTGCATCCTGTGAAACAGTGTTGTTTTTAAGGAGCATATAGTTTGTAGAGATTAACTTATTGAGCTGATCTTTGTATTCGTCGCTAACCATTTCGTTTGATTCATGAGCAATAATCTCATAACCAACATCACGGTATGACTGAATAAACTGCCAGAGCTTAAGACAGGCTCTGAAGTTCGGGTTTTTCTGAATAGCGTTTGTTCTCATAATGGGAGGACGAACCGGTGCACAACCGTGAAGCTCTTTCATAAAGCCCGAATGAGCATATTCATTGATGATTTTCTTGATTCTTTCAATTCTCTGGAAAGCAGTGGCGTTTTCACCGTCAATGTTTGCATTGTCTTCAAGGTCGTTACCGCCTGACTGAGCTGAAACCTCAAGCTGATAGTGAATTTTTTCTCTGCCTCTTGTGACATCACTTTCCATCTTAAGAGACGCCATATTCTCATCATCTGAAAGGCTGAAGAGAACATTATAACGTACGTCAATAAAGCGGATAAGGTTTTGCATGAGGGTATAAACGAAACGGTTTTCATAAACCTCAAAGCTTTCTTCACGGAAAACGTTGAGGATTTCGTTCGGGGTAACAGTGTCACCCTCAACCTTTGCAATCATATTTGTATGCTGGGCAAGATGGCGCACAGATTCAGCCGTAATTTTCTTCGCTCTTTCAATAGGAACAATTTCCTCCTCCTGAACGATGAACTTACGGGGAACACGGATGATATTGTCAAGAGGAATAATACAGGCCTCAATCTCTTCAACCCATGTTAAATCTATTTTCTTTTCGAAATATCTGTTGAACAGCGAATAACTGGTCTTACCTCTGTCGATAATATCGTCCATTGTTTCATAGAACTGATTATCTGTGGTAAGGGCAGCCATACTGTCTTTATATTCCAAAAATAATTCAAGATATGATTTATCCATCTGACCTTTTGCCCCTTTGCGGTTAATTTGCTTCGGCTATTACATAAGCTTCTGGAGTCTGAGGAGATATTCCTTTGATTCCATCATATTTGATTTGCCGAAATGCTTGTTAAGGTAAGTAATAAGTCCGTCAATTTCATCACGGATGAATGAAAGGTTAAGACTTTCAAACTTACGAAGAATTTTATGACAAAGAACGAAGTCGATACCATCGATTTCTGTTCCTCCGCAGCCTACATAAGCAGGAACGAATTCCTTAAGCTGCTTAACAATACGGTTACCGAATGCAAGACGGAAATGCTCAATAACGTAGTCATCAAGTTCCTCAAGCTTACGGAGATTTTCTTCTGATACTTTATATTTTTCCTGGCACTCTTTGAACATACCTTCAAGATGCTTGTAGCTCAAAGGAAGCCATTCAGTATAAGGTGCATCAAATGCTTTACCCTTACTGTTGATATCAATGGGAATAGCACGGTCATAAACCTTATCGGAAACAGCAAATGTAGAGTCGTCGTTGTTGATTGTTCCGATATACCACATATTTTCGGGGAGTTTAAGCTTACCGTCAAAAAGATGTTTGGGGTCTGTAGGCCAAACGCTGGGAACAAGGGATACAACCCATTCTTCTCTGGTCGGCATTTCAAGGATTGAAAGAAGCTCAGCGAAGTAATACTCAACACGAGCGATGTTCATTTCGTCGAGAACAGTGATGTAAATTTCTTCCTTATATGTTGCTTCGTACATCTTTTTAAGAACTTCTGTTTCGTTGAATCTCTTTGTGAATTCGTTGAAGTAACCAAAAATTTCAGTACGGTCACGCCATGAAGGCTGAACTGAAGCAATGATTGCAGGGTTTCTTAAGAATTTACCCCATGCATAAGCAAGTGAAGTTTTACCTGTACCTGAAATACCCTGAAGGATAATAAGTCTTGTTGTTGCAAATGCTGAAATGAAGAGACGGATAAGCTTCGGCTCATAGTAAAGATGAAGCTGTGAGCAAGCGAAGTTGCGGAATCTGTCACAAATTTCAGGAAGTGTGATTTCGTTATCAAATTCGGGAGCAACGTAGTCCTCAATTTCAATATCAACCTGAGTACATTTGTAGAAACGGCTGTAGTCATCTGCAGTCTTATCAACTTCGTCAGATTTTTCTTCCTCTTCTTTCTTTTCTTCGTACTCTTCATACGGACTTTCACCAGGTTTGAGGCCAAGCTGTGAAACCTTCATAGCAAGAATTCTCTCTTTTTCGGAAGAAAGCTTGATGATTTCACGGTTAAGATTACCAACTTCATTAAGAAGTTCTTCCTGATCAACAATTGTTTTGCGTACTCTTATATATTTTTTGATAAGAAGTACTACAAGAATAACAATAACTGCAAGAATTGCAACTGTTGCAACTACTGTAAGAATAGCAATAATCCAGTCAACAGCAGTGAAGTTTGATGAATTAGCCTTGAAAATGTTTATGTAAGCAGGAATGTTGAACATATTGACAATGCCCATTCCGATACCCTTGAAAATACCGAACAAACCCTGAATGAAGAACTGGTTCAGGAATTCTGATATAAAGGTTGTAACTGTCATTTTGGTCACCCTCTTGAAAAAATTGGTTTATTTATATAAATATGTGAATGTTATTTGTTTTCGCCTTCGGCACCGGATTTTTTCTCAGCTTCCTGCTGAGCGAGGTACTCTTCAATGGCCTGACGCTTTACATCGTCTGAAATCTTTTCAGCCTTTGCAGTCATAAACATTGCAATAAGCTTATAAACCTGCCAGATGAAGAAGAGAGCCAACGGAATAATAACACAAATCATAAAGCCCAGCTGACTCTGAAGGAAGTCAAGCGCATTACCGAAGCCGCTGATTGTAAGGCCCTTAACATATTTACCGCTTTCGTCAACGCCTGCGCCAACCTGCTTTGCAACAATATCGTCCGGATATACCTTCTGATTATCTTCAGTTTCCATAGCGTCACCCTTGGTAACGTAATAATGAACTGAACCGTCATTATAATACTCAACATCAAGAACTCTATGGGTGTTGAAGCCTTTTACGTTGTTACCTGCAGCATCCTGCATAAGTGTGTAGAATGTGATAACATCGCCTACTTTAAGGTCGTCCTTCGGGTTTACAACCTCTTTTGCAATGATAAGGTCGCCTTTCCCGATTGTAGGACTCATAGAATCCGTCTGTACTGAGAACGGTGTGTAACCTAACACATTACCGATACCAGTCTCAGAGCTTTTGGATGTGAAGGTCATAACGGTTATGGCAATTGCCACAACAATAAGAATAACCAACAAAATATCCGAGATTACGCTTAAAATACTTTTACCTTTCTGTTCCATTTAACATTCACCTCATAGTTTGATTATGACTGGAAAAGTCATTTACAGGCATTTTATTAAATATCTGTAAATCGCTCTTTCAGCAGGGGGGATAAGAGGAACGGCGCCTTCCGACGACGCCGTTCCTTAAACGGCGAGGATCCGGCGGAGCAGAGCAACTACTCCGCCGTAAAAACATTTAGTTTAAATTAAGTTTAAGTAAGAATCTTTGATAATCCGCAAGGATTAGTCGATTGTGAACTTAAGGTTAGCTGTGAGAGCTGCGCCTGCAACTGAGTTCAAGCAGTCAACGTCGTTACCTTCAACCCAGATGTAAACACGCATCTTTGTGATACCTGCATTAAGCTTGAATGCTTTTTCTGTAGCAGTTGCTGTATCAGCAATCTGTTTACCTGTGATGTCGTTAGCAACAGCACCGTTTGTGATAATACCGTTTGCTGTTGTAACCTGGTTACCACCATTGTTGTTTGCTAAGCCTTTAGTTGTAAGAGCACCTGCGCCGATCTGAAGAGCTGCAGCGTCATCTGAACGCTCCATTGACTTTACTTCATAGATAATGTTATTTGTACCTGCTGAGAAAGTATTGAGAGCTGTTGCTGTAGCAGCATCAGTACCGATAGCTACTGTGCCAAGGGGTGTGAAAGCAACTCTGAGAGCTGAAAGGATCTTTGAGTTGCTGTTATCAGTAAATGTTGAGCCGCTGAAGTAAACAGTCTGGCTTTCTGCAACCTTGAAGAAAAGGTCGAAAGCGATAAGGCCCGCTGCATCCTGAGCTGCCTTGCTCTGATTTACTGCTGTAATGCTTGCCATACCTGCATCATTGAGAGTTGCTTTGAAGAAGTTTGCATAGCCTGTAGCTGATGCAGCTCTTGAGAAGCATGATGAAACAGGAATAAGGTCTGCGGGATAAAGGTTGTTGTTACCTTCATAAGCGTCATAACGACTTGTTGTCTGATCATCATTGTCAAAGATTTCGTCAACGCTAAGGCTTGCTGTCCATGCAGAGGCGTTTGCTGAAATCTGGATACCTTCAGGTGAAGAAACTGTAAGGTCCATAGATTCAACAGAAGCTTCTTTACTCATGGAGAACCAAGCGAACGTTGAAGATGTGAGAACGATAGCTGAAACGATGAGCATAGCAATCGCTGACACAAACGCACGTTTTTTGATTGTCTTTTTCATATCTTTACCTCCATAAAGATTTCGCATGCCTTGGCGACCGTTAACCCGTCGCCAAATCATTCGTTTAATTTATATCCAATGTGTTGAAATTCTTCGAATCGGAATCAAGGAAAAGTGTTTGCCCAGGGTTAGTCAAAGGTTGCTCCTTTTCACTCCTCCTACGCAGCCTCGCCGCTGTCATCAAGTGTTTCAATAAGATTTAAATCCATTGAGAACTTGATCTCTCCCTCAAGAATATCGTCAACACATTCAGGATCGTCACCTTCGAACCAGATAGCCACTGTAAATCTATCAACAGCTCCTGCTTCGAAATCATCGTTAGTAAAGCTTGCAACCTGCATGTTACTAACGAAATTTTTGTCAGCGTACTGTTCAAGTACACTGGTGCTTCCGAGAGCCGGTTTTGCATACACCTGTGTTTTATCGTTGTGAGTTACCATTACACGGACAGCTTCATCAGCGCCCTGTGTAACACTTTCAACGTTAAGCTTTGCGGTGTAGCCGGCCTTTTCGGTGCCGGTATTTTTAACGTAGAATGAATATGTAAAGTAATACATTCCGTCTTCGGTAAGGAAATTATGAGAACCGTCATAATCGTTTATATCTTCCGGAAGAAGAGGATATGTACCCTCTCTCATATTTTGAAAATCACTGCCTTCAAGAATTCTGGCAGGGTTTTTAAAGTCAGGCTCTTCACTGATGGCGATACCTGCGTTAAAGGCATCAGCGTTTGTTGAAACAGTAAAGCTGCCGTTGCTTATATAACTGGTGCAAGCAAACAAGCCAAAGAGGAAAAGCAACAATATAATGAGTATAATAGTAAGTATTCTTATAAGTGCCTCTCTCTTATTGAGTTTTTTGGAGCTTGTTTTAACCGAATACTTGCCCATTTTGTCATTTGCGGCAGATACCGGCTGTGCATCTTTTTTATTTTTCTTTGCCAATGCAACCCGCTCCTTTCTTACACGATTGTTTTCTCGTTTCCGGGTTTACCGTAAAACGGACCCTTGAGCTGGTCAACGCCCATCTTTTTAAGAAGCTCTGCTTTTTCAGCTGAGTCGATACCGTCAACCCTTGTCTCAACCTCAATCTTTTTAGCAAAATCAATAAGGCCCTGAATCATATTCTGTGTACGTTCACTTTCAAGAATGTCTTCTATAAGCGAAGCGTGGATACCGATGTAGTCAACATCGTAATGAGTAAGGTTACTTAATGATGTATACTCAAGACCTAAATCGTCAATTGAAACCTTGAAGCCCAATTCCCGCAATTCTCTGATATTTGCAAGAATCTGCTCTTTGTCTGCCTCAAGAATGCTCTGGGTGATGTTAAAACAGAATCTGTCGGGTTTAACAGCGTGTTTATCAAGAATTTTCATTACCTGAGTCGCGAAGTTCTTTTTGCAGATATGCTTAACCGAAATCCATACTATAAATGAATTCACGTCAGCCTCTCTGGCTTCGCAGCGTTTGATAACATCGCAGCACTCTTCAATTGCCCACAAGCCGAGCTGACAGATCTGACTGGACTTTTCGGCAATGGGGATGAAGAGCTCCGGCAAAATAACGCCGACTGACTTATCGTTGATTCTCATGGAAATCTCATAATCTATTGCCATATTAAGATGTATGTCAAACACCGGCTGGAAAGAAAGCTCAATCGGTCTGAGTCTGCCTGTTCCGTTGGATTTTTTCTGTTCCATAAGCTACCCTCTTTGCCTAAATTTCTGTTTTGCTTAAAACTTTTGGTGAAAGTGTTCTTTATTGTGTAAAATAATTATGCACTCGTCACAAAGGGCGCACTTGCCCCATTTATGCTTTTATACTTATAGTACACTTTAACACTTTTTTATGCAAATTGTCAAGGGCTTTATGAATAAAATTTGAATATTACAGATATTTTCGGATATAAAAAAAGACAGAAAAGTTAAAACTCTTCTGCCTGTAGTTTTTATAATTCTTTTTCAGGAATATACGCTGCAAGATCGGAGCCGTCCTTAAAAACAAACTGAACGAATTTTCCATTATCTCCGCTGAAAGAGCAGTAACTCATGTATGAATCAAAATACTTCCTGATTAGTTCTTTATCACTGATGTTACAGTTGGAATATCACATTATTATACTCTTGTCAACAATCTTTACAGGATTTTTATAATTTTTAAGCTTTTCTGTTGACATTCACCTTGGGTGAAATATTATTATAGTGGTGAAAGAAGGTGTTTTGCTTTGAAAATCAAAGAAGTTATTGAAAAAACAGAGCTTACCGACCGGGCAATAAGGCTTTACATTGATGAGGGTTTGGTTAAACCAAATATAGAGGAATCCTACAGCGGAAGAAAAAACATTGATTTTTCTGACGATGATGTTAAGCGTCTCAACAATGTTGCCCTTCTTCGCAAAGCCGGATTTTCCATTGCAGATATCAAAAGTATTATAGAAAACGAGGAAACTGCAAAAGATATTGTTGAAGCATTCATTCAGCAAACGGAACAAAATATTCTCCACAACACTCAAGTTGTAGAAAAGCTAAAATGTATTTCCTTTAGTGAAGAAATAAGCCTTGAAACAATATGCAATTCTCTCTCAGAAACAGTAAAAGAAACTTCTGTTCCTAAAGAAGATTTGAAACCGAAGACCTCTTCAGAAGCAATCAGAAAATTATGCTTGGGTTTCGGTGTTTTGGGAATGGTTATTTCCCTGTGTGCAATGGTTGTATTTGTGATATTATGTAAATTTAGTTTTATACAGCTTGACTTTGAAAACTTCTTGTTATTCTCATGGCCTTCTGCAATCACATTAAGCCTTATGTTTATACTGGCTCTGACAATTACTTTGCTTAACAGAAAAAAACAACCTGAGAAGAGAAAACAAAAATTAAAAGCGTTGGCTTCTTCATTTTTATCCTTGCTTATGATTCCCCTCGGTTTTTGCTCATTTATCTTATGTCTTTTTTCATTGTTTTTTAATCAGTCTCTTACATACGATATTGATGATTATCTCGTTATCGACTCTTGGATTGATGAAGATTACGGTGCAGAAATTGATGCAGTATTCCCTGATGAGGTTCCGCAATCGGCAATAAAAAACCCTGACAGATATTCTGACAAAGGTATCCCTCTGACAACAAAATATTACTATAAACATACATATGTACTCGACCCTGACTTTGATTTGATTGCAGAATGGATTTTACCTGAAAAAGAATATGATCTCGCGAAGAAAGAAATCTCCGCTTCTGTTAAACACACAGAAAAAAGAGGTAACTGGGTACTCAATTATTATGCAGACACTCAAGAACCTGAAGATTGGGATGATGCTCATTATTGGTTTTTAATTTTTGCTTATAATGACAGCACCCGACAGGTCAGATATATAGCCGCCTATGCTATAGACTCTTTCCCCGAAGGTCCGTATTACCTTTCTCTTGATTGGTGATGATATAAAAAACGCCCTCATTATGAGAGCGTTTTTTGATTTATCCGAATTTAATTCCTGTTTTTTCTCTTATTGTTTTCATAGTTTTGCTCACGGCGAGGGTGAGGTCATTTATTTTTTCAAGCTCGTTTTTTGCTTCGGGGTCTATGATGTAATTATAAAAGCTTCGGGCTTCATAAGACATAAGCACGTGCTTCTCGGTGTCTTCGGTAAGAATTGTTTCATTGCCGTCATTATCAAAATAACTTATATACGTAAGCTTTGAAATTGACGGAGTTGCAAGAGTTCCGTTATCGCCGAAAATCTGCGAACCGAATCTGCTCTGACCGACCTTTGAAAAAGTGAGAGTCACCTGCCTGTTGTCATAATCAAAAACGGTTGTGCCGTAGCCGTCTGCCCCTGTTGAGAGAAAGCCTGCCGTTGAAGTGATTTTTTTCGGTTCGCCAAACAAATCAAGGGCAGGATAAATGCAATAAATCCCTAAATCCATAAGGCAGCCCGTTGCAAACTTGGGGTTAAAAATATTTGGCAACTCCCCTCTTTCAAGGGCAGGATATTTTGACGAAAGCTGAGAAAAATCAAAGTGTGCCGTTGTGATTTCACCAAGATTTTTCAGTGCACCTTTAAGCACCTTTCTTGCAGGCAGGTGCATATACATTATCGCTTCCATATACACAAGGTTTTTACTCTCTGCCAGTGCTCTTAACTCCTCGAATTCCTCAGGCTCAACGGTTATGGGCTTTTCGCAGATAACGTGCTTTCCGTTTTGAAGCATCTGTTTGCTTTGTGAATAATGAAGTGAATTGGGGCTTGCAATATAAACAGCGTCAACATCGCTTTGGGCAAGGTCATTTATATCGTCAAAAATCTCTGCACCGCCAAAAGGCTTTGCAAACTGTTCACCCTTTTCTTTGCTTCTTGAATATACGGCTGAAAAATCCAACCCGTCAACAAGCTTTGTCCCCTCCACAAAAGATTTGGCAATCCAACCTGTGCCTATAACTGCGTATTTAACCATAACGATTCCCCTTTCATTTGTATTTTAACTTGTGCAGAAGTAAATTTCAATGTTTATCTGTTGAAATTTCAGCGAATTGTGATATACTTATACCATTAAATTGGAAAAGGATGTCTTAATTTATGAAATTAGGTATTGTAGGCTTACCCAATGTAGGCAAAAGCACACTTTTTAATGCTATTACAAACGCAGGTGCGCAATCTGCTAACTATGCTTTCTGCACAATTGAGCCGAATGTAGGCGTTGTATCTGTTCCCGATGCAAGACTCGATAAGCTCACCGAGATGTATAACCCCGCAAAAACAACCCCTGCAGTTATAGAGTTTGTTGACATTGCAGGTCTTGTTAAGGGCGCATCAAAGGGCGAAGGTCTCGGCAACAAGTTTCTTTCTCACATCCGTGAAGTTGACGCAATTATTCACGTTGTACGTTGCTTTGAAAATGATGATATTATTCACGTTGACGGCAGCATTGACCCTGCAAGAGATATTGAAACCATCAACCTTGAGCTTATTTTCTCTGACGTTGAAATGGTTGAACGCCGCCTTGACAGAAGCACAAAAGCTATGAAGGGTGACAAGAGCCTTGCAAAAGAGGTTGAATTTTTGAAGCGTCTTAAAGAAGAGCTTATGAACGAAGTTCCTGCAAGAAATGTTGAATGCGACGACGATGAAAAAGAAGTTCTTGATTCAATTGCACTTCTCACATCAAAGCCCGTTATTTACGCTTGTAATATGAGCGAAGATGACTTTGCAAACGGCATTGACACAAACGTCGGTTATCAGAAGGTAAGCGAAATCGCAGCTAACGAGGGCGCTCAGGTACTCCCCATCTGCGCTGAGCTTGAAGCAGAAATTGCACCTTTGAGCAAAGAAGAAAAAGAGATGTTTTTAGCTGAGCTTGGTGTTGAGCAGGGCGGTCTTGATTTGCTTATTCAGAGAAGCTATGCTCTTCTCGGCCTTATTTCTTACCTCACAGCAGGTACTCCTGAAGTAAGAGCCTGGACCATCACCAACGGCACAAAAGCACCTCAGGCGGCAGGTAAAATTCACTCTGACTTTGAAAGAGGATTTATCCGCGCAGAGGTTATCTCTTTTGACGACCTTATTGCCTGCGGTTCAATGGCTGCAGCTAAAGAAAAAGGCCTTGTCCGCAGTGAAGGTAAAGAATACGTTATGAAAGACGGCGACATTGTTCTTTTCAGATTCAATGTTTAATTAAAAGTATGATCAGAGTTAACGAAATTAAAGTTCCTCTTGAAGCCACAAACGATGACATTCTTCGCAAAACGGCAGAAAACTTAAAAATTCCCGTTTCAAAAATCAAAAGCTTTGCAATTGCCAAAAAGAGCCTTGATTCAAGAAAAAAGGATAATCTGCTTTTTGTTTACAGTGTTGATGTTACCGTTGACGGCAATGAGGACAAAATTTTATCAAAATGCAAAAAGGCTAACAAAATCCAGCCTTTTGTTTATACTGTTCCTGAAAACAAAAGGCAAAGCAATCTTCGCCCCGTTGTTGCCGGTTTTGGCCCCGGGGGTATGTTTGCCGCGCTTACACTCGCACGTGCAGGGCTTCGCCCCATTGTTCTTGAAAGAGGGCAGGATGTTGAAACAAGAACAAAAGACATCAACTCATTCTGGAACAATAAAAAGCTCAACACCGAGTCAAACGTTCAGTTCGGCGAAGGCGGTGCAGGTACATTTTCAGACGGCAAGCTTACAACAGGTATCAAAGACCCCCTTTGCCGTCAGGTTTTTCTTGACTTTGTAAAGTTCGGGGCTGATGAAGATATCCTTTATTCGTGGTTACCGCATATCGGCACAGACAAGCTTTGCAAAATAGTAAAAAATTTAAGAGAAGAAATTATTTCTCTGGGCGGTGAAGTCCGCTTCGGCTGTAAGATGACTGATATCATCGCAGTCAACGGTGTAATACACGGCGTAAGTTATATTAACCCAAAAGGCGAAACCATTGACCTTGAAACCGATGCACTTATTGCAGCAATCGGACACTCTGCACGAGATACCGTTGAAATGCTTTATTCTCACGGAATCACTATGATGCAGAAGCCTTTTTCTGTAGGCGCAAGAATTGAGCACACAAGAGAATTTATAGATAAAGCTCAATACGGCAACTTTGCAGGGCATCCTGCTCTTGGTGCCGCAAGCTATAAAATGGCGTGTCACCCTCAGGGTGGCAGAGGAGCTTATACATTTTGTATGTGCCCCGGCGGTACAGTTGTTGCGGCAGCCAGCGAAGAAAAAAGCGTTGTTGTTAACGGAATGAGCTATCACGCCCGTGACGGCAGAAACTCAAACTGTGCCGTTCTTGTTGGTGTTGAGCCTGAGGATTTCGGCAACGAGCATCCGTTAGCAGGTTTTGATCTTCAGCAGAAAATTGAGCACAAAGCCTTTATTGAAGGCGGGGAGAATTATTCTGCCCCCGCCCAGCTTGTAGGCGACTTTTTGAAAAATCAGAAATCTGTTTCTTTAGGTAACATCGAGCCAACCTGCCCCACAGGGGTAAAGCTTGGCGATATAAGAACAGTTCTTCCGAAAAAGGTTACAGACATTATGGCAGATGCCCTTGTTAAAATGGGAACGATGCTCAGGGGCTTCGATATGCCTGATGCTGTTCTCACCGCACCTGAAACACGATCATCATCACCTGTGAGAATAAACCGTGACGAATTTTATCAGAGCGTAAGCCTTCGCGGACTTTACCCCTGCGGTGAAGGAGCAGGCTATGCAGGCGGAATCGTTTCATCTGCAGTTGACGGAATGCGATGTGCAAACGCTGTTCTCAGCGGTGAATATTTAAACTGGTACACAACAAATAAAGATTAAGGGTGATTTTATGTTATTGGCCACAAGCACAGGCAGAATCGGTTCGCTTCTCGGCGACCTTAAAGCCATTGAACTTATTAAAAAAGCCGGGTTTGATTCTATTGATGCCGACCTTGATTACTGGGATGATGCCGGTTATTATCAAGGAGACTACATCGCAAGAGCCAAAGGAATGCGAAAGCTTGCAGACGAGCTTGATATCCCCTTTACTCAGGCCCATGCGCCCTTCAATCTTTCAATGAAAGACGGAGAAGAAGCTAACATCAAAAACACTTTTGACGTTACCGTCAAGGCTCTTGAATGCTGTGAAATTCTCGGTGTTGACATTCTTGTTGTTCACCCGCTGCAGTTCAGAGAATACTATTCAAACAAAAAGTTTCTCAAAGAGCTGAATTTTAAATTTTACTCAGACCTTTTGCCCTACTGCGAAAAACACGGTGTAAAAATGGCTTGTGAAAATATGTTCCACCGTGACCACAATAACGGTCATATTATTGACAGCGTATGCGCCGATCCCGAAGAATTCAACGAATACATTGATATGATCGGCAGTGAATATCTTGTTGCCTGCCTTGACCTTGGTCATTGCGGTGTTACCAACAGAGATGCGGCATATTGTGTCCGTACAATGGGCGACAGAGTAAAGGCGCTCCACGTTCACGATAATGACTTTGTCAACGACTGCCACACAATGCCTTTTATGGGCAAAATGGACTGGGACTCAATCACAAAAGCACTTGCCGATATCAATTACAGCGGCAATTTCACCCTGGAATCTGACGGTTTTTTCAGCAGAATGGGTGACGATGAAGAAATACTTCTTCAGGCACTTAAGTTAAAAGAAACTGTCAGCAGAAAGCTGATGAGAGATATTGAAAGCTTTAAAGCCAGATAACAAAGAAAAACCCGATGGATTAATTTCCATCGGGTTCGTTTTATTTAATTGCGTCGTAGATTCGTTTTCTGCAGTTTTTGTCTGCGTGAAGGAAGAATCCGTCCATTCTTTCTGCATAAACCTTATCGGGCTCACCGTTTCTTTCAACAAGGTCGATAAGATATTTCACAGCTTCTTCGCTTGTATGAGCAAGAGGTCCGAAGCCCTCCTCCAACGGAAGGTCAAGCTTACGGTAGTCGTTCATACCTGCTTTGAACATTTCATCATCAGGCACAAAATACATAAGTGTCTTTTTAAGATAAACAAAGTCGAAGCAGAATGATGAGAAGTCGGTGATAAACACTTTATAGCTCTTTTCATCAACCGATTTGTCTGCAACGCGGATTCTCTTTGAATCAAGCTCGTAGAGTTCGGCGCAGGAAGCGAGAATCGGATGAAGCTTGAAATCAAGATACCAGTCATTCTTTTCAAGCACTTCTTCAAGCTCTTTTGAATGAAGAAAATCGTAAGTTTCTTTAAAGAAACCGCTCTTTTTAAACTTTGCAGGGTTGGCAGAAATCTTTCCTCTGTCGTTATCAACAAGATACTTTCTCCACGTGGGAGCAAAAAGAATTTTCTTTTCACTCTTGGCAGCATCAATGTCAATAAAGTCGTATCTGGGCATACCTGCAGGAATAAGATCACACTCACGGAAACCGTAGTTTTCTGTCATATTCTTGACTTCAAATGTAGTGGAAATAACCTCTTTATCAATAGCATTAAGACGGTCATTGGAATATTTCCACGGAAGGAATGCGTGAAGAACACCGTGCTGAAGATATATAACCTGAGCTTTGAAAAGATCGGTGTAATATTTCCAGACAAAAGCAGGGAACGGATTGATATTTTCATGCTCGGCAAAAGCTGTGATAACCTTTTCGCTTGAAAGAAAAAGTCTTCTGTGCTTGATTGAACCGAATTTGATAATATTCTTTCTCTGCTTGCGGGTAAAGAGCTCTTTTCTGTCCATATCGTCATTAACAACATAATATCGCTCTACACCGTCATCCATATCAAAGTCGTGAACGAACTGATAATATCCGTTGTCTTTATAAACATTTCTGCAGTCATAATAAAGCCAGATTCTGCGGCTCGGGTCAATTTTATCAGCGCACAAAAATCTCCAGCCGAAGGTACGTGGACGTCTGAGCATAAGAGTTTTCGCAAAGCTCTTCTTTGCGGCTTTTTCTGCAGCTGCCGATGCTTTGAATGCAATAAATCCGTTAGTCTGACGAACAAATTCATAACCGCAGCGGAACAATGAAGTTCTCGGTACATCAGTTGCATACGGAGCGTTCATAATAAACTCAAGTCTTGTTGGAATACTTTCATCACCCACATCAACAGAGAAATAAATTGCTGAATATTTTTTATAATCCCAGTCAAAACGGATTCTGAAAAACTTGTTTGTTTTAATCTTTGCATGGTAATAATCCCATGCTGATTTTTCAGTTTCAAGAAGAATTGATTTCGCTTCGCTTTCACCTGAAAGATGAGCATACATTTTAACGTCATCTGTAAAAGAAAGTATAGGCGAACGCAGGAAAGCATCAATATAAACCTTATTATTGTCAGCTTTAAACCTGCAAACGGTAAGAGGAACTGAATTTTCAAAGAAAACAGGCTTGTTTTCTCTGAGCACCGATACACCTGCACAGCCTGCCTCTACCTGAAGATCGTTTTTATATTTCAGGTCAAGCATATAGCTCTTGTGAGGAGGTTCAACCTTGGGATGACGGGTAATAACCGAATCATCAACCTTTCTGAGAAGCTCACAGATTCTTTCAACCGCTTTGTTGAATTCATCCTCTTCATAATGGTATGGAAGCAAAATATCTGAACGTGTTTTCCAGTTGATGTCGTTTACATACATTGCCTGGAAATACTGGGGAACACCGCCGTCGAAGGAGTTGAAAAGATTTTCCCAGAAAGCCATTGTTGTTTCAAAAATGTAGTATGCATAAAAAATGGTGTTGGTGATACTGCCGGGGTTTTTGGTGTAAAGATATTTAGCACCGGTGCAGTAACCGATCTTCATTTTTTCTCTTACGATATCAATGTTATATTTCTGATCTTCATGGCGGAAGTTTTCGGTGGTATCAAAAAGAATATTGTTTTCGCCTTTGTTTTTAACACAGATATTAACATTGGTCTGTGTAACATAAACATTCTCGGGGCGTGTAAGATCATAAACACCCTCGTGCTGAAGATATTTATATCTGAAATGAATACCCTCGCTCTGTTTGCCGTTATAAACAGGAACGATTTTATAAGTTACGATATCAACTTCGTTTTCATGCTTATCAAAAAAGTCAGCAAGATTTTTCAATGATTTTTCTGTAAGCTCGTCATCAGGGTCAAGAAAAACAAAATACTTACCCTGTGCGTGCTGAATACCAAAGTTACGGGTTCTTGAAAGACCCTCGTTTTCTTTGGAATAATATTTGAAGAAATCATACTTCTCGCAGAATTTTTTACAGATAGCTTCACTGTTGTCGGGTGAGCCGTCATTGATAAGCAAAACCTCAAGATCTTTTTTATCAATTGACTGCTTAACCAATGATTCAAGGCAAGCTTCAAGATATTCTTCAACGTTATAAATCGGAATAATAACAGAAATTCTGTATTTGAAATCCATTTTACCACCTCATTAAATATACGACATATACCGATGATATGTTCAGTTTACCACACTGACCGTATTTTTTCAACTGAAAATTAAACTATAAAATCCGAAGAATGTTTTCTATTGTTTTGCCGAGATTTGTTTCGCTTTTGCAACGTACTTTTTCAAAATCTTCAGGCATGGGATTCGTTGCAAAAACGGCCTTTATTCCCATATCATAAATTTCAGCAAGCTCTGCTTCATATCCGCCCACTACGGCAATTACGGGAACTGACTTTTTCTTCGCTCTTTTTGCAACGCCTGACACCACTTTGCCTCTGAGAGACTGACTGTCAAGCTTGCCTTCGCCTGTAAAAATAACATCTGCCTTATCAATTCTGCTTTCAAAATCAACGGTGTCAAGCACAGTGTCTATACCAGACCTGAGAGTTGCTTCAAAAAAAGCAACCATTCCCGCTCCCATTCCTCCTGCGGCACCTGAGCCGGGAATTTCCGAAACATCAATACCCGTATCTTTTTTTACAATATCTGCTCCGTGGCGAAGTCCGTCATCAAGAGCTTTTATCAAAGCAGCATCTGCCCCTTTCTGAGCAGCAAAAACAAATGCGGCACCGCTTTTGCCAAAAAGCAGATTATCAATATCGCACATAGCTGTTATTTCAATTCCGTTTAAAAGATCTGATTTTCCTGAAAGATCGATTTTTGCAATATCTTTCAGCGTTCCTCCCACAGGAACAAATCTTTCGCCGTCAGCGGTATAAAACCTGACACCCGTTGCAGCTGCTGCGCCTGCGCCCATATCATTTGTGCAGGAACCGCCGAGACACATTATTATTTTTTTGCAGCCTCTTTTTGCGGCATCAAGCATCAGCTCACCCACACCGAAGGTTGTTGTAAGAGAGGGATCTTTTCTGTTTTCTACAAGAGGCAGGCCTGCACATACCGCCATTTCAATAACTGCGGTATCGCCGTCAATAACAGCATAAAAAGCATCGGTTTTTTCCCCGTAAGGTCCGCTTACCTGAGCAAAAATCTTTTCACCGCCCACAGCGTTAAGAAAGCAATCTGCACTGCCTTCCCCACCGTCTGCAACAGGAATTTTTACCACTTCGCATCCGGGGTGAATAATATTAATTTTTTCTTCAAATATTTCGCAGATCCGTTCTGAAGAAAGAGTGCCCTTGAACGAATCGGGAACAATAACTGCTTTTTTCATTTTATCTTATTACTTTCACTCTGTCATCAAATCTGGGTTTCTGTTCAGGCTTTTCATCAGGGTAGCCGATTGCTATTGCGATCTGGAATTTGTAATTTTCGGGGATATCAAAAAGATGTTTCCATTTAAGTGATTTTTCATCATTAAAAAGCGCACCGATACTTGCTATAATGCAGGTGCCCAAGCCGAGACTTTCTGCGGCAATAACAATGTTTTCACACATTATACCTGAATCCATATAGCTTTCGTTTTCTGCAAAAATAATTGCGAGAGTAGGCGCTGTCTGATAAACGGGGTTAACGTCCCAGCGTGTGTATGCAGGAGTGTCCCAACCTACAACATCTTTAAAATCTTTATTGAGCCCTTCAAGATAATCGTGATTCTGAATAAATCTCAGATGGCATGGCTGTCCGTTTCTTCCGCTGGGGGCTTTGACCGCTGCCTGTGAAAGAATTTCAAGCTCTTCGTCTGTAATCTGTTCAGGTTTGTAGGCTCTTATAGTCTGTCTTTTTAAAATATTTTTTATTGTTTCGTTCATATGTATTCCTCCCGACGGTTTAAGTTTATCAAATACGCTTTACAAAGTCAATGAAATGGTGATATACTCTTTTTACGAGGTGATTATATGATGAATTCAAAAATTCTTATTGAAAAAGCCGTTGAGGCTATGAAAAAATCTTATTCACCCTATTCAGATTTTAAAGTAGGCGCTGCTTTGCTTACAAAAAGCGGAAAGGTATACACCGGCTGCAATATCGAAAACGCATCATATTCCCCCACTGTCTGCGCAGAAAGAACTGCATTTTTCAAAGCTGTCAGCGAAGGAGAAAAAGAATTCACTGCAATTGCCGTCGTGGGCGGTAAAAACGGTGAAATCGCTTCTTTCTGCCCGCCTTGCGGAGTCTGCCGTCAGGTTATGGCTGAATTCTGCGACAAAGATTTTATGATAATTCTTTATAACGGTAAAGCCACAAAAGCCTGTACCATCGAAAAGCTGTTGCCTGAAAGCTTCAGCATCTGAGGTAAATTATGAATAAAAAAAGGAAAATCGTTTCAATTGTTTTCTTTGTCATCGGCTGTATTTTCACTGTCGCTTTTATTGTCGTCACTGTTGCAGACAGCCTGAGTTATAATATGTTTTTCTCAGCACCGTTGTATGTCTATATTATGGCCGATGCACTGACTAGTCTTCTGCCGGCTGTTATATGCTTCGTTATATCAATTTTATTTAAAAAGTATAAAAAGAAAAACTAAAGCAAAGAGCTTGTCCAATGACAAGCTCTTTTGATTTATAAGGTTATTTCAAGCTGTTTTCGTAAGACTCGATCATTTTCTTAACCATCTGACCGCCAACAGAACCTGCCTGCTTTGAGGTAAGGTCACCGTTGTAGCCCTGCTTAAGGTTTACGCCTACTTCTGCAGCAGCTTCCATCTTAAAGCGTTCAAGCGCAGCCTTTGCTTCAGGTACTGCAATTTTGTTTGATGATGCCATTGTGTTTCACTCCTTCGCAACAATTTGCGTTTGCATTATTATTGTTGCAATCAAAAAGAAGTTTATTAATGTCAATTTTTTGATTATTTTGAAAGTATTGAAATTTTAAAAGCTGCCTGATTTTTGTCAGACAGCTTTTTCTGTTACGTAGCATCAGACTGATATGCTCCCCTTGCCCAAAGAATCCATTTTGAGCGGTCAAGAGGATTAACCCCCCGTCTCGGGTTGATATGCTCAACGTTATCTTTGCATTCACGGTAACCATAAAAAGACTGTGTCAGCACAGCTTTGCCTGAAGACAAGGTTGCAAGTCTTTCAGGAAAATTCATTGACGTTGCAACAGGCACTATTGCCTCCATACTCACATTGCCGGCGCGGATGACAGGTGTATCATATTCACCGCCCATTTTTATAATTTCAGAAAAAATCTTTCCCGAAAGGTCTTCCGGTGCAGTTACCCTTATTTTTAGAAGGGGTTCCAGTATCGTTGTTCCGATTTGTGAAAGTCCGTTCATAAAAGCCATAGGTGTGCATACAAAGAAATCTAACGGATGGGTATGTATTGTATGATGCTCACCGCCTACGAGAGTGCATTTGAAATCAGTTACTTCCCAACCGTAAAGACCTTGTTCAAGGCAGGAATTAAATGAAGTTCTTATATGTGACTGATATCTGTAAAAGCACTGATTTGACGGCAGTCTTCCGTGGTAAGAAACGCCGTATCCGCGGGGCATAGGCTCAAAAAGGAATTCCACCACAGCCCAGCAAGGCTTTGGCATTGTGTACCTTGCCTTTGCAAAGCCTTTAGCTGAAGGTGTTTCTTTATAGATAACTGTCGGGGGAGAAAATTCTGCCGAAAGCCCGTAACGCTCTCGAAGAATATTATCCATAACCTCAAGCTGAATTTTTCCCGTTGTGCTTATCGTAATTTCTTTTTGTCCGTTTTCCCAACGGGCATCAATATACGGCTCTTCATCAGAAAGCTCACCCAGGGCAGCCGCAAGCGACGGCAATTTATCAGCGTCACCGTCAGACGGCGTTACCCTCACCCGCAAAAACGGATTTACCAAAGACGCCGCTTCACCCTGAATAACCGAGCCGATAAACTGGCCTGTTTTTGCTGACGGCAGACCGCAGACCGCCGCTACATCGCCGCTTTTTATAATACCCACGTCTGTGCTTCTTGAACCGCAGAATTTTTTGATCTGAGAAACCTTTTCTTTCTTCGGCGGCTTCTGTTCAATTTCAACAGCATCTGACTCAACCGTTATCTTTTTTTCGGGTGTAAATAATTCAACCTCGTCACGGTTTGAAATCTCACCGCCGAAAAGCCTGATGTGAGAAATTTTTCCGTGAGATTTATCGTGTTCAATTTTAAACACGATGCCGCAAAGCTCTTCAGTGCATCTGCGGGTTGAATCAGGCATATATTTAACAAGCATATCAGCAAGCTCTCTGACACCTACGGCATATTTTGCACTGCCGAATACAACAGGTGTCAGTGTGCATAAAGCTGTTTGCTGATGCACAAGCTCCTGCGCTCTTTCAAAAGTAAGAAGCTCGTCGTTCAAAAAAGTTTCCTCTGCCTCTTCGCAAATATCTGCGAGAATCTGCGTTGCATTAAGACGGAAGTTTTCTTCATCGGGCTCTCTGACAGATGCATTTTCACTTCCTTCATTTTCAAGCTGTGAAAGAACAAGATGGGCACGGGGTGAAATTTTACGCAGTTCTTTTATAACGCGATGGGTGTCCGACCCGTTTCTGTCAATTTTATTTACAAAAACCGCATATGGCAGGTTTGCCGAATCAAGAGTTTTAAGAATATTTTCTGTGTGAGCTCTCACACCCTCAACTGCAGAAACAATCACCACTGCATAATCAAGTGCAGAAACAGCGCGCTCAACCTCACCTGCAAAGTCAATATGGCCCGGGGTATCAATTATGTTTATATTAACACCATTCCAACAGGCTGAGGCCGTTGCAGTGCGCACGGAAATACCCCTCTGCTTTTCAACAGAAAGGCTGTCAGTTGCCGTTGTGCCTGCATCTACACTTCCTGCATTGCGGATAGCCCCCATAAGAAACAGAAGCTGCTCGGTAAGTGTTGTTTTGCCGGAGTCAACGTGCGCAAGTATTCCGATATTATGAAAAACTTCCGCCTGTATTTTATTTTTATGTTCAGAATTTATACCGCTCATAAAAATTACCTCTTTTGTGAATTATATCACGAAAAATCAGACACTTCAATATTTATGTATCATTTGCAGCAAACTGTCCGGTATGAAAACTCTTTTATAAAATTGACATATCGATTTTTTTGTGATACCATTTACTGCATTAATTCAAAGGTGGTTTTTAATTTGTCTGTTACAGAAATTTTTGTTATTGCTGTCGGCCTTTCTATGGACGCGTTTGCGGTTGCTGTATGCAAAGGTCTTTCTCTTTATAAAATGAAACCGAAGCACGCAGTTATCACCGGTATTTATTTCGGCGGTTTTCAGGCGTTGATGCCTTTGATAGGTTATTTTCTCGGCAAACAGTTTGAAAGCCTTATCACAAGCATTGACCACTGGATAGCTTTTGCGCTTCTTGGTCTCATCGGAGCAAATATGATAAGAGAATCCCGTTCAAAAGCTGAAAGTCTCAACGACTCTCTTTCACCAAAAACAATGCTTCCCCTCGCCGTTGCAACAAGTATCGATGCTCTTGCGGTGGGCATTACGTTGGCATTTCTCAAAGTCAACATCGTTTATTCCGTCAGCTTTATCGGTGTTATTACTTTTGCCCTATCTTGCGCTGGGGTTAAAATCGGCAATGTTTTCGGCGCCAAATATAAATCAAAGGCTGAACTTGCAGGCGGTATTGTTCTGATTCTTATGGGCACAAAAATTCTGCTTGAACATCTGGGAATAATAAATTTTTAAAAAAATAACCGTTGTAAGAACAGTGATTCCTACAACGGTTTAATTATATTAAAAAAAGCAAAGGCACGGAAGAATAACTTCTGTGCCTTTAAAATTATCAGTCAGCGATGATTTCACCCATCATGCCGGGGGCAGCAAATGCAGCGTTTGACTCGTCTGTATCAATGTGCATTGCAAGAGCATATGAAGGGCTTACTCTGACAACAACATCACCGAATGTGAGTGTTCTGCCGTCTGATTCAACTTTAACAGATACGATCTGCTTGTCTTCAACGCCGTATTTTTCAGCGTCAGCGGGTGTTGCGTGAATGTGGCGTTTTGCTACGATAACGCCGGCTTCAAGCTCAACCTCACCTGCAGGGCCTACAAGCTTGCAAGCACCTGAACCTGCGATGTCACCGCTTTCACGGCAGGGAGCTGCAACGCCGATTGAACGTGCGTCACTTGCTGAAAGCTCAACCTGTGTGTCGGGACGAACAGGACCGAGAATTGAAACTGCAGGGAATGAACCCTTTGAGCCGATAACCTGAACTCTTTCTTCACAAGCGAACTGACCGGGCTGTGACAAGTCCTTTTTATGAGTCAATTCATAGCCTGCGCCGAAAAGTGTTTCTAAATCTGCCTGAGAAACATGAACATGTCTTGCAGATGTTTCAACTAAAACTTCTTTTTTCATTTTTAAAACCTTCTTTTTAAATTACCATTTCATTGTATACTCTGTTTTAAGACCGAAATGAGCAGTGATGCCACCGAACATATCGATATTGAGAAGCCATACATAATCATATGTAGCGTTGATAATATTGCCTGTTGCAGCATCAACGTTAACAACGATCTTACCGTTTTCGTAACCTACTTTAAGGCTGCCGAGAAGGCTTGATGCAGGACCTGCATTATCTTTGATGGTCTGAGGCATAACGATTGAGAAAGCTTTACCGTGATGGCCTGAACCGTGCGAATATGTTTTTGCAAGGGGGTCATTTACAAGAGCAAGTGTGATTGTGTAAACACCGTCTTTTTCTGTGCATGTAGCTGATTTAACGTCAGCTTCTGTAAGCTTACTTGACCAAGCTTCGTTTTCAACAGGGTAGATAGCATTTTTGTCAGCAGCTGTTGTGCCTGTTCTGCCTGACTGCTCTTCGTTAACACCCATATTATCGTTTATAAGATTGTTAACAGGACCCTGGAATGCACCGAGAGAACCGAGATCGATAGGCTTAGCCTGATAGTTTTCTTCCTTAGTCTTTGTTACAGACTTAGCGTTTGTTTTAACTTTGTTTGATGCTGTGTTGAAATAGCTGATGATTTCAGCCTTTGTTGAGGGCATTTTTGAGCCCTGATCTGCAGGAGCGTCTGCTGAAGGAACATCTGCTGCAGGATCATCTGTGGGAGTTGAATCGTCAGCTGCGGGAGTGTCTGTAGGTGTTGAGTTGTCAACAGCAGGAGCATCAGTATCAACTGAAGCAGAGCCGCCGTTGTTTGTGTCAACTGAAACAGAACCGCCGTTTGATGAGCCTTTGATTTCAGCAACTGCAAGATTGTTTTCTGTAAGCTTTGTTACGCACTGTGTGAAGGTTACCATTAAAATAGCAACACAAAGAATAGCCGCAACACAACCGATGATAGTAGCTTTAAGATCTTTTTTGTTGCCTGCTTCTGCAGAAGCAGTATCAACTACTTTGTTTTCGTCCATAGTAAAATCCTCCTAAATAATTGCATTAGTAGGGATATTATAAGGCATAATTATGTTTTTTGCAACATATTTTTTATTTCATTTTCAAAAATAATAAAAATATCACATTATTTGAAAACAGTTATTGATTTTTATTCAAAAAGAATGTATATTTATTATGTGTTGCTATAATAGGTAAGTATTGTTTAAGGTGGTTACAGGATTGAAAAAATTAAACTCCATTCCCGTTATACCCAAAGGCCATCAGATAACCTGGTGGATTTGCAGAGCAGCGCTTTTTATATGGGGCACCGTTCTTTTCTTTCAGGGCTATACGGTTGAATTTTTACAGGCAATGTTCGCCATAATTTTCACTCATTTGTGGGATTTATTCCAGCTTCTCGGCGGCAAAAGCTTTATCACTAAAGTGCCGTATCATCTTTTTACCTACCTCAACTGCTTCATAGCTTTCGGCTCAGTTGTAGGTACAACGGTGAATAAATTCACCACATTTGAATATATTGATGTACCTGAGCATTTCTTTGCAGGCTTCATTGCCGCTGTCGGCGGTTACGAGTTTGCAGTTATCATTCAGTCAAAACAGCCTGTTGATAAACGCATCAGCCCCGCATTGGCATCACTTTTCGCCCTGGCTTTCTCGGTAACAATTTCTGTGGGCTGGGAGTTTTACGAATTCACTATGGACAGACTTTACGGTCTTAACCTTCAGCGCACAGTATTTAACAGCGAAGCCGGTCTTGTGGACACAATGGTTGATTTGATTCTCTGCGGTGCAGGTGCATTGATCGGTATGTTTTACTCGGCTTTCAGCCATCATAATAAAGAAAAAAAGGCTTTGAACAAGCCTGAGCATAAACGCAAAAAGTAAGGAGGATTTTTTATGAACAACATTAATGAGCTTTACACATTATGGCTTGAAAAATCAAAGGACGTGCCCGAGGTTTACGAAGAGCTTAAGGCTATAGAGGGCAAGGACGATGAAATCCTTGACCGTTTTTACAAAAACCTTGAATTCGGCACAGGCGGTCTTCGCGGCGTTCTCGGCGCAGGCACAAACAGAATGAACGTTTTCACCGTTAATCAGGCAACACAGGGTCTTGCAGATTATCTTAACGAAGCATTTGAAAACCCGTCAATTGCCATCGCTCACGATTCAAGAATCAACTCCGATGTTTTTGCTAAAAGTGCAGCAGAGGTTCTTGCAGGCAACGGCATCAAGGTATGGTTCTACCCCGAACTTGTACCCACACCTATGCTTTCATTTGCTGTTCGCAGACTCAGCTGCTCTTCAGGTATCGTTATCACAGCAAGTCATAACCCTGCTCAGTATAACGGTTATAAGTGCTACGATAAATTAGGCTATCAGATGACAGATGAAGGCGCCGCAAAAACCTATGAATATATGCAGAAGGTTGATATGTTCTCAGGCGTTAAGACTCTTGCTTTTGACAAAGCCGTTGAAAGCGGAATGATCGAATATATCGGTCAGGAAGTATATGAAGATTTCTACAAGGCGGTTCTTGACGAATGCATTAACCCTGACATCACTAAAAACAGTGATCTTAAAATTATCTACGCCCCCCTTCACGGCACAGGTAACAAGCCTGTCCGCGAGGTTCTTAAAAGAATGGGTCTCAAAGACGTTAACGTTGTTAAATCTCAGGAGTTGCCGAACGGTAACTTCCCCACCTGCCCTTATCCCAACCCTGAAATCCGTCAGGCTTTTGAAGAAGCTATTAAAATGGCTAACGAAATCGGCGGAGATCTGCTTCTTGCAACTGACCCCGACTGCGACCGTGTCGGCATCGCTGTAAATGACGGCGGCGAATACAAGCTTATGACAGGTAATGAAGTAGGCGTTTTACTTGCAAAATATCTTCTTTCTTGCAAAAAAGAGCAGGGCACTCTTCCCGAAAACCCCGCTATTATCAAAACTATTGTTACAACAAACCTTATCACAGCTGTTGCAAAAGAATATAACTGTGAAATCTATGATCTTCTCACAGGCTTCAAATATATCGGTGAATTGATCACCGAGCTTGAAACAAAGGGCGAGGTTGACAGATATATTCTCGGTATGGAAGAAAGCTACGGCTATCTTACAGGTATTCACGCCCGTGATAAAGACGCTGTCAACGGTGCATCTCTCATCTGCGAAATGGCAGCTTACTACAAAGCAAAAGAAGGCAAAAACCTTTATCAGGTTATGGAAGATATTTACCGTGAGCACGGTATGTATATGAACTCTCTTCTCAACTTTGCTTTTGCAGGCGCAGAGGGTATGGACAAAATGAAAAAAATTATGTCATCTCTTCGTGAAAACCCGCCTAAGGAAATTGCAGGTATGAAGGTTGAGAAGGTTTATGACTACCTCACAAGCGAAGCAACTTCACTTGTTGACGGCAGTGTTGAAAAGCTCACTCTTCCAAAATCAAACGTACTTTCTTACACTCTCCCCGGCGGCAACGGTGCTGTTATCCGTCCTTCAGGAACAGAGCCAAAAATCAAAATTTATGTTACAGCCGTAGGTAAAGACAGAGCTGACGCTCAGGCACTTACCGATAAAATCAGCGCTGATATGAAAGGCTTTGTCGGTGTGGAATAATGAACAACAATTTCGTTCGCATTGTCGCATTGGTTATGGCAGGGCTTATGGTTCTCGGCATTTTTGTAGGCGTGCTTAATATGTTAGGATAAAAATTAACCGTAGATTCGTTTTGAATCTACGGTTTTTTATTATACTTTTTCAAAATCTTCTGCACCGTGTTTGCAAAGGGGGCAGACAAAATCTTCAGGCAAGGTTTCGCCCTCATAAAAATATCCGCAGATTTTACAGCGATAACCTTTTTTCTCTGCAGCCTGTGGCTTCGGCTTTACATTTTCATGGTAATAAGCGTAAGTCATACTTGCAAAATCAGTAAGATTTTCTGCCTCTGTAAGCTTGGCGATAAACATAATGTGGCTTCCCATATCCACAGTTTCAATCACTTCACAGCCAAAGTATGCGTTTGTATAGCCGGGAATATAATAAACTCCGTTTGCTGCTCTGTCACTGTTGGGGAAATCGGCAAATTTGTTATAATCTCTGCCTGAATGAAAACCGAAATGCTCAAAAAGCGAAAACGGTGCATTTTCAGAAATAACCGAAACATTGAATACACCTGTATTCCGAATCATTTCGCAGGTTTTGTTCATTTTATTGACGGTGATACTCACAGTCATAGGGTTGCTTGTCTGCTGAGCAAAGGTGTTGATAATACATCCGTTATCAAAATCCCCTTCTTTTGATGTGAGAACATATAATCCGTAACTTATTTTAAAAATTGCAGTTGTGTCCATAATCAGACCTCCTTGTATTCATATTTTAACACAAAATTTTTTTATTACAACTTCTTTTTTACATTTTGCCAAATGAATTGTACTTGTTACTCTCTTATTCCACAACAGGTTGTATGTTTTCACTTTATAATTAGAAATTTAAAAAAACATTCCATTTTCATAAATTTTGCTGTATAATTGTACCTGTATAGTTATGTAAAAGGAAAAGTGTCGTTTTTATGAGTTATTCAATCAACCCTTCTGTGTGGAGTAATATGTACGCGCTGCCTGCGGATATTTGTGATAAATATCTTAAAATGGCTAATGAGGCGCAGATAAAATCCGTTTTGTGGATTTTCAGAAACATCAGCTCTCCCATAGATGCAAATACAATTTCAAAAAGTATAGGCAAGCCCGTTGCCGCCGTTGAGGAGGCATTGAGATACTGGGCAAGTGTAGGTGTGCTCAGCTCTGAACTTGCAGGGGCAACCGTTGCTGTTCAGCCTGCAGTCAGCAGCCCTGCTGTAAAAAAAGAGCTTCCGCCCATTCCTGAAACAAAACCCAGCTACGAGCAAATCGCAATACGCTGTAAGGAAGATCCCCACCTTGAGCTTCTTTTTAATGAGGTTCAGCAGATTCTCGGCAGAACTCTCGGCTATGACGGTCAGTATTCCCTTCTTATGATGCACGATGATTACGGTCTGCCCGCAGAAGTGATTCTTATGCTTGCAGATTACTGTGCCGCTAACGGACATTTCTCATACGCTTATATGAGAAAAATGGCAAAAGACTGGGGCGAAAAAGAAATTGATTCCATCGAAAAAGCTGATGCAAAAATTTCTGAGCTCAGCACCGTGGGAACTGTGTGGAAAAAATTTGCCCGTATGACAGGTATTCAGAACCCCAAGCCCACTTCAAGTCAGTCACAGTTTTTACTGACGTGGGTGAATGAATATAAATTTTCTCTTGAAATGATTTACTGCGCCTATGAAATTATGGCAGAAAACTGCGCGAGAATTAGCTTCAGATATATGGATGCAATTCTCAAAGACTGGTATCTGAAAGGATATAAAAACCCTGAAGACACCGAAAAAGAAAAGGCTGAGAAAAAACCTGCTGTTTCCAAAAAAAATCAGCGGTCTCTTCCCGGAACATCTTACGATATGGACGAATTCAGACGAAGAGCAGACAAGCTCCCCGTTTACGATAATAAAGGAGAATAAAGATGACATACTCCCCTTCAGAATATGAACAGGCCCGCCGTGAGCTTGACCGAAGAAAGAATCAAGCGGAAGCTTTGCAGAAAGCTCACCGTGATGAAATCGCAGCAAAATTCCCTGAGCTTGTAAAAATCGAGCAGGAAATGGCTGCTGCAGGTCTGAGTGTTATCAAGGCTCTCGGTATGGGTGACGATTCACAGGATTATATTAAAAAGCTTGAAAAAGCAAGTCTTAGCGCTCAGCAGAAAAGAGCTGATCTGCTTAAAAAAAACGGATACCCCGAAGATTATCTTAAAGTCAGATATTTCTGCAGTGAATGTAACGACAAAGGTTTCAAAGGCGGACTTATGTGCAAATGCCACAAGCAGCTTCTTAAAAGTATCGCATATAAAAAGCTTTGCAGCCAGTTCCCTGTGAGCAAATGTACTTTTGAAAACTTCAGCCTTGATTATTACCCTGATATGGGCGGTGATATCACCCCTCATAAGAGAATGACTGCTGTTTTTGATTATTGCAAAAACTACGCCGATAAATTTACCGGCCGTTCCCCTTCACTTCTTATGCTTGGTAACACCGGCCTTGGTAAAACTCACCTTTCACTTGCAATTGCAGGTCAGGTTATCAACCGCGGTTACGGTGTAATTTATGCTTCGGCGCAAAATATTCTCAACAAACTCGAGAACGAGAAATTCGGCAGGAGCGATTCAGCAGACACTGAAAAAAATCTCATTGAATGTGATCTTCTCATTCTTGATGATCTCGGCACAGAGTTCAGCACACAGTTCACTGTTTCTGCAATTTATAACATTGTCAATTCAAGGCTTCTCGCTTCAAAGCCGACCATTATCAGCACCAATCTTTCAATGGATCAGCTCGAATCAGTTTATTCACAGAGAATTTCGTCAAGAATTTTAAGCGAATACACCATCCTCAGCTTTGACGGAACAGATATAAGACAATTAAAAACGAGGTAAATCATGAAAAACAAAAAACTTACTCTTATGCTCATAGCAGGGTTTGCTGCCCTTGCAATTATTGTCAGCGGTGTTGCCGTATTGTTTTCTCAGCTTGAGAAAAATCCGATAGATAAAGACGACACTCTTGTTAAACAGAAAAATGACACTACCCTGACTTTCAGAGATACTGAATTCAGAACAGGCAACTTCGTTTCTGCCTCTGATGAAAGGCTGAAAGACTGCGTTCTTTTACTCGACGATCAGCGCGGTATCAAAGAAATCTATCCTACAAAATATGCGCCTCTCTCAGGTGAAGTTACAACCAGATATTATTACAGAAACTCAGGTAACATCATCTATGAAAAAACAACTCTTGCAAAGTCAGAATATAAGCGCACGGCATATTCAAGAGTTGATTTTGTTCTTCCCGAATTCAAAATTGAAAACATCAAAAAAATCAATGTCTGCTACGGAAATTATTATGACAACACAGAAGGCTTTGCCGTAGACGGTGTGTGTGACTTTTTTGCCGCTACCGTTGACGGTGACTGCCCGTCATTCAATCTTATGAAGCACGGTGAAATTTCTGACGAAAAAGGCATACGTGATTTTATAAATGAATTTACCAGAACAGGTTCTTTGAAAAACCATTATGATACATATTGTGATCATTCAGGCAGAGACACTGTCTTCTTCCAGGTGATTTTCACCGATGACATTCTTCCCTGCTCTCTTCTTTTCACTAAAGAGGCTATTAACGCTCAGTAAGAAAGGTTCTTATAACTTATGGATATAATCAAAAAATTAACCGAAGAATTTAAAATTCAGTCATGGCAGGTTGAAAACACTGTTTCACTTATTGATGACGGTAATACGATCCCCTTTATTGCCCGTTACCGCAAAGAGGCTCACGGCACTCTTGATGACCAGACCCTGCGCGGAATTGCAGACAGGCTTGAATACCTGAGAAATCTCGAAAAGCGTAAGGAAGAGGTTTTTGCATCTATTGAGGGTCAGGAAAAAATGACTGACGAAATTGCTGCAGCTCTTGAAAATGCGCAGACTCTCGCTGAAATTGAAGATATTTACCGCCCGTTTAAGCCAAAGAGAAAAACAAGGGCTTCAGTGGCCCGTGAAAAGGGTCTCGAACCCCTTGCCGCCGCAATTTATCTTCAGGATGAAAATTCAGCTTATCCCGAAGAAATGGCAAAGGAATATATCAACGCTGAAAAAGGCGTTGAAACAGCCGAAGATGCTTTGCAGGGTGCAATGGATATTATTGCAGAAGATATTTCTGACAACGCCAATATCCGCCGCAGATTAAGAAACCTTTTTATTGTTTCGGGCGAAGTTGTTTCCAAAGCAAGTGACCCTGAGGCTGAAAGTGTTTATACCCAGTATTATGATTTTTCTCAGCCAGTCAATAAAATTGCAGGTCACAGAGTGCTTGCAATTGACCGAGGCGAAAGAGAAGGCTTTTTAAAAATAAACGTTACTCTCGACCCTGTAAAGGCTTCAAACGTTATTATAAGTGAAACTCTTACAGGAACGGATTCCCCTTGCACAGAAACTGTACGTGCAGCAGGCGCCGATGCTTATGACAGACTTATTTATCCTTCTGTTGAAAGAGAAATCCGTTCAATGCTTACAGAAAAAGCTGCAGGCGATGCCATCAAAGTTTTTTCACAAAATCTTCGTGAGCTTCTGCTTCAGCCGCCCGTCAAAGGCAAGGTTGCTCTCGGCCTTGACCCCGGATACAGAACAGGCTGCAAGGTTGCCGTTGTTGACCCAACCGGCAGAGTGCTTGATACAGGCGTTGCATACATCACTCACTCTCAGGCAAAGCAGCTTGAAGCAAAAGCTCTTATCAAATCTCTCATTTTAAAGCACGGCGTTGAAATTATTGCTATCGGTAACGGTACAGCTTCAAAAGAAACTGAGATTTTCACAGCCGATCTTCTTAAAGAAATGTCAGCAGGCGCAGGCTATATGGTAGTAAGCGAGGCAGGTGCTTCTGTTTATTCCGCGTCAAAGCTTGCTGCAGAGGAATTTCCCCAGTTTGATGTTTCACTCAGAAGTGCCGTTTCAATTGCAAGACGTTTGCAGGATCCTCTTGCAGAGCTGGTTAAAATTGACCCGAAAGCAATTGGTGTTGGTCAGTATCAGCACGATATGCCAAAAAAAGAGCTTGAATCTGCTCTCGACGGTGTTGTTGAAGACGCAGTTAACAGCGTTGGCGTTGACCTTAACACTGCTTCACCCTCTCTTCTTTCAAGAGTTGCAGGTATCAATTCTACAGTTGCAAAAAACATTGTTGCTTACCGTGAAGAAAACGGGGCTTTCACCTCCCGTTCACAGCTTAAAAAGGTTGCAAAGCTTGGTGCAAAAGCATTTGAACAGTGTGCTGGCTTTATGAGAGTTCCTGAAAGCAAAAACGTTCTTGACAATACGGGTGTTCACCCTGAGAGCTACGATGCAGCAAAGAAGCTTCTTGAAATCTGCTGCATTTCTGCAAAAGATGTTGCCGCAGGCAAGAGTGATGAGCTTAAAACCATAGTTGAAAAGCTGGGTGAAGAAAATCTTGCAAAGCAGCTCGGCATAGGTGTACCCACTCTTCACGATATTATCAAAGAGCTTTCACAGCCCGGCCGTGACCCACGTGATGAGCTTCCACCTCCCATGCTTCGTTCAGATGTTATGGATATGTCCGATCTGGTTGTAGGTATGGAGCTTCAGGGAACCGTCAGAAATGTTATTGATTTCGGCGCTTTTGTTGATATCGGTGTTCATCAGGACGGACTTGTTCACATTTCACAGATTACCGACAAATATATCAAACATCCGTCAGAGGTACTCAAAGTAGGTCAGATAGTAACCGTCTGGGTTATTTCTGTTGACGTGAAAAAAGGCAGAATCGGACTTACAATGAAAAAGCCAAAGGAGGCACAGTTATGAAAAAATTAATTTGTGTTATTCTGGTTGTTGCTATGCTTGTATCAATGGGTTCAATATATTCTTTTGCCGCTTCCGCAGATAAAACAGCAACCTTCACCCTTAAAGCCAGTGTTATGAATGCCTCATCAAACGGTCAGGCTCAGGATAAAAAAGATTATCTCAAAGCTTCAGGCTTAACAGTTTATAATTCAACCGACGGGAAAACGATCAATGTTTATCCCGGTCAGGTTGTGTGGGTAACAATGCATCTTAAAACAGGCTCAAAATATTATGCCGGTGACCTGCAGTCATATATTTTCTACACAACAAACATTTTCAAATCCACCGACCAGGGCGAAGCCTGCTATATCTGGGACACTGACGGCAAATATTCAGGCATATGCTCAACAACCGGCGCACCTTTTTCAAAGATGGTAGCTGAAGCAATTGCAGAAACTTACCCTGCAGGGTGGTCAGCTTCAAAAAGATCTGCTCACGGATTTTATTCAATTATTATGTACCCTAACGCCAACGCAACAACAGTTGTAAAAGCAAATGTCGACGACGATCTTGTAACTGTTCCCATATACGTAAAATCAGATGCAAAGGTCGGCTCAACAGGATCCATTTTCCTTCCGGAAGAAATGATTAAAACAGTAAAAAATCCTGAAAGAAAGTTTATGCTTTCAATATATTCCGACAATGGTAACATCCTGGGCAAAAACATTTCATGTTCAAATGATTACGGTATCAATGTTTCAAAAGCAAAGCTTAACTTTGTTGTTTGCGCCAAGAGTGAAAAAACAGGCGACGTCAATAACGACAGCAAAATCAACTCCAACGACGCGCTTATGGTTCTTCAGTCATCAACAGGCAAGCTCACGCTCTCATCAAAGCAGACGAGCCTTGCCGACGTAAATAAAGATAAAAAAGTCAACTCTTCAGATGCACTGAAAATATTACAGTTTGCAACAGGAATTATCACCAAATTTTAATTGTTCAGAGGAATTTGTATGTCAAAAATCAAACTTGCTTACGTTACTCACGGGCTTTCTTCAAACGGAATAGAATCTTTCCTCGTCAATGTTGTTAAAAATATTGATATGAATAAATACGATGTCACATTTATTGTTGCGATAGACAAAGATTCTGTGCCGATTCATGAAAATACCGTTCTGGATGCAGGTGCTGAAATTATTAAAATATGTGACCTTGATTCTTTAAAGAAAAAGGCAGATTATATTAAAGCTCTTGAAAGCGTTTTTCGTAAAGGTAAGTATGACATTGTTCATGCAAATATGGACCTTCTCAACGGCATCGTTTTAAGGGCTGCAAAAAAAGCCGGCATACGCAAAAGAATTTGCCATGCACATACCTCTGCTTCCACATTTTCCGCAGACAATGCAGGCAGAAAACTCTTCTTGCTGTTGCAAAAAGCTTATCGTTCCGTTATGAAAAGGCTTATTATAAAAAATTCTACTCACCTGCTTGGCTGTTCCTCTGAAGCCAACAAATATATGTATGAGCGTAACAGTTCAAAAGCTCTCATTATTAATAACGGTATCAATATCTCCGTTTTTTTGAAACAGGATTTTTCATCGAAGCCGGATAAAATCATAATTACAACGGTAGGCAGAATTTCTTCACCCAAAAACCCTCTTTTCATCATTGACATTATCAAAGAGCTTTCACTCATTCGCAATGACTTTGTCTTTAACTGGGCGGGTGACGGTGAAATGCGTAAAGAAGTTGAAGAAAAAATCAAAACTGATAATCTTTCTTCATTCATTAACCTTCTTGGTGTGAGAACGGATATTCCGCAGATTCTTCATAGTTGCTCATATTTTTTAATGCCTTCTCTTTTTGAAGGTTTCCCCGTTTCTTTAGTTGAAGCCCAGGCAGCAGAGCTTGAATGCTTTGTATCTTCAGCGGTTACATCATCGGCTGATCTTGGACTTTGCCGCTTTATCCCTCTTGATGCAGGTGCAAAAAAATGGGCAGAAATCATCAACGAAACAATCAATAAAAATCAACCCCCAAAGGTTGATATAGACAAGCTTATGAAATTTGATATTTCATACACCGTTAAACAGCTTGACAGCGTTTATTCAGATACTCAGTTTTAAGGAGATTCAGCTATGACCCCAACGGTTGAAAAAAGATTCAACAGAATAGTTAATATAGTTTATTTTGCGCTGATAATCGGTATGGCGTTTTTATTTTTGAAATACTGCTTTGGTCTGGTATTTCCGTTTATCTTTGCCTTTTTTGTTGCAATGATCGTTCAGAAGCCTACTAATGCCTGCTACAAAAAAATCAAAAAAGGTAAGGGCGTAATTTCAACAGTTTTTGTTCTTACTCTTTTGCTGATAGCAGTTTTGTTTGTGTCCCTTGCAGGTGCACAGATCGTTTCAACAGCTAAAGATTTCATTGCTTTTATCACACAAAAAGTCAAAGACTTCCCCACCCTTATTGAAAATATAGAAAATTGGGTGCTCCATATTATTTCTATTCTCCCCGATTCACTTGAAGCAAAGCTCAGCGCTTCAGTTTCATCCGGCCTTCACAGATTCAGGGATCTTACAGTTACCGAGGCTGCAAATATTCTTATGAGCTCAGCTTCAGACACAGAAATCAGCCTCTCATCTATTATTGCCCCGATCGGAGGCGGCATCTGGGGTGTTGTAAAAGAAATCCCTTCTGTATTAATTGCTATTGTTATTTCTGTTATTGCCTCTTGCTTTATGGCTTCGGATTATGACAGACTTGTAAACTTTGTAAAAAATCAGTTACCTGAGAAAAGACGCAGCGCTCTTTCAAAAAGCAAAGAAATTCTTCTTACAACCCTTAAACAGCTTATTAAGGCATACGGCACAATTATGCTCATAACTTTCACAGAAGTTTTTATCGGCCTCAACATTCTCAAGCTGGTAGGAATTTATGAAAGCGGATACATTTTTATCATCTCAGCTATCACAGCCGTGGTAGATATCGTTCCCGTTCTCGGTACAGGTACAGTTATGATTCCGTGGGCATTTTACAGTCTGATCACAGGCAATTATGCCCTTGCAATAGGCCTTGTTGTGATATATGTGATTATTCTTGTTATCCGTCAGGTTATAGAGCCGAAGCTTGTTGCAGTGAAATTGGGATTGCCGCCCGTGCTTACAATTGCAGCGATGTACCTCGGTACACAGCTTTTCGGTTTTGCAGGAATTTTCCTTTTGCCGATCATTCTTATTATGCTCAAACGTCTTAATGACGAGAAAATAATTCATCTTTGGAGAACAGGAAAAAGCAATAAAAAATAATTTTAAAAAATATTAAAAAAAGTGTTGACAAAACGCTCAGTTTATGATAAAGTAATTGAGCGTTGAGTTCGCTGGTGTAGCTCAGTTGGTAGAGCAGCTGATTTGTAATCAGCAGGTCGGGGGTTCGAGTCCGTCCACCAGCTCCATAACGCTTTTATTTTAATATGGGTAGGTTCCCGAGTGGCCAAAGGGAGCAGACTGTAAATCTGCCGTCGACGACTTCGGTGGTTCGAATCCACCCCTACCCACCAAAAATCCTCGTAACAAAAGTTACGGGGTTTTTTCTTTTTCACTATTACCTCTTCACTTTTCTCTTAAATGCGAGGATTTTTGGAAAGTAAAAAGTAATAGTGAATAATGAAGAAGTTTTTTAATCCGACGAAGTTGAAATATCCCTCAGGACAAATCCGTTATTATTCACGCCAAGAATCCTCGTACGATAGTGCGGGATTTTTATTTTGCGGCACTATTGAAATTGATGTTTTTTAATATCCAGTTGACATAAAACCGAAAAATTCAAAAATTAATGATTTTTTATTGACATTTTATTTTCATGGGAATATAATTGTTGAAAATCGTATTTTGAAGGTAATAAGTATGAACTCTGCTCTTTTCAGCGCAAGTAAATATTTCTTTAACTTTAGCGTAGCTTTTTACTTTAGCTATGCTTATTTTGCTGTGAAAAAATTACTTGTGAGAGCACCGATAAGTTTATAAAATTTACTTTGATCTATATTTGAAAGTATTTCAGCCCTCACTTGTAACCCGGCAAGTGAGGATTTTTATTTTGAAAGGAAGAAACGTATATGTCAGACAAATTGGCTGAAGCAAGAAAAATCATAAACGAAGTGGATTCTCAGATGGCTGAATTGTTTACAAAGAGAATGCGAGCCGCCGAGATGGTTTTTGAGCATAAAAAAGAATACGGCCTTCCGATTTTTGACCCTGAAAGAGAAGAAGTTGTTATTGAAAAAAACTCAGCCCTGGTCAAGGACGATATTATTAAAGGCTATTATATCGACTATATTAAAAATCTTATGGGTATTTCCCGCGCGTATCAGTACCGTATGCAAAGCGGACTCAAAGTTGCATACAGCGGAGTCGAAGGCGCTTTTGCTCATATAGCTGCCGGCAGAATTTTCCCCGACAGCAACAGAATCTCTTTCAGAGATTTCAAATCTGCATACGACTCTGTTGTGAACGGTGAAGCCGATGTGGCTGTTCTTCCTATTGAAAACAGCTATGCAGGTGAAGTCGGTCAGACAATTGATCTTATTTTTTCAGGCAGTCTTTTTATTAACGGAATTTATGAGCTTGAGATTCACCAGAATCTCCTCGGTGCACCCGGCGCAACCGTTGAAACCATCAAAAAAGTAACAAGCCATCCTCAGGCACTGGGACAGTGTCACGATTATATAAAGCTTCGCGGTTATGACACTGAAGAAGCTAATAATACCGCAATCGCTGCTAAAACTGTTGCTGAAAAAAATGATAACTCTCTTGGCGCAATTGCAAGCGTCGAAACAGCTGAAATATACGGCCTTAAAATTCTTGAAGCAAACATCAACAAAAGCGGAGAAAACACCACACGCTTTGCAGTTCTCTCTAAAGTAAGAGCCGAATCCCCCTCACTTACAAGCTCTGTGCTGATGTTTACGGTAAAGCATGAGGCAGGCTCTCTTGCAAACGCAATCAGCATCATAGGAAAACACGGCTACAATATGACAGCACTTCGAAGCAGACCGCTGAAAAAACATTCGTGGCAGTATTATTTTTACATTGAAATTGACGGTGTAACAGACACCGACAATGGTCAGAAAATGATAAAAGAATTAAGTGAAGTATGTGACCGGCTGAAAGTGGCAGGAACTTTTTCACCCCACAGTGAAATATAAAGGTGATTAATATGAATATACATCTTGATTTAAAAGAAAACAGCTATGATATCATCGTTGAAAGAGGAATTCTCAAAAAAGCAGGTCAGCACCTTAACCTTCAAAGACGCGTTCTTGTTGTAACTGATTCAATTGTTCCTGATATCTACGCAAAAACCCTTGCCAATCAATGCAAAACCCCTGTTATATGCACTATAGAATCAGGTGAATCATCCAAAAGCCTTGCATCCTTTGAAAAGCTTCTTCACACCATGCTTGAAAACGGTTTTTCAAGAAAGGATTGTGTTGTTGCCGTAGGCGGCGGAGTAGTGGGTGACCTTTCAGGCTTTGTTGCATCAGCTTATATGAGAGGCGTGGATTTTTATAATATCCCTACAACACTTCTTTCACAAATCGATTCATCTATCGGCGGTAAAACAGCCATAAACTTCGGCGGAATCAAAAATATTGTGGGTGCTTTTTATCAGCCTGAAAAAGTTCTCATTGACCCTGAACTTTTAAACACACTTCCCACGAGGCAGTTTTCCAACGGACTTGCCGAGGCTGTTAAAATGTCACTGACTTCTGACAAAGAGCTTTTTGAAATTTTTGAAAACAAAGATATAAAAGAAAGCATTGACGAAATTATCATCCGCTCATTGAATATCAAAAAATCTGTTGTTGAGCAGGATGAAAAAGAGTCAGGTATCAGAAAAATTCTGAACTTCGGACACACCATCGGCCACGGCATTGAAAGCAGCGGAAACCTTGAAGAGCTTTATCACGGCGAGTGTGTTGCTCTCGGAATGATTCCCATGTGCGGCGAAACAATAAGGCCGAGAGTTATTAATGTTCTTAAAAAATGCAACCTGTATAACCTGATAGATTTTGACTGGGATAAAATCAGTGAAGTTATGTTTCACGATAAAAAAGCCGACGGTAACACCGTTTCGGTTACAATAGTCAACGAAATAGGAAAGTTTGAAATTAAAGCACTAAAATGCAGTCAGGTTATTGATATGGCAAAAAGCTGTATGAAAGGATGACACAAATGAAAAACACAATCGGAAACAGTGTTGCCGTCACCTTGTTTGGCGAAAGCCACGGTGAATATATCGGTGCTGTTATTGACGGACTTGCACCGGGAACTGAAATTGATACAGGGTATATTGAGCATATGCTTACACTCAGACGCCCTGACGGAAAAATTTCTACACCGAGAAAAGAAAAAGACGAATTTAAAATTGTAAGCGGTGTGATAAACAGAAAAGCAACAGGCACACCCATAACAATTCTCATACCCAACGAAAACACAAAAAGCTCTGACTACGCTGAGCTTAAAACAGTTGCCCGTCCGTCTCACGCTGATTACACAGCGCAGTGTAAATATCACGGATTTCAGGATTCAAGAGGCGGAGGACATTTCAGCGGAAGAATAACGGCAGCTCTTGTTGCCGCAGGAGCGATCTGTAAATCGGCGTTGGAACACAAAGGCATCTTCATCGGCACTCACGTAAAAAGATGCGGCGGAGTTTCAGACAGAGAATTTTCTGATTTATCAGCTGATATCAAAGCATTGGGTCAGAAAACCTTTGCCGTGCTTGACGAATCTTGTGAAGAGGCAATGAAAAACAGCATTCTCGACGCCGCAAAAGACGGCGACAGCGTTGGTGGAATTCTTGAAACCGCAATAGTCGGTGTTCCTGAAGGCATCGGTGAGCCGTGGTTTGATTCGGTTGAAAGCCTTATTTCACATATGATGTTTTCTATCCCTGCAGTTAAAGGAATTGAATTCGGGGCAGGCTTTGCTTTTGCCGATATGAAAGGCAGCAGCGCAAATGACCCGTTAAAAATTGAAAACGGTAAAATTGTTACCGATACAAATAATAACGCAGGTATAAACGGCGGAATTACAAACGGAATGCCGATAGTTTTTAAAACAGTAATTAAACCGACCCCCACTATTTTCAAACAGCAAAATACCGTAGATTTTAAAAATATGACAGAAACCGTTATTGAGCCGAAAGGCAGACACGACCCTGCCATTGTTCACAGAGCAAGAGTTGTTCTGGATGCAGCAGCAGCTATTGTAATCTGCGATATGCTTGCAATGAGATTTGGTACGGACTGGCTCAAAGGAAGTGAATAACCAATGGCAAAATACGGATGCATAGGCAAAAAACTGACACACAGCTTTTCAAAAGAAATTCACGCAAAGCTCGCTGATTATAAATATGAACTTATCGAGCTTAACGAAGAAGAGCTGAAAAACTTTTTTACCGATAAAAATTTTAATGCCATAAACGTTACCATTCCTTACAAACAGACGGTTATACCTTACCTTGACTCATTAAGCGATGTTGCAAAACGTATTGGCGCGGTAAACACAATTGTAAATAAAAACGGAAAGCTTTATGGGTACAATACTGATTATTTCGGAATGAAAGCTCTCGTTGAAAAAATCGGAATTGATATAAAGGGCAAAAAAGTTTTGATTCTCGGCACAGGCGGAACAAGTAAAACTGCAAGAGTCTTAACTGCTGATCTGGGCGCCTGTGAAGTAATCACAGTCAGCAGAAGCGAATCAGAAAACTATATATCCTACGAAAAAGCAGTAAGTGAGCATTCAGATGCTCAGGTTATTATCAACACAACTCCATCAGGGATGTTCCCTGACTGTGACGGTATTCCCATTGATATTTCAGCTTTCAGCAAATTGGAAGGTGTAGTTGATGCGGTATATAACCCTCTTCGCACCAACCTTGTTTTAACAGCTAAAGAAAGAGGCATAAAGGCTGAAGGCGGACTTTATATGCTTGTTATGCAGGCAGTTGTTGCAGTTGAGAAATTTCTTGATACAGAAATTGAAAAGGCTGTTGCTGACAATGTTTTTGCCGATATTCTTGCTTCAAAAGAAAGTATCGTTCTCACAGGAATGCCCGGCAGCGGTAAAAGCACGGTAGGCAAGCTGATTAACATTGACTCATTCAGCTTCACTGACACAGATGAAGAAATTGAAAAGCGATGCGGCTGCCCGATTAAAGAGCTGATAAACAGCAAAGGCGAAAAACATTTCCGCGACCTGGAAACACAGGTTATAAAAGAAATTTCTTCAAAGGGTGGTCAGATAATTTCAACCGGCGGAGGCAGTATACTTCGCAAAGAAAACGTAGATTATCTTAAAAGAAACGGAAAGATTTTTTTCATAAACGCAAACCCGAAAAGACTTTGCCCCACAGACAGCAGACCTCTTTCAGACACTTTTGACAAGCTGAAAAAGCTGTATGACGAAAGAATAGATATTTATAAAGGAACGGCTGATGCTGTTGTTCCTGATATGAATACCCCCCAAGAAGAGGCAGAGTTTATTTTAAAAGCAAGAACGGAGCTGATGATATGAAAATTCTTGTTATAAACGGACCGAATATAAATATGCTGGGCATCAGAGAGCCTGAGCACTACGGAAAAGAAACATACCGTGACCTTACAGACAAAATCAACCGACACTGTGAAGCCAGAAATATTGATGTAAAAATATATCAGTCAAATCACGAGGGTGACCTTGTTGATGAAATTCAGAAGGCCTACGGCGATGCAGACGGAATTGTTATAAACCCCGGTGCATATACCCACACGAGTATTGCAATTCTTGACGCCGTGAAATCGGTAAACATCCCCACAGTTGAAGTTCATATTTCAAAGGTTGAAGAAAGAGAAGATTTCAGACAGATCAGTTACATTCGTATGGCTTGCGTAAAAACAATTACAGGCCACGGCACAGACGGTTATCTTGAGGCTATTGATTATCTGACAGAAGGTAAATGATATGAAAGCTATTTTTAAACCCTGCAAACTCAAAGGCAGCATAAACGCTCCGCCGTCAAAAAGTATGGCGCACAGATATCTGATTTGCGCTGCACTCTCAAAAGAAAAATCTGTTATATCAGGCGTTGATTACAGCGAAGATATTCTTGCAACCATAGATTGCCTGAAGGCCTTGGGTGCAGAAATTTTAATTAATGAAGATACGGTTACCGTAAACCCTGAAGGGTTTATGAAAACAGCTTCCTGCGTTATGAATTGCAGAGAAAGCGGAAGCACATTAAGATTTTTCATTCCCCTTGCCCTGTGCCTCGGTAAAGAGATAACCTTGCAAGGCAGCTCAAAGCTTTTGGAAAGACCTCTTGAAGTTTATGAAAAGCTTTGCTCTGAGAACGGTTTCAGATTTGAAAAAAGTGAAAAATGTGTAACTGTTTGCGGCAATTTAAAAAGCGGAAAGTATGAAATCAGAGGCGACATCAGCAGTCAGTTTATCACGGGTCTGATTTTCGCGCTTATGTATCTTGGTGAAGATTCATCAATTCATATCACACCACCGTTTGAAAGCAGATCTTATATAAATCTCACTTTGTCGGCTTTGAAATTATTCGGAGCAGATATTGATTTTGAAGGCGAATTTGATATCAGAATCAAAAAATCCCCCCTGCATTCTTTTTCAGACTCAGTTGAGGGTGATTATTCAAACGCTGCTTTTCTTGATGCATTCAACTATACAGGCTCAGATATTGAAATCAATAATCTCAACTCTGACAGCCTTCAGGGTGACAAGGTATATAAAAAATATTTTAATGAAATTTCAAAAGGCACACCGACTCTGGATATTTCAGACTGCCCCGACCTGGGACCCGTGCTTATAGCTCTTGCTTCCCTTTCAAACGGTGCCGTTCTCAATGGAACAGACCGTTTGAAAATAAAAGAAAGCGACCGCGGTCAGGTTATGCACGAAGAGCTTCAGAAGCTGGGAGGCGGATTGATTTTCGGTGAAAATTCCATAACCGTTCCGAGGCTTGAGGTTAAAAGCAAAAATGCCGTTCTTTACGGTCACAACGACCATCGTATCGTAATGGCGCTGTCCCTCATTCTTTCAGAATACGGTGGAACAATTGACGGCGCACAGGCGGTAAGAAAAAGTTATCCTGATTATTTTAACGATATAAAAAAACTGGGCGCAGAGGTGAATATGCAATGATAGTAAATGTAAGCAAAAAAATACTGATAGTCGGTCTCGGTCTTTTAGGCGGAAGTTATGCAAAAGTTTTAAGAAGATTCGGCTTTCACATAAGCGCCATAACAAAAGAGCAAAGCTCAATAGATTATGCTTTAAAAGAAGGGCTGATTGATGAAGGCTCAACTCAGCTTGACGAAAAAATGATCGGAGAGGCTGACATAGTTATTTTTGCCCTTTATCCTCATATTTTCATTGAGTGGATCGAGCAGAATCAGAGCCTTTTAAAAAGTGGTGCTCTTATAACTGACGTAACAGGTGTAAAATGCAGCATAGTGTATAAAATTCAAGAAATTCTTCGCCCTGATGTAGAATTTATCGGTGCACACCCCATGGCAGGACGAGAGGTTTCAGGCGTTGAAAACAGCACAGACAAAATGTTTGCCGGAGCCAACTACATCGTTACCCCCACCGAAAAGAACACACCCGAAGCAATAAACACCTGTATGGAGTTGGGAAGACTGCTGGGCTTTTCAAACGTTACTGCCCTTTCCCCTGAGGAACACGATGAGATGATAGGCTTCTTGTCACAGCTTACCCACTGCATCGCAATTACTCTTATGACCTGTAACGATAAAGAAAATATGGAAAAGTTTACCGGTGACTCGTTCCGCGACCTTACCCGTATCGCCAGAATAAATGACCTTATGTGGAGTGAGCTTTTTATAGAAAACAAAGCGGCACTTCTTGAACAGATGAATCTTTTTATGGATAAGTTCAACGAACTTAAATCTATGATAGAAAACGAAAACGTAACCGCAATGCGAAAAATGATGCGGCACTCAACTGACCGCAGAGCATTATTTGATAAAAGCTAATCCCGGGAGGAAATAAAATGAATATGCAATTTAAAAGAAAATTACCCATTCCTATGGACATCAAAGCTCAGTACCCCGTTACACCCGAGCTCGAAGCTTTGAAAACCAAACGCGATGAGGAAATCAAAAATATTTTTGAAGGCAAGGATGACAGATTTATTTTAATCATCGGCCCTTGTTCTGCTGATAATGATGACAGTGTAATTGACTACATATCACGTCTCAGAAACGTTCAGGAAAAAGTTTCAGATAAAATTTTTATCATCCCCAGAATTTACACCAATAAACCCCGCACAACAGGTGACGGTTATAAAGGAATGCTTCATCAGCCTGACCCCCACAAGGGCGAAGACATGCTGAAAGGCGTTGTTGCAATCAGAAGCCTTCATATCAGAGCGATGCACGAAACAGGCTTCACCTGCGCTGACGAAATGCTTTACCCCGAAAACTATAGATACCTTTCTGACCTTTTGTCTTATGTTGCTATCGGCGCAAGATCTGTTGAAAACCAGCAGCATCGTCTTACCGCAAGCGGTTTCGATATTCCCGTAGGTATGAAGAACCCCACCGGCGGTGATGTTTCAGTAATGATGAACTCAATAACTGCAGCTCAGCATCCTCATACGTTCATCTACAGAGGCTGGGAAGTTGAAAGCACGGGCAACCCCCTCGCCCACGCCATTTTAAGAGGTTATGTCAACAAGCACGGTCAGTCATTGCCTAACTACCATTATGAAGACCTTATTAATCTTGCTGAAACTTATGATAAATCAGGCTTGAAAAACCCTGCTGTTATTGTTGATACAAACCACGCAAACTCAGGCAAAAAATGGATGGAACAGCCGAGAATCGCAAAAGAGATTCTTCACTCCTGCCGTCATTCAGCCGACATAAAAAAATTAGTAAAAGGTCTTATGATCGAAAGCTATATTGAAGACGGCGCACAGAAGCCTGAAGAATGTATCTACGGCAAATCTATCACCGACCCCTGCCTTGGTTGGGAAAAAACCGAAAAGCTTATTCTTGACCTTGCAGATGTTCTTTAATAAAAATACTTTTTTAAATCCTCGTTTTTTAACGGGGATTTATTTTTTTACTGAATTTAGCTTTCAAAAATAAATAAAACAATTGTTGCAACATAACGGTTGTGATATAATGAATTTAAGAGGTGAGATTATGTTTGAATACAGGAGCTTTTCCCTTGACAGTGTACGGCATATGCAAAGCACAGACGAAATCAAAAAGCTGATTGACGCTCTCGCTTTGCTTAAATTCAATAAATTTCACTGGCATCTGACAGATGACCAGGGTTGGCGGTTTGAATGCGACAGCTTTCCTGAGCTTAACACCGTTGCTGCAGTAAGACCTTATTCCGACTTTGGTAAAACTTATATAAACGAGCCTTACGGCAGAGTCTACACAAAAGATGAAATGCGCGAGATTGTTGCTCATTGCAGTAAAAAAGGTATTGACGTTGTGCCTGAGTTTGATATCCCGGGTCACGCAAGTGCTCTTTTGTCTGCTATGCCGCAGCTTTCGTGCTCAGGCAATAAAGTTAAAATCAAAACCCATCAGGGCATTTTCAAAGACGTATTGTGCCTTGCAAAAGAAGAAACATATGAAGCTGTTACCCGAATTATTGATGAATTCCTTGAAATTTTTCCGGGTGAATATTTTCATATCGGCGGTGACGAAACACCCCCGGACCACTGGAAAAGCTGCCCTGAATGCCAAAGAAAAATGAAAGAGCTTAAGCTGAACAGTTATACAGAATATCAGAACAGCTTTATGAACAGAATAATTGATTACCTTGAAAAGAAAAACCGACACTGCATCGTCTGGAATGAAGCAGCAAGAGGAAGCAATCTTGACAAAAGAGCTGTTATTCAGTATTGGAAAGAAAATCAACCCTCAACTGTCCGCTTTATCAACGAGGGCGGGAAAGCAATTCTTTCACCGTTTTCATATTGCTACCTTGATTATGATTACACTATCACTCCTCTTAACAAGACTTATTCGCTGAAAACAACCCTCCCCGGTCTTACCCCGGAGGGCAGAAATAATATAATCGGCGTTGAAGCTACGCTGTGGGCAGAATATATCAGTGATGATATTACATTGGAGCAACACATTTTCCCAAGAGTAATTGCTGTTTCAAAGATCTCTGCAAAAGAAAACAGTAAGCCCTATAAAGATTTTCTTCAGGAAGTCAGAGATATAAGAAATCAGCTAACAGATATTTCTTTTGCCGATGAAAAAGAGTGGACAAAGCCGAAGCTTTCAACACCTTTCGGCTGGATAAAATTTGCCCTCGGGCACTATTCAAAAGATTTTATAAAAGAGCAGATTTTTGGCGAATAGATTTTATTGATATTTATCGTAACTGTATGGTATAATATTCCTGAAAAGAGGGATCGGTATGAGCACGAGCACAAAAAACAGGATTTTGGAAATCGATACATATTTGGCACCCTTTGAAAAAGATATTAATTTAAGAGCCGAGCTTTTTAAATCAAAACGAAAAGAGCTTGTAGGCAACGGCAGAAAAATCAAAAAATTTGCCGACGGCTATAAATATTTCGGCTTTCACCGCACCCGCAGCGGTTGGGTTTACAGAGAATGGGCGCCTGCTGCCGAGGCAATGTATCTCACAGGTGATTTTAACAACTGGAGCCTTGAAGCCCACCCTATGACAAAGCTTGAAAACGGCATTTTTGAATTGCATCTTAAAGGCAGAAATGCTCTTATGCCCGGTCAGAAGGTTCAGGCGGTTGTTATAAATTCAGGCAGAATTCTTCGCAGAATTCCCCTTTATGCCACCCGAGTTGTTCAGGACCCTGTTACATATCTGTGGTGCGCTGAAATTGAAGATACTTTCGAGAGTTTTCCTTGGACCGACAAAGATTTTGTTCCTGAAAAAACACCTTTCATTTATGAGTGTCATATCGGTATGGCTCAGGAAAAGGGAGCTGTCGGCACATATAATGAATTCACCGAAAATATTTTGCCGAGAATCAAAGAGCTTGGCTATAATACCATTCAGATTATGGCTATTATGGAGCACCCTTATTACGGCTCTTTCGGTTATCAGGTGTCAAATTTCTTCGCAGCCTCTTCACGTTACGGCAGCAGCCGCGACCTGAAAAATCTTATTAACATTGCCCACGAAATGGGAATCACCGTTTTACTTGACGTTGTTCACTCACACGCTGTTAAAAACACAAACGAAGGTCTTAATGAATTTGACGGAACGGTTTATCAGTTTTTCCACGAGGGTGAAAAAGGTAACCACAGCGCCTGGGGAACAAAGCTTTTCAATTACGGCAAAAATGAAGTTATTCACTTTTTGCTCTCAAACCTTAAATACTGGATGGAGGTTTTCCATTTTGACGGTTTCCGCTTTGACGGTGTAACCTCTATGCTTTATCACGACCACGGTTTAGGAAGTGCATTCACAAATTACAATATGTACTTTTCAATGAACACCGACACTGACGCTGTTACATACCTTCAGCTTGCCAACGAGCTTATTCACGAAATAAACCCATATGCAATTACTGTTGCTGAAGATATGTCAGGTATGCCCGGAATGTGTATTCCCATCAAAGACGGCGGTATCGGATTTGATTACAGACTTTCCATGGGTGTTCCCGATTTGTGGATTAAAACAATCAAAGAATGCACCGATGAAAACTGGGATATAGCAAACTTATGGTATGAGCTCAACTCCTGCCGCCCTGAAGAAAAAAATATCGGCTATTGTGAATCTCACGACCAGGCTCTGGTTGGCGATAAAACAATTATGTTCAGGCTTTGCGATGCAGAGATGTACACGGGAATGAGCAAATTCGGCGGCAATATTGTCATTGACCGCGGAATTGCACTTCATAAAATGATCCGCCTTATCACCGCTTCCCTTGCAGGTAAGGGCTACCTTAATTTTATGGGTAATGAATTCGGTCACCCGGAATGGATCGACTTCCCCCGTGAAGGTAACGGCTGGAGTTATCATTACTGCCGTAGACAGTGGAGCCTTGTGGATAACACAAACCTCAGATATTGTGAGCTTAATGAGTTTGATAAGGCTATGGTGAAGCTTCTTAAAGAAAATGATTTGCTTTCTTTATCAGCCGAAAACAGATGGCTCCATCAGGAAGATAAAATTCTCATCTACACAAAAGGTGACTTTGTTTTTATTTTTAACTTCAACCCTTCAAAATCTTTTGACGGATATTTTATTCCCGTAGGCGAAGAAGGAACATACACGGTTGCACTCTCTTCAGATGACGCAATCTTCGGCGGCTTTTCCCGTGTTGACTCCTCAGCTGAATACAAGGCCTTCACCACCCCCGCAAACTGGGTTGGCTTTCAATGCTATCTTCCGAGCAGGTCTGCAATTGTTTTAAAGAGAAAAAAATAAAAAGTCTTTTTCCTCCGTGACTTTCACGGAGGATTTTTATTTTTAGGTTGCAATTATTCAAAGGAGTTTATATAATATTTTTAAAAGAATTCATAATCTCAATGAGGTGGATTTATGAGCATATTTCATTTAATTTCAAACGTTAAACAACATAAAAAAGGTATAGTGCATTGCACTTTCAACCCGGAGGGACCGGGTGTGGTAAGAATTCACCTTGTTCCGCCAAAGTTTAATCTTTTTAAAAATAAGGCGCATATCGTTATTCTGAACGGTTATTATTTATTGCCTATCGGCTATTCATGGGCAATTCTTCTCTCAAATTTTATGGAAGAAGTAAACGCTTTTGACGGCAGACCCATAACTGAAGCCGATGAAAAACTGATTTTTGAAAAGTCAGTAAAAAAAACCGTTGCAGTTTTTCCGTCAATGAGAAAAGCCGATGTGGAAGAAGATTTGTATTTTATTCTTGATGTTCTTTTTGCGGTTGCAACAGGTCAGAACCCTGACATTGAAATTGAAAAGCTGTCAATTCGGCAATACGGCAAAAATATGACAGCTCCTCACAGAATGGATTTGCTGATAAGCTCTATGACTGATGAAAACGGTAACTGGCACTGCAATCAGAAATGCAAATTCTGCTATGCCGCAGGGCAGACAAACAGCTGTGTCAAAGAGCTTGATACCCTTCAATGGCAAAAAATTCTGGATAAGCTTTACAAAGCAAATATTCCTATGGTCACGTTTACGGGCGGTGAACCAACGATGAGAAAAGACTTGCCTGAGCTTGTGGCTCACGCCAAAAAATTTGTCACCCGCCTTAACACAAACGGAGTCAGGCTGACATCCGAACTGGTAAATGAGCTAAAAAAAGCAGGTCTTGACAGCGTTCAGGTAACATTGTATTCTTGCGATGAATCTGCTCACAATGAGCTTGTAGGCTGCAGTCATTTTGCAGACACAATTAACGGTATTAAAAATGCAGTTGAGCAAGGTTTGGATATAAGCATAAACACTCCCCTGTGCAGAAAAAACGCAGACTATCTGAAAACTCTTGATTTTATAAAATCACTGGGGGTCCGTTTTGTTACTGTAAGCGGTCTGATTTGCACAGGAATGGCAGAAATAAATCACGAAGAATTTGACCTGAACGAAGATGAATTGTTTGACATTCTTAAAAAAGCAAAAGCTTTTTGCAATGAAAATGAAATGGAAATAGATTTCACTTCACCGGGCCTTATTTCAAAAGAAAAACTTGAATCTGCAGGTTATAACGTACCGATGTGCGGCGCAGCACTGAGTAATATGGCGATCGCCCCTGACGGCACAGTTGTTCCCTGCCAGAGCTGGCTCAATGACGGATCATCTCTTGGCAACATTTTAACAGATAAGTTCTCTGATCTGTGGAAAAACAAAAAATGCTCTGAGCTCAGAAAAATGACTGAAGAAGAAGCCTTGCATTGCCCCTTCAGAGCAAGAAAAAATGAGGTGAACACCTGATGAAAAAGAATAAAGATAAAAATGATTATTCCGAAGAATACATAAAAAAACACAGAAAATTTCCCGTAAAAAATACGGTTATACTTGTAATTTGCGTTCTTGCCCAGATTGTTTTGATTTTCTTTGCCGCAACAACAAAGGCCGAAGAACCTCAGGATATTATTAAAAATTATCTTGTTACCGTTGAACCGTTGGAAGACGGAAGCCTTGATATTGAATACAATTTTTTGTGGGAAGCCGTAAGTATGGAAGACCTTACCTGGGTTGAAATCGGTGTGCCGAATTACTATTTTTCCATTTATGAAGATTGTGTTTCAGACAGTGTGAGAAAAATTTCCGATATATCCGAAGACGGCTATACAGGCGTACGGCTTGATTTCAGCAGAGCATACCGCGGCGGAGAAACTTTTGAATTTTCTTTTAAAATCAATCAGGAGCAAATTCTCTGCCAAAATGACGACGGATACTTTTATGAATTTATACCCTGCTGGTTTAACAGCACACCCGTTGAAAAATTTGAATTCAGATGGAAAAATTCTGACACCTGCCTTGAAGTAGAGAACGCTGAACTTAAAAACGGATATTACACAAAAACAGGATCACTTAATTGCGGTGAATTTGAAAAAATGGTAGTCTCTTACTCTCCCGATGCGTTTCCCGGCGCTGAAGTAACAGATTACGAAAGCTTTGATGAAGGCCTGGTTTACAACCAGCTTGAAGGCGACAGAATCGGAAACATTTCATTTTTTTGCCTCTTTGCCGTTATTTTGCTTATAATTGAAATTTATCTTCTTGACAGCCACGTTTCTTACGTGAGAGGCAGAGGTTTCATTACAAGCTATGGTTATCCTATGTATACTTACGGTTTTCAGAACCCGAAATACATAAGAGCATATAACCGGGCCCACGCCCCCATTAACAATCACAGCCGCGGCGGATTCCGCAGCGGAGGAGGATGTGCCTGTGCCTGCGCTTGCGCCTGTGCCGGAGGCGGCAGAGCCGGATGCAGTCAGAAAGATACATATTCCACTGCTGATAAATCTGAAATAAGACAGAAAGAAGAGGATGTTTTATGAATACAAATCTTGATAAACTTCTTAAAGAGCGCAAGCTCCCCCAACTCAGATCCCGCGAAGAAATGCTCGATATTCTCTGCCGTGAGGAATACGGCTTTCTTCCCCCTTCGCCAACCGAATTGACCTTCACCGTTGAAGAAAAATGTATTCCCAATTTCTGTGCAGGCAATGCGGTTGCAAACAGAGTTACGGCTCACTGCGTTGTAAACGGCAAGGAATTTTCATTCCCGTTTATTGCTGTTATTCCAACCAAAGAGGGCAAATATCCTTTCTTTGTTCATATTAATTTCCGCCCTGACGTTCCTGACCGTTATATGCCCACCGAAGAGCTTGTGGATAACGGCTTTGCTGTTTTTTCAATTTATTATGATGATGTAACAAGCGACGACGGTGATTTCACAAACGGACTTGCAGATGTTCTTTTCTCCGACGGAAAAAGAGGCCCTCACGACCCCGGAAAAATAGCGATGTGGGCGTGGGCAGCTCAGAGAGTAATGGATTATGCCGAAACTCTCGACTGCCTTGACCTTGATACAGCTATTGTCTGTGGACATTCACGCCTTGGCAAAACTGCACTTTTCACTGCGGCAACAGATGAAAGATTCCGTTTTGCTTATTCCAACAATTCCGGCTGCAGTGGTGATGCACTTGCAAGAGGAACAACAGGCGAAACTGTTGCTCAGATTGTTGAGCGTTTTCCATTCTGGTTTTGCGAGAATTATAAGCAGTATGTCAACAACGAAAGCAGTATGCCATATGACCAGCATTATCTTCTGGCTTCAATTGCACCGAGATTTGTCTGCGTGGGCAGCGCTTCAAAAGACTGGTGGGCAGACCCTAACTCTCAGTTTATGACCTGCGTTGCAGCATCCCCTGCTTTTGAAAAAGGTTTTGTTTGTGACGGCAGACTGCCTCAGGTTGACGATAAATATTTTGACGGTAATATCGGTTATCATATGAGAGAAGGCCTTCACTATTTCAGCCGAAAAGACTGGAACAGACTTATTGATTTTGTAAAGAAACACAGATAAAAAGATGCACAGCTTTGGCTGTGCATTATTTTTTACCGAATAAAGCTGATATTTTGCCGATAAGATGAATTTATAACATTTTATTTTTATGGGTGATATAATGTGAACAAAGGAGGTACGGTATGAAATTCAGACTGATTATTGACAAAGAAAAAGATGAAGAAATTATTGCAACGGTTAAAGAGGAAAGCCCACTGATTCAAAAAATTGAAGCATTGATTATGGAATATAACGGTACAGATAAAATTCTCGGTTTTAATGAAGATGACACCGTTTTTCTTTCTTTTGATGAAATCGAATACATAACGGTTCTTGACACAAAAACATATGCCGTTACACATAACGGGGAACAGTTTCGCTTAAAAAGACGATTGTATGAGTTAGAATCTGTTGTACCCTCATCTTTTATCAAAATCAATAAATCCACCCTCGCAAACAAAATTTTTATTAAAAAATTTGTTGCAACTTTTTCAGGTGGGGTGGACGCCGTTTTTCAAAGCGGCAAAAAAGAATATGTTTCACGGCGATGCTTCGCCGAAATTAAAAGGAGGTTCATTTAGAGATGAAAGAGTTTATTAAAGAATTTTTTAAAAGGGGTTGCGTTGCCGCTGCAGGCGGTCCGGTTGTTTTGGCAATTATTTATGCCATTCTCGGCGCAAAAAGTGTTGTTACTATGCTGTGCGTTAAAGAGGTTTGTCTGGGCATTCTCACCGTTACTCTTCTTGCATTTATTGTAGCAGGGTCAGGTGCTGTCTATAAGGTTGAAAAGCTTTCGGTTTTTGCCGCAGCAACCATCCAAGGAGTTTTGCTTTATGCCGACTACCTGCTGATTTATCTTATCAACGGCTGGCTTGAATCTCAGGCTGTACCAATTGCAATTTTCAGCGGTTGTTTTGTGGCCGGATTTCTTATTATCTGGTTTATTGTTTACAATGTTACAAAAAAATCAACTGACAAATTAAATTTACAAATCAGCAAATAATCGTTCAAACCTGCTCTTCGGGGCAGGTTTTTTCTTGTTTTATTCTTCTCTTTATGTTATATTTAATCATACTTTCATCCGGAGGGATACCATGACTTTTGAAATCAAAGGAAATCAGTTTATAAAAGACGGTGAACCTGTTAAGCTTATTTCAGGTGCTGTTCACTATTTTCGCAATCTGCCTGACACCTGGCAGGATATTTTCAAAAAAATGAAAGCTATGGGACTTAACTGCGTTGAAACCTACTGCGCATGGAATCAGCACGAAAAGCATCCCGGTGAATTTGATTTCAGCGGAATTTTAGATATTGCAAAATTCATCGAAACAGCCAACGCTGAGGGACTTATGGCAATTGTCCGCCCCGGCCCTTATATCTGCGCCGAGTGGGAATTCGGCGGTCTGCCCTGGTGGATTCAGGCTGACGAAAACATTGAAATCCGTTGCTCAAACAAAGCTTATATAAAATATTTTGACCGTTACCTTGACCGTCTTTTTGATGAGATCCGTCCATTGCTTTGCACAAACGGCGGCAACATCATTATGCTTCAGTGCGAAAACGAATACGGCTATTACGGTGATGACAGAAAATATCTTCAGTATCTTAAAGAAGGTTATATAAAAAGAGGAATTGATGTTCCCCTCTTCACCTCTGACGGAACAGAAGAAAACCATATTCTTGACGGTTCAATTGACGGCTGCCTTTCAACCCTTAATTTTGGAAGCAGAGTTGAAGAAAACTTCAAAGCTCACGATATTCTTTACCCTGACAGCCCTAAAATGTGTATGGAAATGTGGAACGGCTGGTTTGATGCCTGGGGAGATGATAAGCATCACACAACATCGGCTGAAGACTATGCAAAATCTGTTGACGATATGCTCACCCGAGGCAGCGTGAATATGTATATGTTCATCGGCGGCACAAACTTCGGTTTCACAAGCGGTGCAAATCATTATGAAAAATTTGCCCCTGATGTAACAAGCTACGACTATGACGCTTTGCTCTCAGAATGCGGCGATGTTACGCCAAAATATATGGCAATCCGCGAAATTATCAGAAAGCACACCAATGCCGACTTGCCTGAAATCCCCGAAAACAGAAGAAAACTGTCTTACGGTAAGACAATTCTTGCGAAAAAGGCAGGTATTTTTGACAACCTTGATAATCTTTCATCCCCTGTTTATTCCGATGTTCCTTTGTGCATGGAAAAACATTCTCAGGGCTACGGCTACATTGCTTACTGTTCAACCCTTAACCGCGATTACAACGATGTTACACTTTCGTTTGAAAGCCTTGGCGACCGCGCACAGATTTACATCAACAAAACTCTTGCAGGTATTGTTTATATCAACGATGACAAGCTTGAAATTAATTTCTCTGCTAAAAAAGGTGATGTTCTCACTGTTCTTTGTGAAAATATGGGCAGAGCAAACTTCGGCAGCAAAATGATGCGCAAAAAAGGTATTGCAGGCAGACTTCTCATTGATGACAAAATTCACTTTGACTGGCAGGTCTACACTTTGCCTATGGATAACCTCGACAAAGTGGTATATGAAGATAACACACCCGAAGAAAAATCAGTATTTTACAAAGGCAATTTCACAGTCAATGAAGCAGCCGACACATTCATCAAGCTTGATAATTTCACAAAAGGCTTCGTCGTTGTCAACGGCTTCAATCTTGGCAGATATTGGGAAATAGGACCGCAGCAGACTCTTTATCTCCCCGCTTCACTGCTCAACATCGGTGAAAATGAAATTATTGTTTTTGAATCTGACGGAATAAAAGGCGTTCCGCAGGTAGAATTCTGCGACAAGCCTATTCTCGGATAAAATTAAGGAGTTACTATGTCAACCGTTCTTTTAATTGTAATTTTTATGGGATATATCGGGCTCGGTATTCCCGACTCTCTTTTCGGCGCAGCGTGGCCTGCAATTTATAACGATTTTGATTTGCCTATTTCATACGCAAATTTTGTAACCACCATTTCTTCGATAGGCACAATCACCTCCAGCTTTTTAAGCTCACGCGTAGTCAGCCGCTTCGGCACTGCAAAAGTAGCTGCCGTCAGCACGGCAATGACAGCAATAGCTTTGCTCGGTTTTTCTTTATCACCAAATCTTATCTGGCTTTGTCTTTTTGCAATTCCGTCGGGGTTCGGGGCAGGCAGTGTTGATGCAGCGCTCAACAATTATGTCGCCATTAATTACAAGGCAACTCATATGAATTTTCTGCACTGCTTTTACGGTGTAGGGGTTTCATTAAGCCCTTTTCTGATGTCTTTTGCCCTTGACGGAGGGAATGACTGGCACAAAGGATACAGAAACGTTTTTTTCATTCAGCTTGCCATCACTGTTATAATGGTTCTTTCTCTCCCGCTGTGGAAAAAGGTAGGCGAAAAGAAAGCTGAAGAAGATATTCCTCAAAAGGTTCTGAAATTCAGAGATATTATAAAAATCCCTGCAGCAAAAGCTTCTATCGAGATTTTTATGGCTTCCTGCGGAATTGAATCAATCTGCCTTGTATGGGGCAGCTCTTTTCTGGTTGAATCAAAAGGTCTCACTACCGATGATGCCGCCGGGCTGATCACTCTTTATTTTGTAGGTCTTGCTCTCGGCAGATTTGTATCAGGACTTCTGGCAAATAAATTTTCAGCAAAGCAGCTCATTATTGCAGGTGAAGTACTTCTTCTTGTTGCAATTGTGTTGTTATTTGTTCCGTCAAACATTTATATTACAGTTGCAGGTATGTTTTTAATCGGCTTCGGAAATGGTCCGATTTTTCCGAATATGACTCATCTTACACCCATTACCTTCGGCAAAAATGTTTCTCAGTCGATAATCGGAACCCAGATGGCAATGGCTTATGTAAGTATTCTGCTGTTACCGATAGCTTTCGGTCAGCTCGCACAACATCTGAGTATGGGGCTTTTCAGCGTCAGTCTGGCAATTCTTTTTGTTGCAACGGTATTGTCAACCTTTATGATGTTTAAAAGTGTAAAAAAGTAAAAGAGGAGTTGGTTAACACCAACTCCTTTTTGTTATTTTATAACCTTATTTTTCCATTTGCCGCTGAAATAAAATACAATTCCTATCGCAAAAGGCGTATAACCTGCCAAAGCGTCGCCCAGCCAGAAACCGATGTAACCCATATTCAGCACCAGACCAAACAACACAGACAAACCGATTCGCATAATAATTCCGTCAAAAATCGCAGTTGCAAAGTTGATTTTGTGAATTCCGCTGCCGTTGATAAGCGCATTCATAGGAGCTCTGAATGCACTGCCAAAAAACATAATCGTTGCAACAGGCAGATATTCCATTGCAACAGCAAGAACGGATTTATCTGAAGTGAAAAGGCCGAAAATCTGCTGTGGGAACAGATATATCAGCACCGACATCACAGAAGAAATACAGATTCCCGAAATGAAAAGCGTGACCATAATTCTCGGAACGCGTCTGAATTGCTTTGCTCCGATATTCTGACCAACCATTGATGAGCCTGCGGTATTCAGCGAATTTGAAAGCAGATTCGCTATACTGTTAACTTTATTGGCAACACCGGCAAAGGCCGACACTTCAACGCCGTAAGAGTTAATCCACGAATTGACAAACAGCTTTGAGAAGTGGATTGATGCGCTTTTAATTGCCATCGGCACGCCCAGCTTGATAAGTTCTGAGAGCATCGGTCGGTCCCAATCAACAAAATATTTCAGATGAAAGTCAAAACCGAATTCTCTTTTTCTTTTATACAAAAACACGCAGCAGCTCACAAAGCTTACACTCTGACTTATTACTGTTGCAAGGGCTGCACCCGCTGAGCCCATAGACATATATTTAACAAAAATTATGTCAAGAATTATATTAAGAACTGCAGCAACGCTGATAAAAACAAAGGGATGTTTTGAGTCACCCATACCTCTGAGCACCGCACTGACCATATTGTAGCCGTAAATAAAAACCATACCGGTGATGCATACAGTGGAATATTCCAGCGCCTGAGAAAAAGCTTCTTGGGGAGTATTCATAAAAGTCAGAATCTGCCGCCTGAAAACAAGGCACACAACACTGAGGCTTGCAGCAATAATTGTCAGAAAAGAAAACATCGTTGCTATGAATCTACCCAGTCTTTCTTTTTTACCTGCGCCTATGTATTGGGCGATAATAACCTGACCCGCATTTGAAAAGCCCATTGCAATGAAAGTCAGAAAGCTTGACACGTCACCGCCTACACTTACGGCAGACAGACCTGTTTTGCCCATAACGTGGCCCACTACCACCATATCAACCATATTGTAAACAACCTGCAACAAGCTGGAAAGAAACAGCGGTGTTGCAAAAACAAACAGCTGTTTAACAATATTACCTTGTGTAAAATCAGTAATAAGGTTTTTCTTTTTCATTTTTTTCTCCGTAAAAAATTTCTTTTCTATATAATATCACAAAAACTCGGAATATGCCAAAAATTTTATTAATTTATCTTTTACTTTGCAAACTTATGTGATATACTTAACTTTGGAGTTAAATTGAAAGAGGTCTTTTTGATGAACAAAATTGGATTTGACAACAACAAATATCTTTCTATGCAATCAGAACAAATTCGAAAGCGAATTGCTGATTTCGGAGGTAAGCTTTACCTTGAATTCGGCGGAAAAATCTTTGACGATTTTCACGCTTCGCGAGTTCTTCCCGGATTTGAGCCTGACAGCAAAATCCGTATGCTTCAGCAGCTTAAGGATGATGCAGAAATTGTTATAACCATAAACTCTGCAGATATTGAAAACAATAAAATCCGCGGTGACCTTGGCATTTCTTACGAAGACGATGTACTCAGACTTATTGACATTTTCCGTGAAATGGGTCTTTATGTAGGCAGTGTTGTTCTCACACGTTATATGGGTCAGGCAGCCGTTGACGCTTTTCTTAAAAGACTTACTGCTTTAGGTATACGCTGCTATTGCCATTATCCTATTGCAGGCTATCCGTCAGATGTTCATCACATTGTAAGCGACGAAGGTCTCGGCAAAAACGATTATATCGAAACAACTCATTCTCTTGTTGTTCTTACTGCCCCCGGACCCGGAAGCGGAAAAATGGCTACCTGCCTGAGTCAGCTTTATCACGATTATAAGCGCGGAATCAAATCAGGATATGCGAAATTTGAAACATTCCCTATCTGGAACCTTCCTCTTAAGCACCCTGTAAACCTTGCTTACGAGGCAGCCACTGCTGACCTTAACGACCTTAATATGATCGACCCCTTCCACCTTGACGCTTATGGTGAAACTGCGGTTAACTATAACCGTGACGTGGAAATCTTCCCCGTTCTTAATACAATTTTCCAGCGAATTCAGGGCTCTTCACCTTATAAATCACCCACAGATATGGGCGTTAATATGGTGGGCAACTGCATTATTGATGATGATGTTTGCTGCGAAGCTTCCAAGATGGAAATTCTTCGCCGATATTATAACGCTTGCTGTGAGCGTTTAAGCGGTAAGGATGACGGAACACAGATTACAAAGCTTGAGATTCTTATGAACCAGGCAGGCATTACATCTGACATTTTCCCCGCTGTTGCCGCATCCCTTAATAAGGCCGCCGATACCGGTGCCCCTGCAGGTGCTATCGTTATGCCTGACGGCAGAGTTGTAACCGGCAAAACATCCGAAACCCTCGGTGCCGCATCTGCTTTGATTCTTAACACACTTAAAGCTTTCGGCAATATTGATGACACGCTCGACCTTATTGCCGCTGAGGTTCTTGAGCCTATATGTGAACTTAAAACCAATTACCTCAAACACAGAAACCCGCGCCTTCATACAGACGAGGTTCTTATTGCGCTGACAATTTCAGCCCTCACCAACCCCATCGCAAAGGTGGCTATGGATCAGCTTGACAAGCTCAAAGGCTGCGACGCTCATTTTTCAGTAATCATCGGCGATGAAGACAAAAAGCTTCTCAAACGTCTGGGCATCAACGTCAGCTGCGAACCCCATTACGAAAACAAGCGCCTGTTCCATAAATAATACGTCGCTGAGGTGGTGTAAAAATGAAAGTTTTAATGATTATTCCCGCCTATAATGAAGAAAAAAGTATTTTGGATGTTGTTAACAAAATTCGTGAATACAGAAAATCCAGCAAACACCATATCGATTACATCGTAATAAATGACGGTTCTACCGACAACACTGAACAAGTTTTATGTGAAAATGGTATTCACCATATTTCGTTGGTAGAAAATCTGGGAATAGGCGGCGCCGTTCAAACCGGATATATGTACGCAAAAAAGAATAACTATGACATCGCTGTTCAGTTTGATGGTGACGGACAGCATGACATTGAAAGCCTCGAACAATTAATTGATCCTGTAATAAATCAATCTTGCGATTTTTGTATAGGTTCAAGATTTGTTGATAAAAACTTTAACACATTCAAGTCTACAAAGCTTCGACGCCTTGGCATTAAATATTTTTCAAGTCTCATCAGATTATTCACAAAAGTCAAGGTTTGTGATCCGACTTCCGGATATAGAGCTGCAAACAAAAAAGTTATAAACCTTTTTGCAAACGATTACCCCTCTGATTATCCTGAACCTGAGTCAATTGTTCAGCTTTCAAAGAAAAAATTTTCCATCCGCGAAGTTCCGGTTAATATGTTTGAAAGAGCTGAAGGAACATCTTCCATCGGCTCATGGAAGTCAATATATTACATAATAAAAGTAAGCTGTGCTATAGTTTTTGTCTGCCTTCAAAAAAACAAATAACTGAGGTGTAATTATGCTTAGTGATTTGCTTCGAATCGAACTTATCGTGTTAGCTGTTGCTGCTTTTATAATTGTCGGCACAACAGTTACCAAAAAGATTATGCAATTAAAATATGCGTTTATATGGTTTGTTTTTTCTTTACTTCTGATAGTTGTTGCTGTTTTCCCTCAGATCGTTTTCAAGCTGACTGATCTTTTAGGAATTCAAACACCATCAAACTTTATCTTTTTAATTGCAATCTTTGTAATTTTAGGAATCTGCTTTTCATTTTCACTCATTGTTTCTAAAACTGATCGCAGCATCCGCAAACTTATTCAGACTGTTTCGATAGAAAATTTTGAATCAGAAGAAAAAGATTCTGACAATAATAAGCAGGAGAGTAATTATGAATCTTAAAACTTTGTTACCAAACAAAAACGCTGTAATAGCTGCATTGCTCTCTTTTGTGTCAGCTTTTTCGATTGTGTATTGTTTCTTTGATTTTCAATCATATTCTTTTCTGTCTTTGATTCTTTTTCCCTTTATTTTTCAATTTTTTATTAAGTCAGATCACTCCGAAATTAAGCCATCTGCTAAGTTCCTGTCTTTTATTTTTTCGGTGTTAATTTCTGTCTCATTATATCTGACTGATGATATGGGAAATAAAATAGATGCCCTGCTTTCTTCAACTGTTACTGCTCTTCTTTTTGTTGCTTGCATTACAGGTCTTTCTGTTTTCGTTTATTTTACAGTAATTTTTATCTGCAAAAAATTTACCTGTGCAGATTTCAAGTCTTTTGAAACATCGCCAAGAAAATATACTTTCTTTTTAATCTGGGCAATTATTTTTACTTCGTATTTCATTGTTTTCTTGCTCTATTTCCCGGGAGTTATGACTCCGGATTCTTTCACACAGATGTATATTGTGTCGGGTGATGCACCTCTTTCCAATAATCATCCGTTTATTCACACATTGCTGATGATTATTACAACAAGAATAACCAATTATAGTCCCTGGCTTTACGTTCTTGTTCAGATCTTAACTGTTTCTTCAATTTTTGCCTACCTGTGTTATTGGGTCAGAAAAAAGTTTGTATGGAAATGGCTTTATTACCTTACCGTTGCATTTTTTGCTTTCCACCCTGTTCACGCATATAACGGTGTTACTGTAACAAAAGACACTTTGTTTTCTGCATTTGTTCTGTTGTTTTCAATTTTCGTTTATGAAATCTGTACTTCAAAAGGAATGTGGTTAAAAAATAATATCAATAAAATCATCTTTTGCTCTGCAACTTTATTGATGTGTCTTTTTAGAAGTAACGGCATTCTCATTGCCTTATTATCAACGCTTTTAATCATTTTGATTCTTAAAAAGAACTGTCTGAGATTCTCTGTTTGCAGTTGTTTTTCTATCTCACTTTATTTTGTAACTGTTTATGGTTTTTATCCTGCATTAGGAATTGAAGCAACCTCACTCACTGAGGCTCTCGCAATCCCTTTACAACAGCTTTGCTGTGTTGTTGCTGATAATAAACCGTTATCTCCTGAAATTGAAAGCTATCTCGGCAGCATTTTACCTTTGGATATTATTGCATCGGAATACGATCCTGTTTCAGTTGATGCAATTAAATTCCATGAAGAATTCAATCCGCAAATTATCTCTGATGATTTGTTTAAGTTTATTAAAATTTGGTTTGAGGTTCTTTTTCAGTATCCTCTTACATATGTCAAAGCTTATCTTGCTGAGGTCGAAGCTCTGTGGAATATGTCTATGGAAGTCGGAATGCTTGAACCGGCGCAGGCTTCACCTAAATTTATTCAGGCAAATATGACCCCTGTTTTCCCCATGCTTCACAATATTTATGACAGGATTGTAAATATTTCTTATCTTAGTTCATATGCTTTCTTTACAAAGCCTTTTTGGAATCCCGCATTATATTACGCTTTGGCTTGTGTGTGCGCAATATGTTGTGTTATCAAAAAGAACATTTCAAGGCTGTCTGCGCTCATTCCTGTTTTCAGTTTATTTGTATCGGTAGCAGTCTCTATGCCCAGAGCCACAGCCGGGAGATATATTTATGCTGTTTTCTGTTGCATCCCTTTGATTATTTTCAGTGTTACCGAACAAAATAAAAAAGAAAGCAACAACTGATATTACCGTACTTCTCCTGTGGTTCCGATCCATAGGAGAAGTTTTAGTTTTCAGGAGGTTTCTATGACAAGTAAAAACAGAGATTCATTTTCGTCCCGTTGGGGTTTTGTTCTTTCGTGCATCGGTTCTGCGGTGGGTATGGGAAACATCTGGATGTTCCCGACAAGAGTTTCTACCTTTGGCGGCGGAGCTTTTTTGATTGCATATTTATTTTTTGTAATTCTCATCGGCTCAACCGGAGTCATTGGCGAAATGTCTTTCGGCAGGGCAATGCGATCAGGTCCTATTGATGCTTTCGGTAAAGCTTGCAAAAGTAAAGCTTCTGTCGGTAAAGCTGCAGGAATTATCCCTACCGTCGGCTCGTTTGCCATGGCAATAGGCTACACCGTTGTTATGGGCTGGATTTTAAAATATACCGTCGGTGCTTTTACAGGGGCAACTCTCGCTGCAGACTCTGTTGAAAGTTTTGGCAGCGCTTTCGGCTCAATGGCGTCTTCTTTCGGTAATAATCTGTGGCAAAGTATTGCTCTTGCCGTTGCAGTTATAATTCTAATTTTTGGCATCGGTAAAGGCATTGAAAAAGCAAATAAAATTATGATGCCTCTTTTCTTTTTTCTTTTTGCAGGCATCGGAGTTTATCTTCTTTTTCAGAACGGCTCAACTGACGGATACAAATATATTTTCACAATAGATTTTGATGCCCTTAAAAACTGGAAAACATGGGCTTACGCTTTAGGCCAGGCATTTTTCTCTCTTTCTGTTGCAGGTAACGGAACACTGATTTACGGCTCATATCTTTCAGAAAAAGAGGATATTCCCAAATCTGCCGGAAATGTTGCAGTGTTTGACACTCTTGCCGCTATGTTAGCCGCGTTGGTTATTATACCTGCTATGGCAACAACAGGCGCTCAGCTTGATCAGGGAGGACCGGGACTTTTATTTATTTTCCTGCCGAATTTATTTAAAAATATGCCCGGCGGCAGTATAATCTGTATCGTATTTTTTGTTGCTGTTTTGTTTGCAGGTCTCACTTCTCTTATCAATCTTTATGAAACCTCAATTTCCACCATTCAGGAAAAATTCGGGCTTAACCGAATTCTTTCCTGTGTTATAATTGGCGGTGCAGGGCTTGTGATTTCAATTTTTATTCAGGGCATTGTATCTGACTGGATGGATATTCTTTCAATTTACATCTGCCCTCTCGGCGCAGGGCTTGCAGGAATAATGTTTTTCTGGGTGCTCGGCAAAAAATTTGTTGAAGCTGAGGTAAACAAAGGAAGAGTCAAACCTCTCGGCAAATGGTTTTTCCCCGTTGCCAAATATATTTTCTGCCCCATCTGCTTTATTGTTTTAATTGTCGGGGCATTGATGGGCGGAATAGGATAAAAATTTAACTCGCTACTTTTTACGGTAGCGAGTTTTGTTTTAATCTTTTTTCTCTTTTTCACGGTTAAAAAGTCTGCGTTCTTCCTCTTCGTCATCTTCTTCAACGGGGGAAATCTCTACGCGGACTTTTTCGATTCTTCTTTCTTCCACTTCAAGAACGGTGAACTTGAGATTTTCATAAATAACCTCATAAATCTCACCCTCCTGAGGAAGAAAACCGAGATTTTTAATAATGAAGCCTGCAAGAGTATCATAACTGCCTTCAGGAATTTCAACACCTGTAAGTTCTTCAACCTCTTCAAGATTTGTTACGCCGTCAATGGTGAAGGTTGTTTCATCTATCTTTGAAATCTCTTCATCTTCATCGTCATATTCATCCTGAATATTACCTACAATAGCTTCAACAATATCTTCAAGAGTAACAATACCTGCGGTGCCGCCGTATTCATCCACTACAACAGCCATCTGTGTGCGCTTTTCTGTCATCTCTTTAAACAGGTCACCGCACACCTTACTTTCGGGAACATACATAGGCTTACGCATAATGTCACGAAGAGTTTTATTGGGCAACTTTTTGCCCACATATTCAAGCAGGTCCTTGATATAAACAATACCGATAATATTATCCTGGTCGTCTTCGTAAACGGGAATTCTTGAATATCCGTTTTCAACAGAAATATCGATGACGTCCTGCAAAGAGTCATTGACTTCAACCGCAACCATATCGGTACGGTGAGTCATTGTGTCACCTGCATCAAGATCATCAAACTCAAAGATGTTGTTTATCATTTCTTTCTGAACATCTTCAATAACGCCTTTTTCACCGCCTACGTCAACCATCATTCTGATTTCTTCTTCAGTAACAGTTTCTTCATCAGCGTGAGGGTTAAAGCCGAGAAGCCTTACCACTGCATTTGTGGAAAGAGCAAGCACCTTCACAAGCGGGCTGAAAAGCTTTGAGAAAAATAACAATATGCCCACGATTTTGAAAGAAATTTTTTCTCCTGCCTGCATAGCAATTTTCTTGGGAACAAGCTCACCGAGAACAAGAGAGAAATATGAAGTGATAACAGTAATCACAACAATGCTCACACCGCTGATTATATTCTGCGGAAGTGTAGGCCATACGCTCATAACTTTCTGTGTGAGAATTTCTGCAAAGGTGGTTGAAGCTGAAGCCGATGTCAAAAATCCTGCAAGAGTTACGCCAATCTGAATCATTGACAAAAACTTTGAAGAATTCTCTGTAAGCTTAACAACTTTTTTTGCTTTTTTATTGCCGTCTTCTGCCATTTTTTCAATCTTATTATCATTAAGAGAAATAATGGCAAGCTCGCTCATAGCGAAAAACGCGTTTACAAGAATAAGTACAAACAATAAAACTAACTTGAGTATTAGACTGCCGGGGTCATCCATATCGGGATTTGCTCCTTTCAAAATTTAATTAATAATTTTATTTTATCATACCGTAATACCTTGCCATCCAGTAAGGATGCATATAGTTAACGGGGTCTTCGAGTTCCATACCCTTGCTGCTTCCCACACCGGGGAACATAGGTCTTCCGTTGGGGTTGAGATTTTCACTCTGATTAAGAATATCTTCACAACCGCAGTCACAGACAAAGCGGTTGCCGTCATTATTGCTAAGACGGCGCTCGTGAGGTTCAAGAGGTTCATAAAGCTGAGGAACGAGCCCCATTTCAACCGGACGCATATCCCATTCAAGGTCATCACGGTGACTATTGTAAACCTCCCAGGAAATTGTGTCAAGAGGATAATCTGTAAGTTCGTCAATAATAACCTCAAGATCACAGCTTTCGCCGGTAAGTGAACCGTAAACAACATTGAATAATGCGTTTTTCTCTATTCTTTCATCTTTCCAATGGTGTGTAAGACCCATTGTTATAAGAGCGCGTATCTGAGGATCTTCAACATAACGAAGAAGGGGAACAACTGTTGTGAAGCAAAGCTGATCATCAATATGAAGAATGTGATTGTCGGGGATTCTGTATTGCATTACGTTCATACCGTAGTGATGATTTGAAATAAGGTCATCAAAAACCGCAGCATATTTTTTGTCGCCCGTCATATGCTCTGCCGTTTTCAGGAAAGAAAGAATTTCGAGAGAGTTTGTTCCTTTTTCATAAATCCACTTGTGATCAGAGTTGAGGTCATCGGGGTTCCAGTTTGCCCAGGTGGTAGGCTTTCCGTCAATGTCTACAAGATGGAAGTTGTTTTCAATAATATGATCAACAATTTTTCTGACAACTTCTGCAATTTCTTTTTTCTCATCTTCGTTTGCACAAAAATCGTAGTAGTTTGCGTAAGTATAAAAATGGCCTGTCATTTCGTCAGACGAGGTTTCACCAAGCCATTCGATTTCACCGTCCTGAACAACGGTCCATTCATTAATATTATTGGCTTTCTGAAAGCCCGGCTCATCTTTGTATCTCAATGCACGGGCAGTAAAGCCTTCTTTGCCGGTGATTGTGGTAAGCTTGATCATCGCCTTAAGTGAACGTCGGGCAAGCTCAAGCACCTTTTCATCCTTAGTCACTGCGTATTCATAACAGAGAGCTGAAACATAAAGACCTGTCCAGAGTCCGTCATTGTCGCTTACCTCTACATGACCTTCATTTTCATCAAGAACGCCGCAGTGTTCAAGATATCTTTTACGGCAATATCCGTCTTTGCGGATATTATATTTTTCTGCTTTTTCACGGAAATAAACGGCTTTTTCCTCAAGAGTCATTGTATCCTTTTTAATAATACTCAGACCGCCCTTGGTTGCAATGCAAATTGTTTTTCCGTCTCTTGAAACGGCAACATCTGTTGCGTACGGGTCAGGGATCCAACGTTTATAGCCGTAATAAGAAAGAATACCGTTATGCTGATAAATAAGGCCTGTTGTTGTGGCATAGTATCTGTTGCCATCTTCATCAGTTGTCATACCCGTAATTGAAGCAGAGGGAAGACCGAGAGTGTTTGTTGAATCAAGCCAGTAGCCTTTATCGTCATAAACACAAACACCTTTGTCAGTGCCGACCCATAAATTCCCAGCTGAATCATATTCAACACAAGTAATGTAGTCGCTGACAAGGCCTGTCATATCAGCCATAAGTTCTGACCAATGCCAACGCTTACCTACAAGGGCGTGCAGACCGTCGCCGAGTGTTCCTACATAAACCCGGTTATCTTTCAGCACGGCAATTTTTGTGCCGTCACCGGGAACACCGATTTTAAGGTCATAGTCTGCAGAGTCTTTTCTTTTTCTGAAAAGAATTGTTTTGGTAAGCACCCATTTTGTGCCGTCGGAATCAAACTTCATATCTTTGATTTCGGCGTTGAAGGTTTCTTTTGAAACAGCTTTTTTGCCGTTATATTCAATAAGGATATTACCTGCACCTACAAAAATATGATTATTCTCAGCACAGTAAATCATACCGATTTCTGCTTCGCCGATTCCGAGATTAACGTCTGTGAACTTTTCACCGTCAAAGCGTGAAAGACCCTTTGAAGTGCCTACATAAAGAACACCGTTATTATCAAAAGCAAGAGATGTGGCTGTATCTGACAGCAGACCTTGTTCCGTAGTATAAACCGTTCTTGAAAACTGCTCAAAAGGGCCGACGGTAACACATCTGTTATACTTTTTCATTTATTTTTCCTGTTCCTTCCGTTTAATAGAGCTGAAGTAATATTTTAAAATTACTTTTAATCATATAAATAATCTTCCACATTAAAGCCGTCGTCAATGTCATCAGCAGAAACGTAGCCGTCATCCTTTTCACCGGGGATATACGGAAGCTGAGCAATTACCTCAGCCTTTCTTGCCTGTGACCAGAGAGACGGGGTGATTCTGATTTCATAGCCACAGCCTCCGGGAACAGTCCATTCGTGCATCGGTGCTTCGGGAAGACCAAAAAAAGAAAGCAAAGCACTCATAACACCTGAGTGTGTAACAACAGCGCATTTACGTGTACCTGTTTTAAGAAGACCTTCAACCAGCTTGATAAAGGTTTCGGCAATTCTCTTTGCAAACTCTTCATTGCTTTCACCGAAAGGCGGTGCAACACCTTGCTTGCCGGCTATCCAATCAGGGAAAACCGGATGATTTTCAAGCTCGTCAGCGGTCATACCCTCAAACTCACCGAAATTACATTCAATAAGACCTTCAAGCTCAATAGGTTCAACCGCGGGAAAAAGATTTTTTGCAGTTTCAATGCATCTTTTAAGAGGGCTTGAAAAAACAATCGGCGGATTAGGATAGTCGTAATCCTTTTTCATTCTTTCAAGCTGAGCGATACCCTCAGCGCTGAGTGATTCATCAGTGTGACCTATGTATTTACCCAGAGTGTTGCCTTCCGTCAGACCGTGACGGATGAGATAGATATAATAAGATTTCATTTAAACCTCCAAAACGGAAGACCGGAGTCTCCCGTTTTATGAATTAGTCTTTAAGCATAGCCTTATACATTCTGATATATTCGTTTGCTGAACGTCCCCAGCTGAAGTCACTGTCAAGGGCACGCTGAACAAGCATTTTCCAACCGTCTTTGTTAGCATAGCCTTCAAGAGCGCGGCGGATTGTATAAAGCATTTCGTGAGCGTTGTAATTAGCAAAGGTGAAACCGTTGCCCTCACCATCACCGCTGTCTTTAATTGAGTCGCGAAGACCGCCTGTTTCTCTGACAATGGGAACAGTGCCGTATCTGAGAGCTACCATCTGAGAAAGTCCGCACGGCTCACTCTTTGAAGGCATAAGGAAAATATCACTGCCTGCATAGATTTTCTGAGCAAGGTCAGGCACAAAGCCTATCCACAAGCCAACCTTTTCTTTATGACGCTCTGCAAGCTCTTTGAAAAAGTTTTCATACTGCCAGTCGCCTGAGCCGAGAATAACAAGCTGAACATCGCTTGTTGAAAGAAGCTCGTCTGCAACCGCCTTAACAAGGTCAAGTCCCTTGTGAGAAACAAGGCGTGTTACCATTGAAATAACGGGCACATCTTCACGCTGAGGAAGGCCCATAAGTTCCTGAAGAGCTGCCTTGTTTTTCTTTTTGTTCTCAGGCTTTTCAGCTGAATAATTTTCAAAAATACGCTTATCTGTTTCGGGGTTGTAGTTTTCAACGTCAATACCGTTGAGAATACCCTGAAGCTTATATTTTCTTTCGTGAAGAATTGCATCAAGACCGTGTGAATACCACGGGTCAAGAATTTCGTTGGCATATGAGGGGCTTACTGTTGTAACTTTATTGGCGCATTCGATACCGCCCTTCATAAAGTTAACGCATCCGTCATACTCAAGAAGTGAAAAATGCTCTTCGCCAAAGCCTAAAACATCAGTAAGAATTTCTTTACCGTAAACGCCCTGATACTGAATGTTATGAATGGTAATGGCTGTTTTGATGTTTTCATAGCCGGGCTTGTCAGCATACATTGTTGAGTAATAAACAGGTGTCAATGCAGTCTGCCAGTCATTACAGTGAATAATGTCAGGCTTGAAGCCGATGTGGGGCAAAATTTCAAGCACTGCTCTTGAGAAGAAAGCGAATCTTTCAGCGTCATCATACTGGCCGTAAATAGTATCTCTTTTAAAATAATACTGATTATCGAGAAGATAATAAATCACACCGCCGACTTTTGCTTCAAAAATTCCGCAATACTGTCTTCTCCATGCAACAGGAACAGAAATGTGGGTCACAAATTTCATTGTGTCTTTAAGCTCCTGTTTAATTGTGTCATAAAGAGGCATAACGACTCTGCAGCCGATAAGTCTTTTTCTCAAAGCCTGAGGAAGTGAACCTGCCACGTCACCGAGGCCGCCGCTGGCCATAAAGGGCAGGGCTTCACTTGCAGCATATAATACTTTCATAAAATCTCCTTAAATAATAATTTGCTTGCCGATATAAACGGGATAAGTTGCATCGCCTGAAAGGTTTTTGTTAGGCTTGATAACAACTTCTTTATCTGCGATTACACAGTTGAGATGAACACCTTCACTTACATAAGAATTGTTCATAATAATACAATTTTTAACAACTGCGCCCTTGGCAACATGAACTCCGTGAGCAAGAATTGAATTTTCAACTTCACCGTCAATTACGCAACCGTCGGTAACAAGTGAATTTTTAACCTTTGAACCGAGGCCGTAAATTGCAGGAACTTCATCACGCACTTTTGTATAAACTTTTCTGCCTGAGAAAAGAGCCTTGCGGTTGTCTTTTTCAAGAAGAGACATATTGATATCAAAATAACTTCCGATTGAGTCAATTATCTTGACATAGCCTGTTTCTTCATAGCCGTAAACCTTCATAGTTGAAAGGTTGTTCATAATAATAGCTGAACCGAAATCTGTATCGTTGACGCGGATAGCTTCGTTGATGATCTGCTCGAGCAAAGCTTTTCTCATAAAGATTACGTTAAGTGAGCAGCAGGTTTCTTCAGAATCTGTGATAAAGCCTGCATCAACTACCTTTGAATCAGCATCAAGAGTAAGACCGAGCCATTTGCTCAGTGCAGGTGCTTTAACCTTTGCGCAGGCAATGGTGATATCAGCACCGTTTTTCTTATGAAAATCAAAAAGCTTTTGATAATCTATGTTACAAACAACGTTACAGTCGGTGAGCAAAACATATTCGTCATCGCTGTGACCGAGGAAGTCTCTTGCACCTGCAAGACCTTCCAATTTTGTTGAGTGAAGACCTGCACCTGCAGTGTTGAAAGGCGGAATTATATAAAGACCGTCATTTTTTCTTGCAAGGTCCCATGCACGGCCTGAGCCTACGTGGTCCATAAGTGACTGATAGTTGCTCTTTGTGATAACGCCGATTTTGCTTATTCCGCAAGCAACCATTGAAGAAAGCGGAAAATCGATAAGACGGTATCTTCCGCCGAAGGGAACTGAACCCATTGAGCGCAAAGCGGTAAGTCCGCCAAGAGCTTCATCATAAACATTAGGGAATATTATTCCAAGTACGTTGTTGCCTCTCATTTTGCTTCCCCCTTTACATCTTCTCCGACCATTTCTTTGGGTGCCACCTTTGCGCCTGCGCCTACGTTAACACCTGCGCCTACAACCGCAACGCCCCAATCTTCAAGATTTTCCATATCTTCAGGGCGCTGACCTACTACTGCGCCGGGCTCAATAACTGCACCCTCGGCAACAATTGCATACTGAACGGTTGCGCCTGTTTTGATAACGGTATTAGGCATAATAATTGAATCTTTTACCGTTGCGCCCTCTTCAACAGTTACATCTGAGAAAAGAACTGAGAAATCAACATCACCGTAAACTTCACAGCCCTCGGTAATCATTGAATTCTGCACTGTTGCATCTGCAGAAACATAATGAGGTGTTGAAGCGGTGTTTTTAGCATAAATTTTCCAGGAAGTATCAGTAAGATCAAGATCTACCTTGGGATTGAGAAGGTCAAGGTTCGCTTCCCACAAGCTGTCGATTGTTCCTACGTCTTTCCAGTAGCCGTCAAATGCATAAGCGAAAAGACGCTCGCCGTTTTCGTGCATTGCGGGGATAAGGTCGTGACCGAAGTCATTGCTTGACTGAGGATCAGCTTCATCATCAAGAAGATACTGGCGAAGCTTTTTCCATGTAAACATATAAACGCCCATTGAAGCTTTGTTGCTCTTGGGGTTTTTTGGTTTTTCTTCAAAAGCTGTGATTCTGCCCTCATCGTCAACAAACATAAGTCCGAAGCGTGAAGCCTCTTCCCACGGAACTTCAAGCATTGCGATTGTGCAGTCAGCATTTTTTTCTTTATGGAAAGCAAGCATTTCAGAATAATCCATTTTATAAATATGGTCGCCTGAAAGAACAGCAACATATTCGGGGTCATATCTGTCAATAAAATTGATATTCTGATAAATTGCATTAGCAGTACCCTTATACCATTCAGTGCCTTTAATCTGCTGATAAGGTGAAAGAATGTGAACACCGCCATCGGCTCTGTCAAGGTCCCAGGCGTGGCCGTTGCCGATATAATCGTTGAGTTCCAAAGGCTGATACTGAGTCAGCACACCAACTGTGTAAATACCTGAATTGACACAGTTGGAAAGAGGAAAGTCAATAATTCGGTACTTTCCGCCGTAGGGTACGGCAGGCTTTGCAATGTTTTTTGTGAGTATTCCCAATCGGCTTCCCTGACCGCCTGCGAGAAGCATGGCAATACATTCGTGTTTTCTGCTCATATGTGTTAATCCTCCTTTTTTGTTTTACCGGATTTTCGTTTAAGCCTGATATAAACAGCGCTCAGCCCTGCAAGGTCAAGGACGATGCTGTTTTCAAGTGAATGCATGGGGATTTTTTCACTTCTGACAATTTTATTTACGGTTGCACCGTTGCCGCCGAATTCTGTATCATCAGAGTTAAAAACAATCTCATACGTTCCTGCAACGGGTACGCCGACACGGTAACTTTCACGGCGCACGTTTGTAAAGTTGCAGACTGTGATAATCTCCCTGCTCTGTTTATCCTTCCTCCTGAAAGCAATAACCGAGTTTGAATTGTCATCGCTGACTATCCACTCAAAACCCTCCCAGGAAAAATCGATCTGCCACAAAGCAGGCGTTTTTTTATAAAAAGCATTAAGCTTTTTAACAAAGTTGTGAAGCTGACGGTGTTTTTCATAATCAAGAAGCAGCCAGTCAAGCTCTTTTTCATAATTCCACTCAATAAACTGACCAAACTCAGCGCCCATAAACATAAGCTTTTTACCGGGGTGTGCCATAAGGTAACACATAAATGAGCGTACCCCTGCAAATTTTTCTTCATAAGTGCCGGGCATTTTGTTTATAAGTGAACATTTACCGTGAACTACCTCGTCGTGTGATACGGGAAGAACAAAATTCTCTGAAAACGCATACATAAACGAGAATGTCAGGTTATTGTGATTAAACTTTCTGAAATAACCGTCAAGAGAAAAATATTTAAGGCAGTCATTCATCCAGCCCATATTCCACTTGAAGTTAAAGCCCAGGCCTCCGTCGCTCACAGGCTTTGAGACCATTGGCCACGCCGTGCTTTCTTCCGCAATCATAAGTATGTCACTATGCTCGGTAAAAAGAACGGTGTTAAGCTTCTGCAGAAATTCAATGGCTTCAAGATTTTCCTTACCGCCGTTTTTGTTGGCAATCCAACATCCGTCATTTCTGCCGTAATCAAGATAAAGCATTGATGCCACCGCATCAACTCTCAATCCGTCAATGTGATATTTTTCAACCCAGAAAAGAGCGCTTGAAAGAAGAAAGCTTTTAACTTCATTTCTGCCGTAGTCAAAAACTTTTGTGCCCCATTCAAGGTGTTCCCCTTTGCGGATATCTTCATATTCATAACAGGCTGAGCCGTCAAATTCATAAAGACCGTGAGCATCTTTCGGGAAGTGGGCAGGTACCCAGTCAAGGATAACGCCCGTTCCATTCTGATGAAGCTTGTCAACAAGATACATAAAATCTTTCGGCTCGCCGTAACGTGAGGTCGGCGCAAAATAGCCTGTTACCTGATAACCCCAGGAGCCGTCAAAAGGATATTCACCCAAAGGAAGAAATTCAACGTGAGTGTATCCCATTTCTTTAACATAATCGCAAAGCTCATCGGCAAGCTGACGGTAAGAGTAAAAGTTGCCGTCTTTATGCCGCCGCCACGAGCCTGCGTGAAGCTCATAAATATTAACAGGGCTTTCGTAAATGCTTTTGCTTTTACGGTTTCTCAGCCATTTTGAATCTGACCACTTGTAACCCTCGATATCATAAAATTTTGATGCATTGGCAGGGCGAGTTTCAGCATGAAAGCCGTAAGGGTCCGCCTTCATAAAACGTCTGCCGTCTTTGGCGGTTATGCAGAATTTATAAACATCAAACTGATTAAGGCTGTCGGTTATCCCTTCCCAAATTCCGCCGTCGGTAATTTTTGTCATAAGGGTGGCATTTTCATCCCAACCGTTAAAATCGCCGACAACACTCACCTGCAAAGCGTCAGGTGCCCACGTGCGGAATACCGTATGCCCTTCACCGTCATTATGAGCGCCGAGAAAATCATAACTTCTGGCATTAGCGCCCTGATGAAAGAGATAAATGGGAGTTTTGTAGCTTTCAGGCAGTTTGTTTTGCATTTTAAATACAACCTTTCGCCCGCAATAGCGAGTAAAAACCCAACTATGCAGTTTCTATTATAACAGACTTTTTTTATTATTCAATAGTTTTTGACTATTATATTCAAAAATTCTTAGGTATTTATACCCTTTGTTTGTGTAGTTTGTTACAAAAAAATCCTTTTTTCCCTACAAAAAACAAAAACAAGCCTGTGCAATTAAGCACAGGCCTGCTTTAAACCTATTATTTTTCGTCTGCTTTATGATAAGTTTCTTGTGCAACACCGTTTTCATCATAAGTGTATGTGCGGTAATTGCTGAGCACACCCTTGACATATTCGCTCATTTTAATTCTGTTGCCTTCGGCGTCATACTCATACTCAACGTGGCCGGTAATACCTTCACCGTCATAGAAAGTTACTCTGCTTTCTTTGTCAATATCGTTATACTCATAAACGGTTTTGGCTATCTGATTTCCGCTTTTTCCTGTTTCAAGGAAAAGTGTGATCATATCTTTATCGTTATATTCACGTTTGATTGTTCTGATAATTTCGTCGTTAACATCATACTCGGTTGTGCAAAGAATAAGACCGCTGTCAGAGTATTCATACTCAAAGCGTGAGCTTAATTCGCCGTTAAGATATTCTTTGCGGCTGACCTGCTTGTTGTCACTGTATTCGTCAACACCTGCAACAGTGCCGTCATCACCGTAGCCGACTATTTTTGTAACTTTTTTTTCAGAGTTGAGATAGGTTTCTGTTCTGATTTTTGTTTTTTCGTCATCAGCGTATGTTTTAACGACCTGATACTCAAGCTCACCGTCTTTATTGTAATACTCGTCTCTTACAACATATGTGCCGGTTTCGTCAAGAATTTCTTTTTTAACAAGCTCGTCACTGTTACCGAACCAACCTGCATTGTAGCCGATTATTGCTGTTACACCGCCGGCAACCACAACAAGCACAGCTGCTATTATTATAATTAACTTAAGTTTTTTATTTTTCATTTTAAATCCTCCGTGAGTTTGTCACTTCACATTTTACCCTCTTTAGGGCTGATTGTCAACATTTCACTTGAATTAAACAGGTTTTAGTGGTATCATTATCAAAAGGAGGGTTTCACGTGATAAGAACAATCATAAGCTTTTTATTAAGCATTATCATCGCGATTTTTCCACCCCTTGGCAATTTGATAAACACAGACGATATTGTTGAGCAGCTTGAGTTTATCAGTATGATCGACACCGTTGATTTTAATATTACTCTTAAAGACCAGAACGGCAACACGGTTTATGACAGTCAGTTTTCCGACCAGTCTACACCTACCGAGCCTGATTCAACTCTCCCCTCACGCTATGATGCAAGAGAAAGCGGCCTCGTCACCGGCGTAAAAAATCAGGCAAGTACAGGTGCCTGTTGGTCTTTTGCGGCAATTTCCGCAGCAGAGACAAGTGCTGTTAAAAAGAATTTTGCCGATGTTGAAAATGTTGACTTTTCTGAGGCTCACCTTACCTGGTTCGGCCTCAGAAGCCTTAGTGAAAATACCGACGACCCCACCTGCGGTGACGGTATATTTTCACCGTCGCCTTATATTGACGGCGGCAACTGGGCACGCTCTGTTTTTGCCCTTGCCCGTTGGTCAGGTGCAGAGCTTGAAGAAAATGCAGCCTTCAGCGGTTTCCCCGAAACTATGGGCGACTACCCTGAAGAGCAGCGCTACGCATCATACGCTCATCTTCAAAATTCAGAATATATTTCACCTGACGATGAATCGGGAATAAAGCAGTCAATTATTGACAACGGCTCTATCACCGTTTCATTCTATTACTCTCACTCATTTTTGAATTTTTCCGACAACGGTGCGGCATATTATCAAAAAAGCGTTACCAACACAAACCATACTGCAGTTATTGTCGGTTGGGACGATAATTTCAGCAAAGAAAACTTCAAACGCGCCCCTGAACGTGACGGCGCCTGGCTTATTAAAAATTCCTGGGGCGAATATTGGGGCGACGGCGGTTATTGTTGGGTATCTTACTGCGACACTTCTCTTTCCTGCTTCGTTTCTTATGATATGGAAAGTGCCGACAATTACGACAATATTTACCAGTATGACGGCTTCGGCTATAAGGGCTGGGCATTCATAACAGGTGAAAGCAAAATGTCAATGGCAAATGTTTTCACCGCAGACTCTCTTGAGCTTCTCAGAGCAGCTTCATTTTACACTGTTCAGAATGATGTTGACTACACAGTAAGTGTATATACTCACCTTGACGAAGATTCACTTCCCACTGACGGAAAACCTGCTTATGAAAAATCAGGCCACCTTGACCACCGCGGATATTATACAATCCCCTTTGACGAACCTATCGCAATAAGCAAAGATTCACGTTACAGTATTGTTGTAAGCATAACGGTTGAGGACGAGTACAACGCCTGTATTCCTCTTGAATACCCTGAAGGCTTTGACGGGGCACATACCCGCTTTTACTCAGCAGAGGAAGGCGTCAGCTATTTCACCGTCGGTGACGATTATTCTCAATGGACCGATTCGGCAGCTGAGGGATATAACAACATATGCATCAAAGCTTTTACCGACGAAATGCAGCTCACCTTAAAAGGCAAATCAACCTTCAGAATGAGCCTCGGTTATCTCACAGGAGTTTATGTCAATATGAGCACTGATTACATTCTTAATCAGTTTCATAATGATGACGCTGTTTATGAAAACGGCTTTGTAAAGCTTTATGACACACTTGGCAATATGATAGATGCCCTTGAAATTTCATTTTATGCCGATATTGACGAAAACGGCGAAGTGAACACGGAGGATTACGAGCTGCTTCGACTGATTCTCACAGCTGAAGTGTTTTATGATAATAAAAAAGCCACGGCAGGCGACCTGAATTATGACGGTAAGCTCACCACGGCTGACCTTAAATTATTAAAAGAATATTTAAAATCAGGAGGCACAAAATGAATATATGGCATGATATATCCGCTGAAAAAATAACACCTGAAGATTTTTATGCGGTTATTGAAATCACAAAGGGCAGTAAAAACAAATATGAGCTTGATAAAGAAACAGGACTTATGCTTCTTGACAGAATTCTTTACACCTCAACCCACTACCCTGCCAACTACGGCTTTATTCCCAGAACATATGCTGACGACGAAGACCCGTTGGATGTGCTTGTTCTCTGCTCAGAAAAAATTAATCAGCTGACCCTTGTGCGCTGTTACCCCATCGGTGTTATCACTATGACAGACGGCGGTAAAAAAGATGATAAAATTATCGCCATCCCCTTTAATGACCCGACTTATAACACCTATAAAAACCTTGAGGAATTGCCTGACCACGTTTATAACGAGATGAAGCATTTCTTTGAAGTTTACAAAACTCTTGAGGGTGATAAAGACACAACTGTTGACACAATTCAAGGCAGAGAGGCTGCAGTTGAAATTATTGATCAGGCACTGGAAAGCTACAGAAACAACCTTTATATGCTTCTCAATAAGCATCACGGAGTTTTTTACGGAATTTAAATAAACCGCATTATAAAAAAACGCAGAGGCTAAAACCTCTGCGTTAATTTTTTAATTAAAAAGTCCTACAATCCCGTATGAAAGTGTGCCTACGATTATACCTGCCACCAAAACGCCTAATGCAATTGCAGGCAATGCTTTTTTCATTCTCAGATCCATAAGTGCAGCAACAAGAGCACCTGTCCATCCGCCTGTTCCGGGCAAGGGAATCGCAACAAGAATAAATAAGCCCCAGAAGCCGTATTTTTCAACCTTGTCAGAGTGCTTGTGGGCTTTGCTTTCAAGCTTGTCCACAACCTTGCCGAGAGGGCCGCACTTTTTCATAAGCTGAAAAATCTTTCTGATAAAAAGAAGGATAAACGGCATCGGGAGCATATTGCCCATAAAGCAGAAAATAAATGCCTTATACCATTCAATATCCAGAAGGCTTGCAGCAATAAGACCGCCTCTCAACTCCAAAACAGGAAGCAATGAAATAATAAAAACTACAAGCTCGTCAGGAATTTTATCCTGCATAAAGGTAACAAACGACTGGATTATCGCATCCATAAAAATTCCTCAGGCTTTCACTGTATTTTTAGCTATGAAATCTACCGCTTTGTCTAAAATTGCATGGTCATTTTCAAATTTAAGACGGGTTTTTGCTTTGTCATACCCAAGCCAGACGTAATCTTCAATTTCTTCTTTCTGAATGATTGTGTTTGTATCGTCAGTTGTTGCAAGGTAAATGCTTACGCTTTTTTCAACCTTGCCCTGAATACTGTATTGACTTTTTGTGACAAAGCCGGGCAGAAAGCGGATGTGGATTCCTGTTTCTTCAAGAACTTCACGGTAAGCCGTCTGCTGGTCGGTCTCACCCATTTCAACGTGACCTTTCGGGAAACCCCAATGGGCACTTCTGCGGTTTTTGATTAAAAGAAATCTGGTCATTCCCCCGATTTCTCTGAACACCACCGCACCGCAGGACCTTTCATAAAGGCAATCAAGAGTATACACTCTGCCTTCAAGGGCAAATTTCATTGCAACGATGATATCAATGTTAATAAATCTTGTGCTTTTAGGTGCAACTACGATATAGACTGAATCGTCATCTTTATAACGTACAATTGCTATAACCCTGCCATCAAAACTGCGAACGGGATGATTGATGCCCATGATATAGGCGCCCTTTACCGTCAGGTTGAAACGCTTGTTGCCTTCAAGCTGACCGAAGTTAAGGTCATAGGTAATATTCTCTTCCGCATTATGAGAATGAATGGGATGGGTTACTTTAACACGAACATATTTCCCAAGCATGTTCTTTCTCCTCCACCCCGAAAAATCGGGGATATTAGCAGGTAGGGCAGCTGAAATAACCCTAAATAGTAAATAACATACTACTCCCGCATCTTACGACCCATATATTATACATACATTAAATTAAAATTACAATAGGAAAATATAAATTTATATGGACTTGTTATGATATTTTATGTATAATTGTCCGTTGGAAAGGAATGATTTTTTGTATTACGGTCTTATTATCGCTGCTGTTGTGATGTTTGGCTTTCAATTTTTCTTTAATCAGAAGTTCGAATCAAAAAACGGCAACAGTCTTGCTTCATCTATGATTTTTATTTTTGGCGGAAGCATAGCAGGTCTTTTGGTTTTACTTGCTATCAACAGCTTCAGGCTTGAGTTTACCCTTTACACCCTTATAATGTCAGTGGTCACAGCCCTTAATATGATCGCCTGTATCGTCTGCAGCCTGAAAGCTCTGGCTTACATAAACCTTTCGCTTTATTCAATTTTTTCAATGCTGGGCGGTATGGTTTTACCCTTTGTTGCAGGAATTCTTTTTTACGGCGAAGATCTTACAAAAGGTAAAGTGGTTTGTTTCATAGCCATAACGCTCGCCCTTTGCCTCACTTTTCAAAAAAGCGGCGGCAACAAAAAAGGCTATATTTATTACGCAGGAATTTTTATTTTCAACGGAATGTCAGGTGTGCTTTCAAAGATTTTTCAGGAAAGCGGATACCCCAAAACAAGCTCGGCAGGTTATTCAATTCTCTCTGCTGCCGCAACGGTGGTTATTGCAGGTGTTTTTCTTATTTTCTTAAGAAATAAGCTTCCGAAAATCGACAAGGCTTCTGTTTTTCAGCTTAACGCTTACGGAATTTTAAACAAGGTTGCAAACTATCTTTTGCTCGTTGCCCTTGCTCACGTACCTGCTTCCACTCAATATCCTATGGTTACGGGCGGTGTTATGATAGTGTCAACCGTCCTCGGCTTTTTCACAGATAAAAAGCCCGGTATCAGAGAAATAATTTCCGTTGCTCTTTCATTTGCCGGAATTATGGCACTGGTAATTATATAAAAATTGCTCTCACAAACTTAACTTGTGAGAGCTTTTATTTTTATAACACGTATGCACTTATTGTTTTGCCGATTTCCACAATGTCTGAATGGCCCGTAAATTCAAATCTCACCGCACCCAGACCGCTGAAATAAAGTTCAAGCTCACTGTCGATATCAAACACGCCTGAGGTTTCAACGGAAAACGCTGTGATTTTTTTATAAGGCATTGAAGTCATATCCTGCTTTTTACCGGTGACGCCCTGAACGGTTACGGCAATTACTCTTTTATCTGTAAACACAACATAATCTCTGATAGTTGTGTAGGTGCCGATAATTTCTTCATCAGGTAAAAGAAGGTTGGCAAGGTTTTTGCTTATGTGCTTATTTTCTGTTTTTCTGAGTTTAAAATAATTTCCGTTTTCAAAATCGATCATCAGAATTCCTCCTTAATGCCTGGGTTTATAATTTCTGTCTTGTTTCTTTGCGCTTTGTGTTTTTTCCATCTCGTTGATTTTTACAATGCGAAGCTGATTCTTTTTCTTTCTTCTCACATTATTTGAACGGATAACAAGTACAACATAAATTATCGCAGCTATAACTGCAAGGGCAAAAAGAATTTTGAACACCGTGCTTGAAAGAAGTCTCATAATCAGACTCCAGCCGTAAAGTAGATAGTTTTTACTCACGCTCTGTGAATATACCAGATCAATTGTTGCAATTTCAGTGTCTGCATAAATAACCTTTGCCTTGCAGACAACATCACCTGCTTTTATGGGGGCATTTACTGTTTCAGGCTTATTAATTGGTTCAATAAGAACACTGCCCTCGTCTGTTCCTGTAGGAACAAGGGTTCTGAAATCCTCTTTTGGTTTCAGCTGAACGTGGTCTGCTTTCCACGAATAATTTACGCCAACTTCGGCAACCATCATATCTTTCGGGGCAACAAGCTCGTAGCTCAGGTTGGCAAATGCCCATTCATACATTCGGATCGAATCCATAAACGCCTGATTTTCCTGAATATTGTCACCGTCAGAGTCTCTGTAGTCGCCGTTCATCGCAACAGCAAGGTAGTTATAACCGTCTTTTGATGCATATGTTGTGATACAGTAGCCGGCATCTTCAGTGTGACCCGTTTTGATGCCTTTGACAAAGCTTCTGTAATAAGTGATGTATGCGGGGTTGAGAATTGAGTTTGTATTGATGAGTGTACGTTCATCATTTTTATTGGTGGCAGCAAGGTTGTATCTTGCTTCGCTTACTATATTTTTGAAAACATTATATTCAAGGGCGGCCTGAGCGATTATTGCAATATCCTGAGCGGTGGTGTAGTGGGTTTCACTGTCAAGACCGTGGGGGTTATCATAATGAGTGTTTTTACAGCCAAGTTTTTTTGCGCAGTCATTCATCATCTGAACAAATTTCTCCTGACTGCCTGCTACGTGCTCAGCAAGAACAACCGCAGCATCGTTACCGCTTGGAATCATAAGACAGTGAAGCATATTCAGAACGCTCATCTGCTCACCCTCTTTGAGGCCTGAAAGAGAACTTCCTGTTCCGTAAAGGCTTCTGATAGCGCTTTGTGAAACAGTTACCGTTGCGTCAAGGTCATGGCAATTCTGCAAAACAACAAGAGCTGTAGTGATTTTTGTCATAGAAGCCGGGGCAGCCTTTTTCTGAGCGTTTTTTGAAATAACAACACTGCCGTCATCAAGGCTTATCATATAGTCAATTTCACAGTTCAGCTCAACATAAGATGAATAATCCTGCGCATTGGCAGGAATAACCGCTGCTGTAAAAATTAAAATAAGAATACTTATAAAAATTATAGCTTTTTTCATAGACAAACCACCATAAATTGTTGTATTATATAATAGTATAAGTATTATATCAAACAAATTCAGAAAAATAAAGAGTGTGGCAAAATTTTATATTTTGCAGACGGGAGCGAAGGTATGATTTTTGTAACAGGCGATATGCACGGCGATGCAAAGATATTTAAACAGCCGGTATTCAAAAACATAAAAAAAGATGACACCCTGATTATCTGCGGTGATTTCGGTTTTATATGGAACGGTGACAAAAGCGAGAGAGTAACCCTCGACAAGCTTTCCAAAAAGCCCTACACCATCTGCTTTGTTGACGGAACTCACGAAAACTTTGATCTGCTTTCAAAATATCCCGTTGTGGAATTTGCAGGCGGTATGGCTCATAAAATAAGAGATAATATCTATCACCTTCTTCGCGGTTACGTGTTTGAAATTGAAGGCGAAAAAATATTTGCAATGGGCGGTGGCGAAAGCCCTGATATTGATATCCGCTTTGAAAACAACACCTGGTCAAAGGCAGAAATTCCGTCAGCAGAAGAAATGAAAAACGGTGTTTTAAGCCTTGAAAAAGAGAAGTTTGAGATCGACTTTATAATCACTCACGAGCCCCCTCAGAAAATCAAAGCTTTTCTTAACCTCAAAGATAAAGAAAACGTGCGCTTCACAGGTCTGAATTCTTATTTTGAAGAAATCAACAGCTCCTGTAAATTCACACGTTGGTATTTCGGCAGCATTCACGAAGATAAATTTGTCTCACCGTCTCACATTGCCGTTTACAGAAATCTTATTAAAATTCAGTCAGGAGAAATTGCACGATGAACAACATTCTTATTTCACCATCAATTCTTGCCTGTGACTTTTCAAAAGCAGGTGAAGAAATTGCAAAAATCGACCGTTGCGGTGCAGATTGGATTCACGTTGACGTTATGGACGGCCACTTCGTGCCGAACATTACATTCGGCGCACCTGTTATGAAAATGTTCCGCCGTCACTCTGCAAAATTTTTTGACGTACATCTTATGATAAGTGACCCGCTTTTTTACATAAAAGATTTTGCCCTGGCAGGCGCTGACGGAATAACCTTCCACGTTGAAAGCGACAGCAACATTGATGAGACAATTGAAGAAATCAAAAAATACGGTAAAATCCCTGCTCTCAGCGTAAAGCCCGGCACCCCTGCCGAAGCAGTTTTTCCCTACCTTGATAAAATCGGAATGGTGCTTGTTATGACAGTTGAACCCGGCTTCGGCGGTCAGAGCTTTATGGTTGATATGCTTCCTAAAATCAAGGCTATCCGCGAAGAAATTGAAAGAAGAAATCTTTCTGTTCACATTCAGGTTGACGGCGGTATAAGTGAAAAAACCGCTCTCCTTGTTAAGGAAGCGGGTTCTGATGTTCTTGTTGCAGGCAGCGCAGTTTTCAACGCAGAAAACACTGCCGCTGCTATCGAAGGAATAAGAAACGCTTAAATATACCCTGCACTCTGCCAATGCTCAAGGGTGCAGCTTATAATTAACGGGTCACAGTAAAAGGCTTTTGCATACTCTTCAAAAAGCCTTTTTTCCCTGCCTGAAGGTAATGACGGCATTATCAGTCTGTATTTCCCCTCTGATGTAAACAGCTGCCTTTTTTGCCGCTGAACGGCAGGCTCAAGCTTTTTGATCACATCAAGCAGATCATCAGCACAGCAAAATTCATAAATCGTTCCGCCGTTATTTTTTGTAAGCTTCAGTTCACGGCGCTGAGCGGCTTCTCTTTTTTCAGGTACGGTAAAATTAAGCACACATCCCCCGTGAGAATCAGCAGCAGCTTCTATAAGCAGATTGCCTGACGGGTCAATATCTCTGCCTGTGTTGTCCCTTACCTTCTGAAGAATTGTCCATATAACCCGACGGGTTTCAATTTTAGAATAATCCATTTCTTCGTATGTAATATCAAGTTCCAGCATATCTTTTTCAGATAGCTCCACAACAATTTTATTTTTTCCCTTTGAATGAATATTCACGGTAAATCCCCCTTCAACAGCTGTTTTCGGCACAAGCCGTAATTTCAGTATAAGCTATCACAAAAGCTTTTTTCAACGAACAAAATATGGAAAGAGGTGAGCAGATGTCGGTTAACAAAAAAAGAAAGAAAAAGAAAAGCACTTATTATCCGGATATGTGCTTTGCGATGATAATTCTGCTCATTGTTGCCTGTTATTTTCACTCGTTGAGAGCGCTTCTTCTTTTTTCGGTGTCTGTTGCAAGTGCTGTAGTTTTTGACTATATCGGATGCCGTGTTATAAATCATAAATTCAAAATCAAAAACTGTCACGCCGTTTTCATCGGCGGTCTTACTGCGTTGATGTTACCTGCCGAAGCCCCTTTGTGGCTCCCTGTTGCAGGATGTGCGTTTTCGGTTTTTTTAATAAAAGTTCCCTTCGGGTCTCTTTCCTCTTCGCCTTTTTCAAGCGTTGCGGCAGGCATTGCCTTTTTAAGCATCTGCAGACCCGACCTTGTTTTTGATTATCAGAGCGAAGCTATGGGAAGCGTTTCTATTGCCAGAGCCCTTTCTCTCGGCACGCCTATTGTAACGGCTGTTGATCTCATAAACGCTTTTATCGGCTCGGTGCCCGGCGCTATGGGTGCGACCTGCGCGGTGGCTTTACTTGGCCTTATCGCTTTTGTTGTTTGCAGAAAGCCTAAAAACTTTTTTAACTGCGCCTCATTTCTTTTTGTATGCTTAATAGGTGCTGTTATTGTAACGGCAATTGATTCGGAAGGCTTTTTTGCGCGCAGCTTTTTCAGAGTTGTCTGCCTGAGAATGTGCAGCGGTTCTACTTTGCTTGTTGCTGTTTTCTTTGTAACAGAAGGTACTCTTTCACCGAAAAAAACACTGCACAGAGTTTTATACGGTGCGCTGATGGGCGTTGTTTTCGTTGTGCTTAACCGTGTCAGCTCTTATGAAGATGCAGGCTGCTTTGCCGTTCTTCTTACGAACACATTCTGGCCTGTTATTCAAAAATATATTCTGAATCATAACAGTAAAACGGAGGTGATCGCTGATGAGCGAAAAGAAAGCCTCGTTTAAAGATATGTTCCTTTGGGGATCTGTTATAAGAAACCCCGTTCTTGTTCAGGTTATAGGTATCTGCCCCGTTGCAGCGGCAGCAACCTCAACGCTTAATGCTCTTGCTCTTTCTTTTATTTTTTCGCTTTCACTTGTTTTGTGTGAAGTCATAGCAAGCTTACTGCTGAAAAAAGTTCCCCGTTGGGTGAGAATGGGCATTTATTCAGTTATCGGTCTGGGAATTGTTTTTCCCGTTATGTATTTTATGGAAAAATATTCTCTTTCACTTTTTTCATCACTTGGCATTTATCTGCCTTTGATGGTTATGAGCTCTTTCAACTGTGTTCACTGTGAAAGCTTTGCCGTTAAAAATTCCGTAAAGCTCAGCTTTTTTGATGCTGTTACTTCGGCATCGGGCTATTGCGGAATTCTCATCGCCGTAGGCGTTATAAGAGAAATTTTCGGAAGCGGAGGTTTCCTCGGTTTTGATATTCCCTTTATTGATGGAATGAAAGGCTTGCTTATGCCTTTCGGCGGTTTGTTCATAATCGGTATTCTTGCCGCTTTCCACAAGTCGAGAATTATGAAAAACCATCCCGACAAAGTCAAGGATATTGAAACAGACTTTGCTCTTGATGAAAGCTACGATGAACAGGCTACTCTCACTTACACTGTTAAAAACAGATTTAAAAGAGGCTCCTGAGTTTATTATATGAATTTATTTTAAGGAGGTGCGTGTATGCAATGGTTTTTTGATATGGTTGCTGCTGCATTTTATGCCGTTATAGTTCAGAATCTTGTTTTCAACGGCGGTTACGGTATCAGCGAAGCTATAAGAATGGCATCAAAACCAAGGAAACTGTTTTCCACGGCAGGAATGATTATTTATTTTTCTACCGTAACAAGTATCATCTGCCGCATACTCGATTATCACCCCCTTATTGAAAAGCAGAATCACAGTATTCATTTTTTAATATTTTTCGGCGTTCTGATGGTTGTTTATTTTGTTTCGGGTGCGTTGAGTATAATAATTCTAAAGCCAGGCAAAAAATTTATGACCAAGCTTTCAATGTGCGCTATGAATACGCTTGTTATGGCTATTCCTCTTATCAATCACAGAAGCGTCAGCACCTTTGGTGAAAGCATCGGCACAGGCTTCGGCTCAGGCATTGCCTTTGTTGTGGCGTCGCTTCTTATCAGCGTGGGCTTCACTAAAATTGCCCATAACAAAAAAATCCCCGAGCCTTTCAGAGGTACGCCTGCGATGTTTATTTATGTTGCAGTTTTGTCAATGGCGGTTACCGGTATCACAGGCTCAGGCGTATTTGCCTGAAAGGAGTATTTATGGCACAGAGAAATAACGGCTCAAGGCGCAGAAAAGCCTTTGCCGATTTTAAAGAAAATCAATATAATGACTCTTTTTCAATAAGCAAGTCACAAAAAAGAAAAATATTTTTTAAAAATACTTTCAGATATGTTTTCATTATTCTTCTCACTCTTGTTTTTATCGCTGCAGGTTTCGTTATTTCTGACGCGTTGCTTGATATATCTGAAGAAGAATATCACGATACAAAAACATATCTTCCCTCAAATACCACAACACAGGAAAGCACTACAAATTTAACAACCATCACTTCTGAAGAAAATCAAGAAAGTTCGGAGCAACAGTAATGTATATTCCCTATATTCCGACAAAAGAATATCATAAATACCCTCTCGGCGCAGTTGAAGAAGATACCCAGCTGACATTCAGAATTATTCTGCCAAGAGATTTTCGCTGCACAGGGGCGAAAATCGTTATCACATCAGCTCAGGGTAAAGAAAGCCGATACTCGATGTGGTGGGACTGTATGCAGGGCACCAACGAAGAATGGTGGAAATTTCAGCTGCCCACAAGTGAAAAAGGTCTGTATTTTTATCATTTTGAGTATGAAACCGGATTTGGCATAAGCAAAATTTTCCGCTATCGCGACACTCTTAACGGATGCTTTGCCCCTTCGGGTGAAGAATGGCAGTTCACCGTTTATGATAAAAACTTCACCACCCCTCAATGGTTAAAGGGCGGTGTTATTTATCAGATTTTCCCTGACAGGTTTTGTTTTTCAGGGGAAGAAAAAGCAGGTGTTCCTCATGACAGAATCGTCAGAACCGATTATGACGGTGAACCATACTGGCGCCCCGATGAAAACGGAAAGGTCCTTAACAACGACTATTTCGGCGGCGACCTTAAAGGCATTGAGGAAAAACTGCCTTACATCAGCTCACTTGGAGTTAACTGCATTTATCTCAACCCTATTTTTGAAGCTCACTCAAATCATCGCTATGATACGGCTGATTATAAAAAAATCGACCCTCTGCTGGGCACTGAAAAAGATTTTTCTTCTCTTTGCAAAAAGGCAGAAGAATACGGCATCAGAATAATTCTTGACGGAGTTTTCAGCCACACGGGAAGTGACAGCCGTTACTTCAATAAAAAAGGCCGATACCCCGGTGAAGGCGCATATCAGAGCAAAAAATCTCCGTATTACAGCTGGTATAAATTCACCCAATGGCCTGACGAATATGAAAGCTGGTGGGGCATTGATGTTCTGCCGGAGGTTATTGAAGAAAATCCTGACTTTATTAAATATATTTCAGGTAAAAACGGCGTTATTGAAAAATGGCTTTCTCTCGGTGCAGGCGGTTGGCGGCTTGACGTTGCTGATGAATTGCCTGATGAATTTCTTGATGCGCTGAGAAAATGCGTAAAATCTTACAACGAAGATGCAATTATCATCGGCGAAGTCTGGGAAGACGCTTCAAACAAATCAAGCTACGGTAAAAGACGCCGCTACCTTCAGGGCGATCAGCTTGACAGCGTAATGAACTACCCCTTTGCCTCGGGCATTATTGATTTTGTCCGCCACGGCAACGCAGAAAGCTTTGAAAAAACTGTTGTTTCCATTCTTGAAAATTATCCGAAGCCCGTTGTGGATGTTCTTATGAATCACATCGGCACTCACGATACACCCAGAGCCATTACCGCCCTTGCAGGTGAAAGCTGTATTTATCGTGACAGAGAATGGCAGTCAGGCAGAACACTTGACCAAGAGAAAAAGCAGATCGGCATACGGCTTTTGAAACAGGCTGCCGTGCTTCAGTTTACACTGCCCGGCGTACCCAGCATTTATTACGGTGATGAAGCAGGGCTTGAAGGGTATAAAGACCCATTCAACCGCGGATGCTATCCCTGGGGCAAAGAAAATGAAACCCTTGTGGATTTCTACCGTTCTCTTTCAAAGGTGAGAAAAGAAAACGCACAGTTTATTTCTGCGCCTTGCAAAATTATTTCAGCTGTTATGGGCTGTGTTGCTTTTTCACGAGATGAAATTACCGTTATTTCAAATAGTAATAATCATCCTATAAGATACTTTTTACCTGAGGACAGGCACGCAAGCTATATTATTTTCGGTGACGGTGAATGCGACGGACTTTCTGTCAGCATTTCTGCAAACTCATCTGTAATTTTAAAAAGGTAATGTGAATTTATGAGCAAGAAAGACGAAAGACTATTTAATCCCGTAAGGGTGCATACAAAAGGAAGATGGAAGCTCATCGTCCTTTCCTTTGTTGCGTTTATTCTCGTTTTCGGAAGCGGAACATTGGTCTACCTTTCTTCAAAGGTTGATAATCTGAGTATGGACAGAATTATGTCTGTTTTTGAAAAAGATTCTTTTCAGGACACTGTCAATTCAGGCAAAAGCGGTGAAGCTACCATTCTTTTTACCAGTATATCATCAGCCCCAACAATTGAGACAGGCAAAAAAGAGATGTATTTTCTCGTTCTTGCCAAGGTTAATGCCGCAGACGGCAAAATAAAAATCTGCCCTCTTGAGGTTAAGGACAGTTATATTCAAAGCTTTGAAGCAGGCGGCGAAAACGAAGTTCTCAATGCAGTCAGCAGTGATTACGGTATTAAAATTGACCGTTATGTTTCCTCTGACGAAAACACCTTTGCCCTTGCAATAAATTATATGGACGGCCTTGAATACACCGTGCCTGAAAGAATTGAATACAGAACGGCGGACCTTACTCTTATCCTCACCCCGGGTCGCCAGACTATCAAAGGCGAATCTCTCTTGAAATATCTTAAATATTTCAAGCAGGCAGGTCTCAGCGGTCAGGCAGATTTATTCTGCGCTATGGTTGACGATTATTTTACCGTTGAAAATATGGAAAATCCTATGAATATTTACAAGGGTGTTCTCGGTGAACTTTCAGGTAACAGCAACATCTCTTTTGTTGACACTGCAGACAACCTTGACATCATTGAAATTATTGCACAAAAAGAAGAGCTTAAAGCAATTGCAGTTAAAAGCGTAGACGAGCTTAAACAATAATCCGATTATGGTAAAGCGTATGAAAAAATTCCTTTCCTTTGCGATTTCTGTCGTTGTGTTGGCAGTTATCGTAAGCAACAAAACAGAAATTCTTCAGGCTGTTGACAATGTCTTCGGCTCGGATACTGTTGTCAGATGGGAAGAAATGTCTGCCGAAAAAAGCGGACTCGGCTCAGAATATAAAAATTATTTTTCCACCCTCACTGAAAGTCAGAAAAAAGCGTATAACCATATTCTCAGTGAGATTTACTCTGCAGAAAGCGAATTCCCCGCTTCAATTCAGGTGCCGGGGGACCTTACTAACAGTCAGCTCACTGAAGTTATTCAGGCAGTGAATTATGACAACCCTTCGGTTATGTGCTTCGGCAGAGAAAATATGATTCTCACAAGCGGTGAGCTTTGTTTTCTTGAGCCTGATTATACAATTACCCCCGCCGAGCAAAAGGCGATGACAGCTTCTCTTGATGCTGTTTGCGAAAAAATTCTCGGTGATATTCCTGCAGATGCGGACGATTTTGAAAAAGAGCTTTTCATTCACGATTATATTGTGAACAACTGCAGCTATGATGCTCAGGTTGCCGTTTCATCATCAACCCCTTACAGCTGTCTGGTTGAAGGTCTTTCTGCCTGCGAGGGTTATTCCAAGGCTGCAAAGTATCTGCTTGAAAAAGCAGGAATTGAATGTTACACAATTTCAGGCAACGTAAAAAACTCTGACGGTAAAACCGAAGGCCATATGTGGAACATTGTAAATATTGACGGCAGCTATTATCACCTTGACGTTACGTGGGATGACCCTACAAATCAGGATGGCAAGCAATCGCTTTCCCATCTTTTTATGAATCTCACAGACGAAGAAATCAGCGTTGAACACTCTGATTATAAATATTTCTTTGATTGCAACAGCACGAAAGCAAACTATTTTGAAAAAACAGGAACTCTTTTTTCAGACCTTGATAATAAATCAATAGCACGGCTTAAACGCCTTATGGCAAAAAGCGACGGCAGTCATCTTGAAATCCGTTTCATAAACCAAAGCAGTTACTCAAAAGCATATTCAAAGCTTATTAAAAACGGATATATCTATAAGCTCTCATCATCTGCAAATAAAACCTACGGCTCTAAACTCAGCACCTCTTCGGTAGGTTATATTGAAAATAAAGAGCACAATTGCATCGACTTTTATTTTAACTGATTATTTGACAAATCTGTCAAGTGATAATATAATACCTTTATAATCCGATTTTTCCGCTTAGGGATTATCTGAGAGGAGTCTCTTTATGAAAAAAAATAAAAACGCTTCACAGGAAGCTGCTCCAAAAAAAGATTATCAGCAGGAATTTGACCCTGACGTTAAGCAGGGCAGCAAAAGTAAAAAGGCAGTTGTCGCAATTTCTGCTTTTATTGCGCTTTTCTTTCTCATTCTTCTTGTGTGGTACATAAACGACAACAGCGTTAAAGAGCAGTCATATGATGTTGAAGGCGAAACCGCAGCCGTTGCCGTTTCCCCCGGTGAAGAGAGCAATGACGAAGTTATTTCTGTTAAAGGCTCACTTCTTGACCTTTCCGCAGAAACTGTTGAAATCACCGTTCCCCTTGCATATTATCAGGGCAAAGAGCCTGCATCAACCCTTGATGAAAATCAGTTGGCTAGCGGATATCTCAGCGTTAAAAAAGATGACGTAAACGTTGTTTACACAGTTAAAACTTCGTATTACCCATCTATAATAAACAATCTTTATGATTATTACAATAAGCTTGCAAACAGTTATGAAAAGAAAAACGGCGTTGAGCTTGTCAGCTGTAACAAAACTGCCGCCCTTTTTACAATTACGGTAAACAAAGCAGGCTACAGAGCAAATGCTCATTACAAAATGCTTGAAGATTTGTATTATAACGCTGCAATTTATCAGTGCTATCTTGGAGTTGCAAACCCGTCAGTTGATTTTCAGATGAAATATCTTCGCGAACAGTTTCCGTTTGCTGATTTCCAGTTCCCCGATGCATTGGGAAAAGATCTTAACATCATATCTGCAGAAAAGCAGACAACAACCAAAACAGCTGAGTCAACACAGCAGGACCAGTAACCGCACTACGTCTGACTATTACCCGACCTATGATTTATCTCAGGCCGGGTATTATTTTTGTTGATAATTATATATTAACGTGATATAATTTTTTTGATTAATTTTGTTGGGTGATAAATTTATGGTTTTTTCATCGTATGAATTTGTTTTTGCATTCCTGCCCATTGTGTTGGCGGGTTACTTTTGTGCGCACAAAAGTATACTTATTCAAAACATAATCCTTGTTGCCGCTTCATTGTTTTTTTATGCATATTTCAACATAAGCTATCTGCCGATAATTCTCGCATCAATTGTAATAAACTATTTTATCGGGTACATAATAAGCAAAAAATCTGACAATGCAGTTTTATCAAAGATATTCTGTGTTGCAGGTGTTCTTTTTAACATCGGACTTCTGGGTTACTTCAAATATTACGACTTTTTCATTGAAAATATCAACGCTGCATTTAATCAGGATTTCACTTTAAAGCATATCCTTTTGCCTTTAGGTATCAGCTTTTTTACATTCCAACAGCTATCATTTATAATTTCTGTTTATAAAAAAGAAGAAAAAGTTGAGGACTTTTTATCATACTCACTTTTTGTAAGTTTCTTCCCTCAGCTTGTAGCGGGTCCGATCGTTTCTTACAGTGAAATGATGCCACAGTTCATAAACCGTGAAAACCGCCGTTTCAATATTGAAAACTTCAGTAAGGGGCTTTATATTTTCGTTTTCGGCCTTTTTAAAAAGCTTGTTATTGCCGACACACTCAATATTTTTGTAAGCAACGGTTTCTCAACAGAAGAAATGTCTCTTGCGGCAGGCTGGGCAACATCTCTGAGCTACACTTTGCAGATTTATTTTGATTTTTCAGGCTATTCCGATATGGCTATCGGCCTTGGCAAAATGTTTAATATCAATATTCCTCTCAACTTTAATTCGCCTTATAAATCACAAAGCATCGGCGAATTCTGGAAGCGTTGGCACATCACCCTCGGCAGAGCCTTGCGCACCTTTATTTATATTCCCCTGGGCGGTAACCGCAAAGGCAAAGCAAGAATGTATCTTAACTATATGATAACCTTCCTTTTAAGCGGTTTATGGCACGGCGCAAGCTGGTCCTTTGTGCTTTGGGGCGGACTTAACGGCCTTTTCATTGTTTTTGAAAAAATCTTTTCAAAGGTTCTTTCAAAGATTCCGAAAGCAGTTAAAATTGCGATCACTTTCTTAATCACAAATGCGCTCTGGGTTCTTTTCAGAGCAGAAACCTTTGAGCAGGCTGTTTCTGTTTATAAATCAATGATCAATTTCAGTAATATAGGTCTCTCTTCTGTTTCAGCTCTCGCTGCTGACGGAATTATGGGTCTTCCTGCTCCTATTGCTCTGGCATATGTTGCGGTGCTTGTTATCGGTTTGCTTGCAGTTGTTTTCTTTAGCAAAAATGTTATTGAAAAAGCGGAAAAATTCAAACCGACAACCGTTAATTCTTTAATTGTTGCCCTTTTGTTTGTAGTTTCTGTTTTGTTCATTTCAAGAGAAAGTGTATTCATTTATTTCAATTTCTGAGGTGTTTTTATGACATATAAAAAATGGGCTGTAAAAACGATATCTCTTTCTTTGGTTTTGTTGCTGATTCTCGGCGGCATAACCTTTGCCGTTGACCCTTTATATCAATACAGATATGATGAAAACGACAGCTATTTTTTAAGCTCTAAGTTTTCATGCGCAGGCCTTATTAAGAATTATGAGTATGATTCGGTTATGCTTGGTTCATCTATGACGCAGAATTTTGACCCCGATATTTTCAAAGATGAAATGGGACTTAATTTGCTCAAAGTTAACGTTGGCGGAATGTCTGTTCCCGAGCTCTGCGTTTACCTTGACTATATAGACGAGCATTCCGACTGCAAAAAAGTTTTTGTTTCACTTGATCTTCAGCGATTTGCGATTAATCCCGATGAGGCTGAATTCAAAATACCCAAACACCTTATTAACGGCTATTGGGATGATTACAAATACCTTCTCAGCAGTGAGGTTTACACAAGATTTTTACCTCTTGACCTTGCTATAAAAGGACTTGAAACATTAAATATAGAAGTTCCGTCTTTTATTAAAAACACAACAGATATTGACGAGCTTGGTTCTTGGTACAGAGATTATCCTTCCGGAGAAGAAGCGGTATTGAAATCCCTTGAAAAGGATGGCTTTGGTGTGAGCAGTATCGTAGCCGAAGATGTTGATGAAAATGCAAAAGAGAACATTGAACTGCTGTTTTCAACTATTGAAAAAGTCAGTGACGAAACAGAATATGTTTTTTTCTTTCCTCCGTACTCTTCACTTTATTGGTTTCATTCCCGTGATAACGGCCATTTTGATGCATTTTGCGAAGCGAAGGAAAGTATTTTCAATTTATCAAAAAATTATAAAAACATAACTGTTTACGATTTTCAGAATTTTGATTTAACTGCCGACCTTAATAACTACAGAGACATCACTCATTACTCAAAAGATATAAACGATTATATGGTTAAATGCTTCGCTGACGGCACCGGGCTTGTGACCTCTGTTGACACTCTTAAAGCCAACAAAAACGGAATGGCTGCTAAGGCAGACAATATATACACCAGATATAAATATCACATCGACACTTATTGTAAAACCGAAAAATGATAAAAAATTTGACCTTGCAGATTTCACTCTGCAAGGTCTTTTGTTTAGATTTATTTTTTGAAAACTCTTGGTGCTGTAAGAAGTCCGTCGGGAGTGATTCTGTATTCATAGCTCCAGTATTCGCCCTCTGTATACCATCCGTCGGGGCCAAACCATAAGCAGGCATAATTTGAATGGTGAAGAGCACCAAATGTATTGATTCGGCTGAGATAAACTTTAATATCAAGTGTATGCTCACCTTCACTGAGCTCACCCAAATCAGCCTCATAAGGTGCGAGTGAAATATTTGCAACACGCTTGCCGTCAAGATCAGCCACAACACAAGGAGCTGCAAAAAGGCCGAGACGGATTTTTGCTTTATTTCCTCCGTCAATCTTAAAGCGGTAAGTGAGTGCTCCGCCGTAGAACGGGAGTCCCTGTCTTGTTACGTCACCGATGCGGACAGTCTTCTCAGGTGCAATAATTTTAACAGCTGTGCCGTTTACTTCAACGCCGAAGTCACCCAAGATAAACACGTTTTCAACATTTGAAACAACGGTAAATGGCTTTGTGATTTCAACAGTATTTTCACCTTTGTTGATTTTGCCGATGTTTACTTTTGTAATTGAAAAGTCAACATAATATCCCTGTGAAACCTTTTCAACCTTTTCCCCGTTAAATGTAATATCACTGATATCAAAATCTTCAAGGGCAAGAACAGCATTTTCAACCTCTACCTCTGAAACAAAGGTCATCTTTGTGGTGATTGTGTTCTTTGCTTCAACCTTGCCAACAACCCAAGGCTGTGCACCGTGAACTGCAGCAGTTGAGAAGCCGAGCTCTTCTTTTGCTTTTACGCAAAGGCGAAGATTTTCTTCTTTTTCTTGCCATTCACCGTCATCTATCTTCCACTGTGCCATATCAAGAACACAAACGTTAGGTTCGTCAAGAATAAGCTCTGCTTCATTCGGAAGATATGTATATTCACCAAGATCTTCTTTTTCGTTTTCAACAAGCTCGCTCTTGCCGTTTTCAAGGCGAAGAAGAATGCTTGACTGTGAATAAGAAGTCCATTTGATAAGTGTTTTGCCGTTTTTATATGTTGCAGGAATTTCTCTGCTGTCACCTGTTTGTGTATCCATAAGAATGGGTCGGTATTCACCCTTGATGGTGATAAGATAATCTTCTTCACTGTCAACGATTCTTCTGTCCGGAGCTTTTGCGTGGCAGATAAAGAGGTTTTTGCCCTCACCGTCATTTCTCATTGAATAAATAAGGTTGTCTGAATGATGTCCCCATTTGCCAAAAATCTCAACTGTTCTGTAATTCTTAAGAGAATCAAAAAGTGCAGCCTTACTCCAGCTGATGCATTCGCATTTTTCTGCAAGTGCTTTAGGCTCGTCAGAAGCTTTTGCATCAACCAATGAAGCAACCTCACCCATAAAGATAACCTTGCCGCCATTGTCAGCAAATTCATTAAGGGCCTTAACAGTTGAAGCTCTCAGGGTTTCGCAGCCGGGAACAACTACAACATCATACTTCATTTTGCCAACGTTGAAACCACCGTCTGTGCCTGCGTACTGATTCTGAAGAAGAGATTCGCTGATATAGTCAAAATCAAGTGTGCCGTAAATCAACCATTCGGTAATATCCTGAAAACGCTTGTCGATCTCTTCACGTGCTTCACCTGTTACATCTGTAGGGCCATAGTGGAGCCAATAAGATTCAATAGGATGAATCACACCTATTTTAACGTCGGCAGTGCCTCTTGTCATAAGAGTGTTTACCCTTGCAAAATGGTCCTCGATAAATGAATATTCCTTATACCATGCTGACTGATGGCCGATTGATGCGGGATAGTCGCGCTTTGCCTCACCGCGCATTGAAACCCAATAAAGGTGAGGAACACGAACGCTTACGCCGAGAGCTGCCTGCCAGTCGCCCTGAAGCTTATGGCCTCTGAAGTCAAAGTCCCAGTTGGTAACGCCGTAAAGCTCACTCATAACACCGGGGTAGCCGAACTGATGGGTTGCACTTGCCGCCTGCTTAACGGTGGTGAACTCTCTGCTGTCGCAAAGCATATCAACACCGGGAAGGCCGAATGAACGGTAAGCTCTCATTGCTTCACCAACAGCACAGGTCTGACTTTCAAGGGTAGGCTCTTCCATCATATGACCGGTGAGAAGGATATTATTCTTTTTGCACCAATCACCGATATTATCACAAAAAGCTTTAACAAAACGATCTGTTGCGTGGTCGTGATAACGATATCTGGCAAGGTGGTCACCGTCTTTTCTGTCCCACACAACTTCCGGAAGAGTGTCAAAGAAATCCACTCCGTATGTTGCCTTATATGTATCGTTAAAATCAGTAGTAAAGGGCAACTGCATCTCTTCGTCAGAGTCAGCGTAGTCCATACTGTTTTTACGGGCAACCTGAGGCTCGTCAGTAAAGATTGCAGGCACTGTTTCACCGAAATCTTCACCCACATACTCTTTATATTTTTCGTGAGTAACATTTATAAAGTCATCAATTGCTGACTTCGAAAGAGTGTCCACATAAGTCTGGAAGTTGTGCCATGGGCTTTCTTCCGAGGTTTCAAGAAAAGCGTAACGGGGCAGATTCTCTGCCTCTTCACTGTCATCAAGGCGTTTGTAACTTTCAAGGTATCCGTCAGTATCAAGCTTCACATCATAACGAGCAAGAAGTTCACCTGTACCTTCTTCTTTATACTGAGTAAACAAAAGAAACTTCTGACGGTTTTCTGCCTTTTTTGTAACCAATCCGCCTGCAAAGCCTGATGGCCATTTATCCTCATCATAAAGCCATGAAAGCATTTTTTCTTCCTTAGCTTTTTCGGTGCAGGATTTGATAAAACTCATATATTTATCTGAAAGATATTCAGTGGACTGACCAACACGGGTGTGCATATGGAATCCGCCCATGCCCATTTCTTTCATAAATTCAATTTCTCGGTGAAGGTCTTTTTCATTAAGCTCACAGTTCCAGGCCCAGAAAGGGGTACAACGATACTCGGAAGTGGGATTTTTAAAAAGATCTTTGCTTAATTTTTTATCTTGATTTTTGGGATAAAGCATTTAAACGTCTCCTTTAAACTTATCATTTTAAGTATATCAACTCACATTATAAAAATCAATGAATTATTTTATATTTTTATAAAACTATATTGATTTTTAAAAATCAATATGTTATCGTTTTATGGTAACCCAACAAAACGGAGGTAAAAACAATGGGCTTTTTTACAGATATTTTTAACAATCTCAACGATGAAGAAAGAGAAAGCTTTTATAAGACAGTTATTATGAACGACCCTTCTGAATATGCAGCAAAAGCAAGGGTTGAATATTATAAGACCAAGCTTAAATTTATGGGCGAAAATGTGACTATCGGTGCAGGGGTTAAGCTCGTTAACCCTGAGTTTATCTCCCTTGGCAATAATGTATGCATCAAAGATGACTGCACTCTGATAGCCCGCGGCGAAGGCGGAATTACCCTTGGTGATAACGTTGCCGTTCAGGAAAGAGTTTATCTCGACACAGAGCGTGTTTCAACCGGCTACATCAAGGTTGGCAGAGGAACCTATATCGGCACAGGCACAACTCTTTTTGGTCACGTGGGTCTTGAAATCGGTGAGGACTGTCTTCTTGCTCAGAATATTTCTCTCACCCCCTATTCTCACATTTATGACGACCCCGAAAGAATCATTTACTCTCAGGGCGGCCATTGTGAAAAGGTTACTATTGCTGATGACTGTTATCTTGGTATGGGCGTTTGCGTTATGTATTCAGGCAATATCGGCAAGGGCTCTGTTGTCGGCGCAGGTTCAACTGTTGTTAAACCAATCCCCCCCTATTCAATTGCAGTAGGCTCCCCCGCAAAAGTTATCAAAAGCAGAAAATAATCAAATAAACAACAAAAAGCCGTGGCTCACGCCACGGCTTGATTTTTATCGCTTATTGATAAATTGTGTTTGCGGGAATTTCCTGTTCAGGTCTGTTCCAGTTATACTTTGCATTAAGGCAAGTTACAACAACACCGAGAACTCCGCCTATTTTTGATAACAAATCAGTAATGAAGAGCTCACTATCGAAATAGGAGTATGTGTAATAGTATCCGCTGAAAGAGTCATATGCACCGTCAATCAGGTTGCCGACTATTGTAATAACAGTTATAGCAACACACATAACAACGGGAATCAACCACTTCTGCCTTACAGCATTGTTTTTATCAAGATACAGTCTTGCTACAAGAGCAATCTGAATGACAGATACCAATGACATAAACAGACCAAAGGTAAAGCCATAATCAACCATAGAAACAATTGTTGACAAAGCTGTTGTAGCTGCAGAAATAATGTAACCTATGCCGGGCAAAGGACTTGACTTTCTGACAATAAAACCGCCAACAATTAATCCTGATGAAATAAGAGATAAAAACGCGGTAAGGATGTAGATAAAATCTTCACCCCTGCTTATCATTCTTATAAAATTGGCAAGCAATGATATTGCACCGATACCGCAAAGGATAAGTGCAATTACCCATACAACCTTTCCGGACCCTGCCTTTTTAATGCCTTCGGCAACAGCAGCTGAACCTGAAACAGGTTTCTTTTCTAAAAGCTGGCCGCAGCCTACACAAATAACGGCATCTTTATGGCACTCTGCTCCGCAGGAAGAGCAATATCTTTTATCGCTCACAACATTTGCAGCAAGAGAAACACCGCAGTGAACACATATCACTGCCTGATCATGAACTTCGCCACCGCATGACGGACAAAATTTCATCTGAATTCTCCTTATATAAGCTTGTCGGGGTTAACTTCGTATGAGCCGATAAGCATCTTGATGAAGTCAATAAGAGCAAGAATTCCGCCAATGCCAATCCAGCAAGTCAAGAGACGAAGAATACCTTTTTTGGTTTCACCGAGATAGAAGTTGTGAATACCGAAACCGCCAAGGAAAAATGCAAGAAGTATTGCTACGATCTTTTCTTTTCCTGCAGGGCACCAACCTTTATCAAGACCGGGAATACCTGTGTTACCGGTATTTTTTGTTGCTGAGCCGAAGTCTGCTGCTACACCGCATTTCATACAAGCGAAAGCGTTGGGAGCAAGCTCGCCGCCGCAGTTAGCACAATATGTTGTGCCGGTTCCTACTGCACAGCCACAGCTTAAGCATACTACCTGATTGTCATTTACTGCTGATCCGCAATTTTTACAAAACATAAAAACAGCCTCCTCTTTTTGATTTAATATAATGATATCAAATTTTTCTCGTTTTTTCAACAATATTCTATTGTGCAAATCTGTTAATTTTTTGCTTCATTTTTCAGCCATTTGTATAATTGTAAACAACAAAAAGCCGTGGCGCGAGCCACGGCTTGAATTTTGTAGTTTATCAGTCAAAAAATCCCTTGGGACCTACTGCCATATAAACAATATCGCTTGCAATTCTTGCAACTGTTTCAAGGATTGTGTCCTGAGTAGAGGTATCTTCTTCTGCTTCATATCTTCCGCAGAATACAAGTGCATTTTCAAGCTTTCTTACTGTAGCTTCATCACCTTCAACGTCGATGATTGTTCTGTTCATCATCTCTTCTGTTTCAGCAAGAGCTTCATCAAGAACTGCAATCTGCTCTGCTGTAAGAGTTGAACGGTCGATTTCTGCTGCATCGGGAAGATAGCTTCTCTTAACCCACTTTGTGTTTCTTGTGCCGTTATACTGAGGCCATCTTGAAGGATTAGAGTTAACATCAACAAGAGTTTCATCAAGAAGAAGCTCAACAGCAAGTCTGAGTGCTACGTCGTTACCGCCGATTTCGTGGTGCTGATTTTCAAAGAACCATGTATTGTCGGGGAATGCGCAGGTTGAAGCATCAACTTCACCGTCAGGTGAGAGATATTTGGGATCAGCGCCTTCAAGCTTTTCACCGGGAAGAGCTGCTGTTGCGCCGAGAGATGTTGAATCAAGCTGGATGATACCGTCGCTGTTTACTTCGTCATAGCAAGCAACTGTTGCAAAGAATGAATATTCCTGCTCACCGAATGAGAGACCGTAACCGCAAAGTGTGTTGAACTGGCCGCCCTTTGCCATAAACTTTCTGATGTTGTCTTCAAGGTTCAACTGAGCCTGATAGAATGCATCTGTGCTCTTGCGAAGCTCAGCGTGCTCTTCATCAGCAAGGTATTTATCAGCAAGTGCCGGGTATGCATCACTGGGAAGCATTGCCCAGAACTGTGATGTGTTATGAAGGAAGTTTTCAAAAATTACATCGAAAGCCGTTGTGAGAAGAAGCTCAAGCTCTGCTCTTGGAAGAATTCTTAACAAAATGTTGATAAGATAACCGAGAGCTGCACTGTCGCCTTCAACTGACATAATGTAGGGAAAGAGCTCTTTATAAATAGCTTCGTCTGAAAGGTTCCATTCTCTTTCATAGAAATCTTCAAGAATACGTGTACCGTCATGAACAGCAACAACGCTTACGATTTCGTTAACCTTTTTGGAAGCATCAAACTGATCCATATAAGCTGTGAAAATAGTACCGCCAAGACTTACGTTAAGAAGGTTAACTTTGTCTGAGCCTGTTTCTTCCATAACGAAATCGATGAACTCATCAAGACCTCTTGCAGATTCCATAACATTGCCGAAAAGGTTGAATGTGTAAAGATAAACTTCATCTTCACCAACGATATCGGTATATGCCTGGATGGGAAGCTGACGATAGAACCAGTCTCTGTCATATTCGCCGTCAAAAGAATTTTCATCAAACTCTGAAAGAGGGAAATGGAAATCTTTCAACTGAAGGTTGTTGACAAGCTTACCGTCGGGAGTTGTTTTCTGAAGAGAAAGCAACTCGTCAGCAAGAACTGATACGCCTGCTGCAAGACCGCAGTCCTTCTGAGTGAGAAGCATAAGGATAAGAGGAATTGCAACGTGCTGAAGAATAAGGGGAACCATATTATCGGTGTTAACCATAAGAAGAGTTCCGTTTGTTGTGTTGCCGTCTTCGTCAAAAATTACCTCATTGTTTTCATCGCACAAATAAACCGGTGAATGGTTAATACCGGGGCAGATGATAAGGGGATAAGTTTCATCTGAGAGTGCAAGTGCCTGAGCAGCATCTTCAACTGTATCTGCTTCTTTATAGTTTGCATCAGCAGCAGAAACTGCAAACGCAACAGCACAAACAGAGAAAATCATGCTGATTGAAAGCAATACAGAGAGAAGCTTTTTAGCTGTTTTTTTCATAAATAAACCTCCTGAGATTTATACTCAGTTTATAATACCATAATTTTACTGATTTTGCAACACACCAATTTTACAAACTACAAACAAGAAGTATGTGAAAAATCAACAAACCTTCCACTGGTAATTGACGGTTAAAATATTTAATGGTATAATAAAATGGATTAAATCTGTTGTGAAAGGTGATATGATGCAAAAGACAGTTATTGAACCCAACGGTCATAATCTTCAATATTGGAAAGATCTCTGGAGATACAGAGAGCTTGCCTTCAACTTCGCTAAAAGAGACGTCACCGTAAGATATAAGCAGACTGTTATCGGCTTCGGCTGGGCAGTTATCAGCCCAATTATCAATATGCTGCTGATGACATTTATTTTCGGCGGTGTTGCCGGTCTTTCCAGTGAAGGCGATACCCCGTATCACATTATGGTTTATACAGGAATTATTCCCTGGGCGCTTTTATCTAAAAGCCTTCAGAGCGGCGCCGGTACTTTCATCAGCAACGCAAGTATTATGAACAAGGTTTACTTCCCCAGAATTCTCTCACCGTTAGGGTCGATGCTTGCTTTCCTGATTGACACTTCAATTTCATTTGCCGTGCTGTTTATTCTTATGCTCATTTCATACTTCACCAACGGCTTTGTGCCCTCTCTGAGAATTCTTCTTTCTCCGTTGGTTCTGATATGGATCGCCATTCTCGGTCTTTTCGCCGGTCTTTTCCTTTCGGCTTTCAATGTAAAATGGCGTGACCTTAACCAGATGCTTCCGTTTATTATTTCAATCGGTCAGTATGTTTCGCCCGTTGCTTACTCTGTTTCAGAAAACTTCGGGGATAAATGGTGGCTCCCCCTTTACTGCATAAACCCTGCAGTAGGTGTGCTTGAAACATTCAAATGGTGCATTATTGATTCAATGGAGTTCAATTCACTTGCATTTTTCATTTCTTTGGCGTGGACAGCAATTTTCATTCCGTTAGGCATAAAATGTTTCAGAAAAACAGAACGCACTTTCGTCGATATTGTTTAACTAAAGGGAAGGTTAATAATTATGGATAACAGACCGATAATGATTGATCTGCAAAATGTTAAAAAGAAGTATGTCATCAGAAAAAACTTTGAAAAACCCGCAACATTTGCAGGCAAGCTGAAACTCGTTTCAAATAAAATTCTGCATCCTACAAAAAAATATAACACCGAAGACTTTTACGCCCTTAACGGTGTTTCTTTTCAGGTAAGACAAGGCGAAAAGGTGGGAATCATCGGTAAAAACGGTGCCGGTAAATCTACCCTGCTTAAGATTCTTTCAAGAATTACCGAACCCAGTGACGGACGAATTGAAATGCTGGGCAAGCTTTCTGCTATGCTTGAAGTCGGAACAGGCTTCAATGGTGAGCTCACCGGCAGAGAAAATATTTACCTCAACGGCGCCATTCTCGGCATGACAAAAGAAGAGGTCGACTCAAAACTCGATGCAATTATTGAATTTTCAGAAGTCGGCAAATTTATTGATACCCCCGTTAAAAGATATTCAAGCGGTATGTTTGTACGCCTTGCTTTTGCAGTTGCGTCAAACCTTGACCCCGATATACTTATTGTTGACGAGGTTCTTGCCGTCGGTGACACAAAATTCCAGAGAAAATGTATTGATAAGATGATGAATATTGCCGACAGCGGCAAAACCATTCTCTATGTAAGCCATCAGATGCAGACCATTCAGCAGCTTTGCGACAGAGTTATTGTTCTCAAAGAGGGTAAGGTTATTTACGACGGCGACGTTGAAAAAGGTATTGCAATTTATACCGACACAGTTGACGTTGATAAAAAAAATATTGACCTTTCAGGCCATAAACCCAGAGGTTCGCAGTTTGCCGTTATTGAAAACATTGAAATTCTTGATAAAGATTCCTGCTCTTGGTTTTATAACGAACCTATAAGATTCAGAATTAAAATCAAAGCAAACGAAACCTGCGAAAATGTAAGACTTTATTTTGTTGTCAGAGACCTGAATGTAGATAATGTTTTCGGCAAATCGGAAACTGCAGAACTTCCCACTTTGGTAAAAGGCAACACCTATGAGTTTGAATGCAGTGTAGGTAACGCCGATATTCTTTCACCCGGAAAATACATTGCAGGTGTTGAGCTTTGGAAAAACGACGGCATCGTTACTATTCACGATATTGTTCCCGAGGCCTTCTCTTTTGAAATTCTTGGTGAAGATGACGATAATCATTCAATTCCCCCTCTTTCGTGGGACAATAAAATTTTCGGCCATATGATGCTTCCTGAGTCAAAAATAACTGTCGTGGAATAAACTTAAAGGGAGAGATACAGTGAAAAAGTTTTTGTTGTTTCTTTTAAATTCTTTTGTTGATGTCAAAAGTTTTACAAAAGATTTTATTCACAGAATCATTGACTGCATTTATACAATTTTTCATAAACCCCCGGTTATTATGACTTGTGAAGAAACAATAAAACACATTTTAGAAACCAACTGCTGTGTCACCCGCTTCGGAGACGGCGAAATCAAACTTCTTAAAGGGCAGAACATATATTTTCAAAAAGCTGATCCCGGAATACAGCAGGCTTATAAGAAAATTTTATCAGAAAAAAAAGAAAATCTTTTGGTCTGCATACCATCTGTTTTTTCTTCATCGCAACGAGAAATTTACTCTCAAAGTCATAAAAAATACTGGATCCGCCATCTTTCGTATTTCCGAAAATATTGGTATCGGGATTTAAATTTTGATCGTGTTTACGGTAATGCCTTTATATCTCGCCATTATATGAATCTTAAAGATAAAAAAAACGGCATAGCAGAGTATTTTTCTTTAGTGAAAAAGCTTTGGGAAAATAAAGACATAATTATCGTTGAAGGAGAAAAAAGCCGCCTTGGTATGGGCAATGATTTGTTTGATAACGCTAAAAGCATCAGACGAATTCTGTGCCCGTCGGCTCAATGTTTTTCCAAGTATGATGAGATTCTTGAAGAAGTAAAACGCTACGGAAAAGAGCCGCTGTATATTCTCGCACTTGGTCCGTCTGCAACAATTTTGGCATATGATTTGTGTGTTGACGGATATACTGCTATTGATATGGGTAATATTGACACCGAATATGAATGGTTCAGAATGAACGCAACAAAAAAAATTCCCATTAAAGACAAGATGGTTTATGAAGCCGGTGCAGGCGTAGGCGTAGGAGATGTTGATGACCCTGAATATTTAAGTCAGATTGTTTCAAAAATTGTCTGAGCGGAGGATTGCAAATGCCGAAATTCAGCATAATTGTTCCTGTTTATAATGTTGAGAATTATATAAAAAAATGTGTCGATTCAATTTTAGCTCAAAGTTTTTCTGACTTTGAGCTGATTCTCGTTGATGACGGCTCACCTGACCGCTGCCCTGAAATATGCGATGAATATGAAAAAAAGGATCCGAGAATAAAAGTTTTTCACATCAAAAATTCAGGTCCGTCAGAAGCAAGAAATTTCGGAATCAATGCTGCTGTCGGTGAATATTGTTGGTTAGTTGACAGTGATGATTGCATCAGCTCTGATGCTTTGGAAAAAATCTATCCTTATGCAAATGGTGAAAATGACATAATTAACATCGGTTACATTTGTTATGCAGACGGAAAAGAGCCTGACTTTAATTCGCCCGGTTCAAAGTACAAACACTCCGGTACAGCTGACAAAAAAACGGTCTGCTCTTTTATGAACAGCGCCTGCTCTTCACATTTACTGCCCTTTGCTTGGAGATATATTTTTAAACTAAAGTTTTTAAAAGAAAATAAAATATCTTTTAACAATGATTTGCGTTTTGCTGAAGATTCTGTATTTAACACAGAAGCACTCCTGCAGGCAGAGAAAGTTTTTTTTGCAGAAATCTGTGTTTACGGACACTGCTCCAGACTTAACAGCTTAAGCCAAAAATGCGATAATGATTTTAATATTGATTTTTTAAATTACTGTATTCTTTATGATAATCTGCGTGATGAAATCTATGAAAAATACTGCGCTTTTCCTGACGAAAGGTATTATGAAGATGCAGGTAAATTCATCATTACCTCCATTTACGTTTACGCTTTGTTAAACAGGCTGTATTACAGTTCGTCGCGCAATAATTTCTTTTTGTTTAAAAAAATTTCAAAAACAGATATGATTAAAAAAGCATTCAGCAGATTTGATCTTAATTCCATCAAAAGTAAAAGTCTGGAATGGTTTATGTTCAGATTTGTCAAACAGAAGCTTTATTTCCCCGCTTTTATAATTTACAGATTTTTTATATTCAAATAAAATCTCCGTTGCAGATATTCTGTAACGGAGTTCTTTTTATTTATTCCCTTTTTCAAGCGGTTCACAATAATAGAGCTTATCATTTGCTCTTTCTCTTACTGCATCAATTCTGTTTTGCATCGCCTTTTTCTTTTTGCCTCTGAGAATTGCAAGTGCTTCTTTTTCTGCAATTGCAATCTTTTTATCTCTGTCAAAGCAGTCAGGGTGGCATTCACCGCACTGCATACATATATACATTCCGCAGACGGGGCAACGGGGACTGTCCTGAGAAGAGACAGTCGCACTGCAGTTGTGACACTTACTGTTATACGGAGAGTAAACCGGATAATGATAATTGAGATAGATATTGCACACAGTTTCTTCTCTTTCGGTGAAATTTCCGTATTTCATGCTCATTAAAAAATCAGAAATTGAGTCTCTGGTTTTAAGTACAAAGTCAATCACCTTGCGATAAAACACTACCGCCAGAATCAGGCAGATAGCTACTGCGGCTAAAATTATAACCTGTGGAACAGTCATATTTTCCTCCAAAATTATGCAGCTTCTATTTTACACTCCTGCGCCGCAGAAACAATTTCATCCAGAACAAGAGCTTTTTTCATTTTAATAATACATTCCGATTTATAAAGCTCAAATGATTCTGAGCTGTCGGCATTCTGTATCAGGAAAATTCCCCGGGGATATCTCATAATCTGAATATCACCGTTTTTATGGGAATGAACTTTTTCAAAAAATTCTTCAGGGTATGCCGGATCTGCAGAATTAATTATCTTTACACTGTCTTCATAATCTGCAAGGTCAGGATACTGCTCCAGCGCTGATGAAAACGAACCGCCTGCGCGTATAATATCTGCCATTGCAGAATATTTATCGGTTATTTCTTCAACGGTTTTCTCGTCTGCATCTTTGCCGAATGACGTATATGCCATTTTAACAGCAACATAATTTTCGCTAAAGTATGCCTTCAGCTCGTTTTCAGCTGTTTCACGCTCACCGCCTGCACCGTACAGCTTTGAAGTAAGCAGATCAATAAGAGCTTCATATTCAAAAATCTCACACAAGGTCTGTTTGCTGACAGAATATTTTTCATAGAAATCAGAATACATCTGCCAGTTGGCTTTCAGCCTTGAAGAAACCGCAACCTTATCCTTGGCAGAAAGCTCAACCGAATATTTTTCAATCATATCAAGCCCTGTAACATACTCAGCGCAAAGCTGTTGAGCTAATTCATTTTTATTGCCGTGTTCTGCATATGCACTGTCATTTTCTGCAACAGAAAGATAATACCCAAAAATCTCTTCATTCACCGAGGTTGAATCAACATAGAGAGCGACAGATTCTCCTTTACAAGAGCTCAGACACAAAAGCATAATACAAACAGCCGCAGCTGCCGCAACAAGCCTCATAGCTTTCATCTCATCGCCTCCTTAACTGTGGTTTATTATATCACACATCAAACGGGTTTTCAACATTGCGGCGCCAGTGAAAAAGATATTGCTGTGCAATACCCTCAACCCCTGATGTAACACCGGGCAACCCGTCGGGATAAAGCTCTCCCATTATTCTTCTTACCCACACATCAACAGGGAAAGCCTCTATCCTGCCGAAACCGTAAAGCAAGGTGCACTCTGCAACCTTCGGCCCGACACCGCTGATTTTCTGAAGCTCAGCGCGCGCTTCCTCCATCGGTGCGCAGGATATTTTTTCAAAGCTCACTTCTCCGGAAGCTACCTTTTTTGCAGCATCAATAATATATTTTGCCCTGAAACCTGCTCTGAGCGGCGCAAGGTCCTCCACTGTCTGAGCGGCAAGTTTTTCTGCCGTTGGAAAAGCAAAATCCCCGTCACCCAGATCTTCACCGAAAATGGCGCAAAGGCGTGATATAATGCCTTTTATTCTGGGAATGTTGTTATTCTGTGAAATGATAAAAGAGCAAAGTGCTTCCCACTCATCCTGCTTCAGGATACGAATACCCGGGAAACGGTCAATCGCTTTTTTTAGCCACTTGTCTTCAGAAATCTTTCGGCAGATCGATTCATAATCTCTGTCCAGATCAAAATACTTGCGCCAGAATGCCTCGTCACTATCACCTGAAATCACAAGAACTCCGTCAGAAATTCTGACGCTGACTTTTTTATTTTTTACAACGGCGCTCCAGCTGCCGTCAGCATTTTCTGCCCAACGAAAACTCTGACCGCAATCAAGAGTGAGAGATAAATCAAGGGGGTTAATTTCGGTCAAGTTTATGACAGATTTTTCCAATTGAAAATTCATTTTGACTCCTGTCCTCAAAAATCCTGTCAAGGGGTTGCGCAATAAAATTATTGACAAAGATTTATGGTTTTTTTGGTAGTTTTTAATACTTTTTTGTCGGTTAAAATTTTAACAAAATATTCATAAAAAATTATGCACAAAAGGGTTTTGCACAAGAAAAACAAGCAAAATCAAGGTTTTTTTTAAAAGTTATACACATTTTGCACAGAGTTTTGCACAACCTATGGCTAAGATGTGCCAAAATTCAGGACTTTTTCAACAAAATTAATTTTTCGGTTTTTAGCGTAAAAACAGGCATCTTGTCGAAACTGAAAATGCATAAAAAAACATCAAGTTGACAACAATATTACAGTCATAAATACAAGAAAAAGGTGATAAAATGCTTCAGGGAGTCAACCATCAGGTGGTCGAAATCACGCGGCCGGAATGCGAATATTTTGAAAGAGTTATTTTCTTTGTAAAACCCGAATATTCCTCTGTCAGCGAAGGAACTCTGCGGGAAAGAGCAGGTAAAATCGCAGGCTCGGCGGGTGCTCCGCCACCCACGAGGGCTAAAATAAACCGACTTGCCGCCGCAGGCAGACTTTTACTCGCAGCAGCAATCGGGGCAGGCATTACCGCAGCTGTCAGTTATTTTCTTTTTTAAATCTGCATATTTCACCAAGGCAGCAGATATCACATTTCGGACGCCTTGCAACACACACTGCTCTTCCATGAAGAACACAGCGATGGCAAAAATCATTGCTTTCTTCAGGGGGCAGTATTTTTTTGAGCTGAAGTTCAACTTTATAAGGGTCTTTTGTGTCAACAAATCCGAGAAGGTTGGTTATTCTGATAAGATGTGTGTCGGCAACAACGGCAGGCTTGCCGTAAATATCTCCGCAGATAAGATTTGCAGTTTTTCTGCCCACTCCCGGCAAAGATGTAAGGTCTTCAATGTTGTCGGGAACTTTTCCGTCAAAGCGTTCCATAATCATTTTTGCCATTGCAATAATATCCTTAGCTTTTGTGTGATAAAAACCGCAGGGGCGCACGATTCTCTCAACATCTTCAAGGTTTGCCTGAGCATAATCCTGCAAAGTAGTGTATTTTGCAAAAAGCTCAGGGGTAACGATATTTACTCTGGCGTCAGTGCACTGAGCCGAAAGCCTTGTAGCAACAAGCAGCTCAAAATCGTTTGATGCATCGAGGGAGCATATCGCATCGGGATATTCTTTTTTTAAAGCGTTTACCGCAAATAAAGCCTTTTCTTTTTTATTCATACAAATCTTTTCCTTTGTTTTTCAGTGAATTAATTATACTATTTTAAATCAGAGATTTCAACCACCGCCATCTGTGTAAAAAAACTTTATTTAACAAAAATGAAATGGTTAAGTTTTTCTTAAATACATTGAAAAAAGATATATTTTATGATATTATTCTTTTATAAAAGGGAAAGGATTGTGATATTATGAATATCAAAAAAATACTCGCAGCAGCTATGAGCATTTTATTGGTCGCTCTCACCTTTGCGGCATGCTCAAGCAAAGAACCTCCTAAAAACGATGATGCAACTGAGACTCCCCCCGAAACACTTGTAATTTCAGGTGAATCTACAGAGGAAGTTACAGCAATCACAGGCAGCACAGACAAAGACGGTAACGTCATTGACAATGAAGGTATCGTTGACAAAGAAGGCCATAAGGTTTATTACACAGGCCACGATACCGACGACGGCAAGAAAATTTACACAACAGGCAAAAAAGATTCCAACGGCAATATTCTTTACACCCTTGACACTACCGATGACAGAGGCAATCTCATTTATTTCACCGGCAAAGAAGAGGGCGGCAAGCTCGTGCTTGACAAAACCAATGCCGTTCCTGATTACACAACAAACAACAACTCAACCCTTAACACTAACACTCGTTATACCTCAACTTCAACAGTAGAGTATAAGGCTCCTGAAATCGCAGAAAAAGCTAACGACATCAAACAAAGCTACATAAATTATACAGGCGCCAAGGGTGATGACCTTGTAAGAAAGGTTATCCCCGCTAAAGACGGCGGATATATCGCTGTTGCTTACTCAATGACAAAAGCAGGTATTTTCAGCGAAGTGAGCACTTCATGGGGCAACTTCGGTAATGTTGTTAAATTCAGCGAAGACGGTAAGGTTGAATGGATCTATTCAGCAGGCGGTAACGGTGACATTGACCTCTCTGATGTAACTCAGCTCAAAGACGGTTCAATTGTTGCAGTAGGCTACACTCTCGCAACAGATACAGATGCACCTATGAACAGCCTTCTTACTTCATCACTTATTGTCAAGCTGGACGAAAACGGTGAGTATATCTGGTCTTACGCCTTCCCCGGTGATGAAAACTCAAACGGCGATTATCTTTCAAGCGTTTGCGCAACCCCCGACGGCGGTTTTGTTGCCGGCGGACGCGCTGACTCAACATCAGGCTTCTTCACAGGCACTCAGTCTGACCACTTCAAGGCTTTCCTTTTCAAGTTTGATAAAAACGGCAAGGTTGAATGGAGAAAAACACTCACCGGCTCAAGAGGTAACACCTTTGAAGCTATTGACGTAAATGAAGACGGCGACATTTTTGCCCTTTGCACAACTCTTTCAAATGATGGCAGCTTCACAGCATTCAAAGGCTATAATAATCAGACAGCAAACACAGTTGTTCTCAAGTTTGACAAAAAAGGCGGTCTTGCCTGGTCCAAAAACCTTATGGGATCAGGTCTGAGCAAGTTCACTGCAATTGACGCCACAAAAGACGGCGGATGTCTTGTAGGCGGTACTTTCTCAATATTCAAAAAGGCTGACGGCAGCTTCCAGGTTAACTTTGGTGAAACAGACGGATACGTTGTTAAGTATGACGGCAACGGCGGCGTTTGTTGGTCAAGAGTAATCGGCGGCAGAGCTGCAGACGAAGTTCTCTCTATTGCAGAAACACCAAATGGCATCGTTGTTGTTGGTAAAACAAACTCAGCAGAGCTTGATTTTGCAGAGTTTGATAACTATGGCGGTTCAGACGGCTATATTATGATTATTGACAATGAAGGCAAAACAATCTGCACCAACAAGCTTTCAGGTAAGGGCAATGATATAATCAATGACCTTGCAGTTACCGATACAGGCATTTTCATCGTAGGCTGGTCATCATCTGCGGATGCTGACTTTGCAAAGAATCCTGATTCAAGAACTGCTTCAGGCTTCTGGGCAAAATATGATTTTATTCTCGACTAATTAAAATACTTTGGCACTCTTCCCTGTGAAGAGTGCCTTTTTAAGAGGTAAAGATATGGCTTCACTTAAAGATAATTTAATGGATTTTGCAGGCAAGGTCTATGTGAAATTCAGCGGAGTAGCGCAGGAAAAAACCTTACGTGCCCGTGAAGAGATCACTGTGACTGAAGAAATGAAATCAACCCTTCGCCGCGTTGCCGCAGAGGGTGCTGTTCTTATTAAAAACAACGGCATTCTTCCTTTGAAAAAAGATTCTGTGGTTTCTCTTTTCGGCAGAGTTCAATATAATTGGTTTTATACTGGCTACGGCTCAGGCGGTGACGTCAACCGCCCGTATGCTGTTAATCTTATTGACGGTGTAAGAAACTGCAGTGAAATCAGACTCAATGAACACCTTGCAAAAAATTATGAGAAATGGTGTAACGAAAACGTTATCAACGACGCAGTGTGGGGTATGTGGCCCAGATTTTACCCCGAAATGCCCATAACCGACGCTGACTCTCTTAACGCGGCTCTTGTTTCTGACTGCGCGGTTGTTACAATCGGCAGATCATCAGGCGAAGACAGAGAAAACGTTTTGGAAAAAGGCAGTTACTATCTCACCGACGATGAAAGAAAGCTTCTTGACAAAGTTGTTTACAGATTTGATAAAACAGTTGTTCTTCTCAATATCGGCAGTCTTATCGACCTTTCGTGGATTGAAGAATACGGTGATAAAATTGATGCTGTTCTCATTTTGTGGCAGGGCGGTATGGAAAGCGGAAATGCCGCAGCCGACCTTCTTTGCGGTAAGGCTGACCCCTGCGGTAAGCTGACTTCCACCGTGAGCAGAAATTATTTTGAACACCCGAGTGCAAAAAGCTTCGGAGGCAAACAGTTTAACAACTACACCGAAGATATTTATGTAGGCTATCGCTATTTTGAAACCTTCAATAAAGATGCTGTTCTCTATCCTTTCGGATACGGTCTTTCATACTCTGATTTTGATATAATCTGCAACAGCACAGCTTCAACAAAAGAAGGCTTCAGATTTAATATTGAAATTAAAAATACAGGTAACCGAAAAGGCAAAGAAGCATATCAGCTTTATGTTAAAAAACCTATGGGTGTTCTCGGTAACCCTGAAAAACAGCTTGTTGCCTTTGGCAAATCAAAGCTGCTTTCCCCCGGAAAGAGTCAGGAATTAAAGGCTGATGTTTCATTTTATCAGCTTGCCTCTTATGACGAAAGCGGACTTACAGGTTTTAAATCTGCATATGTTATTGAAGAAGGCGAATATGAATTTTACCTTGGCGGTGACGTGAGAAACGCACAAAAGGTGTTTACATATTATCAGCAGGAAACTGTTGTTTACGCTCAGCTTTCACAGTGCCTTGCACCTGCCTCAGCTTTTGATGTTATTAACCCAATTGACGGAACCCGCCCATGCAATGCAAACGAAACCAATCTTAAAATTAAGATTCTTGACAATATGCCTAAGGCAATTCCCCTCACAGGTGATAAAGGCTACATGCTTCAGGATGTGAAGTCAGGCAAGGTTTCAGTGGATGATTTTGTTGCTCAGCTGAGCCTTGACGAGCTTGAAGCTATTACCCGCGGCGATTACACAATGGGCAGTCCTCTCGGTACCCCCGGCAACGCTTCGGTTTATTGCGGTGTGCTTGAATCCCTCAGAGATAAAGGCATCCCTGCCGTTTCAACATCAGACGGCCCGTCGGGTATCAGACTGCGTGCCAGCTGTTCACTTATTCCTATCGGCACACTTTTAGCTTCAACCTTTGACACAAAAGCAGTCAAAGAAGTTTATTCTCTTGTTTCTCTTGAAATGAAAGAAAAAGGCAGTGACGTTCTTCTGGCTCCCGGTATGAACATTCACAGAAATCCCCTTTGCGGTAGAAACTTTGAATACTATTCTGAAGACCCGTATCTTACAGGTAAAATGGGTGCAGCCGCTGTTAACGGAATTCAGTCAGCAGGAGGTTCAGCCTGCCCAAAGCATTTTGCCTGTAATAATCAGGAAACAAAGCGCCTTGCAAATGACTCAAGAGTTTCCGAAAGAGCCTTGCGCGAGATTTATCTCAAAGGCTTTGAAATCTGCATAAAAGAAGCTTCGCCCAAAAACATTATGACCTCTTACAACAAGATCAACGGCGTATGGAGTTATTATAACTACGATCTTGTTACCGCCATTCTTCGCGATGAATGGGATTATAAAGGCTGTGTTATGACCGACTGGTGGACTAAATCAGCAAAAAGCCCCCTTTTCCCCAAAGTCTATGACCACGCATACAGAGTGAGAGCTCAGGTTGATGTTCATATGCCCGGCGGCGGAAGAACAGGCAAAAGAAAGCCTGACGGTTCACTTCTTAAATTTGTTGACAAAGGCGGTATCACTCTCGGTGAAATTCAACGCAGCGCAAAAAATATTTTGAACTTTGCAATGAACTCAACTGCATTTAAAGACTAAAGTAAATCCGACTCCCGAAAAAGGAGTCGGATTTTTGATTTAAAGCAGTTTTTCGTACGCTGTTTTATAAAAATTCACTTCGTCTGGCAGTTCACTGCGTTCAACTACAATAACAATATTCTCTTTTGCTGCATAACCTGTTTGCATTGGTTTATAACTGTTTGTGTTTAAATAAAGTTCATCCCAACCGTAATTATTATCAGCTTTTATTAGTTCGTTGTCATTTTCTTTATGAATTAAACTAACATAATCCCGCAACACCCACGGATGCTCGCTTATTAAAACCTGATAATACACCGATAAATATTCTTCCTCGTTATCAGTTTTATAAACAGATGAAAATATATAGTGTTGACCAAACCTTGTGACTTTTGATTTAATGATTTTGTTGGTGCAATTCTCTGTGTTTTCAACAAGGTCTGCTACCGAAACGGGCACGCTGTCAGCATATGGCAACTCATTAAGGTTTTTATTATATTCACCTTTTGACCACTGAGTTATAGCGAAGACGCTTAATACTGACACTAATGAAGCAACTGCAAACACTGCATACTTTCTTTTATTTTCTGTTTTCCTCGCTTCATTGTTCATCAAAGCAAAAAGATTAATTATAAATATAATTCCGCATACCCAGCAAATAACCGTTATGTCACTGTACCCCGAGCCAACAAACAGAGCTGTTATCAGCAGCAATACGGGATGCACTAAATTTATTACATTCCATATTTTTGCCGTTTTTTCTGCTTTGTTTAAATCAGAAAAGGGGATTTTTTTGTTTTCCTTTATCGCCCTTCTGCTTTTACAATACCAGCACGCAAAATGCAACAGCTTTATTACCGTTTGCAAAAAGCTGAAAAGAACAAGCATCAAAACCGCACAATCTTCTGTATCGGTCGCAATAATCCCCTCAAAGTGATTTCTGAAAAAAATCACTCTGAAAAGCAAGAACAATGCGTAAAACGAAAAAGTTATATATCCAGGTTGAAGAAAGGCTCTTTTGGCAACAGTTTTGAAATTTTCTTTTTCGTCGGTCATTATCTCCGCAGCATCGGAATTTTGTGTTCTGAAAATATACAGCTCATCAAGGTAAGAGCAAACAAACTCCCATCCCTGATTTTCACAGGTTGCAATAAAGTCATTTTTAACAGAGTAGCCTGTAAAAATAACAGCTGAATATTTTATTTTTCTTTGTTCAGATTTTAAAAAATGAAATCTTCCGTTTTCAATTTTTTGAAGCTTTAATCCGGTTTTTTCCTTTTGTGTTAAATATTTCTCAATAGCAGTAAGCTCGGTGTAATAAAAAACCATCTCTTCTTTTACAGCTTTTCGTTTCATTCTGACACCTCCACAATGCTTTCACCGTCTGAAATAAGCATCTGCAGCCTTTTATATTCTTCTTTGAGCACTTTTTTGCCTTCATCGGTGATAGTGTAGCTTTTTGTAACGAGCCCGTTATTCGTACGCTTTATCAACCCTGCCGTATAAAACTTATCAAGCATAGTGTAAAGCGTACCGGGACCGATACAAATTCTACCCTTTGAAATCCGTTTTACTTCGCTCATTATTTCCGTTCCGTAAAGCTCCTTTGTTAATGCCATCAAAACATAATACATCGGCTCTGACAAAGTCTGCAATGATTTTCTCGGCACAATACCACCACCTTCCAAGATATCGATAAACGATATCTCTGTTTTTATTATACTATCGTTTATCGATATTGTCAACACAAAAAACTGCCCCACCGAAGTGGAGCAGTTAAGTTATTAATACTGTGCTGTTGCGTTCTGCTGGTTGTTGTTTGCAATTGTTTTTGCAATTTTCTTAAGCATTTTTTCTTCAAGGTATGCTGCGCGGCGAGGACCGATACCTGCAACATAAGCATCGTCATCAAGAACGCCTTCTGTGAGCTTGTTTACATCTTCTACAGCAAGATCATTACGGATCTTAGTGTCTGAATATGAATCGTTAGCCTCAACAAAATACATTACGTGATAACCGTATTCTGTTTCAACAATAGCTGTGTCACCGGGCTTACGTGCTTCGTCAAAGATCCATGCATCATACTCTGCAACCATCTGGCCGGGAACTACGTTTTCATAAAGGCCGCCGTTTTCAGCTGAACCTGTATCTTCTGTAAGCTCTGTTGCATACTGAGCGAATGAATCTTCTGTCTTATCGCCTGCGTTCCAGTCTGCAAGTGCTTTTTTAGCGTTTGCTTCAGCCTTCTTGATTTTCTCGTCTGAAAGAGCTTCACCTGTCTGGCTGTCAGTTGTCATAAAGAGAATGTGACGAACATCAACAGTCTTAACGTCGTGCTTGGGGTTAACCATAAGAGCGATGTAGTAAGTTCCGTTCTTTTCGTCAGAAATCATCTTCTTGTCGCCTGCTTTAACATCCTTACCGAATGCCCATTTTGCAAGGTCGGCGTTGATTGACTCAAGAGCTGTAAGATTGTTGTCAGCTGCTGTTTTTGCAACTGATTTAAGAAGTGTATCGTTTGTGGGGTCAAAGTCTTCTGCTTTGTTATACTTTTTAGCCTGAGCGATGAATGATTTTTCGTCTGCAACTGCATCATACATAGCCTGAGCATTTGCTTTAACTTCTTTGTCTGCTTTTTCCTGACGAGTCTTAAGTTCCTTGTCTGTTTCGCCGTCCTTCTTCTGAAGCTCTTCCTCTGAGAACTGATAGAAGCGGATATCAACAAATGAATAAAGGTCAGGGTCCTTATCAAAAACAGCCTTTACTTCTTCAGCTGTGTAACCTGCTGAATACTTATCAACGTTTTCGTTATAATATTTCTGAGCAAGAGTTTCAATTCTCATCTGCTTTTTCAAGAAGCCTTCGGTAATACCGTTGCCATAGCTCAAGCGAAGGAAAGCATTGAGGGAGTAGCCCTTCACCTCTTCACCTGATGCACCCTGAGTACCTGTCTGAGATGCCTGCTCACGAAGATCTTCAATGCTCTTTTCGATAGCTTTTTCGTCGGCCTCTGTCAATTCAAGACCCATCTTCAAAGCTTCCTGATAAAATGCGAGATACATCTGAGCCATTTCAACAGCCTGATTGTGGAAATACTCTGTCCACTTCATTGTTTCGCCTGTAGTAGGATCTTTGTAGTCTTCAGTCTGATCCTGGGGAGCTTTTGTTGTATCATAACCTGAATACTGATAGTTATAATATTTATAATACTGCTCTGTCTGATAAAGTGTGTTGAAAGCACGGTTGTAGTAGTAGATGTATTCTGAGAAAGAAATGTTCTCATTGCCTACATAACCGATCTGAACAGCCTTGTTAACAACACCTGCGTAATCAAGAATTCCGTAAGCTGCGCCAAGGGCAATTACTGCAACCAAAACGATTGCGATAACCTTCTTAACTGCTGAACGCACAGCAATGGACTTTTCCATGCTCTTAGCGTTTTTCTTTGCGGATTTTGCCAAGCGTTCTTTTCTTTCCTGGCGGTACTGTTCCGCTTTGTTCTGATTCATATCTGCCATAATATGTTCATCCTTTTCGAATAAAGTCTTTGCTGATAGATACAGCATAACAAATACATTTTAAACTATTTTAGTTCAATTTACAAGACATATTTTAAATTTATAGCAGGTTTTTTGTAAAATTTACAAACAAGAAACAAATATAATCATTTTTCTTCGTTGACACATTTCCCGCATGGTGATAAAATACAACTCGAAAGGGTGATTTTATGGATAAATCAAATTTCACAAAGCCTGACAGAGGCTCTGCACCGCACCCCGATCACATTATGCTCAGTTTTTGCGGTGACCCCCGTTATGAAATGGCAGTAACCTGGCGAACTGACCTTTCGGCAAATGACGGGTATCTTCTGCTCACTGATAAAAACGCAACACAGACTAAAATTGACGCTGTCTGCACAGTGTTTGAAAGCGATATTGACGTGAGCAAAATCAACACTGCAATTATCAGAAATCTTGAACCTGGCAGCACCTACACTTACACCTGCGGTGACGACGAAAACCGAAGCAGTGAATTCTCATTCACCACTCAGGAAGAGAACTGCGATAAATTTAAATTTATTGTTATTTCAGACCATCAGGTAGGCGATCCGTGGCCGAAGCCCGATTACTCATCTGTTAAGAACATTTTAAAATATGCCCTTGAACGCGACCCTGACATCAGATTTATTCTCACCGCCGGTGATAACTGCGATGACGGTCAGAACGAGCTTCAGTGGAACGGTATGTTCTCAGGCCTTGACGGAATCATTGAAAGTGTTCCTTATATGATGACAACAGGCAACCACGATAACCGTGGATTTAAAAAATATTTACCTGCTCCCCCTGAAGGCAAGTTTTATCTTGACCACGCTGACTTTTTTGATGAGCAATTCAGATATTCTTACCCTTTCAACGGTCCCGAAGGCTTTGAAACAGAAAACTATTCTTTTGATTACGGCAATGTCCATTTTTGTATTATGGGCATCAATGAACCAAAGCTTGTAGGCGACTGGGCTTTTGAAGATATTAATAACTCCGATGCTCAGTGGAAATTCGGTTGCTATCATTTTCCGATTTACCCTTCTATTCCTGAGGGACAGAATGACGACGGTTACCCATGGCTTCGCAAAGGAATTGAAAGCTGCGACCTTGTTTTCGAAGGCCACGAGCATACATTTTCCCGTACATACCCCATAAAAGGCGATGCAATGTTTGAAAAGCCTTCTGAAGGCACTGTGCATTATCAGTGCGCTGCCGCTTCTTGCGGAAGGCGAAGCAACGAGCGCAAACTCTGGCACAGCGCTTATTTTTCACAGGAAATCAATGTCGGCACTTACGCCCTGGTTGAGGTTGATAAAGGTGTTGTTACAATAACCACAATCCTCTCTGACGGAAAAATCGCTGATAAAGTTGTAATTGACAAAAATTCAGATGAAATTTCCCCTGTCGCACTTCCGCCGGTTTTCCATTACACCAGAATGATGTATAAAGGCTCTTTGCCGCAAATCTGCGCAAAGGGAACTGTGTGTGAAAACATTGACGGAATCTGGCACGTACCATTTGCCGTGTTATGTCAGTATATCGGCGCTGCAGTTTCAAAAACAACTGATGCTGTTACAATTGAGATGTTTAATAAAAAAGCTGTTTTCACAAAAGGAAGCAACATTGCAACAGTAAACGGTGAACCTTTTGACCTTGAAACACCCGTTTATATTCAAAGAGACCAGCTTATGATTAACGCAGAAAAAGCAGCAGAAATTTTCGGCATTCGTTGTAACCATATAGCGTATAACAATATTCTTGATTTTGAGACAGAAATTGAAGTTACGCCGCTTTCAAAACATATATAAAAGATAACACCTTGAAGAAAATTTCTTCAAGGTGTTTTTTCGTAAAAAATGAGGCCCTGCATTTCTGCAGAGCCTCTGTTTTTATTTTGTTACTTCAATTGTTCCGAAGGATTTACCGTCTGCCCAGCTTGCTGATGATTTTGCGCTGAAGTTTACGTCTGTTTCGCCTGCGGCGAAGAACTTAACGTTAACAACCCAAGTGAGTGTTCCGTCAGCGTTTTCAGTTACAGTTGCGTTTGCCTTACTGTAAGTAGAAGTTGAGCTTACGAAATTGAAGCGAATCTTTGTTGTGATGCTGTTTGTAACAACTGTGTAGGTTACGTATTCGCCAACCTTAGCTGTTTCTGCATCAGCTTCAACTGAAAGAATTTCTGCAGATTCTGTTGAAACTGCCTTTTCAATTACTGTAACGGTTGAAGTCTTTTCGTTGTTGATCTGCCACTGGTTATTATACTTAGCAACTACTGTTACTTCGTTTTCACCGGCATCAGCATAAGCTTTGCCTGTGAGTTCCCAGATTTCAACACCATCAACTGATTTTGTAACGATATCATCATTACGGCTGAAGGTTCTTGTTGATCCGTCAGAATACTTCAACTGGATCTTCTGTGTACCTTCAAGTGTTTTAACCTTAATAACAGGTGTTTCACCTACATTAACCTCTGCGTCATAAACATCTTTCAATACGTTGGGTGCAACTACATATTCTTCAATAATCTCAGTTGTGAGAGTATATTCTGTGCCTTCCCAACCTGAAACTGTTCTTGCTTTAAGGTCATAAGTATGTGTTCCCTTTGAAGCGGTGTGCTTCATTACCCAAGTAAGAGTACCGTCTTCATTAGGTGTAACAACTGCAGTAGCAGGTGTGTAGGTTCTTGTTGCAAGGCCTTCAACAAGCTGAAGCTTGATAACCTCTGCTGAAGTTTTAACAGTTACAACAGTTTCGTCACCGAGCATTGAAGCGCCGGTAATATCTGCTGAGTAAACAAGCTTTGTTACGCCTGAATAGAGGTTAACTGTTTCGCCGTTGAGTGTGAAGCTGTATGCACCGGATGAAAGGTCAGCATAAGCATCTTCAACATTAAGAACAAGTACACCGTCACCGTCTGTTGTTACTTCAACAGTGTTTTTATTTGTAGCCTTGTCGGTAATTGTAAGATTATATGTCTTGTTAGCAACGCCTGTATTCAATGTAACAGTATTGCCTGTTGTTGTGAATACGCCGTCTTCATACATTGAATTGTCATCAAGAACGAATTCAACATTTGCGCCGTCAAGTACAATTGTATCAATGTTACTTCCGCCGTCTTCAAATACGTTATAAACAGATGTTCCTGTAATACCGTTGATTGTTGACGGGTAAGAGTCAACGTTGTAGCATTTCCATACTCTGTTGAATACGTTACCCCATCTGTCAACAAGGTGAGCGTATACGAAAGAGCCTGTCTTAGGATAGAAGTTGTTACTCCATCCACTGAACGCAAACACGCCGAGACCGTCAGAATTGCCGTTGATATTAAATTCATGGCTTCTGTCTCTAAGGGCTGCAACGAACTTATCTGCGTTACCTGCTACATCATTGATAATTGCCTGCTTTGCAGCTTCCATCTTACCGGCTTCAGCCAAAGCTGCAGCCTCGGGAGAATTTGTTGAGTCAAATACATAAGCAAATGAACCTAAAGTATAACCGGTCAGATCAGAATATGTCTTATCATAAATCGGGTAAACCTTTTCATCAACTGTCGGGAATTCCGAGTTGGAAGCGCCGCCGGAAATTCTGAGCAAGTGAAGCTGGTTGAGCATCACGTCATCCTGAACCTGATCCATGTACATCTGCATATATGTACCTGATGCATCAATAGTACCTTCGTCGCTGTCACCGTTCATTGAGTTATGGTAACAGATACATACTGTGATTTCATCTTTACCTGCAACACCGTCATACTGATATGACTGATATCTTGCTGCCAGATCGTTTGTCTTTCCGCTGATTTCTGCGCTCTTAATTTCTTCGTTAGGAACGATGGCATCGTCACTTACTGAAATTGTGTAAACGATTTCATTTTTTGTGCCGGATGCTGCGGATTTGTCAAACTCAGGTGTAAGGTAAAGAACTGTTTTTGCGTTGTAGTCGTAAGCTGTACCGATACCTGCGGTTGTGAACTGAGTAAACCATGCATCATCAAGGTTTTCAGTTGCAGGAACAGCACCTGTCATATACTTACTTTCAACATATGAGAAGTTTGTTGCATTATCTACTACATCTACCTTTGTGGGGTATGATGAATTATTGGATGAAACTGTTGTTCCTACCTGACCGTCACCGACTTCAAGAGCAACTACGGGGTTGAGGCTGTTTGTGTAAACATAATAGTCAACTTCTGCGCCCTTACCGCCGTTAGCAGTGTAGCTCCACTTATCTGCATAAGTGTAGTTTGAAGAATCAGTTGAGCCGGGAACCGCATAAGTTGAACCGTTTGCACTTGTTTCAGGTGTGATTGAGTTCAGCTTAAGGTCAATGATCTTATCTTTACTTTCGTGAAGAGTGATAACGGGATCTATTGTTTCAGTCTTAACGTTGGGGCTGTAATCAAGATCAAGGTTCTTAGCAAATTCAGCAACATATGAGTTAGCCATAGGCTGTGAAAGAGCTTCAAGCTTCTTGTCTGAGTTAGTATCAATTACTGTGCTGCGCAAGTTTACAAGTGCAGTTTCAGAATAATCGTTAAGATTGATACCCGGTGTTCTCTTAATCTGCTCTTCAACAAAGCCTGTGTCAACTTCGTTTACGTTAACAGTCCACCACAAAAGATTTTCATTACCCTTAACAAGATCAGTTACGCCTGACAATGTTGTAGCAGGGCTGTCTGTTGTAACAGATTCTGTACCGAGACCTACATCCTGATAGGTGTAAACCCATTCAGATCCGTTATAGTCAATGCTTTCCAATACGGGGCAGGTCCATTTAGCATAAAGTGTACCGCCTGTTGTATTTGTCCAGAGGTATGTTGACTTACCGTCGGCTGTGTATCTTTGTTCACCTTCGCCGCCGATATCTGTGTAATAACCGCCGAATACATAACCTTCATAAACGGGAACTTCTACCTGAGGCAATACATCACCAACAGAAATTGAGATGTTTCCGCCACCGGATGTTGCACCCTGTTTGTCAAGTTCGATTACTACCTTAGCCTCTTCCCAGACAGCGTAGATAATCTTGTCTGCTGTTTCGCCTGTTGTTTCATTATAAACTTCGTTGAACCAGACATTGATAATCTCGGGGCCGAAGCTCTTGCTGTAAGCTTCAACAGCAGTGCCGTTTGAAGAATCTGACCAGCCGAGGAACTTCTTACCAACATATGTTGGTGTTGATGACTCAGCGATCTTGTATGAAGAGTTGTAAGTGATAATTACTGCTGCGGGGTTACCTGCAACACCGCCGTTTTCGCTAAGAATAAGAGTGAAGCTCATTGGAACAAACTTAGCTTCAATATACATTTCGCTTTCGCGCATAATGCTTGAATATGTGAGGAGTTCCTCTTCAACGAGGTTTGCACCGTAATATTCAGCGTCAGCCTTGTTGTACCATCCGCCGAAAGCATAACCTGTTTCGGGAATTGCTTCAAAGTACACTCTCTGACCGTAGTAAACATTATCAACCTGAGCTGTAAGAGCTTCAGATGCGGTCCAGTTTCCGTCAGCTACTACGTTTATTGTCTTGCTGACACCTGCATTACCGCCCACATTTGAGGGGTTACCGCCAGTATACTCGGTAAGAGTATGGATCTCGTCTTCTCTTACTGCATATGTCTTAACGCTTACCTTTGCTGAGAAGGATTTGATTGAGAAAACAGCATAATAATCGTTAGCGTTTTCCTGTCCTTCCTTCTTATTGTCTTTCATTGTTGTTCTGTTGTCCAAAGATGTTGTAACGGGTGTTCCCCATTCATTTACAACAGAACCGTTAAATACGGGGGTATTATACCATCCGCTGAAGTTATAGCCTCTTGCAGGAGATGCTACAAAGAGAACTTCTGAGCCATAGATGGCATCTTCTGAGTTTACTTCAGATGAGTTTGATCCGTTACGGCCTAACTTAACAGTACCGCCTGTTGCGCCGTGAGCATAAGTACCGGGCTGAGCCGCAGTGTTGTAATATGCTTTAGCTGTTGCTGCAAAAGTCTGAATTTCGAAATATGCAACAATATATACGGGCTGAGTGGGCATTGTGACTGTTCCGAGTCCGTCAGCACCCCAGTTCGGGCTGATCTCGCTGCCGTCTGCAGGGATGTCATCATCTTCAGTAGTGTAGTTCCAGAATTTAAACATATATCCGGGGGCAGCCTCAAATCTGAGGTAATCTTCGATTGCAGCACCAACAGGTACAACAACCTGGCCCTGATCGTTGATATCGTCCGGATTATCTGAGTAAACAACTACTTTACCACCGATTTCGCCGGCATAATCCATATAGTATGTACCGCTGCTTGAGCTCTGAGCAGAGTAGGCAATAATGGTATTTGCATTCTTGGCCCAGACTGCATAAAGAGTAACTGTTCCGCCGCCGTATGTGTCATACCAATCATTGATTGTGCCGTAAGGAATTTCTGCACCATCGTCAAATGTCGGTGTTTCGGCGTCGGGGCTAAGGCTCCAACCCTGGAAAATAAATCCGACTCTTTCCTGTGGTTTTGCAGAGTGATTTACAAAATGAGTTGTGTTGTAGTAAAGATCTTCTGTTGAAACACTGCCCGGTAATCCTCCGTTAGGATCATAAACAAGAGTGAACTTCACAACAGAGAATTTTGCATAATATTTAAGGCCGTTCTCTGTCATTGCAGCAGTTTCAGTTTCTGCAGATGATGTAAATCTGTTTTCAAGATTTGCATCTGTATACCAACCGTCAAAGGCATAACCCTTTGCAGGTGTTGCAGTGATTATAGCATACTTACCGTAATAAACCTGAACTGAAAGCTCTGCACCCTTGTTACCGGTGTCTTTGATTTCACTTGCAAAATCTTCATCACTGCGGCTTATCGCTACAGTACCACCGATGTTTCCTCCGTTGTAACCTATAAGGTTGTTACCGCTGTTATAGCGGGCGTAAACATCCAAAGTAAAAGATGCAATGGAGAATTTTGCCCACAAGCTTTCACCTGAAGGATTATCTACGTTTGTTGTGAATGCATAGCTGCCGTCCTGTTTACGGTTACCTGTACCCAGAGACTGTGACTGCAATGTTTCATCAGGATACCAACCGTCAAAGTTGTAACCTGTAGCAGCCTTTGCGTAAACAGTTACCTGACCGCCGTATGCTGACTGACCGTTTGCTGTTGCGCCATCATTTGCGCCGTCAAACAAACCGTTGAAAGATACTGTACCGCCGACTGCATTGTTTTCATAACTGTTAAGGTTGTTTGAATTGCTCATTGCATAGAGATCAATATCAACCATAACAACTCTGAATCTTGCGTTATATGTTGCGTGACCGGTAACAGTTTCTGTAAGAGTTGCGTTATTGGTAATAAGGTCATTACCTCTGTACCAACCGTCAAACACATAACCTGCGTTTGCTGTTGCGGTTATTGATGTTACCTTATTATAGTAGTACTTGGTTTCACCTGCTACACTACCTGCTTCTGCATTTTCACTGAATTCGTCTTCATTATCTGCAGTGTTTGAGTAAATCAATGTTGTAATTGTGTATTTAACTACGTCAAACTTAGCAGTAAGGTTAACGTCATTTGCGATGCTGAAGGTGTAGTTTGCAACGTTTGACTCAAGAGTGTCACCGTTATACCAACCGGCAAATGCATAACCTGTATTTGCAGTTGCTTTTACAGTTACCTGTGTACCGTAAGTATATGTGCCTTCGCCTGTTACTGTACCGCCGACTATATCAGGAACAATGGTGTCGGGATATTCAATATCAAGAGAAACATTATACTTATTGATACCGAATACTGCGTAATACTGAAGCTGGCCTGCTCCTATAGGCTGAGTTTCAAGGTCAGCGCTGTCTGAAATCTTGTTTGTGTTGAAAACAGCAAGATTTGTGGGCTGAACCATTGTCCAACCAAGGAAAGTATAGCCTGTATTTGCTTTAGCTGTAATTGTTGCAGTTGTGTTATAGTCAATGTTTTTGGTAATGTTTGTACCGAATTCACCGTCAGCACCGATCTTAACAGTACCGCCGATACCTGTGGTATAGGTTTCTTCGTTGCTGAGAGCGTCGCCCCATGCCTGAACATTAAGCGGGAACTGTAAAACGTTCCATGTTGCGCGGATAACTGCACCGTCATCAAGACCAACAATATATGTTGAAGCGTTACCTTCAGAGCCCTGATGGAATGTAACTTCCTTGTTGGCAGTTACTTCCCACTTATCAAAGCTGTAGCCTGTCTTGGTAGGTCTGTTGAGTGTAACGGTTGATGCATAGTCAGCGTAGATAGTCTTTGAAGCAGAAATGGTTTCATTCTTTTCTACCTGAGCAGTTTCATAGCGAACACTGCCTTCGCCGCCGTTGGGGTCAATTGTTACAGCGTAACTGTTAACCTTCCATTTGGCTGTTGCAATATCGTTACCTGCGCCGAATGTATAAACATTGGTATCATTGTTGATAACACCGTTAGCGGGTGTTGTGTCAAACTCAGTTGTCAGATACCAGCCGTCAAATGTATAACCGGGGTTGGTGGGGGTATCAAGAGTAACTGAACCGCCCATATAACCCTTATAGCTTTCCATATCTGAGCCGCCGGCTGTGTTGATATTCAACTGATATTCGTGAACTGCAAACTTAGCCTTGTAGTTGATAGAGCCTGTTGTGCTGTCTGCAAGGTTAGGTGAAACAGTTACTTCAGCTTCAGCTGTGCTGAATGACATTGCGTCTGTGATGAAATTGTTCTGGTTGAAGTACCAGCCGCTGAAATCATAACCTGTTTTGGCTTCAGCGGTCATAGTGAACTTCTGACCGTAAACATAAGTCTGTGAAGTTGAGCCTGTGTCAAGCTTAACTGTGCCGCCGTCAGTTGATGCTATGAAATTATTGACATCAGCAGCGCTGTTACTATAAGCAGCAATATTAACTACATATGTGTTGATATCAAATCTTGCATAAACATTTTTGTTTGCGGTGTTCATTGCATTTACAGTGTATTCTTTGCTTGTTGAATCCGCAACTGAAGGCCAGCCTGTAATCTGGTCGCCTGACATTGTGGGGTTGAGATACCAACCCTTGAATGTGTAACCTGTTTTCTCAACAGCGGTGTATTTAACCGCGTCGCCGTAGGTAATAGCCTTTGTAGCAACACCGTTTGTGCTCTTAACAGCGTCAACGGTTACGTAACCTGCTGTTTCGTTTGTATCAACTGAGTAAGTTGAGCTTGCTGATGTGGGACTTGAAGCCACATTCATATAAGCATAAACGTTGTGATTATACTTATTGATTGACCACTGTGCAACGAGCTGCTGATTGATAACAAAATTTGCTGCTGAGTGGAGGTTGATAACAGTTGTGTTGTCATCTGCAGGAATTGAGCCGCCTGTGTAGGTCTTTGAAAGGGCATCAAATCTCCAGCCTAAGAATGTATAACCTGTTTTTACGGGAGTACCGAGAGCAGTTGCAGTGTTGTAATGACCTGTAGCAGATGTAGATACACCTGTACCGCCGACAAGGTCGAGAGTATAGTTAATGTAATGCTCTTTGATTCTGAACTTTGATGTGTAAGCTGTTTTAGCTTCAACATCTGCAGTAATACCGTAATAATATGTTGTACCCTTTGTAAGCGCATTTGAAACAAGAGAGTCAACACCTGACATACCGTAAGTGTTTGTGGTGCTGCCGTCTTTGATTTTAGCGCTTGATGAGTAAAGAGCCATAGTTACGTCGGGGTTTGTGTCATAAACGTAACCTGAAACATACTCGTTATTATTTGCGGGAACTTTATAAGCGTAGAAGTAGATCTGACCGGGATAAAGCTGTGTAAACTGAGTATAATCAGTGTCTTTGCTTGCAACAACAGCATCTTCCCAAACAGGGGTAAGGTTAGCGTTGCAGTAAAGAGTAACTGTATCACCGGGCTGATATTCTTTGCCTGTGTGAATATCTTTCCAGCTCTTGAAGTTGTAGCCGATCTTATAAGGAACATGATCTGCGATTTTAACTGATCCGCCGATGGCAATATTGTTAGTGCCTGAGGGGGCTGTGTAACCGTCCTTAAACTTACAATTGCCGTCAATCTGATAATCAAGGTGAACAGTCCACTGAGACCACTTCTGGTTAGTTGTAGCCTCTGTGAGGTCGTTAACGGTAACAACACTGCCTGTTCCGTCTTTTTTGGTGTTCCAGCCTGCGAAATCATAAAGCTCACTGGAAATTACGGGAAGTTCTGTAATATCCTCGTTTTTGATAGGTTTTTTGTAGTTTCTTACAAGGCCATGAACAACCTGCATCTGACCTTCAAGTGTAACGTGAGGCTCGGAAGCGGTTGTATCGTGAACAAGGTTACCTGTTACGCCTCTTGTAATATCCTGAATATAGATATTAGAGAACGTGGTTTCAATGCCTTTTTTATCAGCGTTACCTAAGCGGAGTCTTCCGTATTTATAGCCTTCGGGAACGACAAATTCAATGCTTGCTGTTCCGCCTGCCTGATTAATAGAGTGATAAACTGAACCGCTTACAGGTGCATAGCCTGTGTTTCCGGGGAATGTTTCCCAGCTGCCTGTAGGGTCACTGGTGTAATGGAACACGTGAATCTGCAAGCGTGAGCCACTTGCATAAGTAACCGGCATATAGTCTAAAGAAACCTTATATCTGTGACCGGGAACAAGGTCAAATACATCATTTGAAAGAACTGTGTTATCTGCTGACTCTGCATTTGTCAGTGTTTTGAGGGTGAAGTAGTTATTTTCTGTGTTAACTTCTGTCAATTCACCGCGTGCTGAATTTGGTGATGTCCAGCCTTCGTCAAATACAAATTCATTATCAAATGTTACGTCGTATTTGTTAACTGTCCAGTTAGCAAGAACAGTGTCACTTGTTTCACCGAAAGTGTAGGTTGCATTAAGGTCGCCTGAAAGAGCACCGTGGAAGGGGTTAGACTCCTCTGACCAACCGGCGAAGGTGTAACCGGGCCAGCTTGGGTGTGTACCTGTTGCAGAATCCTGCAAGGTGTATGTCTTGCCCTCGGTGCTTACCTCAAGGTAGTCGCCCTCAGTGATTCTGATATTATCAACCCAACCCGCCAGCGGCGTATCGTTAGTGACACAGAAGCCCAGGTTGATTACGGAGCATCCCGACGGCATCGTAAACGTGCCGATGGTACCGCCCGTTGATATATCTGTCGTGATTCGGACAGGAACGGTGTAGTTATAAAGATCATCGCCGCCCGAAGATGTTGTCATAAACATCTGAATTGTGCCCTGTTCGTGAGCCCAGTCCATTTCGAAATTATTATCGCCATACATATCTCTTGCGAACCAACGGTAGTCGTCGTAACGGAGTGATGATTCGAAAGCGACTGTGTATGTTTTGCCGGGGGTAAGACCTGTTGCAACGCTCGGGAAGAAAAGGTCATTCATCTTGGCGAAGTTTGAGCTGTCACCAAGGTCATAAACACGGATATTTGTGTATTCCACTTTACTTGTGCCGGTTGTTGAGTGAAGCTCAAAACGAAGGGACAAGTTGGGGAAACCTTCCGGAGGTGTGATATCAATTGAATACGTACCGCTTGAGTTGGGTGCGATAGACATTCTCGTTCTGCCGGCGCGTATGTTATCTTCAGCTCCGCCCCAGTTAGAGAAAGACGAGTCAGTTGAAGCGTAGGTAAACCACATTACGTTAACCTGGTCGCCCGAATTACCGGTAAGGCTCTTATAATCAAACATTACACGGTAGCCTTTACCTGAGCCCTTAATACCTCTTGAAGCTCCGCCGAAAGCGGTTGTTCTCTCGCCTGCAGCTGTACTTGTGAGAGTAAGCTTATCTAAATTTTTATCAACAGTTTCACTATCCCAACCCCATGAGTCAAAATTAAACAAGTTTTTGAGGCTGTTAGGTTTGGTTGTGTAAATGTTGTAACCTGTGTTTTTAATTGAGAAAGAGAAAGAATCTGTACTGGTTTTTGAAACCATGGCAACAGGGCTTTCATATGTGCTAACACCGTCATAAACGGTTTCTGTATTTATATTGGGGTAATAAGTGTCGTCACCTTCATATGCGGTGTTAATATTTACATTTGTGAGGTTTGCAAGGTTATCTTTCTTTTCAAAAGAAAGGTCAGATTCACCCCAGTCCATATAAACACCTGACGGGTCTTTTGAGTAAATATATGTATAAGTAAGTTTCGGAACATATACATACTGGTCAAGTCGGTGACCCGTTAAGCCATAGCCACCCTGAGCGGCCATATCACCCTGGATAACGCTTTTACCAAGGTCCTGTGTCCACTTTGTTGTGCCTTCACTGCGGTAATAACCGAAGTAGTTGCAGCCTTCATAATTATTGAAGCCTGAAAGAACGGTTTCACCGAAGTAATATGTTTTTGTTTCAGGTGTTGATACAAGGTCTGTTGCGCCTGTGATTTCACCATTATCGTTAATATCAACGAGAACGTGGTAAATAGTTGCAGTACCTTTTTTAAGAACATCTGCGCGGTTAGCTGTTGCTGTTGATTTATCAACTTTAGTGTAAGAGTATGTTTCTGATGTTGCAGTAACAGCAGCAACCATTTTATTAACCTGGTTTGTAAGGTCGTTTGCTTTTGTCTGGTAGTCAGTATTTCCGTCTTCAGGGTAAAGAAGTCTTGATGCTACGTCAATAATTTTTGCATTGTAAGAGCTCCATTCTGCATCTGTGAAGAATTCCTTCTGAAGATACTGGCTCTTTTTAACTGTGTTTTCAAATGCCTCACGAAGAGGAGATTTATCTTTAAATGTGCATACAAGATAACAACTACTATAACCCGTTCTTTCGTCACCGCTTCGTTTAAAATAACCCTTTGCAGAAACAATGGCCGTTTGTGTGCCAACAAAACCGGCGTTGAAAGCGGCATTTATCTTCCTTACCTCACGATCAGCGGGAAGATTTCCACCCCAGTTTTCAGCCAAATCGGTTTTTTTAGCAAGCTCTATATCTGTTCCATTATACCATCTCGAATACAGATACATTGTCATAGCGTGCTCATTCGGACTGTTTTCGCGGTCAGTGTTGTTAGCATCAACGCCGGCATAAAGATTTGGAATCTGATTAAGGTTAGTATATCGGCTTGAGTCAACAATAATTGTACCCTTACCACCTGTAGAATAATCAACACTGCCGTTACTTGCCCAATAACCTGAACCACCTGTTTTAGAGCTGTCATAAAGTGCTCCAAAAGAGTTATCGCCCTGAGAACCGGCAGTCGGTCCTCCGGTAGCTCGGTCTTTAAGATAGTTGCTAACATAAGCACCGTAGTGGTCCCAGTTAACACCATTATCTTCATTATCTGTTGCAGTACCTGCTGTTGTGCTCTGAATTACATAAGCTCTTGAATCAACGGTATTTGCACCAACAATCCAACCGGTCGTTGTAAGGGACAATTCACCGCTTTTTCTACGTGCACTTGATGTTGCCGAAATAACACCGTTATGTTTAATGCCGTCTTGGTTACTGCCGTCTAACTTCGACGCATAGCAGCATGAATAGTTTGTAACTTTCAGTGTCTGACCTGCTTTATTTACATAAGTAAGGGTCCATTCAAGGTAAGAGTTTGCATATGAATCGATTGTACCCGTTACTGTTGTTGAGAGAGTGCCGCTGGGGGATGAGGTTGCACCTAAGGTAAGGTTCATCTGCGCTCCGCCGTAATTACTCAACCACTTATATTCAAGGTTTATAACCTTCACTGCATTTGCTGAGTGGAAGTAAATATTACCTGATGTTTTTTCACCGTCTGTTGTAAGTGCGCCTTTATCAGCCTGTACTCGGTCAACATAATACTGAAGGGGGTATTTTCCGTTGCTTGTTGCTATAGGATTAATATAAATAACTTCAGGAACGTAGAAATAAACCTCAGGGGCTGCACCCTCAGAGATTGTTTTTTCAAAATTCTGAAGGTTTGCAACAAGGTTTGCGTCAGCCTGCTTTGAGTGGGCTGTAGGGTCAGCCAACTCTTCACCGACTTCTTTAAGCAACCCGTAGTAGCTTGTATAGTTGCTTGCCAATGAAGATGCATAATCAGCAATATTCTGATAATCAGCAACAGAACAAAGGGCATCATTATACTGCTTACGCAATGTTGCCTGGTTCCATGTTGTTGTGTGGAAACCAACGTTTGAGTAAACAAACATACGATGGTCAGAAACCGTACGGTCACGGGTAACAACATGAGTAAAGAAAGCGAACTTAAGACCCGCTGAAACAGGACCGCTGATAGAGTAGAGACCTCTTGTGTAAGATAAAGGTCCGCTTTCGTCCATATCGCCCTTGTCAACGTTTATTGTGTAACCGGCTGAGTTTACAGTTTTACCTGTACTGTCTGTGATTTCAATTTTATCAAGGAAGTTTTCTCTTGTAGTTCTGTAAGAATAGAGCTGAAGCCAACCGACCCTGAAGTTAGGGATCTGGGCATAGTTTGAGTAACGTGATGTGTCAACAAGAAGGTATGCGACACCTGTACACATAGACTCAGTTGTTGAATAGTTGTCAGAGAAAGAACGGAGAATTGTAGGCTGAGCTGCGCCGCCGTTATTATTATCAGCGTCGTTAGCGTCAGGGTTATCATATGTACCCACATTCAAAGCATCTTTAACAGCCTCTGTATAGTGGTTTGATGAAACCTCAATAGTACCCCAACCGTCACTGGAACCGCCGCAGGATGTTTCATCAAAGCTCTGGGCAGCAACACCGCCGTTTTCTTTTGAAGGGAAGTAGCTTGAACCAAGCTTAAACAAACCGTTGCCGCCGGTGATGGTGTAGTTAGTGGCATCATTCTGCTGACCTACAAAGCCGTGAAGGGGGTTAAGCTTTGTGTTGCCTGATGTGTCAGTGATAGCAGAGTATGCGTTACCGCCGGAGACCTTGTGGCCGCCGGTGATGAAGTTATATGTATGGGTTGTTGCGTCGTCATTCTGATGACGGCCGGCCATAGTGATACCTGCCTGGTCATCGGGAGCAGCATAAACACCTGTGTAAGCAAATGCATAATGCAATTTGCCGTTGATTTTATATTCAACTACCCACTCAATAATATACACTGAACCTTCTTCACAGCCTGAAAGTGAACCTGAAGCGATGGTATAATTCAGCGTTCCGCTTGAAGCAGAAGTAACAAGGGTACCTTTAGTGCGTGTTGAGCTGCCGTTTGTCATACCCGCATATTCAGAAACAGTTGTACCGTTAATCTTAAGATGACCTGCCAAAGCCTGAGATTTATCAGACCTGCGGTAGGTATTGTTAACATACAGCTTTACTTCAGTTGCGTCATCATTTTTGAAGTAAACATGGCCTGTTGCATCAACAGGGCTGGTAACCGCACCTGTGTTATAGTCAAAGTTTTCATAATGTTCAAATGCACTTGTACCTGTCTTAAGATAGATAGTTTCAGTGGCATTGAAAGTTTGTTCCGAAAGGAACGAACCGCCTGTAGCGGATTCAACGTCAACATAAGCATCAGATTCAATTCTTAATAAATCAGGATCGAAAACGAAGAATGTTGTTAAAACGAGCACGATAGCAAGTAACATGCTTAATGCGCGTTTAAGATAGTGTTTTATCATAATTATGACCTCCCTAATAGTCACCGCCATCATTAAGCTACGCTCGGCCTGACCAACCTACCTGAAGCAAAATTCGGCGTTCTGAAAAATTCGCATAGGTACACTTTTACACCTATAGTTATAGTATATAATAACAGAAAATAAATAGTCCGTCAATAGTTTTTTAACATTAATGTCAATTTTTTTCACACATTTTGCACAGACCGATTTTTGGCTCTATATATTGTGTTTCGAGGCTTGGCTGACCACATTTGCACAACTTTTGCACAGGGGATGTCAATAAAAAAAGAGAGCCGAAGCTCTCTTGTGATATATTTCTCAAAGGGGAGGGTTATTTATTTAATCCTGCAAGGCTTTTGCGATTTTGGCAAGGTCATCTTTATCAAAAAACTCAATTTCAAGCACCTTTGCGCCTTCTTTAACCTTAACCTTTCTTCCGGTTGCCTTGCCCAGAGCAAGCTCAACCTCATCATAATAAGTGTCGCGCTTTTTAATTGGCTTTGTCTTAATTTCTTTTTTAGAATTTTTAGCCATTTTTTCGATTTCACGAACAGAAAGACCTTTGTTGATTATAATTTTAGCAACCTCAAGCATCTGAGCTTCATTTTCAAAGCTGAGCAAAGCTCTTGCGTGACCCGGTGAAAGCTGTTTAGACTCAACCATTGTCTGAATTTCATCAGGAAGCTTTAAAAGACGCAACGCATTTGCCACTGCAGGACGGGATTTGCCCACTTTCTGCGCAGCTTCATCCTGAGTGATAGAAAGCTTTTCCATCATATATTTATAACCGAGAGCCTCTTCAAGGGGGTTCAGATCTTCACGCTGAAGATTTTCAACCATAGCAAGTTCAACGGTTTCGCTGTCATTCAACTCTTTGATAACAACAGGAACTTCTGTAAGACCTGCCATTCTTGAAGCACGCCAACGGCGTTCTCCGGCAACAAGCTGATATCCGCCGTCTTTTATCGGGCGGACAAGCAACGGCTGAATTACACCGTGTTTTGCAATACTGTCAGCCAATTCGCCAAGAGCCGCCTCATCAAAAATCTTTCTCGGCTGCTCACGGTTGGGTTCAATTTCCATTATTTTAAGCTTCACAGGGGTCTGTGATGACTCCTCAACTGAATTATCTGCAAACAGAGCGTCAAGACCTCTGCCTAATCCGCCTTTTTTAACTGCCATAATTTACACACTCTTTCTTATAAATTCATCTGCAAGGTCGTTATATGCCTGGGCACCCTTGGAATTTTTATCATAATACATAACAGGCTGACCGTAACTGGGGGCCTCTGAAAGCTTTACGTTTCGTGGTATCGGTGTAGAATAAACCTTTTTGGGGAAGAAACGTTTAAGCTCCTCAACAACCTGATTTGTAAGGTTAAGTCTGCCGTCATACATTGTAAGCAGAACGCCTTCAATTTCAATCATAGGGTTATAAAGGCGTTTGACCTGACGGATCGTTGCCATAAGCTGTGAAAGACCTTCAAGGGCGTAATATTCGCACTGAATGGGGACAAGAACAGTATCTGCCGCGCAAAGCGAATTCAGAGTAATCAAGCCGAGAGAGGGGGGACAATCCATAAAAATAAAGTCATAATCGGCTTTTACCAGCGCAAGAGCCGTTTTAAGGCTTGATTCGCGGCGGTTTGTGTCAACCAATTCAAGCTCTGCACCTGCGAGGTTCATATTTGCAGGAAGCACATCTACCCCTGCAAACTCGGTTTTATGAATAACTTCACGGGCAGGGGTACCGTTTATAATAACATCATAAGATGATTTTTCAAGCTCACGCTTGTTAAGTCCCATTCCGCTTGTGGCATTTCCCTGAGGGTCAATGTCAACAAGAAGCACCTTTTTGCCCTTGGCACCGACTGCTGCGGCAAGATTAACGGCAGAAGTGGTCTTTCCCACACCGCCTTTCTGATTAACAACTGCAATAATTTTTCCCATATATATCAATTCCTTCGGTTTCTTTGTCTTTGATTTAGTTTACCTGTCAATTATACATTCAGCTATGTTTTTTGTCAATGTTTCACGTGAAACACATTAAACTTCATTTTTTTGAATTCTGACTACGTATTCTACAAACAAATCAGTTTCTCTGTGGGCAGATATCGCATCAATTCCGTTTTTCCGTATGGTAGCAACGGCACGGTCAAGAGTATTCAGAATTATTTTAACATCCTTGAAAGCTCTTGCGGTTTTCTTTTTTGGCTTTGGCTCAGGCTCATCAACAGAACCTTTCAGAAGGCCGTCAATAAGAAGCTCGGTTTCGGCCACATTCAGCCTGTTTGCAGCAACGGCATCAACCACACTGCTCATAAGCTCAAAATCTGTAAGTCTCAGCAAGGCTCTTGCGTGGCGTTCTGTAAGGCCGCCGGAAACAATTCTTTTCTGTATTTCAGCAGGAAGCTTTAAAAGACGCAGCTTGTTTGATACGGCAGAAGGGGACTTACCCAGCTTTTTTGCAATTTTATCTCTGTCCATACCAAATTCACGCGCAAGCTTTGATATTGCAGCTGCCTCTTCGAAAAAGTGAAGATCCTGCCGCTGCAGATTTTCAATAACGGCAAGAACGGCGGACTTCTCTTCACTCACGGTGACTACAATTGAAGGTATTGCCGAAAGACCTGCCATTTTTGATGCCCTGAGCCGTCTCTCACCGGCAATAAGCTCAAACCTGCCGTCACCAAGCTCTCTGACAGTTATGGGTTGAAGCAAGCCGTTGTGATAAATGCTTTGGGCAAGTTCTTCAAGATCACCCCATTCAAATGTCTTTCTCGGCTGGTGAGGATTGGGCCTTATATTGTTGACAGGTATCTCTACAACCTCACCGCACCGTTTTAATTTTTCGCTGAATTTAACCATTGACACTATCCTTTCTAAAATAAAAGCTGTACGCTACTTTGAAAGTAACATACAGCTGAAAGGATGTCCAGTTTTTTTCATCGTGCAAATTCGTCTTAATAAGACTTATGCGAGAGGTTTTTTGGCAATCTGTGCCGATGCTCTCGGATATTTTGGCGGAGTTTGCGAAATCTTTTTAACGCAAAGAATACTTCTTTCACCGCAGTCGGGGAGTGTGAACTCCTTTGCAGAATGAACCTGACCGCCAAGAATTTTAATTGCACCTTTTGCGGTATTGAGCTCGTCAGATGCTTTCGCACCTTTCATGGCAGCAAAAATTCCGCCAACCTTTAAAAATGGAAGACAATACTCTGAAAGAGTCTGCATATTTGCAACAGCTCTCGCTGTGACAAAATCATACTGCTCACGGAACTTCTTATCTTTACCTGCCTCTTCAGCGCGGGAATGAACAACATTTGCATCAAGCCCCAGAGCATCAACAACGCTCTGCACAAACACAAGACGCTTGTTGGTTGAGTCCATAAGCGTGATTTTAAGGTCAGGGCGTGCAATAAGAAGCACAACACCGGGGAAGCCTGCCCCTGTTCCTACATCTATAAGCTTGGAACCTTTGGGAATCTCCACCTCTTTTAAAAGAGAAAGGCAGTCGCAAAAGTGTTTTGAAACGATTTCGTCAGGCTCGGTTATGGCTGTGAGATTCAAAGTCTTGTTTGTTTCAACAAGCATTTCTGCATATTTGTCAAAACGGTCAATGCTCTCAGGGGAAAGCTCTATCCCCATATCTGCCGACATATTTTTAAGCAAATCTTTATTTATCATCACTTGCCCTCCTTTTCAAGGTAAATGAGCAAAACAGATATATCTGCCGGGCTTACACCTGAAATTCTTGAAGCCTGGCCAACACTCTTGGGTCTGATTTTGTTAAGCTTTTCTCTGGCTTCAAGGCGAAGGCCGATAATTGAATCATAATCAATATCAACAGGGAGAGTACGCACTTCAAGGCGGTGCATCTCGTCAACCTGAGCTTTTTGTCGTTTTATGTAGCCTTCATATTTAATATCAATCTCAACCTGCTCAAAAATCTCATAAGGCAGGTCAGGGCGTGTTGTGTCAAACTCGCTGAGTAAATCGTAATTAACCTGAGGTCTTTTGATAAGCTCGGTAAAACGGACGCCTGTGGTTATCGGCGATGTTTCACGTGAAACAAGTAACTCATTAAGTTTTTCATTCGGGCTGATAACAACCTTCTCTGCACGTTTACGCTCTTCTTCTATAAGCTCAAGCTTGTGAAGATATTTATTATATCTTTCTTCGCTGATAAGACCGAGCTTATAGCCAAGGGGAGTAAGGCGGCGGTCAGCATTGTCCTGACGAAGAAGAAGTCTGTATTCTGAACGGGAAGTCATCATTCTGTAAGGGTCAGAGCAACCCTTTGTAACAAGGTCGTCAATGAGCGTACCGATATAGGAGCCTGAGCGTTCAAGTATAATCGGTTCTTTGCCCTGCACCTTTCTTGCCGCGTTTATACCTGCAACCAGACCTTGTGCTGCAGCCTCTTCATATCCGCTGGAGCCATTGAACTGACCTGCACCGAAAAGACCGCTGTGTTCTTTGAATTCAAGAGTTGCATCAAGGGCAGTGGGGTCAACGCAGTCATATTCAATAGCATATGCTGTTCTCATCATCTGAGCGTTTTCAAGTCCGGGGATAGTGTGCATAAATTCAAGCTGCACATCCTCAGGCAAAGAAGAAGACAAACCCTGAAGATACATTTCCTGAGTATTATATCCGCAAGGCTCAACAAAAATCTGATGCCTTTCTTTTTCGTGGAAGCGGACAATCTTATCTTCAATGCTGGGGCAATAACGGGGTCCTTTGCCGTCGATTTTTCCGCCGTAAAGAGGGGAACGGTGAAGATTATCTAAAATAACCTTCTTTGTTTTTTCATTTGTGTATGTAACATAACAACACATTTTATTTTCTATTTTAGAATTATTATCAAAAGAGAAGGGAACGATTCTCTCGTCACCCAATTGTTCTTCAAGAACGGCAGTGTTAACGCTTCGTCTGTTAACTCTTGCAGGTGTGCCTGTTTTAAATCTTCTTAAAGGAATTTTCATTTCTTTAAGCGACTTTGAAAGCTCTTTTGCCGGAAACATTCCGTCAGGTCCGCTTTCATAAGCAACATCGCCAACATAAATCCATCCGCCCAGGAAAGTGCCTGTTGCAATGATCACACACTTTGCTTTATAAACGGCTTCAAGGTTTGTTTTCATTGTCCATAAGCCGTCATCAGTTTTTTCTAATTTGATAATTTCAGCCTGACGGATTTCGAGATTTTCCTCGCTTTCCATCACCTGCTTCATATATTCGGAATAAGGTCTGCGGTCAATCTGGGCTCTGAGAGAATGAACGGCAGGACCTTTGCCTAAATTAAGTATTCTGCTCTGAAGAGTATTGGCATCGGCAGCCTTACCCATTTCACCGCCGAGAGCATCAATTTCACGCACAAGGTGACCTTTTGAGGTTCCGCCGATAGAGGGATTACACGGAAGGTTGCCCACCCAGTCAAGGTTGACGGTAAACACGCCTGTATCAACCCCGAGGCGCGCAGCAGCAAGCCCCGCTTCAATACCTGCGTGGCCTGCACCGATAACAACAACATCATAAGTTTTTGCAAAATACTCCATATTACTTTCCTACACAAAAATTACTGAAAACTTTATCAACTACTGCCTGTGATGCTTTTTCACCCGTCAATTCCAAAAGAGCTGAAACCGCATCGTCAATGCAGACACCTGCCGCGTCAAGAGTGATTCCCATTGAAAGGGCGTTTTCTGCCTCAGTCAGAGATTCAACCGCTTTAAGGCAGCACTGACGCTGACGCTCGTTTGTAAGCATTGCAGCATTCGGGTCAAAGTTTTTTGTTCCGAGAATCTCGGTTATTTTATCTTTTAATTTCTGCAAACCGCCACCGTCAATGGCACTCATTTCAACAGGGTTGCCCATTGCTGAAATAATAAAATCTCTGTCGATTTTTGCAGGTTTGTCTGTTTTATTGAGAACAGGGATAACAGGCTTGCCTTCGCAAAGAGAAATAAGCTCCTTATCCTCTGGTGAAAGCTCGTCACCTGAATCAAAAACAGCAATAACAATTGCACTTCTTCTGATTTTTTCACGGCTTTTTTCAACGCCGATTTTTTCAACGGTGTCACCTGTTTCTCTGATACCCGCAGTGTCAGAAAGTCGAAGGATACAACCGTCAATATTTACGGTTTCTTCAACAACGTCACGGGTTGTTCCCTTTATATCGGTTACAATTGAACGATTGTAGCCTGTAAGCAGATTCATCAGTGTTGATTTGCCTGCATTGGGTTTGCCGATAATTGCAGCCTCAACTCCGCCGGTAACAGCCATACCGCTGTCAAAACGGTCAAGAAGCGAATTGATTTCATTTTTGGCAAAAGAAACGGTTTTAAAAAATTCAGCTTCGTTAAGCTCCTCAATTTCTTCATCAGGGTAATCAACCCATGCAGAAATGTGAGCGCAGATTTCAACAAGAGAATTATTGATTTCACTGATTTTTTTGCTCAGTGAACCTTCAAGCACATTGAGGGCAGCGCTCATACCTTGCTCACCCTGAGAGTTGATAAGTGTCATAATACCCTCAGCGCCCGATAAATCCATTTTACCGTTTAAAAATGCGCGTTTTGAAAATTCACCTGCCTGGGCAGGCTCGGCACCGCAGTCAAGAATAACACGAAGAACTTTTTTTACAACAAAAATTCCTCCGTGACAGGTGATTTCAATAACATCTTCACCCGTAAAGCTGTGGGGTGCTCTAAAAACAAGGCAAACAGCCTCATCAACAGGCTGTTCACCGTCATAAATTTTTCCGTATAATGCCTCGTATCCTTTTAACTGACAAAGCTTTTTTCCGCCTGCTGATCTGAAAGCCTTATCACAGATTTCAACAGCATCCTTGCCCGAAACACGGATAGTTGCAATTCCGCCAACACCGGCAGGGGTTGCAACAGCAGCAACAGTTTTATAATCAATCATTGTTTATCCTTTCGCGTTGCCGTTCATAGCTGAGGCTATAACACGTCCGCCGATTTTCATTTCTGAAAAGTTAATTTTTCCTTCTTTATCATATCCTACTTCAAATGTGTAAATAATTCCGCGGTAAAGCTTTCCGTACTGAGTTGTTTCGGTAAGCATAGGAATTTCAAAAAACGGCTCTCTTCTTCTGTTGGCATTATAAATTTCCAGAACGGTTGTTCCTGCAACAAAAGCAAAAGCAAGAGAAAAAGTTATTATAATTGTTTTAACAGCAAAACCTAAAACAGATTTTTTGCGGGGCTTTTTTTCTTTCTGATTTTTATTTTTAAAGTTTTTCTTTTTGTTTGAAAAATCAAGTTTTATATTTCCGCCTGAAATTCTTATAGCAATTCTTTCATACGCTGCTTTTGCAGGGCAGTCGCCAAGGTTTGAAAAACCTGTTGAAGAAGCAAAAGTAATTTCACTGTCTTCAGGAACAACGCCTATAAGCTGAGCGGCAACACCGTCAATAGTTTCGTCAACGTTAAAAAATCTGCCTTTCTGAGTCTGCTCTTTATTAAATCTGTTAATAACAAGCTTAACATCTTCAATACCTGCTTTATAAAGCTCATCAACAGCTCTTGACGCAGCCTTTACACAGATTTCATCAGGGGTTGAAACCACTAAACCTCTGTTGCAGCAATTTGCCGCAAGAGTAAATCCGCCGAGAATTCCTGCAGGGGAGTCAAAAAGAATGTAGTCATAATATCTTTCAATGCTATTTATAAGCTTGTTGAAATCTTCGGTTTTATAGCTTTCTTTAAAATATTTAGGTGCTACGAGATAATCAACACCGCAGCCTGTGCAGACTGCATCTGAAAAATCACAGTTTTCGTCAATAAGATCTCCCCATGAATAAAGAGCCTTGCTCTCGTTACTGAGCATAAAATCAATACAGCCCTGAGCAATATCACAGTCAACAACAAGAACGTTGTTACCGTTATTATTAAGAGCAATTGCAAGGCCTGAGCAAAGAGATGTTTTGCCTGAGCCGCCTTTACCTGAAGCAATAACGATTTTTTCTGCCATTTTTTTCACCTCTGAATCTTTAACCTAAAAGTTCGCCTGTCTGGTTATTTGTTATATTATCTTCGCCTGATTTAAAATACTCTTCATAAATAGCCTGAGCAACACTTGAACAGCTTGCACCTGACTGACCGCCTTCAATAGCTACAGCAATAGCAATTTCAGGGTCATTATAAGGCGCAAAGGTTATAAAAAAGCCGTTAGTGAGAACCTTTTTTGTGCCGTTGATTTTGTGTTCAACCTGGCTGGTACCCGTTTTTGCGGCGCAGTCAACAACCTTGCCAACTCCGTTTGTGAGAGTATATGAATTTGTAACAACTCTTCTCATACCCTGCTTTACGATGTTGATGTTTTCAGCGCTTATGCCTGTTTCAACAGCAACAGAAGGCTCTTTTAAAAGAATTGTTTCTGACAAATCAAAGCTTTTTATTTCTTTGATGATATTTACATTATATCTTGTTCCGCCGTTTGCAATTGTTGCGCAATAGTTGGCAAGCTGCAAAGGAGTAAAAAGATTAGCTGCCTGACCGATGGCTGACTGAAGGGTGAAGCCCGGCCGCCATACCTGATTAATTGAAGTGCGGTAACTTGGTGAGTCAAGCACACCTGTATTTTCTTTAAGCTCAATACCTGTTGACTGACCGAGGCCGAGAAGCTCACGGTATGTGTTCATCTTTTCAACACCTAATTCCTGGCTGACTTTATAGAAAAAGATGTTGCATGAATCCTGCAAAGCTTGTCTTACATCGATGTTATAGTCACCGTGCCTTGCGATGCATCTGAAGGTCATATCAAGGTATCTGTAAGAATAGTGACAGGTATAATTTGAGTTTTCATCAATAACCTTTTCTTCAAGGGCTGCAAGAGCGGTTGAGGGCTTTGATGTTGAGCCTGGGGCATAGATACTCTGAATTGCTCTGTTCCATAAGGGCGAAGCCTTGTTTTTAACAAGCTTTGAGTAATCGTCACTGTAAGTTTCAATATCGTAAGACGGGTATGTTGCCATTGCAAGAACTTCACCCGTGTTACAGTTAAGGGCAACAACAGCACCGCCGTGAGGAACAAGAGATTCAATTGAATCACATTTTTCTTTAAGTGCATCCTGAGCAATTTTTTGCAGCTCTGCATCAAGAGAAAGAACTATGCTGTTACCGTTTACTACTTCTTTTGTATATTGAGTTTTAACTGTTCCGTCAGAGTTTACGGTAACGGTTTTTTCACCGTCTTCACCTTTAAGATAATCTTCCATTATCTGCTCAATGCCGCTTTTACCTATAACAGCATTCATCGCATAACCTTTTTCTTTAAGGTCTGCATATTCTTCAGCGTCAATTGAACCCACCATACCTATAATGTGGGGTGCAAGTGTTCCGTCAAGGTATTCGCGGTATGTTTCAACCTGAGCATCAACACCCTGATAAACGTGGCTGAGCTCTTTTATATAAGCAACAATGCTGCTGTCAACATCCTCTGCAAATCTGTAAGGGTTGGCAGAGTTAAAAACATTAAGCTTCATCTGATAGCAGACTGATGCAATTTTAAGTGCATCCTGCTGAGAGTAGCCTTCAAGCTTATATTTTTCAATAAGCTGAGCCATACAGTCATCAGCCGTTGCGTAACGGTTAAGGTCAAGCATATCCTTACCGAGCATTTTTCTTACTTCATAATCACTGTCGGGAACATATTCATATTTGCCGTCAATGTTTATAAAAATCGGAAATTCGTCGATCCATTCAGCGTTGTTTTTTTCAAACAGACGGATTAAAGAAAGAATAATCTCATTTCTTTTTTCCTGCTCACTGTATGACGGGAATTTTGTTGCGTCAAAAATAATCGCATTTCCCTGGCGGTTGCCGACAAGCACTTTACCGTTTCTGTCAAGAATTTCGCCTCTTGTAGCACTCACATTGCTCACAGAAACAGACGCTGAGCCTTCAAGGGCATATTGCTCACCGTTTATAATCTGCATATTAAAAAGAAGCGCACCGAAAGCTACAAAAATTGCAACTATCAAAAAAACAGTTGTATACTGTCTGCCCTTTTTTTCGCTTTTCTTTCTTTCTTTAATTCTTGTTATTTTGATTTTTGCGCTGCCTGCGTCAAAATATTCCTGAGGGTCATCGTCTGCTCTGATAACTGAAACTTTATCAGAAAACAAAGAAAAGCCGTTAAGAAATGATGGCATAATAAAATTTCTTTTATTTTTTTTGCTTTTTTTCATTTCTTCACCGACTTTCTTTTAAAGCTAAAAATTTGAGTTGGATTTTTTGAAAATTGTTCTTATTATCCAATACACAAAGGGAACAAAAACCATTGTGTAAAAAATACTTGCAATATAAACATCAGAGTAAAGGTAAGCAAAACCTTCACCTTCTGAAGAAGAATAATTTATAAGATAAAACAATGTGTTATAAACAAAAAGAAAAACAACATTAAACAACAGACAGGTTTTCAGATTATTTCTCATAAGTCTTGTTATCAACACACCTGAAAAATACCCTGCAACAGTGAGCATTATTGAATGAAAGCACACAGTCTGTGAAGAAAAAGCGTCTATCAGCGCACCTGCAAGCAAACCGTAAAACATACCTGCAGTTTCTCTTTCAAACATACCGATACTGATAACCACAGGCACCATCAGCATTGCAGGTATTCCCCACGGTTTCGGAAAAAGAGCATCAGTATTCCATATAAAAAAAGCAACAACAACTACCGACGCTAATACTATACGGCGTTTGCGCACTGTATTCTTTTCAGCCTGAATACTTGTGTTTTCCATTTCTGCTCCTTATTCCTGAGTAATTTCTTCTGTTATGCCCTGACCTTCAAAGTCAGTTATTATAAAAACTTCTGTTAATTCAGAAAAATCAACGTTTGAGCCGATAATTCCGTAATAAGAAATATCACTTTGAGATTTTCTTATTTCTTTAACCTCACCTACAATAAGGTCTTTAGGATAAATTCCGCCGATACCTGTTGTGAGAAGAACACCGCCTGAAGCAATGTTGCTGTCTTTTGAAAGCCCCGGCAGCTTATAAATCGTTGTATCAATTCCGTCTTCAAAGCCGGTTACATAACCGACCTCATTGCTTCTCACTTCATAAACGGCAACACTTACATCAGGGTTGGCAACCGTTTTAACAGTGCAGTTAGCAGGGGTAACGTCAGTTACTATGCCGACAAGATTCTTTCCGAAAATAACGGGGTCATTGATTTCAATGCCGTCAATTGAGCCTTTATCAAGAATGAACGAACCGAAAGCATCAACGCTGTCACGTGATAAAACCGATGCATTTTCAAACACAAAATCAGGGTTTTCTTCTTTAACACCGAGAAATTCTTCATAAATTGCCAGTGTTCTCTTTGTGTTTTCGTAATCTGCCAGTTCATACTGATAATCTGCTATTTTTTGATTAAGCTCTTCATTCTTTTTTTGAAGGTCTGCTGAAGAGCGGAAACTGTCACAATAAGTATCAATATGATTACCTACTGCGGCAGAAATTTTTTGAAGAGGATAAGTTATTGTTGAAAGTGCTGAAGAAAGAGGAGTTTTATTCCAATGAGTAATACCGGCAATAACCGAACCTGTAAGCAAAGCAGCTACAACAATTATAAAAATTTTAAACGATTTACTTTTAAAAAACCGATTCATTGCAATCCCCTTTCTCAGTTTTTTTTTAAAATTAAAGTTTTTTCTCAAGGCAGACACCAATACCGTCTGCTGCGCAGTCAATAGGTGTATCTGCAATTTCAACGGGAATGTTAAGCTCTTCTTCAATAAGAGTATTAAGTCCTCTTAAAAGAGCACCGCCGCCTGTGAGAGTAATGCCGTTGTCCATAATATCTGCGGCAAGTTCGGGCGGAGTGTTTTCAAGAGCTGTTCTCACAGCGTCAATAATCTGCTTAACAGAGTCTGAAAGAGCCTCGCGCACTTCTTCAGATGAAATTTCAACATTAAGAGGAAGACCGTCAACAAGGTTTCTTCCTTTAACGTCCATAGCGCCTTCACCGTCATAAAAATATGCAGATCCAAGCTTGATTTTAATATCTTCAGCGGTTCTTTCACCAATGAGAAGACCGTATTTTTTCTTAACGAAGTTAATTATTGCTTCGTCCATATCGTCGCCTGCTGTTTTGATAGAAAGAGATGTAACAATATCTTTAAGAGCAATAACGGCAACCTCACTTGTACCGCCGCCTATATCAACAACCATACTTCCCGTTGCGCTTGTAATGGGAAGACCTGCACCGATAGCAGAAGCAAGAGGAGATTCAATGATGCTTATATATTTGGCACCTGCTGATTTAACAGCATCGTTTACCGCACGGCGCTCAAACTCCGTAACGCCTGACGGAACACTTACCATAACTCTTGCTCTGTTGAAAGGTGAGTTGTTAATAGCTCTTTTAATAAAGCGACGAAGCATTTCAGCCGTTGCATCAAAGTCAGCAATAACACCGTTCTGAACGGGATGAAGAGCAACAATTGAACCCGGAGTTCTGCCGATCATCTCTTTAGCCTGTGTGCCTACAGAAACAACTCTCGGAGGGTTAAATCTCTGGTCAACAGCAACAACAGACGGTTCTCTTATTATAATTCCTTTACCTTTAACAAAAACAAGAACGTTTGAAGTACCTAAATCAATACCTATGTCCTGTGAAAAAAGCATATTTTATCTCCTTTCTTATTCAAAAGATTTAAGAGTAATATTTTCATTGATAAACTCTTCGGGTGAAATTTCATCGGCACATTCGTCACCGACAATAAATTTAATACCCAAAGCGGCATATGCGTGAGCAAAAGCATAAAAATAAACAGTTGAGCCTGTTGAATATTTACATTTATATGCTTTAACTTCTTTGCCGAAAAGTGTTGTTTCAAACTTTTCAACTTCGCCTACTATACCGTTTGTTCTGTTTTGAAGAACGATTTCTCTGGCATAAGCATTGTCATAAACAACTGAAACGTCACCTGTTGTTGACTTTTCAAAAGAAATTTCGCACATTGCTTTGCCGTCTTCTGAACATTTGCTTTCATGCTGAATTCTGAAAACGTTAAGATTTTCGTCATACTTCCAATCTTTCGGAACATCAATAACAAAATAAGCGTTTTCAATTTTATTTTCTTTCTTTACATAAATTTCAGGAAAATTGAAGGGCTGAGTAATTGTTTCGCCGCTTTCGTTTGTAACCTCTTCTATAATGTTACCGTATTTATCCTGAACAAAGTCTCCGCCTCTTTTAGTTACGGCAATATGTTCATTACCGTCTTTATCAACAACAACAGTATCTCCGCAAGCCGTAAAAGTGAGAATTACCGTTACAAGAGCAAGTAAAATTGCAATATATCTTTTCATAAAAGACACCTACCCAGTTTCATTATTATTCATCTTAAAAGTATATCATTACGGCTTATTATTGTCAATGATAAAACAGTTTCTATTTGTAAACAAATTATAAAAAAATTACCGTCCTGATTTCTCAGAACGGTAAAAGTTTTCAGTCATTTATCAAATCGATAATATCATTTTTAAGAATTTCAAAAAGAACTCTGATTATATTTATGACTTCTTCAAAAAAGTTTGATCTGTCACCCTTTATTTCAACACCTGTTCCGCCATAACAGCCGATGTTGCTGCTTATAATTTCTTCACCGAAAAAGTCTTTTGAAAATCCGTCAATAATTTTTGAGCCTTTGCCTATGAGAGGTGAATTTTCAGCAAGCTTAAAGCTTTCTGCTTTTGTGTAATCATCACCTGCAAAGCAAGGATATTCATTCATTGATTTAAGGTCACAAACAGGGTTAATTGCATTATAATAACAGTTGTTTTCAAAAGTATTGTTGCCTTCGGTTGCAGTTTCCCAATCGCAGCGGACCTTATAGCCTACTCTCGGCATAACTATATTATTTGCAACATAGCTGTTTTTTAAGGAAGAATAATCAAAATGGCCGCAGTTAACAATTGTGTTGTTATAAAAACTGAATCCTTCCTCACCTGTTCCGCTTGCTACTTTGTTATAACCAACACCGTCGTTAACTGAAAGACAATAGCGAACAGTGTTTCCTTTCTGAATTGTATGCTTTGCGTTATTCATAACAAAACGAATATTGTCGTGAGAATAAACATACTGATATGTGCAGTTATTTGAATATGAATCAAAGTCAACGGTCATTCCGTCACCGTAGTTTTTCTGGTCGCTGATTTCACAGTGCTCAATAACGCAGTTAATACTTCCCCAATACCACATAGCAGCGGTGAAATATTTTATTTCTCCGTTTTCATCAGGTTCATCTGCACCAAGGCAGCATCTTTTGCTTACGCAGTTTCTTACTACTGCACCGTCATTGATGCCAACAATAATAGCTTCGGCATCCATATCAGCAAAATAACAGTTTTCAACCAACAAACCTTTATTGAAAACGGGTTCAATATCTGCTCTTTCATCAGGGCTGTATTTGCAATATCCCCAGGCACTGATACCGTTGGCACTGTCAATCATTTCACAATTTTTAATTGTAAGATTATTAACAGGATGAACAGAATTTGTGTAAAGTCCTTTAACCATAATGCAGGTTCTTCCGTACGCAGGGCCTGCAGAAAGATTATCTCTCCAACCTACTTCATAATTCTGAATACCGAAAAATTTAACGTTGTCAACGGTAATTCCTTCGCTTATCTCGTTCTGTGTGTTAATCCAGATTCCGCCGCCGTCCGGTGCAGTTATCTGAATGTCTGAAACCGTTACATATGAACAGTCAATGAGGGTAAGCACATTTTCTTTTCCTTTTGCATAAAGCAAAGGTCTGTCACCCTCACCGTAGGAAGAAATAACAATAGGATTTTCTTTTGTTCCGTCAACAGAAAGACTTGTGGCAGTCATATCGTAAGCACCGCCGCACTTAAAAAGCACCTTTGTTCCGGGAATAAAAATATAGTCGTGACCGTAAATTGTTTTCCAGGGGGAGCTTTCACTTGTTCCGCTGTTGGAATCGTCTCCGTTTATGCTGTCAATATAAAAACAGGGACAATTTTCTTCCACCGCATAAGAGCAAAGTGAAGTATAGGAAAAAGCAATCACAAAGCATAAAAATAATGATAAAGCCTTTTTCATAAACATTCCTCCTTAATAAAGATTATATTTATAATTTTCATATTGTCAATGAAATAATTTTGTTTTATAATATTTAAAAAGGAGGTAATTTTGTGAAAAAGCTTATTATTCCGTTTTTACTCATTTTAAGTCTTTGCTCCTGCAGGGTAGGCGGTCCTGCAGAGCTTGAACCCCTTAATGCATATATTAACGGTGAACCCGTTTCTTGGGAAGAAATCGATTATTTTAAAGATCAGTATCGTTCGGAAGTAATGTCAAAATTTATTTTAGAATATGATGCCGTGCCCGATGAAAAGTTTTGGAATACTCCCGTAAATGGAATAACACCTGAACGGTATCTTTATAATATAACTAAAGAAGAAGTTTTAAAAGCAAAAATTCAGCTTATTCTCTGCCGTGAAAACAATATTTATGAAGACATTTCAATTGATACTTTTTGGCAGATGAAAGAACAACATAACAAAACCTTTGTAAATAATGAAACAATCGGTATAAATAAAATTCCCGATGCCTATTATGATTATTATATAGATAACGGTGTTATGGAGCTCAAAAACGTTTTAGAAAATTCTACCCTTGCTCCCACCGATGATGAAATTGCAAACAAAATGCTTTCAGTTAAAGATAAATATTCCGATAAAACACAAGACGAACAGCTTTCGATCGCAAAAGATATTTTGGTTGAAGAAAAATATGATGCTTATATAGAAAAACTCTGCGCCGAGGCAGAGGTTGATTGGGGCAGCTATGATGAATTTAAAGAAACAAAATATATTGAATAAAAAAAACCGGCCTTTTCAGGTCGGTTTTTTTAATCTAACTTATTATTCTGAATTCTCTTTAGTAATGTCTGCGTGGAAATTGGTGAAATATACAATACCTCTTCTTTTGTCTTTTTATCTCTGCAAAGAATAAATGACTTAGGAAGCTCGTAGCTTACATTTACAATTTTATTTTCCTTTTGCATTTTTGTAAGATAATCTCTTGTAATTTTTGACACAGTTGTATTATCCATATCAAAAATTCCCACTAAATTTTCAGTTGAAATTACAGTATTTTCACCAAGATGAAGAAACATAAATATTCCTCACATTTCTTTTATTGTTCCATCTTCAACATAAAATGCTTTTGCGTGATTTATTTTTTCAATATGAGCTTTATCACAGCAGGTAACAAAAACCTGCCAACCTTCAAGGTAAGAGAGAAGATCCTCCTGCCTTTTTGAGTCAAGCTCACTCATAACATCATCAAGCAATGCAACAGGCTGTTCGCCTGAAAAATCTCTGATTATAAAACCCTCTGCAATTTTAAGTGAAAGAGCGCATGAACGCTGCTGACCTTGTGAACCGAAAGCTCTTGCACTTTTGCCGTTAAGAGTAATTTCAATATCATCTTTATGAGGACCTGCAGAAGTGAGAAGCCTGAAAATATCACTGTCTCTGTTTTTCTGAAGCTTGTCATAAATAGCCTGTGACCATTCTGATGCATTCGTTCCGCTGTCTTTCACACTACAAAGATATGTCAGATCAAAAATTTCTCTGCCGTTTGAAATTCCTTTATAAATTTCAGCGGCATTTTCTTTTAATTTTTCAAGGTAGTCAACGCGGTATTCAATAATTTTACCGCCGAGACGTGCAACCTCTTCATCAAAAGCAAATAAAAAATCAGCCTTAGATGAGCCTTCATTTATTTTTTTAAGAAGTGCATTTCGCTGACTGACAGCCTTATTATATTTAGAAAGAGTTGCAGCATAATTCGGTTTTAAAAGGCTTATTGCAATATCAATAAACTTTCTTTTTTCACCTGGACCTTCTTTTATTACAGACAAAACAGACGGAGAAAAAACCACCGCCTGAAATTCACCCAACAGCTGTCTGTGGGTGTTCTTTTTTATTCCATTTATATGAACCTCTTTATTTTCACCGATTTTTATTTCTACTTCCTGCTCACGATTAAAAGCAAAAAAGTCCATATTAAGCTGAGCTTCTTTTTCATTTTCTTTAATAAGCTCAGTGTTTTTTCTTGTCCGAAAACTGTTGCATCCCGTAAAAAGCCATATACTTTCAAGAATATTGGTTTTACCGTGACCGTTTTCGCCATAAATCACATTTACCCCCTCGTGGGGAGTAAATGAAAGATTTTCTATATTTCTGTAATTTTTAATTTCGTGATGTAAAATTTTCATATCAAACGATAAATTTTGCCGTCAACTTCCATCTCATCACCAATGTGAAGCTTTTTACCTCTCTGTGTGCATACTTCACCATTAACTTTAACTTCACCTTCCTGAACCAAAAATTTTGCGTGGCCGCCTGTCTGGGCAACATCACAAAATTTAAGAAGTGAGTCAAGCTTGATAGATTCAGTTGTTATCTTTTTTTCGATAACCGGCTTTTGTTTAATTTTAAGTTTAAAGGTTGGTTTTTTAGTCATTCTTTTTTAACCTCACAGGAAGAACAAGGAATGTAAAATCATCACCCTCGGGAGGAAGAACAAGAACGGGAGAAACTGCGCCGTTAAGCTCAATTTTAACCATATCAGTGTTACATGCTCTCAAAGCGTCAAGAAGATATCTGTTATTAAAGCCGATTTCAACTTTATTTCCTTCAACATCTGCAGCAACTTTATCATTAGCAGTACCGAGAGATGTTACGCTGTTAATTTTAACACATTCTTCATCAAATGTGCAGCAAACAAGGCTCTTTGTTTTATCGGTGATAATAAGAGAAGTTCTTTCAATACTGTCAATAAAACTTCTTGTGTCAATTTTAACAGTTGTTGATGATGTAACAGGAATGGCTGCCTTGTAGTTAAGGAATTCACCCTCAAGAAGACGTGAAACAATAGTATATCCTTCTGTTTCAAAAAGAATGTGTCGTTTGCCGATTCCCAGAGAAACATAAGCTTCATCATCGTCACTGTTAGAAAGTTTAACAACCTCAGAAAGAGTTTTAGAAGGAACGATAAATGTCATATCCTCGCCCTGATAATCAATAGCTTCTTTTCTGATAGCCATTCTGAAGCCGTCAACGGCAATAAGTCTGATTTCACCTGCAGTGAGTTCAAATTTAATGCCTGTGTAAACAACCTTTGAGTCAGTTGTAGCAACGGCAAAAATAGTCTGATGAACCATTTCACGAAGAATTTTCTGATTAATAACAACGGGGAAACCGCCCTTAACAGTGGGTAGCTCAGGGTATTCATCACTTGCCATACCCATAATTTCATATTTAATTTCACCGCTTCTGATAACAGCAAGGTTTCTGTCATCAGCTTCAAATTTAATCTGATTATTAGGTATTCTTCTTAAAATCTCGCAAAGAACACGGGCGTTGAGAATAATACTGCCTGCTTCTTCAACGTTAGCATTGATGGAGGTATTGATTCCTATTTCAAGATCATATCCTGTCAAAATAAGCTCATTGCCTAAAGCTTTGATATGTATGCCTTCAAGAGCAGGGATAGATGTTTTGGTAGAAACTGCTCTTTGAACATTCTGACAGGCAAGAGATAATAAATTTGTGTCACATTGGAATTTCATAATTTTTCCTCCGTCAATAAAATAATAATATAATATATTTAGTAGTAGTATTAGAGCTTGTCAAAGTTGTGTAAAACTGTTATTAACAAGTTATATCAACAAAAAAAGTAAATTTTAAGGGTGTAAAAAAATGTTTAAAAAATCTTAAAAACAATGACATTAATTTAACACTGTTAAAGTTGTCAAAACCTGTCAGTTAATTGTGGAAAAAGTTGTGGAAAACTAAATTTCACTTCTTCCCTCAATTGCTCTTGTAAGAGTTACTTCGTCAGCATATTCAAGGTCTGCACCGACGGGCACACCGTAAGCAAGACGGGTAACTTTTATACCTAAAGGCTTAATAAGGCGTGAAATATACATAGCCGTAGCTTCACCTTCAACGGTGGGGTTTGTGGCCATAATAATTTCTTTTATGTTTTCGTCACTTAATCTTGAAATAAGATTTTTAACGGTAATATCGTCAGGGCCTATGTTATTCATAGGTGAAATAGCGCCGTGAAGAACGTGATAAAGACCGTTATATTCTCTTGTGCGTTCAAAGGCCATAACATCTTTTGTGTTTTCAACAACACAGATGGTAGAGTTATCTCTCTTTTCATCGCTGCAGATGTAGCATTTATCACTGTCAGTAAGGTCACAGCAAACTTCACACCTGTGAATTTTTTCGTGAGCGTTAGTAATAGTGTCAGTGAAATATTTAATCTGAGCATCATTCATATTAAGAATGTGAAAAGCCAGCTTCTGAGCGCTTTTATTGCCTATACCGGGCAATCTTTCAAAAAGCTCGATAAGCCTCGCAAGAGGCGCTGCTGAATTTGCCATCAGAAAAGACCGGGGATTGAAAGACCGCCTTTAGCCTTTTCAATGCCCTGCTCCATAGCGTCATTAGCCTTTTTAATGCTTTCATTAAGAGCTGCGATAAGCATATCTTCAAGCATCTCAATATCTTCGGGGTCAACGATATCGGGCTGCATTTTAATTGAAAGAACTTCGTGTGAGCCGTTAACTGTAACTTCAACTGTTCCGCCGCCTGCTGTAGCGGTGAATTGTGAATTTTCTACTTCAGCCTGAGCATTCTGCATATCTTCCTGCATCTGCTGAATTCTTTTCATCATATTACCTTGGTTCATACCACCGGGGATTCTTGCTTTCATAGTAATTTTCCTTTCGATATATCAGTTATTGATTTTGTTAATAAGTTCTGCCAGAGGGTCACGGGCTTTCTGAGAGTTATCAGGGCTTCTGTAAATACCAAGACGATATTTTCTGCCGGTTACTTTTGTAACAGCCTCTCTCAGTGCTGCAGCGTGAATACCTGTTTTAATAAATTGCGGGAATGTGGGGTTATCACATTTAATAAGAAGATGATCGCCTCTTATAAAAGCAGACGAGCCTGTTAAAATACCGGTAAGAGGTCTGTCAGTAAGCTGAATTTCCTGAATAACTTCACCCCACGAGATGAAGGGAGAGTCAACACCCGTGTCATTATTCTGAACAGGCGGGGGAGCAGGCTGTTCAGTTTTTTCTGCCTGAACGGGAGGAAGAGGAACTTCTTCTTTCTCTTCTTTTTCAACGGGCTTTGAAGCAGATTTCGGTGCCTCAATTTTAACGCCGTTTTTCATCATTTCTTCAAGGCGTTCAATTCGCTGAATAAGGGCTGAATTATCCTCCGAAAGCTCAGGTGAGCAAAGACGGACAACAGTCATTTCAGTTTCAATTCGTTTATTGATGCTGTTTTTAAGGGTGATAAGACCACTTTCAATAACAGAGAGGCAATAAAGAATATTCTGAAGTGTGAAAGTTTCTGCCTGCTGTTTATACTGAATCATATCATCATCAACGCAGATAATAAGACTTTCGGGGTTTTTAACAGTCTTGATTATCATCAGATTTCTGAAATGATTTAAAAGTTCGGTGCAAAGTCGCTCCATATCACAAGCGTTGTTATGCAAAGTATTAATTAATTCAAAAGCAGAGGAAACATCCCTGTCTTTAATTGCATTAACTAAAGAAAATAGGTACCCCTTCTGAGCGAGGCCTGCCGCTGCACTTACAATATCAGGGGTGATTTTTTCACCTGAACCTGAGCAACGGTCAAGGAGTGAAAGAGCATCACGCAAAGCACCGTCGGCAATTCTTGCAATTAAAAGTGCAGAATCTTCCGTTAAATCAATGTTTTCCTGCCCGGCAACATACATCACTCTTTTAGCAATCGCTTCGGGAGTGATTCGGTGAAAGTCAAAACGCTGACACCTTGAAAGAATGGTTGAGGGGATTTTATGTACCTCAGTTGTAGCAAGCACAAATTTAACGTGTTCAGGGGGCTCTTCAAGTGTCTTAAGCAGGGCATTGAATGCACCTGTTGAGAGCATATGAACTTCGTCGATAATATAAACTCTGTATCTTGCATTAACGGGGGTGAAGTTTGATTCTTCAATAATATCTCGGATATTGTCAACACCATTGTTGCTGGCAGCGTCAAGCTCAATAACATCAAGGATTGTGCCGTCATCAATACCGCGGCAGACCTCACATTCGTTACAAGGGTTGCCGTCAACAGGGTGAAGGCAGTTGACTGCCTTGGCGAAGATTTTGGCGCAGGTGGTTTTACCTGTTCCACGGGAACCGGTGAACAAGTAAGCATGAGAAACCTTGCCCGAAACAATTTCGTTGGCAAGGGTAGAAGTTATATGCTCCTGCCCTGCAACGTCTGCAAAGCAACGGGGCCTCCATTTTCTGTAAAGCACCTGATACAAAAAATCACCTTAAAACTAAAAATAGGTATAAAAAATGAAGCATTACCTTTATCATATGGCATGCAGGCGGGCTGTGGCGCACAGTGCTGACCGCTTAATGCTGCTCGGTTCCCCGCCTGACATGGTTCACGGCGCCCCATCGCACAGGACCTACACGCCACATGACAAAAGTAACGCTCCACATTCAATTACCAATCAATTATAATATATTTTGTGGCTATAATCAAGAGGTAATTCAACAATTTTTTAAAAAGATATAAAAAAACAGGTGGCATTTCTGCCACCCGTAAATTTAATTAGTATGAGAACTTAACGTTCTGCTTCCAGCTTGCGTCGATGAAGATTTCAGCGTTGTTAACAATGGGAGCCATTGCGCAAACGCCGTCAACAAGAACAGGCTCGTTAACGTCAAACTCTGTGAGGAGATTTTTGTCGTTAATAACTGCTGTAAGTGTTGCGCCGGGGTATGTAATATCAAACTGCTTTGCTGTGAAAGGTTTAATATCATCAGATGTGATATCAAGAACGTCCATACATGAGAAGTGATGCTTTGGTTTGTCATCAAGGCTGTGGATAACTTCCTGCTTGAGAACGATTGTTACCTTGTAGCCGTTTGCAACCTTTTCACATTTTGCACTCTTAACACCTGCGGGAACAAGTGTACTCATCTTGGGATTGCCGTCGATGGGAAGAATGTCGTTGAGAGGCTTTGATTCGTTTTCCTGTTTTCTTTCGTTATAGCCTTCGCCCTGACCGTTTTTAACTGTGAAAGTTTTCTTTGTGGGATAGTCGTTGGGAAGAAGACCGTTAGCTACTTCAACAGCAACGTTGGGAAGGCTTGATTCTGTAATTTTTGAAGTTGTACCCTGGAGGATGTTGAGCTTCATTGTGCCTTTGTAAGCCTTGGTGTTGTTAGCTGCTGTGTTGTAATAAGCAACGATTTTAGCGATGTCATTGCCAACGGGTGCGCCTGTTGAATCACCTGCGTTATCAGCGGGAGCGTCTGCATCGGGTGTGCCTGCGTCAGGAGTTGCAGCATCGCCGTCAGCGGGAGCATCTGCGTCGGGAGTTGCTGTACCGTCGTCAACAACGGGAGCGCTGTCATCAACATAAGATGAGTTGCCGTCTGTGCCTACTGATTCTGAAGAACCGCCTGCTGCGCCTTTTTCAGCGATAGCAATGTTTGTATCGCAAATTTTACCTGTGATGCTTAAGCTGGTGATAACAACAGCAACAACACAAAGAATGGCTGTAACAGCAGAAATAATTGCTTTTACCATTTCAGGATTAGAAGCCTTTTTTTCTTTTTTAGCTTTCTTTTCTTTAGCCATTTTAATTAACCCCTTTCAGTTAATAATAATATTGCACATACTACAATAACATAAAAAAACACAAATTAAAAGAACATTTTAAAAAATTTGTCTTATTTATTGAAAAAAATATGATTTCTGCCGCCTTTTAATTTTAAAAAAGAAAACGCCCCGGAAAAACCGAGGCGTTGATTTTAGCTTAAATCAAATTATGCAAGCTCTGCGAAGTATTTGATTGTACGAACCATCTGGCTTGTGTAGCTGTTTTCATTATCATACCATGAAACAACCTGAACCTGATATGTGTCGTCATCAATCTTAGCAACCATTGTCTGAGTTGCATCGAAGAGTGAGCCGTAACGCATACCGATTACGTCTGAAGAAACGATGGGCTCTTCGTTGTAGCCGAATGAATCGTTAGCAGCAGCCTTCATAGCAGCGTTGATGCCGTCAACTGTGATGTCCTTACCCTTAACAACAGCAACAAGAATTGTTGTTGAACCTGTGGGAGTGGGAACACGCTGAGCAGAACCGATAAGTTTGCCGTTGAGCTCAGGAATTACAAGGCCGATAGCTTTAGCAGCACCTGTTGAGTTAGGAACGATGTTAGCAGCACCTGCACGTGCGCGGCGAAGGTCACCCTTTCTGTGAGGACCGTCAAGGATCATCTGGTCACCTGTGTAAGCGTGAACAGTTGTCATGATACCGCTCTGAACGGGAGCATAATCGTTAAGAGCCTTAGCCATAGGAGCAAGGCAGTTTGTTGTGCAAGATGCAGCAGAGATGATTGTGTCATCAGCTGTAAGTGTTTTTTCGTTAACTGAGTAAACGATTGTGGGAAGGTCGTTACCTGCGGGAGCAGAAATAACAACTTTCTTAGCACCTGCATCGATGTGAGCCTGAGCCTTTGCTTTTGAGCAATAGAAGCCTGTGCACTCAAGAACTACGTCAACACCGATTTCGCCCCAAGGAAGCTCTGCAGCGTTAGCCATAGCATAGATTTTAAGAGTTTTACCGTCAACTGTGATTGTACCTGCTTCGTCATCAGCAGAAACAGTGTGAAGGTTTTCACCGATTGTTCCGCAATAACCGCCCTGAGCTGTGTCATACTTAAGAAGAGCAGCGAGCATTGAGGGTTTTGTAAGGTCGTTGATAGCAACAACATCATAACCTTCTGCGCCGAACATCTGACGGAAAGCAAGACGACCGATGCGGCCGAAACCGTTAATAGCAACTTTTACTGACATTTGAATTACCTCCAAATATTTAAATTAAATTTTTAACCTTGTCTATTCTATATCTTTTTTTATGTTTTTGCAAGTGAATTTGTTAATTTTTTAACCGTTAAGGAATATTTTGTTAACTTTTACAAAAAAACGGGCACAAGCAAATATTTTGTTGCACTATTAACAATATTTTTGCCGGTTTTATTGCAAAAAATACTTCCGGCAAGTATAATAAGCATCAAAGGGGTGAAAAAATGGCACGCAGAATTCAATACTCTATCGGTGAAGATTACCACGGCAAAAGAGTAATTCAATATTTAAGAGGGGAAGCAAGGCTTTCGGCAAAGCTTGTAAGAACCCTTAAACACTATGCCGACGGTATCACTCTCAACGGTGAGCATATCCGCACTGTTGATATTCTTCATAATGGCGACGTGCTTGCGGTGAATATCCCTGACTTTGACGGTGACATAGAGCCTGTAAAAATGGATATTGATATTGTGTATGAAGACGATGATATTGTAATTATTAATAAAAATCCCTTTCTTGCGATGCACCCCACACATAATCATCAGGGTGACACCCTTGCAAACGCCTTGGTTTATCATTTGCAGCAAAAAGGAAAGCCTACGGTTTTCAGAGCAGTGGGCAGGCTTGATAAAGGCACGTCAGGTCTTGTTGTGTGTGCCCTTAACAGCTACAGTGCCGACAGAATTTCAGATTTCACCGAAAAAGAATATCTTGCAATAGTAAACGGAAAAACCGAAAAAGGCACAATAGATGCCCCCATTATCAGACCCGACCCGATGAAAACCCTACGTGCCGTAGGTGAGGGAGGGGCAGAAGCCGTTACCCACTATGAAAAAACCAAGGGTAACGATAAAATGACATTGGTGCGTGTTACCCCCGAAACGGGAAGAACGCATCAGATAAGAGTTCATTTTGCTCATATAGGAATGCCCATTGTGGGTGACAGCCTTTACGGTGAAGATGAAAGAGCACTGGGACATCAGCTCCTGCACCGTTCAAAGCTTGTTCTCCGCCACCCGGTAACAAAAGAAATTATGACTTTCACGGTGCCGATGCCGCCTGATATGCAATCGGTTGTAGATGAAATAGATAGTGAGTAACTGTAAAATCCCCCAGTCATTTTCTCCGAAAATGCCAGCCCCCTTTAGGGCAAGGGGGCCTGAGAGGTGGAAACCGTGAACCGCAAACACAATCCGAAGCTTACATCAAATGCGAAGATCCTCAAAAAGAATATGACAAAAGAAGAAAGACATCTTTGGTATGATTTTCTTCGTATTTATCCTGTTAGATTTCTTCGTCAGAAGGTTGTTGATAACTACATAGTAGATTTCTATTGCCACGAAGCAAGGCTGATTATTGAACTTAACGGTTCACAACATTATGAAGGTAAAGGCTTACTGAATGATAAAATAAGAACAGAAAGCTTGGAAGAAAGAAATCTTACCGTTTTACACATACCAAATAATGAAATAAATTAAAATTTTGACGGAGTGTGTGAATATATAGATTCATTTGTAAAAAGTCAACTGTAACCATTGCCCTCCTTGCCTAAAGGAGGGGGGACCACGAAGTGGTGGGAGGATAAAAATATAATTCAAAAATATTATTTATTTAGGAGAGGTTTTATGAAAATAAAAAGAGTTTTAGCTTTTATTCTTGCGGTAATAAGCGTTGTGTTGATTCCTTTGGAAATTTCTGCACTTGAGCCGGTAGAAAAAAGCGGTGAGTTTGTGGCAATACCTGAAAAGGTAAACCAAACAACAGAAATCCGTACACGCAAAAAGGTTGACGGACTCAGAATGTACGTTGACGAAGAAAATCCTTTGTTTATGATAAGAAACTGCCCCTTGTGGAGCGGTGACTTAAGCGGCTCAGCTTTTGCAGATGCAGCAATTAAAACATACTATGCCTTACCTGAAGATGTACGCAATTTTGCTGTTATTTATATTGACGAGGGTCCTACATATCTTACCCCTGAACAGCAGATTGATTTCTGGGATGAGATGCTCAACATAACTGACGAAGCAGGTGTTCCCGTTGTTTGCCAGTCAGAGTGCTTCTGCACAAACAAAACCCGTGAACCTTTCACTCAGCAGCAGCTTTCTGATATTATGAAACGCCACGAAACCCTTATCGGCTTTGTTCAGGTTGAGCTTTCAACCAACGGTGTTACCAATGACAAGCTGGCTTATGACGAAGTGACAGAAGACAACGGCGTTAACAGAAATATTCTTGCAAGACTCAAATCCTGCGTTAAGGCCTGCAAAGAAAACGGCGGACTTTTCATCTGGCAGGATATGGAATATATATATTGGAAAAAGTCAAACTATGTTAACTTTATTCTTCAGGATAAAGAGCTTTATAATCTTCTTAAAAGCTGCACCGAAAACGTGATTATTATGGATAAGCACAACGGTCACGGCAGACATTTTGCTTCTCAGGCAAATATTATGGGCTGCTGGCTTGACGATGTATGCGGCAACTGGGGCGTAAACCTTGAAAATTTCCTTTGGTATGAAGAAGGTCTTCTTGAATATGACGATATAGGCGTTGCACCTAACGAGCCTGATTTTGCTTACACTGCCAAATATCCCCCTGCACTTTACGGTATTGATATGATAGCTGACCTTGTAGGCGGTGCAACGGTTTATGCCATTGAAGGTACTTTATCCCGCGGCGGTCTTTATCATTGGATCAACGGTGAGGTTGTGATGACAGCTACATTCTATGATGTTCTTTATCCGTTTTATCAGCTTGTTTTAAACGGTGCTGTGCCGGATAAAGAGCAGGTGAAGGAAAAAATCAAGGTCGCTTACAAAATGACAAGCCCCGCTGCCTATGCGTTAAGGGGTAACGATGCCCACATTCTTCAGGGCCTTTATTGTGACAGCTTTTCTTTCTTCCACGAAAACTTTGATGTAAAAAGCAACCCTTACAATGACTGCACCAAAGACTGGGTTCCCTCAACCGGAAGATATTGGATAATTCCCATTCTTCCCATTCACTCTGACCCTGATGAAGTTTTGCCAGACAGCTGTGTTCTTAACGATTTTACATATTTTTTGAGGCTTCTCTTTATCAAACCCATTAAGCAGATGTTCTTTAATTCAAAATATAAAGAAACATATGAGGGTGACGGAGTCCTGTTTGACATCAATGATTATATTTATGTTTTCAACAGCAACGAAAGCAAGGTAACCGGCAGTAATCAGAAAGTGAAATACACCCTGCCTAAAAGCGGACTTGAGCTTAACACAAACTTTGTTGCCCATACATATGCAATTTTTGAAGAAAAAGATGACGCAATCAACATAGATTTGTGTAACCTTCGTCTTGATTCTGATGAAATATGCGCAGGTCTTGAAGATGAAAACACGTTTATGACCAAATATGCCCTTGGCGGAAAAATGGATGACCCCAAGGATTTCAGAGAGTCAGTTATTGAGTTTTCAGGCTTTGAAAGTGAACCCACTGTTTCGGCAGAGGGATCAAACGGAGCAAAGCTCAAAAAAGAGTGGAACGCTTCAACAAAAACTCTTTGTGTTACGGTTATTTCAAACGGTGATGTAAGAATAAGTATAAAATAAAAATCCGGTCTGCATCAGTTGGTGCAGACCGTTTTTTAATCTGTGATAGCAGAGGTTGTTGTCAGCCCTGCAAGACGTTCAAGCAGATGAATAAAAGGCAGCCAGATTATTGTGCATAAAATGTTGAATGCGGTGTGAATAAAAGCAATTCCCGCGCGGTCAATTTCCATACTGTCTATCGCATCAAGAGAAAGAATTTTTTTGACAAGATAAAATAAGGTTAGTAAAACAACCGTTCCGCCGATGTTGAAATAAAGATGGATAAGGGCGGCTCGCTTTGCGTTTCCGGATGTTCCTACCGAAGAAATAATCGCCGTAACACAGGTGCCGATATTTTGCCCCATTATGATCGGAACGGCTGAGCCGAAGGTAACTGCCCCTGTTGAAGAAAGTGCCTGAAGAATTCCCACCGAAGCGGAAGAAGACTGAATTATTGCCGTGAGCAGAGCACCTGCAAAAACACCGAAAACGGGGTTTGTAAAAATTGTCAGTATATTTGCAAATTCAGGCTCATTATGAAGCCCTGACACCGAGTCAGACATAGCGTCCATACCCGTCATAAGAGTAGCAAAAGCAAGAAGAATAAGACCTGTTTCTTTATGTTTTTCATTTCTGATAAAAAGAAAAAGGATTATGCCCGAAACAGCAATAAGAGGCACAAAGGTTGACGGCTTAAAAAGCTGAAAAAACCACGTTTCACCGGTAATACCCGACAGAGAAAGAATCCACGCGGTGACGGTTGTGCCGATGTTTGCACCCATAATTATTCTGATAGCCTTGCTAAGAGAAATAAGCCCTGAGTTCACAAAGCCGACTACCATAACAGTTGTAGCGGAAGAAGACTGAATAACGGCGGTAGCAATTATACCCAGAAAAAAAGAGCGTAGATTGCTTGCGGTCATATCTGAAAAAACACGGCCGAGAGAACCTTCAGCTTTCTTTTCGAGTGCTCCGCCCATCAGCTGCATACCGAAAAGAAAAAGAGAAACACCGCCGAGAAGACGGAGAAAATCAAAAATATCCATAACAACCTCCCGTAGTATTTTATGCGGTTGTCAGCGGATAAATGTGTCTGAAAATAAAAAACCCATCGGTAACGCTGCCGCGTATCGGTGGGTTTTAACATATTATTGTGCCGTAAGTTCACTCTTTAAAGAAAAACTGCCTTGTGTGAGCCGGGCGTACTGAGGAACTTTAAGCTTTTTGTTTATATCATAGAAAAAAGAGTTTTGAAGAATGAAAATATTACAGTGAAAAAGTTAGCATCTGAGTCTGTTGTGTTGTCGTTTATTTCAAAAGAATCAATGATTTCGTCAGAATCGGTGCGGTAAGTTGTGCCCTCAATTGCATCATCAGTAAACGTAAACGCTGTGTAGGTGGGAACACGCACATCAAAGGAAGAAACAATAAACGAAGCGGTTGATTCGGGAAGCGGGTCATAGTTGCTTCCTGAAGCTGAGGAAGACTGAATATATACCGTACCTTCGCTGTCTGTAATTTTACCTGCGTACATCGTATCTGTACGTGAATAAAGGTGGTCGTGTCCGCTCAGACACAGGTCTATATCATATAAATCATAAAGTGATGAGAAGAAAAGTCTTTCTTGTGAAAAATCATCATCGCTTAAAGATGCCGAATAAGGGTTGTGATGCATTGTGACAACTCTCCACTTGGTGTCGGGGTATGCCTGTGTTGCTTCACGCAAAACCTTTGCTGTGTCAAACATAAAATCGTTATTTGAGTTGATTGTGATAAAAAGCACATCACCGTAAGTGTAATAGTATCCCGTTCCGGCTTCATCGGCCATAAGCTCGTCAACCTGATTCGGGTTGTTAAAAATTTCGCCGTAAAGCGAAGAGTCATTGTCATGGTTGCCGATGGTGTTGGCAACAGGAAGAGAGCGTAATGCCTCGGGAGAAAGATATGCTTTCATCTGAACAAGACTGTCTGGTGATTGAAACTGGTCACCACCTGAAATTGCAAAAGCGGCATTCGGGTAAGCTGTAAGCATTTTTTCAACCGTATAATTCCAGCCACAGGTGTCACGGATAAGTATTTCTTCAAGTGTTTCGTCACCGGAACGGCCGATTTGTGCATCAGAAACAAAAAGAACAGTGAATTCATCTGACGGCTGAACTTTAACAGGCTGAGCTTCACTCCATACACCGCTTTCAGTGTATGAATAGTAATAGGTTTTGCCTTGCTCAAGCCCTGTTACGGTAACTTTGTTTGACCTGAGGTTTTCGATAGCGTCGGCAGTGATGACCTCAAACTCTTCGGCGTCAGACATATCGCTTTTTTCAGAAACTCTGAAAGAAGGATTGTTGTCTGTTGAGTCTGACAGCCACGCAAAACGAAGCTCACCCACTGCAGCGCCGGGTGTAACGGAAATCACCGTATCATCAGCCTGTATCTGCGGCCATTTTGGTGAAAACACTGTAAGCTTCTCGTTATTGTAAGCAAAGCCCGGCTCAGCAAAAGCCGTAATACCCATAACAAGAGAAAAAACAAGAACAACTGATATTATTTTAATTGTTTTCTTCATAATTATGCCTCCGATTCTATGGTTTAATTTTATACCAAAACAGAAAAATGTCAATAAAAAAAGCAGCTCACAAAAGCAAGCTGCTTAATTTGCGGATAAAACGCAAAGAAATACCTGTCACTCCGCTTTTCAAAGAGGTTTGGTTTATTCTGCCGTTGGGGTAACAACGGGCTTGCCGTCTTTATCAACAAGAACGGTAAGGCCGCCTGAATATCCGCTCTGACGGAACAGATAGTTCACGCCCGTTTCTCTGTCAACCCAGATTTCTGTTGTTCCCATTCCCTGAGAATAAGTTTTAACAAATCTTTTTTCGTCAAACATTATATTACCCCTTTAAAAGAAATTTTCAGGAACATCGGTAAGAGCATTTTCGCAAGGAACTTCTGAAAGCACAAAGGTAAGGTTGCCGCCTGCAGTCAGCTCTTTATATGTAAGATAAGCCGTTTTTATTTCTTTGCCGTTAAAGGAAACTTTTTTGATATAAGGATATTTAAGAGGATCTTTGTCACATTCAATTGAAAGAGTGTCTGCATTTTCACAGGAATGAAAATCCTTGCTGAGTTTTACGGTTGCCTTTCTGAAAAGAGGAGTATTCAGGAAGTAAGCATCGTAACCGGGGCAGAGCTGAGCAAAGCCCAGCGCTGACAGCACATACCAGGCTGAAAGCTGACCAACATCTTCATTACCGCAAAAACCGAAAGCACCTGTGCGGTATGCTTCTTTCTGCACTCTCCGTGTCCAATACTGAGTGCGGTGAGCAAGACCTAACATACTGAAATAGTGAGTAATGTTGTGGCACGGCTCATTTGAATGGTTGTAGTCGTTACTCCACAGCTTATCAAATCTGGCTTTCTTGAAAAACTTTTCAAGCAGTCTGACAGTTCTCTTTTCACCAAACAGACGGCTGAGGCCTTTTACGTCATAAGGAACGAACCATGACTGCTGATAAATGTTGCTTTCAACACAGCAGTTATCATCGTATTTGCCGTAAATAAACATAAACTTACCGTTTTCTTTTTTCGGCGCCATAAAGCGGAGAACGGGTTTGAAGTTTTCTTTATATCGTTTTGCTCTTGATTCAAAATATTCCGCATCTTCATTTTTGCCCATAGCCTTTGCAAAGCGTGACATAGTGTAGTCTGCGAGAAGGTATTCAAGAGTATCGCTGATTTTTTTCGGAACAAAAGCATCTTTTACATATTGCTCACAGCCAGGGCGGATGGAATGAAAGCTTTTACCGAAAAGCTCTTTCTTTGAAAGGCTTGATGCCTTTGAAATTTCGTAGCTCAGGTTGTCATCATAGCTCTTGATTCCCTTAATATAAGCGTCAGCAACAACAATTAATCCGGGGTCGCCTACCATACAGCCTGCGTTAATGTTCATAAGCTCCCAACGAGGGAAGGAAGAGTTGTTATCTTCAGCGATTTTTAAAAGAGAGCAAACCTCGTCGCGCACAACATCGGGGCGGATAAGAGAAAGCAGCGGGAATTCGCTTCTGTAAACATCCCATCCGCTGAAAACGGTGCGGTGGATGTAATTATCGGCTTTTATAATTTTATCGTTAAGAGAAAATCTGCCGTCAACGTCTGCTGAAATTCTTGGGTCAAGAAGGGTGTGATAAAGGCAGGTATGAAAAATCTTAAGGTCTGTTTCGTCACTGCCTTCAACATCTACACACTCAAAAACCTTTTCCCACGCAGCGCTTGCCTCTGATTTCATTTTGTCAAAGTCAAAGCCGTCAAATTCGGTGAAGTTGTTTTTTGCACCGTCAAGGTCTGTGTAAGAGATTGAACTTTTGATTATAACAGGCTCACTTAAATCATCACCGAAATAAGCAAGCAAGCCGGCATCTTCGTTTTCAAATGAAGTGATGCCCGGAGCGGCAAATTCTTCGCTTGAAAAAAAATGCATTTTCTTTGCAGGGACAGAAAACTCACATACAAAAAACAGCTTGTATGAAATATTTCCGTGACCTCTGCCGAAACCGCCGCCTTTAGGTGTGCAGATTATAGAGCCTTCTATTCTGCGGTCGTTTATAATCTCAACCTTTTCAAAGTCAGCTTTACCGCCGATTCGTCTTGAGAAGTTAAAAATTACCCTTGCATCAGCTTTCTGAGGGTAAGTAAAACGAAGCATACCCATATGAGGTGAAACTGTTGCTTCTGCAAAAATATTATAACGCTGAAGCTTTACTGAATAATATCCTGCGGTTGCTGTTTCTTCTTCGTGAGAGAATGAAGATTTCCAACCCTCGGTGCCTTTTGTGAACGTTACCTCTTCATTGCTGCCTGAGCGCAGATCTGTTTCACCTACAACAGGCATAATCTGCAGGTTGCCAAGGTCACCGTACCAACCGATACCGCTCATATGATTAAAGCTGAAGCCTTCAATTGTATTCTGACAATAATTGTAGCCCGTTCCGTTATCACCGCCTGTTACCGTGTCTGGTGAAAGCTGCACCATTCCGCCGGGAACACAGGCACCGGGATGAGTTTTACCACCGCCGTGAGAGCTGTCGCTTTGCTCGTCACCGACAGTGCCGATCATCGGGTCAACATATTTTGCTTTTTCCATAATACCACCACCTGTTTATCTTTTTAGATTTTAACAGATAGCTTTGTAAATTTCAACTTAATTATTACTAAATTTATATACTTTCTTTACGGGTTCTTTACTTTGAATTGTGATAATGATATTATAAACTTAAATTGGAGTGACTGTAATGAAAAAAAGATTTATCATAATTTCCGTATTAATATCGGCAGTGTTTATTTTCTGTATTTTTTTCGGAAAAGATGTTGCTTACAAATTCCTTTTGCAGGAAACGGCAATTACATACACCGCCGCAGAAAAAAGCACCGTAACTCTTGAAAAAGGGGATTACGTTTTGTTTGGTGAATATCTTGATGAGCCGATTCTGTGGCTTGTGGCAGAGGTTCAAAACGGCAGACCTCTTTTGCAGACAGAGCATATTATTTCATTCAAAGCGTTTGATGCTTCGGGTGACGGTGAAGCAGACACCGAAAAGCTGGGTTCTTCTTATTTTGAAAAATCTTCTTTACACCAATGGCTTAATTCAGACGGCAAAGTGAATTATAACGGCTCTGCCCCGAATGAAAAGAATGTTTTTAACGGAAAAAACGCTTATGAGTCGGAGGCGGGATTTTTAAGCGAAAATAATTTTACGGAAAATCAGAAAAATATGATTTCTGATGAAGGTGTTTTTATTCTTTCGAAAGAACAGATAAAGAAATTATTCCCTGAAAAAAGCAGGGTAAAAACCGCAACCAAAAGTGCAATTTTAAAAGACGAGACAAGCTATATTTTCACCTCTTCAAAAGGGATATGGTATTGGACGTCCACCCCCTCTGACACAAATAAAACCAGCGTTGCAACGGTTACTGCATCAGGTGGCTTTTACAGAGCGACAGCCTTTGACGGCGTAACGGGAGTTTGCCCTGCGGTATATCTTAAAAGCAACGAGGCCGTTTCTGTTTACGGCAGAGGGAGCAAAGACAAGCCTTATGTATTAACGGAGGGATTGCAATGAAAAAAGCTGTAAAAGAAAATATCCCTCTTTTTATTTTCGGCGTGGGAATAACTGCGTTTGTTCTGATTTTTACAAGGTTTTTTATGAAAATGGATGACGGTAATTTTCTCGGAATCGCAACGGCGCCCGACTTCACATATGAGAATTTTTTAACTTACCGTTACAACAATATTTCGGGCAGAACTGTCAATGAGTTTCTCGTAATGTTTTTCTGCCGTCACAATATAATTATATGGAAGCTTTTTATAAGTTCGCTTCTTGTTTTTATTGCATATTTTTTCAGTGAATTAAGCTCATTTTTTACAGGTGAATTTTCAAAAGCCCAAAGGCAGACCTTTGCATCGCTGAGCTTTTTTATGATGATAGTGTCTTGCCTCAACCCTGCTGTTTTCTGGTTTGCCGGGTCTTTTACATACCTTTTGCCTTTTGCAGGACTGTGTGCGGTTTCGCTTCCGTTTTTAAAATATATTTATAAAAAACGATTTTCTCTGCCGTTGAGTATTCTCGGTGCTTTCGGTTGCGTAGCCGCCTGCTCTCAGGAGCAGGGGTCGGTATGCTGCCTTGCTTTGCTGATGATATTTTTTGTTTTTATTAAAATCAAAAAGCTTTCATTCAGGCCGGTATTTTTGCTTGATTTAATTGTAACCGTTGGTCTGACGGTGCATCTTTTTTCTTCCCCCGGAATGTCAAAAAGAGGCGAAATGGAATCTGCAGGCTTTGAACGATTTTCAGAAATGAATGTTTTACAAAAGTTATTTTGCGGTATCTCGGTGTTTTTTGCAAACAGCTTCTATCTTTCTTTTGTGCTGATAATTGTTCTTGTTGCTTTGCTGAGCCTTGCTGTTTATAATGCTGCCAAAAACAAAAAAGCCGCAAAACCGTTCCTGATATTTTCAAACGCTCTTAGTGTTTTCACCTGCGTTATTCTCAATATAATCTGCTGTGTTTCAGGCGGCGGACTTTCCCATATGCAGACACGCAGTGCATTTAAAAGCGGCGAGTTTTCCCCCGAGATAATCGCGATGATTTCTTTCGGTTTTTTACTCCTGGCGGTAATTATTTCTCTTTGTGTTTTTCTTGCCGTCAGAAAGCCTGATCGGGGAATTCCTGTTTTGCTGTGCCTTTGTGCAGGTTTCGGCTGTGCTGTGATGATGAGCTTTTCTTCTTCGGTTTTTTCGTCAGGGCAGAGAGTATTTTTCTTTACAAATATGTTCATTGCCGCTGCAAGTCTTATTCTTTTGTCGACACTGTCAAAAACAAAGCTTTCAAAAGGCGTATATAAACTCGCAGTTTTTTATGCCGCTGCAACAGTTGCGGTGAATGTTTTTGCATTTACATTTATTGAGCATCCGTTAATGGGTTAGTTTTTGACAAAATTCACTTTACAAATAAAGCTAATCGTATTAAAATATATCCAAGTATGTTTCAGAGGTGAAAAGATGTCTAACCATCGTACAGCGGTTATAATTGACCTTGATGCAATAAAACATAATATTAAAAGCATAAAAAATAAAATCGGTAACGCAGGTCTTCTCGGTGTTATCAAAGCCGATGCTTACGGCCACGGTGTTGCTGAAGTGGCAAAAGAAATCGAAAAAGATTGTTCTTTTTTCGGCGTTGCCGTTATTGAAGAAGCTGTTGAGCTGAGAAAAGCAGGGTTTGACACCCCGATTCTTGTTCTTGGCAGAGTAGAGCCATATTACTCTGATTTGCTCGTTAAGTATGATATCCGTCCTACAATTTTCAGCTTTGAAGATGCAAAAAGTCTTTCAGACCAGGCTGTGAAGCAGGGCAAAACGGCTCTTTATCATATTGCTGTTGATACAGGTATGAGCAGAATAGGCTTTCAGGTAACCGAAGCAGATGCAGACATTTGTAAAGAAATCGCAAAGCTTCCCGATATTCAGGCAGAGGGTATTTTTACTCACTTTGCAACAGCTGACGAAAAAGATCTGACAAAAACCCTTGCTCAGAAAGAAAAGTTCGGTATTTTTATTGAAATGCTTAGAAGCAGAGGAATAGATCCCGCCATAAAGCATGCCAACAATTCTGCAGGAATAATGAATTTTGATGATCATTATGATATGGTAAGAGCAGGTATTGTGGTTTACGGAATGTATCCGAGTGAAGATGTAAATAAAGCTTGTCTTGATATAAAACCTGCTATGAAATGGATAGCAGAAATTTCTCACCTCAAAGAGTTGGAAGCCGGAAGAGAAATCAGCTATGGCGGGACTTTCGTTACAAAGAGAAAAACAAAGGTAGCAACTCTTCCCGTAGGTTATGCTGATGGATATCCCCGTTCACTTTCAAACGTGGGCAAGGTAATGATAAAAGGCAAAACTGCCCCCATTATCGGTAGAGTCTGTATGGACCAGTTTATGATTGACGTGACCGATATTCCTGAAGTGGCAGTCGGTGACAGCGTGACCCTTGTGGGTGACGGGCTGAGTATGGAAGAGGTTTCAAACGCCGCAGGAAGCTTTAATTATGAATTGCCTTGCAGAATTTCAAGACGAGTTCCGAAAATCTATATTAAAGACGGTAAAGAATTCAAAACCGTATGTTATCTTATTGACTGATATGATTATTAAAGTTTTAACAGAAAACACAACAGAAAAAGAAAATATAAACGCAGAGCACGGTCTGAGCCTTTATATTGAAACGGAAAAGCATAAAATCCTTTTCGATATGGGTCAGACCGACCTTTTTTATGAAAACGCTGAAAAAATGGGTGTTGACCTTAAAGAAGTTGATATTGCGTTTTTATCTCACGGCCATTACGACCACAGCGGTGGTCTCGGAAAATTTCTTGAAATAAATTCAGCTGCCCCGGTTTATCTGAGCAGATATGCCTTTGGTGAATATTATAACGGCAGTGAAAAATTTATTGGTGTTGATAAAAAATTAAAAGAAAACCCAAGACTTATTTTTGTTGGCGATGAAGAAAAAATTGACAGCGAATTAAGCTTGTTTTCACTAAACAGTGAAATTGAAAAAGAAAAAACCGAAGCCTTTGGACTTAACGAAAAAACTGACGGTATTTTCACTGCGGACACCTTCCGCCACGAGCATTATCTTGTAATTAATGAAAACGGCAAAAGAGTTGTTATAAGCGGCTGCTCACATAAAGGAGTGGTAAACATCGCAAACTGTCTTGACCCCGATGTGCTTGTGGGCGGTTTTCACTATTCAAAAATAGAACCTGACAGCGGAAACCTTGACAAAAGAGCCGGTGAGCTTTTAAAAACAAAAGCTGTTTTTTATACCTGCCATTGCACGGGGATTTTGCAATATGAATATATGAAAAAAATAATGAAAGACCGCCTTCACTACCTCAGTGCAGGAGAAGTGAAAAAAATATAAAAAAACCGTAACCACCGAGGAAGTGGTTACGGTTAAATTTTTATCAGTCCTCATAAAGAGGGAACTTTTTGCAAAGGTCAACAACTTCTTTTGCGACCTGCTCTTTTGTTGCTTCAAAGTCTGTGGCTGTCTTTTTCATCCAGGATGCGATAAGAGCCATCTCACTCTCTTTAAAGCCTCTTGAGGTAACGGCAGGTGTGCCTACTCTTACGCCGCTTGTAACAAAGGGGCTTTCAGGGTCGTTGGGAATTGCGTTTTTGTTAACTGTGATATGAACCTCATCAAGTCTGTGCTGAAATTCCTTGCCGGTGATCCCCATATTTCTCAGATCAAGGAGCATAAGGTGGTTATCTGTTCCGTCAGAAACCATATTGAAGCCTTCTTTTTTTAGGCTGTCTGCAAGAGCTGCAGCGTTTTTGACTATCTGAGTCTGATACTCTTTGAATTCAGGTGAGAGTGCTTCACCGAAAGCAACTGCTTTAGCGGCAATGATGTGCATAAGAGGACCGCCCTGAGTGCCGGGGAAAATTGCTTTGTCAATTGCCTTTGCAAGACTTTCTTTGCAAAGAATAAGTCCGCCTCTGGGTCCGCGGAGTGTTTTGTGAGTTGTTGTGGTTACAATGTCTGCATAAGGAACGGGGCTTGGGTGAAGACCTGCTGCAACAAGACCGGCAATATGAGCCATATCAACCATAAAATATGCGCCAACTTCATCGGCGATTTTTCTGAATTCGGCAAAGTCAATTGTTCTGGGGTAAGCAGATGCACCTGCGAGAATAAGCTTAGGTTTGCATTCAAGAGCAAGAGCCCTGACTTTTTCGTAATCAATTTTACCTGTATTTTCGTCTACTCCGTAGGGAACAATATTAAAGTATTTACCTGAAATGTTAACGGGTGAGCCGTGAGAAAGATGGCCACCGTCAGCAAGGCTCATTGAAAGAACTGTGTCACCGGGGTTGAGCACTGCAAAAAAAGCAGCAAGGTTTGCGTTTGCACCGCTGTGAGGCTGAACGTTGGCGTGGTCTGCACCGAAAATTTTCTTTGCTCTTTCTCTTGCGATTTCTTCAACTCCGTCAACGTGCTGACAACCGCCGTAATATCTCTTTGCAGGGTAACCCTCTGCATATTTGTTTGTGAGAACTCCGCCTGCGGCAAGAAGAACGGCTTTTGAAACAATGTTTTCAGAAGCGATCAGCTCAATGTTATTGCGCTGTCTTGACAACTCTTCTTCACAGTAGGCATAAACCTCACTGTCATAATTTTTTAATTCTTCAAAAAACATAACTTACCTCCGAAAAAGAACATACGCAAGGTATTCTACATTATAAAAGCGTTTCCGTCAAGAGTATTTTACGGTTTGATTACGGATCGTCAGAAAATCTTTTACATATTTTTTTGTATTTACACGCGAAGTTTTTTCTGTTATAATCAACCGGTAGGAAATTGCTTGAAAGCAGGTGAAAATATGAGAATGGTTTTACTCACGGCTTTAGGCGTGGGTGGCGCATCGGTCATTGGTGCGGTTCTGGGTTTCATATTTAAAAAAATCAGCCACAGGTTCAGCGATATAGTTCTTTCTTTTGCGGCAGGAGTTATGCTTTCTGCGGCGGTTATAGGGCTTATTCTTCCGTCACTTGAATACGGAGGGAAATATCCGGTGGTTGTGACGGTTATCGGCGTTTTTTGCGGAGCTGTCTGCGTTAACCTTATTGATAAAATCGTTCCTCATCTTCATCAGCTTACCGGTGTTGACAGTGAAAGCCATCCTGAAAAACAGGCTCAGCTTGACAAGGTGCTTTTGTTTGTGATAGCCATTGCGATTCATAACCTGCCTGAAGGTATTGCGGCAGGTGTCGGCTTCGGCACAGGCAACACTGCAGAGGCATTGACAATTGCCGGAGGTATTGCTTTGCAGAATATTCCTGAGGGAATGGTTATTATCGGCCCCATGCTCGCTACGGGGATGAGTCACGGCAGAGCATTTTTTGTTGCTGTTATAACGGGCGTTGTTGAGGTTATAGGAACCTTGCTGGGCTTTTTTGCCGTAAGTGTTTCAACTGCGATTCTGCCTTTTGCCCTTGCTTTTGCAGGGGGAACAATGCTTTATGTTATCAGCGACGAGATGATACCCGAAACCCACTCTCACGGCAGTGAACGGGGTGCAACTTATGCTCTTCTTACAGGTTTCTGCATAATGCTGATTTTTGATTATTTATTAGGATAGGATGATAAAAATGATTAGTGAAACAATTAAGTATGTTGGCGTTAATGACCGCGAGATTGACCTTTTTGAAGGTCAGTATATTGTTCCCAACGGAATGGCGTATAATTCATACATTGTTTTTGGTGAAAAAACAGCCGTTATGGATTCAGTTGACAAAAACTTCAAAGACGAATGGTTGGGAAATATCAGAGAAGCTATGAACGGCAAAGCTCCCGATTATCTTATTGTTCAGCATATGGAGCCTGACCATTCGGCAAACGTTTGCGAATTTATGAACGCTTACCCCGAGGCTACAGTTGTTGCCACACAAAAGGCTTTTGCAATGATGACAAAATTCTTCGGCACGGATTTTGCTGACAGACGCATTGTTGTTGCTGACGGTGACACTCTTGACTTAGGCGGCAGAGTTCTTACATTTGTAACTGCACCTATGGTTCACTGGCCTGAAGTAATTATGACTTATGACAGTGAAGATAAGGTTCTTTTCTCAGCTGACGGATTCGGAAAATTCGGTGCCCTTGATGCTGATGAAGACTGGGCTTGCGAAGCAAGACGTTATTATTTCGGCATCGTGGGTAAATACGGCCCTCAGGTGCAGGCTGTGCTTAAAAAAGCAAGCGCACTTGACATCAAAGCTATTTATCCTCTTCACGGACCGATGCTTGAAGAAAACCTTGGCTATTATCTTGACTTATACAACACCTGGTCAAGCTACGGTGTTGAGAGCGAAGGCGTTGTAATCTGCTACACATCTGTTTACGGCAACACCAAAAAGGCCGTTGAACTTCTTGAAAAAGAGCTTAAAGAAAACGGCTGCCCAAAGGTAGCTGTCAATGACCTTGCCCGTTGCGATATGGCAGAGGCTGTTGAAGATGCTTTCCGTTACGGCAAAATCGTACTTGCAACCACAACATATAACAGTGAAATTTTCCCTTTTATGAGAAATTTCATTCACGAGCTTAAAGAAAGAGGATATAAAAACAGAACCGTGGGCATCATCGAAAACGGCACCTGGGCACCTCTTTGCGCAAAGCTTATCAAAAGAATGCTGGAGGACAGCAAGGATTTAACCTACACCGACACAACCGTTACAATTCACTCAGCTGTTAAAGAAGAGAATATAGAACAAATCAAAGCTCTTGCAAAAGAACTTATATAAAAACCAGGACTGTTTCAAAAAAGAAACAGTCCTTTTTCTTTAGCAATATTTATATTTCTTTTTATAGACTGCAAGGAAGATTACTGAAACAATAAAGCTTAAAATTTCACTGCCAACGAGTGAGAACCATACACCGTCAATTTCAAAAAATATCGGCAAAACAAGAATAGAAATTGTGGGGAAAATCAACGCCCTTAAAAATGAAATTGCCGCGGAAACTCCGCCATTATTAAGAGCCGTAAAAAGAGAAGAAGCATACATATTGATGCTCATTATCATAAACGGCAGGGCGCAGATCGTAAAAGCTCTTACCGTTAATTCAAGCAGAGATTTATCATAGCTTACAAAAATGAGAGCAATTGGCTTTGCCAACAAAACACCTGTTACGGTGAGCAGAATTCCGCCCACGCCCAGAAGTGTCATACTCTTTTTGAAAATGTTTTTCATTTCTTTGTGATTCTGAGCACCGTAATGGTAACCCATAACCGGTGAACTGCCTGTACAGAAGCCCATATAAATAGCAATAAAAACATACGCCGCATACATCACCACGCCATAGGCAGCAACACCGTCTTCTCCGGCATATTTTATGAGCTGGAGGTTATATAAAATTCCCGTAATTGAGCCTGACACACTTGATAACATTTCAGATGCTCCGTTGGCGCAGGCTTTGAGAATAGGTTTCAGCTCTATTTTTGTTTTGGCAAATCTGAGTGCAGATTTGTTGTGTTTACTCAAAAACCAAATCAGAGGAATAATTCCGCCAACGCATTGGCTCAGCCCCGTTGCAAGGGCGGCACCGAAAATGCCCATATCAAAAACAGCCATGAACAAATAGTCAAGCACCATGTTTGTTGCCCCGGCAAGCACTGTTACCAGCAAACCGAGCTTTGGCTTTTCGGCAACAATAAGATAGCTCTGAAAGGTGTATTGTGCGAGCATAGCAGTGTTAAAAATTAAAATCGTTCTGCCGTAAACCACGCATTCGTCAATCATCCCTTCAGTTGCACCGAAAAGATAAGACACAGGCCGCATAAACACAATACCTAATACCGTGAACACAACCCCGACGATTACCATAATATAAATCATCATTGTGAAATATCGCTGAGCTTTTTTGGTTTCGCCCTCACCGAGGGTTTTGGCAACAAGTGCACTTCCGCCCACACCAAACATCGCACCCATTCCGCCGAGCACCATAATAAACGGAAAAATCAGATTGACGGCGGCAAAGGCAGTTTTGCCCACAATATTTGAAACAAAAAATCCGTCAACAACGCTGTAAATTGAAGTGAAAATCATCATAACAATTGACGGAAAAGTAAATCGTAAAAGCTTAGAATAACTGAAGCTGTCTGAGAGAGAAATTTTCATTTTGTTTTACTTATTATTTTGCTTTGAATTCTGCAACAACGGGCAGGTGGTCTGCTATTACATCGTGAAGAGTTTCTGCGCTTTTGCATTCAAGACCGCGGTAAAAAATATAGTCGATTTTTTTATAGGGCTTATCTGAGGGGAAGGTAAGCTCTCTTGCACCTTCAAAAGAGTCAGCAGTGTCAAGAAGTCTTTCGCGAATCGGCAAAAGAACTTCCCCGTCAGGCTCAACATTAAAGTCACCCATAAGAATAACGGGCATATCTGTTTCGTCAATCAGACGGCATATAACCTCAACTGCGTTAACCCTTTCAAGCTTTGCAAGGCCCATATGGCACACAAGCCAGCAAACATCAACACCATCAACCTCAACAACTGCCTTTATAACACAGCGAGATTCATAATATGTATCCTCGCTTTTATCCTCAGGGTCAGGAATCTGAACATTTTCAACACTTTTTATGGGATGCTTTGTTAAAATCGCATTGCCGAAAGGATTGTTGCCGTCAATCATTGCACCAAGACCGAAAAATCCGTTCCAGCCGAGTACTTTTTTAAAGAAAGCAACCTGATCAGTGTATTCCTCATCGTCGCCCTCGTTCATAACCTCATTAAGGCCGAGAAAGTCGGGGTTGAGTCTACCGATTTCTTTTGCAAAATAATCAAGGTCAATCACCTGACGGATATAGTCCGTTGCATGCTGAATATTAAAAGACATAAATTTCATAATAACACCTCAGCACGATTGTAGCATAATAAGAAAAGGTTTTCAACGGCTTTAAATTTTTTGCTCTATTCTTTTTATCTGTTTTTCAAAAAATTCTTTGTATGATTGAAATGCTTCTGTTTTTTCTTCTCTTGTAACTGTTTCTGTTATTGCAATGGCTTTTTTCGTTTCTTCAACAGCCCTTTGATTTTTGCCCTCTGTTTCATAGCATTCGGCAATTTTCCACATCATTTGCAGAAGCGTTTCAAACGAAATCCACTTTTGCTTTTGTGCAGCTTCGAATTTTGCTTCACCGTCAAGAACAAAAGCCATTTCGGACAGCTTTGTAAAATATATTTCCGGTATCTGCTCAAGGGCCGTACGTGCACTTTCTTTCTTTCCCTTTGCACTGTAAGCATAGGCAAGAAAACGCAAGGCATCATATTTAACATCGCTGTGCTTTGTTTTTTCAATAAGCTTTGAGGCGATAGCAATCGTTTCGTCGGGGTTGTGAGTGTAGTCGAGGCAATAAAGAAGATTATTCAGAAGAATGTCATTGCCCGGATATTTTTCAAGCCCATTTTCAATAATTTCTCTTCCCTTTTTAGGGTCGGTTTCGCGACATTCGTAAGAACGAAAGCAGATGCGTTCAATATCTTTTTCGATTTCGGCAGAGCTGTAATCAAACAATTCATCAATACTCACTCCGAGAAGCTGAGCCAGCTTGGGGATCAGTGTGATGTCGGGAAAAGCAATGTTATTTTCCCATTTGCTCACAGCCTGAAAGGACACTCCGATTGCTTCTGCGAGCTGTTCCTGTGTCAGATCCTGTGATTTTCTGAAGTCCCTGATTTGTTTGCCGATAAAAAGCTCCATAAAAATCCCTCTTTCTCATTTATGCTTTAAGTCTAACACAAAGCATAAAGAAATCAATAACTGCTTAAACGAGAAAACTCAACCGGAGGTTGAAAAGAAAAGCAGAGAGTCATCCTACTTGATAAAGGATGGCTCCCTGTTAAAATGATAAATATATGGTTGTTGGGCTTTTATTTTACTGCTTCGTATGTTGCATATGCCAGAATTTTGTTGTTTACAAAGTCAACACCCATAAGAACAACTGAATCTTCATAAACCTCAACAAGATAGCCCTCACTCATTTCAGGGTCAGTGCCTGACCATAAAATCTGATAATCCTCGGTTACACGTGGGGATGAAACAGATGAAACGTGAACATAGGTGGCACCGTCTTCACCGTTTTTGGAAATATTGAGGTTGGGGTTCATTGTCTGCATATGATATGCCCAGTGAGAGTGACCGTTGAAGAAGAAAACGTTGTCATATTCTCTGAGAAGATTTCTTATTCTAACCTCATCGCTTGCACCCTGAGTGTAGAAAAGAGGGTAACTCCAGCCAAGGCTGTTTTGCAGATTGCCTGTGCCTGTAAAGGGGTTGCCTTTTGCAGAGTTAAGGAAGGTATGGAAGAAAAGATATACGGCTCTGTCGCTGTATTTTTCAAGCTGGGATTCAAGCCAGTCAAGCTGAGCCTCTGTGAGAAGAGCGTTCCACAAAAGTCCGTAATTGTTTGAGGTCTGATTAAGGAAGATAAAGATATCACCTGATTCTTTTTCTTCATAAACAAAATCCATTCCGTTATCGGCAACGTTTAAAATTCCCTCAGCCTTTGTTTCACCGTATGCTCCGGGGTTCATAAATTCAAGCCAGTTTTCTTTTTCATACTTTGCGTGAAGGTCGTGGTTGCCGGTTGTTGTGTAAACAGGGAAATCGTATCTTGAAGAAATACGGTTGAATGCTTCAAAAGCCTCTTTTTCACCGTCAGATGAAATGTCACCGGGCATGGCAACGAGTGAAACACCTGCGTTGTTAAAGAAATCAAGTGAGCGTGAGAAGGTTTCGGTTGCAACGTCGCTGTCATTTTCAAACTGATATCTGTTGAAATGAAGGTCGCTGATTGAGCCGAATTTATAAACAGCTTCGCCTCTGTCACGCTGCTTTGATTCGGGAATCTCAAGTGTTTCGAGAGTTTCACCGTCTGATGTCACAAGAATAGTCTCTGCACCGTCAGGGATAGCCGTATAATCAGGCAGGTCAATGCTGCCTTTGCCGAAAAAGGTTTCAATAACGGCAAATTCAGAATATCCAATTTCTTTGTCACCAAGTGAATATGTAAGCTTGACAGCATTTTCATCTGCCCAATAAAGCTTGTATTCGCCGTCAGCAGTGGTTGAAACAGTGATAACGGCATCTGCAGAGCCTGCGTCTTCGTTGAGATACTGAATTGTGGTTTCAGACACTTTTTCATCTGCAAATCCGGGGATGTCAACAGAAATGTTGAAAAGTGAAAAAAGCGTTACAAGAATACCTGCAAGAAATTTTAACAAAATCGGATTCATAATTTTTCCCTCCGCAATGTTTTTTAAAATTTTATCACAGAAAGAAGTGGTTTTTCAATAGCTTTTTGCTTTTTAAAAAATAAAAACCCCGTTTTTGCAAACGAGGTTTTCTGGCACCCCCTGCGAGAATCGAACTCACAACTAACCCTTAGGAGGGGTTTATTATATCCATTTAACTAAGGAGGCAAATATTCATATTAACTTTTCTACCGCATCATTTTATCAAATGCCGCAACTGTTGTCAACTTTAAAATATGCAAATTTTGCTTTTTGCTTTATTGACACATTTTTTTGTTTGTGCTAAACTGTTTTTGTGAATTTTTCCGAAAGGATATGAGTTTATGAGTAAATTATTAAAAAAATCACTGGCTGCTTTTCTTGCGCTTCTGATGTTTATGATGGGCATGGTTCCGTCATATGCTGCAGTTGACGCAACAGACGCCAACCTCGCGTTTTATGACATGACTTATGGCATCCCTGCCGACCAGAGGGATTATACCATCGAAAATCCCTACAAGGATATCGACTGGGAAAAATGGGGCGAATACAAAACTCAGCTCCATTGTCACACAACTGCTTCAGACGGATTTTTGACAATTCACGAGTTTGTTCAGGAGCACTATGACCTTAACTATGATATAGTTGCTCTCACTGACCACGGCACAACAAACCTCGGCTGGAACGTTGAGCCTGAAACAGTTCCGCTTATGAGATTTATCAAAAAAGAACGCACAAAGATGGCTGATATCATTCCTCTTACAGATGAAGAGTATCAGGGCTACCTTAACGGCACAGCACCATCTGACAGAAGAACTCACGAAAACGGTATGCTTGACGTTCCTTACGGCAACGAGCTTAATATGGCAACACCTGTTGCTGACTGCCACCTTACCGGCTATTTTTCAAAATACGGTCAGGGCCTTGCAGGCGTTTTCGGTGACTATGAAACACCTACTGAAGAGGTAAGAAAAGACGGCGGTATTACCTTCCTTTCACACGTTGGCGAATTTGTTTATACAGATAAAGATTCAGCCGATCACGTAGGTCAGGTAATTGATGCATATTACCCCAACAAGTTTGCACGCTTGTTTATGGATAACGCAGGCTCATCACTTGGTATGGGTATCAACAGCGCAACTGACGCTCATACCCGTTGCGACAGAATTCTCTATGACCAGATTCTTCAGAGAACAATCCCCAACGGCGTTGTTCCGTGGTGTAACACCTTTGCTGACTCTCATGACTGGGCTGCTGTAAACGATGCTTACACAATGACCTGGATGGAAAACTTCACAATGGAAGACTTCCGCGAAAGCCTTGAAAAAGGTCAGTTCTTCTCAGTTTCTCACTATTCAAACGGCTACGAGCTTAACGGTATGCCTGAAATTCCCGGCTTTGTTGAGCAGAAGGTTTATGACGAAAAGCTTTATCTTCTTGATAACACACCTAACGTTTCAAAAGTAACTGTTGATCAGGAAAATGACTCAATCTATGTTGAAGGTTCAAACTTCAATCAGATCACATGGGTATCAAACGGTAAAGTGATTCTTCGTGAAGATATCACTGACGGCAAGGCAACACTTGACCTTCACCGTGATGATTTGCTTGATGACCCGTATCTCTTTGTAAGATTTTACATCACAGGCGAAAACGGCATTTGCTACTCTCAGCCGTTCGTTCTCAATGTTGAGGGCCATGAATATGAAGAGGTTGATGTTCCCGAAACTCACGATATTTCAACTTTCCTTCGCGGTCTTGTAACTGTAGTAGACGCTCTTTTCTTCAGATTTAATCCTCTTATCTGGATCTTCAAATATTTCGGTCTCGGTTATAATCCCCTTGAAAGACTTTTCTCATAATTGAATCACAGATAAAATAAGGACTGTTTCCCAAAAGGAAACAGTCCTTGATTTTTTTATTCAGCCTGCTTGCCGGGGGCACCGCAGCATTTTTTATATTTCTTTCCGCTTCCGCAGGGGCAGGGGTCATTGGGCCCCACTTTTTTGCCCTTTCTGACGGGTCTTGCTTTGTCGCTTCCGTCAGTTGAACCGCTTTCGCTTGTGATTTTAGCGGTCTGCTTTCTTTCAGTTTCTTCTTTTGATTTGATAACAACGGTAAGCATCTGCTTAACTGTGTCTTCACGGATGTTTGTGCTCATTTCATCAAACAGATCTGAACCCTGAACACGGTAAGCAACAACGGGCTGCTGCTGACCGTATGCGCGAAGGCCGATACCTCTGCGAAGTTCGTCCATATCGTCGATGTGATCCATCCACTTTGTGTCAACGTTGCGAAGAAGAATCATTCTTTCAAGAGCGCGCATTGTTTCGTCACCGAGAATTTCTTCTCTCTTTTCATAAAGAGCGTGGCCTCTTTCAAGAAGCATCTCTTTTGCATCTGCTCTGTTTACCTTGTCTTCAGGGAAGTCCTCATCAACAGTGAGCCAACCCTTGAACTTGCTGCGAAGACCTGCAACGTTCCATTCGTTTTCGGGAAGGGCTGACGGGCAGTAGAAATCAACTGATTCATTAACGCAGTCTTCAAGCATACGCATAATTGCGGGCTTAAGCTCTTCACCGTTGAGAACCCTGTTACGCTGCTCATAAATAAGCTCACGCTGACGGTTCATAACATCGTCAAACTGAAGAGTGTTTTTACGTATAGCGAAGTTCTGGCCTTCCTTCTTATGCTGAGCGCTTTCGATAGACTTTGAAACCATTTTGTTGGTGATGGGCATATCCTCAGGGGTGTTGAGGGCATCCATCATATTTGAAAGCCTTTCGCCACCGAAAAGTCGCATAAGGTCATCTTCAAGTGAAAGGTAAAAACGGCTTGCACCGGGGTCACCCTGACGGCCTGCACGTCCACGGAGCTGGTTATCGATTCGGCGTGAGTCGTGACGCTCTGTGCCGATGATGAAAAGACCGCCTGCTTCACGAACCTTGTCGGCTTCGTCTTTGATAGAGTCTTTATATTTCTTTTCAAGTGCCTGATATTCTTTTCTTGCGTTGATAATATCTTCGTTGTCTGTTTCTGCAAAGCCTGTTGCTTCAACAATGAGTTCCTCCGGGTATTCCATTCTTCTCATTTCGGCTTTTGCAAGGTATTCTGAGTTACCGCCAAGCATAATATCGGTACCGCGGCCTGCCATATTTGTTGCGATTGTAACAGCGCCGAATTTACCTGCCTGAGCAACAATTTCAGCTTCTTTATCGTGGAATTTTGCGTTCAATACCTCGTGCTTGATTCCGTTACGCTTGAGAATCTTGCTGAGTTCCTCTGATTTTTCAATAGAAATTGTACCAACGAGAACAGGCTGACCTTTTTCGTGGCAGATTTTGATCTGCTCAACAATAGCGTCAAATTTTGCTTTTTCAGTTTTATAAACAGTGTCGGGGTCATCCTGACGGATCATCGGCTTGTTTGTTGGGATTTCAACAACGTCAAGAGCGTAGATTTCGTTGAATTCCTGACTTTCTGTCATAGCAGTACCGGTCATACCTGAAAGCTTTTTGTAAAGGCGGAAGTAATTCTGGAAAGTGATGGTTGCAAGAGTTTTGCTCTCGTTTTCAACCTTTACGCCTTCTTTTGCTTCAAGAGCCTGATGAAGACCTTCGTTGTATCTTCTGCCAAGCATAATACGGCCTGTGAATTCGTCAACGATGAGAACCTGACCGTCTTTAACAACGTAGTCAATATCTCTTTTCATAACGCCGATAGCCTTGATTGCCTGGTTGATGTGGTGGGCAATGGTCATATTTTCGGCATCCATAAGGTTTTCAAGTCCGAAATATTTTTCAGCCTTGGCAATACCTGTTTTGGTAAGGGTTGCGGTGCGTGCCTTTTCGTCAACAACATAGTCGCCGTCGGCTACGTCTTCAACTTCCATTTTGCTTTCAGCCTCTTTAACCTTTGACATTGAAAGGGTTCTTACAAAGTTGTTGGCAAGAGAATAAAGCTCTGTTGACTGCTCACCGCGGCCTGAAATAATAAGGGGGGTTCTTGCTTCGTCGATGAGAATTGAGTCAACCTCGTCCACAACGGCAAAGGCGTGACCGCGCTGAACCTTGTTTTCTTTATAAGGCACCATATTATCACGAAGATAGTCAAAGCCCATTTCGTTGTTTGTGCCGTAAGTAATGTCTGCATTGTAGGCAGCCTGACGCTCTTCATTAGTGAGCCCGTGAACGATAAGACCGACTGAAAGACCCATAAAGCGGTAGAGCTTACCCATCCACTCAGAGTCACGGCGGGCAAGGTAATCGTTAACGGTAACAATGTGAACACCGTCACCTGTGAGAGCGTTAAGGTATGCGGGGAGGGTAGCAACAAGAGTTTTACCTTCACCTGTTCTCATTTCTGCAATTCTGCCCTGATGAAGAATGATACCGCCGATAATCTGAACGGGGAAATGCTTCATGCCAAGCACACGCCACGAAGCCTCACGGCAGGCGGCAAATGCCTCGGGAAGAATGTCATCAAGGGTTTCACCGTTTGCAAGTCTTTCTTTGAATTCGGGGGTTTTTGCCTGAAGCTCTTTATCTGTGAGCTTTGCAAAGCTCTCTTCAAGGGCAAGAACCTTATCTTTTATCGGGTTTACTCTTTTGACCTCTCTTTTGGAGTAATCACCGAAAAGCAACTTTAATAATCCCATTTTATCACCTCAGAAAAATTCTGCATATTTTTAATCAGTTTATTATATCACACAAATAACACAAGCACAACAAGAATTTTGTAAATTTTCTGTGTATTGAAAAATGCTTGGATATATGATAGAATGACGAAGCAGGGGGGTGCAAGTATGCCTAAAGAGTTGGTTTTTGAAATACTTTATAAAATACCTTTTGCTGTTGTTGTATGTTTTTTGTACTTGAAGAAAGACAATATCAAATTGGCATCAGTTGTTTTTGCTGCAGGCTTGGGGGCATATCTTTTTTTAATGCTTTTCTTTGAAAAGCAAATGTTAACCAACATTTTGCTGATAAGTCTTGCATTTGCTTGTGTAATTATCAGATGTTTTTCAAACAAAAAGAAATCTTCTTCTCAAGAGGATAATTAAGGAGGAGCATTATGCCGAAGAGAGACGACTATATTTCATGGGACGAATATTTTATGGGAATTGCTTTGCTTGCCGCAAAGAGAAGCAAGGACCCCAGCACTCAGGTTGGTGCGTGTATTGTTAACGAAAACAAAAAGATTATGTCGATGGGTTACAATGGTTTCCCTATCGGCTGTGATGATGATGATTTCCCCTGGGACAGAGAGGGCAGCAGCTCTTACGACACAAAATATCCTTATGTCTGCCACGCTGAGCTGAATGCTATTCTCAACAATAAGGGCGGCAGCCTTGAGGGCTGTTCAATTTATGTTGCACTGTTCCCTTGCTGTGAATGTGCAAAAGCGATCATTCAGAGCGGAATTAAAAAGGTGCTTTACATTTCAGATAAATACGCCGATTCCGACTCAACAAGAGCTTCCAAACGAATGATGGATGCCGCAGGAGTTGAATACAAAAAAATTGATATCAACCACGGTTCAATTACCATTGACTTTGATGAAAAACTCGTATAAAAGACAGATTTAAACACAGATTGCTGTTGGCAGTCTGTGTTTTTTTGTCGAAAAATCGTTGACTTTTGTTAACGTTACGTTGATTTATGGTCGCTTTTTTGTTGACTTTTTGTTTTTGTGTGCTATAATTGGTTTATAAACAAAAAGGGGGAATTTGTATGAAAACAAAATTCACTGCAATTATAATAGCCATTATTATGATTATTTCGTCTGTGCCATTTACGGCTACCTTTGCCGAAGAAGCAGATAACTTTGTTTATTTTGTTGAAAACGGCGAGGTTACAATCACCGATTATAACGGTGACCCTGAAGGAATACTTACTGTTCCTGACGAAATCGAAGGCAAGCCTGTTACAATAATTGGCGACCACGCTTTTTGTAATCTTACAAAAATCACAAGCGTTGTGTTACCTGAAACAATAAAAATGATCGATTTGATGGCTTTCTCCGATTCGGGTATCACAAACATTAACATCCCTGCTTCGGTAGAAGAAATAATTTCAACTGCGCTCAGTAACTGCGCTGAACTTAAAAGTATAACTGTTGATGAAAACAATAAGCACTTCAGCGCTGATGAAAACGGTATTCTTTATAATAAGGATAAAACCGAGCTCATCATTTTCCCTCGTGCTATCGGTTTCAAAGAATTTACAATACCTGACAGTGTTACAACAATCGGAACTGATGCTTTTAATGGTAATGTTGAAATTGAAAAAGTTAATTTCAACAGCGGACTCAGAGTTATCGGAAGTCATGCTTTTTACGGTTGTGAAAAGCTTGATAATATCGAGCTTCCTTCACAGCTTGAATCTATCGGTCAGACAGTTTTCGGTAAAACTGCATACTTCCTCGACTCGGCAAACTGGGAAGACAGCGTTTTATACATGGACAAATATCTTATCTGCTCCGATCATACACTCAGCGGAAAATATGAAATCAAAGACGGAACGGTTCTTGTTGCCTGTTTCGGATTAGATTATAATCCTGAGCTTACAGAAATAGTGATTCCTGCTTCAGTTAAAATTCTCAATGACGATGCGTTTGTTAATAACAGCAAGCTTGAAAAGATTGAGATTCCTCAGACTGTTGAGGTTATCGGGGACGATCTTTTAAGAAACTGTTCATCACTCAAATCAATTGAAATACCTGCAGGCGTTACAAAAATCGGCGATTTTATGTTTGACGGATGTACAGGATTGGAAGAAATTATTCTTCCTGACGGACTTACTGAAATAGGCGAGAGTGCGTTTGGTATTTGTGAGGCGCTTAAAGAGATCACTCTTCCTGACAGTGTAACAAAAATCGGCGGTCACGCTTTTGATTATTGCCGTGCGCTTGAAAAAATCAATATGTCTGACGGTGTTACATATATCGGTCCAAAAGCCTTTAATGCAACAGCAATTAAATCATTTGAGTTGCCTGAAGGGGTAACAAAAATTGAACCTGCTGTTTTTTCACAGTGCAATAAGCTTGAAGAAGTTACAATTCACAAAAACCTTACAGAAATCAGTGACTTTGCATTTGACGGATGCAGCAACCTGAAAACCGTGAACTATGAGGGTACTCAGGAGCAGTGGAAAGAAATTAAAATCGGCGAACAGTGCAACGAAGCTTTATTTAATGCAACAATTAATTACGGTTACATTTCAAACGGCGATATTGATGCAAACAACAAAATCAATTCAGCCGATGCTTTACTCGTGCTGCAGAGTGTTGCAGGTCTTGTAACTCTTAACGAAAATCAGAGAAGAGCCGCAGAGCTTAACAATGATGAAAAAATCACATCAGCTGACGCTCTTGTTATTCTTCAGTATGTAACAGGCAAAATTACAAAAATCTGAAAACGTTAATTCAATTCAAAAGGCACCTTCTTCGGAAGGTGCCTTAATTTTATTCTGATAACAGGTTTTATAGTATAAAAAATCTCCGACAACTTTCGTTATCGGAGATAGTTTTTATTTAAGGATGTAATTATGTAAATACTCTTCAAAGAATTTAACGATAAACACCTGAATCTTTTTAAGGAAAAGCATTATGTCGCCTGTGAGGTCCAGAGACTTATCTGAAGAATCTGCGCCCTTAAGAGGCTTGACTGTTTCAGCAGATCCGTCGTTTTCATAAACCATAAACTGAGGATAGTTCTTATCAGTTGAAATGGTGAATGTGTTTTTTGATCTGAGAACCTTATAAATAAACAGGTCGAAGCATTTGGGGAAATTATCGTGAAGAAGATTTTTTACATACCATGTTGTTTCGGGGAAGAGAACGCCTGAAGCATCAATCACTTTATCCGGTGAGATGTATTTTGCGTTTCCTCTGCTTGTTGCATCGTCAATATAGGCTACACCGAATGTTTTGCCTGTGGGAGCAGAGACTGTGCCGGGCACCTGAACATCAACAGCAACTGTATCGTCAGACTGAACAAGGGGATCTTCCATAAGAGGAATAAGCTGTGTGCCGTATTTTGCAACTGTGTAAATATCAACACCGTCAGCTTTCATCTGAGTGTAAATATCGTCAAGCTTAAGACGTACGTTTTCGTGGTAATAATCAATTTTCTTGATGAGACCTGCATATTCCTCTTCATAATAAGTGAAGATATGCTCTTTTGCTCTTTCAAAAGAATCAGCAGAAAGCATAGCCCAGAAGCCGGGGCAGGTTGCATAAGTTTCTCTGAGAATGTCAGGTGTGCAGAAGTTGATAACGTAGGAGGCTGTTTCGTTAGTGAAATCAAAACCGCCTGTGGTGTTGAGAATATCAATCAGAAGCTTGAGTGTCTGATCTTCTTCGGTGTCGGCAACATAATTTTCAGAAATGTAATCAATAGATTCCTGAGTCATTGTGAGTGTGCCGTCAAAAATATGGTCGAGCTTGTCAGTGCCGTACATAATGGGGTTGTAAAGCATAACGTCTTCAATATCGTCCCAACCGTATTTTACAAAGTAAGCGGAAACAACGTTTGTGCCGTAGCAACGGGCAAGGATTTTAACCTTTGAGTGACCTGTAACCTTTTTAACGGTTTCGATATAGCTGTGAAGGTCGGTTGCTGTTTCAAAGGGGTCAACACGGCAGTCATAAATATAATAGTATTTATAAATCTCTGCACTTGCCTGCTCGTAAGTTGTAACTGTTTTGCTGGGCTTGTGGTTATCTTTTATTTTAGATGCAGACCACTGAAACTCGGGAGCAATACCTGAATTGTTTGTGATGTTGCCGTTTTTATCAAGGGCAAAATCTTTGTATTCATCAGCAAAAATCTCAGCAAGGTTAGTAGCAAAACGGTCAAAGTTACCTGTGAGATAGCAAATTCCGTAAACGGGAACAAGCTCAGCTATGTATTTTTCAAGCTCTTTGCCTGTGATGTAAGGAATCTGGTGGTTTGAGTTGCTTGCGGGTTTGCTTTTATCAGGAAGAATAGGAGTCTTACCGCGAACATAAATAATGGGCACGTCGTTGCAGTTGCATGAAGTTGCCGCGCTGACACTCAACGGCAAAAGGCTGATGCATAAAGTAACAACTACCATAATCAGAGAGATGACTTTTTTCATCTTCATTTCCTCCTTTAATTTTTTAATCAAAGGAATTCTAACACAAGGAAAGTTCAAAGTCAACAAATTAAACAAATTGTTAACAATTATTTAGTTTTGAAAATTTTAACAACAGGTTGTAGAGAAAAAATCTTTGTGATATAATCAGAAGTAACAATGTAATTAACAAATTCAGGAGGAGTCAAAATGAAAATAAAGGAGCTTGTTTCAATTCTTGAGGGCGAGGTCGTTTTCGGTGAGGAGTATGTAGAAAACGAAATCTTCGCTGCCTGCGGAAGTGATATGATGAGTGACGTGCTTGCATTTGTAAAAGAGCAGGCAGTTATGCTCACAGGTCTTGTTAATCCTCAGGTTGTGCGCACAGCTGAAATGATGGATATGAAATGCATCGTTTTTGTCAGAGGTAAGCGCCCTGATGAAAGTATGATCGAACTTGCACAGGAAAGGGAAATTGTGCTCGTTTGCACCAAGCTTGAGATGTTCAGCTCATGCGGTAAGCTTTATGAAAACGGATTGAGAGGAGCCAGCGGAAAATAATGGAAAAAATTAAACTTCACTACGATGTTGACAGCAATGATTTTTCTTGTGCAGGCGAAGCTTCCGGCAAAATCAAAAAAACTCTTAAAGATCTCGGCTTTGATGCTGCGCTTATAAGAAATGTTGCCATTGCCGTTTATGAAGGCGAAATCAATATGGTTATCCATGCTGACGGCGGCGTTATTGACGCGGAAATCAGCCCTGATAAAGTTACCGTTATTCTGAAAGATAAGGGACCCGGTATCCCTGACATTGAACAGGCTATGACAGAAGGCTTTTCAACTGCGCCCGAAAATGTCAGAGCATTGGGTTTCGGTGCAGGTATGGGTCTTCCCAATATCAAAAAATATTCTGACTCCATGCATATAGATACAGAAATCGGTGTAGGTACAACTATCACCCTCACATTTAACTTTTAAATTTTCACTATTACCTTAAAAAAGGGGTGACTTTCTTGAAAGAAAATCTTTTTCATTCCGTAAGAATGGACAGAGACAAATGCGTTGGCTGTATGAACTGCATCAAGCATTGTCCTACGGAGGCGATCCGAGTCCGTAACGGAAAAGCAAATATTATAAAAGAAAAATGCATAGACTGCGGTAAATGTATTGCGGTCTGCCCTCACCATGCAAAGTATGCTCAGAGAGAATCACTTGAGAACGTTAAAGATTTCAAATATAAAATTGCATTGCCTGCACCGTCTCTTTACGGTCAGTTCAATAACCTTGATGACGTAAACTATGTTCTCAGCGGGTTGAAGAAGCTGGGCTTTGACGAGGTTTTTGAGGTTTCAAAGGCAGCTGAGGTTGTGTCCCACGCAACCCGTAAAAAGCTTAAAGAAAATAAAACGGGCAAGCCGTTGATTTCTTCTGCCTGCCCTGCGGTGGTAAGGCTTATAACCGTTTCTTATCCGACACTTATTCCGCAGCTTCTTGATTTTAATGCACCTATGGAAATTGCCGCCATTATGGCAAGAAAAGAAGCTGTAGAAAAAACGGGATTAAAAAATGAAGAAATAGGTGTTTTCTTCATTACCCCTTGCCCTGCAAAAATAACGGCCATCAAAAAGCCTCTTACCCTTGACGGCCCCGTTATTGACGGCGCGGTGGCAATTAAAGATATTTACCCCGCCCTTGTTCACGAAATGGGTAAACTCAGCAAGGATGAAAAAGGCCTTGAGGAGTTACAGCAGTCAGGCAAAATCGGAGTAAGCTGGTCAACCTCAGGCGGTGAAAGTGCAGCGCTTCTTTGTGATAATTATCTTGCTGCCGACGGTATCGAAAATGTAAAAACAATTCTCGACGAGGTAGAAGACGGCAAGCTTGACAGTATGGAATTTATTGAGCTTAATTCCTGCACCTGCGGCTGTGTCGGGGGAAGCCTTACCGCAGAAAACCCGTTTATAGCTAAAAGACGTTTGCAGATGCTGAGAAAATATCTGCCTGTTTCGTGCATCCGATACACTGACGAAGAACCTGAAAGCGACAAGCTGGACTGGGAAAAGGCTCCCCAGGCAAACAACATTATGCGCCTTGCAGATAATATTTTTGACGCAATGCGTATTATGGGCGAAATCAATGACCTTGAAGCAAAACTTCCCAAGCTTGATTGCGGAACCTGCGGCGCCCCTTCGTGCAAAGCGTTGGCTGAGGACATTGTACGCGGTTTTGCAGGTATTCAGGACTGTATGTTCTTGACAAGAAATCAGTATGCAGAATCTGATGAGCCTCAGGCAGAAATGTTCAGAGAAATTCTGCCTGCACCCTTCAGAAAGAACGAGGAGGAATAACCGATGCCTACAGTTAAAGAGCTTCAGGAAAAGGGCAATATGAAAATTCTTTGCCCTGAAACTCTGCCTGACAGAGAAATTACAGGCTGCTATTGCGGCGACCTTTTGAGCTGGGTTATGTCAAGAGCAAGCGAGGGTGATGCCTGGCTGACGGTTATGGGTAACATCAATGCTGTCGGTGTGGCTGTGCTTGCCGACTGCGCCTGCGTTGTTCTTACAGAAAATGCCGCTTTTGACGATAACGCTCTTTTAAGAGCAAAAGAAAACGGTGTTGTTGTTTTACAGACAGAAAAAAACAGCTTCGAAACAGCTGTTCTTGTTTCAGATTTATTAAAGGGCTGATTTTATGTTTTTCAGATATGATTTGCATAACCATTCCTGCCTTTCTCCCTGCGGTGACAATGATATGACCCCTTATAACCTGGTGAATATGGCAAAGCTGCTTGACCTTGATGTGATTGCGCTCACTGACCATAACACCTGCCTGAATTGCCCTGCTGCCGTAAAGGTGGGGGAGGAAATCGGCATTACGGTTATTCCGGGTATGGAGCTTTGCACTGCGGAGGAGATTCACGTGGTGTGCCTTTTCCCCGATGTTGAAAAAGCTCTTGAATTTTCAGCTTATGTGCGTGAAAATATGCCGCAGATTAAAAACAGACCAGATATTTTTGGTGACCAGAGAATTATGGATGATAAAGACAATATCATCGGTACGGAAGAGCTGCTTCTTATCACGGCGTGTAATATAGGCATCCATCAGGTGCCCGAGCTTGTAAAAAAATACGGCGGTGTAGCGTTCCCTGCTCATATTGACAGAGATTCTTATTCGGTTATTTCAAATCTGGGCGGAATTGATTTATCGATGGGCTTCAGCTGCGCTGAAATCACTGATAAGGCTGATGTTGAAGAGTATCTTGAAAAATATCCGGACCTGAAAAAAATGAAGCTTCTCACAGACAGTGATGCCCACTGCCTTGAAAATATGAATATGAACCCGAAACATATACAGTCAGATTCACTTTCAGCTAAGGCTGTTGTGGATTATCTTGCAGGAAAGAGCGAAAATTTTTAAAAATTTTTTGGTAAATATTGTGGAAACAAGGCGGTTAGTCTTATTTAACCACGATATATTGGGGTTGCAACACTCCCCTTTAAACAAAGTGTTGATATATCGGCAAATTATGGTATATTTATGCATAAACCTTGATTTTTCGATATATTTATGTTATACTGACTTGAATTGGATTGCTATATTTTTAACAATCAATAAACAACCATATATTATTTAAGGAGGAGAAAACTTAAATGCTCAAGAAAATCAGCAAAATGCCTTTCAAAGGTACCCCCGAGCAGGAAGCTCAGCTTCAGGCTGTAATTGCTAAATGCAAAGGCGACAACAGCCTTCTTATGCACGTTATGCAGCAGGCTCAGGGAATTTACGGCTATCTTCCCATCGAAGTTCAGAAGATGATTGCCGACGGTATGGATGTACCTGTTGAAAAGGTATACGGAATCTCAACTTTCTACGCTCAGTTCGCTTTGTCTCCAAAGGGCGAATACAACATCTCTGTCTGCCTTGGTACAGCTTGCTATGTTAAAGGCGCTCAGGACCTTGTTGACAAGCTTTGCGAAGAGCTTCATATCGATGCCGGCGAATGCACAGAAGACGGCAAATTCTCAATCGAAGCATGCCGTTGTATCGGCGCTTGCGGTCTTGCTCCCGTTCTCACAGTCAATGATGAGGTTTACGGCAAGCTCGTAGCTGATGATATCCCCGGTATCCTCGCTAAATATCAGGCATAATTATGCGTGAATTATCCTTAAACATACTGGATATTTCGCAAAACTCAATATCTGCCAAAGCCTCGGTGGTTGAGGTTTCGGTTGAAGAAAATTCAGCCGACAGCACAATGACTGTCAAAATCATTGACGACGGCTGCGGAATGGACGCTGAAATGCTCGCAAGAGTCAACGACCCTTTCTGCACAACGAGAACCACCAGAAAAGTGGGAATGGGAATTCCTCTTTTTAAAATGGCGGCAGAGATGACGGGAGGAAGCTTTGAAATAAGCTCAGTTGTGGGTGAAGGAACCTGCGTAACGGCAGTTTTTAAAACCGACAGCATTGATTTCACTCCTCTTGGTGATATTGATTCCACCGTTATCACTCTTATCACAATGAACACGCACATTGATTTTCTCTATCGTCTTACGGTTGACGGCAGGGAATTTGTGCTTGACACAAAGCAACTTAAAGAAATTCTCGGCGGAGTTCCGCTGAATGAACCTGAGGTTGTGATGTGGATGAAAGAATATTTAAAAGAACAAACTCAAATAATCCGCGGAGGTGTTGTATAAATGAAAACACTTGAAGAATTGTTGGCAATCAAAGCCAAAGCTGAAAAGCAGATGAACGTCAGAGAAGAAGACGGCGCAGGCATCAGAGTTGTTGTCGGTATGGCTACTTGCGGTATCGCAGCAGGTGCAAGACCTGTTCTTGCAGGCTTCGTAGATGAGGTTGCAAAGAGAAACCTCAAAGACGTTTCAGTTAACCAGACAGGCTGCATCGGTATGTGCCAGTATGAGCCTATCGTTGAAGTTTTTGAAGAAGGTAAAGAAAAGGTAACTTACATCAAGATGTCACCCGAAAAGGTTGCAAGAGTTGTTGCAGACCATATCGTTAACGGCAACCCCGTTGTTGAGTATACGGTAGCATCTCTCGATAAATAAGGAGGAAAATTATGTATCGTTCACACGTGCTTGTCTGCGGCGGTACCGGCTGTACATCTTCTAACAGCACAGCTATTATCGAAGCTCTTGAAAGAGAGATCGAAGCTAAAGGTCTTGCAGACGAAGTAAAGGTTATTAAAACAGGCTGTTTCGGCCTTTGTGCTCTCGGTCCGATCATGGTTGTTTACCCCGAAGGCAGCTTCTACAGCGAAGTTAAGGTAGAAAATATTCCTGAAATCGTTGAAGAGCATCTTCTCAAGGGTCGTATTGTTAAGCATCTTCTTTATGATGAAACAACTCAGACCGAAGATATCAAATCAATCAATGAAACTAACTTCTACAAAAAGCAGAAGAGAGTAGCTCTTCGTAACTGCGGTGTTATTGACCCTGAAAACATCGAAGAGTATATTGCTATGGACGGTTACCAGGCTCTTGCAAAGGCTGTTACAGAAATGAGCCCCGAGCAGGTTATCGACATAGTTAAAGATTCAGGCTTGCGCGGCCGTGGCGGCGGTGGTTTCCCCACAGGTCTTAAATGGAGCTTCACAGCTAAAAACGCAGCTGATCAGAAATATGTTGTATGTAACGCTGACGAAGGTGACCCTGGTGCATTTATGGACCGTTCAATTCTTGAAGGTGACCCTCACTGCGTTATCGAAGCAATGGCAATCTGCGGTTATGCAACAGGCGCAACAGAAGGTTACGTTTATGTTCGTGCTGAGTATCCTATCGCAGTTGGCAGACTTCAGAAAGCTATTGACGACGCAAGAGAATACGGCCTTTTAGGTAAAGATATTTTCGGCTCAGGCTTTGATTTTGACCTTCACATCCGTCTTGGTGCAGGCGCATTCGTTTGCGGTGAAGAAACTGCTCTTATGACATCAATCGAAGGTAACCGCGGTGAGCCCAGACCCAGACCTCCTTATCCTGCAGTTAAGGGTCTTTTCGCAAAACCCACAACAGAAAACAACGTTGAAACTTTTGCAAACATTCCCCAGATCATTCTCCACGGTGCTGAATACTTCAACACAATGGGTACAGAGAAATCAAAGGGAACAAAAGTATTTGCATTGGGCGGTAAAATCAACAACACAGGTCTTGTTGAAATCCCCATGGGTACCACACTTCGCGAAGTTATTGAAGACATCGGTGGCGGTATCCCCAACGGCAAAAAATTCAAGGCTGTTCAGACAGGCGGTCCCTCAGGCGGATGTATCCCTGCAAGCCTTATTGATACAGCAATCGACTATGACAACCTCACAGCTCTCGGCTGTATGATCGGTTCAGGCGGACTTATCGTTATGGACGAAGACAACTGTATGGTTGACATCGCTAAGTTCTTCCTTGACTTCACAGTTGATGAATCTTGCGGTAAATGTACTCCCTGCCGTATCGGTACAAAGAGAATGATGGAAATTCTTGAAAAGATCACCGACGGTAACGGTACTCTTGAAGACCTTGACGAGCTTGAAAGCCTCGCAAACTACATCAAAGAGAACTCACTTTGCGGTCTCGGTCAGACTGCTCCCAACCCTGTTCTTGCAACACTTCGTTTCTTCCGTGACGAATACATTGCTCACGTTGTTGATAAGAAGTGCCCATCAGGCGTATGTAAGAAACTTCTGAGCATCTCAATTGTTGAAGATAAATGTAAGGGTTGTACTCTCTGCTCAAGAAAGTGTCCTGTTGGCGCTATCAGCGGTACAGTTAAGAATCCTCACGTTATCGACCCTGCAAAGTGTATTAAGTGCGGCGTATGTATTGATACATGTAAGTTCGGCGCAATTGTAAAAGGTTAAGAAAAGGAGCGTGTCATAATGGAAATGGTAAATATTAAAATTAACGGCATGCCCTTGAGCGTGCCCAACGGCAGCACAATTCTTGAAGCTGCAAGATACGCAGGTATCGACATTCCTACCCTTTGCTATATGAAAGAAATCAACGAAATCGGCGCTTGCCGTATTTGTATGGTTGAAGTTAAGGGCGCAAGAAGCCTTGTTTCTGCTTGCGTTTTCCCCGTTAACGAGGGTATGGAAATTTTCACAAACTCAGAAAGAGTAAGAAAATCAAGAAAAACAACTCTTGAGCTTATTCTTTCAACTCATAACCGTGAGTGCCTCTCATGTGTAAGAAGCGGCAACTGTGAGCTTCAGGCTCTCTGCCTTGAATACGGTGTTGACAACCCCGGCCGTTTTGACGGTGCTCAGCCCGAATACAACTTCGATGCTTCAATGCCTCACATGGTAAGAGATAACAGCAAGTGCGTTCTTTGCCGCCGCTGTGTTGCAGCTTGCGCAAACCAGGCTGTTTCAGTAATCGGCGCTAATGCCCGTGGCTTTGACACTCACATCGGCTCAGCTTTTGAGCTTGATATCAACAACTTCGCTTGTATCGCTTGCGGTCAGTGTATTGTTAACTGCCCCACAGGTGCTCTTTATGAAACTGACGATACAGCAAAAGTTCTCGCAGCTATCAACGATCCTGAAAAATTCGTTGTTGTTCAGACAGCTCCTGCTGTTCGTGCAGCTCTCGGTGAAGAGTTTGGCTACGAAATCGGCACAGATGTTGAAGGCAAAATGGCTGCAGCTCTCCGCCGCCTTGGTTTTGACAAGGTATTTGACACCAACTTCTCAGCTGACCTTACAATTATGGAAGAGTCACACGAGCTTGTTGAAAGAGTTAAGAACGGCGGCGTTCTTCCTATGATTACTTCCTGCTCACCCGGTTGGATCAAATACTGTGAGCATTATTATCCTGATCAGCTTGATCACCTTTCAACATGTAAATCACCTCAGCAGATGTTCGGCGCAACCATCAAAACATGGTACGCTCAGAATATGGGCATTGACCCCGAAAAGATTTACAGCGTAAGCGTTATGCCTTGTACAGCAAAGAAATTTGAAGTTGGCAGAGACGACCAGAACGCAGCAGGTCTTGCTGATGTTGACGCTTCAATCACAACACGTGAGCTTGCAAGAATGATTAAGGGCGCAGGTATAAACTTCCGTCTTCTTCCTGAAGAGCAGTTTGACAATCCTCTCGGAGAGGGTACCGGTGCTGCAGTTATCTTCGGCGCAACAGGCGGTGTTATGGAAGCTGCTCTTCGTACAGCTGTTAAGGCTCTCACAGGCGAAGAAGCTGCTGATCCCGAATTCACAGAGGTTCGCGGTATGCAGGGTGTTAAGGAAGCAACATATTCTGTTGGCGGCCTTGATATTAAAGTTTGCGTAGCAAGCGGCACTAAGAACGCTAAAGCAGTTATGGAAAAGGTTAAGTCAGGCGAATGTGATTACACATTCATCGAAATTATGGGTTGCCCCGGCGGTTGTATCAATGGCGGCGGTCAGCCTCACCAGCCTGCTTCAGTTGTTAACTCAGTTGACATCAAAGCTCTTCGTGCATCAGTTCTTTATAAGAGCGATGCTAACAAGGATGTTCGTGTTTCACACGAAAACAGCGCTGTTAAAAGAGTTTATGATGAATTCTTTGGTGAACCCGGCAGCCACAAGGCTCACGAAGTTCTCCATACAAGTTACGTAAAGAGAAGCCTTTACAACGACTAATATAAAAAATTATGGCTTGTGCTGATTTGCACAAGCCATTTTTTATTGAATTTATTCAATTACTGCAGTTATAATTTTGCCAAACATTTTCATCTCAACGCTGTAGATTTTCAAACCATAGTCCGGATGAGGATGTTTTCTGACTTCAACTGTGTAGCCAATGCCCTGATAAACGCTGAAGGTGCCGTCACCGTAAGTTACCGCAGGAGGGTTGGCAAAAAACGGCTCTTTCATTTCTGATGTTCTTACGGCGTCGGTCACAAAAACCGTCAGCCAGACAACAACAGCGGCGCAGATAACAGGTATAAGAATTTTAAAAAACTTTTTCATAAAAACACCTTATTTGCGTTTTACTTTTTTTACAATGAGAATCACAACGGCAGCAACTGCACCGATTATTACAATGTAAGGCAGAGCTGCAATAAAGTTAATTGCAAACTCTCTGAAGAAGTCACCCAGATCATAAAGGTTATTCATCAGTTTTTCTTTCACTTCACCAAAGAAAGAATCGTCACCTTCAACCACTCTTTCAACCTCCTGAATGCCAAGAGAAATTCCCGAGTAAGCTATCATTCCGTCATAGCTTTGCTTCTGAGTTTTGAGGCTTTCACGGTCAGCGCGTACTTGTGAAAGTCTGTCCTGAAGCTGAATAACATCGTTGAGGTTTTCGGCTTTTTCAAGAATATCTAAAAGAGTTTTTTCTTCGGTTTCAAGAGCTTTGATTCGGCTTTCAATATCAATATAGCTGTCAGTTATATCGTTGCTTGTAACAGCTATTGATGTAACCGTTCCGATTACCGAAAGTTCTTCAAGAAATTTACCAAGATTTTCGGAAGGAACTTTTATGCTCATTACAGCGTTTCTGTTTGTGTCTGCCGAAAGATTAAATTCCTCAGAGTTTTCAACATATCCGCCGTACTGCTCAATTTTTTGATTAAGAGCAGTCATAAAGGTGTCATAGTTTTTGGTGCGGATACTGACGTTTGCCGTTTTTATAATTTTTCGGTTGTTAACCGGCTTTGAGGTTGAGTCTGTTGAATACTGAATATGAACTGAATCTTCAGTAACTTCGTCTGAAAGAGAGTTGGAGTATTCGCTGAAAGGCTTGCTGTTGGTTGTTATATCCATAGCAACGTTATCGCTCTCAGCTTTAAGAGTCGAGCCCATAATACCTGAAAAAGCAATTATTACGGCAACAAAGCAGGCTGCTGTGGCTGTGATTTTTTTCCACACAGGGGTTTTCTTTTTGGTGGGCGGGTCAAGGGCTTCTATTTTATCAAGAAGCGATTGAGGGGCAGTGATGTTATCAACTGCTCCGATATAGTCTTTTTTATTCATCGTCAAAACCTCCGTCAAGTTCTTTTCGTAAGGCTTCTCTGCCGCGGCTGAGCCAGGATAAAACCGTGTTTTCTTTAGCTTCAAGAATTCTGCTGATTTCTTTTGCTGTGTAACCCTCGTAATAGTGAAGATAAATAGCATTGCGATAGTTTTCGGGTAAAGATTTGACAGCTTCCAGAATATCGGCCTTTTCTTCACCTGTTTTAAAAGCAAAAGCATTTTCGACAAGGGTTTCGCGGCTTGTTTTTTTAAATTTATCGCGGCAAAGGTTAATGGTCACTCTGATAAGCCAGGCTTTAAGGTGTTCACTGTTACGGAATGCCCTGTCTGATTCAAGAAGCTTTATAAAAACTTCCTGAACTACATCCTCTGCATCAGAAGAGTTGGATGTGTTATGTACGGCAATTCGGTAAACGGTGTCGGTAAACTGTTTGAATGCAAATGAGAAAGCGTCCTTTCCCTTAATAAAAACGGTCATGACCATACCTCCTTTCACCTATAAAACGATTAAGAACGATGAATTATTGCATCACTTTAAAAAATTTTTGACAATTTCTGCATTTTCTGTAATATTAATCTGCTTGTAGCCGTCTTTTTTGTCGATGAAGTAAACGTCACCGTCTTCATTACCGTTTACGCAGTAAATCTTATCTTCGTCAAAGATAATGGCTGCACCGTTGTCAACGGCAATTCCGTATTCATTACGGGTTTTGATAGCTTCACCGAAGCTTGGCCAGTTACCACCCTGAAAATGAGGGCAGTTACAGAAGGGCAGGATGCCCAGGCACTCAATAAAGACAAAGCTGTGCTCAGGACCGCAGTCATCATATCCTGAGTCAAACCAACACATAGCCCCTGAGCTGTAGCCTGAAAGAATAATCCCTTTATCATAAGCCTCACGCAGATATTTGTCAGCTTTGGTTTCTTTCCAGGTGTTCATTAAAAATTCAAGATTTCCTCCGCCTGCGTAAATAATATCAGCAGAGAGAATGGCATTTTTAACATCGTTCTCAGTGAGAGATTTGTCTGTTAAAAAAAGCCTGTCGGTTGAGCAGCCGTTATCACGGAAAGTCTGCTCCATATACTGATCACCCTCAATGTCATCATAACCTGCGGTTGGTAAAAACAGCATTTTAGGATTCTTTTTATCGCAAAGAGAAACGATGTCACCGATTATGTTGGTGATTTCTCCGTTATCATATCTTCCGCCGCCAATGGCAACAATTTTACCCATAAATACCACTCCAGAATTTTTGTGATTTTATAATAGCATTTAACTGTATTTTTTGCAAGAAAAAAGCCGCCTCTGTGAGACGGCTTTTTTGATTAACCTCTGATTTTAAGAATAACTTCGCGGCAATCTTTTTCGTCCATAATTTTGGGAACGGGATAGAGGGGGTTAGCCTCTTTGAGTGCTCTTTCAACAAGTGTGGGAATATCCTTATCTTCAATAAACTCAAAGTGTTCAGGGATATTCATATTAGCATTCATTTCTTTGATTCTCTTAATAAAGAGCTTTGCTTTATCAGCTTCACTCATACCTGCTTCGGTGATACCTGCAACATCGGCAAGCTTTGCGAGTCTCGGGTATGCGCTTTCGCCGAAATATTCAAGCACATAGGGGAGAATAACTGCGTTTGCAAGGCCGTGGGGTGTGCCGTAAAGGCCGCCGAGATTGTGAGCAATTGCGTGAACATAGCCGACATAAGCTCTTGTGAAAGCCATACCTGCCCAATAAGAAGCGACAAGCATATTTTCTCTTGCTTCAACATCTTTTCCGTTTTCATAAACCTTTTCAAGATTTTCAAAAATCAGCTTTGTTGCGTCTTCAGCATATTTTTCGGTTGATGCAACGTTTGAACGGCCGATATAAGCCTCAACTGCATGGGTAAGAGCGTCCATACCTGTTGTTGAAGTGATGTGGGGCGGAAGACCGAGAGTAAGCTCAGGGTCAAGAACTGCATATTTGGGACGAAGCTTCGGGTCGTTGATAGCATTTTTTTCGTGTGTTTCAGGGTTTGAAACAACAGCTGCCAATGTTACCTCGCTGCCTGTACCTGCAGTTGTAGGAACTGCAAAGAAGGGGGGAAGCTTGTGAACAATTTTAAGCTGACCGCGCATTGAAACAACGCTCTTGTTGGGGTTGGTAACTCTTGCTCCTGCAGCCTTTGCGCAGTCCATAGGTGAACCGCCGCCGAAAGCAATAATGCCCTTACAGCCGTTTTTGAGATACATTCTTCTGGCTTCTTCAATGTTGTCAATAGTGGGGTTGGGCTGAACGCCGTCATAAATAACGTAGCAAACACCGTTTTTGTCCATCTGTTCAAGCATACCGTTAAGAAGACCGAGGCCCATAAGACCCTTGTCTGTTACGATAAGCACGTTGTCAATGCCCTTTGACTTAACAAGTGCAGGGAGTTTTTTGACTGCGCCTTCGCCTTTGAGAAGATAAGGCTCATCCCAGTTAAGAAAAGCCATTGCGCCTTTATAGGCTGTCTGATAAGCTCTGTAAAAAAGTTCTGTAGGTTTATTTACCATAAGTGGCACCCCTTCTTTTGAATTTTACCTATTCATTTTACCGAAAAACATAAATTTTTACAATAGATATATAAAAAAACTTAAAATATTTTTAATTTGATGGCTAAAATCTCTTGATAGATTGACAATTTTCTGCGATAATGTAATGAGGATTATATTGCCCAAATATGATTTACTTTCCTTAAGAAAGGATTTTTGATATGAACTATGAAAAATTAGCGGAGCTTTTGTTCCCCGACATCACAAAAACAACAGAAGATTATGAAGCGCTTTACCCTCAGCGTGATTTAAAAGAGGGCGCACGTGTAACACGTTTTGCACCCAGCCCCACAGGCTACCTTCACATCGGAGGCCTCTTCGGCGCACTTGTTGACGTGCTCACAGCAAAGGCAACCGGCGGCGTGTCATACCTTCGAATTGAAGACACTGATAAAAAGCGTGAAATCGACGACGGCGTTTCCGCTATCATCAACGGCTTTGACGCTTTCGGCATTGACTTTGACGAGGGTGTTACAGGCTTTAATCAGGAAAAGGGAGCTTACGGACCTTATACACAGAGCCAGCGTGCTGAAATTTATCAGACAGTTGCAAAAGACCTTGTTAAAAAAGGATTTGCATACCCTTGCTTCTGCACTGCTGAAGAATTAAGCGCGATCCGTGAACAGCAGGAAAAAGGCGATGCACTTATCTGGGGTTATTTCGGCAAATGGGCAAAGTGCCGTGACCTTACATTTGAAGAAATTGAAGAAAATATCAAGGCAGGCAAGCCTTATGTTCTCCGTTTCCGTTCTGACGGGCAGGAGGATAAGAGGATTTTCTTTGACGATATTATCCGCGGCAAAATTGAAATGCCCGAAAACATCATTGACGAGGTTCTTCTTAAATCTGACGGAATTCCTACATATCACTTCGCTCACGCCTGTGATGACCATTTTATGAGAACAACTCACGTTATCCGCGGTGAGGAATGGATTTCTTCTGTTCCTAAACACATCGCTCTTTTCAAGGCTTGCGGATTCCGCGTTCCCAAATATGCACACACACCTCAGGTTATGAAAATTGATGAAGAAGACGGCACAAAGCGTAAGCTTTCAAAGCGTAAGGATCCCGAGGCAGCAGTAAGCTACTTTGTTGAGCAGGGCTTCCCGAAAGAGAGCCTTATTGAGTATCTTCTCACTCTTCTCAACTCAAACTTTGAAGACTGGAGAAGAGCCAACCCCACAGCTGATGCTTTTGAATTCCCGTTCAATCTTAAAAAGATGAGCCCCAGCGGATGTCTTTTTGACCTTGTTAAGTTAACCGACGTAAGCAAAAACGTTATTTCGGTTAAGAAGGCAAAAGATATTTATGACGAGCTTGTTGTCTGGTCAAAGGAATATGATGAAAAGCTTCATTCTCTTCTTATCAGCGATAAAGATTATGCGGTCAACATTTTAAACATTGACCGTGAAGTTCCAAAGCCCCGTAAGGATATTGCAAAATGGAGCGAAGTAAAGGATTATGTTTCATATTTTTATGATGAAATATATACTCCCGACTATGCCTTCCCTGAAAACATTCAAAAGGAAGATGTTGCTGCAATTCTCAACGCGTACAGTGAGGTTGTTGATTCAGCTGACGATAAGGACACCTGGTTCTCAAAAATCAAAGACCTTTGCGAGCCTCTCGGCTTTACACCAAATGTTAAAGAATATAAGAAAAACCCTGACGCATTCAAAGGTCACGTAGGCGATGTTTCAACGGTTATCAGAGTTGCTCTTACTTCCCGCAAAAACACCCCTGACCTTCATGCAATTATTTCGTTGCTTGGAAATGATAAGGTAAAAGCGAGAATGAATGAGGCAATCGCTTCTCTTTAATCGGAGGTTATTATGGCAATTATTATTGATGAAAAAAACAAACTCTTCCACATTCAGAGTGAAAAAACAAGTTACATTTTCGGCTTTCTGAAAGATGATTTTCCTGTTCATCTTTATTGGGGAAACCGTCTTGAATCCACACCTGACTTCGATCAGCTTCTTATCATACCTTACCGTTGGCCGAGAAGCTTTAGTGCAGTTGACGCTATGACTGATGACGGTGACAGAGTCAGCCGTGATAATCTTCCTTTGGAGTTTTCAACTTTCGGCAGCAGCGATCTGAGAATGCCTACTTTCCACGCAAGATATAAAGACGGAAGCACCGTTTCACATTTCAGCTATGTTAGCCACAGAGTATATAACGGCAAGGCTCCTCTTGAGGGTCTGCCCTCAACTTATGTTGAAAGTGATGACGAAGCACAGACTCTTGAAATCACAATGACTGATGACCTCACAGGCGTGAGCATCATTCTTCAATACACCATTTTTGAAAAATACAATGCTATCACCCGTTCATACCGTTGTGTAAATAACGGTGAAGACAGAATCACCATTGAAAGAGCATTGAGTGCAACTCTTGATTTTAAAAAGTGCGATTTTGATATGATTCAGGCAAGCGGTGCCTGGGGCAGAGAGCGTTATGCTCAGCGCGCTCCTCTTATGAAAGGCGATATGAACGTATGGAGTGTGCGCGGTGCAAGCTCTAATGTTCACAACCCCTTCTTTGCCCTTGTTTCAAAGGACGCTACAGAAACAAACGGCTCAGCTTACGGCTTTAACTTTGTTTACAGCGGTAACTTTATTGCAGGCGCAACCTGTGACCCTTATAACTCAACAAGAGCTTATATGGGCATCAACCCCTTCAATTTTGCCTGGCAACTTGACAAGGGTCAGAGCTTCCAGACACCTGAGGTTGTTATGGTTCATTCAGGCGAGGGTATCGGCGAAATGTCACGAATTTACCACCGTCTTTACAGAAACCGCCTTGTAACAAGCAAATATAAAAACGAAGAAAGAAGCGCCCTTATCAATAACTGGGAAGCTACTTACTTCGATTTCAACGAGGATAAAATCGTATCTATTGCCGAAAAGGCTCAGAAGGGCGGAATCAAGCTCTTCGTTCTCGATGACGGCTGGTTCGGTAAGCGCGATGACGATACATCATCTCTTGGTGACTGGTTTGTTGACACAGCAAAGCTTCCGAACGGAATTGACGGCCTTTGCAACAAAATCAACGCTCTCGGTATGAAATTCGGCCTCTGGTTTGAGCCTGAGATGATTTCACCTATCAGTAAGCTTTATGAAGCTCATCCCGACTGGTGTATTCACGTTAAAAACAGAGAACGCACTCTTTCAAGAAATCAGCTCACTCTTGACCTTTCAAGAGACGATGTATGCGATTATGTTATCAACAGCGTTAACGCTATTCTTGACAGCGCAAATATTGAATACGTTAAGTGGGATATGAACCGAAATATGTCAAACGTAGGTTCAGCCCTTCTTGACGCTGAGCATCAGGGCGAGTTTTATCACAGATACATTCTCGGCCTTTACAAAGTTCTCGGAGCTATCACATCTGCCCACCCCAACGTTTTGTTTGAAAGCTGCTCAGGCGGCGGCGGAAGATTTGACCCCGGTATGCTTTATTATATGCCCCAGACCTGGACAAGCGACAACACCGATGCTCTCGCAAGGCTTTCTATTCAGCACGGCACAAGCCTTTGCTATCCTTACTGCACAATGGGTGCTCACGTTTCTGTTGTTCCGAATCATCAGGTTCAGCGTGTTACACCTTTCTCAATGAGAGGCAACGTGGCAATGCCCGGTCAGTTCGGCTACGAGCTTGATGTTACAAAGCTTAATGAAGAGGATTTTTCACAAATCCGCGAGCAGGTTGACTTCTATGAAAAATACGGCAGTGTTTTCCACCGCGGCGACCTTTACCGTCTGAGAAATCCTGAAGACGGCAACATCACCGCAACACAGTTTATCTCTGAAGATAAAAACACTGTTATCGTTATGCTCTATTCAATGCAGGGCCTTGCAAACTCACCTGTTCATTACATCAATCTTCAAGGTCTTGAAAAAGGTGCAGTTTATAAAAAGGTTCAGAACGGTGAAATGTGGTCAGCTGATACCCTTATGAATGTGGGTATTCCGTTCCTTACCGATTTTGACTATAAAAACAAAGTCTGGATTTTTGAAAAACAGTAATTCAGCTTAACTTAAACACATATTTAGATTAGGAGGGAATAAAATGGAAGAGGCATTGAAAATGTCAAATTTTATTCACGATTTTATTGATGAAGATTTAAAGAACGGTGTTAATACCAGAGTGCAGACAAGATTCCCACCGGAACCCAACGGCTATCTTCACATCGGCCACGCAAAGGCTATTTGCATCGACTTTGCAACTGCTGAAAAATATAACGGCATCTGCAACCTTCGTCTTGACGATACCAACCCCTCAAAAGAGGATGTTGAATACGTTGACTCAATTATGGAAGATATCAAATGGCTTGGCTTCAAGTGGGAAAATTGCTATTATGCATCAAGCTATTTTGATTTCATTTATGAATGCGCTATCAAGCTTATCAAAAAGGGTAAGGCTTATGTTGATGACCTCACTCCCGACGAAATCAGAGAATACAGAGGTACTCTCACTGAGCCCGGTAAAAACAGCCCTTACCGTGACAGAAGCGTTGAAGAAAATCTTGATCTTTTCAAGAGAATGACTGACGGCGAATTCCCTAACGGTGCAAAGGTTCTCAGAGCCAAGATTGATATGGCATCTCCCAACCTTAATATGAGAGACCCGATTATGTACAGAATCTCTCACACATCACATCATCAGACAGGTGACAAGTGGTGCGTTTATCCTATGTATGACTTTGCTCATCCGCTTTCAGATGCAAGAGAAAAAGTAACATATTCTCTTTGCTCACTTGAGTTTGAAAACCACCGTCCTCTTTACAATTGGTTCATTGAAGAGATCGGCTTTGAAGAGCCGCCCAGACAGATCGAGTTTGCACGTCTTAACGTTAACTACTGTGTAACAAGCAAGAGAAAGTGCCTTGACCTTGTTGAAAAAGGCCACGTTGCAGGTTGGGATGACCCGAGAATGGTTACTCTCAGCGGTATGAGAAGACGCGGATATCCTGCAGAAGCTGTTAAAGATTTCATCGGCAGAGTAGGTGTAAGCAAGGCAGACAGTGTTGTTGACTTCGGTCTTCTTGAGGCTTGCGTAAGAGATAATCTTAATGCAAACGCACCGAGAGCTATGGCAGTTCTCCGTCCGCTTAAGGTTATTATTGATAACTATCCTGAAGGCCAGAGTGAAACTATCGACGTTGAGCTTCACCCCGATCACCCTGAAATGGGAACGAGAAAGGTAACCTTCGGCAGAGAGCTTTATGTTGAGCAGGATGACTTTATGGCTGAACCTGTTAAAAAGTATTTCCGTCTTTTCCCCGGCAACGAAGTTCGTCTTAAAGGTGCATATTTTGTAACCTGCACAGGCTATGAAACAGATGATGACGGCAACGTAACCTGCCTTCACTGCACATATGACCCGTTGAGCAAGGGAGGAAACTCACCTGACGGCAGAAAAGTCAAGGGTACACTTCACTGGGTAAGCAAAGAAGATTCAGTCAGAGCAACAGTAAACATCTACGACCGCCTTTTCAAAACAGAAAAGCCCGGCTCAGCTGACGACCTTTCAGAGGAGCTTAACCCCGATTCACTTACAGTTCTTGAAGACTGCCTTGTTGAAGGCTGCTTCAAGGATGCAAAACCCGGCGATGTTTTCCAGTTTATGCGTCAGGGATATTTCTGTGTTGATAAAGACAGCACACCTGAAAAGCTTATTATCAACCGTACAGTTGACCTTAAATCATCCTGGGGCAAATAATAAAACGAGGTAACAGATAATGAAAATTGTAAACAGAATTGTTACTGCTCTTATTGCTGCGGCAGCTTTCCCGTTTTTGATTACTCAGTTTTTGTTTGAAATTATCGTGTCAATAAACGAGGATTCTATCGCATACGGACTCATAAACCTTTTCGGTGGACAAGACAATGCCATCACAGGCAGCAGACTGGGAATTCAGGAAAGTATTCTCAGTATCATCAAAACAGCTTCCGAGGGAGCTAATTCTTCAGATTTCAATGTAATTGAACTGTGGAATTCATTACCCGAAGAGCTTGATACAGTCAAGAAGCTTGTTATAGCATCAATGGTTTTTGTAGCTATCGGTGCTGTGGTTGCTCTTGTGATTATCGGCTGTGCTGTTTTCACAAAGGCTTATAAAACAATTATCGGTCTCGGCCTCGGCGGAGCAGGATGTTTCCTTACTGCGATTATCCTTTTCGGCAAGGCAGGTGAGCCTCTTAAGGACGGCACTATTGATATGGTAAAGCTTATTGCCTCACTTCTTATGGGGGAGGACGGCACTTCAAACGGTATTGCCGCCATTGCAGGAAGCTTGCTTGAGGGAACAATTTCTATTGACGTGTTTGCTCTCGGCGGCGCAGTTTTCGGCGCAATGATTGCTCTTATTGCCGTTAGTGTATGGGAATTTGCTTTTTATGTCACTCTTCCTGAAAAAGAGAGAAAAGTCAAAAAAATAAAGAAAGCGTGATTTTTTGAACCGCTTAAAAGATAAAAAACTTTTTTTGCTTGACCTTGACGGTACACTTTATGTCAGTGAAAAAATTATAGGTAAGACCCTTGAATTTCTTGACACGGTTGTTAAAAACGGCGGCAAATATATGTTTCTGACAAACAACTCTTCAAAGAGTGTTGAAACATATATCCCCCGTCTTAACGCCATCGGCATCAAGGCCGCTGAGGATAACTTTTTCACCTCAGCTCAGGCAACAGCATATTATATTGAAAAAAAATACGGCAAAAATATAAGAGCCTATATTGTGGGCACAGACTCTTTTAAAAAATCTCTTCTCAAAGAGGGATTTAACATCACCGATGAATTGGAAGACGGTATTGAGCTGCTTGTGGTGGGCTTTGACACAGAGCTGACTTACAAAAAGCTTGAAGAAGCGTGTATTCTTATTCACCGCGGTGTTGATTATATTGCCACTAACCCCGACCTTGCCTGTCCGTCGCAGTTTGGCTTTATTCCCGATTGCGGAGCCATTACAGCCTGTATCGAGTCGGCAACAGGCAAAAAGCCTCATTATGCAGGCAAGCCTGACCCTACAATGGTTTATATGGCAAGTGAAAAGGCGGGTATTCCCCTTGAAAAAGCGTGTATGGTCGGTGACAGGCTTTATACCGACATCGCTATAGGTAACAACGCAGGAATTTTATCTGTGGCAGTGCTTACAGGTGAAACCACAAGGGAAGAAATCGCAAACAGCGAAGGAAATTTAGTTCCCGATATTGTGTGCGATTCAATTGATGATATATACGAAGCAATAAAATAAAAATTAAAGCTACAAGTATCTGTTGAAAATACTTGTAGCTTTTTTGTTTGTGATTTTTACTTTATTAGAGTTATCTGAATATTCCGACGAACAATCCGATTATGTTAACAAAAACGGCTGAAATAAATTCGAGTACGTTGTCAATATTTTTGAAATCGGGAGTGAAGTCTGTTTTCGCATCTTTTGATTCAGGTGCAAATGTGATGTTATCAATTGTCAGGTCAGCGTTTTCATATGAATCAAAAACAAAATCAATTTCTCTTACAGTATCAAGTCTTTGGTTGGTGTAGCCGATGCCTCCCTCGTTGCCGTTGAGATAAACTCTGTTAAGGTTGAGGGTGATTTTGTGCCATTCGCCGTCTGCGGGAATAATTGCCTGAGGAGTGCGTGTGCCGTCAACCTCGGGAGCGTACCACGAAACAGCGTTTACGTAAAATCTTACACCTTTAAGAATGATGTCATTCTGAGAATCATTTCTGATATAAAAACTCATTGTGCCGTAATCGGTGTAATCCTTGTCAACGTCATAAAAGCTTTTTTCTGTTCCGTCATTATAGGTCAATACCGGGTTTGCGGAAAATTTGTCGGATGCGGAGGTTTTTTTGATATTGACGCCGTCACCGCTGAATGAAATGTCTGCGTCTGTACCTTCCCATGTGGGATAATTTCCGCTGCAGAGGTCACCCTGAATATGCCATATTTTGTCAGTTCTGCAATTTGCCCAGGGCTTATCGATCCAATAATGAGTGCCAACGGATTCATCGGTTACAAATATACCTACGGGCAATGTAAGCTCACCGTTTTTGGTGGCATAAAGGTTGGCGTTACCGTTGTTGGTGTAATATGCGTAGCTTGCCGAAACAGGATTTTTCACGTCATCATTCCAGACTTTTACGGTGTCAGGTGATACGATTTCGGCGTTTGCCTGAACATAGATTCCGTCATCACCGCAAACAGCAAAGCCGTTAAGAACGTTTCCGTTTGCCTTTAAGCCGTCACCTGTGTTTTCAAGTGTAATATAAAGGCTTGAGTTTTTGATTTCTGTTGATTTAACTGTGGCGGCGGAGTAGGAGCTATGCTGATTATAAGCAAGACCCTGTGTCGCGAATGCCATTCTTTCGCCAATTTCTTTTTTGCATTGGGGATGTATTGAGCCGACCTCGGGGATGTATGTAAGAGGAACATCGTAGATTGAAACAACAGCTCTTGAATCAGCTTCGTCCTTTTGCATTTGAGTGAAAGCAATGTTTCTGTTTAAAAAGTCTGTGTTATCATCATCGTAGTAAAATGAAGCGAGCTGAGTGCAGATTACAGGCAAAAGACCGTCCTGATAATTAAAAAGCTCTGTGTAGGATTTCTGCAAAAGGTTAAAGGCTGCGGAGTATTCCTCATCACTCCAGCCGAGCATAATGTCACTTTCGCCCTGATACCAGATCATTCCTGAAATTGAAAAATCCTTGATGCCTTCCATTTTTAAATTGTAGTTAGCGGCCATATCGCGGTAAACATCACGGCCGCTTTCACTCCAATTGTTTTTGTCGATATATGTGCCGCGTGAAACCAAAGCGTTTTTCACTGTGGCATCGGAATCTATAGCTTCTCTTGAAAGCCAGGTTGCTATGGTAGTGCCACCAAGGGGAACGTTGATGATTCCTACAGGAACATCAATGTTCTGAGCTAATTTTTCTGCAAAGAAATATGCAATCGCGCTTATGCCGTAAATGGCAGGATTTTCACCGTCAAGCCAACAAGCACCGGGAATGTTTCTCTGCGGCAGTGCAGGAACAAGCTCTGCTGAGCCTTTGTATTCGGGGATGCCGGGAACATATAACACGCGAAGCCATTTGTCAAGCTTTTGCTGGGCGGCGTACATTTCCAGACCGTATTTTGACTGACTAAGGGGATATTGCATATTACTCTGCCCGTTTGCAAGCCACAGTTCACCGAAAACGATGTTGTTAAGAGTCTTGAATTCTGCACCGTTTACCTGAAGAACGATTTTATACTCCTTATATCCGCCTGCGGGAGCGTTTACGGGAACTGAAAATTCACCGTTTGCACCAACGGCTGTTTCACTTTCAAATATAGCGTTATTGCCGTCATAAAGAGTGAGCGAAATCTCATCGCCGGGTGTGCCTGTGCCCGAAATAAAGGATGTTTTATTCTGCTCAAGTAGCATACCGTCACCGTAAACGGTGTAAAGGGTTGGTGTGTTTTGCTCAGCGCTTGCAAAAGGAACGCTGCAAGCAAGAATTATAATAGTCACAAGAACTGTAAATATTTTTTTAGTCATATTTTCCGCCTCCTGAAATTAATAATATCATTTGTAAAAAATCGTGTCAACTATTTGCATTTTTATTCTTGTGTGTTATAATAACTTTGTATGGTTAATTTATAAGGGGGAGTGGCTTTGCAAAAGCTGATTTCGTGGAACGTCAACGGTCTGAGAGCCTGTATGGGCAAAGGCTTCGCAGATGTTTTTAAAAAACTTGATGCAGATATTTTCTGCCTGCAGGAAACCAAGCTTCAGCAAGGGCAGATTGATTTTAACCCTGACGGATATTTTCAGTTCTGGAGCTATGCTGAAAAGAAAGGCTATTCGGGCACGGCGGTTTTTACAAAAGAAGAGCCGTTAAGCGTTACCGAAGGTATCGGCGTTGCCGAGCTTGACACTGAGGGCAGAATGCTCACTCTTGAATTTCCCGGATATTATTTTATAACAGTTTATGTTCCAAATGCGCAGGATGGCCTTAAAAGAATTGATCACCGTTGCAAGTGGGAGGATGCTTTCAGAGAAAGGGTTTCTCTTTTAAAAAAAACTAAGCCTGTTATTATCTGCGGTGACCTTAATGTGGCTCATAAAGAAATTGACCTGAAAAACCCGAAGGCAAACGAGGGTAACGCAGGTTATTCAAAAGAAGAAAGAGAAAAATTCCAACAGCTTCTGGATAGCGGATTTATTGACTCTTTCCGCTTTTTTAACCCCGATATGGAGGGGGCTTATTCCTGGTGGTCATACCGTTTTCAGGCAAGAGCAAGAAACGCAGGCTGGCGTATAGACTATTTTCTTGTGTCTGATGATTTTAAAGAAAATATGGTTTCTGCCGCAATTCATTCCGAAATTTTCGGTTCAGACCATTGCCCCGTAGAGCTTGTGATAAAATAACAAATTCCATTCACCTTAAGGAGAGGTAAAGATGAAAACCGTTCATAAAATTTTAATTGCAGTTTTGTCTGTTCTGCTTGTGGTAAGCATAGGCGCATTTGCCGTGAGCCTTTCTGTGTCAGACAAGGGCAGTGTTGATCTTCCCATTGTTTCTGATAACGGCCTCAGCGGTGAGGGCATTGATACTCTTGCACCAAAATCTGTTGCAACAGAGTATCCTCTTGTTCAGTCAGATTTTGAAAATATTTTTTATTGTGTAAAGCCTGACGGCACGGTTGAATTTTTTGAATACAGCAATGAAATGATTTCAAAATACACAGGTGAGGTCAACATTATTGAGTTAAGACCGGTGTGCACATATTATAAAATCCCCATCACTGTTTATTACATAGAGGTTGAGGGCAAAACATTGGGCTACGGACTTTTCACCACAGAAAATTCTGATGCAAAAGTAAATCTTTACTCATATGTTTTTGCTAAGCTTGTTGATGCCCCCACAGTTTACGGTTTTGACGGAAAAATGCTTCTTCTCAACACCGACCCCGATGAGGCGTATTCACCTGACAAAACCTATACCGAAATTTTTGATGTAAATATGGCAAAGAAAAAATGCTCAACCATCACCGCTCAGCGTGACCGAAACGCTGACAAAACAGGCAGACTTTCCGAGCGTTGGTCAATGCTTACAGACAGCTACCTTGCTTCCGTATCTAAAAAAGCAGGTATGATTTCGGGCAGAACTTATGATGAAGATACTTCTGTTTACGCTGTTTTTGATCTTAACAAAAGTATAAACAAACCACATATCAGCGAAATGTACGGCACTTTCGTCAGAGAAAAGGAAACCAGCGCACTGGTTTATCTCAAAAAAACAGCTGACGGCTTCAAGAGTGTTGAGTTTATAGTCAAAGAAAAAGAAATTGCTTCATTCAAAGGCGATATTGAAAAAGATTTTGTTTTCAGCGGCGACTGGGTTTATGATAAAAACGAAGAGGTTTTCACAAACCTTATAACAGGTAAAACAATTGACGGTAAAAAGCTTGATGCCTGCCCCGTTGCATTTGCGGTGAATGATGACGGCTCAAAGGTTGCAGCTGTTTTAACAAGCGAAAAAAATCAGGCCTTATGCGTCATTGACGCTGACGGAAATGCAAAACAATATGTTTCAGATAATCTTTATTCATCAGATGTGAGAAACCTTTGCTTTGCAGATTCATCAACAGTTTTCACAACAGCCGTGACAACTGACGGCGCCTGCGTGAATTATGCTGTGAGAGTGAAATAATTCTATTGACATCTTAAAGTCAAAAGTTTAATATATATGTTGTTTATTTTAGTTAGGAGATTTATAAAATGAAAGTCAGCAAATTACTTTTAGAAACATTGAGAGATGCTCCCGGCGATTGCATTATTGAAAGCCAGAAGCTTATGACAAGAGGCGGATATATGAAATATATGCACAACGGCATATATTCACTTTTTGCTCCCACAAAGAGAATGGCAAAAAAAATTGAAAATATCATCCGCGAAGAGATGGACAGAATCGACGGTCAGGAAGTTATGTTCCCCGTTGTTATGCCTGCATCCTTGTGGCAGGAATCAGGCCGATACACATCTATCGGCAGTGAAATGGCACGTTTTAAAGACAGAAGCGGCAACGACGTTGTTCTCGGTATGACTCACGAGGAGGCTGCTGTTCACCTTGCAAGAAACACAGCTAACTCATACTCACATTATCCTTTTATGATTTATCAGATTCAGACCAAGTTCCGTGACGAGCCAAGATGCCGCGGTGGTCTTATCCGTGTTCGTGAGTTTACAATGAAAGACGCTTATTCTTTCCACACCTCTCAGGAAGATCTTGAGCAGTATTATGAGCGTTGCTATGAAGCATATGAGCGCATTTTCAAGCGCGCAGGCGCAAAGAATGTTGTTGCTGTTAAGAGTGACTCAGGTATGATGGGCGGCAGCATTTCTCACGAGTTTATGCTTCTTGCAGATATCGGTGAAGACACACTTGCTATCTGCCCCGAGTGCGGTTACAAAGCAAATATGGAAGCTGCTGACGTTAAGGTAGAAAACGAAAGCTGCGAACCCGAAGAGCTTAAAAAGATTTACACACCCGACATCAAAACAATTGATGATCTTTGCGAGTTTGTTTCAATTCCCGCAAGTAAGCTTTGCAAGGCTGTTGTATATCAGAAAAATCTTACTGACGAATATATTATTGTTTTCATCAGAGGCGACCTTGATGTTAACGAAACAAAGCTTCGTAATTTCATCGGTGAAGAAATTCACCCCGCAATCATCACAGAAGAAAGCGGTATTGTAGCAGGCTTTATCGGCGCTGTTAATCAGAATGCAAAGGCTCAGCTTGTTTTTGACTCATCACTTATCGGCCTTGAAAGCACAGTATGCGGCGCAAACGAGGTTGACTATCATTACACAGGCTTTAATGTTAAGCGTGACTTCGGTGATGTTGAATATGTTGACGTTGCAAAGATTTTTGAGGGTGCAATCTGCCCCTGCTGTGGCAAGAAAACAATTCAGATTTCAAATGGTATCGAAGTCGGTAACATCTTCCAGTTAGGTCAGAAATACACAAAGAGTATGGATATGACTTATCTTGATTCAAACGGTGTTGCTCAGCATCCTATTATGGGCTGCTACGGTATCGGTGTAGGCAGACTTATTGCTTCAATCTGCGAAGAAAGCCACGACGATTACGGCCCCATCTGGCCCGTTTCAATTGCACCGTGGCAGGTTCAGATCTGTAACCTTCGCAGAAAGAATGAAGAAGTTTCAGCTGCTTGTGAAAAGCTTTATGAAGACCTTCAGAAAAATCATATTGAGGTTCTTTATGATGACCGTGATATGCGACCCGGCTCAATGTTTGCCGATGCAGACTTGTTCGGTATTCCGGTAAGAGCTGTTATCAGCCCCAAGACCTGCGAAAAGGGTATTGTTGAGGTTTCTTACAGAGATAAGAGCTTCAAAGGCGAGGTTCCTATGGAAACAGCTGCAGAGGAAATCACAAAAATGGTCAAAGACCTTATGAAAGAATTTGAGATATAAATTTTCCGCCGTTCCGTTTGGAACGGCGAATTTTACATAGGTGATAAAATGGCAATAACAATAAACATTTATTATTCAGGCGCAGACGGACAGGCACGGAGGTTTGCCGAAGAAATGCTTTTAAGCGGAATAGTTGATGAAATCCGTGCTGAAGCAGGCAATTTGAAATATGAATATTTCTTCCCGATGAATGATAATGAAAAGGTGCTTCTCATTGACAGCTGGGAAAACCAGCAGGCACTCGACGTTCACCATAAATCACCGATGATGCAAAAGATTATTGCTTTGCGAGAAAAATATAATCTGAGTATGAATGTTGAACGGTATATTTCAGATGAGTCGGGAATACCCGAAAAGGACAAAGCTTTTATCAGAGAGTGAACACCCCACCGTCTAAAACAGGAATAAAATAAACAAAAAGCACAACCCGGTTTAATCCGTCGGTTGTGCTTGTTTTTTTTCTCTTAATTTTTTAAAAAAATCACTCAGCAGCGCAGAGGCTTCATCAGCTCTGTAATCACTTTCAATTTCAGGCTTGTGATTATACGGCAGATCAAAAAGGTTTATTACTGAATGGCAGGACCCTGCCTTCTGATCACTTGCGCCGTAGGTTACTTTTTTTATCCGCGAGTTTATTATTGCGCCTGCACACATGGGGCAAGGCTCAAGGGTAACAAACATCTCACATTTCCACAGCCGCCAGCCGCCAAGGTTTTTGCAGGCGTCATTAATAGCTTCAATTTCAGCGTGAGCAAGAGCGTTTTTGCTTTTTTCTCTGCGGTTTCTGCCTCTGCCGACAATTTCACCGTCAAGAGTAACAACTGCACCTACAGGCACTTCACCCTCTTCTGCCGCTTCACGCGCAAGGGCAAAAGCTTCATTCATAATAAGTTCTTTATCCATAAAAATCACCTAAAACATAAGCAGACCGGAAATGAAAGAGTTTATCATCGTCACAACGGCGACTGCGATTATTACATAAATGCTTTTGCGGTAAGGGCTTTTGTTTTCAAGCTCTTTTGAATGGAGAATTTTGTAAATCATATAAATCAGTGCGCCGATGATTGTTGCAAGTGTTCCGTAAAGGAAAAGATAGCCTTCATAAGAGGTGACGGTAATGGTTTGTACAGCTGAGAAAATGAGTATAACCATTCCGCCGATAACTGTAGGTGTTGCGCAATAAAGAGATGCTTTTGTTTTAAGATTAAGACTGCATACAGGCAGACGGTTAAGCTCGTTTTTGTTTGCTTTGAGATATCTTCTTATGCAGAAAATGAAAAGCACTGCAGTGAGAAGATAAGGTGCCGTACTTTCGATTTTATAGCTTGCATAAACAAACGACATAAACAGAAAAACCGTACCCGAAGCCAGAAGCAGTTTTTTCTCTGATTTCGGCGCAAAGGTGATGCCGAGACTGTAGTGTGGTTCCTTGATATACTTTTTAGCGCATATTACACCTGAAATCAATAAAGCTATGGTCACACAAGAAAAAATAACATTTATCACTGTGCTTTCTTTCACAGCTGAAAAAACTACAGAAATAAGATTATTGGCGGCGTGAATTGCTATCGGGGTCCATAAAGAGCCTGTTGAAACAGCAAAATATCCGAGCACAATACCTGCCACAAAAGCAAAGGGAATCTGCTGCATATTGCTGTGCATAAGAGCAAAGATAATTGCCGACATTATAATTGCAAAGCGGTCGCCGTACTTACGAAGCGGGGGCATAACAACGCCTCTCATTGCCACCTCTTCAACAATGGCGGGTATAATTGCAACCTCAAAAATATATAAAAGGTATTCAACTGCACCGGTAGGTTCGTCTGCTGTGTAATTTGAAAATTCTATATCATAAATTGAAACAAAATTTGAAAATCCGCCGGCGATGTAATTGCCTGCAAAAACAGCAGCAGTACCCGTAACAAGAGCGTAAAGAAAAGCTTTTTTGGAATGGGGTGCATTCAGGTTGACGCAAAGAGCTCTGTCCTCAGGGGAATAAAACCGTTGGATAACAGAAAACGGAACGTATATGCCGAGAATCATCATAATTATCGTAATCAGAGCGGTGAGAATAAAATTCACTTCGGTAACGAACTCAAGACCTACTACGATAAAAGAAAAAATATACTGAACAGCAATAAAGCATAAAACACCCGTACCCGCGAGAAGGCTGAGCTTTGTAAGGTGCCTTGCTTCACGGTTGATAAAAGGGTCCTTCGGAATAAAAGGATTATTATAATTTTCATAAGTGCCGTAACTGTTTTGATTGACGCTCATAAAAAATACCTCATAATCTGTCATTATTTTATATTATACTTATATTTATGATATTATTCAAGACCAAAAAGGCCCTACATTTTTAATAAAGTGTAAACATTAAATAAATGCTTGTAATAAATTGCAAAATGGTATATAATTGTACGGTATAAAAAGGAGTTGATTTAATGGACCCCATAAAGGTTGATTTTTCCGCAAATAATAACGACAGAGGCTCAGGCAGCAGCAAGGTCGTTATTCCGCCTGAAAAAAAGGCACTCAAAATTGTTATCAATATCGTTCTCACTTTGATCGCAGGTGCTGTCGGTTATTATTTTTACCTTCCTGCATTTAATTTCAAAGCTATTGAGATGTATATTTTCCTCGGTGCAATGCTCGCTTTTTATTGCGCTGTGAATTACATCACATCAGGTGCTCTTAAAACACCCGACTATGCCCCTTACGCTAAAAAGAGCGCAAGAATTCCTTTGCTCTTACTGGGCGTACTTATTCTTGTTGTTTTAGTCGGCTTCATTATTTCTTCAACAGTTTTCAGAGCTAAAGATTACAGCGAGATCATCGACGTTCAGGGCGGTAATTTCGTTCAGGAGGTTGCAGACTCTTCTGATGATTCATTCTCTACCGTTCCCAGAATCGACTTTGACACCACAGCCGTTATGGCTCAGAAGGCATTGAGCGGACTTTCAGAACTAGGCTATGTTTCTCAGTTTACAGTTCAGCCTTCATTCAACCAGATCAACTATAAGGATGTTCCCGTAAGAGTCGCAACCTTACAGTATTCAAACATCATCAAGTGGTTCACTAACCGTGATAACAGAATCCCCGCTTACATCATTATCGACTCAATTACTCAGAAAAGTGAGCTTGTGGTTGTTGACGGCGGTATTCAGTATTCAACAGCTGACCACTTTGCCCATAACGTAAAGAGACATCTGCGTTTTGAATACCCCACATATATGTTTGCAACCCCCACTTTTGAAGTTGACGAAGAGGGTAATGCATATTGGATCTGTGCCCGTCTTGACAAAACTATCGGTCTTTTCGGCGGCACAGATGTTATCGGTGCAGTTATCTGCGATGCAGTAACAGGTGAATGCATTTCTTACACAATGGAAGAAATTAAAAACGATAACGCCCTTTCATGGATCGACTGTGTATATTCTGATGATCTTCTCATTGAGCAGTATAATTACTACGGCCTTTACGGCGGCGGTTTCTGGAACTCAATTCTCGGTCAGAAAGACACTTATGTTACCACTGAGGGTTCAAGCTACCTTGCTATGAACGATGACGTTTATCTTTACACAGGCGTTACATCACTCACAAGTGACGAATCTCTTACAGGCTTCGCACTTATCAATATGCGTACAAAAGACGCAAAATACTATGTAATTTCAGGTGCTAAAGAAAGCTCAGCTGAAACATCGGCAGAAGGTCTTGTTCAGCAGTATGAATACGATGCATCTTTCCCCTTGCTTCTTAATGTTGACGGTGAGCCCACTTACTTTATGTCACTTAAAGACTCAAGCGACCTTGTTAAGATGTATGCTCTTGTAAACGTTGGTCAGTATTCAATCGGCGCTGTAGGAACATCGCTTACAGAATGTATTGAAAACTACCTTAAAGAGCTCTCAAAGAACGGCATCAAGCTTGACGTTTCAACAGACAATATCACAGATGATATAGGCTCAGGCGATGCAAACACACCCGGTGTTGTTGAAAAAGCAGAAGTAACAGGCAAAATCACAGACATCAGAACAGCTGTTATCGGCGGTGAAAGCGTATATTACTTCAAGCTTGACACGCAGGAAAGCTACTATTCTGTTAAAGCAAGCGAAGCTGAGCAGGTTATTATCTTCAATAAGGGTGACACGGTAACCTTTACGGTTGATAAAAATGAGGGCGCAATTATCCCTGTTGAAAAAGTAAAATAAACACAAAAAAGCCTCCCGATCGGGAGGCTTGATTTTTTGATTAAATTATATATACATATCGTCGTAAGTTATATAGCTGTAAGAATCCTCAAGCAAATAGGAACTTCCGCTCATAACCAAAAAAGTGCTTAAAGCTGAAATGGCAATTGAAAAAATTGTGCTGCTGATAAAACCTATCAAAGCGCCTTTTCCGCAGGACTTTGCCTTAAGCGGAGTTTTATCCTTCCACACAAGGTAAAGAATCAACCCGGCAAGGGGAACCATAAAGCCCAACAAAGCCCAGCCGAAGCTCTTTTTATCCTCTTCCCCTGGGTTGTTTATATCCGTCTGTGGCTGGCAGCTGCAACCGCAGCCTGTGCATACAACAGCTTCATCAAAAAGTTCTTTACCGCATCTTGTACAATACTTCATAATTATATCCTCCTTTATCAAGGTAATTACATTTTACAGATAAACTCGTTTTTTGTCAACACACAATATTTTCAGGGAGTTTTATACATAGCAAAGCGAGGTGGCCCCCTCGCTTAAATTATTTTTAAATAAAGACTTGACAGCCTCAGACTATTGTGATAGTATGGACTACAGAAATAGTCTAAGGAGGATTCGTTATGAAAGCAAAGCTTTTTGACAGTGAGGCCAAAGTGATGGAAATTATATGGGAGAGAAGCCCTATTTCAGCAAAGGATATTAGTTTAATCGCCGCCGATACAATTGGATGGAACAAAAACACCACTTATACAGTGATAAAAAAACTTGAAGCAAAAGGATTTATTCGACGCGAAGATCCCGGATTTATTTGTACTCCGCTTGTATCGCAAAATGAAATGCAAAAGGTGGAGGCTGTTTCTCTTGTGAAAAAGGTGTTTGGCGGCTCTCGCAAGGCTTTGTTTTCGGCACTGCTTGAAGATGAGCCGTTATCAGAAGAAGAAATCAATGAGTTGCGCAAACTTATTGATAACAGGTGATGCTTATGTTGCAAGAAGCATTTTATTGGATATTCAATATGAGCATAACTGCCTCCATAACCGGCGTCATCATTATGCTTGTCAGGCTTATTAAAAAGATTCCGAGAAGGCTGACAGTGTTTCTTTGGATCATTCCGTTTTTTAGAATGATATTTCCTTTTGGGCTTAACAGTTCATATGGTCTGATGGCATTATTATCCAAACTAACTACAAAAACCATCGTTGTGTATCAACCTACTGACGAGATCGCTTTTTCAATAACGAATAGCGTTATGGCGGCGGATACCTATTTCCCGATAACATATAAAGTCAATACACTCGAAGATGTTTTTCGTATAGCTTCGGTTGTATGGTGTATTGTTTCGCTGGCTATTCTTCTGATGTTGACTGTTACATATTTTACGACACTTTATGAAGTTAAGGATTCAACTCATTTAAAAGATAATATCTATCTATCGGAGAAAATTGCATCTCCTGCGGTGTATGGTATTGTAAAACCTAAAATCATTTTGCCCGCCCCTTACAAGGACAGCGATATTGAATTAATTGTATTGCACGAAAAAACACATATACGCAGTTTGGATAACCTGTGGCGAATTATAGCATTTATAATTGTTGCAGTGCATTGGTTCAATCCGCTTAGTTGGTTGTTCTTAAAAAGGTTTCTTACAGATCTCGAACTTTCTTGCGATGAGCGTGTTCTTACAAAGATCGGATCTGATCGCGCCAAAGATTATGCGTCATCATTGTTAGAAAGCAGACAAGGAGTCTTTGTATTTGCATCTGCTTTTGGTGGTGCAAAAATACGTACACGAATCGAGAACATATTATCCTTTAAGAAGTTGACTTGGCTTTCGCTTGCAGCATTTATCGCATTGATTGGAACAATTTTCTATGCCCTGCTAACAAATGCAGGATGAAAGGAGTATGAGTATGAAAACCAAGCAGTTTAATCGGTATTATTTGGTTTCTTGTCTCGGTGTTTTGATAGCATCGTATTATCCGTTATCTATGGGTGTTCGTGTGATTACTGATATGCTTGTTAGCGGAACTGTGATGAAGGAGAACTATCCCAAATACATTATTCCGTACACCCCGATCAGCGTTGCTATCATAATCGGTGTTTTCTTAATGCCATTGTTTATTAGAGTGTTTAAGAGCTTTGCATTTGTCGGCGGAGCTGTTTCTGCAACAGTTGTTTTCTTTGGATTGGAGTTATTGTTTGAGGAGAAAATCGTGGTGTCAACGGCTGAAACTGTCACAAAGCTTGAGGATTGGCAGATGTACATGTGTTACGTTCCGCCGGAGGGATGGGGAGAAACTGTAACCACATACAAGACAAAAACCGCAGTTGATATTTTGATGGGGGATTATAACCCTGCATTCAAACTGCATTTTTACATTATTTCCGTTGTGTTAATCATTACAATACTGAACAGCTTGTATGGCTTTGGCCAGATGATAAAGAGCGGTGAAAACAAGCGTCTTAAGTCTTTGATCGTGCAATCAGCGTGTTCCGTTACATTCCTTGGCCTTTGTATACTTGCTTGCTTCACAGCTTTTTGGAGAGACGGCAGCATTCAAGTATCCCCTTTGTCTGCAGCGTTAATGGCGATATTTTTTGTTCTTTTGGGTGTAACTGTTGGCGTGTTTGTCGGATCATTTCTTTTGGGAAAAGGGAAACTTGTTTCAAAATGGATTCCGTCGATTGTTGCTTCGGTAATGACACTTCTTATGTATCTCGGCGAAATGTTTTTGCTTAACGGACATTTATATAGCTTTGGTACAGGATTTATTTTTGAGAGTATTCCCGGAATCGTCCTTGCTCCTATGGATATAATAATTGTTTTTACATCCGGATTGATAAATTTCATTATTTGCTATTTTTTAAATTATAAAAAACGAACTGAGGCATAATTACGGTATATTTCTTCTTAATTTACAGATACTAACATCACAGTTTGTGATTTAAGGAGAAATGTATATATGAAAGCAACTGGTATTGTGAGAAGAATCGAGGCTTGTGTTATAATAGGGCAAACCGTCTGAAAGGCGCATAAACACTATGGTTTTCGCCGGTTTGCCCCATTGAACACAAGCCCCTAATTTTATGGTTTTCGGAGGTTTTTATACATATCAAAAGCGGAACAGAGATTCCTGTTCCGCTTTTGAGTTTAGTTTTCGTTGTATGCACGATCAATAAGAGGCTTTGCTTTTTGAAGATCGGAAGCAGATTGAATGTGTAGTTCGACAGCACCGCAACCCCAATGACCAATATTAGTTACATCTCTTGAAAAACCTTCTTCAAATGTAACACTTTCTACATTAATAGGCAGGTTTAATATCAGTTTTTTCTTTAATGCAACAACAGTTACTATGTTTTTAATCTTTTTAAATGCCGAATAAAGTTTTAAATGCGTTTCACTAACGTCGTCACCTAAACTTAATATGTAATTGCTTAGGTCTTGATAAAGAGTTTTTATAGCCTGATCCGCATTAGCAAGTTGCTCCTCAAATGTTTTATCGACAGATTTACGATTGTTGCTTGGCTCAACATCAGAAATAGCGGTCGCCACATTCTCATTAATCTGCTCAAACATCAAAAGATCATCGCCAAATTTCTTGTATCGAATCAAGCTGATATTTCGGTTCATTTGTTTTATAGCAGATTCATCATATTTTGTAAAATCACCTGCAACACAGATAACACGTGGCATTGTCCAATCAATTTTTTCAGCTGCTTTTAATCCTAATTTTTCAATTACGAGGACTTTAAAACTATCTTTGTGGTCAAGGAGCCAGTTGAGATAGAATAATCCTTGGTTGATAACACTATCTTTTACAGAGCGTTTATATTCGAAAATAACGGGACAATGGTTTTCATCAATACCAATACTGTCCATTCTACCTCCGTCGGTAGTGCGATATTCAGATGCGAGAAATGTAACACCAAAAAAAGTTTCCATATTGTTTTCAATTACGGTCTGAAGTTCTTTTTCTAGTGTTACAGTACCGCTTTGATATTCTTGCACCTTTCCTTTTATGTTAAAAAGTTTAATGTCAGCCATTATGTTTGTCCTCCCAAATTTTTGTTTGAATTTCGGGTAAATTAATCAGCATATCCATGCATATTATTGTTTTCAATGCTTTTATCTTAGTTCCGAAAGTGCAATCATCGCCATGTAAAACTTTGTTTCTATTGGCTACATTATTAAGTATTGTTTTACTGATATTGCCGCCTTGATAAACATATATTGTAAAATATTGTTCGAAAGCATATAAAGAACCTTGCAAGTTAATTCTTGCATGGCGTTGAGCAATGTTTTTTTCGGAATTAATGATTCTATTTATATCTTTGTCTAATATCGCCTTATCAGTTTTTTGTTTTTCCTTAATCAGTTCTTCTTGCTCTTCTTTTAGTTTTTCCAACCGCTCTAGAAAATCATCTGCCGAACTGTCCATAAAATACGCATTATTGTCTCTAATAATACCTCCGTATTGAGAAAGCAAAAGTGCATTACAAGAATAATATTTGCCATTGATGTAGCAATCTATAGCTTCCAAAAGAATAGGTCTCCGTTTTTCACTGATTTTCTGGCACCAATTATTATACATTTCTTGTATAATTTGTTCATTATAGGCGCTAAAAATTATCTGTTCTACAGAATGGCTATTTTGATTTGATAAAAACTCTATAACACTTAATTGTTGTTCTTTGCTTAAATATAAACACGGTGGATAATGGTTTTCAACCAAAAAAAAAGAACAAATAACTTCAAAAAACCCGTCTACAGGAAACGATTTAATTGATTTTGAAATGTTATTAAAAAGCTTATTAGCTATTTCTATCCCTTTATTTATCTTGTCTATTATAGGTTGTTCTGTTGTACTGAATAATTCAAATACATTCAATATATTTATTGCTCCATTCACATATATAATTGATTATAAATCATTATAACATATACGCCCTAAAAAGTAAATTGTTGCAGTATAAATCTCCTCAAAATACAGATAATAACAACACAATTTGTAATTTAAGGAGAAATGTATATATGAAAGCAACTGGTATTGTGAGAAGAATCGATGATCTGGGGAGGGTGGTTATTCCCAAGGAGATTCGCAGAACAATGCACATAAAAGAGGGGGCGCCTCTTGAAATTTTTACCGACACGCAGGGCGGAGTAATTTTTAAAAAATATTCCCCTGTGGGTGAGCTGACCGACACCACGGACCAATACTGCGAGGTGCTTAACCGAAGCGTGAATATGCCTGTGCTCATTTGCGACAGGGATCACGTGATTTCCGTTTCCGGCGCACCGAAACGTGAATTTGCTGAGCGAAGAATCAGTGAGGCTCTTGAAGAGTTAATGGAAAGCCGCACATCCTTTTTGAAAGAAAATGAGCAACAGCTTATGCCCGTTGACGGCCTTTCTCACACGGCAGATATTGCGGTGCCGATTATTTCAAGCGGTGACATTCTCGGTGCAGTGGTTTTTCTTTCTTCTGAAAATGTTCACGCTTCCCGCACAGAGCTGAAGCTGGCGCAGGTTGCCGCATCATTCATCGGCAAACAGATGGAAGATTAAATTTTTAATTGTTTAACACTTTTAGTGAAAAAGAAAACAGCAGTGTCTTTTCAGATACTGCTGTTTTTGTTAATTAATATTGAAAGTCGCTTTCATCAATAAGCTTTTTGGCATATTGAGATGTGTTAGTGTAAATCTTTTTGCCAAGTTCAATAAGCTTTTTATCATTTTTGCATGAACAAAGCTTGGCAAACTCTTCGCCGATAGCTTCTGCGCGGTCAGTGCTCTTTTTAAGAGCCAGGCGGTAAAAGCTGAATGCGGCACCGTCTGCAATGTTTTTGTAATAGCCGTTTTCATTTTCTTTAAGGGCGTCATACATAGAGTTTCGTATAAGGTCAGACAAAATCGGTTCGCTGACGTTTTCCCTTGTCACTCTTCCGCAAAGGAAGGTGATAAGTACCCTCGCCTGATACAAAAACTCGCTTTCAAGTCTGTCATCTGCGCGTAAAATATCCAGCCCCTCGTCAGTGGGCCTGATGGCGGCAAATTTCCTGCCTAATAACTGGGCTTTAGCTGTGTTGCCGTTGGCTTTATGAAAATCAATATCCTTTACAAGGCCGTCAAATTCACCGGCCTCAATATCGGATTTTTTCTGATAGATTTTAATATCCCCGTCAAAATCAGATCTCATTTTAATATCCTCTTATTTATTTGCGTTTTCGGATGCTTTCTGTTTACGTTTGAGCTTGGCTTTGTAGCCGTTAAGCTCTGAAAGCTGCTTGTCAGGTGTCTGATAAGAGCCGAGAGTAACACATTTTTTATTGAATCTGCCGCGGAAATTGCTGCCGCCGACAGATAAAAGCTTATTCTTTTTAGCAAAAGCGGTCAGATAGTCGGTCTGTTCGTCACTGTGCTCGGGGCACCACACTTCAACACCGTCAAGGCCGTGAGCAGCGAGCCTGTCAAGAATGTCAAATGAAGAATATGCGCCGGGATGAGCGAGTATTGCAATACCGCCGGCTTCGTGAATAGCATCAATAACGGCAGTGCCGTCTTCAAACTTTGGCTTAACAAGGAAGGGGTGATCTTCACCGCCGAAAAGCTCCTCATAAAGGTCGCCGCAGATTTCAGTTGTCATACCGCTTTCAAGTAAAGCAGCCATAATATGGGTTACATAAATATTTGTTGAACCCTGTGCACAGCTGAGAACAAGGTTAGGTGTAATGGGATATTTCTGTGCAACTTTAAGCATCATATACTGCGCTGCTTTTTTGCGGGCAACAAGGTTGCGGTGGCAAAGACCTTCAAGTCTGTCAGGTGCATCGCACATATAGCAAAGGATGTTGATTTCTTCACCCGTAACACTGTCTGTAGCAGAAACCTCAACGCCGGGAATAACAGTAATTCCTCTGCGCTCGCCGATGATTTTAGCTCTAACTGTGCCTGCCATACAGTCTATGTCAGTAACTGCAATGGTAGAAAGACCTCTCTTTTCGGCAAGAGTAATAATATCCTCAATGCCCATAGAACCGTCGGATAATTTGGTGTGACAATGTAAATCAGCTGACAAAAAAATCCCTCCTTAAAAATGATTTCGCTAATAAGCTGAAAAAATTGCGATATTTCCCTAAAATATCAACTATGCAATAATTATATCACTAAATTTTTTGAAATTCAAGGGAAAAAGAAGAGATTTTTTGTCGATGAAGGTCATCAGAACACGCTTTCTATAACCTTTTCGCACCTGTCAGGTGAGTAAATCCAGTGGTCAATATGCTCTGAATCGGTATAATATCTGATTTTGGGGTTGGGATATTCCGCATCAAAAGAATCAACGATAATAAGCTTGATTTTCATTCTTTCGGGAACAATGCTTTTTATATAAACACCGGCGTGGCTTCCTGCCTGAACACCGGGGGCATATTCCGCAAGACCTGCAAGGTTAGGCGCAAGCTCAACAAATATGCCGTAGCTTTCTATTGATCGCACGATTCCGGGCACGGTTTCACCGGGGGCAAACTCCCTGGCGTTTTGTTCCCACGTGCCGAGAAGCTCTTTATGGCTGAAGGTCAGTCTTCCCATATCGTCAACAGATTTTACAATAACCTTTATTATCTGCCCTGTTGAGAATCTTACTGAAGGGTGGGGAATTCGGGAAACCGAAATGCTGTCAATTGGAAGAAGTCCGTTGATACCAGCACCGATGTCAAGAAAAACACCGAAGCTTTCCATATGGGCAACACGGGCTTTGATAACGTCACCGGGCTTCAAAAGAGAAACATAGTTGTCAATGCAGTCCTGCTGAACACTTTTTCTTGAAAGAACTGCGTATTCTTCACCGTTTTCATCACGGTCAAAGCCGATGATTCTGAAAACAACAGGCTTGTTGACCCTTGAAATCAGAGCAATGTCACGCACCGAGCCGTTGTCGATTCCCACAGCGCCTTCGGTATAAGGGATTATGCCGTACATACAGCCTAAATCTACCTTGAGATTATGGTTTCTGTCACAGAGCAATGCTCTGCCTTCAAGCACTGTGCCCAGATAAAAAGCCTCGTGAAGAGCTGCTGAAGAGGACATCGCCTGAATATTTGTTTTTTCTTGGATAAGCTGACCTTCTGGTCTGAAAGCTGTCATAAGTTTTACCACCTTTATTTTGATGTTGATACGATACTTGTTTTTTATTTATATGCAGTAATATTATTTTTATATTCTTTAAAAGTATTTATAAAAAACGGATGACTTTTATATACTTTTGTGCTATAATAAAAAAGATTATAAAGAATGGGGGCATTTGCGTGGATGTAAGAGTAGGCGATAAGCTGATGATGAAAAAGAATCACCCCTGCGGAGAAAATATTTTCGACGTACTGCGAGTCGGTATGGACTTTCGTGTAAAATGTATCCGCTGTAACCATGAGGTTATGGTGCCGCGCTCAAAGATAGAAAAAAATATTAAAAAAATCATCAGAGAGGCTGAGGAGTAGCTTTTTCCTTTACTGCTTATTCTTGAATGAAAGGAAGATATTATGCTTGATAAATTAGCTGCTATAGAAGAAAAATTTGAGCAGATAAATGCTCAGCTTTTCGACCCTGATATTGTGTCGGATATTGAAAAATATAAAAAGCTTATGCAGGAAACAAAACACCTGACCCCTATTGTTGAAAAATACCGTGAGCTTAAAAAAGCTCAGAACGATTACAACGAAGCAAAAATGATGCTTGATGAGGGCGGACTTGATAAAGAGTTTAAAGAGATGGCTCAGCTTGAGCTTTCTGAAAACGCTGAGATTATTGAAAAAGCTCAGGAAGAGCTTAAAATTCTTCTTCTTCCCCGCGACCCTAACGATGATAAAAACGTTATTGTTGAAATCCGCGGCGGTGCAGGCGGTGAGGAATCTGCACTTTTTGCAAACTCACTTTTCAGAATGTATTCAATGTATGCTGAACCCAAGGGCTGGAAAACCGAAATTCTTTCTGCAAACCCCACAGAGCTTGGCGGTTACAAAGAAATCAGCTTTATGATTGAGGGTGACGGTGCATATTCACGCTTTAAATTTGAAAGCGGTGTTCACCGCGTTCAGCGTGTTCCCGAAACTGAAAGTCAGGGCAGAATTCACACATCAACCGTTACTGTTGCCGTTTTGCCCGAAGCTCAGGATGTTGATATTGAAATCAACCCTGCCGATTTGCAGATAGATACCTTCCGCTCAAGCGGTGCAGGCGGTCAGCATATCAATAAAACTGAGTCTGCAATCAGAATTACTCACATCCCCACAGGCACAATCGTTGAATGTCAGGATGAAAGAAGCCAGCACAAAAATAAAGACAAGGCGATGAAAATTCTGCGCTCAAGAATTCTTGAAGCCGAGCGTGAAAAGCAGAATAATGAAATCGCTGGTGAAAGAAAAGCTCAGGTAGGTACAGGTGACCGCAGTGAGCGAATCCGCACATATAACTACCCTCAGGGCAGAGTCAGTGACCATAGAATCGGGCTTACACTTTATAAGCTTGAGGCAATTCTTAACGGTGACCTTGACGAGATAATTGATGCTCTTATTACTGCCGACACAGCAGAAAAACTGAAAGCTGATTCACAATGAAAACAGAAATTTACAAAATAAACAAGACAACTCAATCAGATGAAATCGAAGCTGTGGCAGAGATTCTTCGTAACGGCGGTCTTGCGGCCATACCCACTGAAACGGTGTACGGTCTTGCCGCAAATGCCCTTGACCCTGATGCTGTAAACAGCATATTTAAAGCAAAGGGAAGACCTAACGATAATCCGTTGATTGTTCACATAAGTGAAATTGAAGAGATATATCCTCTCGTTACTTCTTTTCCTGACAAAGCAAAGGCTCTTGCTGACGCTTTCTGGCCGGGCCCGTTGACAATTATTCTGCCCAAGTCAGATATTGTTCCCAAAGAGGTTTGTCCGCGTCTTGAAACTGTTGCCGTGCGTATGCCGTCACACCCGGTTGCAAGAGCTATCATCAGGCAGGCAGGTGTTCCGCTTGCGGCACCCAGTGCCAATTCGTCAGGGCTTCCCAGCCCCACAAAGGCGCAGCATGTTATTGATGATATGAACGGCAAAATTCAGGCAATTGTTGACGGTGGTGAAAGCAGTGTGGGTGTTGAGTCTACGGTTATTACCCTTGCTACCGAAGTACCTATGCTTCTTCGCCCCGGCGGAATTACACCCGAGCAGATTGAAAGTGTTATCGGTCATATCGAAATCAATCCTGCCGTGCTTGAAGAGTTACCCGAGGGCGCGGTTGCCGCTTCGCCCGGTATGAAATATAAGCATTATTCCCCTGAAGCTCAGGTATATATTATCAAGGGCGAATTTCCGTCTTTTAAATGTTATGTTGAAACAAATAAAAAAGAGGGCGACTACGCTCTTTGCTTCAGCGGTGAAGAAGATAAGCTTTCCGTAAACGCGGTAAGCTACGGCAAAGAAAGTTCTCCGGAAGAGCAGGCACATAACCTGTTTTCACATTTAAGAGAGCTTGACTCACAAGGTGCAAAGCGTATTTTTGTAAGACGCCCCGACCCCCACGGAGTAGGGCTTGCCGTTTACAATCGTCTTATTCGTGCGGCGGCATTCAGAGTGATAGAAATGCCGTTGATTTACGGCCTTACGGGTCAGACGGGTGCAGGTAAAACCACTGTAGCAAATGAGCTTATAAAAAAAGGCTGGCAGGTTATAGACTGTGACCTTGTTGCCCGAAAAGTGGTGGAAAAAGATTCACCTGTTTTGCCTGAACTTGTGAAGGCTTTCGGTGAAGAAATTCTTCTTTCGGACGGAAGCTTGGACCGAAAAACTCTCGCGCAGAAAGCCTTTGCTTCCGAAGAGGGCAGAAAAGCGCTTAATTCCATAACCCACCCTGCAATTACCCGTGAGGTATCACAGCAGATTATCAATGAGAAAGATAAATTTCCTGTTTTTGTTGTTGATGCCGCGCTTCTTTCAAAAAGCGAATTGTATCACTACTGTTCAAAGGTTATTGTTGTTGTGGCAGAAGAGAATGTCCGTCTGGAAAGAATTATTAAAAGAGATTCAATCACAATTCAGCAGGCAATGACAAGAATAAAAGCCCAGCCTGATGAGCAATACTATAGAGGAATTGCTGATATTGTTATTGAAAACAACGGCGGCGAAATCGACCTTTCGGATATATTTTAATGTTGAAGGCAAAAAAATCTTGTCGCAAAGAGAAAATGAAAAATTTTTATTTAAACATATAATGAAGCAATATTCGACATATGGGAACAAAATTTTAATCAGGGAGGAATTATTATGTCAAATGAAAAAACACAGGTTGAGCTTCTGAAAGAAGAACTCTTTATGGAAAATCAGCACACAGCAAAGGTGATTGACGACGCTGAGATGCAGGTTGCATTTGATTTTTGTGAAGGATATAAAAAATTCCTTAACGAATGTAAAACAGAGCGTAAGGCTGCAGAGTATACTGTTGCCGTTGCAAGAGAACACGGTTTTGAAGAGTTTGATAAAACAAAAGCATACAAACAGGGTGACAAAATTTATTATCTTAACCGAAACAAAGCAGTCATTCTTGCCGTTATGGGTAAAAAGAGTGTCGGCGAGGGCGTAAGAATTGCCGCTGCGCATATTGATTCACCGCGCCTTGACCTTAAGCCGAACCCTCTTTATGAGGATAAAGAGATGGCTCTTTTAAAAACACACTATTACGGCGGTGTTAAAAAGTATCAGTGGGTAGCCATTCCTCTTTCACTTCACGGTGTTGTTGTTAAAAAAGACGGCAGCGTTGTGAATGTTAATATCGGTGAAAATGAAGGTGACCCAAGATTTGTTATAACAGACCTTCTTCCCCACCTTGCAAAAAGCCAGATGGAAAGAAATGCCCGTGAAATCATCAAAGGCGAAGAGCTTAACATTCTTATCGGCTCACTTCCCTTTAATAGCGACTCAGGCAGTGAGCTTGTAAAGCTTAATATTATGAAAATTCTCAATGAAAAATACGGCATTGTTGAAAGAGATTTCCTTACAGCCGAGCTTGAGGCTGTTCCTGCAATGCCCGTTTCAGATATAGGCTTTGACCGCAGTATGATCGGCGGTTACGGCCACGATGACCGTGTTTGTGCTTACCCTGCATTGCAGGCTATCCTTGAGCTTGACGGTGCACCCGAATACACAGCTGTTACCGTTCTTACCGATAAGGAAGAAACAGGTTCTGACGGCAACACAGGTCTTCAGTCAGATTATCTTCGTTATTTCCTTGCTGACCTCGGCAGAGCAGAGGGCCTGATGGGCAGAGATGTTCTTTCAAAATCAAAGTGTCTTTCTGCTGATGTTAATGCAGCCTTTGACCCCACCTTTGCTCACGTGCTTGACCCGATGAATGCATCGTTCATCAACAAGGGCATTGTTGTTACTAAATACACAGGCTCAGGCGGAAAGGGCGGCACATCTGACGCAAGCGCTGAATATGTTGGTGAGGTTGCAAGAATTTTTGATAACGGCAAAGTAAACTGGCAGTTAGGTGAGCTTGGTAAGGTTGATGAAGGCGGCGGCGGAACCGTTGCAAAGTATATAGCTAATATGGGTGTTGATGTGGTTGACGTTGGTGTTCCGGTGCTTTCAATGCACGCACCTTATGAGGTTGTATCAAAGCTGGATGTTTATATGGCTAAAAAAGCGTTCCTTAAATTTTTTGAAGCATAATTGAAAGAGGCGAAAATAATGAAAAAAGTTCTTGTTCTTTTCGGCGGTGTTTCAAGTGAACACGATATTTCGCTGATTTCAGCAAAGTCGGTTATTGAAAACATTCCGAGAGATAAATATGAGCCTGTTCTTATGGGTATCACCAAAGAGGGCGAATGGTTTCTTTATGAGGGCGATGTTTCTCTTCTTCCCGAAGATAAATGGCTTTCAGATAAAGAAAAAATCACCCCTGCAACAATTTCTCTTTCACGAGAAGACCACGGCATTATCGTTTTTGGCGGTGAAATGAAAAAAATCAGAATCGACGTTGTTTTCCCTGTTCTTCACGGCAAAAACGGTGAGGACGGCACAATTCAGGGTATGCTTCAGCTGGCAGATATTCCCTATGTGGGCTGCGATATGATAGCTTCGGCTTGCTGTATGGATAAGGTGTACACCAACACCCTTGCCGATGCTGCAGGTATTCCCCAGGCAAAATGGTTAGGCGTTAAAGAATATGATTATAAAAAAGAGTCTTCTTCAATTCTTGCAAAGGCAGAGGAATATCTGGGATTTCCGATTTTTGTTAAACCTGCCAATGCAGGTTCATCTGTGGGAGTAAGCAAGGCAAAAGACGCAAAGAGTCTTGACGAAGCAATTCTCAAAGCTTTTAAAGAAGATTCAAAGCTCGTTCTTGAAGAGGGTGTTGTTGGTGCCGAGGTAGAGGTTGCCGTAATGGGCAACGACGAACCCGTGGCTTCAGTTGTGGGTGAAGTTGAAGCTTGTAACGATTTTTATGATTTTGATGCGAAATACATAAATTCAGCAAGTAATCTTTATATCCCTGCCCGCCTTTCTGAAGAAAAGGCTGAGGAAGTAAGAAAAGCCGCAGTCAATGCTTATAAAGCTCTCGGCTGCAGCGGTCTTGCAAGAGTTGATTTTTTTGTGCGTCACAGTGACGGTGCAGTGATGCTCAATGAACCCAATACAATTCCCGGCTTCACATCAATCAGTATGTATTCAAAGCTGTTTGCCGCAGCAGGTGTGCCGTATGCAGAGCTTGTTGATAAGCTTATCTGCTTTGCTTTTGAGAAGTGGGAAAAATGAAGTGCATTATAACTATTAAAGATACTCACATTATTGACGGAGACAAAGAAAGTGCCGAAAATTCCGTTCAGGGCAATTTCACTTACGGTCAGGATTCGTACACCATCCGTTATAAAGAATCAGGGGAAGGGTATGAAGGCTGTTATGTTACCCTTACCGTTGAGGGGCAAAAGGTGACGATGCACCGAAAGGGCGCTCTTACAACAGACATGATTATTGAAAAAGGCAAGTGTCACACCTGCGCTTACGCCACACCTGTGGGTATTATGGATTTAGGTGTTTTTGGAAATGAAGTTAAATCAGACGTAACCGGACCGGGAGGTAAGCTGAGCTTCAGCTATTCTCTGTCAGCAGGCGGTGAGCATCTGAGTGAAAATCAATTGACGATAACTATAAAAGAGGTAGATAAAAAATGAGCTATATTGTTAATCAGGTTCAGTCACAGCTTCGCGAATGCGTTATGGCAGCTATAACAAAAGCTTGTGAAAAGGGCGAGGTTAGCCTTGTTCCTCAGACAGCTTTCAATGTTGAAATTCCTGCAGACAGCGCAAACGGTGATTTTTCCACCAATGCGGCTATGGCTTGGGCAAGAGAGTTAAGAAGTGCGCCGAGAAAAATTGCAGATGCAATTGTTGCAAACATTTCTCTTGAAGGTACATATTTTGCACGTTGCGAATGTGCAGGTCCCGGTTTTCTTAACTTTTACCTTGACGGCGGTTATTATGCTGCAATTCTTATGGATGTTAAGGCAAAAGGCAAAGACTACGGACGTTCAGATTACGGCAAGGGTGAGAGAATAAACGTTGAGTTTGTTTCAGCCAACCCAACAGGCCCTATGCATATGGGTAACGCCCGCGGCGGCGCTTTGGGTGACTGCCTTGCTGCCGTGCTTGACTATGCAGGCTTTGATGTAGAAAAAGAGTTTTACATCAACGATGCAGGCAATCAGATTGAAAAATTTGCTCTTTCACTTGATATCAGATATCAGCAGATTTATAAAGGTGAAGATGCAGTTGAACTCCCTGAGGACAGCTATCACGGTGAAGATATCAAAGTAAGAGCTCAGGAATTTGCCGATGCCTACGGCGATAAATATATTGACGCTACTCAGGAAGAAAGAAGAGCAGCGCTTACAGAGTTTGCGCTTCCCAAAAACATTCAGGCAATGAAAGATAACCTTACAAAATACCGTATTGAGTATAACACCTGGTTTAAAGAAAGTGTTCTTCACAACGGCGGTGAGGTTAAGGACACTATTGACCTTCTCACAAAGAACGGTTATACCTATGAAAAAGACGGCGCTTTGTGGTATAAAAACACAGAAATTCAGACAAAGAAGCTTCTTGCAGCAGGTAAAACTCAGGAAGAAATCGACAAGCTTGAATTAAAAGACGATGTTCTTATCAGAGCTAACGGTATTCCCACATACTTCGCAGCAGATATCGCTTATCACAGAAACAAGCTTGAAGTGAGAAAGTTTGACACAGCTATTGACATCTGGGGCGCAGACCATCACGGTCACGTTGCAAGAATGCAGGGCGCTCTTGATGCTATCGGCGTAGGCGGAGATAAATTAAAGGTTATTCTTATGCAGCTTGTCCGTCTTACCCGTGACGGTGAGGTTGTAAGAATGTCAAAGAGAACAGGTAAGGCTATCACCCTTGTTGATTTGCTTGAAGAAATTCCGATTGATGCAGTTCGCTTCCTCTTTAATATGAGAGAACCGGGATCACAGATGGAATTTGACCTTGACCTTGCAGTTGAGCAAAGCTCAAAGAACCCCGTTTATTATTGCCAGTATGCTCACGCAAGAATCTGCAGTATTTTCAAAAAGCTTGCTGCTGACGGCATTGAAGTTAAAGACTGCACTGTTGAAGACCTTAAGCTTCTTGTAGCTGAGGAAGAAAAAGAGCTTATCCGCCACCTTGCTTCACTCACAAGCGAAATTGTGACTGCTGCCAAGAATTATGACCCTGCAAGAATCACAAGATACGTTGTTGAGCTTGCAACACTTTTCCATAAGTTCTATAATTCCTGCAGAGTTCAGTGTGACGATGAAAGCCTTATGCAGGCAAGAATTTATCTTTGCGCCTGTGTAAGAGATACTGTTAAAAACGTTCTTGAAATGCTTAAGATCACAGTTCCCGAAAGTATGTAATATAAAAATAACGCAGGAGTTTCGGCTCCTGCGTTTTATTATGTTCTTTCCCAGAATTTTCTGTCGAGAGAACGGTATTGAATTGCTTCGGCAATGTGTTTAGGCTCAATATCATTTTTGCCGTCAAGGTCTGCGATTGTGCGTGAAACACGAAGAATTTTATCATACGCTCTTGCCGAGAGACCAAGTCGGCGGAATGCGTTTTCGAGAAGTTCCATTGCTTTGTCGGTAGGTCTGCAAAGCTCTCTTGTAAGACCTGCGGGCATATGGGCGTTACTTGTGACGCCTGTTCCCTGAAGCCTTTGCTGCTGAATTTTTCTTGCGAAGTCAACACGCTGACGGATAGCCTCAGAGCTTTCGCCCTTTTCTGTGTCAGAGAGTTTATCGAAATCAACCGGCGGCACTTCAATGTGGATATCAATTCTGTCAAGCAACGGACCTGAAATACGTGAAAGATATTTCTGCGCCGCACCCTTGGGGCAGGTACACGCTTTGGAGGGGTGACCGTAAAAACCGCAGGGGCAGGGGTTCATTGCGCACACAAGCATAACGGAGCAGGGGTAAGAAACTGTTCCCATAACTCGTGAAATCACAATTTTTTCATCCTCTAACGGCTGACGTAATACTTCGAGAACATTTCTGTTGAATTCGGGTAATTCGTCAAGAAAAAGAACTCCGTTGTGAGCCAATGAAACCTCACCGGGGCGAAGAGTTTTGCCTGTTCCGCCGCCTGAAAGACCAACAGGTGAAACTGAATGGTGAGGTGAACGGAACGGCCTTTCGGTAATGAGAGAAATATTATCGTCAAGTGCACCTGCAACAGAATAAATCTTTGTTGTTTCAAGGCTTTCTTCAAAAGTCATAGACGGAAGAATGGAAGGCAGTCTTTTTGCAAGCATACTTTTACCTGAACCGGGCGGGCCGAGCATAATAACATTATGACCGCCTGCGGCAGCTACTTCAAGGGCGCGTCTTGCTTCAAGCTGTCCTTTTACGTCGGCAAAATCGGGGGCAAATCTTAATGACTCAGATTTGTTTGCCTGAGGAATACAGGGGGAAATTTTTTCAACACCGTGAATATGGTTTACCACTTGAAAAACGTGCTCAACAGGTAAAACATCAATGCCTTTTACAACCGAGCCTTCAAGGGCGTTTTCTTTAGGAACAAAAACAGCTTTAAGGCCGGAATCCCTCGCTCTGATAACCATAGGCAAAACGCCGTTCACTTTACGAATCTGACCGTTGAGTGCAAGTTCACCCAGAAAAGCGTATTCATCGGTGCAAGAGCGTATCTGACCTGTTGCAACAAGCAGCGCCGCGAAAATCGCAAGGTCATACAGGGGGCCTTCTTTACGGGTGTCAGCAGGGGCAAGGTTAACGGTTATACGGCTCACGGGGAAAGTGAAGCCGTTATTTTTAATAGCTGAACGGACTCTGTCTTTAGCTTCGCTTACAGCTGTGTCAGGCAGACCTACTATCTCAAACTTGGGAAGTCCCTGAGATAAATCTGCTTCAACTTCAACCGAGAAAGCATCCATACCGAAAAGCCCCATGCTGTTTACTTTGGCAAACATAGAAAATTCCCCCAAAAATAATATATCTAAATTAAATCAAATTTGTTTAACTTTTTCAAGTATCTTCTTTAATTTTTCTATCGTATATGTTACAATATGGAATATTGAATTTCAAGGAGGGATATTATGCCCGAAGAAAAAAGAAAAACCAAAAGCACAGTGCTTTTGAAAAGATTTATACCTTATTACAAAAAATACGGTTGGTATCTTGTGCTTGACCTTGTGTGCGCAATGTTCACGGTTGTGTGTGAGCTGGCGCTTCCCGTTATTGCCCGTAATATAACTGAGATAGGCATTAACAACCCTTCTATGCTCACCCTTGCATATATCGGTAAGGTTGCAGGCTTTTATCTCTTTTTACGTGTTCTTGACAGTGCCGCCAACTATTATATGGCAGCGGGCGGTCACATTATGGGCACACGGATGGAAACAGACATGCGCCGCGATATGTTTGCTCACTTACAGACCCTTCCTTACTCTTATTATGACAACACAAAAATCGGTCAGCTTATGTCAAGAATAACGTCTGACCTTTTTGATATTGCAGAGTTTGCCCACCACGCCCCTGAAGAATATTTTATTGCTTCGCTGAAATTTATCGGCTCTTTTGCTTACCTTGCCAGTATCAACCTTAAGCTTACGCTTGTAATGTTTATTATGGTGCCGCTTATGGTGATCGTTTCAAAAACCTTCCGTGAAAGAATGAAGAAGGCGTTTAAACAGCAACGCCACGAGCTTGGTGAAATCAACGCAAGGGTTGAAGATACACTTCTGGGCATCCGTGTTGTAAAATCCTTTGCAAATGAAGACGTTGAAAAAGAAAAATTCGGCAAAAATAACCGCAGGTTTTTCTCAGTCAAGCGTTCAGCATATTTCAGTATGGCAGGTTTCCACACAACGGTCAGATTTTTTGACGGACTTATGTATATTATGGTTGTGTGTGTAGGCGCATTGTTTATAATGAACGATGAAATTGAACCTGCCGACCTTACTGCATATCTGCTTATGGTTTCAACCCTTCTGGGAAGTATCAGGCAGATTATTCAGTTCAGCGAACAGTTCCAGAGAGGTATGACAGGCTTTGAGCGTTTCACTGAAATTATGGATGTTAAGCCTGAAGATATTGATAACCCCAACGCCCGTGATATTGAAACGGTTGAGGGTGACATCCGCTTTGAAAACGTAAGCTTTGCTTATTCTGAAAAGCTTGAGGATGTACTTCACGATGTAAATATTCACATCCCCAAAGGGCAGAATGTTGCAATTGTGGGTCCGTCAGGCGGCGGTAAGACTACGATCTGCAATCTTATTCCCAGATTTTATGAAATCAAAGAGGGCAGAATCACCGTTGACGGAATTGATGTCAACGAATTCACTCTTTCTTCACTTCGTGAAAACATCGGTGTCGTTCAGCAGGATGTTTATCTTTTCTCAGGCACGATCAAAGAAAACATTGCTTACGGCAAGCAGGATGCAACTGATGAAGAAATTATTGCAGCCGCTAAAAAGGCAGGCGCTCACGAATTTATCACAGAGCTTGAAAACAGCTATGATACTTATGTAGGTGAGCGTGGTGTCAAGCTTTCAGGTGGTCAGAAGCAGAGAGTGTCTATTGCAAGAGTGTTCCTGAAAAATCCGCCTATTCTTATTCTTGATGAAGCTACCTCAGCTTTGGATAATGAAAGCGAAAAATTGATACAAAAATCCCTTGAAGAGCTGTCAAAAGGCAGAACAACCTTGACAATTGCTCACAGATTGACTACTATTAAGAATGCAGATAATATTCTTGTGCTTACCAAAAACGGCATAGAGGAGCAGGGCAACCACAAAGAGCTTGTTGCTAAAGGCGGAATCTATGCGAGTATGTATGAGATGTATTCCAATTAAGAAAGGACTTTGTAATTATGCTTAAAAATGTACCATCAATTCTCTCACCCGAGCTTTTAAAAATACTTATGGAAATGGGTCACGGTGACACTATCGTTATCGGTGACGGCAATTTCCCCGCAGCAGCTAATGCAAAAAGACTTGTTCGCCTTGACGGTCACGGTGTACCCGAAATTCTTGATGCAATTCTCAAGCTTATGCCTCTTGATACATATGTTAAAACTCCTGTTTCTCTTATGGATAATGACGATAGTGAAAACCGTCCTCCCATCTGGGAAGAGTACAAACAGATTATCGAGAAAAACGAAGGCGAAAAAGAAATTGAGCTTATTGAGCGCTTTGCTTTTTACACAAGAGCAAAAAATGCCTATGCTATTATTGCAACAGGCGAAACAGCAATTTATGCCAACGTTATTCTCCAGAAAGGCGTAGTTATCGAATAAGGTGAGATTATGAAAAAAGTTCTTGCTTTTGACTTTGGTGCTTCCAGCGGAAGAGCTATTATCGGCTCTTTTGAAAACGGAAAAATTTCTCTGCAGGAGGTTCACCGTTTTTCAAATGACCCTGTTAAGGTAAACGGAACTCTTTATTGGGATGTTCTTCGTCTTTTGCACGAGATTAAGCAGGGTATTGTCAAAGCTAAAATTGCAGGCGGCTTTGACTCGATCGGTATTGATACCTGGGGCGTTGACTTCGGTCTTATTGACAAAGACGGAAGACTCCTTGAAAACCCCGTTCATTACCGCGACCCCAGAACAGCAGGTCTTGTTGAAGAAGCTTTCAAAACAATCCCTAAAGAAAAGCTTTATAAAATCACAGGCATTCAGTTTATGGAGCTAAACACTCTTTTTCAGCTCATTTCTTTGCGCCGTCAGAGACCCGAGCTTCTTGAAAGAGCTGATAAAATGCTCTTTATGCCTGACTTGCTTGCATACTTTTTAACAGGTAAAATGTGTGCTGAATATTCAATAGCTTCAACCTCACAGATTATTGACATTGAAAGCCGCACCTGGTCAAAGGAGCTTCTTGAAGCTTTTGATATTCCTGAAAGTCTTTTTGCTCCTCTTGTTCAGCCGGGCACGGTTCTCGGTGAGCTTACCGATGAAATCTGCGAAGAGCTGGGCGTTGAAAAGGTTCCCGTAATTTCAGTCTGCGGTCACGATACTCAGTCTGCTATTACTGCTGTTCCTTGCCCCGAGGGTGATTTTGCATTCCTTTCTTCAGGAACATGGTCACTTTTCGGCACAGAGCTTAAAACCCCCATTGTTGATGAAACTTCACTTAAAATCAACATCACCAACGAGGGCGGAATTGACGGAACCATCGGTCTTCTTAAAAATATTATCGGCTTGTGGCTTATTCAGGAAAGCCGCCGTCAGTGGCAGCGTGAAGGTAAAGATTATTCTTATGCCGAGCTTGAAAAGCTTGCTCTTAAAGAGGAGCCGTTTAAATGCTTTATCGACCCTGATGCTCCTGAGTTTACTCCACAGGGCAATATCCCCAGACGAGTTCAGGAATTCTGTAAAAAGACAGGTCAGTATGTTCCTCAGAGCGTTGGCGAAATTATGCGCTGCATCTATGAAAGCCTTGCGATGAAATACCGCCTCACTTTTGAAAAGCTTTGTGACTGCACAAACAAGGATTATCCTGTAATCCACGTTATCGGCGGCGGAACAAAAGACGGACTTCTTTGTCAGATGACTGCAAATTCCTGCGACAGAACAGTTAAAGCAGGTCCTATTGAAGCAACGGTTATGGGTAACGTTGCCGTTCAGTTTATGTCTGACGGAACAATTAAAGACGTGCCCCACGCCCGTCAGGCAGTTGCCGACAGCGAAAACCTTAAAGTATATAACCCCGAAAATGCCGAAGATTGGAAACAGGCATATCCGAGGTTTGTCGAAATTGCGAAATATTAAAATAAGATTAAATAAAGCTGTCCTTCGGGGCAGCTTTTGTTATTGTCGGTATCGTAGGGGCGCCTATCGGGCGTCCGTCAAATTAAAGCTATTGAAACGGACTGCCAATGGCAGCCCCTACGGGCTTTATGTAACAAGCCTCACCTTGTCAGGGGAGGTGGCATTTTCAAAAAAATGACGGAGGGGTAGTCAAAATCAGGAGAATCTTTCCGTTATCATAAAAACGAAGACGGCTTTATTTTATATTTAAAATGTGATACAATAAACTGGATAAAGCAAATTCGGATAACAGCATAACTAAAAGGAGATATTCTGAAATGAAAACTTTTTTGTTTCAAGGTGATTCAATAACAGATGCCAACAGAGTTGACGATAATCAGGATAATTTCGGCTTAGGATGCGGATATGCATTCCTTCTTGCTGCAGAGATTGAAAGATATCGTAAGGGCGAAATTAAATTTATCAACCGTGGTGACAGCGGGGACAGAATTACCGATATTTATGCAAGAATCAAGGAAGATATAATAAATCTGAAACCTGATTATATGTCAATTCTCATAGGTGTCAACGATGTTTCTCACGAGCTGACAATGGGCTGTGGCGTTGGCCCTCAAAAATTCAAAAAGATTTATAAAATGCTTATTGATGAAATTACGGAAAGTCTGCCTCAGATAAAAATTATAATTTTAGAGCCGTTTGTTTTAAAAGGCTCTGCCACAGAAAAATTATGGGACGGATTTAATACCGAAGTGAGAAAGCTTGCGAAAGTATCTGAAGAAATAGCCGAAGAATATAATTTAAGCTTTGTACCCCTTCAGGAAGAGTTTGATAAGGTTTCATCTGACGGGGACACAAGATATTGGAGCGTTGACGGCATACATCCCACCTCTGCAGGTCATCAGCTTATTAAAGAAGAATTGCACAAAGCTGTTGCGAGCCTTATTTAAAATATCTGCAGATTCATTCTTCGACAAAAAATTAACAAAAACTATTGATTATAATTTTTTAAAAGTGTATAATTATCAGTGACTTAAAATGCCCGTGTAAACGAGCGTTAAAACATAGGAGGTAATACTATGAACTACAATATGCAGCTCACCCCCGATGAAGTTGAAATTCTCAACGGTTCCAAGGGTGAGGCAATGGCAAAGGTTATGAAAACCCTTGTTATGTACGGTGATGCTTTCGGTGCAACCAAAATGGTTCCCGTAACAAGCAAAATGGGTCACCTTGTTACAAGCTTCGGCCTTAAGGTTATGAGCCCTGTTTATGATCTTATGGATAAGCTTATTGATGGCAACGCTCTTTCAGCTCAGAAATTCTCAGTTGACCCCAAGCCCGTTGACCCAAAGGTTCCCTCAAGCTTCTTAAAAAATATCGTTTTCAACAAGTTTATGTATTCTATGCAGGATAATTACGACGCTCAGCTTCGTAAGCTCGGCCTTGTTGATGACAAATCATACACCTGTACCTGCTATATGGACGAAGTAGGTAACATCCCCAACAAAGGTGAGGTTCTCTCCTGGGCAGAGTCTTCAGCTGTTGTTTACGCTAACTCTGTTCTCGGCGCAAGATGTAATCGTAACTCAGGTATCATCGAGCTTTTTGGCTCAATCGTCGGCAAGGTTCCTTATTTCGGTCTTGTTACTGATGAAGGCAGAAAAGCTACCTGGATTATCGAAGTTAAAACAACCAAAAAGCCTGAAGCTCAGGTTCTCGGTTCAGCTATCGGTATGAAGGTTATGGAAGATGTTCCTTTTGTTAAGGGTCTTGATAAGTGGATCGGCACAACTCTTGACGGTGACACTAAGGCATATCTTAAAGACTTCGGTGCTGCAACAGCTTCAAACGGTGCTGTTGGTCTTTATCATATTGAAAATCTTACTCCCGAAGCAGTTGAGCAGGGCGAAAGCCTTATCACAGAGGGCGCACAGGTTTATGTTATTGACGACGCAGAACTTGAAAGAGTTAAGGCAAGCTATCCTGTTATGTGGAAAGATAAGAACGCAACACCGAAGCTTTGCTTCGTAGGCTGCCCCCATCTTTCACACGCTCAGCTTGTTGAGTGGACTGATAACGTTGTTGCAGGTCTTAAGAAAAACGGCCTCAAGAAGGTTTCAATCCCCACAGTTTTCACAGCTGCTCCCGCAGTTATTGAAGAGTTTAACAAAACACCTTATGCTCAAAAGCTTAAGGATACAGGCGTTATTCTCAGCTACATCTGTCCTCTTATGTATATGAACAATCCTCTTGCTAAGAAGATGCCCGTAATCACAAACTCCAATAAGCTCAGAACATACACAACTTCACGCTATTACACAAGCGCTGAAATTCTTGACATCATTACAAAGGAGGCAAAGTAAGATGAAACAGTTTAAAGGTAGACCTGTTGTAGCAGGTAAATGCACAGCTGATGCTCTTGTTTCTCACGGCGGTTTCAACACACTTGCTTCTTTCCAGAATGCACTTCAGTTTGGTGACAAGCAGGCAAAATGCGGCGACCAGAACAACGCTGATCTTTACGGCAAGCCAATGGTAGGCACAGCTCTTTGCCTTCCTCAGACAATCGGTTCAACAACAGGCGGTATGGTTCTTTACTGCGCAAAGGTTATGGAGAGAAACCCTGCTTGTATGCTTTTCTCAGAGCACATTGACTCACTTGCTGCTGCAGGTGCTGTTATCGGCGCTGTATGGACCGATAACCCCATGCCCGTTATCGACTGTCTCGGTGACGAATTCCTTAACTATGTTAAAGACGGAATGAAAATCACCATCGAAGAAGACGGTACAGTTACAGTTGACTAATTGAATTTTTAAAAGCGGCCTGTTTTCAGGTCGCTTTTTCTTGCTTTTAATAAAAACATTGTGTATAATTGCATTTGGAAAGCAGGTGCACCATGGCAATTAAAATAGAAAACAGAACCGAAGACGATATTATAATCACTTGCTTCGGTAAAGAAACTGAAATTCTCAACGGTGAAGATGCGGTTTTTGAATCTGACGGCAGCTTCTCTCTTGTTGTGAAGAGAAAAAGAATCCCTGAAATGACAAAGCAGGCAAAGAAAAAGCTTCCCATTTATGAGGAGGATGCAACCCCTGCCAGTCATATTCAGCTCAGGGGAGAGTTTGAAATTGAGCCGATTTCATCAAAGACGGTAGTAACTCTTACCAACACGGCGAGACTTTTTGACACTTTGCACGAGGATGCAATTTTTGTAGGCTACAAGGCAGAGGTTGCAGGGGGCAAAGCGGTCAGCTATAAAGAAGTTTTTAATGACGAAAAAGTTAAGAAAGAGTATAAAACAAAGCAGATTTTAAATGCGGTTTTTCCTGTTGGCGTTGTAGGTTTAGGTATTTTTCTTCTTGGAATTTATTGCTCAATTTTTGCTTACGGCGGCAACCCCATAAACTTTTTCGGCAATAAAATAGATATGCTTTATGCAGGCACAATGACTGTCGCAGGCGTGCTTGTAACAGGTGTGTTTGTTTCAAACGTTATTAAAATCCTTAAAAGGATTAAGGAATACAGTTAAGTCCGGGAGGAAACTAAAATGAAAAAATTAAGAGTAGCAATCATCGGTTGCGGAAATATTGCAAACCACGCTCATATTCCCAACTATCTTACAAATGAAAATGTTGAAATCAGATATTTCTGCGACATTATTCCCGAAAGGGCAGATGCAGCTGTTAAAAAATACGGTTGCGGCAAAGCAGTTTATGATTACAAAGAGATTGTAAACAATGACGATATTGATGCAGTTTCAGTCTGCACTCATAATGATTTCCATTCAATTATTTCAATAGATTTTATGCGTGCAGGCAAAGACGTTCTTTGTGAAAAACCTGCAGCAAGAGTTCTTTCAGAAGCTCTTGAAATGCAGAAGGTTGCAAAAGAGGAAGATAAAATTCTTTCAATCGGTGTTGTTAACCGTTTCCACGATTCAGTTAACAGAATTAAAAAGATGATTGAAAGAGGCGACCTGGGTGAGGTTTTCCACGTTTATGCTTCTTTCAGAGCTCACCGTTCAATTCCCGGCCTTGGCGGAGATTTCACCAAAAAGGCTTGCTCAGGCGGCGGTGCACTTATTGACTGGGGCGTTCATTATCTTGATTTGATTATGTATTGCTGCGGTGACCCCAAGCCTCTTACAGCAAGCGGTCAGGCATTCTGCAAATTGGGTAAGGATATGAAAAATTATGCTTACACCGATATGTGGGCTGAGGATTCAGCCGATATTGAAAACGGCACTTATGATGTTGACGATTCCGTAACAGGCATTATCCGTACAGAAGGCCCCACAATTTCTTTCAACGGTGCCTGGGCACAGAATATCGGCGTTAAAGAAACATATATCGACTTTATGGGCGATAAGGGCGGTGTCCGTCTTGATTATTGCGGATATTTCCGTTTTTACACCGTAAGAGACGGCGACCTTGTGGAAGAAAATCACGATTTCAGAATGGACGATTTCTATAAAACTGAAATTGATTCATTTGTTGATGCCTGCTTCACTCACACACCAAACAGAGCCACAATTGACAGGGCTGTGCTTACTTCAAAGATTATGGATGGCATTTACCGTTCATCAGACGAGAGAAAAGAAGTTACACTTTAATTTAACACAAAAAATCACGGGTCGGAATTTTTCGACCCGTGTGTTTTTTTATTTAAGCATTTCTGCGATTTTGTCGGCTGCCTGATTGATTTCTTCAAACTCTGCCAGCTCAACTGCACCTTTGTCAATAAGCTCTGCGTTTTTGCTCTTGATGGGGAGCTTCGCAAGAACAGGAATATCAAGCTCTTTTGAAACCTCGTCAAGCTTGCTTTCACCAAAAACAGAAATTTTCTTTCCGCAATCGGGGCACTCAATGTAGCTCATATTCTCAACAATACCGAGAATGGGAACATTCATCATCTGAGCCATATTAACTGCCTTTTTAACAATCATTGTAACCAAATCCTGAGGAGTGGTAACAATAACAATTCCGTCAACGGGTATCTGCTGGAAAACGGTGAGGGGAACGTCACCTGTTCCGGGAGGCATATCAATAAACATATAATCAACATCGCCCCAGAAAACCTCTGTCCAGAACTGCTGAATAACCCCTGAAATAACAGGACCTCTCCAGATAACGGGAGCTTCTTCACTTTCAAGCAAAAGGTTGATTGACATAACCTCAATGCCTGTTTTTGTTTTTGCAGGGATAAGACCCATTTCATTCTGCATAGCAGGGCCTTTAACACCGAAAGCTTTTGGAATTGAAGGGCCTGTGATGTCGGCATCCATAACGGCGCAGGCGTTGCCCTTAACCTGCATTGCGGTTGCAAGCATAGAAGTAACAAGTGATTTACCTACGCCACCCTTACCGCTTACTACACCGATAACTTTTTTTACATTGCTGTATTCGTTGCACGGAATGTGCATATCCTGTTCACCTTTGTTGCAATCAGATGAGCAAGAAGAACAATTTCCACTGCATCCCATAATAACATCTCCTATTCAAATATAACTTTTTCAAGTGCTTCTGCGCTGTCCATAACAATCTGTACGCAGGGGCGTTTTTTATAATACTGCTGAGTTCTTGGGTCAGGCTTGGCAGATTCTTTTTTGCCTTCGTCAAGACCGAGAAGCTCACGGCACACAATTGAGGGGTTCTTCTTTTTGAATTCCTCGGTGTGCGCTCTCACCTTTTCGTAGCAGAGTTGTTTGCCTTCGGCATCGTCTGCGTCTGTTGCGCCGAAATTAAGGCCGATGATCATTGCTGCGCCTGAAACTGCACCGCAAAGCTCTCTCTGCCTTCCGCAGCCGCCTCCGAGGCCTGCTGACAGCTTTAAAGCGGTTTTTTCATCAATGCCGAATAAATCAGCATAAGCTGCGAATACCGCCTGAGAGCAATTGAACCCCTGAGTGAAAAGGGATTCCGTCTTTTTAACTCTATCGCTCATAACAGCACTTCCTTTCAACAGACTATTTTAGCACAATAAAAATAAATTTCAAGGGATATAAAAATATACTTTTATTTTTTGTCAATATATAGTATAATGTCTATGAGTGTAAAAAAGAAAGGAGTAATCCTATGTCAAAGAATATACTTGTTACAGGCGGTGCTGGCTTTATCGGCAGTAATTTTATTTATTATATGCAGAAAAAGCATCCTGATTACCGTCTTGTCTGCCTTGATGTACTTACTTATGCGGGTAACCTTCATACTCTTGACGATGCAAGATGTGATAACTTCCGTTTTGTTCTCGGCAGTATCACTGACAGAGAGCTTGTTTTCTCTCTTTTTGAGGAAGAAAAGTTTGACGCCGTTGTAAATTTCGCCGCAGAGAGCCACGTTGACCGTTCAATTGAAGACCCTGAGGTTTTCCTGAGAACAAACATTCTCGGCACTCAGGTTTTGCTTGATGCAACCAACAAATTCTCCGTGCCCCGTTATCATCAGGTTTCAACTGATGAGGTTTACGGTGACCTGCCTCTTGACAGACCTGATTTGTTCTTCACTGAGGATACACCTATTCACACATCCTCACCTTATTCCGCAAGCAAGGCCTCGGCTGATTTGCTTGTTATGGCATATCACCGTACCTTTAAAACACCCGTAACCATTTCCCGTTGTTCAAACAACTACGGCCCTTATCAGTTTCCTGAAAAGCTGATTCCCGTTATGATTGCCAATGCCCTTGCTGATAAAAAGCTTCCTGTTTACGGTGAAGGTCTCAATGTTCGTGACTGGCTTTATGTTGATGACCATTGCAAGGCTATTGATATGATTCTTGAAAACGGCAGAATCGGTGAGGTTTATAACATCGGCGGCCACAATGAAAAGGCGAATATCGAGGTTGTTAAAACAATTATCAAAGCGGTAGGTAAGGATGAAAGCCTTATCACTTATGTTACAGACAGACCCGGTCACGATATGCGTTATGCCATTGACCCTGAAAAAATCAAAAATGAGCTTGGCTGGTACCCTGAAACTCTTTTCAATGAGGGTATTCAGAAAACCATCAAATGGTATCTTGAAAATGAAGACTGGTGGCAGAACATCCTTTCAGGCGAATATAAAAATTACAGGGGGTTCGCTGAATGATGAAAAAGCTTGTTGCGTTTTTATTGGTGGCTGTTTTTGTGTTTTCTTTTGCCGGTTGTGGCGGCGATGACCTTGGTCTGCAGACTGTTAAGGATGAGGAACAGGGCGTTGTTGAATATAACACGGTAAACACTTTTGATTTCAGTGAATTCAAAGAAGAACATAAAGACACAGCAAAAACCCAGGGCTTTGCAAACACAGAGCCAAAAGAGTTCCATAATAAAACAGACGCAAAAGCGCTTGCTTCAAAGGAACTTCCCGAGGGCTACAAATATAACACTATAAAAATATTTTTTGACCGCACAGAGGGTATCTGGCTGGTTGAATATTCAACCGAGAACGAAGCAGGCGAAGTTACTGCAAAGTGCAGTGTCTGCATTGAAGATTCAGGATATACAAAACTTGTGGTAGAGGAGTAATTTATGAAAGCGATAGTTACAGTTGTGGGTAAAGACAGAGTTGGCATCATTGCAGAAATCTGCACTCTTCTTGCTCAGATGAAAGTAAACATAATTGACATTAATCAGACCGTTATGCAGGATGATTTCTTCACAATGGTTATGCTTACCGATATAAAGGGCAGTGACCTTTCTTTTGGTGAAATCAGCGAAAAGCTTAACAATAAAGGTGAAGAAATGAGCCTTTCAATAAGAATTCAGCTTGAAGATATTTTTAATTCAATGCACAAAATCTGAGAGGTGAATCGTTGTGATAAATATTTCAGATATTATGCAGACTAATGAGATGATTGATAATCAGCATCTCGATATAAGAACAATCACAATGGGTATCTCTCTTCGTGATTGCTGTGACAGTGACATTAACAAATGCTGCGATAAGATTTATAACAAAATTGTGTCCTGCGCCCGTGATCTTGTTCCTGTTGCACAGCAGATTGAGCTTGAGCTTGGTATTCCCATTGTTAACAAGCGTATTTCTGTTACACCTATTTCAATGATAGCTGAAAGCTGTGAAACAGATAACTATGTACCCATTGCAAAGGCTCTTGATAAGGCCGCAAAGGAATGCGGAGTTAACTTTATCGGCGGATTTTCTGCCCTTGTTCATAAAGGTTACACAAAAGGTGACAGAAATTTAATTAAATCAATTCCACAGGCTCTTGCTCAGACTGAAAGAGTGTGTGCAAGCGTTAATGTTGCCTCAACAAAAGCAGGTATCAATATGGATGCCGTTGCTGAAATGGGCAGAGTTGTTAAAGAATGTGCAGAGCTTACCAAAGACACCGACGGCTTAGGCTGTGCCAAGCTTGTTGTGTTTGCCAACGCTGTTGAAGATAACCCCTTTATGGCAGGTGCATTTCACGGTGTCGGTGAGGCTGAATGTGTTGTTAATGTTGGTGTTTCAGGCCCCGGCGTTGTGCATCACGCATTAAAAAGCATCAAGGGTGAAAGCTTTGATGTTGTTGCAGAAACTATTAAGAAAACCGCTTTCAGAATTACCAGAATGGGTCAGCTTGTGGCTCAGGAGGCTTCAAAGCGCCTTGGTGTTCAGTTTGGTATTGTTGACCTTTCCCTTGCTCCCACACCTGCCAAGGGTGACAGCGTTGCCCGTATTCTTGAAGAAATGGGTCTTGAGCATTGCGGAACCCACGGCACAACTGCTGCACTTGCTATGCTTAACGATGCTGTTAAAAAGGGCGGCGTTATGGCTTCATCCCACGTCGGCGGCTTAAGCGGTGCATTCATCCCTGTTTCAGAAGATGAGGGTATGATTGAGGCTGTTAAGGTTGGTGCATTGAGCATTGAAAAGCTTGAGGCTATGACCTGCGTATGCTCCGTTGGTCTTGATATGATTGCCGTTCCCGGTGATACTGATGCTGCAACAATTTCGGCAATTATCGCTGATGAATCGGCTATCGGCGTTGTAAACACCAAGACAACCGCCGTGAGAATTATCCCTGTTGAGGGCAAAAAAACAGGCGATGAGGTTGAATACGGCGGACTTTTAGGCAGTGCCCCTGTTATGCCTGTTAATAAATATTCGGCTAAGGATTTCATTGCCCGTGGTGGCAGAATCCCCGCACCAATGCATTCGTTGAAAAACTAAACTCCAAATGACAACCGAGGTTTACACGAATTTTGTGAAATGTAAACCTCGGTTGCTTGTTTTTTATATTGGGAAGTGATATTATTGAGCTAAAAGGAGGGATATTATGGGTGCAATGCTTATAAGCTTGCTTGTTAGCTTGCCATTGATGGCTATTACTTGGACAGCTTGCTTTTTATATTTTCTGTATGCAATTGTGCCGATTGTGCTGAGTATATTGATATACCGTCGGGCAAAAGAATACAGAATGAACACATTTTTGTGGGTAGTTATGTGCCTTCTTTTCCGCTTTGTCGGGGTGAATGCATTCCTTGCCGCAAGGCGTAAAAGAGTGAAGGAAATTTGCCCCAAGTGCTTTGCAAAAACACCTGAGGGCTGTGAGGTTTGCCCCGAATGCAAGGTAAAGCTTGAAGAAGTGAGACCCGAAGAGAAGCATTCGGTTAAGGTTCTTGTGAAGATTGGTACAGTAGCTTCTGTTGTTGCAATGTTGATTTTTATCGCAGTGCATATAGCACTTTTTATTTGGCTGTATTGAGAATAGCTTTTCAGGCTTTTTCTTGAGGAGAAGGCTTTCTCGGTGCGTCGAAATCGCCGCACCTTACAATGGCTGATTGCAAAGCCAAATTTTTGGAGGGATATTATGTTCACAATGCTTGTGTCGATAATAACAACTGTTTTTATGTATTTTTGGTATGCAGTTATAGTGAGCATAATCGGGATATACATATACCGAAAATCGAAGCAATACAAAATGAATACACTTTTATGGGTGATTGTGGGAGTCGTTTTCAATTTTGTGGGATTGTGTGCGTTTCTTTATGCAAGGCGAAGCCGGTTTCAGGATGTTTGCCCTGTGTGCTTTGCAGGGACACCTGAGGGGAGCGAGTTTTGCCCCGAGTGCAACGCAAGGCTTGAAGATGTTCGACCCAAGATGAAGCCTTTACCCAAAGCTCTTATTATCATTTGTGCAGCAATTTCACTGGGTATGTCGCTTATGCTTCTTGGAGTATCAACATAGGAGGAATAATATGGCTTTTATGTCTTTTGCGTTTTTGTATGCAGTGATCGGTTTGATTCTTTTTACCTTGGTCGCCTGGCAGGTTTCATCGGTTGTAATTGCAGTTTATATCTTTCGTGATGCACAAAAAAGAGAGATGAATGCAGGCAAATGGGTCTGGTTGTCTTTGCTTAATCTTGTTGGTTTTATAATATACATTGCAAGAAGAAAGGATTTAATCAGAAGCAAATGCTCGGCTTGTGGTTTCGGCATAAAAAATGGCTGGAAATTTTGCCCCGAATGTGCATCTCCCATTGTGGGTTCAGATAAAAATATTGCTCCGAAACAAAAGAAAACTCCTTTGAAAGCAGCAATTGCTTTTCATATAATTTTTCCTGCTGTTTTGTTAGCTTGTGTTGTGGGCGGCGTTACCTTAACAAGTGAGCCTATTGAGTATTTTTCAACGGAAAGCTTTGAAAAAGAGGAATTTCTCATCTATAATCCGGATGTTTCTCAGTGGGTAAAAGAGTGCGATGAGGATAAAAAACACTCTGTTTTTGTTTTGTATAACGAAGAAAAAGGCGAAGCGATTATTTACACAAAAGGCTGGATTGGTGAAGGTGCAGAGCCGAAACTTTCGGGCAAAAGCAACTTTTTCAGAATAACAGAATTGAACATTGAGCTGCCTCAAGGGGAGTTTATTGTCAGCGACGGTTACAACATAACCGTTGTGAGAGATGTTTGGGACGGTTTTGAGTGCATTGAAGCTTATTCCGGAGATAAGCAGATTGAAATTAAGTTTGAAAAAACAGACAAGTCGTTTTTGTGATAAACAAAATTTTTGCCGTGGGGTGTCCCACGGCATTTTTTATCTCATTTTGCTGATGTCTGATCTGATTTCCGAGCCTGCTTCCGAAAGCTTGCTTGAAATGCTTGTCATACCTTCTTCAAGCATATTTTTATCGGTTGATGCGGTTGACGTTGTAGTGGTTGTGGATGTTGTTGTGTTCGGCATATTGTTTTTTGACCCGCAAGCGGCTAAAAACAATGAAATTGCCATAGTTGATATGATTATCGGAATATATATTTTCTTCATTTTTATCACTCCTTTTTATCATTTTTCCCTTGCGGAAGCGTTTAATACTAATTTGATTTTAAAATTTTTTCAAAAAGAGGGAAAAACCGCCTGTTTTCAATGAATTTTGCCTGAAAATTAAGCGAAAAATATTGCAAAAAATGATGACAAATTAACTATTATATGTTATAATAACAAAGTATATAATTTTATTTCAAGGAGTAGGCAAAATGGAAATTATTCAGGCTTTAGGTCAGATTATCAAAAATATGACTGCTAACGTTGACAATCTCGGTTTTTCGGTGGTTGTTCCTTCAGGTGTTGAAAAGGGCGAGGTTCCCGTGAGCGTATCAAACGGTAAGCATACCGTTGCTTTCACAGGTGAAAAAGGCTCTTTCAAAATCGAAGTTGTTGATGAGAAGGTTTATCTTAAATGCGCCACTGTGCAGTATAAAGACGCTGTTGATGATGATTACACTCAGGCATCAGCAAGCCTTTTTGAAAACGCAGACCTTTCAGACAGAGATCTCAGATCAATAGCTAATGAGTTTATTGAAACGGTTGAAAAAACATATTCAAAAAACACAAAGAAGCAGCAGTCAAAAGTTCCTAACCCTGTTTCCAAAACAGCAGCCAAAAACGGCAGCGCTTATTTCGATTCTAACACCCTGGGCAGCAGAATTGCCCATATGTTCCCCGAATTAAAAGACGCTTATAAATCAAACGTTGAAAGATACGGTGAGTTCCTGCCTGAAGATTTCTTCATTAACCACGGCAACAGATTTATTGAAGACACTATCAGACAGAATGACCCCACAAAAATGCGTAAGCTTTTTAACTGCCTTAACGAAATTTATAACGACGGAACAAATGAAGTTCAGGGCGTTATCGTAGTTACCATTCTCGGCAGTATGGCTCAGGAAGAGCAGCTTCTTGCCAACTGCGTTGACTATATGGAAGATATGACACTTTCAGTGGTTGAGGTTTGCAAACAGTTAAGACGTTCAAAGTCATTAAGAGCAAAGCTTGAAAACCCGCCAAAATATAAACCAAAGAAACAGAAGAGACAGAGATTTATGCCGGGTCAGCTCGGTCAGTAACGGAGGGATTAACCTTGGAAAATACAGAAAAAGATATTGAATTGACACAGCCCGCAGCAGAGGTTGAAGAAGCTCCTGAAGAGAAGCTTATTGAAAATCTCGGTGACGAAGAAATCGAAACAGTTGTTACTGAGGAATACGGTGCTGACCAGATTCAGGTTCTTGAAGGTCTTGAGGCTGTTCGTAAGCGCCCGGGTATGTATATCGGCTCAACAGGTCCCCGCGGACTTCATCACCTTGTTTATGAAATTGTTGACAACTCAATTGACGAGGCTCTTGCAGGCTTCTGTACCCATATTGAAGTTGAAATTCACCCTGATAACGTTATCAGTGTTCGTGACAACGGTCGTGGTATTCCCGTAGGTCTCAATGAAAAAATGGGACTTCCCACAGTTACTGTTGTTCTCACTGTTCTTCACGCCGGCGGTAAATTCGGCGGCAGCGGTTACAAGGTATCAGGCGGTCTTCACGGCGTAGGTTCTTCTGTTGTTAACGCCCTTTCCGAATGGATGGAGGTTGAAGTTTCAAGAGAAGGTCACGTATGGGCTCAGCGTTTTGCACGCGGTAACGCCGTTAACGACCTTAAGGCTATAGCTGATACCGACGAGTGCGGAACACTTATCCGCTTCAAAGCAGACCCTGAGGTGTTTACAGAAACAACAGTTTACGATTTTGAAGTGCTTCAGCGCCGTCTTCGTGAATCTGCTTTCCTTAATGCAGGACTTTCTATTACACTCACTGACAGCCGCGACCCCGAAAATATCATCGAGCAGGTTTATTGCTACGAGGGTGGTCTTTCCAGCTTCGTTGAGTATATTAATAATTCAAGAGGACTTACTCCTCTTCATCAGCCGCCAATTCATTTTTCAGCTTCCGTTAAAGACCGTTATGCTGAAATCGCAATGATGTATAACGACGGCTACAACGAAACAATGCTTTCTTTTGCCAACAACGTTAACACCATTGACGGCGGTACTCATGAAACAGGCTTTAAAAACGCTCTGACAAGAGTATTCAACGACTACGGCAAGAAATACGGCATTTTAAAAGACGGTGACAAAAAGCTTTCAGGCGACGATGTGCGTGAAGGTCTCACCGCAGTTATCAGCGTTAAGCTTACAGAGGCTCAGTTTGAGGGTCAGACTAAGGGTAAACTCGGTAACACCGATATCACAGGTCTTGTTTACTCAACAGTTTATGAAAAGCTGATGACTTATTTTGAAGAAAATCCGTCAGTTGCAAAGGCAATCTTTACAAAAGCACTTGATGCTTCAAGAGCAAGAGAGGCTGCCAGAAAGGCACGTGACCTTGCAAGAAGAAAATCAGCCCTTGAAAGCAACTCACTCCCCGGTAAGCTTGCTGACTGCACAGAAAAAAGTGCAGAGCATACTGAAATCTACATCGTAGAGGGTGACTCTGCGGGCGGTTCAGCTAAAGACGGACGTGACAGACATTATCAGGCAATTCTTCCTCTTTGGGGTAAAATGCTCAACGTTGAAAAATCCAGACTGGACAAGGTTATCGGTAACGATAAATTAAGCCCCGTTGTTATGGCTCTCGGCACAGGCATCGGTGAAGACTTTGATATTTCAAAGCTTCGCTATAACAAAGTTGTTATCATGGCCGATGCTGACGTGGACGGTGCTCATATCAGAACCTTGCTTCTGACATTCTTCTTCCGCTATATGCGCCCCCTTATTGATGAAGGCCATATCTATATTGCTCAGCCCCCTCTTTTCAAGGTAAGTAAGGGCAAGAAGTTTTTCTATGCCTTCTCTGACGAAGAGAGAGACAGATGCATTGAAGAGCTTGGCGGCAGCTGTGACATTCAGCGTTACAAAGGTCTTGGTGAAATGGACCCCGAGCAGCTTTGGGAAACAACTATGGACCCGCAGACAAGAATTATGCTTCGTGTAACTCTTGAAGACGCTATGGCTGCTGATGAAACCTTCTCAATCCTTATGGGCGACAAGGTTGAACCAAGACGTGAATTTATTGAAAAGAACGCTAAATACGTTCAGAATCTTGATGTATAAGAAAGGAGTGACTTATTTTGAGTAAGAAAAACGAACCCCAACGCAGTAATTTCCCGGAACATCTTCTTAATTCAAAGGTTGTCAATGTTGATATCGACAACGAAATGAGAAAGTCATTCCTGGACTATTCAATGTCGGTTATCGTGTCCCGTGCACTTCCCGACGTAAGAGACGGTCTCAAACCCGTTCACAGAAGAATACTTTACACTATGTATGAAAACGGACTTACCCCTGAAAAAGCATACCGTAAGTGTGCTGATACCGTAGGTTCCGTTCTCGGTAGATATCACCCCCACGGTGACGCATCGGTTTATGATGCAATGGTAAGACTTGCTCAGTCTTTCTCAATGAGATACACTCTCGTTGACGGTCACGGTAACTTCGGTTCAATTGACGGCGACCCTGCTGCTGCTTACCGTTACACAGAGTCAAGAATGAGCAAAATTTCAGTTAAAATGCTCACAGATATTGACAAAAACACTGTTGATTTCGCACCCAACTACGACGACCGTCTTAAAGAGCCCACTGTTCTTCCTACGAAGTTCCCCAACCTTCTGGTAAACGGCTCAACAGGTATCGCAGTTGGTATGGCTACCAACATTCCTCCCCACAATATGGGCGAGGTTATTGACGGAATGTGCTGCGTTATTGATAACCCCGACGCAACTCTTGATGAAATTATGGAACACATCAAGGGACCCGACTTCCCCACACATGGTATCGTTATGGGCAGAGCCGGTATCCGTGCCGCATACGGTACAGGCAGAGGTAAGGTTACAGTAAGAGCAAGAGCAGAAATTGTTGAAAAGAAAAACGGCAGATTTGAAATTCAGGTTACTGAGATTCCTTACGGAGTCAACAAAGCCCGTCTTATTGAATCAATTGCCGATCTTGTTAAAGATAAGAGAATTGAAGGCATTTCAGACGTAAACGACTATTCTTCACGCCACGGAATGCACATTTCAATTGACTTAAAGCGTGACGCTAACCCACAGGTTGTTCTCAATCAGCTTTATTCATTCACTCAGATGCAGACAACCTTCGGCGTTATTATGCTTGCTATTGTTAACGGTGAGCCTAAGGTTCTCACACTTAAAGAAGTTCTCCAGCAGTATATTGAATTCCAGTGCAGCGTTATCCGCCGCCGCACAGAGTATGACCTTAAAAAAGCTCAGGAAAGAGCACATATTTTAGAAGGTCTTCTCACAGCTCTTGATTTTATTGATGAAGTTATTGAAATTCTTCGTAAATCAAAGAGTATCGCAGAAGGTAAAGAAGCGTTGATGGAACGTTTCGGCCTTGACGATGTTCAGGCTCAGGCAATCGTTCAGATGCGTCTCGGTCAGTTGACAGGTCTTGAAAGAATCAAGATTGAAGACGAACTGGCAGACCTTAAAAAGAAAATTGCAGAGTTCCTTGAAATTCTTGCAAATCACTCAAAAGTTCTCGAAATCATCAAGATTGAAGCTCTTGAAATCAAAGAAAAATTCGCTGATGAGAGAAGAACTGAGATTATGAATGTCAGCGGTGAGGTTGACATTGAAGACCTTATTCCCGAAGAGGATTGTGTTTTCACTCTTACAAACTTCGGCTACATCAAGCGTATGCCTGCTGACACATATCAGAAGCAGAACCGCGGCGGTAAGGGTATCAAAGGCCTTACACGCAGAGAAGAAGACTATGTTCAGACTATGTTCACAGCTTCAACTCACGAGGTTATTGCCTTCTTCACAACTAAGGGTAAAACTTACCGCTTAAAGGGTTACGAGGTTCCCGAAGCTTCAAGAAACTCAAGAGGTATCAATATCGTTAACGTTCTTCCCCTTGAAGGCGATGAAAAGATTTCTGCAATGATCAGAGTTCCTCAGGATGATAACGGTAAATATCTTTGTATGGTTACACGCAAGGGTATTATCAAGCGTTCAGAGGCTGAGCTTTATAAGCACGTAAGAAAATCAGGCCTTATTGCCATTAACCTTGACGATGATGACGAGCTTGCATGGGTAAGAATTACCGACGGTAACGATAAGCTTCTTGTTGCCACAAGAAAGGGTATGTCAATCTGCTTTGACGAAAACGATGCAAGACCTATCGGCCGTACAGCCAGAGGCGTTAAAGCTATTGAGCTTAAAGAGGGCGATGAGGTTGTCGGTATGTGCGTTGTTGATGAGAGCAAAACTCTTCTCACTGTCAGTGAAACAGGTTACGGCAGACGCAGTACCTTTGACAATTACCGTATTCAGTCAAGAGGCGGTAAAGGTCTTATTAACTATCATACAGAAACCTACGGCGATATTGCCGTTGTGGCTGATGTTGACGAAAATGACGATGTTATTCTCATCGCATCAGACGGAATTATAATCAGAATTGCTGCTGACTCAATCAGCACATTTGCCCGTCCTTCAAAGGGTGTAAGAGTTATGAAGGTAACAAGCGGTGAAAAGCTTGTAACTCTCACAACTGCTCAGAAAGAGGAAGAATCTCAGGAAGACGCACAGACTGAAGACGGTGCAGAAGAAAATGCACAGCAGCCCGATTCACAGGAAAATACAGTTCAGGAAAATACACAGGAGGGTTGATAAATGAACATCGCAATTATTGCACATGATGCTAAAAAAGAGCTTATGACACAGTTTTGCATAGCATACTGCGGTATTCTTTCAAGACATAAGCTTTTTGCAACAGGCACAACAGGAAAAATTGTAAAAGAAGCAACAGGCCTTGAAATTTCATGCTTTTTAAGCGGTGCTCAGGGCGGAGACCAGCAAATCGGTGCCCTCGTTGCCTGTAACGAAATTGATATGCTTCTTATTTTCGGCGATCCACTTAATCCCAAAGATCAGGAGCCGCAGGTCAATGTTCTTCTTCGTCTTTGCGACGTTCACAATGTTCCCGTTGCAACAAATATCGCTACAGCTGAAGCTCTCATTCATTCACTTGACAGAGGCGACCTTGACTGGCGTGATATTGTAAATCCCAAAAAATAATTTTCAGGAGGGTTTCTTATGAACACTCTCGGTAAAACACTTGTTGCCATAGGTGTGTGCATTGTGGTCTTTCTTGCACTTTTTTTGACAAGAGATTTCGGTGCACCGTCCGGCAGAGCAGGTGAAGGATTCGGCACAATGCGTGAAAGTCTTGATGACAGCATTGGTGCGTCATATTCAATTGAAGAAGATATCGGCAGTGTTGCCTTTGATGACGGTGTTATTTATGTAACCAAAACCAAAGATCAGAAAATTGCACTGAGCTATCTTTTTCTCAATTCACAAGGCACAAAATATTATCTTGACTCATATTACATCATCTCTGACGTTGAAGATACTCAGTGGTGTTCAAATGAAAACGATGTTAAAACAAACTACAGAATCACTTCTGCTGATGAGGTGATCACTCAGTGCGACAATATGCCTGTCAAGTTTGAGGAATACACCGTTATTCTTAATGAGCAAGAAACAAAAATCAGACTCTATTACAACAGAATTGCTTAATTCGGGAGAATTTAATTATGGCACTTATAACTAAGGCTCCCAGAGGCACTCAGGATGTTTTGCCTTCACAGAGCCATAACAATCGTTTTTTAGAAAACACTTTGCTTGAAATTGCCGAAGAATTCGGCTTTAAAGAAATCAGAACACCTGTTTTTGAACACACTGAGCTTTTCACCCGTTCAGTAGGTGACACTACAGATGTTGTTCAAAAAGAAATGTATACCTTCCTTGACAAGGGCGAGCGTTCAATTACTCTTCGCCCTGAAGGAACAGCAGGTGCAGCGAGAGCCTTCCTTGAGCACGGTCTTTATAATGAGCCGCTGCCTCAGAAGGTCTGCTACCTTACATCCTGCTACCGTTATGAAAAGCCTCAGGCAGGCAGACTCCGTGAGTTCCACCAGTTTGGTGTGGAATGTTTCGGCACACCTGCCCCTGCCGCTGATGCAGAGGTTATTTCACTCGCTTATGAAATTTTCGGCTTCCTCGGCGTTGACGATATTCACCTTGAAATCAACTCAATCGGATGCCCCAAATGCAGAAAGAACTATCACGCTGCACTCAAGAGCTATTTTGAGTCAAAGAAGGGCGACCTTTGCCCCACTTGCCTTGAAAGACTTGACAAAAACCCGATGAGAATTCTTGACTGCAAGAGCCCTGTTTGCTCAGAAATAGCAGCCGAGGCCCCCGTTGTTATTGATTATCTTTGTGAAGACTGTGCCGACCACTTTAAAAAGGTTCAGGCATATCTTAACGAAATGCTTATCCCTTACTCAATCAACCCTCAGATAGTAAGAGGTCTTGATTATTACACAAGAACAGTTTTTGAATTTGTTTCTGATTCTATCGGCGCACAGGGTACTGTTTGCGGCGGCGGCCGTTATGACGGACTTATTGAAGAGTTGGGCGGCAGCCATACACCGTCTCTCGGTTTCGGAATGGGAATTGAAAGACTTATGCTTTTGCTTGAAGCTCAGGGTATAAAACTCCCCGAAGCAAAACGCTGCGACCTTTATATTGCACCTATCGGTGACAATGCAAGTCTTAAAGCTGCAAGACTTGTGCAGGAGCTTCGCCAGAGCGGAGTGAGCGCACAGTTTGATGTTGTGGGCAGAAGCGTTAAGGCTCAGATGAAATTTGCCAACAAATTAGGTGCGAGATTTACCGTTGTTCTCGGTGATGACGATATCGCCGCCAACAAGGTTAACGTTAAAAATATGGATAACGGTGAAGTTACGGAAATGGCACTTGATGAATTCTCTGAAGAGTTTATGGAGCTTACGCTTCAGCAGTCTGCAAAAGACCTTGAAAGTGCTGTTGCTAACGGTGATAATATTGACCTTAAGTCTTTTTTAGGAGGTTTGATGTAAATGGATTTTATGACAGGCTTGAAACGCACCGATTATTGCGGTGATTTGCGCATAGGTGACGCAGGTAAAGAAGTTGTTGTTGCAGGTTGGGTTCAGCGTCAGCGCGACCTTGGTGCACTTATTTTTATTGACCTTCGTGACAGAACAGGTATTGTTCAGCTTGCTTTTGATGAAGAGTGTGAAAAAGATGTTTTTGACAAAGCTTTTTCAGCAAGAAGCGAGTTTGTTCTTATGGCAAGAGGCGTTGTAAGAGAGCGTTCTGCCAAAAATAAAGATATCCCCACAGGTGAAATCGAAATTGCAGTTAAAGAGCTTCGTGTTCTCGGCAAGAGCGAAACACCTCCCTTTGAAATTATAGAAAACTGCCAGACAGCAGAGCTTACCAGACTCAAACACCGCTATCTTGACCTGAGAAGACCTGATTTGCAGAAAAACATTATTCTTCGTCACAAAATCACAAAGGTAACCCGTGACTATTTTGACGAAAACGGATTTATCGAAATCGAAACACCTATGCTCATTAAGTCTACTCCCGAAGGTGCCCGCGACTTCCTTGTTCCCAGCAGAATTCACCCCGGCACATTCTACGCACTTCCTCAGTCACCTCAGCTTTATAAACAGCTTTCAATGGTTGCAGGTTTTGACAGATATATGCAGATCGCCCGTTGCTTCCGTGACGAAGACCTGCGTGCTGACCGTCAGCCTGAATTCACACAGATCGACCTTGAAATGTCTTTTGTTGATATGGAAGATGTACTTGCTATCGGTGAAGGCTATGTTCAGCGCGTTTTCAAAGAAGCTCTCGGTGTTGATATTCCCACTCCACTTCCCAGACTCACTTATGAAGACGCTATGAACCGTTACGGCTCAGACAAGCCTGACACCCGCTACGGTATGGAACTTTATGACCTTAGCGAAACTGTTAAAAATTGCGGCTTCGGTGTATTCACAAGCGCAATTGAAGGCGGCGGAAGCGTAAGAGGCATCACAGCTAAAAATGCCGTTAAAACTCTTACAAGAAAAGAAATTGATAAGTTAACCGAAATGGTAAGAGGTATCGGCGCAAAGGGTCTTGCATGGGTAAGATATAATGAAGACGGTACAATGGCATCATCATTTGCAAAGTTCCTCACAGAGGGCGAAATGAACGCAGTTCTTGCAAAAGCAGATGCTCAGCCCGGCGACGTAGTTCTTATTATCGGTGACACAAAGAATTCTATCGTTCTTTCAGTTCTCGGTGCTCTTCGCGGCGAGGTTGCAAAGAGACTTGATATTATTCCTAAGGATAAATATAATTTCCTTTGGGTAACAGAGTTCCCATTCTTTGACTGGGACGAGGACACCCAGCAGTTTGTTGCAATGCATCATCCCTTCACTTCACCTATGGATGAATACATTGACACTCTTGAAAGCGACAAGGCAAACGTTAAGGCAAAGGCATATGACCTTGTTCTCAACGGTGTTGAGCTTTGCTCAGGTTCAATCAGAATCACAAACCCTGATCTTCAGAAGAGAATGTTTGCTCTTCTCGGCCTTTCCGATGAAGAAGCTTATGCGAAGTTCGGCTTCCTTACAGATGCATTCAAATACGGTGCACCTCCCCACGGCGGTATGGGTATCGGCCTTGACCGTCTTATTATGCAGATGCTTGGTTGTGAAAGCCTTCGTGATGTTATTGCATTCCCCAAGGTTCAGAATGCAAGCGAGCCTATGACAGAGTGCCCCTCAGTTGTTGACGGCGCACAGCTTGACGAACTGGGAATAGCTCTTACAAAAACTGAAGAATAAAAATAAGGCTTGTGGGTTTTAAGCCCATAAGCCTTTCTTCATAATCAAAAACGGAGAGGTTTGACGCCTCTCCGTTGCTTTTATTTTGCTGCAGCTGTTTCGAAGTTGATTTCGTGTTTTGTTTTGGTGTGCTTGCTTCCTTCAAGGTAGAGGATAGCAGTGTCACCGTCCCACTCAAGGCTGAAGTTGTTTTTAGTCAGAGCGTCCTGGCCGTTGTTTACCTCAACGGTGAAAACGGCTGTGCCGTGACGATGCTCTGCATCACGGTAATAAGCTTTAACAGTGTTTGATCTGAAAAGATTAGGGCTTCCCACTTCATAAATTTCAATTACATATTCACCGTTATCTGACTCGCTTTTGCCGAGAAGATACTCAGTTTTGTTGTTAAGAATACCTGAAAAAAGAATAAATAACACCGCTATAAGAATCAATGAACTCTGAATGAATGTTACAATTCTCAGGGTCTTATACTTTTGGGGGCTCTGCTGCTGTTCCATAACTTTCAACCTTCCAACTTCTTTAAATGCTTTTTTTGAGATTTTTAAGACGCTTCATAACGTCATTTGCACCTTTTCCGAAATAATCGTGAAGAATGTTATACTCTTCATAAAGGATATTGTAGATTTCTGCATTTTCTTTAACAGGGGTATAAACTGTGTCTTTAAGCTTGCCCATAGCACCTGCAGCGGTGAAAATATCGGCATAGCCTCCGTTTTCTTCACCTGCGGCAACTGCGGCATAAATTGCACTGCCTAATGCTCCGCACTGAGTTGTTCCCGCAATTTTAACGGGCAAATTCAACACGTCAGCATAAATCTGCATTGTCATATGGTCCTTCTGACTGATACCGCCGGAAGCAATGATTTCATCAACTCTGACACCGTTTGACTTATATGTTTCAATAATTTTTCTCGTGCCGTAAGCGGTGGCTTCAATAAGTGCCCGGTAAATATCTTCGGGCTTTGTGCGAAGAGTCATTCCGAGGATCATACCTGTGAGATCGCCGTCAACGAGGATACTTCTGTTTCCGTTCCACCAGTCAAGGGCAACAAGTCCGCTTTGGCCGGGTTTTTGTTTTTCAGCCTTCTGACGAAGAAGCTTGTGGATATTTATTCCCTGCGCCTGAGCCTGATTATAATAATCAGCAGGAACACAGTTTTCAACAAACCAGGAAAAATGATCGCCTACACACGCCTGACCTGCTTCATAAGCAAAAAAGCCGGGGTAAACACCGCCTGCAACAACTCCGCTGATTCCGGGAACAGGATGTTCCTCTTCAGACACGATAATATGACAGGTTGATGTGCCCATAATTGCAAGTAAAGTGTCAGGTTTTGTGATTTTAACCGCGGGGAAAGCTGCGTGAGCATCAATAATCGGTGCGGTTACGGTTGTCCCTTCGTTAAGGCCGAGCTTTTCTGCCATTTCTTTAGTCAGACCGCCTACCTTACTGCAAAGGTCGGCAATAGGGTAGTTCAGCTTATCTTCAACAAAATTTTCAAGGCGCGGGTCAAGGGCTTTGAAAAATTCTTTTGAGGGGTACCCGTCTTTGTGGTGCCACAGACCTTTGTAACCTGCACAGCAAGCGCTCTTTTTAAGCTCACCGCAAAGCTGCCAGGTGACCCAGTCAGCCGCCTCAACTATATAATCGGCATCGTCATAGATTTCAGGTGATTCATCAAGAATCTGCCAGACCTTAGGCAATTGCCATTCGCTTGAAATTTTACCGCCGTAACGCCTGAGCCATTTTTCACCCATTTCATCGGCTTTTTCGTTAATGAGATTAGCCTTGTCCTGAGCGGCGTGATGTTTCCACAGCTTAACATAAGCGTTTGGCTCACTTTTATATTTTTCAATAGTGCAAAGGGGAGTGCCGTCTTTTTTTACGGGGAGAATAGTGCAGGCAGTGAAATCAATGCCTATGCCGATAATATCATCGGGTGAAACACCGCTTTCTTTTATAACAGCAGGGATTGTGTTATAAAGCACGTCAAGATAATCCTGAGGGTGCTGAAGCGCCCAGTCAAAGCCGAGCTTTGTGCCGTCGGGAAGAGAGAAATCCATAACTGCGTGAGGGTATTCGAAAATGCTGTCGGCAAGTTCTGTGCCGTTTTTAATATCAACAACAGCGGATCTGCCTGAAGCCGTTCCGAAATCAACGCCGATAGTGTATTTACTCATACCGCTGCCTCCATAGCATATTGCACTAACTATAATATTATATACTAAAACAGCCCTTATGTCAAAGAAAAATTTACTCTCTTTAAGATATAACGGACCAATGGCACAATATGTTGTAGATGCAAATTTTTATTGACCGATTTTACGAAAACACTTGACTTGTTTTGTGAAAGTTGATATAATTCTTTTCCGTGGTAAAATTTTATGCCACATCCTTGGCACGAAAGTGCCCATAAAGTCCAGAAGGAGGTGCTTTAAGAGATGGCTAATTACGAGACCATGTTCGTTCTTTCAGTAGCAAACGGCGAAGAAGCTACAGCTGCTATGGTAGAGAAGGTAAAGGCTTTGGTTTCTGCTAACGGTACTCTCGACAGCGTTGATGAATGGGGCAAGAGAAAGCTTGCTTACGCTATCGACGACGAGACAGAGGGCTACTATGTTCTCATGAACTATTCATGTGAGCCTCAGTTCCCTGCTGAGCTTGACCGTGTATGCAAAATCACAGACGGAATTCTTCGTACTCTCATCATTAAGAAATAAGGAGGATACTGAAGATGATTAACAATGTAGTTCTTATGGGCAGATTGGTGGCAACACCTGAGCTGCGCAGCACAGGAACAGGCGTTTCCGTTGCATCTTTTACCATCGCTGTTGAGCGTGCTTTCGCAAAGGCAGGCGAACAGAGACAGGCTGACTTTATCGACTGTGTCGCTTGGAGACAGACTGCGGAATTTATCACAAGATATTTCCAGAAGGGTTCAATGATTGCTGTAACAGGTAACATTCAGACCCGTAATTATGAAGACAAAAACGGTAACAAACGCAAGGCAGTAGAAGTTGTTGTTGATAACGCAAGCTTCTGCGGCTCAAAGGCAGAGTCCGGCACAACCGGCGGCTATTCTGCTCCTGCCCCTGCAGCTCCTGCTCCCTCATTCGCATCAGCAAGTGAAAGCGATTTTGAGGAAATCACTGAAGATGACGATCTCCCGTTCTGAGTTGAACGTCATCGCAAATAATTAAGGAGGTTTGCAAAATGGCATTTGATAAAAACAGCCGTCCTAACAGAAAAGGACGCAAAAAGGTTTGCTCTTTCTGTGTAGATAAAGTTGATTACATCGATTACAAAGATATCAACAAGCTTTCTAAGTACACTTCAGACAGAGAGAAGATTCTCCCCCGTCGTGTAACAGGCACATGTGCTGCTCATCAGCGTGCACTTACTGTTGCTATTAAGCGTGCTCGTCAGATCGCTCTTCTTCCCTACACAAACGACTAATAAAATTTCACCGCAGATTTTCTGCGGTGTTTTTTTTTTGCCTTGACTTTGTGTTGGTTTTATTATAAACTTTTTACCAAGGAGGCGGTTTGTATGTTTTCCCAAATTATCGCTTTGATTTTATCATTTTTTATAGGATTTTTCTCATATCCTATGAGCTTTTTGCCAAGCAATTATGACACATCATTTCACGTTAACACAGGCAGTTTTTTTATGCTTAACGGTGATTACCTTGAGCCTGCCGTTGACGGTGAAATGCTTGAAGATTCAACAATTGTACTCAATAAAAAGGTTACCGTTGGCCTTGATTATCAGAAGGCTGATTGGTTCAACTATTTCACATTGAGCTACGAAACAGATGCTTATGTCAAAGGTGTAATCACCTATAAAACAGGTGTTACGGATAAGAGCGAAGAATTCTTCCTTGAACCTGCCGAAAACGGAAATTTCAGCTCTTTTATTGACAATTGCCTTAACGGTACAAAGGCTGACGGAGTTTACAGCCTTTCATTCGAGCCGTTAAATATACCCTCTGCAAAAATCAAAATAAGAGGGCTTGACACCTTTAACCGTGAAATTCCCGGCAGAGAGGTTTATATTGAAGCCGACGGATACAAAATCGGTGTTGATATGCTTTGGGGCGGAGCGCTCAGCTACCTTGAAGACACAAACTCTAATGTTGAAGCTGTTAAGGTGGACGGCAGAGTTTATGTTGATTCCAACGCGAGTGAAATCTACGGTGAAAAGGCTTTCAGTAAAAACGTTAACCTTATCAACCGTTTTGACCCGGGCAGACTTGTTCAGCAGTCTTATTACGGAACAGGCGACTGTGACCAGTACACAGGCGGCGTGTTTATGGACAATAAGTGGAACTACAACCCCGTTCAGGGCGGCAATCAGTTTGGTGACAGCAGCAAAATTGTAGATGTCCGTTGCACAGAAAAATCAATTTACATCAAGTGCAGACCTCTTGACTGGGCTCTGCCTAAAGAAAACATTACTCCATCATATATGGAAGCCACTTATACAATTGTAAACGGTGCTGTTCACGTTGAGTGCAGATATGTTGATTTTTCAGGCTATCCCGTAGCTTCAACAAGTCAGGAAATTCCTGCATTTTATTGTATTGAGCCGTTTAACAGATTTGTATATGCCAATGGCGGTGAAATCAAGAGTGAGCCCGACCTTATTTTCTGGCCTGATGCAGGTTATCCTAAGTTTTTCTCTGATGAAAACTGGGCTGCTTTTGTCGGTCAAGGTGAAAATTCATTCGGTATCGGTGTTTATGTTAAGGGTGAAGAAGAGTTTCTTTCAGGCGTTTTTGGCCGTGGAGGGGACTTGGGTAAAGACCCGTCAAAGGGTGGCCCCACATCATATATTGCCGTTATAAAATGGCGCAATTCAACAAGCTATGACCCATATACTTATGACTATTACCTTGCAACAGGTAACACAAACGAAATCAGAGCAACATTCAATGCATTATAAAAAAGGTGCTGACTTTTTACAGTCAGCACCTTTTTAAACTTTTATATTTTTCAATACTTCTGTTACAGGACGGTATAATAAAAGCATTATCAGAAAGTTGCTCACTCCGTGAACAAGGTCAAATGGGATTCCTGCAATCCACCAGGAAAAGGCTGTGGAAATTCCCCCCATAAACAGGTAGGGGATAGCACATAAAAATCCGAACAGTAATCCGAATACCCCCGACACAACGGCCCACAGCAAGGCAGAGTCATTCTTTTTTAGAATTCGGGTAACAAGTATCAGCAGCGGCCACGCATAAAGATACATTATCCACCACAGGCCAAAGCCGTAAATCACGCCTTCAATCAGAATGAAAACGGGTACGGCGGCATAGACTCTTTTGCCGAAATACAGTGAAAAAATTATCAGCAAAAATGAGGTCAGCTCAATGTTTGCCAGGTTGGCAAGGGCAAATTTACAAACCTCAATAATCGCTACAAACAGTGCAATCAGAGCAACATCTCTGGTTGCTATTTTTATTTTTTCTTTTTTCATTATTCAGTAGGGAAATCTGTGCCTAAAGTATAAACAATACTGAAGGTGTCGCCGTCATTGACCGGCTGTGAGTCGATACCGTAATTGCAGTATTCATCATTTACATAAAATGACCAGTAAGCATTATCTTTTTCAAAAACGGCACTTTCACCATTGATTTCTGAAATAGTGTAACCATATGGGCCCTCTTCACCCTTGTATACGAGCCCCTGTGCATCATCCATCGCACCGTGAAGGTATTCGGCATCGGTTTTTACTTCGTATTCGGTAGTTTCTCTTGCTTTGTTAACGACTTCAATTACAATAGCTTTGCTGCCTTCGACAGGTTTTTCGCCAAACACAAAATATGCACCTGCAAGGGCTGCTATAAGCACAACAACAAGGCATACGCCGAGAATTTTTTTTGTTTTCTGATTCATTTTTATTTCTCCTTTCTTTTTCCGCAGCTTCCGTCCAAGCTGTATCAGTGATAGACATTGCGGAACAAAGATAAAGCCCATTACCGTTAAGTAATGGGCAGGAAGATACAGATATACAGTAAACCTTATCTTTATGCTTCAACCAGTTACTCGTGGCTCCACAATATCACCCCGGGCAGGTCTTCTGACTTGAGTATCATCACTTTGCTTCGTCTTCTCGGAAAATCCAATGACTGCATAACGCTGAAACAAAGCTCCTCTTTCACAGCGACGAGTTCGTGCAGGAATTTCACCTGCTTCCCTTTTCACCGGATCAAGCTTATGCTTATCCGACACCTGAGATGTTCTATTCACTTTTTGCAGATAATCTCTGCCCGTTTAATTTATCATACACAAACCTTCTTGTCAAGGGTTATTCCACCATAATGGCAATTACTGTCATATCATCTGCCCGTTTACCTAAGCGGCGGTCACAGGAGCATTGAAGAATATGCTTTGCAAGGGCAGTGGGCGTCTCTGCCTGATATGTTTTAAGCTCAGCGGCGATCCAACCCCAGTTTTCTGATGTGATTCCGTCAGAGACAATCAGAATAATATCCCCGGGGGAAACGGAAAATTCACTTCTCGCCATATCTGTTTTGTCAAGAATACCGATAGGTGTTGATTCTACTTCGATAACAGAAGTTTTACCGTCTTTTAATATAAACGACGGTGCCGCACCGCATTTATAAATCTGCACAGTTGAAGTAACAGGGTCAGCAATAAGCAGATCAACCGTTGCAAGAGATTCGTCTGTTGATTTCATAACCGTTGCACAGTTGACGGCTGAAACAGATGTTTTTACATCAAGCCCTGATTTAAGCAGCTTATACAACGCTTCGCAGGTGAAAGCCGAATCAACTGCAGCCCGTGTACCTGTGCCCATTCCGTCACTTAAAATCACAACCTGACGGGAAAAAGAATCTTTGAAGCTTCGGTAATAATCACCGCTTACCCCTTGAGCTGAGGCAGATTTCACAGCGGCTGAAATTCTGAAATTAACTTTTGGTTTTTGTTTAAAAATCAGGGTGTAAATATCGTCTTTTTGAACAAGAGTGGGAAAGTCAAGCTCAAGACCTGTTTCACGGCAGAGCTTTTCGGTCAGGAGAGTAACGTTAAAATTTTCATCGTTTTTTCTGAAGTGAAGGTTAAGATATTCCTGATCTGCCTTGTTGGTGCAGACCTGAGCAGAGATTACTTCGATATCAAGCTCACGGGCGCAGGTGACGGCAACAGGGCTATGCTTGGATGTGACTGCCCCGGCACTTACGGCGCAGGAACATAAAGGGGCAATAATTGAGCCGAAAGACCGTAGCTGATTACCTGTTATTTCCTGAAAACGGCTTATCTTATTTTGTGCGTTAACATTGGTGCAATATACAAAATAAGCCTGTTTTACGGTGTTCATTATCTGCTCACTGTGGTAACACGTGTTGTTGAAATTATCAGGAAAATCAGAAAAATCAAGTCTGTTTTCTTTAAGCGCAACGGCAATTTTTCCGTAGTAAGGGTTGGTGCTTTTTCTTATGGAATTTATGCAGCTGTCCTGAATTTCGCACTCGTTACAGATTTTTTCACAAGCGTTGAAAATCACACGTGAAAGCTCGGGTGAAGAAAGAGGTTTCAGGGTTTTTCTGACAGTGTTTATGCATTCCCCAAGGTCTTCAACTGCGGAAGAGATTTCTTTTGCCTGCAGTGGAATTGCGATTGTATCTGTTACACCGGAGGCCGACGGTACGCGGCGTTTGAGTAAAATTTTTCGAGGAATGGCCGATATTATCACCGCTGCCGACAAGCAGGCAGCAAATGAGGGGAAAAATGTTGCATATTCACTCAAAGCGCACCCTATGAAACAAAGTGTGAGAGCCGCTACCGCTTCGCCCAAAGGGGACTTGATTCTTATAAGAGTAAATACCGCACCGCATATCGCAAAAGCACCGCACAAAAAATCTGCTTCACCGCCCAGAGCATAAACAAAAGCGGCAAAAGCGCTTGTGACACAACAGGTGAAAAATGCTTTTTTTACGCCGAAAAATATAATAAATCCCCATAAAAAGAAATGGCAGAAAAACTCACCGACTATGCCCAGCCCCCTGAGCTGACCTGCAAAAATGCAAAGGGTGATTATGCCCGGCACACAGTCTGAACCCTCGTCGGTAAAATCAAAAATTCCGCCTGAAAAAATCTGTTTGATTCCGCGGGTGAAAACAGGTATGCAAAGGGCGGCAATAAGTGTTTCGATATAAAGTGAAAAAACAAGCTCAGAGCTGAATTTTTGAGAAAAAAGAAAAACAGTGTTTACCAGAAATGAGCAGACCGCAGGGCAGAAAATTCGCATAAACCGATCTTTTTTAAAGCCGAGATAAGACAGGCAGATATTTAAAATTGCAGTTGAAGTCAACACTGTGGCGAAATATCTGAAAGCTGACATTCCGGAATGAAAAATAAAAATTCCCAATATTGCGCCTGCCGCCATAACAACGGAGTTTACTTGCCCTACACAGGCAGGCAATGCCGCCGCAAAGGGCGAAAGTGTAAAATTAAAGCAGGGAACTCCGGCAAGAATCCCCCCTGAAAAGCTGAGAACAAGTTCTCCTGCCCGTTGTAAAAACGCCTTGTTGCTTAACGTCTGACAGAGCTTTGCAATATCTGCTTTTATGCTCATAAAATCACTCCCGTTACACATTTTTATCCGCAGATATTTTACTTTTAAAAAACGGCAGAATCTGTCGGTATGAACAGGCAAAAAACTATTGTATTTTGTCGATATAGTATGATATAATGATATGACTAGAAATGTAAGTTTAAACAGGGAGTTTTTATGGATAAAAAGGAACTTAATGAAAACAACGGTCTTATAATCGGCAGAAATGCTGTAACGGAGGCTCTTAAAAGCGGCAGAGTTATTGACACTCTCGTTGTTGCAAAGGGTGAGCGCGGTGGCTCAATCGGTCAGATCATCAGCAGATGCAAAGAGAAAGGCGTTGTTATTAAAGAAGTTGAAAGAAAAAAGCTTGATATGATGTGCTCCGGCGCAGCCCATCAGGGCGTTGCGGCTTATGCTGCGGCTCACGAATATTCAAGTGTTGAAGATATTTTTGCCCTCGCACAGGAACGAGGGGAAGCACCGTTTATAATTATCTGTGACGAGCTTGAAGATCCTCATAACTTAGGCGCAATTCTCAGAAGCGCCGAGGCAGGCGGAGCTCACGGAGTAATTATTCCCAAAAGAAGAAACGCTTCATTAAGCTACGTTGTGGGCAAAGCTTCTGCAGGTGCAGTTGAATATGTTCCCGTTGCAAGGGTGTCAAATATCGCCGCAACTATTGACGAGCTTAAGAAAAACGGTGTGTGGATCTATACCGCAGATATGGACGGTGAAAACTGGTGCGAGGTTGATTATTCCGGCGGAGTCGGTCTTGTTATCGGCTCAGAGGGTAAAGGTGTCAGCCGCCTTGTTAAAGAAAAGAGCGATTTCACCGTATCACTTCCGATGAAAGGTAAAATAAACTCCCTTAACGCTTCTGTTGCTGCAGGAATTCTCATTTACGAGGTTTCAAGGCAGAGATCCGGTATCGGACGAAAGGATGTTTAACATGGCAAAAAACCATGATGACAAAAACTGGTCTATTGACGAAGTTGACCGTCTTTTAAGCAGAACTGAAAAAGCACCGCAGAAGGAAGAAACAGTTGTAGAAAATTTTGCAAGAACAATGCGCCTTGCCGACACAATGGTAACAGCTGAAATCACAGCAGAGCAGGCGGCAAGAATTGAAACAGTTGTTGATGACGATATTGCAGAAACTGCGGAATTTAACCGTATCACCAAAGAAAGAGCTGATGCGGTTATGGGTGATGCCTGCGCTGATACGGGCGATATTCAGATTTCTTCAAAAACAGCGAAGCAAAGGGTGTCAGATGTTCTTAAAGGGCTCAAAAAGATTCAGAATGAGCAGAAAAAATTTGACGAAAAAACTATTGCAATAGAGTTTGATGAACCGTTGATTCCAAAGAAAACCCATTCTATGGAAATTGACGAAAACCGAAGAAAATTTCTTGAGGTTGCCAAAATTGAAGACGATGACGAAGTAACCGAGCAGACAAGAGTTGTGGAGCGTCCCGGTTTTGTTATGAAAAAAACCGTCACTGATAAAACAACCGACCTCGATGTTGTTCCCACTCTCATAGATGCGGAAGAGTTCATAAACAGCCTTATTGATGATGAGCCTGAAGAAGAACCTGAGCAGGAAGATTCGTGGAATGACGGTCAGATAAAGCTTGTAGGTTTTGAGTTTGGCGATCAGGAGCCTGAAAAGGTAAGTGAAATTGAAGCTGAGCAGAATCTTAAAGTCAAACGCCGCGAAAAAATAGATAAATTCAAGCTTATGGGTATCGCTGAAGCCGAAGAAGAAAGCAGAGCCACTAACGGCAAACTCGAAAAGCTTTTCGGTGAAGGTTCAAATGACGATAAAACAGATACCTCATCTGTCAGAACAAACCCTGTAGGCGTTGAATATACAAATATAAAAGATGCCAACCGTATCAGAGCAACGCTTCACAAGGCAAAAAGACTCTCTGCGGCGAGAAGCATAATATTTACAGTCTGTGCCGTTATTATGTTTGTTGCAAATATCGTGTCAAGCGCAACGGTAGGCTTTGATGCCACAATTTCTCACATTATAAATCTCGTTTTACTTGTGGGATGCATTATTCTCGGTATGAATACCATCAACAACGGTGTCATAGCTCTTCTTAAAAAGCAACCTAATCTGAAAACCTCGGTTATGCTGATTTCAGCAATGGCGGTTATACAGTGTGTGGTATCCTTTGTTCTTGAGGAGTTTCTGGCGGTTGAAAGCTTTGTTATCTGCGGTTGTGCTGCTTTTGCTTTTGCTGTTGACGAATGGGGCGATTACCTCCGCCACGCAAGAACTTATGATGCATTTAATTTCTGCACAGGCAGAGAAAAAGAAAACCTCCACTCCGTTCAGCGTGTTGAAAATAAAAACGATGAATTTGAAATCGGCAGAGTTCTTCTTATGAATAAGCCCGATATAAGATATTCCTGCAAAGCCAATTTCCCCTCAAAGCTTATCGGCAAGTGCGAAAGTGAAGTTTCTTCTGACAGACTTACAGCTCTGCTTTTACCTATGGCTTTTGCAGCAGGTGCAATATGCGCTGTTCTCGGCGGGCTTTTCTCAAAAAGCTTCACAGGTGCAATAACTTATTTTTCAGCTGCTGTTTGTGTTTGTGTTCCCGCTTTCGGTACGGCAGCCGTTCAGCTTCCTCTGAGATGGGCAAACAAGCGTCTTAACAAAGCCGGCGGAATGATTTCAGGTCAGAAGGCCGTTGATGACTTCAGCAAAACCAACTCAATTGTTATTGACAGCGCTGAGCTTTTTGACCAGCAGGCATGCCGCCTTCACGGCATCAGAGATTTTAAAAAGGTACGTATTGATGATATAACTCTTTACGCTGCGGCAATGGTTATAAGATCAGGCGGACCACTGACAGCCGTATTTGATCAGGTAGTGAGCAAACGCGATCTTCTGCCTACAGTTCAGTCTTTCAATTACGAAGAACGTATGGGCATTTCAGGATGGATCAACGATCAGAAGGTTATTATGGGTAACCGTAATATGATGAAGCTTCACAATATGCCGTTGCCTGATATTTCTGAAGAAGAGAAATACACCTATGACGGCAGACGTGTGATTTATCTTGCTATTGCAAATCAGCTTGCAGCTATGATGGTTGTAAGCTATGCCCCGAACAAAAAGCTCATACCTTTTATAAGAAGGCTGGGCACTGACGGGGTAACAATTCTTTTAAGAAACTATGATTCAAATATTACCACCGATATGATCAATGAGGTCTTCGGGGCAAGATTTAACAATATCCGCCTTATCAGTAACACGTCAGGCAGAATTTACAGAAAATACCGTAACCGCGTACGCGAAACAACAAAGTCGGGTATTCTTCACGACGGAAAAGCATTTTCGCTTTTCAGAAGCTTTACGATGTCTTATTCGCTTTGCGGAACCTTCAAGGTTGAAAATCTTATTCAGCTTATCAACGTAATTGTCGGTTTTGTGGTTATTGCGTTGTTTGCAATTTTTGATGTTGTTTCAATCACAGGTGTGTGGCCGCTTATGATAGTTCAGGCAGCTATGGCAATATCGGCATTTCTCGTTGCCAGAATAAGAGGCATTTTCTGATTTTTTTGTCAGCAAAATAAAATGGCTTGTACAGATTTTTCTGCACAAGCCGTTTTTTATTTTAATTCTTTCATTCTCTTTTTATATATAATAAAGAAAGCTGCAAGCTCAATTAAAAATGTTACTGTCCACGAAATTGTGTATGATGCATAAAGGCACGACGGTGTGTGGTATTGGGGTATGCGGAAAACAGTGAAAACCCAACCGATTCTGAAAACGCAGACACCGAGAATGGTAATAATCATCGGCGAAAGAGAAACACCCATTCCTCTTATGGCGCCTGTGGTGGTGTCCATAAGTCCGCAGATGAAATACGGCAGACAGATGAGTGAAAGCCTTGTCATACCGTAAGCGATTGCCTGAGGGGAGTCTGTAATATAAATTGAAAGAAGCTGTTCGCCGAAAATATAAACGCTTCCGCCGGCTAAAAGACCGGCAATACTTACACAACCCAAGCAGATCAAAAGGGTCTTTTTAACTCGCTTGTAGTTAAGAGCGCCTACATTCTGACCTGTGAAATTCAACGCACTCTGGTGGAAAGCATTCATCAGCACGTAAACGAAGCCTTCGATGTTACTTGCCGCCGCATTACCGGACATAAGCACGTCACCGAATGAATTGATGGAAGACTGAATAATAACATTTGAAATTGAAAATAACGAGCCCTGAATACCTGCAGGGATTCCGATTGCCAACATTTTTTTGAGCTGAGATGAATAAAAATGCATCTTTTTAAAGCTGAATTTACATCCGTCAGTTCTGCGCATAAGAGCTATAATAACAAGCACTGCAGAAATGCATTGAGATATTGCTGTTGCCAGCGCAACACCTGCAACATTCATATTAAACTTTGTAACAAAAATAACATTGAGAATGATGTTTATAACACCTGCTGAAGAAAGGTAAATAAGCGGACCTTTTGTGTCACCCGCAGCGCGGAGAATTGAAGCTCCGAAGTTATAAAGCATATTGAAGGTCATTCCGCAGAAGTAAAGCTTCATATACACAGATGAGAGTTCGAGAACATTTTGCGGTGTGCCCATCCAGTTAAGAAAGGTTTCTGAAAAAGAAACACCGATAACGGTAAGTATAACACCGCTGACTATTGCCGCAGGTATCGCTGTATGTACTGTGCGGTGAGTTGTTTCATCATCTTTTGCGCCTATTGCCTGAGCAACACTTACACCGCAACCAACAGAAAGACCGATGAAAAGGTTAACGATCAGGTTTGTAAGTGAGCCTGTTGCGCCGACAGCGGCAACTGAAACACTTCCGCAGAAACGGCCGACCACAACCAGGTCGGCGGCATTAAAAAGAAGCTGCAAAATGCTTGTGAGAATGATAGGTATTGTGTGGCGGATAATTCCCGAAAAAAGCGGTCCGTTACACATATCAATTGTTTTCTTTGCCATTTTACCACTCCTTTTATTTTTAACAGAGTAATTATATACCTTTTGCCGCAAAATGCAAGTAAAAAACCGACTCTTTTAAGAGTCGGTGAAAAATTATTCAAAACAGTATTTAATAAAATCTTCAACTGTACTTTTTGCATCATACCTGACGCTTCTGAAATGCTCAGCCATATTCTTTCTTTCATAGCCTTGTGAAAGAGGAAGAATTTTTTCTGTCCACTGTGCTGAATCGCCTAACGGCAAAAATTCAACAAGATCAGTGATTTTACATTCATGAGTGATTTTATCAGAAACAATACAGTTAAGACCCATTGCCTGAGATTCAATAACAACATTCGGCATACCCTCATAAAATGAAGGGAAAGCAAGAACATCTGCCGCACTGAGCAAGGCAGGAATATCTGTTCTGGCACCGAGAAAAATAACATTGTTTTCAAGATTTTTTTCTTTCACTGCAGAGCGGATTTTTTCTTCAAGCTTGCCTGTGCCTACAAGAAGAAGCTTTGAGTCGGGTATGGCTTTTACCGTTTTTTCAAAAACATCAAGCAAAAAGGCATGGTTTTTAACCTCAAGAAATCTGCCGATGTGAATAAGCGTAAATTCGTCAGTTAATCCCAGGGCTGCTCTCGTTTCGTGTCTTAACCCGTCTGAGAATGAAAAAAGGTTTGTGTCAATTCCGTTATTGAGAATTTTTGCTTTCCCTTTTTCGACACAGCCTTTGCCGAAGCAATATTCGGCAGCCGGGGTTGAGGGTGCAAGTTTAACATCAGGCACAAAATATGCGAGTTTACCTATCGTGGCGTGAATAAGCTTTACAACGGTACCGCCGCCGTTACCGGCACTGCTTGAGCGGTGAATAAGCCTTTTGGCTCCTCCTGCTTTTGCGGCAAGAAGGTCGAAAGCAACACCTGCTTTTGAGGAAGAGCAGTAGACCGATTCATAGCCGTTTTCTTTAACGATTTTTTTCAATGAAGAAAGGCACTTGACGGGATTTCCTGATTTTGGAGGTATTCTGAAAATGCGGCCGCCCAAAGCTTCGATTTCATCGTCATAAGCGCAGCGTCTTTCAACATTGACACAAAAGTCAAGCTGATATTTTTCTCTGTCCAGCTGACGGTATTGCTTCATCAGAAAAGTTTCTGCGCCGCCCATATCCATACTGCTCATGCAGCATAACATTCTTTTTGCACTCATATTTCCGAACACTTTCTTATTTTAATTGATCAAGAATTACCTGAACGCCTTTCTGTGGGCTGAATTCCTGAGCGTGGCTCAGACAGTCAGGTCTCATAGCGTTAAGGATATCGGGGTTCTGCGCTGCTTCAAGAAGAATATCCTTGAGCTTATCTCTTTCATTTACGCTGTAGATTATGCCGTCTTTTCCGTGAGTGATAACTTCTTCGTTATATTTCCAGTCTGTTGCAATAACGGGAATCCCTGCACAGAAAGCATCAACAACCGTACCGGCAAAGCCTTCGCCTGCATACCATGTGGGGAAAAGCATGGCAAAGCAGGTGCGAAGCTCTTTGGAGCTTGTTGCAGTGCCTGAAACGTAACCTTTGTAGGTGATATAAGGTTCAAAGGTTTTCTGCAATTCTTCAAACCGTTCCTTATAATCTTCATCGGGCAATCCGTAAATATCAAGCTTATAAACCTCTCTGCCAAGAGTGTTGTTGACGTATCTTACAGCCTCAATGGCATCTTCAACGCCTTTTTCATATCGGATTCTTGAAAAGAGGCACACTCTGTAAGGCTCACTTACGGGAGTAAAAAGTTCATCAGCTGAAATGGCGTTTGTCTCACGGAATTTAGGCTTGAAAAAGACATTTCTGAAACCCATTTCCTCAAGACCTGTTTTCATTGATTTAAGCTCAACGTAAATGCAGTCAATCTTTTTGACGGGTTTGATGAGAGACGGGTTATCTTTAAGAAAATCAAGCAACCAGCCGCCTACAACAACGTAGTGAAGCTTTCTTTTATAAACAATGTTGAAGCTTTCAAATAAGGCCGGTATAACTCTCAGCGCAGGCGGACCGGGGAGTATAATAACATTTTCACATTCCTTGAGAAGCTTGTGGCATTTAACAGCGAAGCTGAAAGGGTTTTTCTTCCATCCTCTTGTGTCGAGAAAAGTAACGTTTTCTTCGCCCAGAGCTTTAACCAGCGCAAAATATACAGATCTTGACTTGTCTTTCTGACCGCTGTTAAAGTTATCGTCACCGAAAGCGAAGTGACCGCACACGCCTACCTTAAACATAGTTTAATCATCCTTTGTAAAAATCTTTTTTAATTATACAATGTTATTTAATCTAAGTCAAATATTGATTTGCAAATAATTTTTACAAAACCCTTGACAAACGCGGGCGCAGGGTATATAATGCTCTCACAACAAAGCGGAGCAGATGTGTTCCCACCTAAACGGTATCGTCCGTCAAGGTCAATAATCTTACCCTCTTAAGGGGTAGTGTGCTTATTGATTTTTATGCGGACGGTGAACTACTGTCCGCATTTTATTTTGGAGGTGCTTGAATATCAGTACTAAAGAACTGCAGATCAACGAGGAAATCCGTGACAAAGAAGTCAGAGTAATTTCTAACGACGGCGAACAGCTTGGCGTTATGAGCGCAAGCGAAGCTTTAAAGCTTGCTGAGCAGAGCAACTTTGACCTTGTTAAGATTGCGCCTCAGGCTAAACCGCCTGTATGCAAGATTATGGATTACGGTAAGTACCGTTTTGACCAGGCAAAACGCGAAAAGGAAAGCAAGAAAAATCAGAAGGTTGTTGAGATTAAAGAAATCCGCTTATCTCTCAACATTGACACTCACGACTTTGAAACAAAAGTTAACCACGCTATCAAGTTTTTGAAAGCAGGTAACAAAGTTAAGGTGTCTATCCGTTTCAGAGGCCGCGAAATGGCTCACCCCGAACACGGACTTGTACCTATGCAGAATTTTGCCGAAGCTTGTGCAGAATACGGAACAGTTGAAAAGCCCGCAAAGCTTGAGGGCCGTTCCATGCTGATGTTCCTTGCGGCAAAAACAGCCAAATAAACAATGAATTTTAATAAGGAGGAAAACCATTATGCCTAAAATCAAAACTCACTCAGGCGCTAAAAAACGCTTTAAGATGTCAAAGAACGGTAAACCCATCCGTGCTCATGCAAACAAATCTCACATCCTCAACAAAAAGACAACAAAGCGTAAGAGAGGTCTTCGTCAGACAACTGTTGCTGATAAGACAAACGTAAATCAGATCAAACGTCTTATTCCTTACAAATAATATCGAATTAAAATTAACGGAGGTAACTTAACATGGCACGTATTAAGGGTGCGACAATGACTCGCAAGAGAAGAAATAAAGTGCTCAAAATGTCAAAGGGCTACTATGGCTCAAAGAGCAAGCTTTTCAAAACAGCAAAACAGGCAGTTATGAAATCAGGCCAGTATGCTTATGTTGGACGTAAGCAGAAGAAACGTGATTTCCGCCGCCTTTGGATCACAAGAATTTCAGCAGCAGCAAAGATGAACGGTATGAACTATTCAACATTCATCAACGGCCTTAACAAAGCCGGCATCACTCTTAACAGAAAGATGCTTGCAGAAATCGCTGTATCAGATGCAGCTGCTTTCACAGCTCTCACAGAGAAAGCTAAAGAAGCTCTTAAATAATAATCTGTAATCACGCCCTTTTTCACTGAAGGGCGTGAATTTGTTTAATTTCAGGCAACTTAAGAGGTGAAATAAAATTGGAAAATATCACATCAAAAAACAATGAAAAAATCAAACACGCCGTCACCGTGAGAGACAGTTCATCGCAGCGCAGAAAGAACGATGAGTTCTTTGTTGAGGGCGCAAGGCTTTGCGGTGATGCGGCAATCAGCGGTGGCGATATTCTGCAGTTTTTTTTCACCGGAAAGTCAGCTGAAAAGTTTCCTGATTTCTTTGAAAAAATCAGCTCTGCCGCGAAAGAGAGCTATTGTATCAGCGAAGATGTAAGCCATAAGCTTTCTGACACGCAAAATCCTCAGGGAATGTTTTGTATCTGCAAAACCAAAAACAATACTGTTTCGGGGGATAAAATAAACCCTGATGGCAAATATATACTTCTGGAAAATGTGCAGGACCCGTCAAATCTCGGCGCTGTTGCAAGAACGGCTGAAGCTATGGGTATAGACGGGCTTATTATAAGCGGAGGCTGTGATATATATAACCCTAAGGCGCTGAGAGCGTGTATGGGTGCATTTTTCAGGCTTAATATTGTTGAGTGCAACGAAGTTGAGGCTTTTATAAAAGATGCGCAGAAAAATGGTATGAAGGTTTATTCATCAACCCCTGACAGCTCAGCTGAAAAAATCACTGATGTTGATTTTTCAGGCGGAGTTGTGTGTATTGTAGGCAACGAGGGCAACGGAGTTACCAAAGAAACAATGGCAGCTTCCGATGCTTGCATTACCATACCTATGCAGGGCAGAGCAGAGTCTCTTAACGCTTCAACCGCTGCCGCAATTCTTATCTGGGAGTTGGTGCGCCGTGGCTCTTGAGCATTGGATACGTTATCAGCTTGCCTTAGGTGCAGGATGCCGTAAAACCGGTGAAATGATGGCATATTTCGGCTCAGCAAAAGAGCTTTTTGAAAGCGGAGAGTACGAATGGCGCATTTCGGGTATTTTTACCCCCGGTCAGATAGAAAAGCTTAAAAATTCAAGTATTGATAAAGCGTATGAAGTTATGGAAAACTGCCGCAGATATAATTGCGCAGCAGTAACTCCTGATGAAAAACTTTACCCCAGAATGTTAAAAACCCTTGACGATTTACCCGCAGTGATTTATTATCAAGGGGAGTTAAAATTTTTGATTCATAAAATAGCTGTTGCTATGGTAGGCACCCGTGAGGCCGATGAAAACAGCCTTGCCGTTGCAAAAAGTCTTTCGGCTTCAATTACCCGCTCGGGTGCAATTGTGGTTTCGGGCGGAGCGTTGGGTGTTGACAGTGCGGCTCATCTTGGTGCCCTTGAAGCAGGCGGCAAAACCCTGGGTGTACTTGGATGCGGTTTCGGTACAGATTATCTTCAGTCAAACGCCGGGCTTCGTGAAAGAATTGCATCAAACGGTGCGTTGGTGAGTGAATTCCCACCGATGACCCCTGCAATTTCGAGAAATTTTCCCATAAGAAACCGTATAATTTCAGGTCTGTGTCACGGCACGGTTGTAATTGAAGCAGGTGTAAAAAGCGGCTCACTTATTACTGCAGGGCTTGCTCTTGAGCAGGGCAGGGATGTTTACGCCGTGCCCGGTAATGTAATGAGCAGCAAATTTCTCGGTGTTCACAAGCTGATTAATGACGGTGCGAAGCCTGTTTTTTCTGCTTATGATGTGCTTTATTCTTATGCAGTGAAATATCCCAAGGCAATAGATATAAATAAAATTGAAAACGAACTGAGAATGACGGATTCGGTGGAATATATCAACACCAAAAGCCGTATAGAAAAGAAAGAAGAAAGTTTCGATAAAGAAGCCTTCGAGCAGGTAAAAGACCTCAGCGGTCTCTCTGAAGAGGCAAAGGTTATTTACGGAATTTTCGGCAATGAGCCGATACATATTAATGATATTGCAAGAAAAACAGCCCTTGATTTTTCAAAAATCTTTTCGGCTGTAACGGAGCTTGAGCTGTGGGATCTTATAGAATCCGGACCGGGAAAGCTCTATTTAAAAAAATGATAGGAAGATGTCTATGTCAAAACTGATTATCGTTGAGTCCCCTACAAAGGTTAAAACAATCAAAAAATATCTGGGCAAGGATTATGATGTTACTGCATCAATGGGTCATATCCGTGACCTTCCCGCTGCCCGTTTAAGTGTTGATATAAAAAATGATTTTGCGCCAAAGTATGCCGTAATCAAGGGCAAGGAAAAGCTTGTTAAAGAGCTGAAAGAGAAGGTTAAAAACAGTGATGAAGTTCTTCTCGCAACCGACCCTGACCGTGAGGGAGAGGCAATTTCGTGGCATCTTGCAACACTTCTGGAGCTTGATGTAAATGCGCAGAACCGTGTTACCTTTAACGAAATTACCAAAACAGGTATTGAAAACGGTATGAAAACCCCAAGAAGCATTGACCTTGATCTTGTTAATGCTCAGCAGGCAAGAAGAATTCTTGACCGCCTTGTGGGTTATAAGCTCAGCCCGTTTATTTCTCAGAAAATCCGTCGAGGTCTTTCTGCAGGCCGTGTTCAGAGCGTTGCAGTAAGGCTGATTGTTGATCGTGAAAATGAAATCAGAGCATTTGTGCCTGAGGAGTATTGGTCACTTGATGCAAAATTCATTGCCCCCTGCAGAAAGCTTTTTTCAGCATCTTTTGCAGGTGATGAAACAGGTAAAGTGAAAATCACAAACAAAGAGCAGGCAGATTCATATATTGCCCGTCTTGACGGCGCAAAGTACAGCGTAACCTCACTTAAAAAAGGAACAAGAAAAAAGAATCCTGCGCCGCCCTTTATCACATCAACTCTTCAGCAGGAAGCTTCAAGAAAGCTTGGCTTCCAGTCACAGCGTACAATGCGTACCGCTCAGGAATTGTATGAAGGTATTGATGTTGCCGGTATCGGCACAACCGGTCTTATCACTTATATGAGAACCGACTCTCTTCGTATTTCAGAAGAAGCAAGAGCTGCCGCAAACGAATATATCGTATCAGCTTACGGTGAAAAATATCTTCCCGAAAAGCCCAGATACTTTAAATCAAGAAGTAACGCTCAGGATGGCCACGAAGCTATCAGACCGGCTATTCCGTCACTTACTCCCGACAGAGTTAAGTCAAGCCTTACCTCTGACCAGTATAAGCTTTACAGCCTTATCTGGAAACGTTTTATCGCTTCCCTTATGGCATCCTGTGTTCAGAATACAGTTAAAGCCGAAATCACAGGCGCAACAGAAGAAGACCTTGCAAAGGGAAAATTCTGCCTTTTCACAGCCGCAGGCTATAGCGTGAAGTTTGACGGTTACACAACCCTTTATGAAGAGGGCACCGATGACGAGGATGAGGATGGCAACAAAAAGCTTCCCGAGCTCAGTCAGGGTGACAGCGTTAAACTCAAAGAGCTTCTTGGAAATCAGCATTTTACACAGCCGCCTGCAAGATATACCGAAGCTTCTCTTATCAAAGCTATGGAAGAAAACGGTATCGGCAGACCGAGTACTTATGCCACAATTATTACAACAATAACAAAGCGTGAATATATCAAGCGTCAGGCAAAGCTTCTTGTACCCACTGAATTGGGTGAGGCAACAACAGGCCTTCTTAAAGAGCGTTTCCCCAAAATCGTAAATGCAAAATTCACAGCGTCTATGGAAACACAGCTTGACGAAGTAGGCGAAGGCAAAGAAGATTATATTCAGATGCTTCATACCTTCTATGATGAGTTTGATAAAACTCTTCAGAAGGCAAAGGATGATATGAAAGACGTTAAAATCCGCCTTGAAGAAGATGTTACTGATATTCCTTGTGAAAAGTGCGGCCGTCTTATGGTGATCAAAACAGGCCGTTTCGGCCGTTTCCTTGCATGCCCGGGTTACCCCGAATGCAAAAACGCAAAGCCTCTTGTTACCAAAACAAATGCCAAGTGCCCCAAGTGCGGCGCAGAGGTTATTGAAAAGAAGAGCAAAAAGGGTTACACCTTCTTTGGCTGTGACAGTTGGCCTGAGTGTGATTTTATGACATGGGATAAACCCACTGATGACAATTGCCCCAACTGCGGAAAATCACTTTTCAAACGCAAGGGCGGTTTGCTTGTTTGCCTTGATGAAAGCTGCGGCTTTGAAAAAAAGGCAGAGCGTAAATCTAAAAAGAAAGAAGATTAACGATGAGTGACGTACTTGTTGTGGGTGGAGGATTAGCAGGTGTAGAAGCTGCGTGGGCCCTTGCCAACAGAGGCTTTAAGGTGACTCTTGCAGAGATGAAGCCTCAGAAAAAATCACCTGCCCACAAAAGTGAAAATCTTGCCGAGCTTGTCTGCTCAAATTCCCTTAAGGCGGAGCGTCTCGGCTCTGCCGCAGGGCTTCTTAAAGCAGAAATGGAGCTTCTCGGCTCAATTTGTATTGAATGCGCAAAGAGAACAAAAGTCCCTGCCGGCGGTGCACTTGCTGTTGACAGAGATGAGTTTTCCTGCCTTATAACAGAAAAAATTCATTCTCACCCCAATATTACCGTTGAATGCCGTGAAGTTGAAAAAGTGCCTGAAGGCAATGTTATTATTGCGGCAGGCCCTTTGGCAAGTGACAGCCTTGCGGAAGATATTAAAAATCTGTGCGGCGGTAACTTAAGCTTTTTTGACGCTGCTGCACCTATTGTGACAGCAGAGAGTGTTGATATGAATATTGCCTTCACCCAGTCACGCTATGACCGCGGCGGTGAAGATGATTACATAAACTGTCCTATGAATAGAGAAGAGTATGAGGCTTTTTATGATGCTCTTGTAAATGCAGAAAGTGCAGAGCTTCACTCTTTTGATAAAAAGAAGGGCGTGTATGAAGGCTGTATGCCTATTGAAGTTATGGCTTCCCGAGGAGCTGACACAATGCGCTTCGGCCCCCTTAAGCCGGTTGGTCTGCGAGATCCGCGCACAGGTCACAGACCGTGGGCAGTGTTACAGCTTAGAAAAGAAAATGCCGACGGTTCAATGTATAATCTTGTAGGCTTTCAGACAAACCTTAAATTCCCTGAGCAGAAAAGAGTTTTCTCTATGATCCCTGCTCTTAAGAATGCCGAATTTGTCCGTTACGGGGTTATGCACAGAAATACATTTATTGATTCCCCCAGACTTCTTAACAGTGATTTTTCATTCAGAGGCCGCGAAAACCTGTTTTTTGCAGGTCAGATGACAGGCGTTGAAGGTTATATGGAATCTGCTGCTGCAGGTATTATGGCGGGGCTCAATATGGCACTTAAATTAAAAGGCAAAGAAACTGTTACCTTCCCTGATTTTACTATGATAGGTGCACTCAGCCAATATATAAGCGACCCCACGGTTAAAGATTTTCAGCCGATGGGTGCAAATTTCGGTGTGCTGCCGCCCTTAAGCGAAAAAATCAGAGATAAAAAACTGCGCTATGAAGCGCTTTCACAAAGAAGTATGGACTTTATGAGAAAGGAATGTGGAAAGTTTGATGAAGTTTGAAGAGTTACAAAATAAAATCGGCTATGAGTTCAAGGATATTTCCTTGCTTGAAACAGCGCTGACACATTCTTCTTATGCTAACGAAGCTCCGTCACCGAAGCCTGAAAGTAACGAACGACTTGAATTTCTCGGTGACTCAGTTCTCGGAATTATTACTGCAGAAAAATTTTATAAAAACTATACAAATCTTCCCGAAGGTGAGCTGACAAAGCTTCGCGCCGCAACGGTTTGCGAAAAAAGTCTCAGCGAATTTGCAGGTGAAATTGATCTTGGTAAATATCTTCTTCTCGGTAAGGGAGAGATTGGCACAAAGGGATATAAAAGACCTTCTATTCTTGCAGATGCCTTTGAGGCATTGATTGCTGCTATTTTTCTTGACGGCGGAATGGATGAAGCAAAGAGATTTGTGCTGAAATATATAGAAGACGCAATTAAAAAACACAGAGGCTTCAAAGACCACAAAACAGTTTTGCAAGAGGTTGTTCAGAGAAACCCCGGTGAAATTATCGAATATGTTCTTGCAGGCGAATCAGGCCCTGACCACGATAAACGCTTTGAGGTTGAGGTTCATCTCAATTCAAACGTAATCGGCAGAGGCGTGGGCACAAGCAAAAAGAAGGCAGAGCAGCTTGCTGCCAAAGAAGCTCTGGAGCTGATGGGACTTTGAAGCACATAACAGTAGGTTTGTTTGTTCCTCACAGGGGATGCCCTAATCAGTGCAGTTTTTGCAATCAGAAAAGCATATCGGGTCAGCTGAGCGAGCTGACAACGGATGACGTTCATCAGGCAGTGAAGAAAGCTATGGAAAACCTTGAACTCAACGGAGCTGAAATTGCTTTTTTCGGCGGAAGCTTCACTGCGATAGAAAGAGAATATATGCTCTCTCTTTTATCGGCGGCGGCAGGTTATGTTGATTATAAAAAGTTCAAAGGAATCCGTATTTCCACAAGACCTGACTGCATAGACGATGAAATATGTAAAATTTTAAAAGAGTATAAGGTTACGGCAGTTGAGCTTGGGGCTCAGAGTATGGACGATAATGTGCTTATACTCAATAAAAGAGGGCACACCTCAGAAGATGTTGAAAATGCTGTCAATATGCTTAAAGCCTACGGCTTTGAAACAGGGCTTCAGATGATGACCGGTCTTTACGGTTCTGATAAAAATGAAAGCATTGAAACAGCTGAAAAAATAATTTCTCTTTCACCTGATACGGTCAGAATTTATCCGACTGTGGTTCTTGAAAAAACTCACCTTGCAGAGCTTTTTGAAAAAGGGGAATACATTCCTCAGACAGTGGAGCAGGCGGTTGAAATCTGCTCAGAGCTGCTTGTTCTTTTTTATAAAGCAGATATCAGGGTGATACGTGTGGGGCTCCATTCAGGGGGCAATGTTGAGGATGGCTTTATCGCAGGTGCCTACCATCCCGCATTTAAAGAGCTGTGTGAAAGCAGAATTTATTTTAATCTCATTTCAGAAAAGTTAAAAAATAAAGATCCGGCGGACTATACCGTTTTTGTTCCCAAGGGTGCAGTTTCGCAGGCTGTGGGCCAGAAAAAACAAAACTTGAAAAAGTTCAGTGAAAAAGGTTATAATCTAACTGTTAAAGAAAACCCGGATACAGAAAAATATCAGGTTATTATAAAGGAATAAAACTATGATACTTAAAGCACTTGAGATGCAGGGGTTTAAATCGTTCCCCGACAAAACAGTATTTAATTTTAATAGCGGAATAACAGCCGTTGTAGGTCCTAACGGTTCAGGTAAAAGTAATATTGCTGATGCTGTCCGTTGGGTTCTCGGTGAGCAATCTACCAAAAACCTGCGCGGTTCAAAGATGGAAGATGTTATTTTCGGCGGAACAAAAATCCGTAAGCCTCTCGGTTATGCGGAGGTTACCTTGCGCCTTGAAAACAAAGACCGTTCTCTGAATTGTGACAGCGATGAAGTTGCCGTTACAAGAAGGTATTACCGTTCAGGTGAAAGTGAATACCGCATTAATGCCGAAACAGTCCGTCTTCGTGACATTCACGAGCTGTTTATGGACACAGGTCTCGGCCGTGACGGTTATTCAATGGTCAGCCAGGGCAGAGTTGCCGACCTTATTTCATCAAAATCAGGTCAGCGCCGTGATATGCTTGAAGAGGCTGCAGGTATTTCTCACTACCGTTACCGCAGAAGCGATGCTAACCGCAGACTTCAGCAGGCTGAGGAAAATATGGTTCGTCTTCGTGACATTCTCTCTGAGCTTGAAAGCCGTGTAGGCCCTCTTAAAATTCAGAGTGAAAAAGCGCAGAAATTTTTGGTTCTCGCTAAAGAAAAGAAAAATCTTGAAATCGGTTTGTGGCTTCATACCATTGAATCTTCCAAAAAGAAGCTCAAAGAGCAGGAGGATAAGCTTTCTATCGCTAAAGCTCAGTATGATGATGTTGAAAATCAGCTTGAAGCAATCCGCGATGAAATGGATTCAGCCGTTGCCGCAGGTCAGGATATTAACATAAGAATTGAAGAAATACGCAAAAACCGTCAGCTTTGGGAAGAGCAGGCTGCTCAGAAAGAATCGGTTATTGCTGTTGAAAAAAACACAATTGAGCATAATCTCAACACCATTGACCGCCTTAAAAAGGATGTAAGCGAAGCAACCGATACAGAGCAGTCTCTTGAAAATCAGCTTAAAGAGGGCACTGCAATTATTGAAAAAATTCTCGGTGAAGTTTCTCTTAAAAAGGCAGAGCTTGATTCAGCTAATGCAAAAATTAATTCAGTTAAGCTTGAAAATTCGGAATTTGCCGAAAAGCAGGCAGATATATCTCAGAAAATAGCTGACCTTACAAATGCTATTGCTGAAAAGAGAATTGACGAAACTACTGCTGTTTCATCAATTGAAGAAATTTCAGCCAGAATCTCAAACATTGACGGCGTTCTTTCTTCAAGAGCCGATTATGTAAATCAGCTTACCGAAAGTGCCGAAAAATGCTCTTGCGAACTTGAAGAAATCAAAGCAAAAGCATCTGAAATCGCAAATGCCGTTGCAGGGTATAATATGAGAGTTCAGTCAAGAAGTGAAAAGGTGCAGAGCCTTAAAGCTGAAATCGACTCAAAAACTCTTGAAATTCATCAGAAAACAGGCCGTATTCATATTCTCGAAGATATGGAAAAGAATATGGAAGGTTATTCAGGCAGCGTTAAGGCTGTTATCCGTGAGGGTAAGGGCGGAACGCTCCGCGGTATTCACGGCACACTTTCTCAGCTTATCAGCGTAAGCGGTGAATATGCAGTCGCTGTTGAAACAGCTCTCGGAAATGCCGTTCAGAATATTGTTACCGATAACGAAAATGATGCAAAACGTGCCATCAATTTCCTTAAAGAATCAAAGGGCGGCCGTGCAACATTCCTGCCCCTTACATCTGTTAAAGCTAAGGAATTTACTGAAAAAGATCTTGACGATTGCTACGGCTTTGTTGATATGGCAGACAAGCTTCTTGATTATGACCCGAAATACAGCGAAATTATAAAATCTCTCTTGGGCAGAACTGCCGTTGCAGAGGATCTTGACAGCGCTGTTTCAATGGCAAAGAGATATTCTTACCGTTTTAAAATCGTAACTCTTGACGGTCAGGTTATTAATGCCGGCGGTTCAATTACCGGTGGTTCAAGAGGTCAGAATGCAGGTATCCTTAACCGCGGTAATGAAATTGATAAGCTTAACCTTGCTGTTAAAAAAGCTCAGGAAGATATTGATGCCGTTAAAGCAGAGTATAAGAGACTGAGCGAAGAGTTATCACTTGCTCAGGCAGAGCTTGATGCCTCACAGGCTGATCTTACCAGAGTTCAGGAAGATATAATCAGAAAAGAAAGCGAATATGAGCTTGTTCAGGGTAAACTTGACACAGCCAACGCAGCCCTTGAAGAGCTTCGCAGAGAAAAGCATCGTTCAACTCAGCGTATCAGCGAGCTTGAAAATATGAAATCTGCGGCGCTTGCAGAAATTGAAAAATTAAACGGTGAAATGAAAGCTCTTCGTGACGATATGGAAAGTGCTTCTCATTCACGTGAAGAGCTTGAAATTCTTAAAGAAGAACTGGCTCAGAAAGAGGCGCAGATTAATCTTGATATTCTCGCCCTTGAAAAAGATGCTCAGGCCCGCCGTGAAGCTATGGAAATTCTCCGCAGCAGAATGGCAGGTCACGAAGGCAGAGTTGAAGATCTTAACAGTGAAATCAACTCAATTCTTGAAATCAATAAAGAAATTGAAAACAAAATTGTTGAGCTCACAGCAATTGCACAGGAGCTTCACGAAAAATCAAAGCAGGCAGGTCAGCAGATTGAAGAGCTTACACAGCAGCATTCAGACTGCGATGCAAGGGATGCAAAGCTTCGCATTGAGGAGCGTATGAAAACAGCTGAAAGAGAAAAAATCAGCGGTGAACTTGCCCGTCTTGAAGAGCGAAAGCTTACTATGGAAAAGCAGCTTGATGATGCGGTCAATAAGCTTTATGACGAATATCAGCTTACAAAGCGTGAAGCAGAGGAGCTTAATATTGTTATTGAAGACCACGCTCAGGCTAACCGTCAGCTTCAGGAAATCAAAGGCAAAATCAGAGCTCTCGGCAATGTAAACGTAGGCGCTATTGAAGAGTATGAAGAAGTTTCACAGCGCTTTGAGTTTATGTCTGCCCAGCTTGAAGATATTGAAAAATCCAGAGCCGAGCTTGATAAGCTCATTAAAGAGCTTACAGACAAAATGTCAGAGCAGTTCAGAGAGCAGTTTGTTAAAATAAACTCTTTCTTCGGTGAAACATTTGTTGAACTTTTCGGCGGAGGCAAAGCAGAGCTTGTGCTTGAAAACGAGCTTGACGTGCTTGAATGTAACATTGAAATCAAGGTTCAGCCACCCGGCAAAAACGTTCAGAATATCGACCTTCTTTCAGGCGGTGAAAAGGGACTTTCAGCAATTGCACTTCTGTTTGCAATTCTTAAGGTTTCACCTGCACCATTCTGTATTTTTGACGAGGTCGAGGCCGCCCTTGACGATGTTAACGTAACGCGATATGCAAAGTATGTTCGCAGAATGACAAGAAACACTCAGTTCATTCTCATCACACATCGCCGCGGTACAATGGAAGAAGCAGATGTCCTTTACGGCGTAACAATGCAGGAAGAGGGTATCTCAAAGCTTCTTGAACTTAAAACAGCCGAAATGGCAAAGAAATTGGGCATTGCTTAAAACATTAGAACGGTGTTTATATAAACACCGTTCTTTTTATTTGTAAAATCGAAAATATATTGAATTTAAAAGATAAATAAAGTATAATACAGCCAAACAATAAAAGTCTTTTGACTTCTTTCGGGAGAATATTATGAATAAGGTTTATAAAACATCTGCTTTTATGCAGAAATTAACAGAAAAATTTCCCCTTGAGGCTGATATAAAATCTCTTACCTCTGACGGTGAAGTTTTATATGCAGCAGGTGATGACGGTCTTTTCAAGCTTTGTGACGGTGAATGGTTTGCCTGCGGTGAAAAAATGCCTTTCACTTGTGTTTATTCAGGTGAAGAAGGTGTTTTTGCCGTCAGCGGAGATACAGTTTATTCTGTCAGCAAAGATGAAATAAAAGAGTTTCAGACTTTTGACAAAAAAGTTACCGCTATGGGCGGTGATACAAAAACCTATCTTCTTTTGGAAGATGCACTTTATAAGTTTGAAAACGGCGGATTTGTCTATGAGCAGGAAACTGAGTTTAACTGTTTCTGCCTTGATGAAAAAAAGGGAAAGGTGTGCATTGCAAACAGCCGTTCCGTTCAGCGTCTTGAGGGCAAGAGAAAGTCGTGGAGATGTATTTTCCCCGAGCATTCAACTATGCCTGAAATCAAGGTAAATGCCATAGCCTTTGATAACATCGGCTACCTCTGGGTGGGTGCAGATGAAGGCCTTTATATTTATGACTACAAGAGCGGTTGGTATTCTCACAAGCAGATCTCAGCTTTGCCTGAAGAAAAAGTTTTTTCAATCACATTTACCAAAGACGGCGATGCCTTTGTGGGCACAGATGCAGGCGCAGTGCTTATTTCAATGGGCGGTGCGAAATACCTGCCTGCCAAAAGATATGCTCTTGATACTGATGTTACTGCCGTTTATGAAAAAGACGGTGTGCTTTATACCGCAACTAAAAACGGTGTTGTGAAAATTTCATTCAAAGAGATGACCCTTGAAGAGAAGGCTGACTTCTTCTTTGAGCAGACAGAAAAATATTTCCCGCGTAAAGAAGGCTTTGTTACCTCAATTGTAAATGTTGTTGACGGTGATGTTGAAAAAAGCGGACCTTCAAGAATTACCGACAATGACGGACTCTGGACTCAGACTTATCTTTCGGCGCTGTGTATGTGCTACGCTGTTACCAAAAACAAAAAAGTTCTTGCTGCTGCACGCCGTTGTAAGGATGCAATGCTTCTTCTGACCCGTGCACCGGGAATAAAAGGCTTCACTGCAAGGGCAGTGCGTTACCCTGATGAAAAAGATTGGGGTAAGGGCCTTGAAACACAAGGTATCGGTGAAGAATGGCACCGCTCACCTGACGGAACTTACGAGTGGTTGGGCGAAACATCATCTGACGAAATGACAGGTCACTATATGGGATTTTCGCTTTATTATGATTTGTGCGCCGATGATAAAGAGAAAGAAGCAATAAAAGAGGCTGTGTGTGCAATAACAGACCATATTCTTGATAACGACGGTTATCTTATGGACTGGGATTCAAAACCTACTACATGGGCTTGCTGGAACGAGCATCAGCTTAATAATGACAGTATGTGGATGTGGGAAAAAGGCGTGAATTCTCTTGAAATGCTCAATTTCCTGAAAATTTCTCATCATATGTCAGGGGATGAAAGATATCTCAAAAAATATATGGAATTGATTGAAGAACATCACTTCCTTATTAATGCCGCTTATCATAAACGTGCTGACGGTCATATGTGCCATATTGACGATAACCTTGCAATGAGCAATACTCTTGCTTTCCTTCGCCTTGAAAAAGACCCTGCAATAAGAAATTATATTCTTATGGGTCTTAAACATCATTTTGATTATGAACGTGTTGAAGGCAACCCGTATTTCAACTTTGTTTACGGTGCATTCACTTCTCAGCCTTGTGATGTTGATGCAAGCGTAAAGGTGCTTGAGGATTATCCTCTTGACCTGCTTCAGCCTGAAATGATTAACAGCAAGAGAAGAAATCTTGAGTATGACGATGAGCCTATCCGTTGGGGTGGCCAGCCGCGCCTTGCCAAGCCTTTCGCCTGGGATGAAAGACCGTATTCAAACCTCGGATTACAGGCTTTTAAAATTGACGGGCAGGATAATACCGTTGCCACAACAGGCCTGAGTTACCTATTCCCTTACTGGATCGGAAGGTACTTCGGTGTGATTGAATAATCCCTTGTGCAAAATCAGTGAAAATAAATATTTTAAAAAAACTTTTGCACAGGGTTTTGCACAACATTTGCCTTGTTTCAGGGGATTTTCAGGGCAAAAAGCACAATGTATTGTGGATTGATTTTTGTTGACAACTAATTGACATTTTTTCAACATCCGGGTGTGCAAAACTCTTTTAAAAATAGTCAAATTTCCTCTTGACAACAGGAGATTTATACTGTATAATGACAGCCTGTAAAGAAAAAAACTTTACAGGCTTTTTTATGTAGGGGGTGTGTTGTTGCTTGGCTAAAAATCTTGATGTTATCATATTAATAGATTTTTACGGAGATATGCTCACCGAGAAGCAGCACGCTTTTTTAAACTACTATTATAACGACGATTTGTCTCTTTCGGAGATTGCTGCCAATGAGGGTATCACCCGTCAGGGCGTGCGCGACGCTATAAAACGTGCTGAAGCTCAGCTTCACGAAATGGAGCAGCGTCTCGGTCTTGTAAGCCGTTTTGAAAGTATGAAAAGCGGCCTTGAAGAGATAATTAACTACGCTGAAGAAATCGGCGAATATAACAGAACCCATACTCTTTCCCGCGAGGTTAACGATTGCACGGCAAAAATTACGGCAATTGCCCAGACCCTGATTATGGAGGGTTAAGAGTAAAAGACAGGTGGTGAAACCTTATGGCATTTGAAGGTCTTTCAGACAGACTTGAGGCCGCATTCCAACGAATGAAATCAAAAGGCTCTTTGACAGAAGCTGACGTTAAAGAGGTTATGCGTGAAGTCCGTATGGCTTTGCTTGAAGCTGACGTTAACTACAAAGTTGCCAAGGATTTCACAAAATCAGTTACCGAGCGTGCTGTAGGTGAAAAGGTTATGGAAAGCCTTACACCGGCACAGATGGTTATAAAAATCGTTAACGAAGAGTTAACGGCTCTTATGGGTGGAACAAAATCAAGGCTTGCAGTTGCAAATCATCCCCCAACGGTTGTTATGATGTGCGGCTTGCAGGGTTCAGGTAAAACTACCCACACAGCCAAAATTGCGTTAAGCCTTAAAAAGCAGGGCCATCGTCCTTTGCTTGTAGCTTGTGACATTTACCGTCCGGCTGCTATCAAACAGCTTCAGGTTGTGGGTGAGCAGGCAGGCGTTCCCGTTTTTGAAATGGGTCAGATCGATCCGGTTACTATCGCAACAGAAGCTATCAAGCTCGCAAAAGATCAGGGATATGACTACGTTTTCCTTGATACGGCAGGCCGTCTTCACATTGACGAAGTTCTTATGGATGAGCTTAAAAACGTTAAGGCTAACGTTCATCCTCACGAAATCCTCTTTGTTGTTGACGCTATGACCGGTCAGGATGCAGTTAATGTTGCCAAAACCTTTGATGACGCTCTTGGTATTGACGGCGTTGTTCTCACAAAGCTTGACGGTGATACCAGAGGCGGTGCTGCGCTTTCAATCCGTGCGGTTACCGGCAAACCTATCAAATTCATTGGTCTCGGTGAAAAGCTTGGCGATCTCGATGTTTTCCATCCCGACCGTATGGCATCAAGAATCCTCGGTATGGGCGACGTGCTTTCACTTATCGAAAAGGCTCAGTTATCTCTTGACGAAAAGAAAGCAGAAGAGCTGGAGAGAAAGCTTAAGCAAAACAAATTTGACCTTAACGATCTTATGGATCAGTTTGACCAGATAAAACGTATGGGCTCAATCAAAGATATGTTATCAATGATCCCCGGTGTAGGCAAACAGATTAAAGACGTTGATATTGACGAAAGACAGTTTGATAAAATCAAAGCTATTATTTTGTCAATGACCCCTCAGGAAAGAGAAAAGCCTGAAATTATCAACCCGTCACGCAAGCGCAGAATTGCGGCAGGCTGCGGTCAGGATGTTGAGGCGGTCAACAAGCTTCTTGCTCAGCATAAGCAGATGCAGAAGATGTTCAAACAGATGAACTCAGCGGGCAAAAAACACCGCAGAAGAGGAAAGTTTGATTTAAGCCAGATGAGAGGCTTTAACATTTAATTCAACACCTTTGAGTGATGGATATAATTAAAATTATTATAAATTTTGGAGGAAACAAAAATGGCAGTAAAAATCAGATTGCGTCGCATGGGCGCTAAAAAGGCACCTTTCTATCGTGTAGTAGTTGCGGATTCAAGATATCCCCGTGACGGCAGATTCATCGAAGAGATCGGCACATACGATCCTATGAAGAGCGAAGATAACATCAAAATCAATGAAGAAGCAGCTCAGAAATGGCTTGCTAACGGTGCTCAGCCCACAGATACAGTTAAAGATCTTTTCAAAAAGAGCGGTATCGTTAAATAATCTGACTGAGGTATAGTGATGAAAGATTTATTGCTTCAAATCGCTTGCGGACTTGTAAGCAATCCCGATGCAGTAAGCGTAGATGTTGATGAGCCTGACGAAGAAGGCACTGTAGTTTATCATCTTCACGTTGCTCAGGAGGATATGGGCAGAGTTATCGGCAAGCAGGGCAGAATCGCAAAAGCTATCAGAATAGTTATGCGTTCAGCCGCTAGCAGAAACGATTCAAAAATTTCTGTTGAAATTGAGTAAGATGATAAGGGAGCCTTGTGCTCCCTTGTTTTTTTAGAGGATAATAATATGATTAAAGAATATCTTGATGTCGGTCAGATCGTAGGAACCCACGGCGTAAGAGGTGAAATGCGTGTTAATCCGCGCTGTGACGGACCGGAGTTTATAAAGCAGTTCAAGACCTTATATTTTGACAAAAAAGGCGAAAAATCAGTTAAAGTAACCGCAAGCCGTGTTCACGGAAACCTTGCTCTTGTTAAGCTTGAAGGTGTTGACACTGTTGAGCAGGCAACTGCTTTGCGCAACAAAATTCTTTATATGAAGCGCAGCGATGCCAAAATACCTGCAGGTTCATATTTTATTGCAGAGCTTACAGACTGCAAGGTTATAGATGCTGATGATGAAGAAAAATGCTACGGAATACTCAGCGATGTTAGTGAAACAGGTGCAAATGACGTGTGGCACATTAAATCAGAAGACGGCAAGGAATATCTCATTCCCGCCATTCCCCCTGTTGTTATTGATGTAAACGTTGAAAGCGGAATAATCAAAATCAGACCGTTGAAAGGAATTTTTGACGATGAGGATTGATATACTCACTCTTTTTCCTGAGATGTGTGAAGCAGTTTTGTCTGAAAGCATAATAGGCAGAGCCAGAGAAAAAGGTCTGGTAGAAATAAACTGTACAAATATCCGGGATTATACTGTGGATAAACATAACCGTGTTGATGATGCGCCTTACGGCGGCGGAATGGGTATGGTTATGCAGACTCAGCCTATATATGACTGTTATAAAAATCTTTGCGAAACCCTGGGAAAAAAGCCAAAGCTCATTTATATGTCTCCGCAAGGTCAGGTTCTCACTCAGTCTAAAGTGAGAGAACTTGCCGGGGAAGAGAATATTGCCATTCTCTGCGGTCACTATGAGGGCATTGACGAAAGGGTAATCGAAGAAATCGTAGATGAAGAAATTTCTATCGGTGACTATGTTCTCACCGGAGGAGAATTACCTGCGCTGATACTCGCTGACAGTGTTTCGCGAATGCTTCCCGGCGTACTTGCAAACGAAGAAGCCTTCAGTGATGAAAGCCACTTTTCATCTCTTCTTGAGTACCCTCAATATACACGTCCGCCTGAATGGAACGGCAAAAAGGTACCTGATGTTCTTCTTTCGGGGCATCACGGTAATATTGAAAAATGGCGCCGTCAGCAATCGTTAAAACGAACATATGAAAGACGCCCTGATATGCTTAAAAATGCTCAGCTTGACAAAAATGACAAGAAGTTTCTTGAATCTTTAGAAAACACTGATAAAAAATAGTCAATATGCAAAAAATATGGTAAATAGTGTTGTAATTTTGCACAAATCCGAGGTTAAAAAAAATGTTACATTTGGAGTCACCGCCGAATTATTTAAAACTCTTAACCTTTGCATTGACGAGAACAAGTTTTGTGATATAATATGTACTAAGGATTTAAGTTGAAACTTATATTTGATTGGAGATAAAATTATGTTTGTTAAAGATGTAGTGATTCAGAATCAGGTTGGCCTTCACGCTCGTCCTGCAACTTTTTTCATTCAGAAAGCAAATGAGTTCAAATCATCAATCTGGGTAGAAAAAGAAGAAAGAAGAGTTAACGCCAAGAGCCTTTTGGGTGTTCTTTCACTCGGTATTATGGGCGGAACACAGATTCGCATCATCGCCGGCGGTGCTGACGAGGAGCAGGCAGTTGAAGAGCTTGTTAAGCTTGTAAGCTCAGGCTTTGCTGAATAATTAAATCTTTACGGCACAGGTTCGCCTGTGCCGCATTTTTTTACTTAACTTCGGGAGGTGATTATTCTGACTTTGCAGGAATTGAGAAAAAAATCAATGGCGCTGCCCAAAAACCCGGGCGTTTATCTTATGAAAAACAATAAGAACGAAATAATATATGTAGGCAAGGCAAAAGCGCTGAAAAACCGTGTCAGCTCTTATTTCGGTTCGCAGAATAATCATTCTGTCAAGGTGCGTAAAATGGTTGAAAATGTGCACGATTTTGATTATATTTTAACCGACAGTGAGTTTGAAGCCCTTGTGCTTGAATGCAGCCTTATTAAACAGCATTCGCCTAAATACAACATTCTTCTTAAAGACGATAAGGGCTACAGCTATATTAAGGTTACAAAAGGGGATTGGCCTGTAATTTCAGCTGTTTTGCAAAAGGACGATAACGATGCCCGTTATATCGGCCCTTATACAGGCTCGTTCAGTGTGCGTAATTCCGTTGATGAAGCGCTTAAGATTTTTATGCTTCCCCGTTGTAATAAATCTTTTCCCAAAGAAATCGGTAAAAGCAGACCTTGTCTTAATTATTTTATTAAGCAGTGTATGGCACCCTGCAACGGCAAGGCAACAAAAGAAGAGTATAATCAGGCGGTCAATGAAGCGCTTCGCTTCTTGCAGGGTGACAGCAGTGAGGTATTGGTTGACCTTAAAAATAAAATGAATGAAGCGGCTGAAAATCTTGATTTTGAACTGGCTGCAAAGTTAAGGGATAAAATCCGTTCCATTGAAAAAACCTCTGAAAAGCAGAAAGTTGTAAGTGAAGATAACCGATCGAGAGATGTTTTTGCTATTTCTCAGACAAATGAAAAATCCTGCCTTTGCATTCTGCGTTTTGATTCAGGCAGACTCAGAGACAGCCGATATTTCATTCTTCCGTTTTTTGATTCTCTGCCTGCTGCAAGGCGTGAAATGATAACGCAGTTTTATTCAGGCGGTGCAAAAGTGCCGTCTCAGATTCTTCTTGACGGTGAAGTGGAAGATAAAGAGCTTCTTGAACAGTGGCTCACAACTGTTTCGGGCAAAAAAGCTGAACTGTTTATTCCTCAGAAAGGTAAACTTGCCCAGACAGTTCAGATGTGTAAAAATAATGCTGCTGAAAAGCTTGCGCAGTCTGTGGGCAGAATCGGCGGTGTTACCGCTGCCCTTGATGAGCTTTCAAAATTGCTCGGTCTTGACAGACCGCCTGAGGTTATCGAGTCTTACGATATTTCTCACACTGCCGGCAGTGATAATGTTGCAGGTATGGTGGTTTTCAAAAACGGTCTGCCCTATAAAAAATCATACCGCCGTTTCAGTATCAAAGGCTTCTCAGGGCAGGATGACTACGGCTCAATGGCTGAGGTTATCTCAAGGCGTCTGAATGAATATCAGATAAATGAAGAGTCTGGAGAAGGCTTCGGCAGATTGCCTGATTTGATTTTACTTGACGGTGGTAAGGGTCAGGTGAATGCAGTAAAGCCCATTATCGAGGCTTTCGGTTACGATATTCCTGTTTTTGGTATGGTAAAAGATTCTTCCCACCGCACAAGAGCAATAGCCACTAACGGCGGGGAAATTGCCATAAATTCAAAACGCCAGGCTTTTACTCTTGTTTCTGCCATTCAGGAAGAGGTTCACCGATATTCGGTAGCCTATCACAGAGCAAAGCATAAAAAGTCTTCGCTTGGTTCAACCCTTACCGAAATTGACGGGGTAGGCGAAAAGAAAGCCAAAGCCCTTATAAAAGAATTCAAAACAGTTACGGCTGTTAAAAATGCAAGTATTGAAGAGCTTTGTGAAGCGGAAGGAATAAACAAGGTTATAGCTGAAAAGATTTATAACCATTTTCATAAAAACTTGACAAGTTGACAATAAAATGCAATAATAATACAGATAATGGAAAGTTTTTTGGAGGCAGAAATGAGAGTAATTACAGGCACCGCCAGAGGCAGAAATCTTTTAACCCTTCCCGGTGAAGATGTACGCCCCACAACCGACAGAGTTAAAGAGGCTATGTTCAGCATAATTCAGTTCGAAGTTGAAGGCAGTCAGGTTCTTGATCTTTTTGCCGGTTCAGGCCAGCTTGGCATTGAGGCTCTCAGCCGCGGCGCTGCTTATGCAACATTTGTTGACAGCGCTAAGGAATCAATCGACTGCATCAAAACCAATCTTCAGAAAACAAATCTCAAATCAAATTCCTGCGTAGTGCAGACAGATGCTTTTTCTTTTTTAAAAACATCTGCAGGCAGCTTTGATATTGCCCTTCTTGACCCGCCTTATTCAAAAGGGCTCATTCAGAAAGCTTTGCCCCTTGTTGCCCCCAGAATGAACGATAACGGTATTATCATCTGCGAGCATCCTTACGGTGAAGAAATGCCTGCAAGTGCGGGGAAGTTTGAGCTTTTTCGTGAATACAAATATGGTAAACTTGGTTTGACTGTTTACAGAAATACCGAAGGTGATGAAGAATGAGGATAGCAATTTGTCCCGGTAGCTTTGACCCGATAACAAACGGACACCTTGCCGCGATAAGAAGAGCTGCAAAGCTTTTTGATAAGGTTATTGTCACTGTTATGGTGAATTTTAAAAAACCTGTAGGGCTTTTTACCGCTCCCGAAAGGGTTGAACTTATCAGGCGCTGCATTAAGGATATTCCCAATGTTGAGGTAGAATATCATAGCGGACTTCTTGCAGACTATGCCCGTCAGAAGGGTGCGGTTGCAATAGTAAAGGGCTTGCGTGCTGTGTCTGACTTTGAAGATGAGTTTCAGCAGGCACTTACAAATAAACAGCTTAATCCCGATGTTGAAACAGTTTTTATCACCGCAGATGCAGAGCATATGTATCTTTCCTCAAGTGTAGTTAAGCAAATTTGCGAATTTAGTGCGGACATTGATATGACAAAGTTCGTTCCCGCTGAAATCGCTGATGATATCGTCAGAAGAATTAAAGGAGAATAAAAATATGAACGTTCAGGGTAAACTTGATTTAATTGAAGAAATTCTTGATAACGGTTCAAGCATTCCGTTTTCTTCAAAAATCGCAGTAGATGTTGAAGCAATCCGTACTTATGTTGGTGACATTCGTCTTGAACTTCCTGTTGAAATTGAAAAAGCACAGGATATTGTTGAACACTATAACAGCATTATTAAAAAGGCAACAACTGAAGCTTCAGTTGCAACCTCAACAGCTCAGAAACAGGCTGATGAAATCGTAGGTGCAGCTAAAGAGCATGCCAAAGGTGTACTTGATAATGCAGATGCAAACGCATCATCAAAAATTGCTGCAGCAACAGAGCAGGCTCGCAGAATGGTTGAAGCAAGCGAAATCGCAAGACTTGCTCAGGAATATTCTGACAAGGTACGTTCACAGGCAACTGAGGAAGCCGCAGAAATCACTAAAAATGCAAAAGAAGAGGCAGCTGCCATCGTTCAGGACGCAACAAATAAGGCTGAGGCTATTAAGAGAAGCGTTGACGAATGGAGCGAAAATATGCGCATAGCAACAAATCGCTATGTAAGCGATATTATGAAAAACAGCGATGATGTTCTTTCAGCTAATATTGCTGAAATCCGCAAGGCACGTCAGAGCCTTCAGGCAAGCATCGACAAGAGATAAAACTAAGGAAGCTACGGTTTTTTAACCATAGCTTCCTTTTTGCTTGTGTCAAAGGGATGATGTGGGCATCATCCTATGCAAAAATCAACTCTCAACAATGTAGGGCCAGTCCATTAATTGACCGTTTGTCAGGCTCCCCATAATGATCAGGGTGAGTTGTCACGAAGTGACTGAGGGGGTAAGTTGAGGTAATAAGTAAAAAGTAAGAGTGAAGAGGTGTGGGTCTGCGATGCATTTTACCCCCCACTGGTTCGCTTTCGCTCACCGCCTCCCCCGAACTTAGGGTGAGGCTGATGGGTACTGCTAACAATCAGAGCTGAGAAATGGGAATTTTGCTTTTAAAAAATATCTGTAGTCAGGTTCAGCTCCTGCATTCAGATATTCACTTTTAATCGTACTTTCAATCCATTCAAGCGTCTTATTGTTCATTTCTTCAAATCTGCGGATTTTTATCAATCCTGATTCTTCGGCTTTGAGAATTACTGCATACGCATTTTCTATAAATTCAACACCGATTACAGGAACAGCTTCCGAAGATGCGACCACATTGTTTATGTTGATACTGCTTTCGATTTTGCAAATATCGTTTACACAATAGATATATCCCGAAACTCCTTGATATGTATCTTTTATCGCATTTGGGTAGTATTCATCTAATCTTAATATGCCGTCAGGCTCAAAACCGTAGCTTGCCCATTTGTGCCACTTTCCGTTGTGAACAAAATTGGTCTCTTTGCAATACTTTTCAATAGCATTGCTTAAGTAAACCAAAGCATTTTCTCTTTTCGCAGAGAAATATATAAGCGGAGTGTTGTGGTTAGATGTTCTAGGCTCTAAAAGCTTAATGTTACCTGTTTGTGATGCATGATATAGCAATGAATCTGCCTCCTTTAAACAGTAATCATATTAAATAAAACAAACGGCATCCTCAATGAGAATGCCGAAAAGTTGAATATGTTCAATTATTTTTTGCAGGGTGTGTCAAAAAGCTTACCCTTCATTTTTTCGTTGAGCTTGTCGAGAGGACCGCCAAGAACTTTGAAAACAAGAAGGTAAACCAAAATACCTACGATTGTTGCGATAATTGCGCTGATGATAACGTCTGAGGGGAAATGAACGTGAAGATAAATTCTTGAGAAGCCGATAAGCACTGCAAGAATTACGGGAGCAATACCCCATTTTTTGTTAACGCAGAACATTGCAACTGCTGCACCGATTGAAGATGCTGTGTGGCCTGAGGGGAAAGAGTAAGAATAGTGACCGCCGGGGAAGGTTTCAATTTTGGGCTGAAGAGAAGTATCAAACGGGAAAACATAGTTGAAACCAACCTTTGCCCAATGCTGAAGCATCTCAGGGTCATAAGGACGGATACGCTCGAACAAGGGCTTAAGAACAAGGTTGTTCATACCTGAAACAATACCAAGGCCGAGAAGGGCTGCGATACCCAACTTTCTTGTTTTCTTAAACAGGCAAAGAAGAACGCCGAGTGCAATCCAGAAAATGCCGTCATCACCAAGATGAGTAATGAAAATCATAATCTGATCCATAACATTGCCCCAAAGCTTTTCAACAGCTGTGTAAATTGAAGCGTCAATGCTCAGGAGCCATTCAGATGTGAAAAAATCCATAATTTTTCTCCTTTTTAAAATTGTTAACGATATGTTAACATAAATATGCAAATAATGCAATAAAAAATAATGAACAAAAACATTTATTTGCAGTTTAAAAAAGTCTTACTTTTTGTGATTTGATGTTTTTGTTTTGTGAAAATATAACATAAAAATCAACAAAAAAATCCTTAATATGATATGATTTTTCGTTGACAGATTATTACTGTTTGCGATATAATTTACGAGTAAAAAAGGTTGATTTAAATTCAGCCGTGTTATACAAGTGCATTTGTGGTTAGAATAAATGCATACTTGTTAATTTTATGGTTGCCCGACAACCACCTGAAAGGACTTGGATATAATGGATAAGAAAGAACGCAGAGTCGGTACAGTTTCAAGAGGTATTCGTTGCCCGATTATCCGTCAGGGTGATGACCTTGCTCAGATAGTTGTAGACAGCGTTATTGAAGCAGCTGAAGCAGAAGGCTTTGAGCTTCGTGACAGAGATGTTATCTCAATCACAGAGTCAATCGTTGCAAGAGCTCAGGGTAACTACGCATCTGTTGACAACATTGCAGCTGATGTTAAAGCCAAAACAGGCGGTGAAACCGTTGGTGTCATTTTCCCCATTCTTTCCCGTAACCGTTTTGCAATCTGCCTTAAAGGTATTGCAAAGGGTGTTAAAAAAGTTGTTCTTATGCTCAGCTATCCTTCAGACGAGGTTGGTAATGAGCTTGTAAGCCTTGATAAAATTGACGAAGCAGGCGTTAATCCTTACAGTGATGTTTTGTCACTTGAAAAATACCGTGAGCTTTTCGGTAAAAACGTTCATGAGTTCACAGGTGTTGACTATGTTGAATATTACGGTGATGTTGTTCGCTCATGCGGTGCAGAGGTTGAATTTGTTTTTGCAAACCAGGCTAAAACAATCCTTGATTATACCGATTGCGTAATCAACTGTGATATCCACACACGCGCAAGAACCAAGAGAATCCTTAAAGCTGCAGGTGCAAAGGTTGTTATCGGCCTTGACGAAATTCTCAATGCCCCTGTTGACGGCAGCGGCTGCAATGAAGCCTACGGCCTTCTCGGTTCAAATAAATCAACAGAAGATACTGTTAAGCTTTTCCCCAGAAACTGTCAGCCTCTTGTGCTTGATATTCAGGATAAAATCCTTAAAGCAACAGGCAAGCACGTTGAAGTTATGGTTTACGGTGACGGCGCATTCAAAGATCCCAAGGGTAAAATCTGGGAACTTGCAGACCCCGTTGTTTCACCTGCATTCACTGACGGTCTTATAGGCACACCTAATGAGCTTAAGCTCAAATATCTTGCAGATAACGATTTCAAAGATCTTTCAGGTGAAGAGCTTAAAAAGGCAATTTCAGAATCAATCAAATCAAAGCAGGATAACCTTGTTGGCAACATGGCTTCTCAGGGAACAACACCCCGTCAGCTTACTGACCTTATCGGTTCTCTCTGCGACCTTACAAGCGGTTCAGGTGACAAGGGTACACCCGTAGTTCTTGTTCAGGGCTATTTTGATAACTACACTAACTGATTAATTATATATCACCCCAAAGGAGGAGTTAAAATGGATTCAAACAAAAGACCCGATTCAATGGCAAGAATCACTACCGTTGAATTGGCAAATAAATTTATTGATGAGCAGGTTGCAGCCGTGCGCGCACAGGTTGGCGACAAAAAGGTATTGCTCGCACTTTCAGGCGGCGTAGATTCAAGTGTCGTTGCAGCTCTTTTAATTAAGGCAATCGGCAAGCAGTTGGTTTGCGTTCATGTTAACCACGGACTTATGCGTAAGGGTGAAAGCGAGCAGGTAATTGACGTTTTTGGTAAGGCTCTTGATGCTAACCTTGTTTATGTTGATGCAACTGACCGTTTCCTTGATCTTCTTGCAGGTGTAAGCGATCCTGAAAGAAAGCGCAAGATTATCGGTGAAGAATTCATTAAAGTTTTTGATGAAGAATCAGCTAAGCTTAACGGAATTTCATTCCTTGCTCAGGGTACAATTTATCCTGACATTCTTGAAAGCATTAAGCAGGCAGAGGGTAAAAAGGCTGTTAAGTCACACCACAATGTAGGTGGACTTCCTGACGAAATGGAAATGGAACTTGTTGAACCTATCAAGTTTCTGTTTAAAGACGAAGTAAGAGTTGTGGGTGAAGCTCTCGGTCTTCCTCACGGTATGGTTTACCGTCAGCCGTTCCCCGGTCCCGGACTTGGTGTTCGTTGCCTTGGCGCAATTACACGTGACAGACTTCACGCACTTCGTGAGGCTGATGCAATTCTTCGCGAAGAGTTTGATAACTGCGGCCTTGCAGAAAAAGTATGGCAGTATTTCATTGCAATTCCTGATGTTAAAAGCGTTGGCGTTAAGGATGAAAGCCGTTATGAAGGCTGGCCTGCAATTATCCGCGCTGTTAATACAACAGATGCTATGACTGCAACAATTGAAGAAATCCCTTATCCCGTTCTTCATAAAATCACAGCAAGAATCACAGCTGAAGTTGAAGGTATCAACCGTGTCCTCTTCGACCTCACTCCCAAGCCCACCGGCACAATTGAGTGGGAATAATATATATTGGCTTTTGGGTGGTTTGAAATCGTTTGATTTCAAACCACTTTTATTTTTGTTATTGAAAAGAGTTTATTTGTGTGGTATATTAGATAGCAATCATTTTATCTGGAGGAAGTTATGTCTGTTCAGAATTTCAAAAGAACAAAATTTGCCTGTTATACAGCATATTTTACGATGTCATCAATTTTCAGTTTACCGCCGCTTTTATTTGTGACGTTTCATAATACATACGGAATTTCTTATACCTTGCTTGGTACTTTGGTGCTCACGAATTTTTGCACTCAGCTTGGTATTGACTTGATTTTTACGGTATTCACAAAATATTTCAACGTTAAAAAAGTAGTCAGAGCGATGCCTGTGATCACTTGTGCCGGTATGCTGATTTATGCCTTTGTACCGATGTTTAAACCTGAGTATGCCTATGTGGGGTTACTCACAGGAACGGTGATTTTTTCGGTTTCTGCAGGACTTTCTGAAGTTTTATTAAGCCCTGTTATAGCGGCAATACCGTCAGATAATCCGCAGAAAGATATGAGCCTTCTTCATTCACTTTATGCTTTCGGCGTTTTTTCTGTTGTTGTGATAAGCACACTGTTCCTTAAAATATTTGGTACAGAAAATTGGATGTATCTTACGATATTTTTTGCACTTCTTCCGCTGACGGCTGCAGCGATGTTTATGACTTCTCCGATGCCTGATATGGATGTAAGCGGCAACGAGTCAAAGAGCACTTCTTCAGCGAAAAAACGAACAGCAGGGCTGGCTCTTTGCACCGCCTGTATCTTCTTTGGCAGCTGCGCTGAAAATGCAATGTCAAACTGGATATCAAGCTATATGGAAAACGCATTGCATATAGATAAGGCTATGGGTGATATTCTCGGCGTGGCAATGTTTGCCATTTTACTTGGTTTAACGAGAATCGGTTATGCTAAATACGGCAAAAATATTTTTAAAATGCTGCTCGTAGGTATGGCAGGTGCGGCGATTTGTTACCTCACTGCAGGTTTGGCGCCGGGGGTAATTGCTCCGTTTGTTGCTTGCATTTTAACAGGTGTTTTTACAGCGATGCTTTGGCCCGGCACATTGATTATGATGGAAGAAAATGTTTACGGTGCAGAAGTTGCAGCGTTTGCCCTTATGGCAGCCGGTGGAGACCTTGGGGCGTCAATTGCGCCTCAGTTGGTAGGAGTGATTATTGACAATGTTTCAGTCAGCAAAATTGCGCAGGATCTGAGTCTGACCTCGGGCTTATCTCCTGAGCAGATCGGAATGAAAGCGGGTATGCTTGTTACCTCATTATTCCCGGTTATAGGTGTTGCAGTGGTGCTTATGTGTATTAAATATTTCAAAAAGAATAAGGCATAAAAACAACCCATCGGAACTAAATCCGATGGGTTTAAGTTTTGTTTTGAATTATTCGATATTGCCTGATTTTGCAAGTTCAAATTCTGATTCGATTTCTTTAGAAGGTTTCTTTGTAAGGAGTGAAACAACAACGATGAACAAGCAGGAAACAAGGAACGCGGGAAGAAGTTCGTAAATGCCAAACACACCGCCGAGGGGCTTGAGGGCGAGTTTCCAGATGAATACTGTTGCAGCACCTGTAACCATACCTGAGATTGCACCGAGGTAAGTGGTTCTCTTCCAGAAAAGTGAGAAGAGCATAATCGGACCGAATGTTGCACCGAAGCCTGACCATGCAAATGAAACGATATCGAAGATAACGCTGTCTTCATCCCAGGCAATTACAATACCGATTGCAGAGATAACGAGAAGAGCGATTCTTGAAATCCACATAACTGATTTATCTGATGCGTTTTTCTTATTCTTTTCAAAAATGTTTTTTGCAAAAGCGGAAGAAGCGATGAGAAGGTAAGAGTCAGATGAGCTGATTGTTGCAGCGAGGATACCTGCCATAACAACACCTGCAAGAAGTGCGGGAAGAAGGTACTCTGAAAGGTTGATAAAGATATTTTCTGCACCGCCGCTTGTGAGAAGGCTTGATTCTGTGGGGAAGAGAGAACGGCCGAGAACACCGATGAAAACTGCAGCGAAGAGTGAAATAACAACCCATACTGTTGCAATTCTACGTGATTTCTTGAGTTCATCAGGCTTTCTGATAGCGATAAATCTCAAGAGAACCTGGGGAATACCGAAATAACCGAGACCCCATGATGCAGTTGAAAGAATAGTAAGAAGACCGTATTTTGTAGGTTCACCGAATTGAGCAACACCGTTAACAACTTGCTGAACACCGTCTGCATCGGTGATGGGTGTTGCCATGCTTGTGAGTGAAAAATAACCGGGGATAGCCTGAGCGTTTGCAAGAACGGCGTCGATACCGCCTGCATTGATTGTGCCTGTTACAAGAACGGCAACAAGGGCAATAATCATAACAACAGCCTGCATAAAGTCTGAAACACTTTCAGCAAGGAAACCGCCGAGGAAAGTATAAACCACAACAAAAACTGCGCCGACAATAAGCATTGAATGGTAGCTGTAACCAAAGAGTGTGCTGAAAAGCTTACCGCAGGTTACAAAACAGCTTGAAGCGTAAACAGTGAAGAAAACAAGAATAAACACGGCTGCAAGAGTCATGATAATATTCTTCTTTTCATGGTATCTGTTTGAGAAAAATTCGGGGATAGTGATAGCGTTGCCTGCAACAACTGAGTATCTTCTCAGTCTCTTGGCAACAACAAGCCAGTTAACATATGTACCGATTGCAAGGCCGATAGCGGTCCATGCAGCGTCAGCAATTCCGCACCAATATGCAACACCGGGGAGACCCATAAGAAGCCAGCCGCTCATGTCAGATGCTTCTGCACTCATAGCTGCAACCCAAGGGCCAAGTGTTCTGCCGCCGATAAAATAATCTTCTGAACTTTTGTTGGATCTTTTTGCATAGAACAGACCGATTGCTACAACGATGAGCATATAGCCGGCCATGGCGCAAAAAATCTTTAATGTAGATGAATCCATAAAACTCCTCCTATTATTAAATACTGAGCAAGTATATCACAAAAATTTATGTTTGTAAAGTGCTAAAGTGAATCTGTTATCGAAAAAAGAAAAATAAAACGCGGTTATTAATTTTGTTATGGAAAATTTTCAGGCTTTATGATACAATTAAAGCATATTATTGTGGGAGGTTTACTTATGATAAAGCTTGAGCTTACAAACTATGATATTTTCCCAAAGGTTTTTCCTTGCGATAAAGAAATTGAAATTACAGTCAAACCGTTGGGTTTGCACGTTGCCTTTTCAGGTGAATATAACATCTGGCTTCGCGAGTTGACTCAGGGTAACAATCTTCGCTACCCTGAAAGGAACAATCTTGTTGAATACAAGGTTAGTCCCGATGATGACGGATGCCTTCGTTTTAAACATTCTTTCAAGGGTGAACAGGAGCATTATGTTGACATTATGAAGGACGACAAGAGAGTTGTCCGCCTTTCTGTTTATTCTCTTTTGCCCGATCTTGTGGGCAGATACCCGTTCAGAGGCGATTTGCATATGCACACGTGCCGTTCAGACGGCCGTCAGGCTCCTGCAATAGTTGCCGCCGAATACAGAAAAAACGGCTACGACTTCCTTGCAATGACCGATCACGATGTTTACTATGCTTCTCTTGAAGCTATTAATGCCTATAAAGATGTTCCCATTGAGTTTAACCTTGTAACAGGCGAAGAGGTTCACCTTGAGGGTAATGATGTTCACATTGTTAACTTTGGCGGAACGTACAGTGTAAATGCTCTTATGCCCGGTGATCATCATATTGATGTCGGCCCGTCAAAAGAACTTCGCTCTCTTAACGGCGAATGCCCTGATATCATCAGCGTTGAAGAATACAAACGTCAGGTAAACGAGCTTGCCGAAAAGCTGAATATCCCTGACGGAATTGAAAAATTTACATATGCTGCTTGTGTATGGATTTTTAATCACATCAAAAAAGCTGACGGACTCGGTATTTTTTGCCATCCTTACTGGCTTCAGAATGTTTTTCAGGTTCCCGAAACTCTTGTTGAATATATGATGGAAACTCAGCCCTTTGATGCTTTTGAAGTTCTCGGCGGTGAAAGATATTTTGAGCAGAACGGATTCCAGGCGGCAAGATATTATGATGACAGAATCAAAGGCAGACATTATCCAATAGTCGGAAGTACCGACAGTCATGGTTGTGTTCATAACGATGGAGCACTTGTTGCTTCAACCATTGTTTTTGCTCCTGAAAATACGCGTGAAGGTATTGTTAATTCAATTAAAGATTTCTATTCTGTTGCAGTTGATTCAATCAGCACTGAGCTCAGACTTGTGGGCGAAACAAGATTTGTACGTTACGGATGCTTCCTTCTTCGTGAGTTTTTCCCTCTTCACGATGAACTTGTTTTTGAGGAGGGCAGACTTATGAAAGATTATGCTTGCGGTGATGAGGATGCAGCAAGACTTCTCAAAGCGATTAACGGCAGAATGAAAAAACAGCGTGAAAAATATTTTGCATTCTAAAAAACAGCCACAGCAGATGAGTTCCTGCTGTGGCTTTAAATCTGTTAAAATTCAGGGTTGTCAAGGTGACCGTAGTCATTGATAAATTCAGCTTTGATTTTTCCGTCAGGCATAAATTTGATGCAGGTGAGCCCTGTGTTTTCCTGACAGAAATTAAAATCACTCCTTATCGGAAATCCTAATGCCGCATTGATAAGGCAGTTGTTGAAGGTTCCGTGGGCAAATACAATTATTCTTTCATCGCCTTTGAATTGTTCTCTCAGATTTTTGACGGCAACGACAGCTCTTTGATAGGCGTGATCAATTGTTTCACCGTTTTCAACTTCATATATTTCAGGAAAAATCTCTACAGGAAGATTTTGCAAATCAGCTGTTTCTTTTGCCGTTTGCTGCGATCTTATAAGTGAACTTGCAAAAACGCGGTCAAGCTTGAATTTTTTCATTCTTTCGCCTAATCTTTTTGCCTGATCAAAGCCGTTTTCTGTCAGAAGCGGCTGTGGCTTCAGGTCAGGGTCGGTTTCGCCATGACGGGCAATATAAAGAATCATTTTGATCACCTCACTGTAAGTATATAATTTTTTGAAAATGCAGTCAATAAATTATTGATAAAGCCTGTTGATTGTGATACAATTTTTAAGATATATTCTTCGGAGGTGTACTTATGTTAAAAGTAGGTCTTGTAGGTGTGGGCGGCATCAGCGGTGCACATATCCCGGCTTGGGAAGATATGGATGATGCAGAGCTTGTGGCTCTTTGTGATATCAGACCTGAGCGCATGGAAAAATATGGATCAAAACGTTGTTATCTTGATTTTGATGAAATGCTTGAAAAAGAAGAGCTTGATATTCTTGATATCTGTCTTCCTACATATCTTCACGCAGATTTTGCTGTGAAAGCAATGGAAAAAGGCATAAATGTTGTAACAGAAAAGCCTATTTCTTTAAAAGAAGAGGATGTTGAAAGAGTATATTCAACCGCCGAAAAAAATAATGTTAAGTTTATGGTTGCTCAGGTGCTTCGCTTCTGGCCTGAGTATGAAGTGCTTAAAGAAATTTATGACACTCAGAAATACGGAAAGCTTCTTTCAGGAACAATGCTTCGCCTTGGCGGTTACCCCCGTTGGAGCTGGGATAACTGGATGATGGATGAAAAAAGAAGCGGTCTCGTTCCTTTTGATCTTCATATTCACGATCTTGACTTTATGGTTTATGCTTTTGGTAAACCTGAGGTGAATTATCAATACCGTTCAAAATTGCCGAAGCAGGATTTTATCAGCGTTTCATATAATTTCGGTGATTTCTCGGTAAACTGTGAGTCTTCCTGGTATGCCGTTCGTTACCCCTTCACTGCAGAATTCCGTTTTCAGTTTGAAAACGCCATTGTTGCATGGGAAAATGAAGAGATGAAAATTTACACCACTGAGCAGGATGAACCGATTAATCTCACTAATAAACCTGAAGGTGATACAGGTAATATCAATCTTCCTAAAAGTGATGCTTACGCAAATGAGCTTATTTATTTTAAAGACTGTGTTAAAAATAATCAGCCTGTTGAAAAAGTTAAGGCTGACGAGCTTGAGTGTGTATTAAAAATTCTTAATAATTTATAATAAGGAGACAAATTATGGAAAAGAAACTTGTTGTCGGAAATATTGGTATGATGTTTGGTATGGCTCACCTTGAAGGAGCCATGGGCTATGATGCTGAAATCGCATTAATATGCGATAGTGATCCTGAAACTCTTGCAGCTGCAGGTAAAAAATATAACATCCCTGAAGAAAAATGGTGCACAGATTATCACGATATTATCAATAATAAAGATATAAACGTTGTTTCTGTTGCTATTCCCGATCAGCAGCATAAAAAAGTCTGCATTGAACTTCTTAATGCAGGGAAACACGTTCTTTGCGAAAAACCCCTCGCTCTTACAAGAGAAGACATTGACGAAATTGTAAGAGCAGCAGAAGCTTCAAACTGCAAATTTATGGTTGGTCAGATCTGCCGTTTTACACCTTCTTTTGAAAAGGCAAAGGAGCTTATTGATAACGGCACACTTGGCGAAATTTATTTTGTAGAGTCTGAATATGCTCATGACTATATGAACATTGTTAAAACAAAGTTCGGTGACGGTAACTGGCGTGCAGACCCCAACCGTCACGGTCTTATCGGCGGCGGCTGCCATGCCGTTGACCTTCTCCGCTGGCTTGCAGGTGACCCTGAGGAAGTATTTGCATACGGAACACATAAAGCTCTTCTCACCGTTCCTTATGACGATGCAACTGTTGCTATTATGAAATTCCCCAACGGCGTTGCAGGTAAGGTTTTTGTTTCAACAGGCTGTAAGCGTGACTACACAATGCGCACAGTTATTTACGGCACAAAGGGCACACTCATCTGTGACAACACTTCACCTACAATGCAGCTTTTTGTTGCTGATGAAAACGGTGTTGCACCTGAGAAACCTGAAATTATTGAGATTGAGGTTAACAACCATAACGCTATCAAGGAATTTGCTGTTTTCGCTGATGCAATTATCAACGACAAGCCTGTTCTCACAGATGCAAGAGAAGGTGCAAAAACTGTTGCAGCCTGCCTTGCAATTGTTGAATCTTCTGTTACAGGCAAAATTGTAAAACCAAATTACGAGTTTTAATAAAAAAGGCTATCTCACAACGAGATAGCCTTAATTTTATTTTGTGAAATTTGGAAGATAAACCCCGCCTTTGATTAACGATTGCTGAAGCTCGTTTATTGAAATGCTTCTCACATCCTCTTTTTCACAAGCGAGCGCAGCTGCAGTGCCTGCCGCCTGACCTGTGATAAAGCATCCAGGCATCACTCTTATTGACGCTTGCATCTGACGGTCTGTTCCGACACATCTGCCTGCAACCAAAGCGTTTTTGAACGAAACGGGGAGCAGACAGCGATATGGGATGCCGTAAGATTCCCCATTTTTATATCTGAGCGAGGAGCGATATTCTTCAGAAAAACGTTCATATTCTTTTTTTGCGGTGCTCATAACGTGTATATCCACGGGATAACAGTATCGGCCGATTTCATCGTCAAAAACTGAGCGATTAATAAAATCATCAACATTCAATGTATAGTCGCATTTTATCCGTCGGGATTCTCTTACTCCAAGCGTTGAGGCAGTTGATACAAGACGGAGATTTTCATAACCGTTGAAATATCGTTTAAAATAATTTTCAAACTCTACCATAGATTTTCTGCCCCAAAGCATACCGTCAGTGAGGTTAGATTCATCTGTAGGGTCCACGTTAAATATGTGACCGATGTTGCCGCCGCTTATTCCGTCGTTACCGTGAAAAAATCCGGGGATATGTCTGTCTTCATAGCTCAGAACACCGTCTTTATATGCCTGCTCAACGTGCTTGTTCCACGGCTCATTACATTCTTCTTTATCAATGCCTGACCATATGCTGCAAAGAGTAGGGGGCATAACCCGGCCGTCGGCGTCACCTTTTTCATATTCACCGCCGCCAAAAGCGCAAAGGTCACCATCACCTGTGCAGTCAATATAAATTTTGGCTTTCACAGCAAAAAGACCGCTTTTGGAACCGAGAATAACACCTTCAATGGTATCATCTTTAACAATTACATCGTAAACAGTGGTAAAAAATGAAAATTCAACTCCGGACTCTGTTATGATATCATCATAAACTCTTTTTAACTCTTCAGTGTCAAGAGTAGTCCAGTTTCTTAATGCGACAGCATTTTTCAGCTTTTGGCGTATTTCATAGCCGATTCCGTTACATAAAATATTCTCCCCATCGTCAAAGGGAGCAAATGCAGGGACGAGCCCTGTGGTGCCTAAACCGCCGAAACATCCGGAAGCTTCGGCTAAAAAAACCTGCTTTCCCATTCTTGCAGCCGCAACAGCCGCCGTAACACCGGCAGCACCGCCGCCTGCCACGAAAACATCAGTTATATACTTAAAATCTAAATTTTTTTCATAAATCATTTTAATCACTGTCTTTATTCAGAATTTCAAGGGGGATTCTTCTGTCTTTAAAATAAAACTGTCTGTCGTGTTCGCTGATTTCACGAAGAACTTTGCAAGGGTTACCAACGGCAACTACATTTGCAGGAATATCCTTTGTGACAACACTGCCTGCTCCGATAACGGAATTATCACCGATAGTAACGCCGGGAAGGACAATAACCCCTGCACCCAGCCAGCAGTTTTTGCCGATATGAACAGGCATATTATACTGATAAGCTTTCTCGCGAAGTTCAGGTAAAATCGGGTGGCCTGCTGTTGCAATTACAACATTAGGCCCCAGCATTGTATAATCACCTACATAAATGTGAGTGTCATCCACAAGAGTGAGGTTAAAGTTAGCATAAACGCTGTTGCCGAAATGAACGTGATGACCGCCCCAGTTTGCATGAAGGGGAGGTTCAATATAGCAGTTTTCACCCACTTCGGCAAACATCTCTTTAAGAAGCTGTTCTCTTTTTTCCGCTTCCAGGGGACAGGTTGCGTTATAATCATATAGTTTTTCAAGGCAGAACGCCTGTTCGTTCATTATTTCATCACCGCTTGGGTAATAAATTTCACCGCTGTGAAGTTGTTTAAACATATAATCACCTATAACTTGAGCCGACCTGAAGCCGGCTCTTTTTTATTTGATATTGAGTAGTCCGTATGCTACAAAATACTCTCTTACATAATGCCTTAAAGCATCTTTCCCGGTAGGGCACGAAACCCGAAGAGGCTTTTGAAGTCCGCTCTTTTTGGCAATGAGAGCGGCTCTGTGCATATGAAAATCTGATGACAGAAAAGCGATTTTTAAATCATTAATATTTTTTGAAGAATGATTTCTGATAATTTCAAAAGCAAACTTAAAGTTTTCAACGGTTGTTGTTGATTTGTTTTCAACGATAATTCTGTTTCTATCAATGCCTTTTTCAATAAGGCGGTCAGCAATTATCTGAGCTTCTGAAACTTTCTGATGTTCTCTGAAACATCCGCCGCAAGGTACGGCAAAGCAGGTTGTGTTTTCTTTAAGATATTCCGCCGCGCAGTTTATACGCTCTTCAAGGTGAGGTGAGGGTGTGTCAGCACCAATAACAAGACCGCCGAGAATCATAAGATATTCACACTCGTCACGAAAATTCTTTTTTGCATCGCTTATCACAAAGGGGAGATATGCCCCCGCCGTGATAGCAAGATATCCTGCAAGACTGCCGACAACAGCTGCTGTTATTTTTAAAACGTTATTCATTAAATGCTTTTAACGTCTTTTTTCTTAATGAAAATTATACCGATTGCCATAACTATAGCGAAGATAACAAGGTAACCCGGGATCTTAGGACCGTGAGCATATACTGCGGCAACGACCATAAATAAGCTGCCTGCAATAGCAAGAACGGGAGCAACAAAACGCTGAACGCCCTTGAAATCTTTGTTAGTTATCATCTTTGCAAAGATCGGGATGTAGAAAGGATAAATTGTAACAATAGGAAGCTCTGTGGGGTCAAAAGCAAACATACCCAGCTTGTCGCTGAAATCACTCATCTGTGAGCAATAGAAGAAGAGAAGCCATGCACCGCAGAGAAGAAGACCGACAATTGAAGAGTTAGCAGGCATATTTGTGTTTTTATCAACGTTACCGAGGATAGCCGGTGAAGGGCCTCTGCCACGGCTTGCGATAGAATAAAGACCTCTTGAGCAACCAAGCATAAGACCGTTAAGAGTGCCGAGGCAAGAAATAATAACAAACACGAAAATACCTGTACCCATAACATTTCCGAAAACGGAAGCGAAAGCATTCTTAGCGCCTGTCTGACCGTTAGCCATCATTTCAGCGTTGGGAACTGCACCTGCGAGGCCTACGTAATAGAAAATATAAATTGCAACAATTGCGAATGCACCGATAACAAGAGCTTTCGGAAGATTCTTTTTAGCATTTTTAAGCTCAGCGTTGATAGATGTTGCAATAATCCAGCCTTCATAAGCAAAAACTGTTGCGCAAACAGCCTTGAAAATTGCATCAGAAGTGGGAATATCAGAAACAACAGTTGTAAAGTTTTCAACTGTGTAACCTTTGGTAAGGCCGTAAATTGTACCTACAACGCCCATAAGAAGCAGCGGAACGAGCTTGATGAATGTTGTGGAAACCTGGAACTTACCTGAAATAACAGGTGATAGTGAGTTGAGAGCAAAGCTTGCAATAAGGTAAAATGCCGCAAGCACAAAGCAAAGACCACCTGTGATATCAGCCTTTTCACCGTAAACGAGAACCAAGGTGTAACGCGCTGAAAGCCAGGCAAGAGCCATTGTAAGAGTGGGGTAATAAATTGTAGATAAAAACCAGCCGACGATGTAACCGTATTTTTCCCCTACGGCTGCTTCTGCATAGTCAACAACACCGTTGACTTTTTCATATTTTGTAGCCAGAATAGAAAAGGTATATGCTGCAATAATCATAACCACGCCGCCGATAATCCACGCAAGAATACCGAGCTTAAGGTTACCGCCCGTGTGGGTGAGGATAGCTTCTGCTTTGAAGAAAACGCCGCTGCCGACTACGATACCGATAACCATACAGATAGCAGTCAATAAGCCGTATTTCTTTTTGAGTTCTGCCATAATATCAACCTTTCTTAATCGGATAATAAAAGTTTAACTTGTCAGATAAAAAAAGTCAATATTTTTTTCTTTAATAAACATTGACGGTTGACCTGATGTGAAGATTGCCATATAATTATGATGAAATGAGGTGAATTTATGGCAGCGTTTTTAATTGTCAGTCTGTTTGCCAGTGTGATAGGAGCAATATGCGGTATCGGCGGCGGTGTTATCATCAAACCTGTGCTTGATATGCTTTCGCTTGAAAGTGTTGCAGCTGTAAATTTCCTTTCAGGGTGCACAGTTCTTTCAATGAGTACATACTCTGTCGGTAAATCTGTTATAAAAAAAGAAAAAGCGGTAAATATGGCAACCGGTACCCCTCTGGCTGTGGGTGCGGCACTGGGAGGGGTAATCGGCAAAGAACTTTTTTCTTTTGTTAAAGAATCAGTGTCTTCGCCTGAAACACTGGGTGCTATTCAGGCAATTTTACTTGGTATAATTACCGTGGGAACACTTATTTATACCGTTAATAAAAATAAAATTCATACACTTAATGTTAAAAGCAAGCTTGCTTGTGCTTTAATCGGACTTTTACTTGGAGTTATGTCAAGCTTTTTGGGAATAGGCGGCGGACCGATAAACCTTGTTGTGCTTTATTTCTTTTTCAGTATGGAAACAAAAAATGCCGCGGCAAACAGCCTTTATATAATCTTTTTCAGTCAGTTGGCAAATCTTATAACAACTCTTGTTACTCACTCGGTGCCTGAGTTTGATATAATTTCACTTGTTCTTATGATATGCGGCGGTATCGGCGGCGGAATTGCGGGAAGAGCCATTAATAAAAAAATAAACAGCTCTGCGGTTGAAAAGCTGTTTATCGGTCTTATGAGTGTGATTATTTTAATCTGTGTTTATAACACAGTAAAAAATGTAATATAGTAAAACAAAAGTGGCTTACCTCAGTAAGCCACTTGATTTTTTTGAAATTAAAGCTTCATTGCGATATCCCATGCGCCCCAGATAACTGTGCGGAGATTGCCGACTTTTGCAGCGTCACCGATAACGTGAACGTGCTTTGCTTTGGGAGCAACAGGAGCAGGTCTGTAACCAACTGAAAGAATTACGCTGTCAGCAGGGATGTCAATTGTCTTGCCGTCTTTAGTGGCAATTGTAACACCGTCTTTTCGTACTTCTGTTGTTTTTGATTCAAGGTAAACGGGAACGTTGTTAGCCTTGAAGCAGTCACGAAGGAAACTTGTGTTTGCGAGTGCAACACCGGGTGTTGTGATAAGGTCATCCTGCATTTCAACGATTGTGGGCTTTTTGCCCTGAAGGAAGAGGTCGTAAGCGATTTCGCAGCCTGTAAGACCGCCGCCAATAACAACAACGTTGTCGCCGACTTCTTTTTCTTTAAGAAGATATTCAACAGCTTCAATGCCGAATTCGTTAGCGCCCTTAACAGGGATTCTGTTTGCAACTGAACCTGTTGCAACAATAACTTCATCAGCACCGAGAGAATCAATATCTTTAACTTCTGTGTTAAGCTTAACTGTGATTGAAGGATATTTCATAATTTCACGGTTGTACCATGCGATAAGGTCACGGTCTTTCTCTTTGAAAGAAGGAGCAGCTGCAGCAATGAATACGCCGCCGAGAACGCCTGTCTTTTCATAAAGAGAAACAGTATGACCGCGCTTTGCGCAAACGATTGCAGCTTCCATACCGCCGATACCGCCGCCGATAACAGCAATCTTCTTGCTCTTCTTTGCAGGTGTGAGCTTATATTTCTTTGACTGCATTGTTTCGGGGTTAAGTGCGCAGCGTGCAAGCCCCATTGTGTCAAGAAGGTCCTGAGTGTTAGCGTGGCCCTTTGATGATGAGAAGTTGAAGCAACCGCTGTGGCAGCAGATACAAGGCTTGATTTCTTCAATTCTGTCTTCAATAAGCTTTGTGATCCATTCGGGGTCTGTGAGGAACTGACGGGCAACGCCTACACCGTCAATTTTACCGTCAGCAACAGCCTTTGCGCCAACGTCAGGTTCCATACGGCCTGCGCAGACAACGGGAATATCAACAAATTCTTTAATGTGAGCAACGTCGTCAAGGTTACAGTTCTGAGGCATATACATAGGCGGATGTGCCCAGTACCATGAGTCGTATGTACCGTTGTCAGCGTTGAGCATATCATAACCAGCATCCTGAAGATACTTTGCAGCTTTTTCAGATTCGGTCATATTACGGCCAACTTCTGTGTATTCTTCGCCTGGCATAGCGCCTTCGCAGAATCCCTTCATCTTTGACTCAACTGAGTAACGAAGAGAAACGGGATAATCATCACCGCAAGATTCTTTGATAGCTTTAACAACTTCAACTGCAAAGCGGTATCTGTTTTCAAAGTTTCCGCCGTATTCGTCAGTACGCTTGTTGAAAAATTCAATAGCAAACTGGTCAAGAAGGTAACCTTCGTGAACAGCGTGAACCTCAACACCGTCAACGCCTGCATCACGGCAAAGCTTTGCTGTTTTTGCAAAAGCTTCAATGATTTCGTGAATCTGCTCTTTTGTCATTTCGGGGCAGATAATGTCGTGAGCCCAACGTGAGGGCTGGGGGCTTGGAGAAGCGAGCTCATGTGAAGTGTCAAGAATCGGCTTAACAAGAGCACGTGTGAATTTATTTTTATGAAGAGGAGCTACAAGCTCTGTGATAGCCCAAGAACGGCCCATACCGGCAGTGAGCTGAACAAAAAGCTTTGCGCCTGTTTTGTGGATTTCATCCATAAATTCTTTGAGGTCTTCAAACATCTTCGGATTCTGCCAAAGCCATTTGCCCCAGAAAGTATCACGCAAAGGAGCAATACCGGGGATGATAAGACCAACGTTGTTGTTAGCTCTTTCAAGGAAAAGCTTTGCAGCTTCTTTGTCGAAGTGGCAACCGCCAAGCTCAAACCAACCGAAAAGTGATGTACCGCCCATGGGGCACATAACGATTCTGTTTTTGATTTCAACGTTACCGATCTTCCAGGGGGTAAATAATGCTTCGTATTGTTTATCCACTAAAAACACATCCTTATGTTTTATTTTAACATTACTATAATAAAGAAAAATCTTTGTATTGTCAAGAGTTTCACAAGCGAAACTGCATTAAAACTCAGCATTTCCAACGGTTCTCGGATATGGTGTAACATCACGTATATTCTGCATACCTGTGAGATACATTATTGCTCTTTCAAAGCCCAGACCGAAGCCTGCGTGTTTTGTTCCGCCGTACTTTCTCAGATCAAGATACCACCAGTAATCCTCTTCATTGAGGCCAAGCTCTTTCATCCTTTGTGAAAGCACGTCATACCGTTCTTCGCGCTGACTGCCTCCTATAATTTCACCGATACCGGGCACAAGGCAGTCCATAGCGGCAACGGTTTTTCCGTCATCATTAAGGCGCATATAAAAAGCTTTGATTTCTTTTGGATAATCAGTAACAAAAACAGGGCGTTTGAAAACAATTTCGGTAAGGTATCTTTCGTGCTCTGTCTGCAAATCACTGCCCCACTCAACCGGGTATTCGAAATTATGGTTATTTTTTTTGAGAATTTCTATAGCTTCGGTGTAAGTAACTTTACCGAAATCGGCATTTACTACGCTCTGCAATCTTTCAATAAGCCCTTTATCAATGAAGCTGTTAAAAAACGCAATTTCTTCAGCGGCGTTTTCCATAACATAATTGATAACAAATTTAAGCATATCCTCGGCGAGCCGCATATCGTCATCGAGATCGGCAAAAGCAATTTCAGGCTCGATCATCCAGAATTCAGCGGCGTGTCGGGTAGTGTTTGAGTTTTCAGCTCTGAATGTGGGGCCGAAGGTATAAACATTTCTGAATGCCATTGCGTATGTTTCGGCACTCAACTGACCGCTTACCGTAAGATTTGCGCTTTTACCGAAAAAGTCTTCAGAAAAGTCAACTTTGCCGTCACTGACAGGGGGATTATATATATCGAGGGTTGTAACTCGGAACATCTCGCCGGCACCTTCACAGTCACTGGCTGTGATAATGGGTGTGTGAGTGTAAACAAAGCCTCTTTCGTTAAAGAATTTGTGAATTGCGTAAGCGGCAACGCTTCTTACCCTGAAAACGGCAGAGAAAGTGTTTGTTCTCGGTCTTAAGTGTGCGATTGTTCTTAAATATTCAAGAGAGTGGCGTTTTTTCTGCAAAGGGTAATCGGGGGTTGAAGCACCCTCAACCTCAATTTTTACAGCTTTGATTTCAAAGGGCTGTTTTGCTTCGGGGGTGAGCACAAGTACACCGTCAATGTTAAGGGCAGCGCCTACATTCATTGAGGATATTTCCTTATAGTTCGGAATATTTTCACTTTCAAAAACAACCTGAATGTTTTTGAAAAATGTTCCGTCATTTATTTCAATAAAACCAAACACGTTTGAAGAGCGAAGAGTTCTTATCCAGCCTGAAATGCTGATCTCTTTACTGTCAAATTTATCCGGATTTTTAAAAATTTCTTTAACTGTGTTTTTCATCACGGTTCCTCCGTAAAAATAGCATTTACAACACTTAATTTTACAATGCATCGTTGCAAAAATCAAGGTCAAAAGCCCTTGAATTATTGGTGTTAATCGTTTACACTATAATAAAATATATCGAAAGGGTAAGATTATGCTTTATATTGGTATAGATTTAGGCACCTCGGCTGTGAAGCTTCTGCTTGTGGATGAAAAAGGCGAAATCAGAAATGTGGTTTCAAAAGAATATCCCATAAGCTTTCCCAGGTCAAACTGGTCTGAGCAAAATCCTGCTGACTGGTGGAACGCAACAGTTGAGGGAACAAAAGAGCTTGTTGAGGGCTTTGATAAATCACAGATTTGCGCAATTGGCTCAGGCGGTCAGATGCACGGCCTTGTTGCTCTCGATGAGAATGATGAGGTTATTCGCCCTGCAATTTTATGGAACGACGGCAGAACAGAAAAAGAGGTTGAATATCTTAACTCTGTTATCGGCAAAGATAAGCTTTCAGAATATACGGCAAATATCGCTTTTGCAGGCTTTACTGCTCCCAAAATTTTGTGGATGAAAAACAATGAGCCTGAAAATTTTGAAAAAATCAGCAAAATTATGCTTCCCAAGGATTACATAAATTATAAGCTGACGGGTGTTCATTGCTGCGATTATTCTGATGCATCGGGTATGCTTCTTCTGGATGTTAAAAATAAATGCTACAGCAAAGAAATGCTGTGTATTTGCGATATCACGGAAGATAAACTTCCCAAGCTTTGCGAAAGCTACGATATTGTAGGTAATGTTAAAAAGGAAATTGCCGATATGTTCGGTTTCGGTGAGGTCAAGGTTGTTGCAGGTGCAGGCGACAACGCTGCTGCCGCAATAGGCACAGGTACTGTAGGTGACGGCAAATGCAATATTTCTCTCGGCACTTCAGGTACAATTTTTATTTCAAGCAACTCTTTCGGTGTTGATAATTTTAATGCACTTCATTCTTTTGCTCACGCTGACGGCAACTATCATCTTATGGGCTGTATGCTTTCTGCGGCATCCTGTAACAAATGGTTTATGGATGACATTCTGCAGGATAAGGAATATTCTTCAATTCAATCAAAAATCACTGATGATAAATTAGGCAATAATGATGTTTATTTTCTTCCATATCTTATGGGTGAAAGAAGTCCCGTAAATGATACAAATGCAAGGGGAACTTTCATTGGTATGAGTATGGATACGAAGCGTGAAGATATGCTGCAGGCTGTGCTTGAGGGTGTAGCTTTTGCGATTCGTGATTGCTTTGAAATTGCAAAAGATTTAGGAATAAATATTTCTCAGAGCAACATCTGCGGCGGCGGTGCAAAAAGCAACCTGTGGAAAAAGATTATTGCAAATGTACTTGGTATCCGCCTTGATATTGTCAAAACCGAGCAAGGACCCGGTTACGGCGGTGCAATGCTTGCGATGGTAGGCTGTGGGGTATATAATAGCGTTAATGAAGCGTGTGACAAAATGGTTCAGGTGGTTGAAAGCATTTACCCTGATGAAAACCTTACATCGCTTTATGATAAAAAATATAATAATTTCAAAAAAATATATCCTGCGTTGAAAGAAACGTTTAAGGAATTGAGTAAGGAGTAAAATTATGAGCGAAATTTTCAAAGGAATTGATACTATCAGATATGAGGGCCCTGAGAGCAAAAACCCTCTTGCATTTAAATTCTATGATGCAGAAAAATTGGTTATGGGTAAGCCTATGAAGGATTATCTTCCCTTTGCAATGGCCTGGTGGCATAACCTCGGCGCAGCAGGAACAGATATGTTCGGCAGAGACACAGCCGATAAATCCTTCGGAGCAGAAAAAGGCACAATGGCTCACGCAAAGGCAAAGGTTGAAGCAGGCTTTGAGTTTATGCAGAAGCTTGGCATCGAATATTTCTGTTTCCACGATGTTGACCTTGTTCCCGAAGCAGACGATATTAACGAAACTAATGCAAGGCTTGATGAAATCACCGATTACATTCTTGAAAAAATGAATAAAACAGGCATCAAATGCCTTTGGGGAACAGCAAATATGTTTTCAAACCCCCGTTTTATGAACGGTGCCGGCAGTACCAACTCAGCTGATGTTTATTGCTTTGCTGCGGCTCAGATTAAAAAAGCACTTGAGCTTACCGTTAAACTCGGCGGTAAAGGCTATGTTTTCTGGGGCGGCAGAGAGGGCTATGAAACTCTTCTTAACACCGATGTTAAATTTGAGCAGGAAAACATTGCAAGACTTATGCATATGGCAGTTGACTACGGCCGTAAAATCGGTTTCACAGGCGATTTTTACATTGAGCCGAAGCCGAAGGAGCCTATGAAGCATCAGTATGATTTTGATGCCGCAACAGCCATCGGTTTTCTTCGTCAGTACGGTCTTGACAAAGACTTTAAGATGAACATTGAAGCTAACCACGCAACATTGGCAGGTCACACCTTCCAGCACGAGCTCAGAATTTCTGCAATCAACGGAATGCTCGGTTCAATTGACGCTAACCAGGGCGACTATCTCTTGGGTTGGGACACTGACGAATTCCCCTTTGATGTGTATGAAGCAACAATGTGTATGTATGAGGTTCTCAAAGCAGGCGGTCTTACAGGCGGCTTTAACTTTGACGCAAAATCACGCAGACCTTCAAATACTTATGAAGATATGTTTGAAAGCTATATCCTTGGTATGGATACATTTGCTCTTGGTCTTATCAAGGCTGCCGAAATTATTGAAGACGGCAGAATTGACGGATTTGTTGCTCAGAAATATTCAAGCTTCAATGAAGGTATCGGTGCAAAAATTGTTTCAGGTGAAGCAACACTTGAAGAGCTTGCAGATTACGCTCATAATCTTAAAAATACAACTGAGCCTTGCTCAGGTAAGCAGGAAAGACTTCAGGGCGTTTTAAATAGTATTTTGTTTAAATAATCCTGTTGTAAAATAAAAACTTAATAAGGAGGTCAGTTTATGGAAGGTAAACGTTCAAAGCTTTTGATTGCAGTTATAGTTTTACTTATTGCAGGGTTGATTGCCTCAATTGCCATGATTTATGATCTGACAGAAAAAGTTGAAAATATGCAGATGTCTTTTTCAAATCAGCTCAATTCAGTGAATTCAAACATCAACTCCATTTACTCCAATGTTGATAACCTGCTTAAAAAGCAGGCTAGTATTATCGCAAACGTTGAAGAAAACAAGGGTGAGCTTGACGAAAAAAATCTCACAGTGCCTGTAAGCTTAAAGATTGCCCCCAAGTCTGTTACGGATGACACTGAGCTGTCAGTTGAAATCAACGGGAAAGCTTATCCTCTTTCGAAAACAGGCGAAGCCGAGTTTTCAGCAACAATAAATGTACCTCTTTTTAACACGGAATATGCATATCTTCTTATGCAGTCAGGTGATGAAACCAAAACAGAACTTCTTGAAGACGTGTATATAACCGATATGTGGTATTCATACCTGCCGATGATAAATCACGCTGATTTTACAGGCAGTAATGTCTACTCAAACGGCAGTTATACCCTCAACGGCAAAATTCATATTAACTGTGATGAATCAGCTAAAATGGATAAGCGGGTCTTTGAAAAAGTAAGCCTTGAAGCTTTTGTAAATGGTAAGAAAGTGTGGGAACAGAACGCAACAGATGCTTTTTATAATGAAAGCAAAGAAATTCCTGTTACCAAAGGCTTTGAAATGAAGCCTGAAGATACCTTCACCATTGATGTTGTTGCAGTTGACGGGGCAGGTATAATCCACCGTTACACTGCACATTCCAAGTCTGCAGAAAGTTCACAGCTTGATGAAATGATTGAATCTGTAGTACATTCGGGCGATATTCTGTATTATCCTGACGGACAACAAGTTTTTTAATAACAAAAATTTTACGGGTCACTTCAAAACGAAGTGACCCGTATTTTATCTGTTGATTTCAATAGTTTCAGAAAGTCTGATATCTTTAGAAGATGCACCCACCATAATTTCAAATTTGCCGTTTTCAACAACCCATTCAAAGTCTTTGTTAAGAAGCCTGAATGAATCAAAGCCGAGCTTGAATTCAACGCTCTTTTCTTCACCGGCTTTAAGGCTGATTCTTTCGAAGCCCTGAAGGAGCTTACGTGGGGTTATTATTGAAGAAACAACATCGTTAACATAAAGCTGAACAACCTCGTCACCGTCAACATCACCGATGTTTTTAACCTTAACGGAAACAGTGAAATCAGTTTCACCTGTTTTGGTAACAGAAAGGTCAGAGTATTCAAACCTTGTGTAAGAAAGACCGTGACCGAAAGAGTATCGTGCAGTTCTTTCGCCTTCAAACATATTTTCAAAAAAGTTGGGCAGCTGAGAATAATAGCAGGGAATTCTGTTAGAATCGGCAGGGAAAGAAACGGGAATTCTGCCTGCAGGGTTATTCTGACCGAGAAGAGTTTCAACAATTGCCTTTGCGCCGAATTCACCGCCGAACCAGGAAACGAGGATGGCATTTGCAACCTTGACCTCTTCGCTGAGATCAATGCTTCTGCCGTTTTCAAACACAAGAATCATAGGCTTACCAATTTTTGCAACTTCAGTAATAAGCTGTCTTTGTTCACCGGGAAGCCTTAAATCTGAGCGGTCGTGACCTTCACCGCTTGTAAAATTATTGTCGCCGCCGACAAAAATAACAAGGTCACTTTTTTTGGCTGTTTCAACGGCATCGGCAATGCTTGTATCTTCAACTTCATCATAAACGTCAATAAGGTGGAACTGACCGTCTTCGGCAGTGATAGCCTGAGTGCCTACGGGAATACCGCAGCCGGAGCATTGAAGAATTTCTGCCTTGCCGTCAAGGGCTTCCTTCAACTCTTTGTAAACGGAGTAAACTTCATATCCGTCAGGCATTGAAGAATAGCCGCCTACACGCTGTTTCGCAGATGACGGACCGATAAGAGCAATTTTTTTGTAATTATTTTTAAGGGGAAGAATACCGTCATTTTCAAGAAGTGTCATACCTTCTTTTGCTGCTTCATAAGCGAGATCTTTATGCTTTTGGCAACGAATAACTTCCTTATATTTTTCTTCGTCTGCATAGGGGTTTTCAAAAAGACCGAGCTCAAACTTGAGAGTGAGTACACTCAGAACAGATTTATCAACCTGATCTATTGAAATTTCGCCCTTGTTTATGTATTCAATTAAAGTGCCTTCCCACATATCGGGGGTATAATCACTGCAGCCCTGCATATCCATACCTGCATTAAAAACATCGCGGATCGCTTCTTTATCATTCTCTGCAGTTTTGTGTGCCTGAAGAATTCGTCTGATTGCACCCCAGTCTGCTCTTACATAGCCTTTCATTCCCCAACGGTTACGAAGAATGTCGGTAAGATAGTGTTTTGAACTGATAACAACTTCACCGTCAATGGCGTTGTAACAAGCCATAACATTGTTGGCCCCTGCTTTGGTAATTGCTTTTTCAAAAACGGGAAGATAGCATTGCTCAATTTCGCGTTTGCCTACTCTTGCGTTAGCGCAGTTAATTCCGTTTTCGGGAATTCCGTGAACGCAGTAATGCTTCGGCTCGGTAAGAACGGCATCGTCACGGTTAAATTCACCGTTTTTCTGCTCACCTGTAATAATCTGATAACCCATTTCACTGCAAAGATATGTGTCTTCGCCAAAGGTTTCTTCAACTCTGCCCCAACGTGGTTCTCTTGCAACATCAAGGTTAGGGGCGAGAATTTCGTGCATACCTAAAATTCGTGTTTCAGCGCCGATAGCCTGACCGACGCGGTTAGTGATATCACGGTTAAAGGTTGCGGCCAAGGTGAGGGGAACAGGGAAGATTGTAGCGCCGGGAAATGAAATTCCGTGCAAGGCTTCACCTGTGAAAATGCAAGGGATACCAAGGCGTGTTTTTTCTACCATATATTTCTGAAATCTGTTAAACATTTCAGGTACGGCATAAGAATCGTGAATAAAACCGATTCCTCTGTTGCCGACAGTTTTCTCAAGCTCATCAAATTTAATTTCAGATTTTTCATCAATGGCGCAGTGGTTGAGCGCGTGGGGGATGGTGGCATATTCAACGCCTCTGATTATATCAAGCTGAGCAACTTTTTCTTCCAATGTCATAATTGAAAGCAAGGCTTCAGCACGTTCTCTTGAAGAAAGGGAAGTGTCTTTGTAGTTCATAATATCACCTTGAAAAAGTATTTGCGTATGTAACACATCTGGATTATAGCATCACTGAATACCAAAGTCAATGCAGACGAAAAGGCGAAAGTGTTGCAATTTTTTTGTTGATAAATTTCATATATTGCATTATAATTATCAGGTATTTATAAAAGAGGTGTATTATGAAAGCAGTTAAAATTTTAGGAATTATTCTTGGCGTTATTGTTGTTATTGCGGCAGTGACAGCTATTGTAAATATCAATGTTGCTAAAAAAGGAATAGAGTATGCTGAAACGTTTGATAAGGTAGCATATGAAAATCAGCTTGTGCCTGAAAAAGATTCTGACGGATACTGGACCTTTAACACAGATGAAGATCTGAAGGTTTTGCAGATTACCGACTTTCACGTTGGCGGCGGCTGGATGTCTGTTGATGAAGACAAAAAAGCTCTCAACGCTGTTGCCGCTATGATAACTGAAGAAAAACCTGATCTCGTTGTTCTCACAGGTGATATGGTTTATCCTGTTCCTTTTTCTGCAGGTACATTCAATAATAAAAATTCAACAAATATGGTGGTCAGCCTGATGGAAAGCCTCGGCGTTTATTACACCGCCTGTTTCGGTAACCACGACACTGAAATTTACAGCTATTTCAGCCGTGAAGATATTTCTGATGTATGGGCAGATCCTTCTTTGAAATACAGCCTTTATCAGCCCGGTCCTGAAGATGTTGACGGTTATGGCAACCACGTTATCAAGGTTAAAAACTCTGAGGGCATTGTTAAAAATGCATATTTTGTGCTTGACTCTCATTCTTATACCGACGGTGACTACCTGGGAATTCTTTGGAAATATGATAACATTAAAGAAAGCCAGATCAAATGGTATGAGGAAAACGTAAAAGCCATTGACAAAGCAAACAAGGCAGTTGATCCCGACAGTCCGCTTTTCACATCTCTTGCATTTTTCCACATTCCTATTGAAGAATATGAATTTGCCTGGACAGAGCTTAAGGATAATAACTACAAAAACACCGAAAATGCCAAGCTTATTGACGGTTGGCTTCACGAAAAAGATGAAACTGTATATCACGGTGTACGTTCTGAAGAGTTTTTTGAAACAGTTCACTCTCTCGGCTCAACAAAAGGTCTTTTCTGCGGCCACGACCATATTAACAATGCTATTCTCGAATACAAAGGTATCAACCTTGTTTACGGTAACAGTATTGACTACCTCGCTTATGTAGGTATAGATAAAAAAGGTCCTCAGCGCGGCTGCACCGTCATCACTCTCACTCAGAGCGGTGAGCTTTCAGTTGAACTGAGCAACTATTATCAGGATAAGTACGAAAGCAAGTACGAAAAAGAAGAAGTCACAATGGAGTGGTAAAATAATGTGCCGTTTCGCTCAGGTGAAACGGCATTTTTTTATTGTAAGATGTTGCTATATTGATTTTTCTGTGATATAATCTATTGGTTTCAAAAAACAGAAGATTTACATATTATGTAAATTGAGGTGAAAAAATGATTCATGATAACATTCTTCAGGCAATGGGAAATACACCCCTTATAAGACTCAATAAAATGGCTGAGCCTGACAGCGCAGAAATTCTCGTTAAATTTGAGGGTATGAATGTCGGCGGTTCAATTAAAACAAGAACTGCTTATAATATGATAAAACACGCTGAGAAAAAAGGCATCATCAATGAAAACACAATTATCGTTGAACCCACCAGCGGCAACCAGGGCATAGGTCTTGCCTTGGTCGGGGCAGTCAGAGGATATAAAGTTATTATCATTATGCCCGACTCTGTCAGTGAAGAGCGCAGAAAGTTGGTTGAGCATTACGGTGCTGAGGTGCGTCTTGTTCACGATGCAGGCAATATCGGTGACTGCATTGAAGAATGCCTGCGTGTTGCTTTGCAGATGCAGGAGGATGACCCAAACGTTTTTGTTCCTCAGCAGTTTGAAAACCCTGCTAACGTTTCAATTCAGCGTAAGCAGACAGGCGTTGAAATTTTAAACCAGGTTGACGGTCCTATTCACGGCTTCTGCTCCGGTATCGGCACAGGCGGAACAATCACAGGCATCGGTGAAACTCTTAAAGAAGAAAACCCTGATATTGAAATATGGGCGGTTGAGCCTGAACACGCTGCAATTCTTTCAGGCGGAAGTATCGGCACTCATATGCAGATGGGCATAGGTGACGGACTTATCCCCGGTATTCTTAATCAGAATATTTACAATGATATATGTATCATCAAGGATGAAGAAGCGATTCAGACTTCAAAAGACCTTGCTTCAAAAGAAGGTATAATGTGCGGAATTTCAAGCGGAACCAATGTTGCGGCAGCAATTAAGCTTGCTAAAAAATTAGGCCCCGGTAAAACTGTTGTTACAGTTCTTCCGGACACCGCTGAAAGATACTTTTCAACACCCCTTTTTGAAGATTAAACCAAAACCCGACATTCATATGAATGTCGGGTTAACTTTTAGAAGTTTTGTAAAAATGAATCATTAAAAAGGTTTTCTTTCAGGCGTTTTGAAACCGTAAAATCAAAAAGTTTTTCGGTTATGAAATCTTTTTCAGGCGGTGTGATTTCTTGGCAGGTGATATTGACTTCCTCTGAAAGTTTGCCTTGACTCACGTCATTTTTTGCGGTGACGGCATAGAAATATGTCTCGCCGTTTTTTATTTGTCTGTCGATGAAGTTCAGAGCATCGGTTTTGCCTATCAGACGGAAATGATTTTTATTACCCTCTGAACGGTAAATTAAATATTCGTCGGCCTTGTCGGTTTTTTGCCACGTGATTTTTACTTCGGTCAGGTTCTGGCCGACAGTTTCAATCACAGGGGCGGGGAGAGTTGCTGTTTGTGTAACATATTTGCTCATTTCACTGTTGAATTCTTCGTTTATACCAAGACACTGAATCTGATAATAATACGTTACGCCTTCCTCAAGAGAGGTGTCAATAAATTCTTTTTCCTCAGTTTTGCCGATGCACGTAAATATCGCGTCAGAGCTTGTGCTTCTGTAAACGGCGTAGCCTGTGATATCGTGAATATTATCATCTTCCCACGTAATGCGGATGGAATTATGACTTACGTTTTCGGTATATATTTTTTTAGCCGGCGAAAGGGTAACGGTTACATTGCAGTTTGCCGAAACATTACCGTAATCTGACTTTACGGTGATTACGCAGCTGCCTGCACCCTGACCTTTGATAATGCCGTTATCTGTAGTGGCTACCAATTCATTTGAGCTCATCCAGCTGATTCTTTCACCGTTTGCATTAACGGGCAGAACGGCGGAGAAAATCTCCCCGGTTTCGCCTATTCCCAGGGTAAGTGAACTTTGGCTGAGAATGAGCTTATCGGGTCTGTCATCAACAGTTGTGAATGAATATACAGGGCCTTTATATGTTTTGCCTTTGATTACCGCATAGGTGCAGTAATAATATATTTTGTTAACGGTCAGGTCTGAAATGTCAAGGAAAAGAGAAACGCTCTTTTTTGATGTGTAAGAGTTAACCTTGTGCTTTTTCATTGAAGATTTATTCTCACCGAAATAAAAGCCCGATGAGCTGATTCCGTAGCTTGAAGAGTTATCAATTCTTCCCGTGAGAGTGGCACTGTGGGCGGTGATGTTTTTTGCCGTTGAGGTAACAACCGCAAGGTGTGATGAGTATGAGCCGGATCCGTAATTGTCTGAGGAATAAGACCCTGAGCCGTATTTTGAGGCGGCGTAATCGGCAAAGGAATATGAACCTACATAAGTTGAAGCGTCGTTATATGCGGGGCGGGCATAACCTAATATGTAAGAGGCATTTTTCTTTCGGGTTTTTGCTTCAGCACGGTAACCGACAGAGCTGCCTGTGTTACCCTCAACAACATAAACCTCGTTGCCTTTTACACCGGTCACAATGCCGATGTGCTTAGCGGTTGAGCCGCCGTTCCAGTTAAAGAAAATTAGATCGCCGGCTTTTGGGGCAAACCCGTTTTTAGTGAAGTATCTGCCCCTTTTTGAAAACCAGTTTACCATTGAAGCGCAGTTGCCGATTCTGGGGATAACTGATGTGCTGATATCTGCCTGATTGGCGCACCACGCCACAAAAAATGCGCACCACGCTGTTGTGGGCGCGCCGAACCACGCACCGTATTTTGTATATCCGCCGTCCTGACCTTTTGCAAGGGGTTTGCCTGTTGTTGTGCTCAGCTCTGTGTAACCGATCTGTGTTTTTGCAACCGCAATAAGATCGGCTGTGTTTCCGCCGGTGTTACGGTGAGTGTTGGGAAAGCTGTCACGGTAAGTGACACCTTCGGCTGCGAAAGAAAAAACACCGAGCACCATAACAAAGGCTAATATTAAACTGAAAAACTTTTTCAATAAAATCAATCCTTTTTAAAATCGGGTACAATTCTATCATAAACTGCTCTTTCAGTCAACAAAAAGCCGTCTGCAAAAGCAGACGGCAAATAACAAGCGGTATCAGCTGAGACCTTTTTTATCAAAGTTGAAAATGGTTGAAAGAACAATTTCATAACCTGTTTCAATAGCTTCGGGAACAAGACGGTCATAATTGTCACGGCGGTTATGATAATAATCTGCAGGTGTGGGGTCCATCGCCGCAAGGCACGTGGCGGGAATACCTGCCTGAGTAAATGCAGAAGCATCAGATGAGCCGAAATAAACATTGGCATATTTAAGGCTTGTGTGACCTGCATCTTTAGCAGAGTCCATAACGAGTGCGCTGAATTTCGGGTTGTGACGGACTGTGCCTGTCATATCTCTGTTGTAAACGTTGAGGAATTCAAGGTCAGTAAGAGTATCAACACACAAAACTGCTGTTTCAACGCCGCCGTTTACGTATTCTTCATAATGGTCTTTTGCGAATTTTTTGCATCCTCTGAGACCTGCTTCTTCACCGTCTGTTACCATACACACAACCTCGGTGTTTTCAAATCTGATGTCAGCCTCGTGAAGCATTTTAACTGCGCAGGCGGCAGCAAAAGTACCGGTGAGATTATCGTTTGCGCCGGGAACAAGATTCTTATAATCGACAAAAGTAAAAAGACCTATCATAGCAATTGTTGTGAATGGGAAGAGTATGTAGCTTGCGATTTTTACAAAATCTGCAAAGCCGTTATCAACACCCTTGGCAAGAAGGATAATCTGAATAACAGCCACAACAAAGCTTGCAATTGCGCCTGCAATAACTGAGGCGAGAACTGCTGCCTGACCTTTGCCGCCGAAATAATACATATGGCGCCATTCATAAACGGCATCACAGTGGCCGCTGATGATAATTCTTCTTTTTGTTTCGCCTGTAGCCTTTCTTGTTGCAACAAGGTTGTGACCTTCTACCTTTTTGCAAAACGGGTCACAAAACTGTTTATACAAAAGAAATTCCATAACGGTGATAAAAAGACCAACGCCAACCACTGCACCGAAAATTATGTTAAGCAGAAGATATGAGATAATGTTTGCAAAAAACAATGCAAAAGAAATAACCCCTGCAGCCATAACGGCAACGCTTACAACTTTGGTGAAGCTGAAAAACGCTTTGGGGGCAACGGTGTAACCCTCGTAATGTGTTTCGTCAACTGAATCACCAAGGAATTTAACAATTTCTTCCTGTGATTTGAAGCAACCTTCACAGCCTGATTCACGGGGGCCGCAGGTCTTGATTATATGTTCAATACCTTTGCAGGTTTCCTGAACATTCTTTTTGATTATATCTTTGGGAAAATCTGAAATTTTCAAAAAAATCACCTCAATGGAATTTTACCTTTTGGAAACTAAAAAATCAATAGATTTGATAAATTTTATGCCAGTTAAGTCAATAAATATTGTTTTATTGTGTTAAGTTTGATATAATTAAATGAATAGTGAGGTGATAGCATGGCACAGATTAAAAATAAAGTAAGCATAATCATTCCGATTTATAATGTTGAAAAATATTTGCCTATGTGTCTTGACAGTGTAGTTGCGCAGACGTATAAAGATATTGAAATCATCTGTGTCAATGACGGTTCACCTGATTCAAGTGAAAAAATTGTTGCTGATTATATGCAGAAAGACAGCCGGATTGTTCTCATTAATCAAAAAAATCAGGGTCTTTCAGGGGCAAGAAATACCGGTATAGAAAAAGCAAACGGTGAGTACATAATTTTTCTTGACGGTGACGACTGGATTGACCCTGAAACAGTTGAAACCGCAGTAGGTGAAGCTCAGACAGAAGAGGCTCAGCTTGTAATGTGGAGCTATGTAAGAGAATTCCCCGAAACGAGTGTGCCCAAAAACGTTTTTGAAAAAGACAGGCTTGTTTTTGAAGGCGAAAAACTGAAAAATCACCTTCACCGCCGAATGGCAGGTCTTGCCGGTGAAGAGCTTCGTGACCCGGGCAATGCAGACTCAGCCGTAACAGCCTGGGGCAAGATGTATAAAGCAGAGTGCCTTAAAAACTGCCGTTTTGTTGACACGAAAATAATCGGTACAGAGGATGCACTTTTTTCACTCCACGCACTTTGTTATGTTGATAAAGCGGTATTTGTTAACCGCCACTTCAATCATTACAGAAAAGATAATGCAACTTCTTTAACAAGAAAATACAAGCCTCAGCTTTTTTTACAGTGGCAGGAGCTTTATAACAGAATGGGCACAGTGATAAAAGAAAATAATCTGCCTTTTGAAGAAGCTCTTAACAACCGAATTGCATTGAGTATAATCGGCTTGGGCCTTAATGAGCTGATTAACACAACCTCACACTCAGAAAAAATCAAAAAGCTTAAAGAAATTATTACCTGTGACAGATATAAAAAAGCGTATTCTCTTTTGCAGACGGAGTATTTTCCTGTTCATTGGAAACTATTTTTTACCTTCTGTAAAATTGGTTGGGGTGCAGGAGTTTATATTTTACTCAAATGCATAGATAAAATAATAAGTAAATAACGGAGAGTCAGAATGAAAACTTTAACTGTTTTTACACCTGCGTATAACAGAGCATATTCTATTCATCTTTGCTATGAGAGCCTTTGCCGTCAGACCTGTAAGGATTTTGTGTGGCTTGTGGTTGACGACGGGTCAACTGATGAAACGGCAGAGCTTATCAAAAAGTGGCAAAGCAGAGATAACGGTTTTGAAATCAGATATGTTTATAAAGAAAACGGCGGTATGCACACCGCCCATAACACTGCTTACGAAAATATTGACACTCAGCTTAATGTCTGCATTGATTCAGATGATTATATGACTGATGATGCCGTTGAAAAAATTGTGAGCTTATGGAAAGAAAAGGGCAGTGATAAATACGCAGGCATAATTGCTCTTGATAAAACCGAGAACGGAAAAATCATCGGAACAATTCTTGACACCGACAGAGAAGATACAACCCTTGCGGGCTTTTATCATCGCGGGGGCAAGGGTGATAAAAAGCTGGTTTACAGAACCGATGTTATGAAAAAGTACCCTCCGTATCCTGTTTTTGAGGGCGAAAAGTACGTATCACTTGCTTATAAATATTCCCTTGCCGATGAAGAGTACACTTTGCTTATTTTAAACGAACCGCTGTGTGTTGTTGAGTATATGGCAGACGGTTCAAGCACAAATATGTTTAAACAGTATCTGCGCAACCCTAAAGGGTTTGCTTTCATCAGAAAAGTTGATATGCAAAGGGCAAAAAACATAAAAGAGGTTTTTCGCTGCGCAGTTCATTACGTTTCAAGTTCAGTTATATCTAAAAATAAAAAATTCATTAAAGAATCCCCCAAAAAGCTTATGACCGTGTTGGCAATTCCTTTCGGTGTTGCACTGACATTTTATATTAAAAAGAAATCAAGCGGTTATATGAATGTTGACGGATTCAACGAAAAGAGGAAAAACTGATGCACATTCCTTCATCTACAACGAAAGAAATTGAAGTTCTCACTTTTGAAGATGCTTTGACGGGCAGAACCGACGGCAAAGATTATGATACCGAGAAGTGGTTGTATGTACCTGATTTTTATTCGGAATACAGATACATATTGGGAACAAGAGGCAAAAAACCGCTTATCTGTATCGGCATAAATCCGTCAACGGCAAAGCCTGATGACCTTGACAACACTCTTAAATCTGTTGAGAGAATTGCTCTGGGCAACGGATATGACAGCTTTATAATGTTTAATGTTTATGCTCAGAGAGCCACAAGTCCCAAGGATATGGAAAAAGAATGCAACTACGATTTGCATCAGGAAAATATGAAAGCATTTGAATACATTCTCGGCCTTTCTGAAAATGAGCCTGCCGTCTGGGCAGCGTGGGGAACAATTATCAACGAGCGTGATTACCTTGCCGGTTGTGTTATGGATATGATAGAAATAGGTAAAAAATACAGTGCAAAATGGTACACTGCAGGCAAACGCTCAAAAAACGGCGGTCATCCGCATCATCCGCTTTATCTGAAAAAAGACAGTGCACTTGACGATTTTCAGATAGAAGATTACATCCGACAACTCAGGAGTTGATCAAATGCAATATTTATGGGCGTCACTTATAACTGTGTGGCTTGTGGTTGCTGTTTATTTTTATATTAGCTATGTGATTTTTCATAAGAATTTCGGCAAAGCAGGTCAGAAAAGAAAAAACAATTCTGTTACAGGTGAAAACAACGGTGACTATGAAAGAATAAATATTTCTTCGGCAGATGAAATTATTCTCACCTCAAAGCTTTATACCCCTGATGGCGGTGACGGTGAAACAAGCGTTCTTCTTTGCCATAGCTTCAGAAGTGACGGTGAAACAGATTTTCAAAAAGAAATCGGTCTTTATAAAAAGCTGGGTTATAACATACTTGTTATTGAGCAACGCTGCCACGGTAAAAGCTCAGGCGATATTATCTCAATGGGTATTACCGAAAGTTATGATGTTGTTTACTGGTGCAAATGGCTTGAGCTCAGATTCGGTACAGGCAGCTCAATTGTGATTCACGGCAAGGGTATGGGAGCGTTTGCAGTTCTTGCAGGTCTTGCAAACCCTGAGCTTCCTCAGAATGTCGAGAAGGCTGTTGTTGAAAAGGTGAGTGACAGTGTTTTTGCTGATTTTCAAAAGTCGGCAAACGAAAAATACGGTTTTTGGAGCAAGATGCTCATCCCCACGGTAAATATGTTTTACCGCCTCAATACAGGGTTTGATATGCGAGACGCTGATTTGAAAAACTTCATTAAAAAGATCAGAGTTCCTGTTCTTTTTTCTCCTGACAGCAAACAGACCAATGCGTTTAAAAACACAAAAACCGCTGTCAGCGGAATAGATTTAAAGAAATTTCTTAATGAGTGAGTTTATGGAAAAGCAAAACTATCAAAAACTTATGGAACAGCAGATCGAGTCTATAGAAGGAACGCCTTCACTCTTGCTGCAGAGTTGCTGCGGGCCTTGTAGCTCTTATGTGCTTGAAGTGTTGGCACAGTATTTTAAAGTTACGGTGCTTTATTATAATCCCAATATTTACCCTGAAGATGAATATTATAAAAGACTTGATGAGCAGATAAAAATTATTAACTCTATGCCTTTTAAAAATAAGGTTGAGCTTATGCCCTGTGATTATAATGAGCAGGAATTTCTTTCCGTTATCGGCGGCCTTGAAGGAGAAAGAGAAGGCGGAGCCAGGTGCAAAGAATGTTTTGATCTGAGACTTGGCAAAACCGCTTTTCTTGCCAAAGAAAACGGGTTTGACTTTTTCACAACAACGCTTACTGTCAGCCCTCATAAAAACGCTCAGCTTCTTAATCAGATAGGAAAAGAGCTTGAAGAAAAATACGGTGTTAAATATCTCTTTGCTGACTTTAAAAAGAAAGAGGGATACAAGCGCTCAATTCAGCTTTCAAAAGAATATGATCTTTACCGTCAGGAATATTGCGGATGCAGATTTTCCCTTGACAGATAACTGAAACGAGGTTGCCTCATTTAAGAGAAGCAACCTCGTTTATTTTAATCGTTTTTAATTTTGTTAAATTCTGAAATAAGCCTGTGAACAGTTTCTATCTGACTGTCAGTAAGATTTGAAACGTCAACTGTTTTGCCGTTGGAAACGCCCAACAGATAATCGGTTGTCACACCGAAGTAGGAGGCAATTTTGATGAGAACATCAAAAGTCGGATACCCCAGACCGTTTTCATATTTACTTACAACAGCTTTGGATAAGCCAAGATCATTTCCAAGGCTCTGTTGCGTAAGATTCCGACCCTTTCTCAGGTGCTTTAAGACTGTTCCGAAATCGCAGATGTTCATTTTTTCACCACCTCAATTCATTATAGCTAAAATAACACATACAAATCATTGATTATTGTCAACAAATCGTTGACTTTTTATAATGGCGGTGATATAATCGGGTAAACGGTCAGACAATAATGATGTTATTGTTGTTTTTGCCGTTTGGGGATGTAGGTTTATATATAGATTCTGAAAGCAAAGGAGAAATAATAATGTTTTGTAAAACGTGCGGAAAAGAAATACCTGATGAAGCTGTGATTTGCCCTCAGTGCGGTTGTATGACAAAGGATGAAACCGATTTACCTGAAACACAGCAGCCGAAGAAAGAATCAAAAACTTCTATGGTTCTGGGAATAGTCGGAATTATAGTTTCCTGGTTATTTGCTCTTGCGGGTCATATTGTTTCAATTATAGGAATTGTTACAGGCATTAAGGCTTACAAGGAAACGGGCAAAATGACAGGACTTATTCTGAGTATTATTGGCGAAGTGTGTGCAATTTTTTCATCAATAATCGGCGCGGCATCCTTCGCAGCATTCTTTTAAAATATGAAAACCGGGTTGTTTTGTTTATTAATGAAGCAGCCCGGTGTTATTTTTATCCTGAAACACTTATTCGACCTTTTTTGTAATTATTATATAAATTTGGAATAATATAGTAAAATAATCAACATCAACAATTGTTGAACTTCAGTTGAATTTTAATTGAAAAAAGAGTATTAATATTATTATGGTATAAAATTTTGAAAGAGTGTTTCTATGAAAAACAAAGTAACAGAAAAAATTGAAAAGGTAAAAGATTTTTCTGCCGAAAAAATTTTGTCAGGTGTTGAAAGGGTAAAAGAAAGCCCTGCAACCAAAAAAGTTTCGGAAAAAATTGAAAAAGTTAAAGAAGCTTCTGCAGAAAAAATGTCTTCCGGCTTGGAAAAAGTGAAAGAAAGCTCAGCTTCAAAAATTATTTCAGCAGGCATTGATGCAGGCCGCGAAAAAGCAAAGGAGCTGAAAGTTTATTCCGGCATTGATAATGTGCCCATAGGCACTGCAAGTGATAATATCATTGACGGATGTATGGTGCTCGAAGGTGGCGGTTTCAGAGGTGTCTACACATCAGGTGTGCTTGATTTTCTTATGGAAAACGGCATAAATATGCAGGCGACTGTTGGCGTTTCAGCAGGAGCTTTGATCGGTGCAAACTATGTCTCAGGTCAGATCGGCCGCGCCGCAAGAATTAACTTACGTTACCGCCACGACAGTGACTATATCGGCATTGGCGCAATTAAAAGAAACGACGGTATAGTCGGCTTTGATTTTATGTACAGTGAGCTTGATAAAATTGAATCTCTCGATAAAGAAAGATTTAAAGACCCGTCACGCCGCTTTGTGGCTGTGGCAACAAACTGCCTGACAGGTAAGGAAGAATACTTTGACAAAGAGGATTGCTCTGATATTTTTCAGGCTGTTAGAGCTTCTGCGAGTCTGCCTTTTGTTTCAAAAATGGTTGATATTGACGGCAAACCCTACCTTGACGGTGGATGTGCCTGTAAAATCCCTTATAAATGGGCGCTTGAACAGGGATATGAAAAAATAATTGTTGTTAAAACAAGGGATGATTCTTACCGTAAGCCTGAATCAAAGCACCAGGTAGAAACCGTGTGCGATGTAACTTACCGTAATTATCCCGAATTTGCCCACTCACTTGCCACAAGTGACGAAAGATATAACAGAGAATGCGACGAAGTGGAAGAGCTGAGAAAAGAGGGCAGAATTTTTGTTATCAGTCCGTCTCAGCCTGTTACCGTGGGAAGAATGGAGACAGATATGGAAAAATTGGGCGAGTTTTATCTCCTCGGTTATGAAGATGCAAAAAGAAGCTTTGAAGAGTTAAAAGAATACCTTGCAAAATAAAATGAGGTAGTGCGTTGTGCACTACCTCTTATTTTTATAAGCAGTTTATCATATTCAGATGCTCGGTATAAAGCCTTTCAACATCGGTGTTTGTTTTTAACAGCCCGCCCTGAAGCGACATATGATCACCGTGATATGTGGGCATAACATTCCATATGCCTTTTGGTATATTGTTTGCATCAAAATCCTTTGAACGGGCGTTGGTGGGCGCTTTTGCTGAGAACGTGTTGACGAGTCCGTCGTTTTCAAACCATTCTTCACCAAACTCATATCCGCCAACGGTTACACCTGAATATTTTCCGATTTCGTCTGAGCTGCTCTGGAAAAGTATCTCCATCATATCTTTTTCAGCAGAATATGTTCCGTCTTCATTTTTAACGGTAGCAGAGCAGGGGATTGAGAAATAATAGGACTGATCGCTTGTATATATTCTGTCATTAAGGGCCATTGCATTGTCAATATACATATCATAAGCGGCGGAGTCAACTTCTTCTGCAGGTGCTGAATATGAGGTTGTGCCGTTGTTAGGTGCAGCAAGAGCTGTTAATGAATATATCCAGTCTTCTTTACCGCCTGTGAAAAGGGGAGAGATTTCATCGGCATCTGTTACGGCTCTCTCTTCTTCACTACCAACTGCCATAAGAGAAGCGAAAAGTCTCATCGTTGCCCCACCGAATGAGTGACCGAGAAGGTTGATTTTGTTTTCTTCATCCCATTTTTCAATGAGTGCTCTGTCTGTGAAGTCTTCACCAAATCTGTCGTGGCCGCAACGCTCACAGTGTTCTTTGCCATAGTCAACAACAGTGCCCGTAAGCTGAGCATAAAGCTCGCAGGCTCTGTCCCATGCGCTTGCGGTTCCGCTGACGGTTGCAGCGTAGCAGTCAAAGCCTTTATCGTTTAATTTGTCAAGCAGGTCTCCGCCAAAGGTTCCCCAATAAGGGAAAAGATCGTAATAAAAATCGTAACTGCCCCAACCCATAAGACCGTGAACAAAAACATATGAATAGTTTGTGTTCCATTCTTCAGGTGTGGGCTCCTGTTTTTCACCGGGGAAAAAGAAAGACAACAGCGACATAATAATTGCTAAAGGAAAAGCGACGATTTTAGCCATATAAAAGTCTCCTTAATTTCAATAAAAGAATTATACAGCCAAATTGCCAAAATGTCAATAAAAAATCCCACCGAAAGCGGTGGGGGTAAAAGTGCCTCGAGTCAATTAAGCCCAGTGGAGCTCGTAGTAATACCAACGATTTGTAATTTTCTTTACATAACACCAGTCTGTGCCGTTGTTGGGTTTACCAAAATATATCCCGTCATCAGTTTCGTGTTTATCGTTTTTGATTATATCAAAGTCGTTACCTTTGTAAAAATCAGGAATTATGAACTTATTATTCTCTGAGTAATAGTAGCCGTAATATACGCCGCCAATGCTACTGCCGGTTGTCTCATAATCATAGAATTCAGTTTCTTTTGTTGGAGAAAGTGTATCTATGTTTTGCGTAACATAATTATAGATTTCGTTATACATTTTGTTCGATACTGTCATTCCGCTACAAGCAGTTAAGGAAAGAATAAGAGCACAGGCAACTATTGAGTATAATAACTTTTTCATTTCGCATTCTCCTTTTCAATGCATTTTTTAAGTGACGATTTATCATTGTAATATCCACTTTCCGAAAATAATTCAATCCGGGCTTTCAATAGTACACCTCGTATTTATTATAGCGATTAAAAACAAAAAAGCAAGGCGGAGCCTTGCTGAATTACTTTTCACTTGCCAAAATCAGAAAGAGTAGTGACAAATGAAGAGTGAATAAGTAAAAAGTAAAATCGACAAACCTCTTGCGAGATTTGCCGATTTTGGCGGAGGACAAGGGATTTGAACCCTCGCGCCGGTTACCCGACCTACTCCCTTAGCAGGGGAGCCTCTTCACCACTTGAGTAATCCTCCATTGGTGAACAAATATTTAATATTTTGTTCTTTTGCAAGTAAGACTTCCTATAAAAGGAAGTCTTACTCAGTGTGGCGGAGAGAGTGGGATTCGAACCCACGGTACGTTGCCGTACGACGGTTTTCAAGACCGTTCCGTTATAACCACTTCGGTATCTCTCCAAGTGCCTTAATATACTATCACAAGAATTTGCATTTGTCAACACTTTTTTGAAACTAATTTATTAAATATATAGATTTTTAATAATGGGTGTGCTATAATTCTCACAGTTAAAGAGAGGAAAAGAGATTATGCAGAAGTTAAATCAAAAACACGCAAAGATGCTGACGCTCCTTTGTGCCGTGTCTTATTTTGTAAGCTATTTAACAAGAACAAACTTTGCTGCCATTATCACGGCAATTATCGAAACAGGAATCATCGAAAAAACCGCTGCAGGAATGGTCACCACCATCGGTTTTATCACTTACGGTGTGGGTCAGCTTATCAGCGGTTGGCTCGGTGACAGAATTAACCCCAAAAAACTTATGTTTGCGGGCTTTATCACAACGGCAGTGATGAATTTTATTATTCCCTTCTGCCTTAACGGTTATGCAATGTGCCTTGTATGGGGCATCAACGGCTTTGCTCAGTCACTTATGTGGCCACCGATGGTTAAAATTATGAGCACGGCAATGGATACCGATACATATAACAAAAGCTGTGTTTCCGTAACTTTCGGAAGCACCCTTGCAACAATTTCGATTTATCTTTTAGCTCCTGTTGTAATTTCTTTTGCCGATTGGAAGGGCGTTTTCTATATCACATCTGTCTGCGCTATGATTATGTCGGGCGTGTGGTATGTGATGATCACCAAAATCGAAAAGATTTCAGGTCTCACCTATGTTCTCAGAACAGGTGAAAAACAAAAGAAAACGAAGAATTATTCAATTTACGGCTTGCTTCTTGTTGTGACAATGGTTGCGATTTGTCTTCAAGGCAGCCTTCGTGACGGTGTTACCACCTGGGTACCTACATATATTTCAGAAGAGTTTAAATTAGGCAGTGAAATTTCCATTCTCAGCGGTGTGGGTATTCCTATTTTCTCCCTTGTGAGCATCAAGGTTGTTTCAATTTTTTATAACAAGATGGGCAAAAAGCCTTTTAAATGCACAATTATTCTCTTTGCCGTTGCGGCGTTGAGCTGCGGTGCATTGGCTGTTTTTACAGGCGTTTCGGTTATTCTCACAATTCTTCTCACAGGTCTTATTGTTGCTTGTATGCACGGTATTAACCTTATTCTTGTTTGCTACCTTCCTGCAATTTATGCAGACGCTGACAGTGTATCGTCACTTTCGGGCACTCTTAACTTTATGACTTATGTGGGTTCTGCTCTTTCAACCTATGGTTTTGCACTTCTTTCAGAAAAATTCGGTTGGGGCGGAACAATTATATCCTGGCTTGTAATTTCCGTATTGGGTTCAGCAATGTGCTTTGCCGCAAACATTAAAAGCAAAAAGGACTGATTTTTATGAAAAAACAGCACAACTTTTTTGATGTATATTATCAGGGCGGTGATGCGCCTGAGTTCTCTTACAGAAGCGGAAAAATGGTTTATCAGGAAGCTTTTGAAAACGGCACTCTTATTTCTTTGGGATACAACAGCGCAGGTTATCCGCTGAATCTTCGTAAGAATGAAAAAACAAGGGTAAACATCAGAAAATTCTGCGAACCTTTTGCTTTTAATATTGAGCTTGATGGTCAGAGTGTTGATTTTGGCCTTGAACTTGTTGATTTTAAAACCGAAAAAAGTGAAACAAATCTCAAATCAACTCTTGTTTTAAAAAGTACAATAAAGCCTGTTGAAATCCGTATTCATACTCTTCTTGACGGAACGCAGATGTTTTCAAGATATATTGAAATTGAAAACCTTTCGGATAACAATATTAATCTCAGCCGACTCAGTCTGTTAAGCGGAGCCCTTGAAGAGTTTGAAGCATCGGGCGATGATACAACATATTCAATCGGTTATTTTGACAATGACGAATGGGGCAATGAGGGTGATTTTTCCTGGCATCCGCTTCAGCCTGATATTACCTGCATTGACTCTCGTTTCGGCCGTGACCGTTTCAGACATCCGCTGCTTTTTATCAGAAACAATGAGTCGGGCAAAATCTGGTTTTCACAGATTGCGTGGACAGCCGGTTGCCGATTCACTGTTGATTATAATTCAAAGCCACATAAAGAGGATAAGTATCTTTCTTTCAAAGCCGAGATCAAAGCTCATAATCCTATGTATGTGATTAAGCCTTACGAAACCTTTGTTTCACCTGAGGTTCATATGGGTATTGTTCAGGGCGACCTTGATTTTGCCGTAAATGAAATGCACTCACATATCAGAAAATCTGTTTTGACTGCCCCGTGGGATTCTATGATCGGCTGCGGTATGGGCGCGGATCACGATATGAGTGTTGAAACATCGAAGTCATATATCCGTCAGTTTAAAGAGATGGGCGGAGAAGTGTTTATTATTGATGCAGGCTGGGAATGTCCTCCGGGTAAAGAAACTGAGTGGGGCCCGTATAACGGTATCAATAACCCCGATAAAGACAGATACCCCAACGGAATAAAAGAGCTTTCTGATTATTGCCACGAATTGGGTATGAAATTTGCCATGTGGATTGAGATTGAACGAATGGGCAATATGTGTAACGGATATAAAGATCACCCCGAATTCCGTTCAAACGATATTTTCGGCAAACATAATCAAAACGGTGACCTTGATTTTTCGATTCCTGAAGCGGCAAAATGGGCTGAAAATGAGCTTGCAAGAATGATTGAGGAATATAACCTTGACCTTCTCAGAATTGACAGTAATTTTTCATATCCTTATGCTTTCTTTAATATGGCTGACACCGACTCAGGGGTTAAAGAGTGCGTATCTCTTCGCCATTTTAACGGTGTATATAAAATGTATCAGAATCTTAAAAAGAGATTCCCTGACGTTGTGTTTGAAAACTGTGCAGGTGGCGGCGGCAGAACTGATTTAGGTATGATGAAAGCCTTTAATCATACCTGGGTTTCAGACTGTCAGGTTATGCCCCGTTCAATTGTTATCACAAACGGAATGACAATGGCTCTGCCACCTGAGAGAGTTGACCGACTTTTTGCAGGTATGAATTGCCAGAGCATAGGCGAGTTTGAGGCTCATTTAAGAAACACAATGCTTACTCATATGTCGCTGAATGTTTTTTCTCCATGTGACGGTGAAATCAATTCGGAGCAGATGGAGTTTGTGCGTCACAGCACAGATATTTATAAGAATTTCATCAGATCGTTTCTGAGTGAATCAATAGTATATCACCACACGCCTGAGGCAGGAAAGGGAAACGTAACAATTCTTGAAGTTGCATCACCTGACAGGTCCAAAGGTGCTGTAACGGTAATTGCCCTTAAACCGTCTGCAGAAACAACCGTTAAGCTTAAAGGCGCAGACGCTTCAAAGATGTATAAGGTAACTCTTGACAATAACACAGAGAGCTTTGAAATTACGGGCAGAGAGCTTCAATATAACGGAATTGGCATTGAAATTCCGTCAGCGCTTTCATCAGAGCTTATTCTTTATGAAGAAATATAAAACAAAACGGACTGCATATCAAATGCAGTCCGTAAAATTTTGCCCAAAAACAAGAAAACAGCCACCCTATTGGGCGACTGAATTCGGTTATGTTGGCGTCGACCTATCTTCCCGGGCGGCTGCCCGCCAAGTATTTTCGGCACTGTTGAGCTTAACTACCGTGTTCGGGATGGGAACGGGTGGACCCTCAACGTCATTAACACCAACTACTCGGAACGGTGGTCCGTTCCGTAAAGTGCTTGTATACTATATCACAAGAAAAAGAGTTTGTCAACACTTTTTTCAAAAAATTTTAATCTTTTTTTAAAACCTTGATAATTTCCCCTACATATGTTGTATGGAAGTCGTTTGATTTATAATTATCATCAATAATTGTTTTATCAATAAAGCTGTCGGGGGTCATATCCTGAGCATAAAGCTTCTTACAAACAATCACAAGATTTGCCTGAGCAAGATGGGTTGTACCGTTTTCAAAAACAGGAGTAAGACCGGTTTCTTTTGCTTTATCAATATCTCTGCCTGACTTAGCGCCGCAGATACGCAATGCACCCTTGTAGCTTTCATCAAAAAATGAGAGAGTGAAATATTCACTGTTGTCAATAAATTCTTTTGTGTATCTCTGTGGGCGTACAAAAACAAAAGCAACATCCTTGCCCCAAAGCTCACCCAGACCGCCCCAGCTGACTGTCATTGTGTTCCAACCGTCAGCATCACCTGCGGTGAGAAGTGCCCAGTCTTCAGTTATCAGCTTTATTGCATTTTTGTTTATATCTCTTGGTGAAATTTCTTTCATAAAAACAACTCCTTTTTAAATGTATATGCAGCGTTAAAAGAAAAAGTCGGGTTTGCCCCGACTTTTTAAATTAGTTACCTGCTGAGTAGTTGGGAGCTTCCTTAGTAATAAATACATCGTGGGGATGGCTCTCAATAAGACCTGCGTTTGTGATTCTGATAAACTGAGCTTTTTCTTTAAGCTCATCAATTGTGTGGCAACCGCAGTAACCCATACCTGAACGAAGACCACCCATCATCTGGAAGATTGTATCTGCGAGAGGTCCCTTGTAAGGAACACGGCCTTCAACGCCTTCGGGAACGAGCTTTTTGTTGTCTTCCTGGAAGTATCTGTCTTTACTGCCGTTAGCCATAGCGCCAAGGCTGCCCATACCACGGTAAACTTTGAAACGACGGCCCTGGAAGATTTCAAATTCACCGGGAGCTTCGTCACAACCGGCAACAAGTGAACCGAGCATAACTGCGCTTGCACCTGCTGCAAGGGCTTTAACGATTTCACCTGAATATTTGATGCCGCCGTCTGCGATAACAGAAATACCGTGCTTTGCTGCAACATTAGCTGCATCATATACTGCAGTGATCTGAGGAACACCGATACCTGCAACAACACGGGTTGTGCAGATTGAGCCGGGGCCGATACCAACTTTAACTGCATCTGCACCTGCTGCGATAAGAGCCTCTGTAGCTGCTGCAGTAGCTACGTTACCTGCGATGAGAGAAACGTTGGGGAAAGCTGCTTTTACTTTTGAAACAGCGTTGATGTAGTTAAGGCTGTGGCCGTGAGCAGAGTCGAGAACAAATGCGTCAACACCTGCTTCTGCAACTGCTGCTGCTCTTTCGAGAACGTCTGCTGTTGCGCCGAGAGCTGCTGCGCAGATAAGTCTGCCGCTTGCATCTCTTGCAGAGTTAGGATACTGAACGCTCTTTTCAATATCTTTAATAGTAATAAGACCTTTGAGGAATCCTGCTTCGTCAACAAGGGGGAGCTTTTCAATTCTGTGTTTCATAAGAATTGATTTTGCCTGCTCAAGAGTTGTGCCTACGGGGGCAGTAACAAGATTATCTTTGGTCATAACTTCGCTGATTTTAACATTGAAGTCAGTCATGAAACGCATATCACGGTTTGTGAGAATACCAACGAGTTTGCCGTTGTTATCACAGATGGGAACACCTGAAATTTTATATTTATGGCAAAGAGCTTCCGCATCATAAGCATAATGCTCAGGGGTAAGGCAGAAGGGAGTTGCGATAACGCCGTTTTCTGAACGCTTAACCTTGTCAACTTCAATTGCCTGATTTTCTATTGACATGTTTTTGTGAATAACACCGATGCCGCCTTCACGGGCGATAGCGATAGCCATTCTGGATTCTGTAACAGTATCCATAGCTGCGGTCATAACGGGGGTGTTGAGGGTGATTTGCTTTGTCAGTTTTGTTTTAAGGTCAACATCTTTGGGAAGAACGTCTGACTCTGCGGGGATGAGCAGCACGTCATCAAAAGTGAGACCTTCCTTAACAAATTTTTCCATAACGGAACCTCCTTATCTCTTTAATTTATAAATTAATTAATTATACAACAAAATATTTATAACTTCAATAGATATTTTTTGACATAAAACAAAAAATTATTAAGAAAACCTGCTCTTTTTTGTGAATAATTTAATCAATTCTTCAAAAAATATATCAGGATTAAAAATCCAAATATTTTTAGGAGGCAAATTATGTCAGATAACAACAATAAGCAGAATAAAAAAGAGCAGAATTACAATAATCAGAAAAACAATTCTAATAACAACAACTGCCCTTCAAACAAGCAGGAAAACAATCAGAAAAACAACAAAAACAATAATAACAACGCTTACTAAAAAAGATAAAGCCGCTTTTTGGCGGCTTTATACATAATTATCTCATTTGCGAAACGAAGTCGGTAAAGACACCGCATCTTGTGATGATACCTGCATCTGTTTCGGTAACGATGTTATCAAAGTCAACATCGCTTGCAAAGGCAATGCAGTCAGGTACAGCTCCGCCTGCAAGGGCATAACAGCAAAGAATGGCATCTCTGCCGTCGCATTTTGCATCACCGTCAGTGTCACCGAAAATAACGATTTCATAATCACGGTAGGGCAACCCTGAATTTGTCAGCACTCTGATGATTGTTCCCGTGCCGTTGCCGTTATCAGTGGGGATAACAGTGTAACTTCCGTTGTTTACACCGATGTATTCTTCAATAGAGCTGTAGTTTTCATTTATTCCGTAAATGAATGATTTATCATCGTCAACAACAGTGGTTGAACCCTCTAAGGCATAGATGGTGGGCTCAGCATTTGGGTATGAGAGAAGATTCATGGCGTTTACAAGAGGGAAATAATAAGTAGTATCTGTCACAACGGCAGAGTTTGATTTTACGGTGTCTGTGCTTGAATTCATAAGTGAGTTAAAAAACTCGTTTGGGGTATGGTCAGGGTAAATTGAAAGATACAACGCTGCAAGACCGGAAACAATAGGCGTTGACTGAGAAGTGCCTTTATATGCAGTAAGCCCCGTGGCAGAAATGCCGAGAATATTGTAGCCCGGGGCGGCGATATTGTAGTATTCAAGAGTAGGATCATAGTTTGAAAAATCGCAAAGCTGACCGTCAGGGCCGCTTGCCATAACACCTATAACGCAGTCAAATGCGGCAGGGTAGCGCAAAGATGTCGTCGCATTTGTAGCGTTGTTACTTGCACTGGCAATAACGATAATTCCTGCGTTAAAAGCTGCTTCACAAGCGCTTTTTAAAGCGGAATTTGCTTCAACGGTACTCAAAGATATGGAAATGATATCGGCATTATTTGAAATAGCATAATTGATACCTGAAACAACACTTGAAATGTCAATTTTGTTTTCTCTTTCAGAAACCTTTATGGGCATAAACTGAGCTTCAGGTGCAACGCCGATAACATTACGGTTATAACCTGCTGCGCCGACAATGATACTCGCAACATTGTCACCGTGAGTGGTTGCAGGTGAAACGTCAGTTGTCTGGGTTACGGCATTGTAACCGCGGTTTCCGTTGGCATCTTCCCAGATTCTGCCGGTGTATTCATAATGGTCAACAGAAAAACCTGAGTCAAGCACAGCGATAACGACACCGCTTCCCAGGGTGTCAAATTCTTCCCACGCGTCAGGAATTTCAAGCAGATCATCAAGCCACCATTTTGTATATGTGTTGTAATAGTTCAGCGGAGAAGTAACCTCTGTAGGAATTGTGACTGCGTCTTCCTGCATAAGTGCATTAGGCGAAGCGTAGCTGACGTTATTGAGAGATTCCAGCTTTTCACAGGTTTCTTCTACTTCACCGTCAAAATAACCTACATAGTATCCGCTTTTTGTTTTTGTTCCGTCAGAGTTGATTTTAATGCCTGTGTCAAAAATTTTGTCAACAATAAGCTCTTTGACTGAAGTTATGCCGATTTGGGCAAGTTCTTCAGGAATATTCCCGTTATTAAGAAAATCTTTTTCGTTGGAAACGGTCTGAGTGTATTCAAAAATAGCTTCGCCTTCAGAATATTCCCCGGTATATTCCTGCGCATTGGCGCAAAAAGGCATGGCCGTAAAAATAATTACAGCACATACAAAAAGGGAAAACAATTTTTTGAAGCTCATATTGTCACTCCTGCGGGTAAGAATAATATCGGGTGATATTTTGAAAAATACAATTTGTATATTATTATGTATAACTATTTTGCTTTTGTGCGGATGCGGTGAAAAAAGCGGCAACGCTGAAACCGTGACAGGTGAAAACGAACTTAATGCCGCCGCAACAACAGAAAAATTCAGCACTTACACGGGAAAAGCGCCTCTTGAAAAGGTTGAATTCTCTGTAAATGACCCTCAGAACAACAGAGGATTATCTACCGCCAAAATTGCTCATTCTTTCGGAGTTGCCGAAAACGGTAAGCCCCACGAGATTTCTGTTGAGTCGCAAAAATATTTTGAGGAGAAAAAATTTGATGCAATTACCTATGACACCAGGGGAGAAAAGGTGTTGTATCTCACATTTGACTGCGGATATGAAAACGGAAATACCGAAATCATTCTCGACGTGTTGAAAGAGAAAAATGTTAAAGCAGCATTTTTCTGCACACTTACAAATATAAAGTCATCGCCTAAGCTTATGGCAAGAATCATAAATGAAGGCCATATACTCGGCAACCATTCTGCTAACCATCTTTGCTTTGATGAAATCTCAAGAGAGGAAATGGCAAAAGAGGTTGAAGACTGTGACAATTATTTAAGAGAAAACTTCGGCTACACTTCACCGTATTTCAGATTCCCGAAAGGGGAATATTCAGACAGTGCACTGGATCTTGTGAATTCAATAGGGTTTAAATGTGTGTTCTGGTCCCTTGCTTATAATGATTGGAACACTGACAGACAGAAAGGCGGGGATTATGCCTTTGAAACAGTAACTGCACGGCTTCATCCCGGTGCAATAATTCTGCTTCATTCGGTATCGTCTGATAACGCTCAGGCCATGGGACGAATCATTGATTATGCCCGTTCACAAGGTTACACTTTTAAAACATTAAACGACCTCTGATAATATTTTAGCACAAAACAAAAATCAATACAATAAGAATTTATGCACAAAAAATAAACCCCGCCGTTTGGCGGGGTTTTGCTATCAGCCTTGAGCGTAAGCTGCAACAGTGAGCATATACTCACCGATCTGTGCACCGAATTCGGGAGCGCCGTCCATAATGAGCTTACCTTTTTTGGTTGAATCAAGCATATCGTCTGTTGAAAGAAGAATACCGAGTGCGCTGTCAAGTGAGTCAAAGCGCATTGTGAAGAAAGGCATTGCTCTTTTATAAACGCCTCTGCCTGAACGGGATTTACCTGCTTTGATTCTCAAATAAGCAGAAACTTCAGGGTGACCGTCAACTGCCCATGCATAAACACGGTCAGGGCTTGTTTTAGTCCAGTTATGAACTGCTTCGTGGCCCTGTTTGTTGAGCTGGCTTATACCTGATGAAAGAAGATAGAAGAAACACTTAACCATAAGAAGCTTATCTTCCTCTGCTTCAGGTGCTGCTTTTGCGGTGAGAAGTGATGACATTTTAAGCAGTGTCATCAGCAAAGCGGCAAACACCTTGGGATATTTGAGAGCACCCTTCATTTTAGGAAGAGTGGCAGGGCCGATTTTGCCCTTAAAGAAGCTGTTCATAGCTTCGAGATTTTTGAATTCAAGGTCTACAAATGCATTTGTTGCAACCTTGTCAGCGCAGACAACCCATTCACCGTCGTTAACTGTGAAGTGAGTTGCAACCTTTCCGTCAGGTGATTCGGGGTCAAGTGCGCTTACCTGAAAAACAGCGTGCATATTCTCAAACTTTTTAGCAAGAGAAGGTACATCTGTTGCGATAACCTTTACAAGAGGCAAAACGGCATTAAGAAATATTTTGTTGGTCAATACGGTTTCGTTTGCCATAATAAATCATTCCTTTCTGTAGGATAGTGAAGCAATTAAACTTCGTCGTCCCAGTTGTCGTCCTCTTCAAAGTCTTTGTTCATAGCTTCACGAACAGCGTTAATGATACCGTTACAGTCAATACCGAGGTTTGACATAATATCTTCATGAAGTCCGATGGGAGCAAATGTATCCTGAATACCAAGACGTGTGAAAGCACAGCCCTTACCTGCTTCAGCCATAACTTCAGCAACAGCTGAGCCGAGACCGCCGATAACGTTGTGGTCTTCAACAGTGATGATACGGCGTGTATCCTGAACTGCTTTAAGAATAGCTTCTTTGTCAATGGGTTTGATTGTGTGCATGTCAAGAACTCTTACTTTGAGTCCGTCAGCGTTTTCAAGGAATTTTGCTGCCTGATAAGCCTGGAATACACAAGAACCGCAAGCGATAACAGTGATATCTGTACCGGGGTTAACTTCAACAGCCTTACCTACTTCGAATTTATATTCGTGAGGATAATCCTTGCCGTAAAGAACGCGGTCGAAACCACGGTTGATTCTGATGTAGTAAGGCCCTTTATTTTCATAAGCAGCAACAACAGCTTCAGCTGTTTCAACACCGTCTGCAGGGCAGATAAGTGTAACATTAGGCATTGAACGAACGACTGCAAGGTCGCAGATAGCGTGGTGAGTTGATCCTGCCTGGCCGAATGATGTACCTGAATGGGTTGCAATGATTTTTGCGTTAACATTCTGATAGCAGATGTCAGTGTGAAGCTGGTCAGCACTTCTTAATGAAGCGAAAACAGAGAATGTTGAAAGGAAAGGTACAAGACCTGCCTTTGCCATACCTGCAGCAACACCGAACATATTCTGCTCAGCAATACCAACGTTGAAGAAACGGTCGGGGTATGCTTTGCCGAATGTACCGATTTTAGTTGAACCTGCAAGGTCTGCTGTAAGACCTACGATTTCAGGGTGCTCTTTACCCAATTCAACGAGAGTCTGGCCGTAAATTTCGGCTGTTGAGAGTTCAGTTGAATCAAGAGCTGTATATGTAAGTCCGCCTGCCATATTATACACCCTCCTTTTCTGCACGAGCTACACGCTGTTTGTAATATTTTTCAAGGCTTTCTTTAGCCTGCTGATATTTGCCTTCATCAATAGCACCGTAATGCCAGTGATAATCGTCAGACATAAAGTCGATACCTGCGCCCTTGATTGTGTTTGCAACAATCATAACGGGTGCTTCGTTCTGATTAAGAGCGAAGTCAATGGCATCGCAGAGTTCGCTGAGGTTGTGGCCGTCAACTTCTTTAACGATGAAACCAAAAGCCTTCCACTTATCAACGAAAGGTTCAAGGTTCATAACGTCTTCTGTACGACCGTCAATCATACACTTGTTGCGGTCAACAAATGAAATAACGTTTGTTGCCTTGAAGTGAGCAATTGACATTGCAGCTTCCCAGTTTGAGCCTTCGTCACATTCACCGTCACCGAGGATACAGTATGTTTTGTAATCCTTGCCGAGAACTCTTGCTGCAAGAGCTGTACCGAGAGCGATTGAAAGACCATGGCCGAGTGAGCCTGTTGAAGCATCAACACCTACAACCTTATTCGAGTCAAGGTGAATACCCATCTTTGAGTTTGAAAGGTTGAAAGTTTTAAGTTGTTCGGGGTCATTGAAGCCTTTGTCAACAAGAACTGCTGCATAGGCAACGCCTGCGTGACCTTTACTTAAAATGAAACGGTCTCTGTCTTCCCAGTCTGGGTCATCAACTTTGATGTTGAGATATTTGTGATAAAGAACGGTCATCATATCCATAACACTCATACCGCCGCCGATGTGAGCGCTGCCTGCCCAATATGTAGTATCAAGGCAGAGGTTACGGAGTTCATGCGCTTTCTTTTCGAGAGCTAACCATTCTGATTTTGATAATGGCATTGTAGTTCCTCCCTACATATAAATTTATTTATGAATCCTGATTAAAATGCTTCAGGATGCATTTTCTTTGTAACTCTGAATGCTTCGTTTGCGATATCAACTGTGCGTTTGATATCTTCGTCAGAAACGGCAGCATTCATAAAGTGGTTATGATGGCTTGAAATAAAGATGCCTCTCTTAACCATTTCGGCAACCCAATCCTGATGAATCATCATTGAGTCATCGTTAGCAATTCTGAGATAGAAAAGTGAAGGTTCACCTGAAACAACAAGATCAAAGCCGTTGTTGTCAGCTGCTGATTTAAGGCCGTCAAGAAGCTTGACTGATTTTTCTCTCAGAAGCTTGGGAGCGTCAATTTTCTTAAGCTTGTTAATGTTTGCAATTGCTGCTGCAAAAGGAACGGCGCTCATCCAGTAAGAGCCTGTGTATGAAAGTCCGCTGACGGCATCCTTGATCCAGTCTTTACCGCAGATAGCAGAAACGTTCCAGCCGTTTGCAAGAGCTTTACAGAAGCAGATGAGGTCAGCTTCAATACCGTAGTAATGGTCAGAGCCTGCAAGGTCAAGACGCCAGCCTGCACGAACGTCGTCAATGATAAGAACAATACCGTTTTCTGTGCAAAGCTCACGAACCTTTTTCCAATAGCCTTCTGCCGGAAGCTCGTTGTCTTTATAGTTGCCGTGCATATAAGGTGTTGAAATAAATGCAGCGATTTCGCCCTTGTTTTCTTCAATAAGCTTTTCAAGAGCAGGGATGTCATTCCAGTCAACATAGAGGTTGTTAGCTACGTCCTCGGGAAGAACACCGGGGTAGTCGATCTTCTGAGTCCAGGCAGAAACGCCGTGATAGAAGCCGTTTACGAAGATAATCTTTTTGCGGTGTGTTGCGTTACGGGCTGCAAGAACTGCGCAGGATGTTGCGTCGTTACCGTTCTTTGCAAAGAATGCCCAGTCAGCGCAGGCAACAGTGTCAACAAGAAGCTCTGCAAGCTCAACCATTTTATATGAAGGTGAAGTTGTGCAGTTGCCGATTTTTGCCTGTTCCATAGCTGCAGCGTCAACATCGGGGTCATTATAACCGAGAATGTTAGGTCCGTATGCGCACATATAGTCGATAAATTTGTTGCCGTCAACGTCCCAGAAGTATGCGCCTTCAGCCTTCTGTGAGAAGAAAGGCCATGCGCTTACGGGGATGAAGTTACCTTCAGCAGGGCCGAGGTGACCGTAAACACCTGAAGGGATTACTTTTGTAGCTCTCTGAAAGAGCTCGTTACTCTTTTTATATTTATTAATCTTAAAAGCCATATCAGTGCCTCCTTACGATTATGCAAGATAGAGTGCAACTCTGTCGAGAATTCTGTTCATATTGTCGAGCATATTGATCATGCCCTTCATAACGATTTCACCTTCGCCAACCTTGGCAATGGCATTTACTTTGCCGTCGAAAAGGTCGTGAGCCAGTTCCATACTGCCGAATTCCATAAGAGCACGGAATTTGTCGGGGCATTTTTTAACTGTAACAAGACGGTGGTCTTTAACTGTGATAGTTGAAGCGGGGCCGCCTGCAATTGAAACCTTGATGTTGCCGTCAGGGATGTGCTTAGCGCTGAACTGACCGATTTCATCATTGTTTGCAATCTGAGAAATTGCAACGGTAATTGTGTAGAATAAAAGATTTGTGCTTAATGCAAAAAATTCTTCGTTTTTAAGATCCTCTTCGCTTGGGCGCATATACTTTGAAAGCATATCGGTAAGAGGTGTGAATTGCTTAAGCAAAAATCCGATTTTTGTAAATCCTTTTGAGGGGATGGGTGTAACGGTTCCGTCGATAAGACCGTTGAACTTTTCGCAAGAGCTGAACGGGAGCTTAACGTCACATTCGTTGCAGCCCTGTTCCATACGGCAGCGGCCGTTTTTAAATGTAATAGTAGCGCTGGGACCGTCCTTAACCTCGAAGCCTATTGAAACAGGTTTTTTGGTTTTGACAAGTTCTCTTGCCTCTGCGCTGAGCTCACAAAGATTTTCTAAAGTACCGAGTACGGCGTACATATTTATGTAAGCCAGAGTTCTTGCATCTGTCAAAATGATTCCTCCTTAATGTCAAGTGCATACTTACCATTTTATTTTACCAAAATGCCATAAAAAAGTAAACTATAAATGTTGCATAAAATATTACATATAAATATGTATATTATTGCTTTAAAGGGTGAAAATTATGCTTCAAAAAACTATTGTTTGACAACCGGGTGTAAAGAGAAGTATAATATTCAAAATTCAAAAAGGAGTAAATGTTATGGAATATAAAAAAATCGGCGTTGTTATTGCCGATGATATGGAATTTCTTCCGCTTGTTGAACTTGCTTCTTCTTTCGGCGCAAAGAAAGGTGAAATAAATTCTTATGAGACGATTTCTTTTTCGGTAAGCGGGAAAGAGGTTGTTGCGATAAAATGCAGAATCGGAAAGGTTAACGCTGCAACTGCAACAGCAATGCTTATCGATAAATTCAACCCTGACTGCATTATGAATATCGGTCTTTCAGGCGGAGTTAAGGGAGTTAACCGCGGCACTGTTTTTGCAGGAACTTCTTTTATTGAATGTGACTTTGATCTCGGTGCATTGGGTCGACCTCTCGGTGAGAAGCCAGGTCAGGATTTTCTTTATGAAGCAGATAAGGATTTGCTTGGCAAAATACCTGAAGAGTTAGGTATCCGTCTTTTAAAATGCGGAACAGGAGACTACTTCCTTACAAAGGATTCACAGAAGGAAGAATATTACAATCTTTTCGGTATCAACACCTTTGATATGGAAACGGGTGCGATTGCTTCTGTGTGTCATTGCTGCAATGTTCCTATGCTCAGCATCCGCAAGATATCTGATGACAGTGAAGATTCTGCCGCTGAGGATTATAAAAAAATGAATGCTCTTGCTGAAACGGCACTTGCAGAAGTTTTGCTTAAAGTAATAAATAATCTTTGATTGACAGTTGAAGTTTCAAAAAAACTGTGATAAAATTCTTACAAATAAAAATAAGGAGTGGTAAAAATGGATTTTAAAGAAAGTCCGTTTATGTATGCGGTAGCTCTCGGCGTTATTGTTTTTGTTATCGCACAGTCCGTATTTTTCCTTGTTAAATCATTGAAAAAAGGCAAGGAACTCGGCATTTCAAAAGAAACACTTAAAACAACAATGATTTCAAGTGCTGTTTTCACTGTTGCCCCTGCAATTTCAATTCTTGCAACAGTTATCGTTCTTGCAAATGCATTGGGCATAGTTCTTCCATGGATCAGACTTTCAGTTATCGGTAACCTTGCTTATGAAACAACAGCAGCACAGACTGCTCTTGACTTCTGGGGTGAATCACTCAAACATTCTGTTACTGATACTCAGCAGTTTGCCACAATCGCATGGGCTATGACACTCGGAAGCGTTGCACCGCTTATTCTTCTTCCTTTCCTGTGCAAAAAGCTTCAGAAAAAGATCGGTGCAACTGTTAATAAGAGCGAAAAATCTCAGAAGTTCGGTGATGCTATTTCTGCCGCTGCGTTTATCGGTATTGTTATGGCTTTTGTTTCACGCGAGATTTATTCTTACACCGTTCAGAAATCTAACGTTCTCGATGCTGCCGGTAACAGTGTTGTTAACGAAGCCGGTCAGATTCTCAAGGTTAAGACTATCACAGGTTCAGCAGGACTTATGTCTATTCTCGTTCTCATCTGTGCAGTTGTATTTATGCTTATTCTTGACATTGTATGCAAAAAATTCAAGCTCACAAAGCTCGAACCGTTTGCAATGCCGATTGCAATGTTTGCTGCAATGGGAATGGCAGTTGTGTTCACAAACGTTCTTCCCGAAAACCTTGTTAACCATACATGGTTTGAAATCGGTTCAGAACTTGCACAGATTTACGAATAAGGAGGGACAGATATGCAAAAAGATTATTTCGACAAAGTTCACAAATGGGGAATTCTCTGGAACATTGGTGCATTGATCACTCTCCTTTGCATCCCCGTTGCAATTTGTTCATACCTTGGCGTATGGCCTGAGCTTGATTCACTTCTGAGCATTATGCCAAAGCTCATGGGTCTTTATTGGGTAACAGCTGTTGTTGAGGTTATTACTTATGTTCCCCTTCTCGGACCCGGCGGTGCGTACCTCAGCTTTGTTACAGGTAACATTTCAAACCTTAAGCTTCCTTGCGGACTTAAAGCAATGGAACAGGCAAAAGTAAGAGCAAACACTGAGGAAGGTGAAGTTATTTCAACCATCGCTATTTCAATTTCAGCAATCACAACAACTGTTATTATTGCTGTCGGTGTTCTTGCTTTCGGTGCAACAGGCTCACTTCAGCTTCTCACAGAAGGTGCACTTGCTCCTGCATTTGAGTATGTACTTCCTGCTCTTTTCGGTTCACTTGCTGCAGGTTACATCCTCAAACACTGGAAGGTTATGATAGCTCCCTTTGTTGTAGGCGTTCTCTTCCTTTATTTTGTTGATCCTACAATGGGTGCAGGTACATTGATGTTTATTACAATCGTTGCAGCGGTTATCGGTGTGCTTATTCTCAACAAGGCAAATAAGCTTTAATTTTTAACGCATAAAAATAATTTTCAAAAACTATTGATATTTTTGGAAAAATGTGTTAAACTACCAATAATGTAAGATTTGATGATTCAAAAGAGTGGGGCGACCCGCTCTTTTGTGTTTGTTTAAAGCTTTACAAAAACAACAACGAAAAAGAGGTATTTTATGGCATCAAAAGGTAAAGGCGGTAACACCGTTGCCACTGTATGGAGCATTGCCGAGCCCATCGCCGAAAGCCTTGGTTTAAGGTTGTGGGATGTTCGCTTTGAAAAAGAGGGTGCTAACTGGTATCTCAGAGTGTTTATCGATAAAGACGGCGGAGTTTCTATTGATGACTGTGTTGATATGAGCCACGCTCTCGATAAACCCCTTGATGATGAAGACCCCATTGATCAGAGCTATTGTCTTGAGGTTTCTTCCCCCGGAATTGAAAGAGACCTTAAAAGAGACAGCCACTTTGAGCAGTGCATAGGAATGGATATTAAAATCAAGCTCATCCGTCCTCTTGACGGTCAGCGCGAGTTTTCAGGTGTACTTGAAAGCTATGATGCAGGCAACGTTCAGATAAGATTTGAAGACGGTTCAGGACTTATGATTAACAAAAAAGAAGCGTCATACATTAAGCTTGACGATTTTGGAGGAGAAATATAATGAAAAACAAAGAATTATTCGCAGCTCTCAAAATGCTCCAGAAAGAAAAGGGCATTGCAATGGACGTACTTTGTGACGGTATTCAAAGAGCATTGGTTACAGCTGTTAAGCGTGACTATAATAACAAAGATATTGTTTTTTGCGAGCTTGATCCCGAAAAAGAAACAATGCGTGTTTTTGTAAGAAAAAATGTTGTTTCAGAAATTTCTGACCCTGATGAAGATATTCTCGTTGAACAGGCTCAGAAGTATAAGGCAACAGCTGTTCCCGGTGACATCATTGAAATTGAGCTTGAAACAAAAGAGGTAAGCCGTATTGCTGCTGACAAGGGCAAGCACGTTATCCGTCAGGGTATCCGTGAGGCTGAACACGGCAGAATGCGCGAAGAAATTCAGAGCAAAAATCAGGAAATCGTTACTGCTAAGGTTTCAAGAATTGACCCTGAAACAGGTGACGCTCTCATCGAAATCGGCAAAGCTCAGGAATTCCTTTCAAAGAGTGAGCAGATTCCCGGTGAAGTTCTTAACCCCGGCGACCTTATCAAGGTTTACATTGCTGATGTTAAAGATTCATCACGCCGTTTCCCAAGAGCTACAATTTCAAGAACACATCCCGGTCTTGTAAGACGTCTTTTTGAAACAGAAGTTCCTGAAATTTATGACGGCACTGTTGAAATCAAATCTGTTTCCCGTGAGGCAGGTTCAAGAACTAAAATTGCTGTTTATTCAGCAGATGAAAATGTTGATGCAGTCGGCGCTTGTATCGGCCCAAGAGGTGCCCGTGTAGGTAAAGTTGTTGATCTTCTCGGCGGTGAAAAAATCGATATCGTTAAATACAGCGAAAATCCTGCTGAGTTCGTAGCTGCATCACTTGCTCCTGCTGACGTTGTTTCAGTAACAGTTGATGAATCAGGTGAAAAATCATGCAAGGTTATCGTTCCTGATATGCAGCTTTCATTGGCTATCGGTAACCGCGGTCAGAATGCCCGCCTTGCCGCTAAGCTCACAGGCTGGAAAATTGATATCAAACCCGAAAGCGGAAAAGAATCCCCTGCAATCGTATTGGAATAATATATAGTAATCCCTAAAAAATTAATCCCAAAAATCGGGAGGCGAAAAAGATGCAACCAAAGAAAATCCCTATGAGAAAATGCACAGGCTGTGGTGAAATGAAACCCAAAAAAGAGCTTGTCCGTGTTGTAAAATCACCTGAAGGTGAGATTTCACTTGACCTTACAGGCAAGAAAAACGGCAGAGGCGCTTATGTGTGCAGAGACGCTGCGTGTCTTAAAAAAGCGCAGAAAGCCAAAAGAATAGAGAGAGCATTTGACTGTGCCATTCCCGACGAATTGTTTGAGAAAATGGAACAGGAGCTGATAATAAGTGAATAACAATGCTCTTAGTTTGCTTGGTCTTTGCCGAAAAGCCAATAAGCTGAGTATGGGGCATGATGTGTGCAAAGGCGCAATTACTTCAGGAAAAAGCTGTGTGTGCCTTGTCAGTTCTGATTCTTCACAAAGAGTTTTTGATGAATTCAGCAGACTTTGTGAAAAAAGAGAAATTCCCATTTTCAGAGTGGAGCCGACCATTGATGAAATTCATCATCTTATCGGCTATAAGGCAGGGATAATCACAATAGATGACGGCGGTTTTGCCAAATCATTTATGAAACACTTTAAAGAATACAGACCCGGGGAGGAAGAAATATATGATAAATAAATACAGAGTTCATGAAGTCGCAAAAGATTTTGACTTACCCAGTAAAAAAGTTGTTGAGTTGCTCGGTAAGTATTTTGACGATCCTAAAAAACATATGACCGCGTTGGAAGAAATCGAGCTTGATGTTATCTTTGAAACTTTCACAAAAGAGAACGAGGTTGAGAATTTCGACGCTTACTTTGCAACTGCTAACGAAAAGAAAGAAGAAAAGCCTGCACCGGCAAAGAAAGAGGAAGCAGCACCTGCAAAAGCAGAAGAACCCCAAAAGGCAGCTGAAAACAAAGCAGGCAAAACTGATGCTCCCAAAGCTGAAGGTAAGAAACCCGAGGCTTCCAAACAGGCAGCACCTCAGCGGAATACACCTGCAAAGCAGAAGAAAGAAAAAGATCCTAACGCACAGCTTCAGCGCAGAACAAAAGGCGAAGCAAGAATTGTTGACACAAGAGCAAGTAACGTTGAGCTTGATAAATACAATGAACGTTATGAAAATATGTCGCATCACAACAATATGCAGACAGACCGCACAGTAAACAAGCAGAAGCTGAAGCAGCGTTCTCAGCAGTACCGCAAACAGGGTATGCGCTCATCAAGAAAAGAAACAGAAGCAGAGCGTCTTAAGAGAATTGCAGCCGAAAGAGCAAAGAAACCTCAGATGGTTATTACCGTTCCTGAAGAAATTACAGTCGGCGGTCTTGCAGAGCTTCTTCATATGACAGCAGCAGAGGTTATCAAAAAGCTTTTCGCTCTCGGTCAGATGGCAGCTATCAACGATGTTATCGACTATGATACAGCTGAAATTGTTGCAACAGAGCTTGGCGCAAAGTGCGAAAAAGAAGTTGTTATCACTATTGAAGACCGTATTATCGACGCAAGCGAAGACGATGACAGCGACCTTCAGCCAAGAGATCCCGTTGTTGTTGTTATGGGTCACGTTGACCACGGTAAAACATCACTTCTCGATGCTATCCGTAACACTTCTGTTACATCAACAGAAGCAGGCGGTATCACTCAGCACATCGGTGCTTACAGAGTTGACCTCAACGGTCAGAAAATCACATTCCTTGACACACCCGGTCACGCAGCTTTCACATCAATGCGTGCCAGAGGCGCTCAGGCAACAGATATCGCTGTTCTCGTTGTTGCTGCTGACGACGGTATTATGCCCCAGACAATTGAGGCTATCAACCACGCAAAAGCAGCAGGCGTAAGCATTATCGTTGCTATTAATAAAATGGACCGTGACGGTGCTAACCCCGACAGAATTATGCAGCAGCTTACAGAGCATTCTCTTGTTCCCGAAGAATGGGGCGGTGATGTTATCTGCGTTCCCGTTTCTGCAAAGCAGCGTACAAATATCGACAAGCTTCTTGAATCAATTCTTCTTGTTGCTGAAATGCAGGAGCTTAAAGCTAACCCCAACAGAGCAGCAAAGGGTATTGTTATTGAAGCAAGACTTGATAAGGGCAGAGGTCCTATTGCTACTCTTCTTGTTCAGAAAGGTACACTTCACTCAGGTGATATTATCGTTGCAGGTATGTCGGTAGGCCGTGTACGTGTTATGAAAAACGACAAGGGTGAAAATGTAAAAGAAGCAGGTCCTTCAGTTCCTGTTGAAATTATGGGTCTTGCTGATGTTCCTCAGGCAGGTGACGTTTTTGACTCAGTTTCTGATGAAAAACTTGCACGTGAACTTGTTGAACAGAGAAAGCAGGAAGCTAAGGAAGAGCAGTTCAAGGCTGTTCAGAAGGTTACTCTTGATAACCTCTTCACATCACTTCAGGAAGGCGAACTCAAAGAGCTTAACATCATCGTTAAAGCTGACGTTCAGGGTTCAGCCGAAGCAGTTAAGCAGAACCTTGAAAAGCTTTCCAATGAAGAAGTACGAGTTCGTGTTATCCACAACGGCGTAGGTGCTGTTAATGAATCTGATATTATGCTTGCAAGCGCATCAAACGCTATTATCGTAGGCTTCAATATCAGACCTGATGCAGTAGCCAAGACTCTTGCAGAGCGCGACGGCATTGAAATGCGTATGTACCGCGTTATTTATGACTGCCTTGAAGATGTTCAGGCAGCTATCAAGGGTATGCTCGCTCCCAAATACCGTGATGTTGAGCAGGGCAGAATTGAAGTACGTAACGTTATTTCAATTTCCTCAGTGGGTAAAATTGCAGGTTGTTATGTTACTGACGGTAAAGTTACAAGAAACAGCAAAATCCGCGTAGTCCGTGACGGTATCGTTGTTGCTGAAGATGAAATTTCTTCACTCCGCCGTTTCAAAGATGACGTTAAGGAAGTTGCTTCAAACTATGAATGCGGTATTGCACTCAACAAGTTCTCTGATATTAAAGAGGGCGACGTATTTGAGGCTTATATCATAGAAGAGTACCGCGACTGACAGAGGTTAAACTATGGCAGGTTACAGAATTAACAGAATATCAGAAGATATTAAAAGAGAGACCATAGCTGTTATCAGAGAGCTTAAGGACCCGAGAGTCCTTGACAAGCTCCTGACAGTGGTCAGAGTAGAAGTCAGCTCTGACGCTTCTTTTGCCAAGATTTATATCAGCGCAATTGAAGGCTACGATGTTGCCAAAGAAGCTGTCAAAGGTCTGACCAACGCCACGGGTTATATCCGCCGTGAGGTTGGCCAGAGGATTCATTTAAGAAAAACTCCCGAAATTAAATTCATTGCTGACGATTCTATCGAGCACGGTATGAATATCGTCAGAATGATGGATGATCTGAGGACTGAGGAAAATGATGATTGATTCCCCGAAAGAGGTAGCAAAAATCTTGAAAGAACAGAATAATATCCTTATTCTTGTTCACGCTCACCCCGACGGTGATACTCTCGGCTGCGGATATTCTCTTTGCAGAAGCCTTATTTCTTTAGGCAAAAAAGCAAGGGTTTCCTGCTCTGACAGTATTCCCAAGAAATACAGATACCTTTTTGAAGACATTGAAGAAATGAGCTTTGAAGAGGATTATATTGTTGCGGTTGATGTGGCAGATACAAAGCTTCTCGGCTCAGAGAATGAGGAGCGATATAAAGATAAAATCAATCTGTGTATCGACCATCACGGCTCAAACCGTCTTTATGCTGAAAAAACGTATCTTGATGCAACTGCAGCGGCAGCTTGTGAAATTATGCTACAGGTTATAAAAGAGCTTGATGTTGAAATAACCAAAGAAACTGCAGACTGCATTTATACGGGACTTACAACAGATACAGGCTGCTTCCGTTATTCAAATGTTACTCCGCGCACTATGATTATGGGCGCAGAGATGATAGAAAAAGGCGCTTCAAACGCTGATATCAACACAGTGATGTTTGACACAAAAACAAAGTCTTATCTTGAACTTCAGAGGCTTTGCCTTGAAGGTCTTGAACTGCACTTTGACGGAAAATGCTCTTTGATTACCGTAACACAGGATATGTTCAGAAAAAGCGGCTCTGATGAAAGTGAATGTGATGCAATTGCTTCTCTTGCCCGTCAGGTTGAGGGCGTAATTGCAGGCGCAACACTTCGTGAACGTGCCGACGGAAGCTTTAAGGTTTCACTGCGCACCCACGCACCCATAGATGCATCGGCAATCTGCGCAAAGATGAACGGCGGCGGTCACGCAAGGGCAGCAGGCTGTCAGCTTACGGGAACTCTCGAACAGGCAAAAGCCACACTTCTCAGAAATATTGAAGAATATCTCAGATAATAACATAAACAAATCAGCCGGGTGTCTTTTGAACACCCGTCAGTTTTTATTTTACATAAGATTCATTGCGTCAAGTGGGTTTACGGTTTTACCGTCAATTGTTGTTTCAATGTGAATATGAATACCTTCAGCGGCCTCCACGGGCAATTTGCCTGCAACGCCGATGATATCACCTTTTGTGACAGTGTCGCCTTTTTTGACATTCACGTTATCCTGAAGGCCAAAATAAGTCACCATGAGATTTCCGGGGCAGGTGATCTCAATACTTACACCCCACAGAGTGTCTTTGTCAATGGCGGTTATGGTTCCGTTCTGAACGGCAACCACCTGTTCACCCTCTTCTGCGCTAAAATCAATACCGTTGTGCACCCGCCAGTCACCCATAGTATTGCTTTTTACCATTTCTCCGTTGCTGAAATCTTTGATGACTTTGCCGCCGGTGGGGGTAGTAAATTCACCTTTATAGGGCAGAACGCTGTCGGGAACAGCGGTTGTCAGCGTAGTTGAAGAAGTAGTTTTAGGAATTCCTGTTGCGGTAATGTTTGCAGGCTCATCATAAACGGGGGAGCTGTAGCTTTTTGCTGTGGTTGATTGTGTTTCAACGGTTGCACTTTTGCTAAGAGAAGTGTTGTAGATGATTGCGCTTACACCTACAATCAACAAAAGGCACACCGTAAGTACGGAGTAATAAACTTTTGTCTGCGACATTTTTTTCATAATAAACACCTCGTTTTGTTTTTAGTTATTTTTGCCACAAAACCGGGCTTTTATGCAAAAGAAAAAGCAGCCGGGGTCACCGACTGCTTTTTCCAATAAATTGAGGGGTTTATTGAGGAGGGGTATGTGCTTCAGAAGAGTTGCGGCTCTCTCCTGAGCACAGTTAAAGAATAACCCATAAATGTGAATTTGATATGAACAATTTATTATATTTTAATATAATTTTTATGAATTTATATGCAGAAAAGTTGCATAAATACTTGAAAATTTTTTTTAAAGGTGTAGAATACCCCTTGTAGATAAAATATGTTCAAGCAAAGGAGTTATTATAATGAAATTAGGTGTATTTACCTGCCTTTTAGGCAACCTGCCTTTAGCTCAGGCTCTTGAATACTTTAAATCCAAGGGCATTGAAATGGTTGAAATCGGTTGCGGCGGTTACCCCGGCAACAGCCATGCAAACCCTCAGGAGCTTCTCAACGATGAAAAGAAGTTTGAGGAATTTAAGGCTACTATTGAAAAGTACGGCCTTGAAATCAGCGCATTGAGCTGTCACGGCAACCCTGTTCATCCCGATAAGGAAATTGCTGCAGAATACGACAAAACAATCCGTGATACAATTCTTCTTGCTGAAAAGCTGGGCATCCATCAGATCAACACATTCTCAGGCTGCCCCGGTGACCATGACGGCGCAAAATATCCTAACTGGGTTACTTGCCCCTGGCCGAATGATTTCAGCGAGGTTCTCGAATATCAGTGGAATGATGTTCTCATCCCTTATTGGAAAGATCTTGTGGCTTTTGCAAAAGCTCACGGCGTTAACAAAATTGCTCTTGAGCTTCATCCCGGCTTCTGCGTTTATAACACAGAGAGTCTTCTTAAACTCCGTGAGGCAGTAGGTCCTGAAATCGGTGCAAACCTTGACCCAAGCCACCTTATCTGGCAGGGAATGGAGCCTGTTGCTGTTATCCGTGCTTTGGGTGATGCAATTTTCCACTTCCACGCAAAAGACACTAAAATTGACAAATACAACACCGCTGTTAACGGTGTACTTGATACCAAGCCTTACGGTGATGAAATCAACCGTTCATGGATTTTCAGAAGTGTCGGTTACGGCAACGATGCTTCTTATTGGAAAGATATTATCAGTAATCTTCGCCTTGTCGGTTATGATTACGCAATCAGCATTGAGCACGAAGACAGCCTTATGAGCCAGAATGAAGGTCTTTCAAAGGCAGTTGATTTGCTTAAAGAAGTTTTAATTACAGAATCCACAGGAGATATGTGGTGGGTATAAGCGAGGTCCTTTAAATGTTAAATGGTAAATTTGGTGCTGCAGTTATTGGTTACGGCGGAATGGGCAGCTGGCACACAAGAAAAATGACTCAGCAGATGCAGGAAGATATTGAATTTATAGGCATTTTTGATATCAGCCCTGAACGTGCTGAAAAAGCAAGAGAAAACGGAATTTTTGCTTTTGAGTCGAGAGAGGCACTTCTCAGCGATGAAAGAATTGATTTTGTGGTTATTGCTACCCCAAATGATGTTCACCGTGAAATTGCAGTTGATGCTATGGCTCACGGCAAGCATGTCATCAGCGAAAAGCCTGTTACCGTGAGCAGCGAAGAGCTTGAAAAAATGATTGCTGCTTCAAATCAGTACGGCAGAATTTTCACCACTCATCAGAACAGACGCTGGGACCCGGATTATCTTGTAATTAAAAGGATTTATGATGAAGGAACTCTCGGCAGAGTGTTCAATATAGAGTCAAAGGTTCACGGTTCAAGAGGAATTCCCGGTGACTGGAGAAATAAAAAAGCTCACGGCGGCGGAATGCTGTTTGACTGGGGTATTCATATTATTGACCAGGCTCTTATGCTTCTTGACGGTGTTGAAATTGAGTCTTTATATGCAAGGCTTGATAACGTTACTAACGAAGAGGTTGATGACGGCTTCAAGCTTGAGCTGAGATTTAAAAACGGTGTTGATTACCACGTTGAGGTCGGTACAAGCAATTTCATTGAGCTTAACCGTTGGTATATTCAGGGCGAAAACGGAACAGGTATTGTAAGAGACTGGGATCTCAACGGCGAAATTGTAATGGTTACAGATTGGGAAAATAAAGACGCTGTGCCTATTCAGGCAGGCGTAGGTCTTACCAAAACAATGGCACCGAGAACCGACGATACTATTGACAGGTATCCGTTACCTTTTGTAGAAAACAAGGGTTTCAATGACAGAAGTGAATTTTACCGTAACTTTGTTGCAACTCTCAGAGGGGAAGAAACACAGACTGTTACCCACGCTCAGCAGAGAAGGCTTATTAAGTTGGTCGAAGCAATTTTTGAGTCAGCTAAGGATAATAAAGTTATATATTTTGAATAAAAACATAATCGGATTGCAGAAAAAATTATTTTGCAGTCCGATTTTTTCTTGACCTTTTTATTCCTTTGTAGCATAATAAAGAAAAAATAAGTTAGGGTGATAATATGACTAAAGCTAATAAAAACAGTGCGGTGTTCAACATCGTTGCCGTAATTATGGGCGCATTTCTTATGGGCCTTTTATGGCGCGTCAGAGGAACAACCGGTTGGGGTTCATCATGGGGGCTTCTCAACGCCGGATTTATTTTTACAATGTTTTTGACTCTGGTTAACGGCACTCGTCAGAAAATGAACGCGGGCTGGCTGGGTCTTACATCATTGTCATTTATGCTCACTGTTCCTGCGTGGGGTACAATTATCGGTCAGATAACCGGTCTTCTTGAAGATGACAGTTATTTTTCTGAGCCGGTGATAGTTTCAATCCCCTCAGCAATTATTCAGATGCTTTGTCTTGGTTTCGGCCTTGCAACTCTTTTTGGAATTATGCTTGGCAGAGGATACAGCGCAAAACAGTGGAAAATCAAAGATTTCATAATTCTCATTGCAGTGTTTTATGCAGTGGATCTTATTACAAAAGCTACCGTTTCTCATTGGATTCTTGATGCTGTTCAGCCTCAGGCTGCAGAGCTTTTTGAAGAAGGCCTTGTTCTTGCAGGTAAAGATGAGAGAACTGCATATGAAGCTTATATGAGTCACTTTGCAGATATTTCATGGGCAAAGAAAATCGGCGGCGGCAGAAACTATTTTTCAGCTGTAGCGACAATCTCTTCAGCTATAAGAGCAATTGCCGCAATTGTTGTGACAAGATTTATAGTTAAAGATAAAATTGCTGCCAAAACAGGTCTAGTGGTTTCTTCCGCATTTGCTTTTTCAATAACTGTTTCTGACTTATTCTTCTATTTCGGAAATGGCGGATATCACGAGCTTAAACCCTCTTTTTTACCCGAATCAGTTTACCCTTGGTCTTGCTGGGAATACTTCACAGGCTTTATTGCAGGCGCAATTATCACAGCATTTGTTCTTTCTCTTAAGAAAGAGGAGGATGTTCCCGAAATCACTTTTGCAAAAATTCCTGAAAAAGCAACAACTGTTCTCACCTTTATTATGGGTTATGTTTTCCTGATAGGTGTCAATATTGTCCGTCCTATTCTTGAAAGATATGATGATTCGGATTATCTCGTTCTTTTTGTGATTCTTGCAGTTGTAGTTGCGGCGGCCATTGTTTTTACCGTTGCCAAAAAGCTGGGTGTAAAAGCTCAGGAAGCTGATATGACAGCATATTCAAAAATTCTTCTTCCTGTTTTTATCGTGAGTATGATAATTACATATATGTTCCTCTCAATTCCTGAAGACAGAAATTATACAGAAATCGGCAGCGTACATAACATTCTCGTTGTTGCTTCTTCTGTGTTACTGCTTTTTTGGTGGGCAAAGAATTATCTTAAAGTAAAAAGCAAATAAAAAACCAGGGCACCTTCCTTTTGGAAGATGCCCGTTTTTTATGTTTCCTCTTTGTATTTCTCTGCCTGAAGGTTAAACATATAAGCATATTTTCCGTTTTTAGCCATAAGCTCTTCGTGGGTTCCGCTTTCAACGATTTCACCGTTTTCAAGCATATAAATCACGTCTGCCATAACAGTTGTTGAAAGGCGGTGTGATATGAATATAACCGTTTTGTCTTCAGCGGCTCTGCTCATAGCCTCGTTGAGCGAATACTCTGAAACAGGGTCAAGGTTGGCGCTCGGCTCGTCAAGAATCGCAAAAGGACAGTCTTTATAAAAAGCACGTGCAACTGCAATTTTCTGAGCTTCACCGCCTGAAAGAGAAACACCGTTATCGTCAAATTCTCTGAGAAGAATTGAGTCGGCTCCGTCAGGTAATTCTTTGTCAAAGCTGCTTTCTTTCAGGGCTGACATAACCTTATCGTAGTCAGGGTCGCTTTTCATAGCAACATTTTCACCTAAAGTTGCGCCAAAAAGTGAAAAATCCTGAAAAACAGCGGCATAATTTTCGTGATATGAACGGATATTCCAGTCTTTGATGTTCATATTGTCAACGGTGATTTCACCGTCAGTTACATCATAAAGGCGAAGCAACAGATTTGTAAGTGTAGTTTTACCTGCGCCGTTGTAACCAACGAGGGCAATTTTCTGATATGGCTTGATCTCAAGGTTAATGTTTTTGAGAGTAGGCTTATCATTGCCCGGGTATGTAAAAGAAACATTGTTGAATTTTATAACGGCCGGTTTTTTGAATTTCTTGGTGATTTCGCCGTCTTTGATTTTTTCTTCAGCTGACATAAACTTTTTGAATTTTTCAACATAAAGTCCGTTCTCTCTAAAGGTGATAGCAAACCAGCTGGTCAGCGCAAAAACGCTGTTACTTACGGCGCTGACACCGTTAAAGGTTGCGGCGAAGCTTCCGAGGCCAACGTCTTTGGTGACGATGGTGCGATAACCCATATAAAGAGTAACGCCGAAGCAGATAAGAATGGAGAGAGGAAGACTTTCCTGGCAGAAATACAGTTGCCATTGTCTTTTAAGATAAGGTGAAATTGTGAAAAGACGGTCAACGATATTCTTTTTGTATCTGCGTTCAATCATTTCGCCTGCAGGGTTAAGGCGCAATTCCTTGGCATAATCCTGTAAATAGAAAACTCGTGAAAAATATAGATTTTTTCTGTCAAGGGGCGTCATGGCCTCTTTTTTGTCAACATTGACTTTGGCAATCAGCCTGCCGATAGGCACCATAATACCTACACATGCAGCGATAAAAATAAAGCACATAGGGTCAATGGTCAAAATAACCGCTGTAATTGAAATAATTGACACAAGCTCCGTCACAAGGTTTCTTGTGCTTGTGAGAATACTTTCAACACGGTCGCTCATAGTGTTCATTGCAAGAACAAAATCGTTATAAAATTCAGGATTGTCGTAGGATTCAAAATCCATTCTTGATGCCTTTTCATAAATAAGAGAATAAAGCTTGTAGTGAAGCTTTTCTTTTTGTAAAGGCAGTGCAATTTCATAAAAAAGGGTGTTAAGAGTATTGCCGATTATAACAGTTGAAGCAAAAATTACACAGGCAATAACAATTCTGTAAAGGTCTTTGCCCTCGGTTACAATGTCGATAATATATTTCAACAAAACAACGTTGGATAAAATCCACGGCAGAGTGGACAGCAGGTCAGAAATAATCAGCGAAGGAAGAATCCACGGACAATGCTTTGACACGAATTTAATCATGTACCAGTAATTTCTTATACTGTGCGCACTTTCTTTATTTTTATTTTTCATCGTCAGTGCCCTCCTCTCTGTAGCCAGATGCTTGGAGGGTGAACATTGTGCAATACTCTCCGCCGAGGTTCATCAATTCTTCGTGGGTGCCGGTTTCAATAAGACGGCTTTTTGAAAATACAAGAATATTATCACTTCTTGTGGCACTTGAAAGGCGGTGAGAAATATAGATAACCGTCTTGTTTTTAGTGCCTTCCATAAGGTTGTCATACATCTTTGACTCTGCGACAGGGTCAAGGGCTGACGAAGGCTCGTCAAGAATGGCAATGTCAAAGTTTTTCGCAAACATTCTGGCGATGGTGACCTTCTGACTTTCTCCGCCTGAAAGAAGAGCTCCGTTTTCATCAAATTCTTTAGTGAGAATTGTATTTTCTTTTTCAGGAAGTGTTTCGATTTTTGAATAAACACCGCTTTGTTTAAGGGCTTTTGTTGCGCGGGGAATATTGTTTTCGTCAGTTTCTTCAATAAGAACATTTTCTGCAACGGTCATTGCGAAAATTCTGTAATCCTGAAAAACACTTGCAAATTTTTCACGGTATTTAAGAAGGTCATATTCTTTGATGTTGATGCCGTTATAAAGAATTTCGCCCTCGTCAACATCGTAAAGGCGCATCATCAGCTTTGAAAGTGTGGTTTTGCCTGCACCGTTATGGCCGACAACTGCAACACTTTCATCGCGGTTAATTTTAAATGAAATGTCTGTGAGAGAGTTTTTATCATTTCCGCTGTAATGGAATGATACATTTTTAAACTCAAGGCTTTCGAATTCACCGGGGATTTTGTCACCGCCCACGATTTTAGGTTCATACTCCAAGAACTCTCTTAAATTCTGAACCCACAAACAATGCTTTTGTTGCATTGTAAAATAGTAAGCGAGCTGATTAAGCTTGTTTCTGCAGTTTGTGATTGCCGAAATAAGTACGGAGAATGCTGATATTTCAATATTCTGCAGCACAATCAATCTATAGCAACCGTACGCAAAACCGCCGGCGATAGGAATAACTTCACCAAAAAAGTCACTTGCAAATTCATAAAGAGAAATTTTGATGCCGTATTTTTTAATAAGCTTTATGTTTTGTTTAATTGCTTCACTGAAGCGGCGTTTAACAACCACAAAAATGTTTGTTGTTTTGATTTCTTTTGCAAAGTCTTTTAAAAGAACGGTTCTCTTGGTGTAGTCCTTCTGTCTTTCAAAAGGTGTCATTGCTTTTTCTTTTTCAAATTCAACACTGTTTCTTTTGATTCTGAAAAACAAAACAATAACGGGGCAGATGAGAACAAAAAGCAGCCATGGGTCGATATTGAAAAGATAAATTGCAAGAAAAATGATACTGATAACCGAACCGAGAGTCCAGGCAGAGCCTTCGATAATTCGCTTATAGCCCTGCTTTTCAATTACCCAGGTTGCACGGTTATAATTATCAAAGAAGTCAGGGTTTTCATAACATCCTAATTCAACCTGCTGAGCCTTTTTGAAAATAAGGTCATTTATGTAGCCTTCACACTTGATTTCAAACTTTTCACGAACAGGGTGAAAAGCGATATAAGAAAACAGGTCAACAGCTACCTTGCCGAAAACAATAAGGCCGATTTTGATTGCAAATTCTTTGAAACTCCTGCCGCCTTCAATAATAGAAAGTGCAGTTTCAAGAAACATAACATTAAAAACAACCGCGTAATAAACATTTTCGGCAATATAAGCAAGGTAAATGATAATCATAGCAACAGGCGCGCTTTTAAGACCGCACTTTAACATAAAGCCGGTGTTTTTTATAATGTGTGCCTTTGCTTTAAAATCAACGGCATGTCGCATTGTTTTACTTCCTTTTTAAAATTAATTTATTATTTTACTGTTTGAATGCGTTTGTGTAGGTTTCTGCCCAAGCAAACACACGCTTCTGATCCCATTTTTGCGGAATGGTAGAGCAAGCTGTGACAACCTTTGCCATGCTTACGCCTACCTGACCGATTTTTTTAATAAGCTCAGGCCTTTTAACAAGATTTACTGCTTTGTTTGAAAGGTCTTTGATATCCATTTTAAAAAGGTCAGTCATCTTACCGAAGTCGGCAGACATTGTGATGTTGTCATCTGTAAGAATGCCTGTTTCAAAGCAATAGTCAACCTCATCGGGAGTGAGCTTGAATAAAAGATATTTTACACATTCAAGGGGCGCAAGGCTTGAGCCGAGGGCTTTATAGTATTTGACCTGATAGTTCCACAAAGATCTTGCGCTGAAAGAATCTGTTTCGTCAGAAATAATAACGTCAGCGAGAATTCTTGCCGCCTTAAGAGCATTTGCGATGCCTGAACCGATAAGAGGAACGGGCATAAATGCGCTGTCACCGATGGCAGCATAGCCGTCTGCTACCATAATTGAAAGTGTGTGACGAACTGGAATTTCAACAAACTGACCGCCACGGACAACTTTTTTGCCAAGTCGCGGGTTTTTGTCTCTGAGATAATCTGCAAATTCTTCAACATCGTCCGGTGTGAAATCTTCAAATCTGCCCATAAGAAGGTCTGTGTGCTCATCTTCTGAAGCGACCCAGCTGATGCCCATAACACCGCCTGCATAGAGCATAACCTTGAATTTAGCATCAACCTCACAGTCACTTGCTTTGTTGAAAAATGCCCTGTAAATTGTGATTCTTTCTTTCCTGCTGACATTTTTTTCAATGCCGAGGCAGTCAGGGAGGTTCATACGCACAGGTGAATTCATACCGCAGGAGTCAATAACAAGGTCTGCATAAAAATCACCTTTTGAGGTTTTGATGCCGACAACACGGTTGCCCAGCATAATCGGACCTTCAATTTCACAGTTGTAAACAATTTCAACACCGCTTTTAACGGCATTGTCAATAAAGTGGGCGTAAATATCTCTGCGCTCCATTTTGATTTCACGCTTGTCAACAGGAACGTGCTGCTTGAGAGATTTTTTCTCACTGGGAGGGAAGAAGGTCATATCTTCTTTATATTCGAATTTGTCCTTCGGGGGCATACCCATACCTGCAATGCCCAGCGCAGAGGGGTCAAAAATATCTGTCCAGTCATATCCCAGAGTGCCTTTCTTTTTCTTTTCATATACAGTTACATCATAACCCTGCTGAGAAAGCAATGCGGCAACTGCGATTCCACCGTGGCCGAGGCCTGCAACAATAATTTTTTTGCCCATGATAATTCCTCCTGAGAACTTTTTTCTAGGGAAGTATAACACATAATATTTGTCTAATTCAAGACTTGTGTGAAGAAATAATATATGATATAATTATTACATCAAGTCGGAGCGTAAGCTTCGGCTTTTTCAGGAGTTGATAGAATGAAAGAATTACATATGATTTGTAACGCCCACCTTGACCCTGTGTGGTTATGGCGCAGCCCCGAAGGAGTAGCAGAGGCTATTTCAACATTCAGAGTTGCAGCTGATTTTTGTGAAGATTTTGACGGTTTTATTTTCAATCACAACGAATCTGTTTTGTATGAATGGGTTGAAGAAAATGAACCCGATCTTTTTAAAAGAATACAGCGCCTTGTCAAAGAGGGCAAGTGGCATATTATGGGTGGCTGGTATCTTCAGCCTGACTGCACAATGCCGACGGGCGAATCTTTCATTCGTCAGATTGAAACAGGCAACCGTTATTTTAAAGAGAAATTCGGAGTCAAGCCCACAACTGCCATAAACTTTGACCCCTTCGGCCATACAAGAGGTTTAGTGCAGATTCTTAAAAAATGCGGATATGATTCTTATGTTTTTATGCGCCCCGGCGGTCATGAATGGGATGCTGATTTTATCTGGCAAGGCTTTGACGGCAGTGAAATCATCGGTCATAAAACTCAGGGAGGCTATAACTCTGCAAGAGGCAAAATTCTTGAAAAAATCGGCCGTGCTGTTGAATGGGAATACGGTGACGGAATTAACCTTATGCTTTGGGGTGTAGGCAACCACGGCGGCGGACCGTCAAGAATTGATCTTGAAACAATTGAAAAATATAAAAAAGAAAACCCCGGCTTTGAGGTTATTCATTCCTGTATGGAAGATTATTTCAAAAAGGTTGATTCTTCAAAGCTTCAGAAAATTAATAAATCTCTTGTGCATTGTATGGTAGGCTGTTACACCACAATGGTGAGAATCAAGCAGGCAAACCGCCGACTTGAAAACGACCTTGCAATGTGTGAAAAGATGCTTTGTGTAAGCGGCGTTGATTATGATAAATCAGAGCTTGAAAAGGCTGAAAAAGCACTTCTTTTCTGTCAGTTCCACGATGTGTTACCCGGTACACTTATAAAAGGTGCAGAGGATGATTGCCTTCGTCTTTTCTCTTATGGTGAAGAGGTTGTTGACAGATATAAAACCAAGGCTTTTCTTAAGCTTTGCGAGGGTCAGGCAAAAGCTAAAGACGGAGAAATTCCGGTTCTTGTGTTTAACCCTAATCCTTACCCTGTCAAAGAAAATATTGAGGTTGAGTTTCAGCTCGCTGACCAGAACTGGAACGAAAACGAAACAACGGTTATTTCTGTTCGTGATGAAAAGGGAAATCATCTTCCCACACAGAATGAAAAAGAGTCAAGCTCACTTAATCTTGACTGGCGCAAGAGAATCTGTTTCACAGCAGAGCTGAAGCCGATGAGCATCAACCGTTTTGACTGCGAGCTTGAAGTCAGAAATATTCCTAAGCGCGAAATCAGAGTTTGCGAAGAAACCGAAATGCACTTCGTTTTCAAAAATGACAGTATTGAAGTCAATATCAGTAAAAATACAGGACTTATTGATTTGTATAAAACGGCTGACTTTGATTACATAAAGCAGGGCAGCGCAAAAATCCGAGCATACCGCGACAATGAAGACCCGTGGGGAATGGAAACTGACGGGTTTTATGATTGTATCGGTGAGTTTACCCTTGCAAGCGATGAAGAGGCTAACCGTTTCAACGGCTATTCTGATGAAAGATTAAATAATGTGAGAGTTATTGAAAACGGAGATGTCCGTTGCAAAATTCAGGCGGTTTTCAAATATTCTGATTCTTTCGCTGTTGTTACTTATACCCTTCCGAAAGAAGGCTCTTATGTTGACATAAAAATCAAAATGCTTTCAGCTGACAGCAACGTATTTTATAAGCTCTCTTTTGATACTGAATTCTGCTCACCTATTTTTGCAGGGCAGACAGCTTTCGGCAAAGAAGGTCTTTTGAAAACAGAAAAAGAGGTTACTTATCAGAAATGGTGCGGTCTTTTTGAACACGGTTATGGTTTTGCTGTTATCAATAACGGAACCTACGGCGGTTCGGCAACTGACGGCAGACTCAATATTTCACTTATGAGAACACCTGTTTATTCAGCTCACCCGATTTGTGACAGACAGCTCACCGACCACGACCGTAACCACGATCATATTGATCTTGGTGAAAGAGAGTTTGAATATCGCATCACAACTGAAATTGACCACCTTGACAAAGATGCTGAAATATTCAATCAGCGGCCGATGGCTCTCTCATTCTTCCCGAGCGGTGATAAAGTGAAAAAAGAAACAGAAATTTCTGTTGATAATAATGATGTTATTCTTACCCGCCTTAGTAACAGAAATAACGGTGCAACCTTAAGACTTTACAACTCATCACAAAATGAAAACACCGCCATTGTTAAAATCGGCGGCGAAGCAACTAAATTTGATTTCACACCTTTTGAGGTTAAAACATTTAAGATTAACGGCAATGTTCTTGCCGAATGCGGAATGATTGATTAAAGTTTATATTGCAAAAAAGAAATATATTTGCTAATATAGTTCCAAAGGAAGGTGTTTTAAATGACAGGATTTATCGCATTTATCAAAGGCCTGGTTGCCGTAATTATGTCGGTACTCAACTTTTTCTTTTGGCCGGTTTTCGGTGATTTTACAGCTCAGACAACCCCCTTGAAAGAAGATTGCAGACTTAACTTTGCTGCGATTTCTGATATTCATATGAAAGACGAAGGCGCTCGCCGTGATATGCTCGCTTTCGGCCTTCAGGATATGGAAAATTCTCAGCATTCACTTGATGCTCTTATCTGCGCAGGTGACCTTACAGACCACGGCGAAGAAGAGGAGTGGGCAATGCTTGCAGAAGCATTCAGCAATTACACCCCTGCTGAGAATATCATTCTTGCTCAGGGTAATCACGATACCTGGACAGGCGATGACGATTACGCTCTTTCGGTTGAGAATTTTATTAAATACAATAAAGTGATAGCTGACAGAAAAATTGAAAACGTTTATTACTCAACAAAAATTAACGGCTACACATTCATTGTTATGGGCAGTGAGAGTGACCACACTTATGCCACAATCAGCCCTCAACAGCTTGAATGGCTGGATTCGGAAATGGAAACTGCATCAGAAGACGGCCTCCCGATTTTTGTTATAAGCCATTGGCCAATCAATCAAAGCCACGGTCTGCCTGAAACATGGGGCGATGATGAGCCGGAGCCCGATGACGGCGGTTTTGGTGATGAATCTGCACAGGTTGAAGCAACCCTTAAAAAATATGAAAATGTATTTTTGATTTCAGGTCATATTCATAACGGACTTACCAATGAAAGTCAGGAAAATGTTTATGATTATGTAAGTGTTGAGAGTGACGGCTCATTCCACAGCGTAAATCTTCCCAGCTATATGTATCTTACTATCAGAGGCAGAATCGCCAACGGCACAGGACTTAACTTTGAAGTTTATGACGAAGAGGTTGTTATCCGCGCAAGAAGCTATTCAGCAGGCGTGTGGTACACAGATTATAATTACACAATTGAATTGGTATAAAAAGAAAAAATAAGTGGGTTGCATCAGTTGGTGCAACCCACTTTTTGTTTAAATAAAATCCTTAACATTCCTGTCAAAATGACCACTGTCCTGGAACCCGTTTTCTGAGCGGAGGCATTCGCCCCACTTACGGGAAATTTCTTCGTAAGAGTCATTGTAGACATTCACTCTTTCAAAGCCGTTTTTGCTTCCTCTCAGGCACCAGTCAGAGCTCCACATTCCGTGGCCTGTCGCTTTGTATGTCCATAAGAACCAGCTGTAATTGAAGCTGTCCATAGTTTTGAAGCAGTTTTCCCAGGTCGCATTGCCGTGGGGGAAGAACTCACCCATCATAATCGGCACATTGCAGAAAAACAGCTTCATAAGAAAAGCCATAAAGTTAAATGAGCTGTTAGTGTCATTATAGAAATGAACCTGATAAACAACATTGTTCCAGCCTTTGAAGATTTTGTTGGGCAATGCAAGAACTGACCAGATGCACTCCATTGTGATGACGTGGTCTTTGTCAACGGCTCTTACCGTGTCATAAAGACGGGTATAAATAAATTCATTGTTTTTTCTGCGCTGAATTTCACCGCATTCAACGTCGCACATAGGCTCATTGAGAAGGTCATACATTGCAACGGCAGGCTCATCTTTAAAGCGTGTGGCAATCTCTGCCCACAATTCGTCGGTAAGATGTCTGTATCTCTCACCCTGTTCTGTGTCTTCATAAAGTCCGCAGGATTTACCCTTACCGCTGTGAGGTGCATCACTTTGATAGCCTACTGCACCGTGCATATCAAGCACAACATAAAGCTCCCTTTCAGAGCATTCTTCAACTACCCATTCAAGGCGTGAAAAATCCCATTCGCCGTTTTCGTCAAGAATTTTTGTACCCTTATCGTCATAATAAAAGTTACGGAACCAGAAAGGAACACGAACACAGTTAAAGCCCATCTTTTTTATTTCATCAAGGTCGTATTCGGTAATCCAGTTGTCCATATAGGTGTTAAAAAGCTCATAAGCTTTTTCTCTGCCGAAGCGTTCTTCAAGAACGGAAAGAACGGTGTAATGGTCAAGGTCATCTTCATAAGGGCAAAGCCAACCTTCCCATATCATCCACGCACCAAGGTTAACACCCTTAAGGCGAACCTCTTCACCGTTACGGTTAACAAGCTTTTGCCTTTTAGCCTGAAGAAAATCTTCATCTGTAAAGCCTGTTATTTCGGTTTCGGTTGTTTCTGCACTTGCAAACACTGTACATGAAATCAGGGTGGCAACAACCAAAAGCAACGCTAAAGCTTTTTTGAATGTTTTCATTTAATCTCTCCTTACATCTCAACCTTAACAGTCATAATGCTTTTCGCGGGAACTGTGATTTTCTTTTCAAATCTGCCGTTATAAATCTTTTCACAGTTGTGAGTTTCATCAGTGAGATAAATTTCAGTGTCGCCTAAAAGTCCGCAGATTTTAAGCTCTTCTGATTTTTCCTCGGGGTTTACAATAACCACAACTGCAGTTTCATCGTTTAAAAATGCTGTTGTTTTAAGAGCAGAGTCTTCTTCAAAATTGTCAAAAATTCTTACTCTTTTCATGCCCGGCTCAATGAAAGATGTGAAATGCTTAAAAGCATAATAACGGTTATATTTTATGAGCTCACCGTCAGCGTTTCTGTCCATAAGTCCGTCACCGTTAACGGCTGTCCAGCTTTGCCACGAAACAGCGTTCATATGATTAAGGTCATCAACAATTACCTTTGCCATATAAATTCCGCTGTCGATAGTTGTGCTGTCAATTGTGAGGGGTAATTCGCACCACTCACTCATTTCATATTTTTTGCCCGGATAATTTTCCTTTAATGCGTCACCGATCTGATGCTTTTCCTGTGTTGCGTTATCCATCCAATATGAATGACCGCTGAAAGTATCGCAATATTCGTTTAAAATTTCACTTGCAAAAAACTTTTCAACAATTCCGTAATATCCCCAGCTCATCTGGCCGCTTTCAGGTCCGTTGAGCTTGTATGGTGAGTTTCTTTTCTGCATTTCAACAGCAAACATTTCTAAAAGCTCAATTGCCTCTTCATCGGTGTAATGGCAACCCTCCTGACCGACCCAGTCAGGGCTGCCCCAGGACCATTGAGGCTCATTGATAGGGGATATGGCATAAATGGGATATCCCTGAGAAACAAACCAATCGGCAATGGTCAGAACATAATCAATAAATGCCTGATAGTTTTCTTTCGGCAGGTTGGATGAATATTCTTCTAATCCACCTGAAGCGTGACCGCTTTTTGTCATTGAAAAATGTGGGCTGTTACAAAAGAGAATGATTTTTTCTGCGCCGTATTCTACAGCATAATCCATCACTCTGCGTGCGTTGGCATCACGGGTGAAATCATAAATATATTTGCCCTTTTCTTCGCTCCACACATAAAAGCTTTCTGTTCTGCGTGAAGTGTCCCAGATTCGGCAGTCAGGGTTATCTGCTTCACCGCCGCCGATGTTGTATCTGAAAATTTTAAGTCCGAGGCCCTCTTCTTCGCTGTAAAGATCTTTTGCAATCTGACGTGCCATAGTATCGTCGTCAATTGTCTGCGCCCACCAGCAAGAGCTTGTACCGAATTCTTCAAAGGTCTGATAAGTTTTGGATTTGTCAATCAAAATCTGATGCCTCCCCAGAAGCCCGCTGCAGGGCATAAACACAAACTGAATAATCGCTAACAAAAACGAAATTACTTTCAGCATAATATCACCTTATAATTCAATTTTAACTGTTTTTACTTCCCAGGGACGGAAAGAAAGCTTGTTATCATTCACCGGCGTGGTATTGTTACCGAGTAAATCTGTTTCGTGAGTAAGAGTGCCTGAGGTCGGCTTGAATTCAGCAACAGCTTTTTCGTCTGAGAAGTTGCAAAAACGGGCGAGGATTGCTCCGTCTTCAGGGTAAATCGTTGTGAGGATAACTTCACCGCACTGTGAATTAAAGTCTGCGATTTTATATTCATTCATATTACCGCTGCCTTTTTCGGCAATAGCGGCTGTGGGGGTGTATTCATAGTTCATAGCTTTTCTGTGAAGCTCAGCGTCAGAAATCTCGGCAGTGAACGGAACAACGGAAAACTCATCGTCATAAATTCCGTCAAGAATTCTTGTTCCGCAAAGATATGGGTTAGAATAAATCAAAGGAATTGCAACCTCATTGCCTTTGATAGCGCTGCCCATACAACCACGGTTGAAAACAGAAATTCCTTTTTTACTGTCACGCAAAGCAACCCAATAGATACCCTGCATATAGGTGTAATTGTTGAAAGCTTCCTCTTCCGGAACAACTTCATCGAGAATAATTCTGTCGCCGGGGTACCAGTATTCTTCTGTTTTTCTGAGCTGGCTGTCCCATTCTGAAATTGAATAGGGCAGGTCTCTTACGAGCTTACGATTATTTTTAAGGCAAGCATTCATAACAAAGCAAAGCTTGTCTTCGTGGTGATGTCCGTTTACGGTGAGGACAGCGGGTTTTCCTTCTGTGATGTCAGTTCTGCCGATGTGTTCACCGTGCATTTCAAACTTTGTTTTGCAATCAATTCTGTCACTGCCGCCGTTAAAGGTCATTGTGAATGTATAAGGAATACCGCCGATTTCACCTGTTTGCTCGGCAACGGCACTGTGATGATTAACGGTAACGTTCCATTCACCCTGAGAGTAGCATTCTTTTTCCTCAATCCAGGCACGAAAAAGGCTGCCTTCACCGTTGTCAACAACTCTGCCGTTTTCAGCGTCAATATAAACAATGCCTTTTTCGTTAAGCTTTAATGTATATTCAGGGGTTTTGAGTAAGCCTGTTTCCTCGTTCCAGCAAAAATCAGATTTGCTTTCAGGTTTATTTTCTTTAAGAATAAAGCTTTTTGCTGAAAAAGCAGGAATTTCTGCAAAAGCTCTTAATATAAGTGAACCGTCTTTGTTAATGATTTCGCATTTAAGGGCGTTATCACCGTCAAAAGCACATACTTCTTTTTCGATAGCAGCTTCAACCCATTCACAAATGTCAAAAGAATGAGGGTTGACAACCACAAGTGAATCACCGTCTTTGTGAGCAAAACGGGAAGCTATAACTTTAAGGGATTCTTTCTTTACAAAATCAGAATTGCTTAATGATTCGGGAATAAATCTTCTTGAAAGGTCTAAAAGTCCGCAGATTGTAACATCGTGATGCTCTGCTGCGAGAATATATTTCCAGGCATCCTCGTTTTCTTTCTGTAACGATTTACCGCCGAGTAAAACTGCAAGTGTGTTTAACTTTTCTGCCTGAACTGCTTCAACCTCACCCTGACGGCAGCCGTTAAAAATCTCGTTGCCGCAATAACCCCATGGCATCTGCACGTGGAAATCATTGTCGGTTGTTTTAAGCTCGTCCTTTGCTTCGCCGTAAAGAGCAGGTATATCTTCCAGCAAAACATATTCGTAATTGTCTTTTGCTTCAATGTGTTCTGTCAGCCTTTCAATCGGCTGAGTGAGGTCATCATATCTTGAAGCAAGAAGAGGGGAGTATTTTTTGAATTTTTCTTCAAAATCCTCAAGGTCATAGCCTGCATGGCCCTCTGACCAACGTGAAATAATCCAGTTATCAAGTGTGGTGCAGTTGAATCCGCGGCCTTGTTCGTCATAAGTGGGAACAGCAGGGATTTCAGTAAGGTCCTTACCGATCCAACGGCCCCAGGCAGAGTCAAAGGTACGAGGGTAGCCGTAACCCATAACGTGTGAACGCAGAATGGCGCCCTTATAACCGCACTGGGCAATCAGCTGGGGTGTCTGGTTGTGAAGTGCAAACTCTGAAATAGCATAAACCGACGGAGTAACACCGTAATATTCAAGATTTGTTTTAACGGCGTAGCTGAGCTGCCTTGCATTTGATTCTTCTGAAATCGTAAGTGCAAGGGGTTGACCGTATGTAGTTGCGCCGAGACCAACCCTGTCAGGGTATTTTTTCAGCAGGTCACCTATCATTTCAACAACTTCCGGGTCGCATCTTGAAAATTCATCAAAAGCAAATGATTCATAATCAAGGCCTATTCTGAGCTTCGGATATTTTTCTAACCATTCGGCTATTTTTTTGAGCCTTGGTTTAACTTCTTTTTCCCAAAGAACATATCCGCCGTGTTCGTATGTTAAAATATACGTTTTATCTTTCATTCGGATCACTCTTTCAATGATAATTTGTGTGTTTTCAGTATAACATTACAATAATTATATTGTCAATTAAAGTAAATGTTGAAATTACGGCGGGTTTGTTGTATAATACGCTCATTAAGGTTCAGAGGTGAAATTAATGAAAAGTTATAAGCACACAATAAAAGTTATGGACAGGCTCGAATTCCCCGCCGATGCCAAAGAGGCAATTATTAAGGTTGAGGAGAAAATTCTTGCCAATGAAAAAGCAAATAAGATTTATGAGTCAATGTACAGAGCGTACTGGCTCAAGAAAAAGAACTTCGGCGAGTTTGAGGATAAGGTAAAAGAACTTGCAGAGCTGATTGATGAAAACAGATATACTGTAAATCTTGTTCTTCTTCTTAACTGCACAAAGCCCTTGCTTGCCGAGTATAAAAAAGAAGGCATCAGCGAAGATATTTATTGGAATTCAATTGTTGATCTTAAGGTTAAAATGCTTGAATGCAAAGAGAACTACGATGTTTACGGTACTTTTGTTGAAGGTTGGTTCCAGGGCTTCTTCAAGCTTCAGCGTTTTGGTATCGGAAGATTCCAGTATGATCTCAGCGATTTTGGTGAAGAGAGCTATTATGAGCACGGTATCAAGCTTCTTGACAGTGAGTTTTGTCTCGGTATGCACATTCCTTCACATCTCGGACCGCTTACTTATGACGTAAGACTTGACTCTTATAAAAAAGCATATGCTTTCTTTAAAGAGAAATATTTCAAAGATATGCCTATGGTTGTTTGTTGCGGCTCATGGCTTCTTTATCCTGATAATCTTAATCTTCTTCCCGAGAATTCAAACGTATGCGACTTCTTGCTTGACTACGAACCCCTTGATATCACCAGAACATATGATTTCGGTGATGCATGGAGAATTTTCGGTGTTCAGAGTAAAGGTAAGCCTGCATCAGAGCTTCCCCGCAATACAAGTATGCAGCGTGCATATGCTGAATGGTTTGAGCAGGGCAAAAAAGCAGGCCACGCTTACTGTATTCTCATTTTTGACGGTGAAAAGGTACTAACCAGAAACACAAGAGAAGAATACAGAGAAAAATTCGGTTATTAATAAAATAAAAAATCGCTCGATATGCTTCGGCATTATCGGGCGTTATTTTTTGAAGTATCACAAAATGCAGATAAAAATGAAATGACCCTTGACTGAGATGTTTCTTTACACATCTTACTTCAGTCAAGGGTCATTTCTGTTCGCTCTTGTTATCTAACATCATTTTGTGTACCTCTCTTTCTTGATTTAGAAGGGTTACTTTAATAATTCTGAACCTTTTTGAATTCAAAAGTTTTTTACAGCATCAATATTTGCTATTTTCATCTGAACCCTGCTCATAACTATTAAAGTTTTGCGGCTCTTGTTAACTTAAAATTATTTTTGACTTTACTTAAACTCTTTCTCTCTGCTCTCGCTTTGAGCAACGGTTAAACAACTGTGGGTTTCAAGTGTAATAATCATTTTATTTTAAGTTTTGAGCCAATGGGTTTTACCTTTTCATTGGTATCACCTGTTCCTTTCTGTGTCTATAATATAACACACTTCAACCCCGTTTTCAATACGCAAAAATTCATAAACTTAAAGCCCTCTGATTATGCAAAACACAGAAATATTCTGACCCGGAGTAAAAACTGTTGACTCTTGATTTTTCTTGTGATATAGTTAAAGTGTTGGGGCAGTCTTACAAGCAGGTAAGATTGCCTTTTTTAAACTCTACAAGAGTAATACACTCTGAATGTATTAACAACTATTGAAAAGGCAGATTTTATGGAAAAGATGTTATTCTCAACGGCAGAGTTGGGTTCTGCTCTTGATGTTGCGCTTAAAGAGGGCGCAAGTGTTCCTCTTACTGTTACGGGAACGAGTATGCAGCCTTTCCTTGTTGACGGTAAGGATGTAGTATGGATCCGTGCCTGTGAGCCGTCAGATATAAAAAAGGGAGCGATCCTTCTTTTTAAGCGTGCGGATGAAAGCTTTGTTCTTCACAGAGTCAGAGCTGTTCGTCCTGACGGTAAATTGCTTATGAACGGTGACGGTCAGACCTGGTGTGAAAAAATTTCGTGTCAGCAGGTTGTGGCGGTTGTTACCCATATTGAAAAAGACGGCAAAAAGAAATCCTGTGATTCTGCAGCGTATAAATCAGGCGTAGCTTTGTGGCAGGCATTGATGCCCGTAAGAGCGTATCTGATGAAAATACGTAAGATTTTGAAATAAACGGAGAATTATAATGAAACAGGCAACACGGCTCATAACTGCACTGATAGCAAATGAAGTCTGTGGCAAGGCTCTTGCTTTGCCGCCGGGGCTTGTTGTGACCGATGAGCTGTTGTCAAAGGTGTTTGAAGTGTCATCGGCCCATGGGATTTCTCATATTATCGGATCGGCACTGATAAAAAACAATCTTCTTTTTTCAAGCTCTTTTCAGCAGGCTTTTCGTTCTCAGATGCTTTCTGCGGTGCTCAACGGCGAAAACCAGAATTTTGCTTTTGAAAAAATAAGCGCAGTCTTTGAAAAAGCTGATATTCCTTACATTCCGCTTAAAGGTTCGGTGCTGAAAGCTCTCTATCCCGAAAGTTGGATGAGGGTCGGCTGTGATATAGATATTCTTGTGAAAAAAGAAGATGTTGAAAAAGCAGCTCAGCTAATGGTGAGTGAGGCAGGTTATACCGTAAAAAGAGAGGGTTCGCACGATATTTTTCTTCTTTCACCTGAAAATGTGTGTGTTGAACTTCACTTTTCTCTTATTGATAAAAAGAAGTCGCCTTTATGGGCAGAGACTCTTGACGCAGTATGGGAGAATTCTGATTCTCACCATGGTTGCAGATACATAATGAACGACGGAATGCTTTATTTTTACCATATTGTTCATATGGCGAAGCATTTCAGAAACGGCGGCTGCGGAATAAGACCGTTTATTGATTTGTATTTACTTATGCAAAAAATTGATGCGGATTCCCGGAATACGGAGCTTATTGAAAAATGCGGTCTTAGTGATTTTGTCAGAAATGCCGAAAAGCTCAGCCGTGTATGGTTTGACGGTGAGGGCCACGATGAAATTACCCTTGCTATGGAAGAGTATATTTTTCAAGGCGGAAGCTTCGGCTCAGATAAAACAAGAACTATAGCTGTTTTTCAAAAATCGGGCAGCAAGACCGGATACATTGCTTCACGTATTGTTTTGCCCTACAGCGATTTATCAAGGCAGTATCCGAAACTTAAGGGCAAAAAATACCTGACACCGTTTTATCAGGCAGCAAGAGTTTTTTCCTTGCTTTTCGGTGAAAGAAAAGATTTTCGAAGAAAGAATATTGAAATGGTAGACGAGGTCGCTTCAAATATAGATGATGGTTCTGCCAAGCTTTTTAAAACCCTTGGTATTGATTGATTTTGGTGTCGTTTAAGAAAAATAGTAAACAAAAATGTTAAAAGTGTCTATTTTTTTGACTTATTTTTCTGTCAATGTGCCACTGTTTTATTCTCTGTGATTATGGTATTATATTCCTGCGGAGCGATCCGACAATATTGAGGAGGAAACAGTAATGGAGTTTGTACAGCAGATTCTCGCTATGGTAGAAGAGCTTCTTGCTTATCTCGGCGAATTTGACGCAGCAGGCATCATCGATATCATTGAAGGCTTTTTCGCAAACTTTGCTGCATAATTAAAGGCAATAATCAGGGCTGTACCTTACCGTATATCGGTAGGGTACAGTTTTTTTATTATCGGAACAGTCAAGCAAGGTGTGTCGGTTTATACATATCAAAAAAGTTTTAAGATTTTTTTCAGAATATCTTAACAAATGTGGTGGTAATATGCTATTATACAAATATGATGCTGTTCTGAAGGAGATAATAATATGAAAAAAGCACTGTGCCTCATTTTTACAATAGTGATTATATTTGGCTGTGTCTGCTTCGGGGGTTCGGCTGTACCGTTTTCTGCAGGTATATCTGCTAACGCTATAGGCTTTGAAACCGAAGGCGGTGTTCAGGTTAAAATTGCCCCTTTCCTTTATAAGTCAACTCTTTATCAGATGGAATTCCCCAGCCATCAGTCTTACGACATTAAAGAAAAAAGTAATGCAGGCGACTATGCTATATCCCGCGACCTCAATGACCTTTCTTATATATTTGTGTTTCCTGCCGGAACCACAGAAATCCGGTGTCAGTTATCTCTCAACGGTGAAACAAATTGGCGTGGGTTTAACATTAACTCCACAGAGAACCCTTCTTTCTGGCCAAAGGATGACAACGGCAATGTGGATTGCAGTCAGCCTATTACATTTAACCGCAGCGAAATAACAGCCGAGCGTGATGAATACGGAGTTTTATACAGAGATTACCTTTGGAATAAAGATGTCGGCGGTTTTGAAAATTATGATAAGATTTATTGGAGACTTATCTACACCCTTAACGGAGAAGTTTTTACAGATTATTTTGATATAAAGCTTTATGATTATGATAATGCAGAAAAGCACGTAGTCAAAGCAGTCAATTTCAATGTAGCAGGTTTGCCGTTTGCAGCTCTTACGGGCGAAAATGTTGCGGCAAATCAGAAATATGCAGCGGAATATCTTTCACAAAACGATTTTGACATTGTTGCCGTTCAGGAAGATTTCGGTTATCATAAGCACCTTGCAGATAACATGAACGGTTTTAATTACACAACTCACCACACAGGCGGTATTCCGGGCGGTGACGGGCTTAATATATTTACAAAAAATATGCCTGTCTATAATGAAACACGAGTCAGCTGGAATGAAGCCAGCGGAATTCTCTCAGACGGTTCTGATGCACTTACGCCAAAAGGTTTTGTTTACAGCGTTATTGATGTAGGCAACGGCATTTATGTAGATTTTTATAATTTACACGCAGATGCTTACGGCGGAGAAGGATCAATTGAGGCAAGGGCAAGTCAGTATAAACAGCTTGCCGAATTCATACAGGCGCGCCTTGCTGAAAATGACAGACCGGTGATTGTAACAGGCGACTTCAATTACTATATGCATACACACGAGGGCGACGGCTCGCTTTATAAAAATCTTTATCTTCAGTGCGGCTTGAAAGATGCGTGGATAGAATATCACAATAACGGCGACTATTTTAATTTGTATAACTGGCATATAACAGGTCTTCCCGCGTGGGGCAACTGGGACTCAGTTGAAAGATTTATGTATAAACCTGGCGGGGGAGTTGACGTTGTTGTAAGTGATTTCAGATACGCTGAGGTTTGCGACAGCAACGGAAAAGTGGTGTCTGATCACTCGTCTGCAGAATGTGACTTTACATTTATAAAAACTGAAGATTTTGTTGAAAACACACAGGATCTTCAGGTGACTGAGCCTTCAGAGAATTATTTCCTTCATCATATCAAGTGGCTTTTCAAAGCATTGTTTATGGTTCTTTCGGACCTTGGAAATCTGCCTGAGCTGCTGAAAGAATTAATCTGATAAAAAATAAAGATATTTAAAATACCGGGAGGAAAAACTATGTCAAAATTAAGAATTGCACTTATAGGTAACGGCGGCATCTGCCGCGGCAGCCACGTTAAAAACTATGTTGGCGATGACCGTGTTGAGGTTGCTGCATTCTGCGATATTATCGAAGAAAGAGCAATTGAACTCAGAGATACATATTATCCTGATGCTGATGTTTACACAGACTATAAAGAGCTACTCAAGGACGAGAGCATAGATGCAGTTGATATCTGCACACCAAACTATCTTCACTCTATTATCGCTGTTGATGCGTTCAAGGCAGGTAAGCACGTTTTGTGTGAAAAGCCTGATGCCATTGATGTTACAGAGGTTCTTAAAATGAAAAATGCTGCCGAAGAGGCAGGCAAAGTGCTTATGGTTATCAGAAACAACCGTTTTGCAACAGCATCACAGTATGCTAAAAAATTTGTTGAGTCAGGCAGAATGGGCGAAATCTACTGCGGACGCTGCGGCTGGCAGAGACGTCGCGGAATTCCCGGCAAAGGCGGTTGGTTTACAACTAAAGCGCAGTCAGGCGGCGGCCCGCTTATTGACCTTGGCGTTCATATGATTGACCTCGCTGTTTGGCTTATGGGCAACCCCACACCTGTTGCTGTCAGCGCAAACACCTACTCAAAGTTTGCCGACAATGACACAAGCGACTCCGAAAACTCAAAGTTCGGCGATGCAATGGAGCAGGGAACATTTGACGTTGAAGATCTTGCTATGGGTATGATCCGCTTTGAGAACGGCGCTGTGCTTCAGATTGAATTCAGCTGGGCATCAAATATTAAAAATGAAAACCGTTTCGTTGAATTGCGCGGAACAAAAGCAGGCCTTAAGTGGGATGATAATGAAGTGGAATTTTTCACCGAAGAAGACGGACAGCTTCTTGACATTGCCCCCACAGGCAAAATGGAATCAAACGGACACAAGCAGAATATCCGCAACTTTATTGATGTTATCACCGAAGGTGCTGAACCTGTTTTCAAACCGTCTCAGGGCGTGGATATGATAAAGATTTTATGTGCAATATATGAATCTGCAGAAAAAGGTAAAGAGATTATTCTTTGATTTAATTGTTGTTTGCTGCAAATAAAAAAAGAGCTTCGCTGCTGCGGAGCTCTTTTTATTGATACGGTAAGTTTTTGTTTGTGGGGTTAGTTTTTTGCGTTATCTTGAATTTTTTGCTTTTTCATATATAATAGGACTAACCGATGTAATATTTTAACCGGGAAAGAGGTTGATACCATGACTAAAATTATAGCTTTTTTTACCGCAATCATTACATGGCTTACTGCAGTTATTGTTCCTGCGGCACCTGTTGAGGGAGTTTTTGCTAAGCCCGAAACAGCAGAAAAGGTTGCCTTTGATGAGGGCAATTTCATTATAGGCGAATATGACCTTGTCGTTGCTCCTTATGGTGATGACAGCAACCCGGGTTCAATCGATGCGCCCATTGCAACCCTTGAAAAAGCAAAGGAGCTTGTAAAAACAATCGGCACAGACAAAACTGTTACGGTGTGGTTCAGAGAAGGCTCGTATTTTATTGAAGACACGGTAAACTTCACTTCAGAAGATAAAGATAACGTGATTTACCGTTCATATCCCGATGAAAAAGTTGAATTTACCGGGGCAAAAGAAATCTCTGACTGGAACGAAACCACCATTAACGGAGTGGATGCTTTTGTTACAGATGTTGAAATAAATTCAGAGGAAGATTATTTCCGCTCACTCTTTAAAGGTGACAAGAGACTTTCTCGTTCCAGATATCCTAAAAACGGTGTTTTTAAAATTGCAGACCCGGCTTTGGAAGAAGGAATTCCTTCAGAGTGGAATGTGGAATTCTTTACTCATTCTCTTGCTTTTTACGCTCATAAAAAAGATGTTCTCGATTTTGCAAACATCGGTGATGTTGAAGCAATAGTTATGCATTATTGGTGTGATGAGCATCTTCCTATTTATTCTGTTGACACTTCCACAGGACGAATAGAAACAACAAAAACAACCGCAATGACCCTGAGAGTTGATGATAATTACGTTTTTGAAAATGTAAAGGAAGCACTTTCGCTTCCCGGTGAATGGTATCTCGACAGAACTGAACAAAAACTTTATTACATCCCCGAAGAGGGAGACACAACGGAAAACACCGTGCTTTATGTCGGCTCAACAGAGCAGATTTTTACATTCAACAATGCAAAAAATATTGAGTTCCGCGGTATTGATTTTAAAAATACAGACTGGAACCCCGTTGACGGTGCATTCTTTAAAGATATTTTTGATGAAACTCATCCTTTATACAAAAATATAAAGTATGGCGGTGAACATCCTCAGGCAGCATTTGAGGTTCCTGCGGCAATTCTTGTTTCAGCTTCAGATGGTATTAACTTTACTGACTGTCTTTTTGAAAACATTTCATACACAGCGGTGAAGTTCGAAAATGCATCAAAGAATTGTAACGTTATAAGCAGCAAATTCAATGAGATCGGCGGCAATGCGATTTTTATTCACGGCGATTTCGTTGTGCCGGCATCCACAAAAAATATAAACGTCAAAGACTGCCATATCGGTTACTACGGCAGAATTTTTAATAACGCAATCGGAATTCTTCTTACCCACGCTATTGATTGTGAGCTTTCAAACAACGAAATTCACGATGGCTGGTATACAGGCGTTTCGGTAGGTTGGAGCTGGGGCTATGCCGACAACTCAACAAATAGTATAAAAATAAAAGACAACCTTATTTATAATATCGGAAACGGCTGGCTTTCGGATATGGGCGGTATTTATACTCTCGGCGTTCAGCCTGATACAGAGGTTTCAGGCAACATAATTTATAATGTAGGCTGTGACGAGAGTGCCTACGGTTACGGCGGCTGGGGTGTTTACCTTGACGAAGGCTCAAGCGGCATTCTCGTTGAAAACAACCTGGTTTATGACTGTTCTTCTCAGGCTTTCCATCAGCATTACGGTAAAGAAAACGTTGTCAGAAACAATATCTTTGCTTTTGGCGGTGAGGGGCAGTTTATTATAACAAGAAAAGAAGACCACAACTCGCTCACACTTACAAACAACATTCTTGTCGGAAATAATACAGTAATGTATAAAAACTCAGTAAAGAAAAACTGGTTTGTTGATGACAGCAATCTCTATTGGGATTATGAAAACGGCGGCAATGTCTTTTCGGGCGACTCGGTAAAACTGTTTAAAAGGCACAATCTTGTAATAATGACAACAAGAGGCTATTATAACAATGCAGTGTTTGAAAATCCGCTTTTCAAAGATGTTGCAAACAGAGACTTCACTCTTGCAGAAAACAGCCCTGCACTGAAAACAGGCTTTGTTCCCTTTGCATATGATGCAGGCACCATAACAAAATTCTGATAAAAAAGAGCCGTACAGAAATGTACGGCTCATATTTTTGGTGCGAGTGTTCATAAGGGATTAAAAAATTAATCCTCTCTTTGTTCGGCAAGATATATTCCCCAATCTTCAAACATTTTTGGTATATCAAAAATATCTTTTCCGTCCGTTTCAACTCTTTCTGATTTACCCGGATTGTTTTGAGTAAAAGTATCCCAAGCAGTTACAATCTTATCAACACGCTTTATTTTGTGCTTTTCTAAAATTGTATTATATTTTTCGATATCTTGTGAATAAATAGTAACAACATTATATTTGCCAATCATAATTTCATCGTGTGAAACATGACAACCAAAGCCGAAAGAAGATAAGCCATCATTAATGAGAAGTTCGCCGACTCTGTTTAAAATCGCAAAGGTTTCTTCCTGAGTGCAACCGTCAATATAATAGATATCTTTATGGAATTTTTCCACTACACCTGATTTTATTTCGGTTTCGTCATTTTTCATTGCAGGGGTTTCCAAAATAAAAAATAATGGTTCATTGTGTATCTTTATGAAATCTAACAATAGGTTTTCAATTTTATCAGCACCTATATTTGCAACTATACAGTTGTCATTTATTTCATATTCTTCGTTAATTCTTTCAGGATACGGAACTGTACAACCTTTTCTAAATTTAAACAAGACATTTCACATCCTTTATAATAATGTAGTATCATTATATCACAATAGACTGCCTATTACAACATCTTTGAAAAAGCTAAACGAACACTTTACGATTGAAAGTAGGAATAAGTTTTAACAAGCATTGAATTTGTGCATACAAATTCTACTTGTTAGGGACAGCCCTAAAACCCGTATAAAGACAAACAAAAGTCGCACTCCGAAAGGAATGCGACGATACATAAAAACTATTGAATTATATAGAAAACTCTATTTTAAGCAAAAAAATTGAGTATTCACAGGTCAAATCCCTTATGAATACTCAATATGGTCCGAGTGACGGGACTTGAACCCATGGCCTCTTGGTCCCGAACCAAGCGCGATACCAAACTTCGCCACACCCGGAAGTGCATACAATTATACAATATAGATAAGTCAAAATCAAGTGTTATTTTAAATTATTTTATTTGTTTGTAACAGTGCTGGTTTTAGAACACCTTTCATATAATGGTAATACAGAAAAATATGTTGTGCACTATGTATAAATGGAAAAGAATGGAATTGTTTAATTATTAAAAAATACCATCTGTTGGAAAAACTTTTTTTGAAACTATTGATTTTCAAATCTTGAAATAGTATAATCACGGTGAAGATAGGTTAATAGGGGCGAAGTGTACGTTGCAATACATTTTGTAATGAAAGCGGTATTAACGTTGTGCCGTTTTCGTCCGACCGACCTACTTTAATAAAAAAGGAGGAAAAGAATATGGACAAAATTATCTCAATCGTCATGGCAATTGTTATGCTTGTTGTGTCTTCTTTCATTCCCGGCTTTGTTATGCCCGGCACTGAAACAATGACAGTTAACGAGTGGTTAGCAGAAGTCAATGAAGCTTTCGGTCTCAATCTTCTCCAGGATATCACAGGCTCAACTGACCTTGAAATCGCTGAAGCTTGGAACGTACTTATTGACTATGATGTTGACGCTATTGATGTTGATGCAAATGTTTCTGCAGATTTTGTTGCAACAACTCTTGTTAATGCAGCCGGTCTTGAAGCAACAGAAGAAGAACTTCTTGCTGTAAACATCAAAAATGAAGGCGATCTTCCTACTTATGATAAAGTAGCTATCGCAGTAGCAAAAGGCGTTATCGAAGTTAATGCAATTGGCATGGTACCCACCTACGCTATGGATAAGGCTGACGCTATGGCAGCTCTTGATGTAGCTACTGACCTCTGGAAGAACCGTAGTTTTGACGGCGAAGAGTATGCAATCGACTATGTAGACAGCGTTAAAGAAGTTGACGCTGACTTCACAGCAGATGGAAACGTTCTTACTTTTGCAGAAGAAATTGACCTTGTTGAGGGTGACGTTTTCGTTGCCGGCAACGAAGCTTTTGTAGCTGACGTTGTTGAAGGTAACACTGTTGTAACATCTGAAGCTGATGCTAAAGAAGTTATCGAAACAGTTGACTACGAAGGTTCTTTCGAGCCTGTACTTGCTACAGCTGCTATTACTGACGGTAATGGCGAAGTTATCAGCGAAGGCGCTGACCTTTCAGGACTTGATGGTTTCGATCTTAAGAAAGAAATCAACAATATCCTCAAAGATGCTAACCTCATCCAGTCTCTTGCTAACATCAGCTTCTCAGTTGGTGGCTTCAAAATCAAGATTAAGGTTACAGGTGACTCAGACCTTTACATCAGCATCGGGAAATCACTTGCTAACGGTCATGTAAACATTCTTAAAGAGTATGAACTTTCAAACCTTAAGATTGATGCTAAGTTCGATGCAGACATCAAAGCTCTCAAGTTCAACGAAGTATATCTTACTTCTACTTATGACCTTGTAGACACAACAACATTCAGCGGTTCTTACACAGCTTCTCTTGTTGAAAGAGAACTTGGCGAAGGCGCAGATGCTGTTACATTCCTTGACAGAGTTAAGGGTGGTCTCTTCGACGTTGCTGAGGGTGAAACTCAGATCGATATCGCAAAGTTCGATATTCCGATCGGTAGCACATCTCTTACAATCGGTCTTAATTTCTCACTCGTTATCGGTGTTGACGGTTACATCAAGTTCATCGTAACATCAGAAAACGAAACTGGTATTGAAATCATTAACAACAAGGCAAGAATCATCTACGAAGAAGAAGTTGTTGATAACAGAATTGATGCTTACGGTAACTTCTCAATCTGCCTTGGCTTTGGTGTTGGCTTCGGTATCCTTGGTATCGACATCATTGACGCTCGCGTTATCGGCGGTATCGGTGCAGAAGTATTTGCAACACTTAAGTTCGTAGACGCTAATGGCGAAGTTATTTCTGAGGCTACTGAAAATGTAGCGATCGATGCCGTTTCGGCGGCGCTGGTCGACTCTGACCTGGATATTGATGTTGCCCTCAAGGGTGAGATCCGTCTCTATGGTATTCTCAGAGTTGAACTCGGTAAGGATAGCTTGCTTGGCGAAATCGGCCTTGATCAGTCATGGACATTCTATGACAGAGGCATTTCAGAAGCATATTTCTATACTTATACTTTTGAAGCATAAGTCATAAATAAGCTTTGAATTTTAATTTCCGAATCGGGGGGGAACTTCCCCGATTCTTTCTTTATATAAAGAGCAAAAGAAAAGCACCTCTGCTGAGGTGCTTTAATTATTTGGTTGTGCTTCCGAAACCGCCATTGCGGATATCGGTAACATCGTCATCAAAAGTAATACCGTATTCAATAAAAATACCCTGAGCGAAACCATTGCCTGCTTTAAGTTCTACAGTTTTATTTTCATTAGTGTCATTCATTACTTTAATGAATATATGCCCTTCGTTATCTGAATGGTAATAGTCGCTGTCTATAATACCTACTGTATTATTAAGCTGAAGCCTGAATTTAAAGCCCAGACCGCTGCGGGGGTAAATTTTAAGAACCCAACCGTCTTCTATCTTACAGCGTATTCCTGTGGGGATTTTAAGGCTTTCTGCGGGTGCTATTGTAAAATCTACAGGTGAGAAAATATCGTAACCTGCTGATCCTGAAGTAGCCCTGCGGGGAAGATTAATGCTATCATATATCTTTTGAATTTCAGCTTCGCTGCCGCCGAAATCATCTGCCCAGCTGTTATAAAACTGCGAAAAAGATACTTTTTCAAATTGCGCAACTCTTTTCATATATAAATCACTTCCAAAAGATTTTTTTATATTGTAGCATAAAATTTATAAAAAACAATAAAAACTTTTAAAACACCAAAAAACAGCCATATCTTAGCAAAATTTCACATATTTTGTGTTGCTTGACTGTCGAAAATCAACATCTGGACGAAAACTATTGTGCAAAATCCAAGAAACGCACGGCCACGTTGAAAAAAGGGTAAAAAAAGGTGTTGACAAAGGAGGAAGTGTGTGGTAAGATAGCAAAGCTGTCGCGAGGACAGCGTATGCACCTTGAAAATTAAACAACGATTAACAAGAAAAACCCTGA
>JAZQJF010000025.1:0-95330 GCA_045541505.1 Acutalibacteraceae bacterium
CGTAATTTAATTTCGGCTACATATTCTGCTTGAATTTGGTCTATTCCGAAACCAATCATAAGATTGGGAACAACTTCCTTTTCTTCAGCGGTTTCGCGAACGATTTTTATAGCTTTATCAATATCAAGCAAAATCTTAGACAAACCTTTTAAAAGGTGCAGCTTGTCTTTTGCCTTTGTAAGAGTAAAATGTACTCTTCTTTTAACACACTCAACTCTAAATGCAACCCATTCACCAAGAAGCTCTTTAATGCCCACAACACGCGGTGAATTTGCAATAAGAACATTAAATATACATGAAAATGTATCTTGCAGCGGAGTCATACGATAAAGCTTTTGCATAAGCTTGTCGGGATCTGTGCCACGCTTAAGGTCTATTGTAATTTTAAGGCCTTTAAGGTCGGTTTCATCGCGAATATCACTTATTTCAGTTATTTTTTTAGCCTTTGCAAGTTCAATAACCTTTTCAATTATCGCCTCTGCTGTGGTTGAGGGTGGTATTTGTTTGATATCAATACAGTTTTGAGATTTATCGTACTCATAAGTGCCTCTAATCTTAAAACTACCTCTGCCTGTTTCGTAAAGGGTGCGCATCTCTTCTCTATCATAAAGCAACTGTCCGCCTATTGGAAAGTCCGGTGCTAAAAGAGTTTCCATTATGTCTGCGTCGTTATCTTTAATATAATTGATAGTAGTGCGACAAACTTCTTCTAAGTTAAAAGGACATATGGTGCTGGTCATACCAACAGCAATACCATTATTATAATTAACTAAAATTGACGGAAATCTTACCGGAAAAAGCGTGGGCTCTTTCATAGTGGCGTCGTAGTTGTCGACAAAATCTATTGTATCTTTATCGATATCAATAAAAAGTTCACTTGCAATTTCTGAAAGTTTTGCCTCAGTATACCTAGATGCTGCCCAATGCATATCACGCGAGTAAGCTTTACCAAAGCTTCCCTTTGAATCTACATACGGGTACAGTAAAGCTTCATAACCTTCTGATAAACGCACCATAGTATCATAAATTGCGGCATCGCCATGTGGATTTAGCTGCATTGTTCTACCAACAATATTAGCCGACTTTATTCTATTGCCGGTAAGTAATCCCATTTTATACATGGTGTATAAAAGTTTACGATGCGAAGGCTTAAACCCATCTATTTCGGGTATTGCACGCGAAACAATAACGCTCATAGCATAGGGCATATAGTTGCTTTCTATTGTTTCGGTAATTGGTTGTTCAACAATTAAACCTGCACCCGCAATATAAGCATTTGTTTCTGCAGGGTTTTTTTGAGTGCTTATTGCACTTTTCTTTTTGGGAGCCATTTATTATTCCCCTTCAAATTATTTTAAATTAACTAATATCTGCTTCATCAATGTATAAGTAACCATTTTCGGCAATAAAATCTTTTCTTCCCGCAAGGTTGTTACCAAGCATTAAATCAAACATCTCAGCAGTGCGCTCTGCGTCGTCAGGCATTACCTTTACAAGACGACGAGTAGCGGGGTTCATAGTCGTAAGATTCATCATATCGGGTTGGTTTTCGCCAAGACCTTTTGAACGTTGTAATGTATACTTAGTATCGCCAACCATATTTAGAATATCTTGCTTTTCTTTTTCGTCATAGGCAAAATATGATTTGCCACCGCTTGTTATTTCGTATAACGGAGTTTCGGCAATATAAACCTTGCCTAAATTTATAAGAGTTGGCATTAGGCGATAAATCATTGTAAGAATAAGTGTTCTAATTTGAAAACCGTCAACGTCGGCATCAGTACAAATGATTACCTTGTTCCAACGCAAGTTTTCAATATTAAAGGTAGACAAATCTTTGCTAGCCTTTGATTTAACCTCAACGCCGCAACCCAAAACCTTAATTAAATCGGTTATAATCTCGCTTTTGAAAACTTTATCATACTCGGCTTTAAGACAGTTTAAGATTTTACCTCTTACGGGTATTATTGCCTGAAATTCAGAATCTCTGGCGAGTTTACAAGATCCAAGTGCCGAATCACCCTCAACAATAAAGACTTCTCTTACAGATACGTCTCTGCTACGACAGTCAACAAACTTTTGAACTCTGTTTGCCATGTCGTTACTGGACTGTAAGGTCTTTTTAAGGTTATAACGTTCTTTTTCTGAACGTTCACGACTGCGTTTATTAATAAGTACTTGCTCGACAATTTTATCGGCTTCGGGTTTATTTTCTATAAAGTATATTTCAAGCTGTTGACGGAAAAACTCCGTCATAGCATCTTGAATAAACTTATTTGTTATGGCCTTTTTGGTTTGGTTTTCGTAAGAAGTCTGGGTAGAAAATGATGATATAACCAAAACTAAACATTCGTCAATATCAGATATGGTTATTTTACTTTCATTTTTGTTGTATTTATTGTTTTGCTTAATGTAGGCATCAATTTGTGCAACAAACGCACTTCTAACTGCTCTGTCTGGCGCACCACCATGTTCAAGCCAGCTTGAGTTATGATAATACTCTTTAAGCTGAGCTTTGTTTGAAAAGCAGAGTGAGGCGTTGATTTTTACTCTGTAATCTTCAAGGTCATCACGGTCACGGCCGATTCTTTCAGCCTGCCAAGTCTGAACAGAAGTGAGAGAATTTTCATTGGAAATTTCTTTAACATAGTCGGTAATACCGTTTTCATAGTGGTACTCAAATGTTTCAAAACTGCTCTTACCTGTCTGATTTTTCAGAATAAAAGTGATACCTGCGTTAACAATTGCCTGACGCTTGATAATGCTCTGATAATATTCGAGAGGAATTGCAATATCGGTAAAGACCTTCAGGTCGGGCTTCCATTTAATTCTAGAACCGGTGTCACGGTGACGGTATTCTTCTTTAACCATTTTGCCTGACGGTTTACCTGATTTAAAGTTAAGCAGATATTTAAAGCCGTCACGGTGTATTTCAGCTTCCATATACTCAGAAGCATACTGAGTTGCACAAAGACCGAGGCCGTTAAGACCTAATGAAAACTCATAGCTGCCGCCTGAGTTGGTGTTATACTTACCGCCTGCATAAAGCTCACAGAAAACAAGCTCCCAGTTATATTTCTTTTCTTTTTCGTTATAGTCAACGGGGATACCGCGGCCAAAATCCTGAATTTCAACAGAATTATCAGAAAATCTGGTGATAACAATTTTGTCACCGTAGCCTTCGCGCGCTTCATCTATTGAGTTGGAAAGGATTTCAAATATTGAATGCTGACAACCTTCAAGACCGTCTGAGCCAAAGATAACTGCAGGGCGTTTTCTTACTCTGTCAGCACCTTTGAGCGACGTTATGGTATCGTTACCGTAGCTTGCTTTTTTCGGCATATAAAAGTCCTCCGCTTAGCATTTTACATTTCATATAATTATACAATATATGCAAATTATTGTCAAGAAAAGCGGCATATAATGTGTTTTAAAAAGAAACCGCTGAACATCAATTTAAGATGCTCAGCGGTAAGGTTTTTATTCATTTTAATCAGTTAACTTCTGAATCGATGTATCTTACAAGATCACCGAGAGTAACAAGCTTCATAAGCTCTCTGTCGGGAATTTCGATACCGAAATGCTCTTCTATTTCGCAGATAAGGTCAAAAAGTTCAAATGAGTTAAGACCCATATCAGCTGTAAGAAGTGTGTCTTCGTTGAAATCAGGAAGATCGTTGCCTGTAAAGTTTTCAAAAATTGTTTTCAAATCTGCAATAACGTTCATAATTATAATTTCCTTTCTTACTTGTTGTCGTATCTTCTTTTAATTTTCAATGTGGTTGTTTTCGGGAACTCATCATCGCGGATGATAACTTCCTGTATCTTCTTATAAGCAGGCATCTGCCTGTTAAAAGCATTAATCTGTTCCTGAATTTCAGCCTTAGCATCAGGATAATTTTCAGTATCAAGGAACAACTCAATTGCTATTGAGTCATTTTTTGCAAACACTACAGCTTCAATAATGCTGTCTATTTCATCTATAACCTTACCCTCAAGCTCTTCCGGTGAAACATTTTTACCGTTAGAGAGAATGATAAGATTTTTTATTCGGCCGGTGATAAAGAGGAATCCGTCCTGATCAATATAACCAAGGTCTCCTGTTTTAAACCAGCCATCCTCAGTGAAGGATGCGGCCGTTTCTTCTTCATCATCAAAGTAGCCTTTGAAAACATTGTCGCCTTTGACCTGAATTTCGCCGATTCCGTTTTCATCTTTATTTTCAATACGAACCTGATTACACTCAATAACAAGACCTGAGCTTCCGCGTTTCTGGTGGTAAGGTCTGTTAACGCTTACGATAGGGGCACATTCGGTGATACCGTAGCCCACAACAACATTGATACCCCAAGCGGTCATATCTTCCTCTGCCTTCTGGCTGAGCTGTGCTCCGCCGCAGATTACAAGGTCAAACTCACCGCCAAGACCTTCATAAACCTCTTTAAAGAGCTTTTTCCTGACATCGATACCAAATTTTAAAAGGGTGTTTGAAATTTTCATACCCTTTTTCATAATTTCAGCTTTACCCTTGCTTTCAGCTGTTGCCCACACTTTTTTATGTATCATTTCAACTGCTGTCGGCACAGCGATCATAGTAGTGGTTTTATCGTTAACCATATCACGCTGAATGTTACGAAGGCTTGTGATTGCATGAATTCTGCCGCCGTACATCAAAGCTGCAAGGACATTAGCTGTGATTGAGAAAGTATGATGAAGAGGAAGAAGCAATGGTCCTCTGCCCTCACCTGTTACATATTTACAAACACAGTATGTATCAGAAGCAATATTTCCGTGAGTGAGCATTACACCCTTGCTTCTGCCGGTTGTGCCTGAAGTGAAGACAATTGCAGCCAGATCATCAGGTGTAATCTGCACTTCATCAAATGATGTGTCGCCCTGAGCTATAAGCCCGGCGCCTTCATCTTTGAGAGTGCTAAGATCTTTCATACAGATATAGCTTTCAACACTTGGGCAGTTTTCTTTGAAATAATCTGCATAGTCTGAAAATGATTTTGAAAAAATAACAGCCTTACACTTACAGCGGTTAACCAGATCTGCAAGCTCCTTGTAAGAAAGCTCTCTGTCAAGAGGAAGAGCCACATTGCCTGTATTGGTAACTGCGAAATATGAAACAATCCACTTATAGCTGTTTTCGCCCACAATTGCAATTTTATCCCCTGAAAAGCCTTTGTTTAAAAGAGATGTACCGAGAGCTCTGATTTCGTCATAAAACTCTCTGAAAGTCTTATACTTATCGCCCTGCTTACCTTTTCTGGGAATTCGAAAAGCCTGATCTGATTCATATTTATTAGCTATATGGGAAATAACTTCTCTTAGTGTATTAAGTTTTGGAATGTCATAAAGCGGATACGCCTTATTTCTCATTTTTTATTAATCCCCTATCTTTGACTGTGCCTTTTCTTCTGCGAGTTTTTTATAAATTTCTTCTACTGCAAGAGACACCTTCGTACCGGAGAATTCCTTACTGTGAGGAAACACATACCAGGTATCATCAAGAGTGTTAAGGTCAATACAGTTTTTGAAATCACCGTAACGGTAGTTAAACTCAACATGGCAGGCATACTGACCTGCTGCCGGAATTACCATCTCAAAGGGCTGACCGTCATAGTCACGGATACCGTTGACTCTGAAGCCGTTCATATCATGAACAACTTTACCGTTACCGATACGGATATATCCCTTAGAGTTAGGAAGGTCATTTACATGACAATCACTTTCGAAATAATAAGTACCGTCATCAATCTGCTTTCTGACCTGAGTACGTTCCCAATCATACCAATCTGTCGGGAATTTGAACTCAGTTTCACCGTTTTCTGCTTCAAGCTCACCGTAGTAGTTAAGAGTCCAGCGTTTGCCGCAGGCTTTACAAAATACCTGTGCGCCCTTGGAATCCATCTCATGCTCTTTACCGCAAGCGGGGCATTGATAAAGAATATTGTGAAGACCTTCTGCACGCTTTTTGTATTTAAGAGCTATACGGTTTTCACTCTGCCAACGGAAATCGTCATTGGCAAGATGACTTTTAATTTTTTCGTGAATTTCTTCAACAGATGCTTTTTTAACTTCTTCACCTGTGAAAATCTGGGTCATTGTTGCCTCAGTCGGGAAACAATAACGGTGGCTTGCAATGTTCCAGAACGGGTTGTAGATGTGGTTGCCGCTCATTTTAAGAGTAACAACAGGAACACCGAGGAACTTGCAAAGCTGAGCAATAGACTCAGGAATAACCTCTGTTTTACCGCAAAGCGAATAACGTGCTTCACCGTAAACGCCAAACATTTCGCCTGATTTGATAACCTTACGGGCTGTTCTTACAAGGCTGAGGTCATTAGTGTATTTTCTTGTGGGTAAACCACCGATAATTCTCAAAAGATATTCTCTGCCGATGAAATCGTCAACAGCAGCAGGATAAACACCGCCGGCAAGGTTTGTTGCTGTGCTCATAACATAGAAATCATAAAATGAGTTATGGTTGCAAAGCAAAATGCAAGGAGCTTCGAGCTTATCAAAATTAACCTTTGTAACCTTACATTTATGGTGCGTTGTTCTTACTTTTGAATATGCCCAAATGATCGGACGCAAATACTTTCTCTGAACAACGGGTTTTTTGTTCATATCAAGTCTTTTTGTTGCAGGAGGACCTGCATAAACATATTTACTAAGCTTTTTCTTAGCCATATACTAAACTCCCCTAGTTTAAAATATCCTGATTAGTATATCAAAATAAAATTACTAATTCAACCTAAAACCGACACTTTCCGAAAAGTGTCACAGTAAATGTCACCCTCTGCGTCTTGCAGCAAGAAGCGCTTTCTTTTCAATTGCTATCTTGTTAAATATCTCTTCAACAGCAAGTGACATTTTTGTTCCGGAAAAATCCTTGGCTTCAGGATATATAAACCATGTATCATCAAGTGTATTAAGGCTAAGACAATCACGGTAACCGCCGAATTTATGGTTAAACTCGACGTGACAGGCATACTGACCTGCGGCGGGAATTACCATTTCAAACGGTTCTCCGTCATAATCTCTTACACCGTGAAGGCTGAAACCGTTCATATCGTGAACAAGTTTACCTTTACCGATGCGTACAAAACCTTTATGGTTGGGAAGATCGTCAACTATAACATCACTTTCGAAATAATAGTTTCCGTCATAAATCTCTTTCTTAACCTGCTCACGCTCCCAAAGATACCAGTCTGTCGGGAATTTAAACTCTGTTTCACCGTTTTCAGCTTCAAGCTCACCGTAGTAGTTAAGAGTCCAGCGTTTGCCACAAGCCTTACAGAACACCTGTGCGCCTTTAGAATCCATCTCATGCTCGTTACCGCAAGCAGGGCACTGATAAAGCACCTTATGAAGACCTTCGGCACGTTTTTTATTCTTAAGCTTTTTGCGGTTTTCACTCTGCCATCGGAAATCATCGTGATCAAGATGAGCTCTGAGCTTTTTGTTGATTTCTTCTACCGTGGCAGTTTTAATCTCCTCAGGGGTAAAAATCTGAGTCATTGTTGCCTCAACGGGAACTTCAAAGCGGTGACTTTTCACATTCCAGAAAGGGTTGGCAATGTGGTGGCCGCACATTTTAAGAGTAACAATAGGCACACCCCAGCGTTTTGCCATCTGACCGACAGAGTCGGGAATTACTTCTGTTTTACCGCAAAGGCAGTGACGTGCTTCAACAAAAATGCACATCATATTACCCTGCTCCACAATTCTCTTAGTTGAACGGATAAGACTTATATCGGTTGTGAATTTTCTTGTAGGCATACATCCGATGCGTCTTATCAATGATTCAATAAACAGAAAAACGTTAGGTGCAGCAGCATACACACCGCCCTGAAAGGCAGTTGCAGCAATCATTATAAAATAATCAAGCGGACTGCTGTGATTACAAAAAAGGACATACGGCGGCTTGACGCCTTCCATTCTTACCTTTTTAATTTTGCCCCTGTAAAGCAGCTTTCCTGTGAATGCAATCACTGCCAATATAAGCTTGACCCACCATGTCTGTTTGACAGGGGGCTTTTCCATATCAAATTTTTCAGTTTCCGGAGGTCCGGAACGAACATATTTGCTTATCTTTTCATATTTCATAATCTGAGCCTCCTCAAAATGAAAGCTGAAAGTATTATATCAAAATTCTGTTTCTTATTCAATGCCGAAACGACAAGTCTTATATAATTGTCGTAGCCAAATTCTGTAAAACGCTGCATTCTGCTATTCAAAAAAATAGCACCGCAACTTTTGCTGCGGTGCTTATGGTGATCCATCGGAGATTCGAACTCCGGACACCTTGATTAAAAGTCAAGTGCTCTGCCGGCTGAGCTAATGGATCATACGCTCTTTTTGGGCGCTCAGTAATAATATAACATTTCAACGATAAAGTCAAGGGTTTTTTGCAAATTTTTTAAAAATTTTTTTAAGTTGCAAAAAAGCAATATATATTATATAATATTTGGGGTGATTTTATGAGTGAGCCTATAAGAATTTTAAACCTTTTTACAATAATGAACCGCGGCGGTGCCGAAACAATGGTAATGAATTATTACCGTAATATTGACAAAAGCAAAATCCAATTTGATTTTCTTGTTCACAGGCTTGAACGGGGCACTTATGACGACGAAATCGAAGCTATGGGCGGCCGTATATACCGTATGTGCCCTATTTATCCACAAAACTTCAGCAAATATAAAAAGATGCTCAAAGAGTTTTTTGATGAGCACCCTGAATATAAAATTCTTCACTCCCATATGTCAGAGCTTGGCTGTTTTGCATTTTTGGAAGCTCACAAGAGAGGCATCAAAGTAAAAATATGCCACGCACATAATGCACCTGTTAAAGGAAGCATGACAGCAAAAGAAAAGGCTCAGCTCATTTTCAGAAATTATTTCAAAAAAAGAATGCTTCCGTATACAGATCATCTGTTTGTTTGCGGTAAAGATGCAGGCAATTGGCTTTACGGCAAAGAAAACTCCGAACGATTTGTTATGATGAATAATGCTGTTGATGCGGAAAAATTCAGATATTCACCTGATTTCAGAGACGAAATCAGGCAGGAACTCGGGTTAGAACATAAATTTGTTATTCTCAATGTAGGAAGATTTAACCCACAGAAAAACCATACCTTTATTATAGATATTTTTTCAGAAATCAAACGTTTACATCCGCAATCGGCTCTTCTTCTCACAGGAAACGGTGAGCTTGAAGAAAGTATCAAACAAAAAGCCAGCTCAATGGGTCTTGAAAACGATGTTTTCTTTACAGGACTCAGGAATGACGTTCACAAGCTTATGAGTGCCGGCGATGTGTTTCTTTTTCCGTCACTGTATGAAGGTCTGCCGGTAACAATGGTCGAGGCTCAGTCTTCAGGAATCAGATGTTTCATTTCAGATGCAGTGCCTGACCAATGCATTCTAGGGGAAGATGTTTCTGTTATCAGCCTTAATGATTCTGCACAAATCTGGGCAAAAAAAATAGTTTCCTTTGCCGGCGGATATGAAAGACCGGACAGATATAACAATATCGCAGATGCCGGATTTGATATCAAGGCAAACGCAAAATGGCTTGAAGACTTTTATTTAACCGAATACAAGAAAATTTATGAGGAATGATATTATGAGCACAAACAAAAAATGTCCTGTTTCATTTGAAATTTTTCCGCCTAAGGGCGAACTTAACATTCCCGAATTCCGAAATATGATGGACGGTTTCAGCAAGCTGGATCCCGATTTTATCAGCGTTACTTATTCCGCAGGCGGCGGAGGCAACAGCCATAAAACCATTGACCTTGCATCAATTATTCAGAATGAATACAAAATCCCGGCCATTGCTCATATGACCTGCATCAACTCAAACAAGCAGGAAGTTGACGGCGTTATTGACTCCATTGTCAATAACGGCATAAAAAGTGTTCTTGCCTTGCGCGGTGACATTGTTGAAGGCAAAATTCCCACAGATTTCAAATTTGCCAAAGAGCTTATTCCCATTCTTAAAGAAAGAGGTCTTAAAGTCGGCGCTGCCTGTTACCCTGAAGGTCACGCAACCTGCGAAAGTCTTGATGACGATATTCGTTATTTAAAAGAAAAAGAAGATGCCGGCGCAGATTTCTTTTTAAGTCAGTTGTTTTTTGATAACAGTTCATATTATAAATTCCTTGAAAGAGCTGACAAGCAAGGTATAACAAAGTCGATTCATGCGGGAATCATGCCCATTTCATCAAAATCACAGATTATGAGAATGATCTTTATGTGCGGTGCATCATTACCCAGAGACATTGTCTTTATGCTCAATAAATATGAAAACAACTCTGATGATTTAAGAAAAGCATCAATCGAATATGCTTCAAAGCAAATAATTGATCTTATGAAAAACGGCGTTGACGGAATACATATTTACTCAATGAACAAGCCTGAAACTGCCGCACAGATTATTGAAAATATTAAGAAGGCGTAAATATGTTTAACTCTGACAGATTTTATATTACAGACGGAGCTATGGGTACTGCGCTTCAGAAAGCAGGACTCAGAACAGGGGCGTTACCTGAAAGCTTTAACACGGAACACCCGGATGCAGTATTGAAAATTCACAAAAGCTATGTTGAGGCAGGAGCAGACATTGTAACCACCAACACTTTTGGGGCAAACCGCCTTAAAATGGGTGACGACCAAAAGGTTGAAGAAGCTATAACAAAAGGAGTTGAAATCGCTAAGCAATCAGGGGCAGAATTTGTCGCGCTTGATATAGGCCCTACGGGGGCTTTGCTTGAGCCCATCGGATCTTTGCAGTTTGAAGAAGCTTATGAGATTTTTGCCACTCAGGTAAAAGCAGGTGCAAAAGCAGGCGCAGACCTTGTTATTATTGAAACTATGTCTGATCTGCTTGAAATCAAAGCAGCCATTCTTGCCGTTAAAGAAAACTCCGGTTTGCCTGTTATTGCCACAATGACCTTTGACTCTGACGGCAGAACATTTCTCGGCACCGATCCGAAAACTGCAGCAATTGCTCTTTCATCCTACGGTGTTGATGCGCTGGGTGTCAACTGCTCATTGGGACCAGACGAGCTTTTAAATGTTGTAGAAGAAATGCTTGAATTTGCAAAAGTTCCCGTTGCAGTTCAGCCAAACGCAGGTCTGCCCACAATTGAAAACGGTGAAACAGTTTATAAAGTAACGCCACAGGATTTTGCAAAGTCCTGTGAAAAGATGACAAACAAGGGTGTTCAGATTATCGGTGGTTGCTGCGGAACAACACCTGAACACATTAAAGCTTTAGCTGATATGCTCAAAACCCAAAAGCCCGTTAAACGCGAAGCCAAGTCATACACCGCATTTACAAGCGCCCGAAAATCAGTGATTCTCGACGGTGAAAATTCAGCAATAATCGGTGAAAGAATTAACCCCACAGGTAAAAAGAAGTTAAAAGAAGCTTTGCGAAATAAAGATTATGACTATGTTATAAACGAGGCCGTTTCTCAGCAGGAAAACGGTGCAGATGTACTTGACGTTAATGCAGGTCTGCCTGAAATTGATGAGGTTCAGACTCTCAAACAGCTTATCAAAGAAATTCAGGCTGTTTCATCTCTCCCCTTGCAGATTGACTCATCTGACCCGGTTGCTATTGAAGAGGCTGTAAGAATTTATAACGGCAAGCCTATTATAAACTCTGTTAACGGTTCAAAAGAGAGTATGGACTCCATTCTGCCAATAGTAAAAAAATACGGCACAGCCGTTGTTGCCCTGACTCTTGACGAAAACGGAATTCCACTCACAGCACAAGACCGACTTGAAGTTGCCAGAAATATTGTAAAAGAAGCAGAAAAATACGGAATTTCAAAAGATGATATTCTTGTTGACTGCCTTGTTCTTACAGTTTCAACAAATCAGAGTATGGTTAAAGAAACACTGAAAGCTGTAAGCCTTGTTAAAAAAGAGCTTGGTGTTAAAACTGTACTGGGCGTAAGCAATGTTTCTTTCGGTATGCCAAACCGTGAAACTATCAATGCTGCATTTCTTGCAGAGGCATTCGGAGCGGGCCTTGATATGCCCATACTCAACCCCCTTTCAGCAAAATACCGTGAAGTTATCTCAGCTCACAAGGTAATAAATAATGAAGATATTTCAGGTGAAAATTTCATCGCTCAATTCGGCAATGTGCAGACTGCACCCGTCAGCACTTGCGCTCAGCCTGATTTGAAAACAATTATCATAAGCGGAAGAAAAGCTCTCGCTTCTGATGCCGTAAAGGAACTCTTAAAAACAGAGGATCCCATTGACATTATCAACAATCATTTTATCCCCGCCCTTGATACGGTGGGTGAGAATTTTGAAAAAGGCACAATTTTTTTACCTCAGCTTATGGCATCAGCTCAGGCTGTTAAAAACGGTTTTGACTCGATTAAAGAGTTTATGGGTGAAACTGCCCCCACAAAGGGAAAAATCGTGATAGCCACCGTAAAAGGTGACATTCACGACATAGGCAAAAATATTGTTAAAATGCTTCTTGAAAACTACGGCTATGACGTTATTGACCTTGGTAAAGACGTTGACCCCGAGGCAGTGGTTGAAGCAGTGATAAAAAACAATGTTAAGCTTGTTGGTCTCAGCGCATTGATGACAACAACGGTAAAATCAATGGCAGACACCATAACCGCTTTGAAAAACGCAGGCGCTGACTGCAAGGTTATGGTAGGCGGTGCGGTGCTCAACAAAGAATACGCCGAAATGGTCGGAGCCGACTATTATGTTTCAGATGCCACTGAATCGGCAAAGATTGCGGCACAGATGTTAGGATAAAATAAAAGATGTAAGGTTTTGTACCTTACATCTTTTTCTTATATGTGCAAAATGTAAATCTTATTCCGTCTTCTTCTTTTTCTTCTGATTTTTCGGTGAGAACCCATTCAGGTCTTACCGAAAGGTCGGGAAATTTTTTGTCAGCCTTCGGAGCAACGGCATCAACATGAGTAACAACGGCTGTATCGCAGTAATCAAGGAACATTTTATAAATCTCTGCTCCGCCGATAACATAAACGTCTTCTGTGTTATACTCTTTGATTTTTTCAAGAGTTTCTTCCACACTGTGGGTAATCACTGCACCCTCACGCTCAAAAGCCTTATCTCGGGTAAGAACAATGTTAACTCTGTTTTTAAGAGGGTTGCCGCCGGGGAAGCTGTCAAGAGTTTTTCTGCCCATAACAACAACCTTGCCTGATGTTGTTGTGCGGAAAAATTTCATATCTTCACGAATGGGGAACACAAGGTCGCCTTCACTGCCGATGTTCCATTCATTATCTACATTAACTATAAGTTTCATTTTTACTCCTTAATCAGATGGCAACAGGGATTCTGCCTTCATTGGGATGGCACTGATAATCTATAAGTTTGAAGCTGTCAACAGTAAAATCATAGAAGTTTTTAACCTCAGGGTCGATCCAGAATTTTGGTGCCGGGAACTGCTCTTTTTTGATAATTTCTTTAACCATAGGAATGTGACGGTCATAAATATGAGCGTCAGCAATAACGTGAACAAGTTCACCCGGTTTGAGTCCGCTGACCTGAGCAAACATACAAAGAAGCACTGCATACTGACACACATTCCAGTTATTGGCTGTGAGCATATCCTGACTGCGCTGATTGAGAATGCCGTTGAGAGTGTCACCCGATACATTGAGAGTAAAGCTGTATGCACAAGGAGCAAGGCCCATTTCGTGCAGGTCGTGATGATTAAAGATATTCGACATTATTCGACGGCTTGCAGGGTTATTTTTAAGGTCATAAAGCATTCTGTCAACCTGATCAAATTCACCCTCGGGGTAAATATGCTTTACGCCGAGCTGATATCCGTAAGCCTTACCGATTGATCCTGTTTCATCAGCCCAACTATCCCAGATTTTGCTGTTAAGGTCGTGAATATTATTTGATTTTTTCTGCCAGATCCACAAAATTTCGTCAACACAGCTCTTGAATGCAGTTCTTCTGAGTGTGGTAACAGGGAACTCTTTTGTTAAATCATATCTGTTAACAATACAGAATTTTTTAACTGTATGGGCAGGGGTACCGTCATCCCACACAGGACGCACCTTTTCATTTTCATCAGAATAACCGTTAGCTAAAATATCTTCAATATTTTCTACAAAAACTTTGTCTGCATAACTCATAAATTCACATCCTGTTTCTTTTAATGGACTTACTGATTAAGATTATATCACAGTTCAATTTCTTATGCAAGAATAATCTGTGTAAGCAGATTCATAATAACCCCCGGTGTACCGAAAAGCACACCGCTGCCGACAGTGAGCGCATTCACTGAAAGGCTGACGCCTGTTATCATCCCCGAAGCATTGACCGCAAGTAAAGCAGTTACCCCCTGCACAACTGTAAGAAAAAGCATTTTTATGAAATGTTTGCTTTTTTTCATTGAGATTAAAGATATGACAGCGCCTGCAATACCCGCTGCTGCAATCAAAGGTATCATTGCTCCGACCTCCTTATTTTATTCAAAACCATATCTCGCCTTGCCTCAAGCTCACATAACCTGAAAATTGCCGCTTTGATATGAGTTTTATCAACAGCGTTTTCAAACTCATTTTCGGCACAGATCAGCTGATTTTTTATCCGTTCAAACTCTGTAACAGGGTTATATTCGCTTTTATCTTTATAAAAATTAAACATATCACTTGTCCCTCCCGATAAATAGATATTGAAAAAACATCTTATTTATGCAGAAAATTTGATTTATGACTTTGATTGTGATATAGTTAATCAGGTGATGAAAATGTTTGATATTATTGTTTTAGGTGCAGGTGCATCGGGTACGGTAGCGGCAATTACAGCTAAAAGGAACGCCCCCTCTCTCAGAGTTGCAATTATTGACTCTATGCCCTTTATAGGCAAAAAAATTCTTGCAACGGGCAACGGAAGATGTAACCTTTCAAATAAGAATGCAGCTGAACACGATTATTATAATTACACATTTGCAAAGGAAATTCTCAGCAGATTCAACACTAGAAAAACAATTGAGTTTTTTAATTCACTGGGTCTTTACACCGTTACAGACGATGAGGGCAGAATCTACCCTATGAGTAACACCGCAACTTCTGTGGTTGATGCATTACGTTTTGAGTGTGAAAGATTGGGAATAACCGTTATAACTGACGAAAAAATAACCGTTATCAAAAAAGCGGACGGATTTTTTGTTCTCGGCGGACGTTACAGAACAAAGAAAGTTATACTTGCCTGTGGCGGTAAAGCATCCCCTTCTCAAGGCTCTGACGGAAGCGGATTTGAACTTTTAAAAGCCTTCGGTCACAGTATCAACACCCCACTGCCTGCTCTCGTTCAGCTTGTAAGCGACAATAAAATTGTCCGTTCATTCAAGGGACTCAGAGTTAAAGGCAAAATCAGAATCTTTGCCGATAATGAAGAAATCGGAAAAACCGAGGGAGAAATTCTTTTCACCGAATACGGCCTTTCCGGTATTGCTTCAATGGATGCACAAAGAATTCTTTGCTCTCATCTGAAAGCAAAAAAATGCAGCATTGTAATTGACCTTGTACCGGAGCTCACTAAAGAAGAAATCCGAAAAAGGGTTGACAATATAATTAACCTTAACCCGACATTAAAAAGCGAAAACCTGCTTATAGGTTTCTTACCCAAAAAAATCGGCAAAGGGCTCATTAAATGCGCTTATGTTAAAGATAACACACCGATAAGTGAAATCAGCGAAGATAATCTCAACAAAATCTGCGACCTTTGCAAAAATTTCAGAGTTTATGTCAGCGGATGCAAAGGATTTGAAAACGCACAGGTTACAAGAGGCGGTGCTGACGTGAGTGAATTTGATGCCGACACACTTGAATCGCTCAAAGTTAACGGACTTTACGCAACCGGAGAATTACTTGACATTGACGGTGGATGCGGAGGCTTCAACCTTCAATGGGCATGGTCAAGCGGAATGGCGGCAGGAGAAAATGCCGCAAAGAATTGAACAAAGCTACGGGCTGTTTCAGATGAAGCAGCCCGTAATTTTTATGTTGCTATTCTATTTAAAAAATCTTCAATCTCCACTCCGTTAACCTGAATTTCATTCAGCACAGCTTTGCCTTCGTAAACAAAAACGCTGACCGTTATCTCATACTCATCTGACATTCCCGTTAACTTTGCGGCTAAAAAATCAGTTGATTCTTCTGCCATCCTGTAAAGGTTATAGTCAAGCTTTTTATTATACCAGTTAAAGTGATGAAAGCTATCCTTTTCAGTTCCCAACCAGTCACCTTTCTCAGGAGGATTATCAGATAACACAGAAATATATGAATGCCCGTTTTCGTCAGTTTCGATTATTGCATATTGCTTATCATAATAATTAGTCAGGTCTTTGTCAAAGCTGTGTTTTATCGGGCACTGAAGCTCAATAAAAGTAGTATAATCTCCGTAAATCTCTGCACCCTCAGTTGCGAAAGTGTATTCAGTTCCCTTAGATCGAACTATATAATCGCTTATGGGATTTATAAGAGACAAGGACACTGCAATTAAAAGCTGAATCGAAAGCACTATTATAATCGGCTTCACTTTACGCATTTTCATCACCCTCCGTTCTACTGAAGGATTTTGCCAGCTTATAGTTTATAAACAGAAGTATTCCGCCCATAACAATACAAGCAATGCCACTGTAAACAACGTCAAATCTTCCTGCAAAAATGGTGAAATAAATGATAAAACACAACATTATAATACCGAGATTTACTGTCAGCATTTTTGCTTTTTTGATGCCTGAAATTATTATTGTTACGCTGGTTCCAAGGGAAATAAGCGTCATAACAACATTAAGATAATCAACAGAATCAAAATTTAAATATTGTGCCAAAACAGCGCATCCGGTACATATTGATGCAGTTAAAGACGACAGAGCAACGAACGCAATTTTGGCAAGATTCTTTCTGAATCCACTTTTACCTGCGTAAATTCCCACAGCAATGAGAAAAAAGCTTACAAATGGTGCAATGCCGGGAAAAAGCAAGTTCGGTGCATCGGTGTAGTAATGACCACCACGAAGGAGATCATTTGTTTCAATACACAGCAAGCACATTATACCCGCAATTGCAGGGACACAGATATATCTAAAAGGATATGCACTCTTTTCTCCTTTATCAACAGAATACAGCGAAGTAAGAATTCCCAAAACTATAATTAAAACCGTTGTTGTTTCATTTGCTTTGGTGCTTTCAATGGCCCAAATACTCAGGATAAAAGATGATGAAGCAATAACAGTCCACAGAGAAATTTTTCGTCTGTAGTCATCGGTTTGTTTTTTTAAAATAAAGGTAAGACCTGCAAAAAACATCAACAATCCCACAATTAAACTGAATACATTATAAACTCCAGCATTACCCACCACATAAACAGTTGTAGTTGCATAATAAACCACTATCGGAAAAGCGGAATTCATTAAAAAAGCAATTGGCAGAATCATTATGGACAAACCAATACAGATAACATCAAATTCAAGGTTAATGCCAAATAATGAAACAATGAAGCAAAATGTAGCAATGAGTCCTGCTACCCAGGCAACAGAAGCACCTTCACACCAACCGATATTCTTTCGCTTCTTTATGTAAGTTCGGATTGCAAGTACTCCGCCGAGCAACAGAGGAATAAAACTGAGAACCGCAAGAACAGCTTCAGGAATTTTATCCCAAAACGAAACAAACACAATAACAAGACCGGTTGCCAACAAGAGCGAACCAAGGGTTGCAAAAACAATAATCATTGCTCGCCTGCGATCAGTTTTTGGTGCTTCAAAACCTACATTTCTTTTTTCACCATATATCAGTTCTTCAATTCCGATATCAAACGCTTTGGCAAGCAATACAAGCATATCAATATCGGGTTGTGTTCTGTCATTTTCCCAGCTGGAAATCGTTTGCCTTGTAACATTTATTTTTTCTGCAAGCAGATCCTGCGTCAGCTTTCTTTCATTACGCAATTTTTTGATGTTTTTAGAAATTTTGGCCATATCAGGTCACCTCCTTGGCTTTATTATTACATTTTTACGCTAAAATGTCACGCAACAATGCATTGCAATGCAGTTTTTTCAAAAAAAGAACCCCCGGTTTAACCAGAGGTTCTTAAAAATTAAAATATGTTACCGATAATTCTGCCGAGAAGGCCTGTGTATCTGTCAAGCATAGCGAAGATAAAATCAAGGAAACCTAAATCGAAAACGATATCAAGACCGTCATCTTCAGCTGTCTCTGCATCAAGAGTAAAGCCCTGAGTATAGATAATTCCGCCCTCGCCGAAAACTTCTGCACGAACATAACCGTTAATCTGGTCAGCATAGTCATTAAGGTCAAATGCTTTATCATCAGCCTTTGTTGTGGCAATAACTTTACCGTCTGAAATCCAACGGATGATAAGAGCGTTATCACTGTCAATTGTGATTGTGTCTTCATTATCATTCACTTCAATTGAGTTGATAACAGGTCTTGTTGCAGCCTTAAGGTATCCGTCATCGTCAATGGACTTCCACTGTGCACCAACCTGACCGTCATCATTTTCAGCGATAATTTCTTCACGCTCAGCATCGTAGGCAACAACGATGTCTGCGATTTCTTTGTAAAGGTCTGTTTCACCGTAATGAGCCTTAAGACCTTCAGCTATCTGAGCCAATTCATCACGGTTGGCAATACAGGTACTCTGAGCAAAAACTTCACCGTTGAGAAGAGCGTTTTTGATAGCAGGAGTTGTCTTCTCTTTGGCAAGAACAACTGTTGAGCCTGTATCAATTTTATCAAGCTGGTGAGCATCACTTGATGCAATAGCTGTTACTGTTGAACCCTCTTCAGCAGCCTTTGCAAGCATAATATCCCAAAGCTTTCTGTCATATCTTGTTCTGCCGTCGCCCTTGCTGTTGATATCAAGGCCGATACAGGTGTCATACTTATCAATATAGCCGTAGAACTTGTTGATATAGTATCTATATGTAAGATTATCCATATCATAAGCATCTTCCTGGAAGAGCTCATAACGTGCCTGAGTATATTCACCGAGGTGATTCATAACAGAAACGCCGCCATGCTTATCAACATTTCTTACAGCATCGTCATAATCACTGGGTAAAACACGGTTATAATCAGCAAACCATGCATTAACATGGGCATTAACAGAAACGGCATTATGCTCAACACCGTAAGGGATTCTCATAATTTCTCTGCCGTCTTCAGTGATAAGATAATCGTCACCGTTACGTGTAACAACCTCATAACCTACTCCGTTTGAGAAAGAGCCGCCTGTTTCCTGAAGATAAACAAGCTCACCGTCAGTTTTACCGATAAGTTCCATAACTGATGTTACAAGGTTTGCACCTTTTTCGGTGTTTGTCCAGCTGTAGTTTACTACGCTGTGGTCTGTAGTAGAAACAACATCAAAGCCTGTCTCGTAGTGACGTTCGATAGATGCTGCAAGAGTATCGTCACCGTCACTGGCATTGGTGTGTGTATGAAGAGCTGTTTTGTACTGATTGACTGAGTCCCAGTCAATATTTTCATAAGGGTTTGAAATTGAGTAGCCTGTGGATACAGATTCCGTATTTTCTTCAGCAGAAGCAACAAAACCTGAACCAAGAACCATTGCACAAAGAACAAGACTTAAAGCCTTAAACCAGATGCGTTTAGTGTTCATAAAATCTCCTCTTTTCTTTAAAATAGCGAAAACGCTTTAATAACGTAAGTATTCTATCACAAAAAATATAAAATCGCAAATAAATCAATTATCTTTTTTCAAAATCGTCAAAATACACAAATACACGTTAAATAAATTTACATATTCACAATGCACTTGCTTTATATGTTTTTTTGTTGTAAAATTAATTATAATCTTTCTCGGAGGGTCATTTATGAATCCGTTAATTTCAGTTATTGTTCCTGTTTACAATGTTGAAAAATATCTTGACAGATGTTTAAAAAGCATTGCGGAGCAAACATATAAAAATCTTGAGATAATTCTTGTTAATGACGGAAGCCCCGATAACAGCGGTAAAATATGCGACGAATGGGCAAAAAAAGACCCGAGAATAAAAGTTTTTCACAAAGATAACGGCGGCGCAGGTGACACAAGAAACTACGGTGTAGAAAAAGCAACAGGAGAATATATTGCTTTTGTTGACTCCGATGATGTGATCGCCGACAATTACTTCGAATTTCTTTATGATAATCTGGTGAAATACGATGCAGACATTTCTTGCTGTGACTTTTTTGAATTCAGAGAGAATGAATCACCTGAGTTTAAATCAGCAGAGATTTCTGAAAGAGTTATATCAGGTTATGACGCTTGCAAAAAAATGCTTGAGTCTGAGGTGACAATTGTTCTTGTAAGCCCTTGCTGTAAAATCTGCAAAAGTGAAATCATAAAAAGCAACCCCTTCCCCACTGGTCATGCCTGTGAAGATGAAGCGACCTCTTGCAAATACTATTATTACAGCAAGAAGGTTGTTATGAGTAACGCGAAGTTATACGCTTATTATCAGCACCCTTCAAGTGTTATGCACGGGAACAAAGAAAATTTAAAAAAAGATACTGAATGGGCACTTAAGCTCAGATGTGAATTTTTTTCAGGCCTTAGCGAACCGGAACTTGAAAGAGAGGCTGTTAATTCACTTCTGAATGTTTACATATATTCAACTATCGGAACACCCAGAAGGTTTGACAAAAACTTTATCAGCTTTTTAAAAAAGTATTGGTTTACAAACAAACTCAGACGAAATTCAAGAATTAAAATTATTCTTTTCTTTTTGTCTCCCCGCCTGTTCAACCGTTTTATGAGTTCGTTATAAATTATTAAAATTTCCGGAGGTCGCCATGAATCCGTTGATTTCAGTTATCGTTCCTGTTTACAAGGTTGAAAATTATCTTGACAGATGTTTAAAAAGCATTATGGAGCAGACATATAAAAATCTTGAAATAATTCTCGTTGACGACGGAAGCCCTGACAATAGCGGCAAAATGTGTGATGAATGGGCAAAAAAGGATGGAAGAATCATTGTTATTCACAAAGAAAACGGTGGCCTTTCAGATGCAAGAAACGAGGGTACAAAAGCTGCAACAGGAGAATATATTACATACATTGACTCTGATGATTATATTCTCAAAGATTATATTGAGCATCTGTATATAAATCTTGTTAAATACGGTGCTGATATTTCTTGCTGTGATTTTGAAAGAGTTGACAGATACATTGTCGACTTTGATCAAGAATCTGAAAACATCAGCTGTATTTCAGGCAGAGAAGCATGTTCTGAAATGCTCACCGAACACGGTGTTTATTTTGTCATAGCTCCATGCAAGCTTTACAAACTATCAATTGCACAAAAATATGAATTTCCAAAGGGATTGCTCAATGAAGATGAGGCAACAACTTATAAATATCTATATGAATCTGAAAAGGTTTGTATAAGCAATAAAAAGCTGTATGGTTATTTTCAAAATCAAAGCGGAATAATGCATAATATGCGAGATGATTATTTTCAGAACTTCACTTCCATTCTTATTCAAAGAGCAGATTTTTATAAAGAAAAGAATGACTCTGAGTTGGAACAAAAGTGTTGGAACTACATTCTTCCGTTTGCTGTTTATCATCATCTTGGAGCAGCCAAGCGAATACCCTTAAAAGATTTTATTTATCTTACAAAACTAAGTTTCAAAAAAAAGAACTCCCGTAAAGAGAAGTTCAAATTCATTTTGTATTTCATTTCGCCGACAATTTACAAAAAAATAATAGAAATCATCGGCAAGGAGTAAAGTTTATGTCTTTGATTTATTTTTTACCTCAGGCAAGATATTGGTTTATATTCTATATGCAGTGCATTAAATTGTTTTTCACAAGAACATTTTCAAAGAATAAAAAGTTTATTTTTATTCTTTCTACTCCAAGGCATGGCAATCTTGGAGATCATGCTATAGTATATTCTCAATATAACTTTTTTGAGTCAATCGGTTACAAAAGCAGAATAATTGAGTTTAATGAAACCATGTATGCTGTTTGTAAAGATGCTATTCAAAAAATCATTTATCAGGATGATATTGTTATCATTGACGGTGGCGGCAACATTGGTACTTTGTGGCCAAGAGAAGAAAATATAATTCGCGATATAATTACAAGATTCTCACAAAACCCTGTATTTATTATGCCCGAAACAGCATATTTTGAAAACAGTGATTCCGGCAAGGAAGCTTTAAAAGAATCCATCAGAATTTATTCCTCCCATCCTGATCTTACTGTTTTCTGCAGAGACGAAGGAACATATAAACTATTTTCCGAAAAATTTACAAAAGTAAAATCATTTTATGTGCCTGATATGGTTATGTTCCTTTCCGGTTTGTGTCAGCAAAAAAGCAGAGACGGTGCTTTGATTTGTTTCAGAGAAGACCTGGAAGGAGTTTTTTCACAAACTGCAAAAGATATAATCAACAAAAAAATAGAAAGTAAAAAAATTCGCATTACTTATTCATCAACACTTATAGACGCAAGAATAAACAACCCCAAGAAAAGAATATATCATCTCAGCAAAAAATGGGAAGAGTTTTCAAATGCGGAATTTGTAATAACAGACAGACTGCATGGAATGATATTTTGTGCAATAACCGGAACACCATGCCTAGCAGTTGATAACATCAGCCATAAGGTTAGAGACGGATATCAATGGCTTGAGCATCTTCCGTATATTTTATATTGCGATAACGGAGATGATGCAATTAACAAAGTCAATCAACTATTTGAAATTTCATCTCAGAACTTCATATATGATTCTTCTCATTTTAAAAAATATTATAACCTTATGAAAAACCAGATAAAAAATTCACAAAAAAAGATTTGAGACGGGTCTTCCGCCTCAAATCTTTTATTTTATTCTGCTTTTAATTATTGATATACCCGCTGTAAATAAATACTTTAATCTGTCTTTTTGAATATTAATAACAGACTTGCACTTATCAGCAGACGAATAGATTTCGTTTGACTCAACCAAAGTGGAATTTAAAAAGCTTTTGAATTCCGGTTGAAGCCATTCAGTTTTGTCGTTTTTAACTCTGTTTCTGATATCTCCGTATCTTACATCAGTTGCATGCGGAATCAAGCCCAAGGTCAATAGCATATGTCCATTATAGCAATGTGCTTGTTTGCATATTCCGATTGCCTTTTGAGGCAGAGGTTTTGTCGGGTCAGAAAAAACATCGCCCAGAGAGGATCCTATATAACACTGTCTTGCTTCACCCGTTGCTAAATTTACCAACAGCGACCAATCACCTGCATAGCAAAAATGTTTTTGCTTCATCCCGAAAATAGTAGTCTTATACTCCCAAAATTCTGAATCAAACTGCGACCAAACACGGTTATACTTTTCCAAAGGTAACTTTGTAAGACGTTCAATTCCATCAGTTCTGTCGTCTCTGGCGATAGTAAATTGAGGCAATGCGCCAAAATTTTTAACTGAAAAGTCTTTAAGTTCATCTAGATACGGTATAAGTTCATCACTGGGAGTTACTTCAATATTAGCTGATGCCCCTGCAACCCATATTTTTTTCACATTTTCTGCAAAAACATCTAACAAATTTTTCTTTTTAAGTTCTAAATAATGGAAAGAACATTTAAATTCTAAGCGTTTAAGCAGTTCCCTATCCCACGACAAAATTTTTTCAAGAACAGGAGTTATTGTCAGATTTGTTACGAACTCCACATAGTGCCCTTGCTCTAAAAGTGGCTTCACATACAGATCTATATCTTTTACAAGAAGTGTTTCACCATCGGCGCAGAAATTCAAATAAGCCAGCCCACCTATTCTTTCAACAGATAAGGCTTTTGCTACTTGTTCAGGTGTATACTTCATTTTAGGTTGAATACCCTGAAAACTTTCATCACGTTGAGATAAATAGCAATAATGACATCTGAAATTGCAAATAGACATTGGTATTGCAACCAAAATAACTTTCTTGACTTTATCCAAAACATCACCATCTTTCTTTTATGAACTTATGCTATCACAAAAGAGAATTCTTTTCAACATATTTAAGGTAAATTATATAACCTCGCCTATAAATCCTGCAGCGATGCCGAGAACGGCAGAAAGAGCAATGACTATAATCGGATGAATTTTCTTCATAACCAGAACGAACATCAGCGCAAATATAACAAGAGATGTTACAAAGCCGAACGTCATTATTGAAGCGAGACTTACTGCGGTGGGGAAGAAAACCGTTTTGCCTATTGTCAGCACAGCGGTACCGATAAGACCAATTGCCGCAGGTTTGAGACCTGTCATGCAACCGCTGACGATTTTACTGTTTTTAAACTTTTCATAGAACTTAGCAACAAGAAGAATAACAATAAACGAGGGCATTGTAGCCCCGAGAGTGGCACATATTGCGCCCAAAATTCCGCCTGTTTCAATGCCTACATAAGTTGAGATATTGATTGCAAACGGACCGGGTGTGCTTTCACTAACGGCCACGAAGTTGATAACCTCTGCATCAGTAAGCCAACCGTGAAGCTTAACCTCCTCCTGAATGAATGGCAGCATTGCATATCCGCCGCCAAAGGTAAACAAACCTATTTTAAAGAAAGTAAGGAATAATTCAAGATATATCATTTTTATTCCTCCTTGAAACGATAAGTGAATGGACAAGACCGATTACACCGCAACCGATAACAACATAAATAACATTGATATTGAAAATCGCTACAACTAAAAATGCAAGAGCAAGAATGATGTAGCTGAAAATATTTTTTTGGCATTGCTTATACATTGAAATCAAAGCTTTGAGTATGAGAGCCAACACACCTGCGCGTATACCGTTGAAAGCATATTGAACAATTTTGTTTGACTCAACAAGACCCAACACCATTGAAAGAAGTGAAATCATCACAACTGACGGTAAAATCAAGCCGAAGGTTGCGCAGAATGCACCCCAGAAACCACAGATTTTATAACCGATAAATGTTGCTGCATTTATAGAAATCGGGCCGGGAGTTGACTCGGAAATTGCAATGATATCAAGAATATCCTGGTCGGTGATCCATTTTTTCTTTTCAACAACCTCTGTCTGAATAAGCGGAATCATTGCATATCCTCCGCCGAAAGTGAATGCACCTATTCGAAAAAAGCTCATAAACAGTTGCATCACTGTTTTAAATTTTTCTTTTCTGCTCATTTTTTAATCCTTTCATCTGATTATAATATAAAGTAACAGGTTTGCTGCTAAAAAAACAACATTAATAACAGTAAAAAACAAAATATATTTGCCTGTTTTTATATCTTCTTTTGCGATAAACTTGAACGAAATCAGACTTGCCATTGATGCAATAAGCGTTCCCAGACCGCCGAGATTCACACCTACAAGCAGATCTGTTTCATTATTGGTAAAGCCTGACAACAGTAACGCCGCCGGCACATTGGAAAACACCTGTGAAGCTGCTATTCCTACAAAAACCTCGTTACCTTTAACAATATTCATAAGAAAATCATTAATTACAGAAATCTTTCCTAAATTACCGATAAAAATAAACAAAAACAAAAAAGTCAACAAAAGACTGAAGTCTATTTTTCTGAAAAGTCTGACATCGGTAACCAACACACCTATAAGTGTTGTGGCAAAAGCTATATAATAGTTGATCACACCAAAAACAGCAAGGATAGCAACAAAAAACAAAACTATGTAGAGAATCAGTTTAAAGGAATAAAACTCAGCTTTTTTATTTATTGACGACGGCATTTCTGTTTTTTCTTTTGTCAAAAGCAGCACAGATACAATTACCAAAACCAGTGACAGTAAAGCATAAGGGATAATTGCTTTAAGAAACTCCCCTGCTCTCATTTCAAAAAAAGAAAAGAGATACAAATTCTGCGGATTTCCTATGGGGGTGAGCATACTACCAAGATTTGCCGCAACGGTTTCAATTGCAACCAAAGGTATAATTACCTTTTGATTTGATGACATTTTGAGAGCAACAATAGAAAACGGAACAAAAGTTATTAATGCAACGTCATTGGTAATTATCATTGAAGCAAAGAAACAAAGCAGACTAAGTGTTAACCCGAGGCCTCTTACAGACTTTGTTTTACTGAGAAGCTTTTTAGCAAGATAATCGAACACACCCAGTCCGTTTATTCCCGCTACAACCGCCATCAGGCAAAAAAGCAATATAAGAGTCTTTAAATCAATATAATCAACATACCCTTTATTTGGCGTTACTGCAAACATTGATGCAACGGCAAGTATAAATGAAATGATCAAAACGATTTCATTTTTCAAAAAATTCTTTACCTTAGCCATTATTTTTTCCTCAATTTTTTATCTGATAATTTTCCGAAAACTATACCCGCAATGCAGAAGACAATTGACGGAATGACCCAGCCCAATCCCAAAGAATTCAAAGGAAGACGGGATATTAAATCAAATCTGATTCCGAACGAGGCGAGTGCATCAAAAACACCCATCACTGTTGCGGCAACAGCTGCAAAGCGGTATCCCCAACAGTTGATCTTATCACCAAAAAAGCTGAGAAGCACCGTCACGAGAACCGGCGGATAAACCACACTCAAAACGGGAGACGCAACGTTTACGAGAATTTCAACGCCGAAAGATGAAACAATGGCGCTGAAAACACAAATAATTATAACTGTCAGTTTATAATTGATTTTGCCTTTTGACAAATCCGAAAGATATTCTGCAGCACTGCCTGTAAGGGCAACTGCTGTTGAAAGGCAGGCAAAACCTGCAACAACCGAAAAGAATATAAGACCCGCTTTGCCCGGGATGAGAGACTGAATCAGCAAAACCAGAAGCTCAGTACGGTAAATATGCATATCGTAAAGACTTGACACAGTTGCGCCGAGATAAGTAAGACCGAGATAAACCGCCAGGAGTCCTATTCCTGCAACTATACTTGCTCCTGCCGCAACCGTTGCTTTTGATTTTGGCTGGGTATGTCCTTTCTGAGCGGTGCTGTTTAAAATCAGAGCTCCGAATATAACTGCCGCAAGCACATCCATTGACTGATATCCTGCAGCAATTCCGTCAGCAATGGGGCTTTCGGTTCTGGGTAAAACTTCAATTATCCCCAACGGATTTATTATTCCTTTAACAATAATAAAAAGCAAACCGATAAAAAGAACGGGAGTTAGCACTTTGCCGATAATGTCTACAACTGCTGATTTATTTATGCTCATAATAAGAACCACAGCAAAAAAGCAGACACCGAAAACCGGCATACTTACATTTTCAAAAAGAGGCATAACGGAAAGCTCAAAAGTAGTCGCAGCTGTTCTCGGTATACTGATAAGCGGGCCGATACACATTACAATACTGAGCATAATTGCAGTCATAGCAACCTTACCCAAAGGTCTGAAAATACCTTTATAACCGCCTGTTTTTATCTGAGCTAAAATTGCAACTACCGCAAGACCTATGTCTGCAATATAGTAACCTAAAAAGCCCGAAAACCATTGTGTTCCCGATTTAAGACCGAGAAACGGCGGAAAAATCATATTGCCAGCACCAAAAAACATAGCAAAAAGCGCAGCGCCGATAACAAAACTGTCGACAAAAGTTTTTTTATTAGTTGAATTCATTGAAACCCTCCAAAATTATCCGAGGGTTATTATACCATAAAATGCAACAAATACAACACCAATACAACAAAAAGCCTCTTGATTTTACTCAAGAGGCTTTGTTTATTTATGAAATTTTGAAAAGAAGTCAACACCAAACATTCTATGTAAAGGTTTTGTTATTTTGCTTCTTAGCTGTTGGCTTTTGCTCATCCACATACCTGAGTACCAATGAACAGAAACAGTGTTGTCGGTTTTATTGAGTCTGCCGGTTGTGCTTTCATAAGGGTTAAAGTAATCAACCGGATAAATCTCAGCACCGGCAACGGTCTGCCTTTTTCCGTTCAGGCAAAGTCCCGAATCAAGCAAAGCTTTGGTATTAAGAATCGGACACCCTACGATACCGTTTTTGCCGTCAAGCAAAATTTCGTATTCCGCCACCATTTTTTCTACCGCTTCACCGTGAGCAACCGAGCCGAAGCCTACGCCGGTATTGATATATTCATTTGTTTCAAACCCGAAATAAGCTTCATTTTCAAGCAGCTCATCAGGATTTTTTAACAGCTCAACATCGGTGTCAAAATATATTCCGCCGTATTCATTAACTACGAGCAGACGAACATAGTCACTCAAAAAAGCAAACCTTTTTTCGTTATAACACATTTTTGTATATTCATTTTTGTTTATGTCAAAATTATCTTCATTCCATTCGATAATTTCATAATCGGGGCAAAAACGTTTCCAGCTTTCTATACATTTCTGAGCAAGCTTTGGCTTTTCTCCCCTGCCGAACCAACAATAATGAATAATTTTAGGAATCATAAATAACTCTCCGTTTTATTCAAGAGCGTCCTTAATAGCTTTTACGATTTCCTGAGCATAAACAACAAGTCTTGTGCTTGTGATGATGTAAACAAATCTCTTCCACAAAGCTTCGGGGCTTGTGTCTTTAACATATTCAAGAACTTCACCGTCATCAATAACGAGAGCCTGAGAAGCGCAAAGTCCGCCTTCACCGTAAAGCTCTGCACGAACATAGAGGAAATCTTCGCTGCCTTCAATAGCATCAAGATCAAGAACGATTTCCTGGTCAGCAGATGTAACATCCTGCTTTGCAATTACTTTACCGTTAGCAATCCACTGAATGTAATCAGTTTCTCTTGCGTTAACAGAAACCTTGTGACCGTCAACTGTGAGCTTATCAAACATAGGATAAGGAAGCTGCTTATCCATAACATCAAATTCTTCTGCAGGGCCGATAACATCATTTCCTCTGAGAATTCTGGTGATCATAAAGAATGAACCTGACTGCATTGTAGCTTTAATTGTATCCATATTGTTTTCTTCCATAAGGAAAACGCTGAAGCTTGAGTCAACAGTTCTTCTTTCATGAGTGTCATTGTTTGAGAAACCGATGATATTTCTGCCGTAGGGAAGTGTTTTCATAAGAAGGTTATCCCAAAGGATTCTGTCATAACCGGTTGTACCGTTCTTTTCGTTGAAAACTTCCATACCGAGGCAGGTGTCATAATCCATAAAAATGTCAGTGAAATAATTGAGCTTGTCTTCGTCATAAACATTGTTCATGTCATCATTTGTCTGAAGCCAATCACCGGGATGGTTAATAAATGAAAGACCGCCCTGCTCATCAACCTGGTTAACAGCGTATCTGTAGCCGTTTTCAAAACCGAGGTTAGTGTTACCGAAATTTGAAGGAAGGAAAATACCGTTAACGTGGCTCTTTGAAGCTGTGAGAGCGTTAAGCTCGTTACCGCCTGTTACGCAAACCATACCTCTGCCACGAGCTTCACCTGTAGCCTTAAGAGGGAAAGAACCATTCTGAAGAGCTACGAACTCATCATCTGTGAAGCAGTCTCTCTTATAACCAAGCAATGGCTGATATGAATAGAGCAAACGCATATAAGGCTTTTTGTTCCATGCAACGCCTGTTACACCGTGGTCAGTCATTGCAACAAAGTCAAAGCCCTGTTCATAGTGCTCAAGAATGGTGTCAACCAATGATTCGTTAGCATCACTATAGGTTGAATGTGTATGAAGGTTACCTTTGTATTCATTGGTAACGCCCCATTCAACATCTGCATAAGGGGAAACGATTTTGTAGTCTTTTTCAACAGCCATTGCAGGAATACCTATTGAAAACAAAAATGTTGCAACAAGCAAAACTGAAATAGCTTTGAATGAAAACTTTTTCATGATAAAAACTCCTTTATTTTTGATAGAATAATTTTACTATTTAATTCCGCAAATGTCAATAAAAATATGAATTGAATGGTTAAATTTATTGTGATATAATACTATAAAGGTGGTTAAACTATGAAAAGAATTATTTTGATATTACTGATTATTTTAAATGTTTTTTGTCTTTGCGCCTGTTCACAGGCTGATACAAGCCATAAAACAACGCAAGCAAACTCTGATCAGGAAAAAGAGGCTTCATATATGAATATAAACGCTCAGCAAGCAAAGAAAATTATGGACACACAAGAAAACTATATTATTCTTGACGTCAGAACTCAGGAAGAATTTGACGAAAAGCACATTCCCGGAGCAATACTGATTCCCGATTATGAAATCGGTGAAAAAGCAGAGAAAGAGCTTAAGGATAAAGACCAACTGATTCTGGTTTATTGCCGAAGCGGAAGAAGAAGCAAGCTTGCTTCACAGGAGCTTGTGAAGCTGGGATATACAAATATAAAAGAATTCGGCGGAATAATCGACTGGCCGTATGAGACGGAGTGATGTTCAAATGATCAAAAAAGCAACGCTAAGTGACATATCTGCAATTGCAGAGTTGTACCGTGAGCAATTCAAAGAAATGGCAAAGCTTCAACCGTATTTTATCTGCGAGGGTGAACAGAGCACGGATTTTATTGAAAACTCAATTAATGATGAAAACTCTGACATTCTTGTCTATAAAGATAACGGCAAGATTGTTGGCTTTATTTTGCTCCAAGCCAAAGCAAGACCCGATTTTCCGTTTATTATCCAATGCGATTTTTGTTACATAATGGATATAATCGTAACTGAAAAAAGCCGCAGCAAAGGCTTCGGAACAGCTTTGATGAACGCTTCAAAGGAATGGGCAAAAGAGCATGATTGCAATTTCATAAGCCTTGATGTTCTTGCAAATAATCCGGGTGCAATCAAGCTCTATAACAAGCTCGGTTTTGTCACCAAGGCACAGGAGATGTATTGTAAACTTTAATCTTGTTTTCCTCAAAGGAGGGATTTTTTGAAAAGCTTTATAGAATTCAAAAACGGCAGACCGTTAATAAATATTGACGGTGAATTGCACTATCCCCTTGCATACACAACCTATTTTGATGAGTGCGGTGAATTCGGTGAATTTGCAAAAAGTGGCTACAGGATGTTTTTTGTAAACACCTCTTTTACTGACTTACCTATAAACAATGTTTCAGGGTTTACGCCAACCAGAGTGGGGATTTTTGAAAAAGAAACACCTGATTACTCTGAATTTGACTCAACAGTCGCAAAAATTCTTGATGTTTGCCCCGAAGCTTTTATTTTCCCTCGGATTACTGTTTCAATGCCACGCAAATGGATTAACGAAAACCCCGACGAAACCGTTGACACACCAAGCGGCAAGAGAGAATCTCTGCTATCTGATAAATATCTACGTGACGGAGCTGTACTTCTCAAAGAATTTGTTGATCATATTCAAAATGCTGATTATGCTCACAGAATTGCAGGGTACCAGCTCTGTGGAGGAACAACTCAGGAATGGATGCATCACGATCTGTTCGGCTCTTTTTCACAAAAAAGCTTGAAAAAATTCAGTGAGTGGATGTACATAAAATACGGCATAAAAAATGCTGAGTTGCCGCAAAAAGAAGATTTCAGCAACGGAAAATATAATGAAGCTGCGAGCAGATACGGTGAATTCAGCTGTGAAATGGCAGCAAAAACAATTGAGCACTTTGCAAAAGAACTTAAAGAATACATAAACAACGATAAAATTGTGGGCACTTTCTATGGTTATAACGCTTTTGTTGATAATTATATGCTCGGCCTTCACGGGCTGAGGCACATTATTTCTTCACCGTATATTGACTTTTTCTCTTCTCCCTGCTGCTACGATAACAACCGTCATCTCGGCATTGACTGGGGCGATATGATTCCTGTTGATTCGGTGAAGCTTCATCAAAAAATGTGCTTTATTGAGTGCGATATAAGAACCCATCTTACCAAACGAATGCAGGACTCACGACCCGGTGAATACCCTGACGATATTTTGCTTTTAACCGACAAAAACGGCAACAAAACAGTCTGGAGTGGTCCTGATACCCCTGAGCTTTCACTGTCTGCAATCCGCAAGGCATTTATTCATCAGCTCACAAAGGGTTCGGGTATATGGTGGTTTGATATGTGGGGCGGTTGGTATCACGACTCCAAAATTATGGCAGAGCTTGAAAAAATGAAATCAATTGCCAATTCTGCTGAAAATAAAAACTCTGAAGATTTTCCTGCTCCCGAAACTGTTTTATTCATAGATGAAACAGCATATCTTAACCTGCCGAGACACAATTATTTAAACGGCACCGTGAATAACATCAGAAATGCTATGGGTAATACCGGAATCCCCTTTGATATGTTTATGATAGAGGATGCAGAAAAAATAATACATAAATACCGTGTTGCAATTTTCACTGCGCCTCTCCCCTCTCAGGCAGGAAAGGCTGCTGTTGAAATGTGTAAAAAAGCAAAAATTCCGTATCTTCATTCCACCGAAAAAAAGCCATTCTTCACAGCAGAAGAATTACGTGATTTTCTTGTTTTTAACGGTGTTCATTGTTACAACGCTGAAGGAAATGTTATTTATTCAAACGGAGGCCACATCGGTATTCACAGTGTAAAAGACGGTGAGGTTAAAATAAAACTGCCCAAAGAATACACTGTAAAGCCCTTACTTGGTACGGAATTCTCTGAGCAGAAAGCAGATGAGATTTTAATTGAAATGACAAAACATAATACTGCAATATTTGAATTGATGTAAAAAGAGCTTGGCACCGTGCCAAGCTCTTTAATTTTAGTCTAACATGAATCTTATAAACAAACCGCCCTGGACTGTACGGTGCTGGAATCCGCGCATATGTGAGGTATCGCAGAAATACCAGTCAGTCATTGGCACTCTCGTTCTCATTGTGTTATAAGCATTCCACAATGGATGAACAAGATATTCGAAATCTTCTTTGCTTTCACTCAGGCAGGCTGCCCATACAAGCCAGTCTGACTTTGTGTATTTTTCACGGCTGTCAAGTGGCACACCAAAGGTGAGCATTTCTTTTTTATATCTTTCAATTTCGCCCTGATAAAATTCCTTCGGGAAAAGCTCGGTTTTCCAGATTTTATCCCAGACCGAGTTATATTTAAGGCTGAATGTACCCGGCTTATCATAAGCAAGGCGGAAGCTGCCGTCATCATTTGCGGCATTCTTCACAAGGGATTTTGCATAATCTTTTGCAATTGACATCATACGCTGTGCTTCATCTGTTTCACCTAATCTGCCTAAGATTCTACTGAAGCCTGCAATACCCATAATAGCCTTGATTGAAAGGTTAACGTTATGAGCAAGGTGACCTGCGAAGTCATCGGTGCAAAGCTGATGCTCAGGGTCAAGACCGTAACGGATAAGATATTCACTCCACTGACGGAGAGTATCTATATGCTCTTTTGCAAATGAAACATCGTTTTCAACATCACAGATTGCAGCGCAAAGAATAATCATATTGCCGCATTCCTCAACAGGCATCTGGTATTCACGCCTGTTTTCAGCATAAACCTGTCCGTTAAGAATAGGATACTGACCAACATCGTGAGGAGCAAAGTCATATTCCCACTCAGGCGTTGCTGCGTAGTGGAAAACAGGGCGAAGCATACCCTTTAAAAGCTCGGGATTATAAAGAAGATACATAGGAGCAGACGGATATGTAACGTCAACCGTTGCAGCGCATCCGTTTGAAAAGCACTCTTTTGAAATGTAAAGGTTGTTGCCGTCATTATCCACAACTAATTTGTGAGCTGCCATAACCTGACGGTAAGCAAGAAGCAAAAGCTCTGAATAATCCTCGCCGCCTTTTTCTGTTGCTTCTGCTTTTATTTTATCAGAAAATTCTGAGCATTTTTTCAAAAGCTCATCGTATTCCCCTGCTGCTTCAGAAATAGCTTCTTCAATAGTTTTGCCATCCTTTTTCCAATAGGCTTTAAGGTGATCGTTAAAATAAACGATGCTTTCAATATCGTCATAAGCAAATACGAAAAGAGCCTCATCACTAATCTCTTTTTCGCAGAAAATTGCGTACATTTCGTCATACACTTCATTGTCTGCATAAGCTTCGCCGACTACGCCAAGATATAAAAATCCCCAGTCAATGCGAATGTCGTCACCGCTTCTGTGAAGAATATTCTGCTCACCATTACCCATTTTGATAACCGTCATACCGTCAATGTCTACCTTACGGCTATACGCTCTGCCCTCACCCTCTTTGTTGAGAACAAACTCCTCTGTGCACGAAAATTTAACCTTAACCTTGTGCTCAATGCCGTCAACAGATTCAAAAGAAACTTTGCAATAAGCCACGGGGCGTGAAGCATAATACAAATCTGTCACAAGAGTCGGTGAAGTGAATTTAACTGTCAGACGGATTTTATCATTCTTTGAAACAATAACAGTTGAAAAAGCATCGGCATCAATGCTTTCAAATTCCATCGTGGGGATTTTCTTGTTTCTGTGATAATATGATTTTCCTAAAAATCGATATTCTTCACCGTCAACGGTTACAAGACCTACCATTGTGTTAAGACTGCCTGTCCAATGAACAAGGTGCTCAAGAGGTGATTCCTGCGCCCATACGGAAAAATACGGGTCAATATTTATAATCGGCAACGCCGGTGCTCTCATTTTCATATTAAACACTCCTTAATGTATTTTTGCTTATTATAGCAAAGAAAAAGGAAGCCCGCAAGGAGCTTCCTAAAAAAAATCAGATTATTTTGCCTCTTTACCTGCAAGGAATTTATAAACAAGAGCAGCCAAAACACCGCCAACCAACGGAGCTGCAATAAACACCCATACATTTGAAAGAGCATCGCCGCCTACAAGAAGAGCAGGGCCGAATGAACGGGCAGGGTTTACAGATGTGCCTGTAAAAGAAATGCCGAGAATATGTACCAAAGTAAGAGTAAGACCGATAACAATACCTGCAACTGCTCCGTTTTCTGTTTTTGAAGTTACGCCGAGAATTGCAATAACAAAAACAAAAGTAAGAATAACTTCAATCACAAGTGACAAAACAATATTGTCATTATAAAGAGCATTTGCACCAAGGCCGCTTTCTTTACCTACAATTGCCATAAGAACGCCTGCGCCTGCAGTTGCACCTAAAAACTGAGCAACAACATAGCCGATGAAATCTTTGATATTCATCTTGCCACTTACAAGCATTGCAATTGAAACGGCGGGGTTAATGTGACAACCTGAAACATTGCCGATTGAATAAGCCATTGCTACAATTACAAGACCGAAGGCAAGCGCTGTGAGCAAATAGCCTGTTCCGTTTTCTGCCGAACAGCCGACAACAGCAGCAGTTCCGCAAGCGAAAAGCACTAATACAAATGTACCGATAAATTCCGCAATATACTTTTTAACAGATACCATAAAATAATCCTCCTAAAATCTTTTGCAGTTTAACTGCTGATTTAATTATACAACAGAAAAATGAATTTTCAACAATAAAATTAATTCTTTTATCTTGTTAATTTATTTTAATGTGATATACTGAATATATGAAGTTTTTGGGAGGTTTAATATGAAAAAGTTTAAAATCACCAACCCTTATGAAAGTGTAACAGAGCTTATCACAAAGCCTGATAATCACTATAAAACAAATTTGCACACCCACTCTACATACAGTGACGCAAATTTCACTATGACTGAAATGATCGAAGGCTTTTACGACTTGGACTTTGATATTCTCGCTATGACTGAGCACGGTGTCTGGGGCAAGGAATGGGATCAGGACCCCTCTATCATTCCCCTTTACACATTTCAGCTGTTGTGGCACGGCAAACGTAAACACCCCACCACTGAGGAATACAAGGCTATTCTGAACGGCACACACAAAACCCCGAAAAACAGCCGCACAAAAAAGAGGGGCCTTGAATGTGTACCTGGTTGCATTGAAGCGAATATGTTTACTCTTATGAAAAATCACGTCAACTGCTATTTTACAGATGACGCCTGTGAAGGAATCTGCGGAATTGAAAATGATTTCGAAGAACCTATCAGAAAAACAGAAGCCAGCGGCGGACTTTCTCATATCAACCACCCCACTGACTGGCTCAACGCAAGAAAATTCCCCGATTGCGCAACAGATGAGCAGAATGTTGCTTTCTTTGCTGATTTGTTGAGAAGATATCATTCCTGTTTAGGTATTGAAGTTCTTAATATGTATGATGTACCTAACCCTTGTGACAGAATTCTTTGGGATTCGCTTCTCAAAACTCTTATTCCCGAAGGTAAAAGAAATGTCTGGGGCTTTGCAAACAGTGACGCTCACAGAGTCGGTGAAATTGACACTGCATTTATGGACTACATTCTGCCTGAGTTTTCGGTTCAGAATCTTCGCACAGCTATGGAAAACGGAACATTCTTCTCTATAGCACGTTATGCTCAGAATGAGCTTGGCAAAGACTTTGTCGGCAAAGGCGAAGTTCCCAACGTTATCGGGCTCACAGTTGATGAAGAAAACCAGACTATCACAATCAAAGGTGAAAGATGTAAGGCAATTCAGTGGATCGCTGACGGTAAAATCATTAAAGAAGACAAGCTTGGTGCCGACGGTGAAATTGAATCTGTAATAAATCTTTCTGAATTAAGTGACGATATCAGCTGTTATGTACGCGCTCAGCTTCTGGGTGACGGCGGAGTTCTGATGACACAGCCCTTTATCTGTGATGATGGTAATCTCAGCAGATTAATTAATATTGTTCCTGTTAAAAAACCGACCACAGCCAAAGAGAAAAGACAAAAGAAATTTAATGACACAAGACTCGGTGTTATTATTAACAAGTTAAGCGGTAAGATATAAAAAAAAACATCGGCTCTCACCGATGTTTTTTTGCTGTTATAAATACTGTCTGATGTCAATTGCAAGACGTTCTTCAAGGTTGATAAGGCGTTTGGCAATGTCTTTTGATTTTTCATCGGCAGCTTCATATTCATTAAGATATTTATTAAGGGATTTAACACCCATATTGCAGCCATCTGTCATTAAATCGGCAATGGTTTCATCGCTGCCGTTAAAAGCGAGTTTCACATTTGTTTTAATCCAGGACATACCCTTTGCCATTGGGTTCGGATCTTTACCCTCATCTTTGAATCGGTCAAGCTCCTGCTGAATTTCGGTGTCAAGTTTGTCATGCTCAGCCTTACATTCAGTGAGATATTTTTTCATTTCTTCACTTTTGACATAACCGATTACATCTTCAATAGAAGAAACACCCATTTTTACCCCTGCATCACATTCACGCAAGAGTTTAATTGTATCTTGTTCTATCATAAAATCACCCTTTCAAGGTAAGTATTCCCGCCTTGAAAGGGTTTATTCATATTATATTTCCGCTTCGGCAAAACCGATGCATTCTCTGCCGAAGATTATATTCGACGTGTCTCTTGCATTAAAATAAAGACGCAATGTGTTGCCGCTTTTTACAAGATGACTTGCATAAACAAATTGCTTCATCCAGTTTTTGCCGTTGACTACCATAGGGTCAACAAGCACCTTTTCAAACCTGAATTCAAGACCGTCAGGCGAAGTAAGCAGAATAATTGACGAATGGCTTTTTCCGTCTTTTTCATAAATACCGTTCTGAATACCGATATATCCGTCTGAAAGCTTATATACCTTAAGACAGCCTGAACAGAGATTAAGAAACGGATCATTTTTATCAGGTGAAATCAACGGAGTTTCTGACGATTTATAATTTGTTGTCAGCTTATCGCTTTCTGCGTAGCTGATATATGTGGGCTCACAGAAACGGCAATCTTCAATATATGTAAGTCCGCAGGAATAATAAAGACGGTTTATTCCGTTTTCCTGCAAGAGAAACGGATTTGAAATTGACATTCCCCTGTCGCTTTTTTCATAATCACGTGTGTTTGTGATAACGGGCTGAGGCTTTGACCAATAAAAAAGGTCGTCGCTTTCTGTAACATAGATTTCAGACTTCCAGGGAACAGCATTCACAACGTTCAATGCATTCGCAGTAAGAGAACGTGTACGCTCATAAAACATATAATATCTGCCGTCAATTTTATTTATGTTCGGGCGCATTGCTCTTGGAACAACCTTCTGAACCCTTTTGAACTTGATTCCGTCATCGCTTATAAAATGATAGACACCGAGATTTGTATGGCAGAACATATGCCATTTATTATCGTGACTGTTTTCAGGGGTAAGCAAAGACGGGTCAGCAACAACAACCGAGCCGTCAAAAGGGCGAAGCACAGGGCTTTCAGCACTTATCTTGAAATCAGTATTTATAATTTGATTAAGAGATAAATTTTTCATAATATCATCACCAAAATAAATCATAACATAAAATCAAAATAACCGCAACCCCGAAAGATTGCGGTTATTCTTTGGCGGAAGCGGTGGGATTCGAACCCACGGTACCGTGAGGTACAACTGATTTCGAGTCAGTCCCGTTATGACCACTTCGATACGCTTCCATATATTCAACGAATGGTATTTTATCAAAATTATATTCTTTTGTCAACAAAAAAACGACGGATAGCTAAATATCCGTCGTTAATCTTTTTATGCAAACAGACCTTTGATAAAATCAATCACTACTGCAAAGGTCACTTCATCATTATTAAAAGTCATATTCTCTTCAGTCATGGGAAGTGTTGTTCCGTCATCTTCATTATTCATCAAAAATTGAGGGAACTTCGGGTTTGAATGAACGGTTGCAGCACCATTCTGCTCAAGGATATATGCATACAAATCACTGTAATCATCACTGTACCATGTGTGAAGCATACCCTTGACAAACCAGGTTTTTTCAGGCAGCAGGCAGGTTGAAGCGTCAATCATTCTGTCAGGTGAAATGTGGTTATGCCCGTCATTAACAGCCTGAACATAATCATCACCTAATGTTTCACCGTAATTACTGCAGACCGCACCGCCTGAGGTATATTTTGTGTCAATTAATGCATCTGCCATATATGACTTATTCTGTGTGGCAGGGATTGCACTGAATCCGTAATGAGAAACAAAAGCAACGGTTACTCCGTCAGCCTCCATTGATTTGATGGTGGAATTAATTGCAGGTCTGACTTCATACTGATAAACATCAATTTTTTCAATAAGCTTGGCGTTTTCAGTTTCATCAAGCATAAAATCTTTGGCTTCTTCGTAATATTCATTGGGGACAAAGCTCCACAAGCCGGGAAGATAACCAAAAATATCAATTAAAAATTCATCGTAAATATATTCGCTTTCGTTTTCAAAGAAACGGTCAATTTTGTTAACAAGAGGATTAACTATAAGCGGAGCAACATTTTTAATCAGACTGCGGATAACCACCTGCTGTGAAGACTCACCGAGCATAAAGTTGTTGATATATCCTGCAAGCTCTTTTGCTTTAAGATCAAACTTACCTGTATAAAGCTCGCCGATAAGGGTGAGACCGTACATTGCTGTTGAACGGTAAATAACGGCATTCAAATCAGAATAGCCGTATTTATAAATATAAGCAGAAGCTATAACTCCGCCCATACTTTCAGCAATGAGATTAACCTTTTCACTGCCGTAATAAGCCTTTACCTCTTCAACAAATGCTCTCAGCTCGTCAGCAACAACCATCGGGTCAGCGCGCCAGTCATAGATAAATGAGCTGTAACCATAGCTTACCTTGGGCTGACGCTCAATAGTGACATTATAAGCAGATTCGCCGTTTACATCATATTTTATGTATTCAAAAACAGGCTTCACTGCCGCTACCAGCGACTTGGCAAAAAGCTTTTCACTGCCGCCGAGAAGGAAAAAAAGCACGGGAGCAATGAGGTTTTCGATCATTGTGTTCATATCCTCTTCCTCAGCGCCGAAAACCTGCTTTTCGGTTTCAAGTCCTAAATCCATAACAAGGCTTGTGTTTGCCATACCTGTTATGTGAATGGTGGGAACATAATCATCCTCTTGTGCAAAAGCAACCGTTACGCAAGAAAAAATTATTACAACAGACAAAATCAAGCTGATTAATTTTTTCATCAAACTCACCTCTTTGCAATTTTATCATAAAACATATTTTTTTACAACATAAAACTAATAACTTCGGTGATTATATGAGTAATGCAAGAAAACTTCTTATCAACACTATTATGCTTACGGCATCTTCTTTTCTGATGCGCACGGTTTCAATGAGCTTTAACATTTATCTGACAAATATTATCGGCGCCGAAGGAATCGGTTTATTTCAACTTATTTCCACAGTTTATGCAATGGCAATTACTTTTTCAGTTGCGGGAATCCGTCTTGCATCAATGCGCCTTGTGGCAGACAGCCTCGCTCTCGGAAGACAAAATCAGCGTAAGATTATGAAAAGATGTTTGTTTTACGGTTTTTTCTGCGGCACTGCAGTCGGTTTATTTCTTATTGCGGGGGCAGAAACCATAGCTTCTGAATGGATAGAAAACTCAGGTGCCGCAGATTCATTAAAAATTCTAAGTGTGAGTCTGCCTTTTGTTTCTATGTCGGCCGCACTCAACGGGTATTTCACCTCTGAAAGTAAAGTGATGAGATACACTGCCATTCAGTTTGCTGAGCAGATTTTTAAAATCGGAATAACCGTATTTTTTATAGGAAAAATTTCTCAAAAAAATCCTGCAGATTTCTGTAATGCAATTGTTTGCGGAATAAGCCTTGCAGAAATATTTTCATTAAGCTGTTCATACACAGCATACCGCCTGACATCATTAAGGGAAACTGAAAAATTCAGCAAGAATATACGGAAAAATATATTAAGAATTGCGTTACCTGATGCAGTAGGATCAGAAATGCGATCATTATTAACAACTGTTGAGCATATGCTCATCCCTAAGGGATTAAAAAAGGCAAACGGGTCGCAAGACGGGGCAATTGCCACCTACGGCATTGTTCATGGAATGACTTTGCCTGTGATTCTTTATCCTGCAGCACTGATTTCTTCACTTTCAGGGCTACTTGTGCCTGAAATATCTTCACATTACGTATCAAAACAATATACAAGAATTCATTACATAATAAAAAGAGTTATCCACTTGGTTATGATGTTTTCAATCGGGACTGCCGGCATAATGTTTTTTAACGCAGACAGGCTTTCATTTGCTTTTTACGGAAATAGTGATTGCGGCTTTTACATAAAAATTTTAGCGCCATTGGTGATAGTTATGTATATGGACACTGCCGTTGACGGGATGCTTAAAGGTCTTGACCAGCAAATGAGCTATATGAAATATAACATTATTGATGCCGGCAGCTGTGTGGCTCTTGTGTATTTTCTTGTTCCCGTTATGGGTATAAAAGGATACGTTCTTGTAATTTATCTCGGTGAACTAATCAATTTTGTGTTAAGCTTCAGACGGTTATGTGTTGTGAGTGAAGTGTCTGTTGACTTGGTTCGCGATATGATTATCCCATTTTTCGGAATTGTCAGTTCTTGCCTTTGCGGTGAAATTTCGGGTAATATTTTAAACCTGAACACTGATTTTAAAACAACGGCAATTTTATTTGTTTTAATTGAAGTTGTGTTATATGTTTTTATTCTATGGCTTTTTAGAGCAGTTGATAAAGAAGAAACTCAATGGTTAAAACGTATGTTATTCAGAAAAAACTAAAAGAGCTACCCTCACGGGTAGCTCTTATTTTGGTTTAACTTATTTGTTTGCAGGGTCGATGAGTTCGATGATGCACATTTCTGCAGCGTCACCGCGACGAGCTCCTGTTTTGATGATACGGCAATAGCCGCCGTTAACGTCCTTATATTTGGGGGCAATTTCATCAAAAAGCTTTTTAACTACGTCCTCTTTAGTAACGTAAGCTAAAACCTGTCTTCTTGCATGAAGGTTGTTATCTTTAGCAATGGTGATCATTTTTTCAGCCATTGCGCGAACTTCCTTTGCCCTTGTAACGGTGGTTTCTATTCTGCCGCTCTCTAAAAGATAAGTTACCATGCCTCTGAGCATTGACAAACGATGGTCTGTTGCTCTACCAAGCTTTCTGGAACCGGGCATTAAAATCACTCCTTTACCGTTAATAGGTTGGATTCCTTAAATTCGAAATACAGCGAAAATTATTCGTCGTCTCTGCGAAGGTCATAACCCAATGAAGCGAGTTTTGCAACAACTTCATCAAGTGACTTTCTGCCGAGGTTACGAACTTTCATCATATCGTCCTCTGACTTACCGATCAAATCTTCAACTGTGTTAATACCTGCTCTCTTCAGGCAGTTGAAAGAACGCACTGACAGGTCAAGTTCCTCAATGGTCATCTCCAGAGCTTTCTCTTTGCCACTCTTGCTCTTTTCTACCATAATCTCTGTTTCAAATGCCTCATCTGAGAGGTCACCGAAGAGACTGAGGTGATCGTTGAGGATCTTGGCACCAAGGGATACAGCTTCTTTTGAAGAAATTGTACCGTCTGTCCACACCTCAAGTGTGAGCTTGTCGTAGTCTGTAATTTGACCAACACGTGTATTCTCAACTGTGTAGTTAACTTTTAAAACAGGTGAAAAAATTGAGTCAACAGCAATTACGCCGATAACAGGCTGCATTTCTTGCTTATTCTTGTCTGCTGACACGTAACCTCTGCCTTTGTCACATGTGATTTCCATATGAACATCAGCATCAGAATCAAGGGAAGCGATGTGGAGATCGGGGTTGAGAATTTCAACATCCGAATCACACTTGAAGCATCCCGCTGTGAGTTCGCCTTCACCCTTCATATCTACATAGATAGTTTTGGGGCCATCACCGTGAATTTTAAGAATAACACTCTTTAAGTTAAGAACGATCTCAGTAACATCTTCCTTAACACCGGGGATAGTAGTGAACTCGTGAAGAATACCTTCGATTTTAACAGATGTGATAGCATAACCCGGAAGAGATGAAAGGAGAACTCTTCTAAGGCTGTTGCCGAGAGTTGTACCGTAACCTCTTTCGAGGGGATCAACTACGAATCTGCCGTAAGTACCGTCAGGGTAAACTTCAGCTGTTTCGATTTTGGGCTTTTCGATTCCTATCATTCAAAACCCTCCTTGTAATTTACAGCAAAACTGCTTAATAGTTATTATTTTGAATAGAATTCAACGATGAGCTGCTCTTCAACAGGAGTTGCGATCTGGTCGCGTTCCGGAAGATTTACAACCTTTGCTTCATAAGCTGATGCTTTGTCAAGCCACTGCGGAACAGGACGAGAACCGTTTGTTTCGAGTACAGCTTTGATTTTTTCACTGTCACGGCTGTCTTCTTTGATGGTGATTACGTCACCGGCTCTGAGAAGGATTGAAGGAATGTTAGCCTTCTTGCCGTTTACAAGGTAATGATTGTGTGTTACAAGCTGTCTGCCTTCTGCACGGGAGTTTGCCCAGCCCAAAAGGTAAACAATGTTATCAAGGCGGCTTTCACAGATTCTGAGAAGGTTTTCACCTGTCTTACCCTGCTTGCGCTCTGCCAATGCGAAATATTTACGGAACTGGCTTTCGTTAATGCCGTAGTAGCGTCTTGCCTGCTGTTTAGCACGAAGCTGCATACCATATTCCGATGTCTTTTTGCGGCTCTGACCATGCTGGCCGGGAGCATATGAACGACGCTCAAGAGCACACTTCTGTGTGTAGCATCTTTCACCTTTAAGGAAAAGTTTCTTGCCCTCGCGGCGGCATAATTTACAAACCGCACCGGTATATCTTGCCATGTAGTTACACCTCCTGAAATTATAGGTTTATACGCGCCTTCTCTTAGGCGGACGGCAGCCATTGTGAGGAATGGGAGTAACGTCTTTAATCATTGTTACATCCAAACCAGCTGTCTGCAATGCTCTGATTGCAGCTTCACGACCTGCGCCGGGGCCTTTTACGTAAACCTCAACTGTTTTCATACCGTGTTCAATAGCAGCTTTTGCTGCAACCTCAGCAGCTGTCTGAGCTGCGAAGGGAGTTGATTTTTTAGAGCCTCTGAAGCCCATTTCACCGGCACTTGCCCATGAAACAGCGTTGCCCTGTGTATCGGTAATAGTAACAATTGTGTTGTTGAAGGTGGATTGAATATGAGCTGCTCCGCGCTCGATGTTTTTACGCTCACGGCGTCTGCGGGTTGCAGTGCCTTTTTTAGCGGAACCCTTAGGTGCCATAATTCTACCTCCTTATTATTTCTTCTTGTTAGCAATAGTCTTTTTAGGACCTTTGCGTGTACGGGCGTTTGTTTTAGAACGCTGACCTCTTACGGGCAGGCCCTTGCGATGACGAACACCGCGATAACAACCGATTTCGATAAGTCTCTTAATATCGAATGCGGTCTCTCTGCGAAGATCACCTTCCACTTTAACGTTGTGGTCGATGTACTCACGCAATTTTGAAACGTCTTCTTCAGATAAATCCTTAACTCTTGTGTCAGGATTGATACCTGTAGCTGCGATAATGTCGCTAGCAGTCTTACGACCTATACCAAAGATGTAAGTAAGAGCGATTTCTACTCTTTTCTCTCTGGGAAGGTCAACACCTGAAATACGCGCCATTTGTCAGTTGCACCTCCATTGAATGGTTTGCGTCGGATTAACCCTGACGCTGTTTGTGCTTAGGATTCTCACAGATTACCATGATCTTTCCCTTGCGCTTAATGATCTTGCACTTCTCGCAAATTTTCTTTACAGAAGGTCTGACTTTCATATTAGAATGCCCTCCTTAAAAATTAGCCTGTTAATTATTTGTTTTGCGTTATTTAGAACGCCATGTGATACGCCCTCTTGTAAGGTCATAGGGTGATACCTCAACCGTTACTTTATCTCCGGGAAGGATTCGAATATAGTTCATTCGAAGTTTGCCTGAGATATGGGCTAAAATCTTGTGTCCGTTTTCCAACTCAACCTGAAATGTTGCGTTAGGTAATGCTTCGATTACTACGCCTTCAAGTTCAAGCATATCTTGTTTTGACATTGCTTTTTTCCTCCTCAAATCCGGGTCAGAATTACCGGCCCGTCCGGTGTTATAGCCACCGTGTGTTCAAAGTGTGCTGACAGTGAACCGTCTTTGGTTTTTACTGTCCAACCATCGGATAATGTTTTAACTCCTGCTTTGCCCATATTTATCATAGGCTCAATGGCAATTGTCATACCCGGTAACAGTCGCACACCTCTTCCGGGAGTGCCGTAATTCGGGACACTGGGGTCTTCATGAAGCTGTTTACCGATGCCGTGACCAACATACTCACGAACAACTGAAAAGCCTCTTTCCTCGCAGTAAGCCGCTACCGATGAACCGATATCGCCGACTCTGCCGCCTGCAACAGCTTTCTGAATGCCTACATAAAGGCTCTCTTCAGTAGTGTCACACAGCCGCTTCGCTTCGGGTGAAATATCCCCCGCTGCGAAAGTAGCAGCGTTGTCGCCGTTAAATCCGCCCAGCCTGGCTCCAAGGTCAATACTGACGATGTCGCCTGCTTTGATAACTCGGTTACCCGGGATCCCGTGAATGACCTCATCGTTTATGGAAATGCATGCGGTAGCGGGGAAACCACCGTAACCAAGGAAGTTGGGCTCAGCGCCGCACTTGGTAATGTAATCAAAGGCAATTTTGTCAATCTCAGCGGTTGTTACGCCGGGTTCAACTGCCTCCCCCGCTAATTTTAATGCTCCTGCCGATATAACACACGCTTCGCGCATCAGCGCTAACTCGTGATTCGTTTTGAGCACTATCATGCTTAATCCTCCAATGCCTTGAGAGTGAGTGCTGTTGTGTCAGCAACTTCCTCCTGGCCTTCTACTACCTTAAGCAAACCTGCTTTTGAGTAGTAATCCTTGAGAGGCTCAGTCTGTTCATGATAAACATTGAGTCTGTCAAGAACTGTGTCCGGATGGTCATCCTTACGCTGAATGAGCTCACCTTCGCAAACATCACATACTCCTTCAGCAGCAGGTTTCTTATATTCAAGATGATAAGAAGCACCGCACTTTGAGCATACACGTCTGCCGGACATTCTTTTGATAATTTTCTCATCAGGAACTTCGATATCAATTACTTTGTCAATGACAACGCCCATTGCATCGAGAGCTTCTGCCTGAGGAATTGTTCTGGGGAAACCGTCAAGGATAAATCCTTTCTGGCAATCATCTTTAGCAAGTCTTTCTTTAATGATTCCGATAACTACTTCATCAGGAACAAGCTGACCTGCATCGATGTATGATTTGGCTTTAACGCCCATCTCCGTGCCCTTTGCAAGAGCTTCACGGATGATGTTACCGGTTGAAATTGCAGGAATCTGAAGCTTATCGCAGATAACCTCTGCCTGTGTGCCTTTACCTGCACCCGGTGCACCGAGAAGAATTAAATTCATATTCTCGACCTCCGATTAATCAAGGAATCCCTTGTAGTGACGCATCATCATCTGTGATTCAAGCTGCTTAACTGTTTCAAGAGCTACACCAACAAGAATGATGATTGATGTACCGCCGAGTGAAATTGCCATTTCGTAGCCGCAAACTTTTGTGATCTGCTGGAACAAGATCGGGAAAAGAGCAACAACGCTGAGAAGCAATGCACCAAGCAAAGTGATTCTTGACAAAATTTTCTTGATATAATCAGATGTGGGCTTGCCGGGACGGATACCCGGAATAGCACCACTGTTTTTACGGATGTTGTTAGCCATTTCGATGGGATTATACTGGATGCTTGCATAGAAGTAAGCAAAGAAGATAATCATTACGAAATACATAATACCGTAAGCCCAATGTGAGCTTGTGAAAATGCTGAAGAATGTTGCAAGTCCTGTGCCTTCCTTTGCATCAACGAAAAGGTTGATTGTGGGAGGAAGAGAAAGGATTGAGCTCGCAAAGATGATGGGCATAACACCTGACATATTAACCTTAATCGGAATATGTGTGCTCTGGCCGCCATACATCTTACGACCAACAACTCTTTTTGCATACTGAACCGGGATACGACGCTCTGCATTGTCCATCCATACGATATAAGCAATCATAAGAAGAAGAACAATAACAACAGCAACTGAAAGAACAGACCAAACATTACCCTTTACGAAGTAACCGCCTTCGCTTGAGAAGAGCTGAGCTACAAGTGTGGGGATTCTTGACACGATACCTGTGAAAAGAATAAGTGAAATACCGTTGCCGATACCGTTTGAGTTGATCTGCTCACCAAGCCACATAAGAAGGGCTGTACCGCCGGTGAAACAGAGAATAATTACTATTGCCTGGAAAACTGCTGCAAAACCTTTGAAAGGTGCGCCGTCAGCATCGCCAAGCAACATATTATTACCGTTAAGGTAGAAGTAATAAGCAGTACTCTGAAGAAGAGCAAGGCCGATTGTTACAAATCTTGTGATTGAAGCAATCTTTTTTCTGCCCTCTTCACCGTCTTTAGCAAGTCTCTCAAGAGGAGGAATTGCAACGGTGAGCAACTGCATGATGATGGAGCTGTTGATGTACGGTGTAATTGACATAGCGAAAATCGTACCGTAGTTAAAAGCATTACCAGTCATCATTGTCAGGTATTCCATGAAAGTACCCTGCATTGCTGCGTTATTAGCGAAGTCGAAAATACCGTTTTCGCCAACGTTAATGAAGGGAACAGGAATAGCTGAACCAATTCTAAAAACTAAAAGAATTAAAGCTGTGAATAAAATCTTTTTTCTGAGTTCGGGGATTTTCCATGCATTAGCAAAAGTCTGAAACATGTTAAATCACCTCAGCCTTTCCTCCGGCTGCCTCAATCTTCTGTTTGGCAGACTCAGAATAAGCATTTACCTTAACTTCAAGGCTCTTTGTGATTTCACCATTACCAAGAACCTTAACTGCGTCAAAGTAATTTTTAACGAGACCTGCATCTTTAAGAGCAGCAACATCAACAACTGCGCCGTTGTCAAATCTTGCTTCGAGGTCTGAAACATTAACTGTAACAACTACGTTGCGGAAAATGTTGTTAAAGCCTCTCTTGGGAACTCGTCTCTGCAAAGGCATCTGACCGCCTTCAAATCCGGCACGCATGCCTCTACCGGCACGGGCTTTCTGACCCTTGTGACCTTTGCCAGCAGTCTTACCCTGACCGGAACCTGCACCTCTACCGATACGCTTGCGCTCCTTTGTTGAGCCAGCTGCCGGTGAAAGTTCGTGCAACTTCATACTTCGCACCTCCTTGCTTATGCTTCGCTTACCTGGATAAGGTGAGCGATCTTCTTCACCTTACCTAAGGTCTGGGGATTTTCGGGCTGAACCGAAACATCACCGATTTTATGAAGACCAAGTGCATGGGCGGTGGCAATCTGATCTTTCTTGCTGCCGATTAAGCTTTTTACAAGTTTAACCTGAAGTTTTGCCATTGTGTCCACCCTCCTTAACCTAAAATTTCTTTAGCTGATCTGTCGCGAACTGCTGCTACTTCGTCAATGCTGCGAAGCTTTGAAAGTCCGTCGATAGTAGCTCTAACTACATTGCAGGGGTTGTTGGAACGAAGTGCTTTAGAACGGATGTCCTTAATACCTACTGTTTCAACAACGGCACGAACCGGGCCGCCTGCGATAACGCCGGTACCGGGTGCTGCCGGTTTAAGAAGAACAACACCTGCGCCGAACTTACCAATGATTTCGTGAGGGATTGTTGTGCCCTTAAGTGAAACCTTGATAAGATTTTTCTTTGCATCTTCAATGCCTTTGCGGATAGCGTCAGGAACTTCGCCTGACTTACCCATACCAAAACCAACTGTGCCGTTACCATCGCCAACAACAACAAGAGCTGCGAACTTATAGATACGACCGCCCTTTACTGTTTTGGAAACTCTGTTGATGGCAACTACTCTTTCCTGAAGCTCCATAGCCGATGCATCAATCTTAGCCAAAAGTAATTCCTCCTTACTTAGAACTTGAGGCCACCCTCACGGGCGCCTTCGGCCAGCTCTTGCACACGGCCGTGATAAATGTAACCGCCACGGTCAAAAACACACTCTGTAATGTCTTTTTCAGCGGCTCTTTTTGCCAATAATTCGCCCACTTTGTGAGCTGCGGTTTTGTTTCCGCCGTACTCCTCGAAGTCCTTTTCTACAGTTGAAGCAGATGCAAGGGTAACACCATTAACATCGTCAATTAACTGAGCGTAGATATTCTTGAGAGAGCGGAATACATTAAGGCGAGGACACTCAGCTGTGCCTGAAATCTTACCACGAACTCTTGTGTGGCGCTTGATTCTTGCCTTATTACTATCAGGTCTGTTAACCATAAGTGTTTCACTCCTTCATTTAGACTCTTATTTGCCGCCCTTACCGGCTTTACCTTCTTTACGACGGATAACTTCATCAACATACTTGATGCCCTTACCCTTATAAGGTTCCGGAGGACGCTTTTCGCGGATATTAGCGGCAAACTGACCTACCTTCTGCTTGTCAGGACCGGAAATACGGATTTTTGCGGGTGATACAGGAACAAGAACTTCAACAGTAACACCTTCGGGGATCTGCATGTTTACAGGATGTGAGAAACCGAGGTTCATCTGAAGCTCGCTGCCCTGAACTGCAACACGATAACCGATACCGATGATGTCAAGCTCTTTGCTGTAGCTTTCGTTACAGCCCTGGATCATGTTAGCGATAAGTGTTCTTGTGAGACCGTGAAGAGAACGGTTCATCTTATCGTCATTAGGACGAGAAACAACAACTGTTTCGCCCTCTTTAGCAACTGTGATGTTGCTGTGCACTGTTCTGGTAAGTGTTCCTTTAGGACCTTTAACTGTAACAGTGCTGCCGTCGATTGTTACGTCTACACCTGCAGGAATAGCAATCGGTAATCTACCTATACGTGACATTCTAACAGCACCTCCTTACCAGACGAATGCAAGAACTTCGCCGCCAACGTTGGCTTTGCGAGCGTCCTTATCAGTCAAAATACCCTTGGGTGTTGAAAGGATTGCGATACCAAGGCCTTTCATAACCTTGGGCATATCCTCAACGTTTGTATAGATACGCAAGCCGGGCTTAGAAACTCTGCGTAAACCTGTGATAGCTGATGTTTTGTTGGGGCCGTATTTGAGAACGATCTCGATCATGCCCTGTTTGCCATCATCTTCAACTTTAAAACTTTTTACATAACCCTCATCAACAAGAATCTGAGCAATCGCTTTCTTCATGTTGGATGCGGGAACCTTAACCGAATCATGTTTAGCCGAACTTGCGTTACGGATTCTTGTTAACATGTCGGCGATGGAATCAGTAATCTGCATACCGTCAACCTCCTTTATGCAACTGCTCTCTTACCAACTAGCTTTTTTAACTCCGGGAATCTGACCTGCGTGAGCAAGTTCCCTGAAGCAAATACGGCAAACTCCGTACTTACGGAGGTAGGCATGAGGCCTGCCGCAGATTTTGCATCTGTTGTACTGTCTTGATGAATATTTAGCGGGTCTTGCCTGCTTAACTTTCATAGCTGTCTTGGCCACAATAATACCTCCTTACTTTGAGAACGGAGCGCCCATAAGTGTGAGTAACTCACGAGCTTCTTCGTCTGTATTAGCTGTTGTAACGAAGCAAATGTCCATGCCTCTTACCTTGTCGATCTTATCGTAATCGATTTCAGGGAAAATCAACTGCTCTTTGATACCCATAGAGTAGTTACCTCTACCGTCAAAAGAGTTGGGGTTGATACCTCTGAAGTCTCTTACTCGTGGAAGTGCGAGATTGAAGAATCTGTCAAGGAATTCATACATTCTCTCACCACGGAGTGTTACTTTAACACCAATGGTCATACCTTCACGAAGCTTGAAGTTAGCAACTGACTTTTTAGCTTTACAGAGAACAGGCTTCTGACCTGTGATCTGCTGAATATCGCTAACGATAGCATCTACAACCTTGGGGTTGTCTCTTGCTTCGCCGCAGCCAACATTGATAACGATTTTGTCAAGCTTAGGAATCTGCATGACACTCTTGTATTCAAACTTTTTCATCAAAGCCGGTGCGACTTCGTTAACATAAGTTTCCTTTAATCTTGCCATATGTCATGCTCCTCCTTATTCAAATTCTGCGTGGCAACCGTCTTTCTTACAAACACGGACTTTCTTGCCTTTAGCATTTACTTTGTGGCCAACTCTTGTGGGCTGACCGCATTTGGGGCAAACAAGCTGAACTTTGTCTGCGTAGAGAGCGCTTTCTGCCTTGAGAAGGCCGCCCTGCTGACCCATTTTTCTGGGTTTAACATGTTTAGTAACAATGTTAATACCTTCAACGATAACCTTGCCTTCAGAAGGGCTTACCTGAAGCACCTTACCTCTTGCACCACGGTTTTTACCATTGATAACTACGACTGTATCACCAGTCTTAACGTGTACTTTGTTCATCTTCTGCACCCCCTGATTAAAGTACTTCGGGAGCGAGTGACAAGATCTTTGTGAAATCTTTTTCACGAAGCTCTCTTGCTACCGGTCCAAAAATACGAGTTCCTCTGGGATTTTTATCTTCTCTGATAATAACAGCTGCATTCTCATCGAAGCGGATGTATGTGCCGTCGTTACGACGAACACCGCTTGCTGAACGAACAACTACTGCTTTTACTACCTCACCTTTTTTGACAACTCCACCGGGTGTTGCTTTTTTAACTGAAGCAACGATTACGTCACCGATGTTAGCATATCTTCTGCCTGAGCCACCGAGAACGCGGATACATCTGATCTCTTTAGCGCCCGTGTTGTCAGCTACTTTGAGGTTACTTTCTTGCTGTATCACAATATAGGCCTCCTTACACCTGCGCCATTATTTGGCTTTCTCGATAATTTCTACTACGCGCCATCTCTTATCTTTTGAAAGAGGACGAGTTTCCATTACAAGTACGCGGTCACCGATGCCGCATTCATTGTTCTCATCGTGTGCTTTAAGTTTAATGGTACGGTTAATAATCTTCTTATAAAGAGGATGCTTTACCTTATCCTTAACTGAAACAACAACAGTCTTATCCATCTTGTCGCTGCTAACAATGCCTACACGAGTTTTTCTGAGGTTTCTTTTTTCCATTAAAATCTACCTCCCTTTCTCACGAATTAGCGCCGTGAAGTTCGATATCACGCTGAACAGTCTTGATTCTTGCGATATCTTTTTTAACGGCATTAATACGCATTGGGTTGTCGAGCTGGTTAATGGCCTGCTGGAAACGCAGTTTAAAGAGCTCGTCCTTCAAATCGTGAAGCTTTGCTTCCTGCTCAGCTGCGGACATCTTTCTGATTTCACTAGCTTTCATTACTGCTCACCACCCGTTTCTTCCTTAGTAACAAATTTACATTTAATGGGGAGCTTGTTAGCTGCAAGGCGAAGAGCCTCACGTGCAAGTTCCTCATCAACGCCGGCAATTTCAAAAAGAACTCTGCCGGGCTTAACAACGGCAACCCAATATTCGGGAGAACCTTTACCTGAACCCATTCGAGTTTCAGCGGGCTTCTCTGTGATTGGCTTGTCGGGGAAAATCTTGATCCAAACTTTACCACCACGCTTGATATGACGAGTCATAGCAATACGGGCTGCTTCGATCTGGTTTGATGTGATCCATGCAGGTTCGAGAGCCTGAATACCGTACTGACCATTAGTAACTGTATTACCTCTGGTAGCCTTACCCTTAAGACGACCTCTCTGCACTCTGCGGTGTTTAACGCGCTTAGGTAACAGCATTATTTAGCTCCTCCTTCCCTGCGGCGTCTGGGTCTGCGAGTTGCGGTATCGTGAAGAACCTCTCCTTTATAAACCCAAACTTTAACGCCGATGCGTCCATAAGTTGTTTTAGCTTCTGCAAAACCGTAGTCAATGTCAGCACGGATTGTCTGAAGCGGAATTGTACCTTCATGGTACTGCTCTGTACGAGCGATTTCAGCGCCGCCGATACGACCTGAAACCTGAGTTTTGATACCCTTTGCGCCGAGCTTCATTGCACGTCCGATAGACTGCTTAAGTGCACGACGGAAAGAAATACGTCTTTCAAGCTGAGATGCGATGTTTTCAGCTACAAGCTGAGCATCGAGATCAGGCTGCTTGATTTCAATAATGTTAATTGAAACCTGCTTGTCACCGCCAAGCTTCTTAGCACAAATTGCCTTGAGCTTTTCAATCTCTGAACCGCCACGGCCGATTACCATGCCGGGCTTTGCGCAGTGAATGTTGATGTACACACGGTTAGCATCTCTTTCGATTTCTACCTTAGGTACACCGGCGGGAGCGAGAGTTTCAAGAAGGTATTCACGAAGGTTGTAGTCTTCAACGAGTGTATCGCCGAATGTGCCTTTGTTGGCGTACCAACGTGATTCCCAGTTTTTGATAACACCGATTCTTAAACCGGTTGGATTAATTTTCTGGCCCATTTGTAAACCTCCTCCTCGCTTATTCTGCTTCTTTGAGCACCATTGTGATGTGCGAAGTCTTTTTGTTGATTCTGAATGCACGACCCTGTGCTCTTGGTCTGATACGTTTAAGAGTAGGACCCTGACATACGAAGCACTGTGCTACGTAAAGTCTTGTAACGTCCATGTTTTTGTTGTTTTCCGCATTTGCAACTGCTGATTTAAGAAGCTTTGCAAGCGGTTCACACGCGGCCTTTGGCGTGTGCTTGAGGATAGCCATTGCTTCTTCAACAGGCTTATTTCTGATAAGGTCAAGAACGATCTGAACCTTTCTGGGCGCTATGCGAACATAAGTAACTTTCGCTGTTGCTTCCATTTTATTACACACTCCTTTGCCGATTATTTACCGTTGTTTGATGTTTTTGAACCTGCATGACCTCTGTAAGTTCTTGTAGGTGCAAATTCGCCTAACTTATGGCCTACCATGTCCTCTGTAACATACACGGGAACATGTTTGCGTCCGTCATGAACTGCAAATGTGTGGCCGACAAAGTCAGGGAAGATTGTGGAGCTGCGGCTCCATGTTTTAAGAACAATTTTCTCGCCCTTTTCGTTCATCTCGATTACTTTCTTAAGCAACTCGGGACGGACATAGGGGCCTTTCTTTACGCTTCTGCCCATTATCTTTATCTCCTTTCGACTTATTTGCCGTTACGACGTTTAACGATAAGTTTGTCTGATGCTTTCTTGGTCTTACGTGTCTTGTAACCGAGAGCAGGTTTGCCCCAAGGTGTAACAGGACCGGGACGACCGATGGGTGACTTACCTTCACCACCACCGTGAGGATGGTCATTGGGGTTCATTACAGAACCGCGAACTGTAGGTCTCCAGCCCATATGACGTTTACGACCGGCTTTACCAATCTTAACGTTTTCATGGTCTGTGTTACCAACAACACCAACTGTTGCCATGCAACCGTTGGGAACGTTTCTGAGTTCGCCTGAAGGAAGACGAAGAAGGGCGTAAGGACCTTCCTTAGCCATGAGCTGAGCTGCATTACCTGCTGCACGAGCGAGCTGGCCGCCGCGACCGGGATAAAGCTCAACGTTGTGTACAAAAGTACCTGTAGGGATGTTGATAAGAGGAAGTGCGTTGCCGGGCTTAATGTCAGCCTCGGGGCCTGCCATAACCTTATCGCCTACTTTGAGGCCTGCAGGAGCGATGATGTATCTCTTCTCGCCATCCTCATATTTTACAAGAGCGATGTGAGCTGAACGGTTGGGGTCATACTCAAGTGTAAGAACCTCAGCTGTTACACCAAACTTATCTCTCTTGAAGTCGATAATACGATATTTTCTACGGTTTCCGCCGCCGCGATGACGAACGGTGATTCTGCCGTAGCTGTTACGTCCTGATTTGTTGCTCAAAGGTGCGAGCAAGCTTCTTTCAGGAGCAACTTTTGAAAGCTCTGAATAATCAGTAACCGACATATCACGACGAGCGTTTGTGGTCGGCTTATAAACTTTAATCGACATTTTTTCACACTCCTTTTCAAGTGATTCAAGCGGCTTAGCGGAGATGTCAAACTCCATACATTACCGCTTAAGTTGTTATTACATCATGCCGTCGAAGAACTCGATGGTCTTTGAATCTTCAGCGAGGGTAACGATAGCCTTTTTCCAAGAAGCTGTGAAGCCTTCGAAACGGCCCTGTCTGCGAAGCTTACCTTTGCAGTTGATTGTGTTAACCTTTGCTACTTTAATGTCGCCGGGCTTTGATGAGAAAAGCTCTTCAACAGCCTTTGCGATTTCAATTTTGTTAGCAGTCTTAGCAACAGCGAAAGTGTATTTCTTTTCAACTGTGCCCATCATGCTTTCTTCTGTGATAATCGGGCGGAGGATAATATCCTGTGCTGCTTTACTCATGCGTAAACCTCCTCGATCTTAGAAACTGCATCCTTAAGAACAACCATTGTGTCACAGTTAAGAATGTCGTAAACATTGAGAGTGCTTACAAGTGAAACCTGAACACCTGCGATGTTACGAGCGCTTCTGTAAATTACATCATTCTTTTCAGGAAGAACGATAAGAACCTTCTTACCTGTTTCAAGTGATGAAAGAACGCTTACTACGTCCTTAGTTTTGATTGCTCCAAGCTCAAGGCTGTCAAGAACTACCATTTCAGCAGCAGCTACTTTTGATGAAAGAGCTGACTTCATAGCAAGTCTCTTTACCTTCTTATTGATTGAGAAACCGTACTCACGAGGCTTGGGACCGTGAGCAATACCACCGTGTGTCCACTGAGGAGATCTTGTTGAACCCTGACGTGCACGGCCTGTTCCCTTCTGTCTCCAAGGCTTTTTACCGCCGCCACTAACTTCGGAACGAGTTTTAGTGGACTGTGTGCCCTGGCGCTGGTTTGCAAGATAGTTTACTACGCAAAGATGCATAGCTGACTGGTTGGGCTCAATACCGAAAACTGATTCTGCAAGTTCGATATCTGAAACCTTCTTACCTTTGCTGTCAAATACTGAACAATTAGGCATACATTACACTCCTTCCTTAAGCTTTCTTAGCGTCTGCGATAACAACGATACCGCCCTTAGGACCCGGAATTGCGCCCTTAACTGCGATGAGGTTGTTTTCTGCATCAACCTTGGCAACTGTCAAATTCTGAATTGTAACACGCTCAGCACCGAGGTGACCTGCCATCTTTTTGCCCTTGAAGATTCTGGCGGGGTCGATAACACCGAGTGAACCACCGTTTCTTGCAACAGGGCCTGTACCGTGGCTTTCTCTGAGTCTTGCAAAGTTCCAACGTTTAATTACGCCGGCTGTACCTTTACCTTTGCTTGTGCCGATTACGTCAACCTTCTCGCCTACTTCAAACAAGTCTGCTTTGAGGATGTCGCCAACATTTACTGAATCGATGTCTGAAAGACGGAACTCTTTGAGAACCTTCTTGGGGGCAACATTGCCTTTGTCAAAGTGACCTTTCATAGGCTTGTTAACGCGCTGTGCTTTCACGTCGCCGTAACCTACCTGAACAGCCTGATAACCGTCGTTCTCAGCAGTCTTCTTCTGAACAACTGCGCAAGGACCGGCTTCGATTACTGTAACGGGGATTACGTTACCTTTTTCGTCGAAAATCTGTGTCATGCCGATTTTCTTACCGATAAGACCTTTTTTCATTTAATTTTCCTCCTTATAGGTTATTGGTTGGCTGAGCCAACATGACCTGCGGCGCTAATCAAAGTTTGATTTCGATTTCTACGCCTGCGGGAAGCTCAAGACCTTTCAAAGCGTCAACGGTCTTAGCTGACGGTCTGATAATGTCGATAAGCCTTTTGTGTGTGCGCTGTTCAAACTGTTCACGAGAATCTTTGTACTTATGAACTGCGCGAAGAACTGTAACTACTTCCTTCTCGGTGGGGAGCGGAACGGGACCTGAAACCTGAGCGTTTGTGCGCTTTGCAGTTTCAACAATCTTTTCTGCTGCCTTGTCGACAAGGCTGTGGTCATAGCCCTTGAGTCTGATTCTGATCTTTCCCTTAACTGCCATGATTCTGCCTCCTTAAAATTTGGCGGGCATTCGTTTTGAACATTTTCTCAACTCGTCCGGGTGTTTCCACCCTTCACATTTAAAAACCGGAATGGGTTAGTTCCGGGTAGTGTGCATCGTTCAAAACGCACTTACACACATAGTTAGTCCGCTAAGGGAAGCGAACTTCTGTGTGCTCGTTATTCTTGCGCCCGGTTTAAAATCGGACATACTCCGCGAGAGTTCCCAACTTCTACGAGTTGCCACATCCCACATCAACGCATATCTACACACCATACTACATAATAATATAGCGTACTGTAGAATGATACCACAGTACGCTTCACATGTCAAGCATTTTTTTGACTTTTTTTAGAATTTTTTTGATGTTTTTTCAGTTCTGTTTTTTCTGCATTTTTTTCACAAAAAACAGCCGTATAAACACATATATATAAATGTATACGAATTCAGAGGATTATTTGCTGAAAACAGACCTTACAACCGAACATACACGGTCAAGATCACTTTCACTCATTGATGATCCTGACGGCAAGCACACTCCCCTTTTGAAAACATCCTCGCCTACATTTCCTTCATTACCGCTTATGTAATCACAATGAGCAAAAACGGGCTGACAATGCATCGGGTTCCACACACGGCGTGACTCTATGTTTTCTTTTTCAAGAGCGTCAATAATTTCATCAGGTGTAACGGTACAATCTCTGTTTATAGTTAAAACAGATAACCAGCAATTTGATTTACCGCCATCAGTTACAGAAATAAACTCAACAGGCAAATCTGCAAAAGCTTTTTTATAATATTCATTAACAGACCTGCGGGATTCCACTCTTTCATCAAGTGTATTCATCTGACCTCTGCCTATTCCTGCACATATATTTGACATTCTGTAATTGTAACCGATTTCTTTGTGGAAATAGAAATTAACAGGTTCCTTTGACTGGTTTGCCCAGAAATGCATTTTTCTTATCGCGTCTGCATCTTCAGAACAAGCCATTCCGCCGCCGGAAGTTGTAATGATCTTATTTCCGTTAAAAGAAAAAATACTTATCTTTCCGAAAGTGCCGCATTTTTTCCCTTTGTATTCAGCACCGAGGGCTTCTGCTGCATCTTCAATAACAGGCACGGAATACTTTTCACAAATCGGAAGCAGCTTATCATAATTTGCAGGATTACCATAAAGATCAACAATTATTACCGCTTTCGGCAGTTTATTTATCTTAGCGTACTTTTCAAAAGCCTTTTCAAGTGCAACCGGGCTCATATTAAGACTTTCATAATCAGAATCAATAAAGACAAGCTCTGCTCCGATATACACAGCAGGATTACAGCTTGCAGCAAAAGTAAGATCAGAACAAAAAACCAGATCCCCTTTCTTGACACCAATATACATCAAAGCAAGGTGCATAGCAGCTGTTCCCGAAGAAAGTGCTAAAGATTTATTTATTGAAAGGTACTTACTCATGTCACCTTCAAAGCCCGTAAGATTGGCACCGAAAGGAGCAACCCAATTTGTCTCAAAGGCTTCGTTTACGAAATTCATTTCAGTTCCGTTCATATGAGGTGGTGAAAGAAATATTCTGTTTGACATAAGATTCACTTCCCTGCTTATTTATTCTCTGTTCCGCTTCCTTTTCCGTAGCTTCCGAATCCGCCGGAGCCACCCTGACCGCTGTAGCCGCCATAGCTGTTATCATAACCGCCGTAGCTGCTGCCGTAGCCGTAACCGCTGGAATAACCGTAGCCGCCATAACCGCCGTATCCGCCGTATCCGCCGTAATCACCATACGCTCCGTAAGAACCTTTTTTCTTACCGTAGCCGTAACGTCCGTAGCGACCGCCTCTTCTTCGGTAGTAGCCTTTCTTTTTGTAATAGCGATTATTTTCTTCACCGGTACTCATAGTAAGAATTGTACCGATAATTTCAATACCTGCACCACGGATTTCTTCAACTGTTCTTGTTATTTCACTTGCTTTTGCATAGTCATTTCTTACACAGTAAATAATGCCGTCAGCAAGAGGAGCAATAACCAAACTGTCAGTAACAACGTGAGTGGGCGGAGAGTCAATGATAATATAATCAAACTCTTTTCTCGCCTGCTCAATTACATTGCGCACCTTCTCAGCATCAAGAACTTCTGTTGATTTAAGTGATACACCGCCGGTAGGCAATACAAAAATACCCAACGATTTAATAAATTTAATTGAATCTACATATGTTGAAGTGCCTTTGATAATAGGGATCAAGCCATATCTTGTGTCACTCTTAACGCCAACCGCTCTCAAAACAGCAGGCTTTCTGAAGTCGCAGTCCATAAGAAGAACTGATTTGCCTTTCTGAGCAAGAGCAACTGCGATATTAACAGATGTAGTGGTTTTACCTTCATCCTCATAAGTACTTGTAACAACAAAGCACTTGTGACCTTTATCAGTATATACATTTTCAAGCTTTGTTCTGATTGCCTTGAAGCTCTCAACAAAAGAGAACGAAACCTTTTGCTCATCAGTAATAAGTAACGAGCCTGACGGGACCTTCTTTTTCATAAACAAGCCGTTTGGCTTTTCTATTACAGGAATTGCACCTAAAACCTTAGCACCTGTAACCGCTTTAAGGTTATCCATATTCTGAATTGTGTCAGAAACTATAACTGAGAAGAAGATAATAATTACAACTAATGCAGCACCGATGATAAAACCGTACATTGCATTGGCGATTGAACCTGAATCATTACTTACACCGGGTGCTGTCGGCTCATTGATAACGCTGATGCTGATAGTGTTATCAAAGCCGTTTATGTAAGTTTCAAATTCGTCCATAACAATTTTTAATGCGCGTTCACAATAACCGCTGTCAACACTTGTTACTTTGATAACAAAAAATCCAGGCAAGTTATCAACACCTGAAATTGTAAGAGAACCCCTGATAAAACCTTCAGAATAAACTGTTGACAGACCCTGGGCATCAAGAGCAGTTTTGATTTTTGATACCATCGCATCACTTGTAAGCAAACGCTGATAACGGTTAACAACATCCTGTGTGTAGAATGTTGTATGCTCTTGAACATATGTATCAGCCTCACCTGTTTCCGAATAGTCAGTAACCCTGACATACTGAGTCTGCATAAATGCAAGGGTTGTTGAGGCAGAATACTGTCTTATATAAGTTGACTCAGAAATAATATACCCTGAAGCTGCACCTACAACACCAACAAGCAGAATAATCCACAGCTTGCTGATGATGCTTTTAAACAGCTTTATAATATCAATTGAAGAGCCGTCATCGTATATATTATGAGGAACTTGTTCAAATCTGTCTTGATTCATTTAAATCACTCCTGAAAAAGAATTATATCAAAACACCAGGTATATTGTCAATAAAATCTACGCTTTTCAATTCGGCGGTAACGGATTCTCGGCATATCGTCATCGCTGAGTACGATCTGAGGATTTACCACCAGCATTTTGTTCATATGCTCAGGATTAATGTCCTGAGGGAAAGCCCTGAGCATCTGCACCATATCATTAGGTCTGTATTGAAGTGAGTGAGCGTCAGTGGCAATAAACGAAGCCACTCCTTTAAAGGCCATCTCATAAGCCAACTCAAACTCTTCACGGCCGTCACGGCTGGCAAGACTGCCTGCATTCAGCTGAAACAGCACACCTCTTGAAGCAAATTCATTTATGGCATCATAGTCATTCTGAAAAAATTCATATCTCTCGGGATGGGCAATAATAGGCACAACCCCCATTGAAAACAGCTCATTTAAATATTCAGAAACATGTCTGATTCTGAGCCCGTAAAAACTGAATTCAATTAAGAGATATTTTGATTGATTTATTGTAAGCCGCTTAAGGTCTTTTGCAAAGAAAATATCATCATCAACAAAAACCTCTGCGCCTGTATAGATTTTTGTGCGTATTCTTTTGTTTTCAAGCTCTTGTTTTAAAGCTTGTGTTTTTTCATCCCTCCGGGCTATGAAATTATCAACATTTCCCAGAGCATTGAAGTGCGGTGTCGCTACGATTTCCTTGATATGATTTAACCTTCCTAGTTCGCAAAGACGCACAGATTCCTGAAGACTGCCGGAACCGTCATCCATTTCATGCAGAATATGTGAATGTAAATCAACCAAAATTAACACCCCTTATTTATTAAGTATCATATATGTTCTTAATGCAAATCCTTGAGTTGCCGGGAGTACTATTGATTCCTGTGAATAAAAGCCTATTCCCATAGTGTCACCCTGAGAATAATCTACAACACCGTCGCGTCTTGTTACGGTGTATATATAATCCATCGCTTTTCGGGCACTGTCAGTAAACTCAGCGTTGCCGGTGAGTTCACCTGCATACGCAAGCAGATAAGATATCATAGCCGTCGCTGAACTGTCTGCTCCCGAATGAGCAAAAACATTTCTGTCAAAAGAACCGTTGGCACTTTGATATGAAACAATTGTCTTAGCAAAGGTAAGAAGATTTTTCAGAATTGTCTTCTTCTCTTCAAAATAACTATCAGGGTCGGTTTCGTTAAGAATCATAAACGATTCAGCAAGTCCTACCGACCACCAACCGCAACCGCGGCCCCAACTGTAAAGACCTAAAGGTGCTTTTGTTTTTGAGTTGAAGCAATGGACCGGAAGAGAAAACTCAGGATGCAGACCGTTTTCTTCATATTCCTTAATAAGTTTTATCGCTGCCTTCATTGCTTCTTCATTATTGTAAACCAATGAAAATTTTATTAAAAACGGACATGCAAGACCGATTGTATCAACAAATCTTAAGTTCGGGTCAGAGGTGTAGGGTATGCTGCCTGTCTCGTGAAATTTATCAATGAGAAACTTTGCAGTTGAATCCATAGCAGGTTTTATTAAGTAACGGTCAATTCCGTCACAAGAAAGTATCCCATAAGCAAGGTAAGCAAAATCAACTCTGTTATGTGGTTCCGACCATTCCCCCGTTTCAGGATCAATAAACTTCATCGCCCACTGCGCAGCTGCATAAGAATCAATCTCATCCACACCGAGCAAAACCGAGCCTGCCTGCCAGGACTGAATTGTTGAAGATTTATAATCCCCTTTTATTCTGTCAACAATGCCAAAGCGTTTACCTGCAATTTTAGGAACAACAGGCAATCCCCTGACACTCCATTTCACTGCAGAATCAGCCGCCGCATTAAACCACTCTTCATCACGAAGTGTTCCTATTTTTATTCTTTTGAAAAAATCGATCGCCATCGGCACTGCATCAAAAGACAGCACCGTCAAAAGCAAAATCAGCAAAACTAACAAAAAAACTGTCATATTAACTCTCTATCAATTCATAAAGTTTTTGAATTTCTTCTTCGTTTCCTATTTTTTCGTGAGATAAATTTTCACTAAGAGTTTTTCTCAGCTGCGGATCAAGAATAAGCCTTTCCACCGCATCAGCAACAGACTGAGCATTCATTTCACAAATCAAACCGTTTACTCCGTCTTGAATCTGATCATAAACAGACGGAAAATTCGTAACCACAATAGGCTTTTGCAAACACTTAGCTTCATCTATTGCTATACTCTTACCCTCATATCTTGAAGGCTGAACATAAATATCGCAGTTACCAAAATAAGGATAAGGATTCTCTTTTTCTCCGAGAAGTATAAAATCTTCTTCAAGATCATTCTGTTTTATATAGTTTATAATATTCTCTTTCTCTATTCCGGAACCCAGGTGATACCATTTGAAATTGCTGATATGTTTCTTCAGATGCATACAAGCCTCAACAGCTATATCTGTACCTTTTTCAAAAGACAATCTGCCTACTGTAAGAATTCTTACGGTTTCATCTTTAAAGGGGCAATCTTTTTTTGCTGAAGCATAAATAAACCCGGGTGATATAATATTATTTATTTCAACAAAACCATTATATTCAGGCACCAGACACTTCAGATTATCAAGACATTTTTCAGAGACAGCAACGAAATAATTGAACTTTAAAATATTTTTTTTAAAATTCAATTTATCTGAATTAGTTTCATCAAGATAGCTGTGCATATAACCTATTTTTTTCGGAGCCGGGAGGTCAGCTGCTAACCAGTTTGATGGGCCTTCAAGATATCCTATAACACAGTCATAATGTTCCTTCGGATAATCCAATGTTTTTTTCATATGTTTCCAAAGGCCAACCTCACGCTTATATCCATCATTTTTTTCAAGACTCTTAGTGTATAAGAATCTGGTAAAAGTAAGATCAAGTCTGCCTTTTTTTAAAAAGCTTCTCGCCGCTGTAACTGCGTCACCGTCAAAAAGTTCAAAATTTTTACCGGCGGTGATGATTTTTACCTGTTCTGGTATACAGTCAAGAAAAAGGCCTTCTTTTCTGAAAAGAAATAACGAAACATCATATCTTTCATAATCAAACAGCTGTAAAAGAGTAACAAGACTCTTCTCTGCTCCGCCACTTTTAAGATTTGGGATTATAAAAAGTATTTTCTTTTTCATTGAATAACCCCCGATCAGATTTTAGTCAGCTGTTCTCCTGCATCCATAGCACTTTTTACCATCATCGGAATTACCTTTCGCAAGGTCTTTTTGATTTCCCCTTCCTGTTCAAGGAGCTTCATAAATTCAGTGTTCAATGTTTTGGAATTTGAAACATTGCTTACATCAATTACAAACTTTTCATCACCGAATAAATCTTTGGCTATTCCCCTTGATTTGATGCTGTAACCCAACACCAATGTGGGAACGCCGTTTGAATATGCGGCTATTGTCGCATGGGTTCTCGCACCCACAAAAAACCTGCATCTTGCGATGTAACCCTTATACTCCGTTGCATTAAGATTTCCGGGGATTTTTATAACCCTTACCGGATCATTCAGCTTGTTATATATTTCATCAAGAACATCACAGTCATTGTTATTCTTTTCAGTTACATGGGGAATCAATGCGATCTGCAGTGTAGTATTTTCTATAATTCCTTTGAGAAAATCAACACAAACATTTATAAGCAACGGGTTTTTATTAACTACCAACGGGCTGAGATTAAAGCCAATGATATTATCCTGCTGGAATCCGTCAGGAAGCGGAAGATCTGTTCTTTCCATACAAAAAGCGGGGTCTGCAAACTGAAACAATTTTTCCTGCGGAATTATTTTTTCAAGCAAAGCATATGTGAGAGATTCCCTTACAAATATGCCGTCAAAAATTTTAAGAGCCTCTATCTTTTCAGATGATAAATCCTCTTTTCCTATTGAAGCGCCCCAGAGAACTGTTTTCTTTCCGTTTTTATGAAGGGCTCTGGCTATGGCACGTGACGGTGCATTGTCGCCGTAACAATATGTATCTCCGCCGACAGAAAGGCATATATCGCAATCATCAGCCTGCCTGATAACATCAGAATACGCTGTTTTCAAAGCATAATACTCATTTTTATTGACTTTGATATTAAAAGCAGCAAGAGCTGATTCTATTTTGTTCAGATCTCTCGCTTTCATCTTGAAAACATCTGTGTTCAGAATTCCGTCAGAATCAGGATTATAAGAGGCCAATTTAAATTGTGGGTGGTTTTTGTTTCTTGAAAGAATATTCATAGTTCCTCTCACAATAGCCTCACAGCCTCTGTTTATACAACCTGTATGATCAAATAAAAAATATTTCATACTTTTCCTCTTTTGTTGATTATTCTATATAATTTTTCTTTCAGATGCATCTTTTTTACGTAAAGCCAGCATAAAACCGCTTGCTTCCTTATGATATATTGATACACTTCACTATGGGCATAATTATAGAATATGATTTTCTGTGCTTTGCTTAAAACATCCATAAGCTCAGAGTTTTTAAACAAAGTTTTTACAGACCGCATATATGTGTAAAAGCCGTTATTGTAAGAAGCAAATACAGCAGTAACAGTATGATTAACAGCTGTTTCTGTCAAAGCCCTGAGCGTTTCATCATTCAGAATACCCAGCTCCTCACAGATGCCTTTTTTAGATCTGTACTCATAAAACACATTATCAAAATAGTCGTATCTGGTTTTATTGACTGCACTGCTTTTAACATAGCGGTAAAAATATCCTTCCAAAGGCAGATAATATGAGGACTGCGATACCGTCAGATACTTCATTACAAAATCTCTGTCTTCACCATACCTTTGACCTGCTTTAAAAGAGATATTGTTTTCTCTTATAATGTCCCTTTTAAAAAATTTATTGCAGGATGAATTGAACGCTTCCGATTTAAGCATATATTTAAGCAAAGTGACAGGATCATAAAGCAAACTATCTTTTTCAAAATGGTAGCTTTGTGTTTTAACGCCATCCGCCTGCTCGTAAATATAATTATAAAATAACAGATCGGGGGATTCACGCTTTAATACAGCTGAAGCTTCAGAAAGCAGATCATTGATATAATAATCGTCCGCATCACAGAAGGTTATATATTCCCCAACTGAATGTTCAATTCCGTAATTACGGGCATTGCTTACACCGCTGTTTTTTATGTGAAAAGTATGTATGTTGCCGTATTTTTCACTGTATGCGTCACAGATTTTTCCTGATTCATCCCGGGATCCGTCATCAACAAGAATCACTTCAAAGGCTCCACAGTCCTGATAAGCAACAACAGATTCAAGACACTCTTCAAGATATTTACCGGCATTATAAACCGGAATGACTATTGAGATTAAGCAACTCATTTCTTCACCTTAATGAAATTTCAAATTCGGGAAAAATATATCAGATCGATAGTCCACCAACGCGTAAGCCAATTGGGTTGAGTAGTAATAAAACGCGGCTACGCACAGTGTACAATACAGCGCTCTGTCTTTTTTAGACACAGCATTATAAACTACCCACGCCATAAGAATTATATAATAAACGCTAGTATAAACTGCAAATCTTGCAAAGATCCAGTTATACATCGATATTATATACAGCGCAACATGGACACAGCACAGGTTAATCAGGATGTCCCCGATATGCCCCAACGGTCTCATTCTGTTTCGCGAAAAATAAGCAAGCACCATAGGAACAATTGCTACAACAACTCTCAAAAAGCTTGAGCCGCCTTCCTGTCCGCTTGTAAACCAACCGTCAGTTGAATAATGGCCGTATGATGTATCTTCCAGTGCTGTTAAAAATGACGGGAGAATCATATCAAAAATTGAAAACGCTATTGCGCTGAGGAATATCAGCATAAAGGATGACGGTTTCCACGCCTTTCGCCGTACAAAGAAAAATACCGGTAACATAAACAAGGCACTTTTATGAAACATCCACGCCAGTAAAACTATTGCTGCGTATTTTAAAATTGCTGATTTTTTTGTTGAAAATAAAAACTTCGTTCCCAAGATAAGTATTCCGGCAGCGCAATACTGTCGTATACCGTTAAGGCCCATTCCGAAATATCCCGTTGCCATAAAAAGAAAAATAGACATCTCCAGCGGATGGGAATATTTATATAATATATAAAGAACCGGAACGTATGTTATTATAGCTGTTATAAAAATGAGCCAGTGATAATCGTCAACAGTTTCTTTGATTATTTCCGAAAACAGCTCATAAAGGTTTCCTCCGGCAGGGGTGTAATCAATTTTACCGGTCGGCTCACCTAATTCAAAGTTGTGTATATAGAAAACTGTATCACCGCTGTTTGTACGCAAACCCGCAAAAGGAACATACGCCAGAATACAGAAAATGAGAGCCAACGGATTTGGTAAAGGCTGCCCGATTCCGCCCAGACGTTTAAGGGGATATTTACGGCAAACCATACCCATGATACAGCATATAATTGTAAAAAACCACGCAAGTTTTACAAAAGCATTTGGATCAAAGCTTGTATACATGTTCTACCTCATTAACTCCCGATAAATATTTTTCATTTCTGATGATACTTTTTCTTTTGAAAATCTCAAAATATTTCTGCTTGCATTTTCCGAAATCTTTTTGTATAAATCACTGTCATTAAAAAGTAAATCTGTTTTCTCTGCAGCAAGATCACAGTTATTTGCTTCAACTAAAAAACCATCTTCGCCGTCACTTATCAAAGCCCGATGGCCTCTGTTGTCAGCTGCTACAACAGGAAGACCTGTTGCCATTGCTTCCATAATATTGACAGGTAAACCCTCTCTGAGACTTGAAGCCACACATACGTCACTCATCTTTAAAAGCTCTTCCACATCTTCACTGTGTCCCAGAAACACTGTCTTGTCTTCTACGCCAAGGTCCTCAGCAAGTTTTCTGTATTTATTGTCATAATTATCTGCACCTGCAAGTAACAGCTTGGCGTTTTCTGTTTTGATTTTGCTCATCATTCTGATAAGCATACCCTGATTTTTATTGGCATTAAGCTCTGCAACATAAATCAGCAGTTTATCATCCTGTGAAAAACCCTTTTTCTTACGGATTTCATTTTTCTCTTCTTTGCTGACAGGATAAAAACGGTCATTGTTATATCCCACACCGTCAACGATCAAAACCTTAGTCTTTTTAAAGCTTTTTTCTGCTAAGTTATAATCTTCACTGTTGATAGTAATAAGGCAGTCTGTCTTTCTTGACATAATCCACTCGATTGGGTAATAAATCGCCCAGTTCAACAGCGGTGCACCCTTAAAAAAGTGAAAACCGTGAGCAGTGTAAATAACCTTCGCTCCGTTTTTGCGTTTTTTTGCAGCAGCAATTCTTGTCAAAATACCGCCCATCGGGGTGTGGCAATGAATAATATCAAAATCGTTTTCGTCGATAACCTTTTTCAGTTGCTTATAAGCATTCAGATTACCTGTTGAAAAAGGAGACCTTTCAAACGGAATATTGTAATGGAAATCACAGTCAGTCAGTTTTCTGTCACCTCTTGCAGCAACGTGAACCTCCCAACCTGAATCGTGAAAAAATTTGAGATAAGGCAGATGGAAATAATAAAAATGATCTGTAATTGTAGCCACAAACAAGACCTTTTTCATATTTTCATCACCTTCTTTCAGATTCAGTATTGCTCCCTTTGAATTTTTCCATAGTATTTTGTTCACTGCAATTTATATCTGCACCTGCAAAAATATTAACTATCGTTTTTATCAGAATTCTGACATCAAGTAAAAAGCTTATATTATCAACATAATACACGTCGTAATCAAATTTTTCTTCCCAGGAAATTGCATTTCTGCCATTCACCTGTGCCCAGCCTGAAATACCCGGTCTTACTTCGTGACGCCTTGCCTGATAAGGAGTGTACAGATCAAGATACTCACAAAGAAGCGGCCTCGGACCTATAAAGCTCATTTCACCCTTAAGCACATTAACAAACTGAGGCAATTCATCAATGCTTGTTTTTCTGAGAATTGAACCTATGCGCGTCATCCGATCCATATCAGACAGGGATTTACCGTTTTCATCTGTGGTCTTTACGCTCATAGTCCTGAATTTATAAACTTCAAATATTTTGCCGTTTTTTCCCGGTCTTTTCTGCCTGAACAAAACGGGACCGCCGTCATCCGCTTTTATAAGCAGAGCCGCTATACCCATAATCGGCGAAAAAACTATTACTGCAAAAAAAGCACACAGAAAATCCAATATTCTCTTAACTCGTTTATACAATCAGATCACCTTTATTCGGCGTGATTTTCACTCTCACAATAATTGGGTACGATTATCTTCAATAAATCTCTTATCCGTGATGAATCAGCTTTTTTGAGTTCATCAAGTTGTGATGCAAAAAGCTCATCGTCCATCTTCACAGGACTTGTAACAAAAATTTTATTATTTGCGGTCATTTTTCTGTCACCGATTTCATCCTCCAGCGCAAGCTCTTCATAAAGCTTTTCGCCAGGTCGGAGTCCGGTAAACTGGATATCAATATCAACATAAGGCTTATAGCCTGAAAGGCTGATAAGATTTTCTGCCAATGTAAGAATTTTAACCGGCTCACCCATATCCAGCACGAATATTTCACCGCCTGAGGCCATACCACCTGCCTGAACAACAAGCTGTGAAGCTTCAGGAATAGTCATAAAATACCTTGTGATATCAGGGTGTGTGACCGTAACAGGTCCGCCGCTTTTAATCTGCTCAGTGAAAAGAGGAATAACACTTCCGCTTGAGCCCAAAACGTTGCCGAAACGGACAGCTGCAAATTTGGTTGTGTTTGCACACTTTCTTTCAAAATACTGAACAATCATTTCAGTTACACGCTTGGTAGCACCCATTACGTTAGTCGGGTTAACCGCTTTGTCTGTTGAAATACTTACGAATCTTTCAACATTGTATTCCACAGCGAGCTTCGCAAGATTATATGTACCGAAAACATTGTTTTTAACAGCTTCGCGAGGGCTGTCTTCCATCAGAGGCACGTGCTTGTGAGCTGCAGCGTGGAAAACAACATTCGGATGGAATTCTTCAAAAATTTCACGCACGCGCTCTTCGTCTCTCACAGAACCAATTCTGATGTGAACCTCAGGGAATCCGTTATAAAATTTATCAAGCTGATTTTTAAGCACGTATGCATTATTTTCGTAAATATCGAATATCACTATTTTTGCAGGAGAATATTTTGAAATCTGTCTGCAAAGCTCGCTTCCGATCGAGCCGCCGCCACCGGTGACAAGAACGGTTTTGCCTGTAATATATTTACAAATCTCAGTATCAAGCTTGATTTCGGGTCTTGAAAGAAGGTCGGTTATGTTTACATCTCTGATTTTTGAATCTGTGCCTTCTACCATTTCAAGTACACTGGGTGAAATTTTAAGTTTACAGCCTGTTGATACGCAAATATGTAAAATCTCATTAAGCCTTGTTTCTTCTGCAGAAGGAATGCAGATAATGATTGTGTCAATTCTGTACTTTTCTGCAAGCTCAACAATATCGTTACAGTTACCCTTAACCGGAATACCTCTGATTGACTGACCCTTTTTAAACGGATTATCATCAACTGCAACAACAGGCTTACCTTTTCTGTACTGGTTTGCTTCCAGCTCCTTGATGATGATCATACCCATATCGCCGGCGCCGACAATCATCACGCGGTTATTGGTTTTGTGGAACATCCAGCCGAAGTCCTTCAATGAACGTCTTGCCATTCTGTAGAAAAGTCTGAATGCACAGGTTGAAAATAGTATCATTGCTGTGCTGACAATGTAAAATGATGTTCCGAAATTTCCGCCCTCAATGTTTGATATTTCAAAGCCGAAATTCGACATAATTATATCAATGGCAATGCTTGAAATTCCGCCGATAATTGTAGCACCGCAGATTTTTGAAAGTTCTTTGGTTCCTGCATATTCCCACATACTTCTGTAAACCTCAAAGGTCTTGAAAAGAAACAGGAAAATAAGTGTAACCGGAACACTTCGCTGAAGAATAGCCAATGATCCGTTAATTTCAATTTTCTCTATAAAAGCAGCCAGAATGAAAGAAAGATTTATCGCAATGATGTCGTAAATAACCATTATAGCTTTTTTAGTTTTTACGTTGCTGAAATCCATTATTGATCAGTCACTTTCGTCAAAATTTTATACATATTTTGAGCATTATATAATTAATTTACATTGTAATATATATTAGGTAAAAAGTCAATAATTTGCGCTGATTTATTGCGGTTGACAATAACTGGCTATAATGATAAAATCTGATAGAAAAGAGGTGCTTTTATGCTTGGTACAGGAGTATGGAAAGTTCCCGTAAATTCAATGTTTTTTAAGGGAACAGCAAAAATAACGGTGATCGATAATAACGGAGAATATGACTTTAAATTTGAAGTCCCCGGCTTCGATGTTCCGGAAATGGATATTTCCAATCTGACAGTCAGCGGTAACACTCTCAGTGCAGATGCAACCTGCGATATGCTTAAAGGTAAGATACTGCACATTGACGTAACTTTTGACGAAACAACCTGCGAAGGAATTCTTCACGGACCGATGGGTATCAAAATCAAACTCAACGGAACAAAAATCAGATAAATCAAAACGCTTACGAAAAACCTCAATACACTTGATTTATGAGTTCAAATGATAACATTTTTTAACTTTAGAAACGGAAGAGAAAAATGACCGTAAGACCTTATGAAAGCAAAGATATTGAAAATGTGAGATATGTGTGCCTCGCAAGTGTCGGCAAAGAAAACGTTTCAAAATATGAGCGGAATTTTTTACTTAACACTTATTGCAACTATTATCTTGAGCACGAGCCTGAAAATTGCTTTGTTGCCGCTGATGAAAATAATGAAGCAATAGGTTATATTCTTTGTGCTAAAAACTTTGACGGCTTCATAAAAATATTTTCAGAAAAATACGCTGAAAGAGCTTTGCATTTTAAATGGCTTTACCGTATTGCAGCAATTATATCCGTAAGTGAACAGAAAAAATATAAAGACGACTACCCTGCTCATCTTCATATTGATTTACTTCCCGGATATCAGCAAAAAGGTCTCGGCAGGCAGCTTATAAATGCGCTTTTTGATCACCTGAAAGAAAAAGGTGTAAAAGGTGTTATGCTCTCTGTTTGTATCGGAAATAAAGGTGCAATAAAGTTTTATGAAAAATGCGGTTTCACCCGAATTAAAACGGGGCTGACAAGCATTGTTTTTGCCAAAAAACTCAATTAAGAAATCAAAAAACTGCTCTTACTTATGTGAGAGCAGTTTTTACATTTTCATTAAAATCTTTTCCAGAAATCAACGCCCCAGGGATGAGACTGTTCTTCCCATTCATCACGGTGCTTTATAATTTTCTGGCGCAATTCTTCAATCTTGCCTTTATACTTTTCGTCAGAGGCAAGATTTTTTGTTTCCCACGGGTCATTTACAATATCATAAAGAAAAGTCCATTTGTCCTCATCTTCATCACCGTTGCGATATTCAATAAGCTTATAATTTTTATCTTTAACGCCGCGTACAAATTGGTCAAAGATCAGATAAAGCTCATCGCGGAAGCTTTCGCCATGCTCACCGTCAAGAAGTTCACAGAAGCTTTTTCCGTCAACCGAATCAGGTACATCAATACCCACTTTTTCGCAAAGAGTTGGGAAAACATCATAAAGATATACATAAGCATCGTTCCGTTTATTTTTTGCTATTCCCTGGCCTGCCATAATAAGCGGGATACGCACACCGTGCTCATAAATATCTTCTTTACCCAGCCAACCGTGCTGACCTACCGCAAGTCCGTTGTCACCTGTGAAGACAATTATTGTATTGTCCTCTTCTCCTGACTCACTAAGGGCATCAAGAAGTCTTCCTATTTCATAATCAAGGTGGGTTATCATTGCAAAATATTCTGCGATATGGCGTCTGATTTCTTTTTCATCACGGGGATAAGCAGCAAGACTCTCATCGCGATGCACCATAAGCGGATAATTTGTATCAATAATTTCCTGAAAATTCGGCGGCAGACTAATTTTACTTTCGTCATACATCTCACGGAATCTGTCGGGCATAGTTCTGGGGTCGTGAGGTGCAAGGTAGGCAAGATACATAAAAAAAGGTGTATCTTTATTTGCATTTTTCTTAAGCAAGTCAATTGCAGAATCAGTAAGCAAGGTGCTTGAATGCTTACCCGGGTCAAACTCATCACAATGCTGTTGCTGAGGATGATTATCACTGTAAAAGTCAACAACAAAATTTATTACATTGTCATATTTGCCTGTGGGGTCAAAACGGCATGTAGGCACATTCCAGTGATCCCACATTCCTCCAAAGAAAATCTTTGCCCCCTGGGTAAACCTTCTCGCATAGGCAGGGCATCCGTTATGCCATTTACCAAGTCCTATCGTTTCATATCCGTTATTTTTGAAGGTTTCGGCAAGGGTTTTATGCTCTTCAGGAATATTTCCGCCCAGTTCTTCAAGATGAAAAGGGGTTCTGCCGGACATAATCATTGCCCTGCTGGGCATACATACAGCGCCGCAGGTACCGCCTGCAATATGAGCACGCACAAAAGATGTGCCTTTTGAAACAAGCTTGTCAAGATTAGGTGTAATAATTTCACTGTTACCTAAGGCGTGAATTGTGTCAAAACGCTGATCATCCGTTACAATAAATAAAACATTTGGCTTTTCCCTCATATGCAACATCACTCCTGAAGAATTATCTTTTTGACTGCATCAGATTTTCATTTTAACAACAGATCAACTACCTGTTTATGTAAAACGTTTTGATACAATAAAAATCCATGCAGTATTCATATTGTATCTACACATTACCATAAGATCGGATAAAAAAGCAAGTATAGTTCATACATAAAAACAGAAAACCACCAAAGCTTTTGCTTCAGTGGTTTGTATGGTGCGAGTGTTCATAAGGGATTTACTCAAAATATAAGCAAAACCGGCTTCAAACATAGTATTCTACACTCCCTACCTTGCTTAAACAGAGTAAAAAGAAAGGACAAATTCTATGAAAACTAATAATATTACCTACAGACGAGTTGGCGATTTCAATATACCTAACCTTACATTACGACCTGAAGAAGTAAATATCAGGTTGGGTAAATGGGGAATGATACATAAAGATTATTTACTTGAACATAAGAAATTTGTATTTGCAACCCTGCTCTCTGAAGGCAAACTATGGCAGTACCTTGCAGATATAGACACCCAGGCACAACAGATGTTTGAAAATCTTATAGAACGAATGGAAAATAGTGAAGGCGTAACAGAGAAACTGAAAGAAGAGAACCAAATTGAGTGGGTACGCCGTACGCAAAACATTGAAGTAAGAGTATGTGAAATTATAAGTGAAAATTTGATATATAGATAATTAATACAGGTGTAGCAATTTTTATTTTGTTACACCTGTATTTCAATAATATGAACTTCGGCTTAACGGATTCTAAATTCATCCATAAAAATTACAGTTAATTCGTAGTTGCTTTCAATAAGGATGTCATATGCTTCAATTTGTCCTTTATGCTAATACATTGATTATGAATATACAAACTATGTAATCAGCAAACAATTCAATAGATTATATGCACAAAAAATGCTTAATATAACAGTTGTAATATTTTACTGATGTCTGTATAATCATTGGCCCAGATTACCTCAATATTTAAACGAGCAAAATGATTTGAAGCGACAAGTAAATCGTGTGTATCCATATTATCTTTTACTAGTATTGCAAAATGTTTGCGTTGGGTTTTGCGAGTTATTTCTAGTAACCTTCGGATATTGGGGTCTGACAAACTGCATCCAACGAAAAGACATTGATTCTCTCTAAAAAATGACAACTGACTTGAAATTTGCCAACTATAAGGTTTGTTGTATAAAGCATTATAATTCTCTTCTGTTAGGAATATTGAATTTGAGTAAATATTTTTTATATGTGATTTGGCTTTCACTTTTGGAAGAAATCCGTGAACATGATATATTGATATCAAATTATTGATGGTTATTATATCTGTATAATTGTTTAATGAGAAAGATAAAAAACAAAGCCGAAATTAAGGGAATTTAACACAACAATATTTAATTGTAAATTTTATAATAAATAACTATAACTCTATCACAGTCTTATGTTGATTTACGGCTTTTTCTTTAAAATAGCCTGCTCGTGCAGAATAATACTTAACATATGTTACAACGATGTCGGATTTATTGAGCATCCATTTATTGCGGTAGTTGATGGCAAAGCATCGGGGAACGATTTCTATTCCTTCTGGAAGAATTGAGTGTTCGTCGGGTTCATCATTCTTGGCCGGCATATAGGCAAGGACAACGTAATATTTTATCGGGTAAATCTTTGACAAATCCTCAAGCTGACGGCATACCATAGCATCAAAATTGCCGTGATTGCCAACGTAAAACATAGTTGCATTTTTATTTTCAATCAAGTCTATCAGAGTCAGCTGTAAGGTTGACTCTGTTTCTTTTGGTGTGTCTCTGTGACCGAAGAATGTTACGGTTTTTTCTTTCATAAGCGCTCCCTAATAAAAACGCCCGACGGACTTTAATGTTCGTCGGGCTATTTTAATGACCTCGCTATCAAAAGCATTTCCGCTTAAGGAGCATCCGAGCGGGGCGTTAATACAAACGCGCAGCCCATATAAACATATTGTATGTGTATAGCGGTCATTTAAGATTAAAAAGATTCTCAAAGTTCGTAATAAATACTATAGACACAAATTTTAGCGCAACGATACCTATAGTATATCACCAAGTGCAAATGATATCAATAGTCTGTGGGATGATCGTTTCGATACTCATAGACTATATGCGAAAGTTAATTAAGGATGGTGGTAAATATGAGCGATATTGCAAAATCAGTAGGTCAAAGAATTCGTAATTACAGAAATCAGCTTGGTATCAGTCAAGAAAAGCTCGCTGAGCTTTCCGGCTGTCATCCGACATATATTGGTCAGATAGAGCGTGGCGAAAAGAATGCAACGCTTGAAAGCATTGAGAAAATTTCATCCGCATTAAATATTTCACTTTCAAAGCTTTTTGAAAGAATTGATGCTGTCGCTGAGTCAGGCAGAAATATTCCTCTGGAGTGTTACGAATTTTTATCGTCAAAAACGCAGGAAGAACAAGAACAGATTTACCGTATTTTGATTGAAATGGATAAATATAAGGAAAGCTAATGATTACGAGCAGACTGACGGTCTGCTCTTGTTATTTATACACACATAAATATTCCCCACAGTGTTCCTGAAATTAGATGTGTAAAATTGATTCGCTTTCAAAATAGTTGTCGGCTTTCGTATTCTGTGATACAATGTAAAAAAGGAGTGATGTAAATGAAGGAGAATGTAAAAACCAAGCTCCCGACCAACAGCCCATTGATAAAAATCCCATTTGGCGGATTAACATCAAATATGTTAAGAACAATTGCTATTGCACTTATGTTGAGCGATCACATATGGGCAACTGCAATGAGCTTTGGCAACTGGATGACCTACATAGGCAGAATGGCATTCCCTATCTTTGCTTTTCAGATTGCAGAGGGCTTCGTTCATACATCCAACTTCAAAAAATATGCTTTAAGACTTTTAGGCTTTGCTGTAATTACAGAAATTCCTTTTAATTTATTTTACAGCAGCCGCTGGTTTAACCCATATCATCAGAATGTACTGTTCACACTTCTGTTAGGTTTGCTTGCAATATCAGTTATAGACAAAGTCAGAAAGAATATTACGGTTAAAACTGTCGCCTTATCCTTGCTGTGGCTTCTGTTGATTTGCGTTGCCTCGGTTATTGGCTTTGTTGATTATGGCTTTTTGGGAATGATTACGGTAGTAATGTTCTACCTTTTAAGGGATTTTCCGTTTGCGTGGCTTGCCCAGTTTACGGCGATGGTGCTGATTAATATTGTATTCTTTGAAGGTCAGGTTTTCCCGATTGAAGTTTTCGGCAAAATCTTTGAAATACCGACTCAGGGATTTGCTGTTTTTGCATTGATACCCATTTGGCTTTACGGCGGCAGAAAAGGGCGCTCGAACAAAATAATGCAGTACGGTTTCTATGCTTTTTACCCCGTACATATGTTGATGCTTTACCTGATAAAATACTTTGCATAAATATTTTCTGCATTTAGCAGACGAATGATCTATTATAGAAGGACTGTAATCCTGCCTTTTGGCAAGAGGTGTTCGTTTTAATTATTCATAATCTTCAACAAAATATGCGTTGGTGTTCGCCTTTTTTCCTGATGGTCCTATCACTTCAATTCGGAAGTATGTATCCTCATTCTCCAGTTGAAAATCTGCTTGAGTTACGTATTCACCCTCAGGGGCGTGCAATGCTTTTGAACGTCTGCCTGCAGTTGAAAGTGCTATGCGTTGCGCCTGTGAACATTCAATGTGAACCTTGCCGTTTTCCAAAGTAAGCTCGAAAATTTTAGGTTCACGGGTACAATAAAACGACCCGCTCTGCATAGCGGAGATAACAGATTCGTAGCTGAGCGAATCACAGAGAAAAACTGTTTTACCCCCAAAACTGTCGCAACGCACATCGCCAAAAGGAAATTCATTATGATTATCGTCTGCCATGGTACAAAACAGTCGTTTTCCGCTACGGAGCATTTCATCATAAACATGCTCCTGACCGTCATCACCGCCCTCAATAAAAACAGAGTTGTTATATATTTCAACAATACTGCAGCCTTCAAGGTCACGGTAATCGTCGAGGCTTTGCATGGACCAGTAGGGGTGGTTATAGGCAACGATGAACCCTAAATCCCTGAGTTTACGTATGTATTCGTTTACCGCCTTCATATCTCTGTAATCAGGTGTTGCAGGCAGTGTAACCTCTTTGTCCCCATTGATATTGAATGCGTTAAGATGATAGCATCTGCGGAACTGACTGCTGCTTACAATATTGTCGCTGATATCTGCCTCAAAGGAGTTTATAGCAATAAAATCATCCGTGCAAAAATTGCTGTGATCAAAATAATTATCGTGGTCTGAAAATGCAACAATACTGTATCCCTGCGCTTTATATGCGTCACGGATTTCTTCGGGGGATTTTCTTCCGTCAGAGAGTGTGGTGTGGCAATGCAGGTTTGCAACGTATTGGTTTTTTTCTTTAGAAATTAATGTGTGCTTCATACGATTCTCCTTTCATACATATAAATATAATATTTATATAAAAAGACTGCAACCAAACCTTTCGGTAAGATTGCAGTCTTTTTGCTTTTTTACCGTGCCGTTTCAGTCTGCATCACTTAATTGTTATCACTGTTCTTTGTTTTTTATCCAATCCAAAGAAAACTTAGTAAACCAGATATTCTGACACTCTAAATCAGGTTCAAACAACACTCCTATATTGCCGTCAGGAAGCTGCGTCATAGAACTGTAAACGAATGAATCTTCCTTCAGCACACGACTGTAGGAAAAAGTTTCACCGTCATCCTCCGAAAGTCTTACCGTTCCGCACTGTCTTGCCTTTTTGTCTGCAGCATTCAGGAAAACCACACAGGGCTTTCCGGCATTTTCGATTTTAATAACCGAGCTCTGGCATATAGGCTGAGGAAGATTTTCATCGTGAGTGAAATTTTCCCAGCTTTCCCCGCCGTTTTTACTGTATGCAACCGCAACACAGCGCTTGGAGTCGTGGTTTCTCATGAAGTATTTCAGTGTACCGTCTTCCTGCTCGATAACCTGCGATTCCGTGAGCATATTTTGTTCAATAATAAAGTGATGATTTGCCTTGATGCCGTGAATTTTCCTTGTGTTGTTCGGCGTTTCGCCCAATGACCATGTTTCACCGTTATCGTCACTGTAGATTACACAGCAAGATAAACCTAAGGGAAATTTTCTTACACCGTAATAAATGGGAACAATAATTCTGCCGCTGTATTTTCCATGTCTTATAACGATTCCGCATCCCGGTCCGGGACCGATAAAGCTCATATATTTCTTTTTTATCTGAGAATTGAGGGAAACGGGTTTTGACCAGGTTAAACCGTCGTCATCGCTGTAGCACATCATAAGAGTTGAGGTATGGGCTTCTTTGAACTTACCGCCCGTATATATGCTTCCGAACGCTGTGTTTCCATCGTTGACTTTACCGTCTTCAGAAACGACATACACAGTCTTTTTCCCACTTTTTGTATAGAGCGCACCGTCTTTTAAAATGTACTTCCTGAATCCACGGCTGATGATTTTGTTGCCTTCGGCATCTTCGCCGATGCAGGAATTGCAATTAAGTATACCCACACCTGCAGGAGTGTGACAGTAGTGCATAAAAATCCGTCCGGTATCGCTTGAATATGTAAGAATCGGGTCGATGGCTGCAGAAGAGAGATTTTTTTCTTCACCGTATTCCTCAACAACAGTCTGATAATCCTCCCAGGTTTCACCTGAATCCATGCTTCTTCTGACAACCTTGTCAATTCTGTTGGGATTGTCTGCACCGGTAAAAAATCTGGCATCTGCGCAGGCTACAACCACACCGTTTTTTGTTGTAATCATCGAGGGTATTCTGTAATAATCTGAAGGTCCGCCTGTACCCGGACCAAAAACAGTTTTAAATTCCACTACTTTTCATTCCCTTTCGATAAGAGATTTGTTATTTACACTTTTTTATCGCACTGTCAACCGCTCTGAGAAGGGAATCTTCATGAGTTGAAGGCAGGTCACAGTTATAATGCCATATCATAACTCCTCCGAAACCGTTATTGATTGCGTATTCTGTTTTTGCTTCTATAACTTCGGGAGTGTTGAACCAGAAATCTTTGTTTGTATTGTCACAATGATACCAGCCGTTTTCATCAATCTCTTCATAACAGCTGTTATATCCATACCAATAGGCTGACATATCTGTGGGTCGTGAATAGAACGGAAGTCCGATATTGACCTTCTCAAAAATCATACCCTGAAACCCGAGCCTCTGAACAGCTGCTACTGTGTCCTCATAAGTGGCATGTCTGCCTTCACCGTCTACCATATCGTAAATCATAAGCTCAAAAGTATCAATAGCGTTGAGGGCTTCACGGGTAAAATAAATATTCCAGTAGTTGCCTGCTACTCCAAGAGTGTAGTCACCGAGCTTCTTATCAAGAGAAACAAGGAAGTCATTATAATACTTCCACGCGTTGTCTGAAAGCGGATATTCATAGTCAAAATGAACTCCGTCAAAATCATATTTGTCAAGCACGGCAATGATATTGTCTTCAAGAACACCGCTTGTGAAAGCCTTGTTGTGTTCATTGCTTTGCGCTTCCATCTGTTCTTCCCATACATCCGAATCGGTTACACCCCACGGTCCGAGAAAATTGAGAGTGATGCTGATATCTCTGTCGCCGATTGCCTTGCGGATATTGGCAAGTGCGGTTTCAAGAACGGGCTCATTGCAGATAACCTCACCCTTATTGTTAAATGATGCACATTCAAAAAGAATGACATCGGTTACAATATCAAAGTCTTCGGGATAAAGACTGTCTTCGGACTGAACATATTCGCCTCTGATATATGTTGTAACCTTAAAATCGTCAACCTTTTCAATGAAAGGAAGTGAGGTTATGCCAAAAAAATTTGCAACAACAAGTGCAATTGATGTTAAAAAAGAAACTGTTTGCTTAATAAGAATTGCCATATCGCTTATTCCTTTCCTGATTATTCTGCCGAAATTTCCGCATATCTCGCTTCAATTTCTTCATAATGAGTATAATTTTCAGCCTGTTCGATAAGATTTTTCGCATCGGTATAAGGTTTTATGATTCTTGCATAGACAGAGGCTTTTTTAAGATAGTCGTTCAATTCACGCTTGATTTTTATGCTTTCGATGAAGCTGTGGGATTCTCTGTTGATAATCTCTTCCTTAACTGCTTCGTCGGGAGCCGCTATGTTATCAATACCGTATTTTCTGATGAGAGACGCAGACTCTTTCTTGACCCGTGCATTTTTGATTGCATCGGAACGGATTTCTTTTTCGGATTGGGTTGACTTCGGAAGACTTCTTGCAAATCTCATTTCTTCGCAAGCATTTTCATAGAAATAAAGATTTCCGTTTTTGTAGTCGGCTCTTGCCTGCGTTAATCTTGCGATACCTGCTTCCCCCGAGAATTTGTTGAGATCCTGCATAATAATAGAGGCTCTCTCTATGGCAAGGTTGGTTTCTTTTATTGCCTTCTTTTCTGCTTTTGATGCGGTTTTATCTGCCTTGACTTTCTCTTTGCCGAAATTATCATTTGCCTCACGGATAATCTCCATAGCCTCTTCAAGCTCGCCGTCTTCAAGAACACCGAGAGAATAGTTTTCAAACATAGCTCGGATTTTAAGCACGTCAACATATGCTTTGTGCTTGTTTTCAGTAAGATCATAGAAGCAGAACGGGATAAGATTGAGGAAAGCGCCAACTGCGGAGCATATAATAAGCACCTCAAAAAGATTGTTGCGGATTGTGTCATCATAAAGCACGCTGTAATCCTCGAGCAGACCCATTTTTTCATAGATTGCTGGATATACCATGCCCGTAAAGAAGCCGATAACCGTTCCTATCATGCCGAGAGGTCCGAAAAGTCCGTCAACTCTGACACCCGTTTTCCACTGGTGATAGTCCCTCATATCCGCACTTATCTGGTGCTGAACTATATTCCAGAATGTGCTTATAAACGTGTTAAAATACCAGAGAACGCAAATCAGTATGAGATTGCGGTATGTAAAATAAAGAATAATGAGAACAACTATGTTGATTGTGTTTGATGTTATGAGAAGATTTCTTTTACCCATCACCTTGATTGCAAGCGGCGCAAGAAGCATCGACCACAGTGCCGCATTGCCGATAACGGTGTTTGCAAGACCGAGATAGGAATCGTATTGTCCGTTGTGTGCATAAACAAACGACCAGTTAAGAATAATGCCGTAGCCTGATTCAAGGAAAACAACCCATGCTGCCGAATGAATAATCCAGTAATACTTATTCTTTGCTACCTCACGGATAGCATCAAGCATTCTGACGGGTTCGAGCTTCTTTTTGGGGAGAATGAGTCTTTCTTTTACCTTGCGGAAGAAAATTGTGCTGATAATAAAACCTATTATTGTGAAAACAGGAAAAATAACACGGTAGGTCCATATATTGTCAAGACCCCATGTCCAGCCTGCAATCATCGGAATGAACAAATTTGAAATCGTCGGCGCAAGGGAATAGATAACCTGTGAAATGCTCATTACATTGGCTCTTTCCTGAGCATTGGGCGATATTATCTGCTGAAAATAGGTGTAGCTTTCATTGTAGAAGCAAAGGAACTGACTGAGCAGAAAATTCATCAGCCAGACAACAACCGCTTTTGTTGTATAGTTGAAATATTCATACGGAAGCCATACAAATATCATTGATATTAAAACAATGGGAAGACCTGTTCTTTTTATAAAAGGTAAAAATTTTCCGCCGGGAATATGATGGTTGTCATAATACCAGCTTCGGAAAATACCGATAGGAATGCCGATAAGATTGGCAACGGTAAGCATTATCTGCAAATCCATGGGACGGAGTCCGATGCTTGCACCGACAAGGAAATTACCTGCACTCAGACCGATTTGACCTGCAAGAAGCATTGCCCAGTTTACGCCAAAACCTGCACCGCTGATTGCAACAACTTCTTTATAAGGAATATAATTGCCTTTGGCAGGCACATTCCAATATTCTTTAACTGTACGGATTGCGTCCTTCGCTTTAGCAAAAATGCCTGTTTTTGCTTCACTTTTCATATAACGAAAACCTCCGTATAAATATAATAAATTAAGTATATCATAACTCTTTTTTTGTTACAAGCCCAAAAATCAGGCATAATCTAAATGATTTGTTCATAACACGTTCGTCAGCCTGCACTTTGGAAAAGAAGAATAGTTATACGAATATTGATTTATTTTCTTTAAAATGATATAATCTTAAAAAATTAGATCCGGAGAGTGAAAATATGACTTTAATCAATAAAGTTAAAGATGGTTTTTCTTATGTAAAAACTTACTGGAAAACGCCACCATTAGGCAATTATATGAGTGTTAAAGAGATTGCATCTCTTGCCGGCGGCGGTATGGGTATCCGATTCATTACCCAGTGTGTCTCATCGGTGCTTTTATCTGCCACTAACGTTTTCGTGGGCAATACCATCGGTATTGAACCGATGAAACTATATTACATATATCTTATTGCGGTTATTATCAGCTTCCCTCTTACAATGGTAAGAGCATATATCGTTGATAACACAAGAAATAAAAAGGGTAAATACAGACCGTATCTGATTTCAATGGGTATTCCTACCGTATTATTATCAATCGGTTATTTCTGGATGCCTTATGAAAAAATGGAGAGTCAGGTTACAAAGTGCGTTGTTGTTCTTCTCTTCAACATCGGTTTCCAATTCTTCTATAATTTCCTTTATGAAGCATACTACAATTATGTAGTCGTTCTTTCCCCCAACACTCAGGAAAGAGCAAATGTTTCATCTGTCAAAGCGGTTGTTGAATCCTTTGGACCGTCAGTTACAGGTATCATCATTCCGCTTTTCGCAAAGAACTTTATAGGTACCGATAACCTTAATGATATCAGAATTTACAGATACATCTGGGTGCCCATTCTTATTATGGGTCTTTTCCTCAGCATTATCGTTTATGCAAATACTAACGAAAAAATAATTCAGGCAAAAACCCATGTTGTGCAGATCAAGTTTATGGATGCTCTGCGTGAGGTTACAAAGAACAAGTATTTTTGGATTACATCGCTTGCAGGTTGGTTAGGCTTCCTTGAGGGTGCTTGTTTCAACATTCTCAACTGGCTTTACTCATACCAACACGCTTGTACTGCAGGTCAATATGCTCTTATTACTACCGTTTACGGTAATGCATCTCTTTGGGGTATGCTTTTGGCTCCGATTGCAATTAAGAAAATCGGCAAAGGAAAAACTCTCCTTCTGATAAATACATTGAATATCATCTTTATCGGTGCTATTTATCCTATTGTTAAATATTCCGATATGAGCATTATGATTTGGCTTGTTCTTATCTGCCTTTGGATGAATGCACTTGTCGGTGCTTTCGGTCATATTCTTACCCCGAGTATAAATGGTGATATCCGTGATTATCAGCAGTATGTTTCCGGTGAAAGAATTGACGGTATGTTTGCTGCCGTCGGTCTTATCGGCAGTATTGTTACAATGGCAACAAGTTCCGTTCTTCCCGCTATTTACGAAAAAGTCGGATTTAACGAAACAAAACTTCAGGAATTATTACCTTCAATTATCGCACAGGAAGGTCCTCTTGATGACCCGACCAATGTTTACAATGTTCTTTACCATAAAGAAACTTTCATAGCCATTTTCGGCGTTTTAATCGCAGCATCTGTTATCGGTGCATTTATGAATGTTGTTCCTTATTTCTTCTATGATCTTACAGAGATTAAACAGCAAGGAATTATCAAGGTTCTTAAAATCCGTGCATTGTTTGAAGACTACGGTAACGGTGTCCTTCAGGACCGTGACCTTGTAGAAACAATGGATATAATTAAAAAGGCAAAAGACCTTGAAAATGCACAGTCAAAAAATCTTTCAGAATACAAACTGGCAATAAAACAGGCAAAAGATAAATCTGAAAAGAAAGCGGCAAAAAAAGAATACAAAGCGGCAAAACAATTTAATGTTGATGTTGAAATTTCAAAGACGGTTCTTGAAGAAATGTCACGTTTCAATACAGCCTTTGGCAGAATTCAACTTGAACAAGCAAGAACAACTGCTTCTTTAGGTTATGAGGCAATTTATAACTATAACCGTAATGACCTTGCAAACGCAAAAGCTTTGCCAAAGAGCACAACAGAAGAAAAAGAATTCAGAAAAAATGCAATTTCCGTTGCTAAGGATTTTGTTGATGCACAAAAAGTTGCGAAAAAACACTTTGGCAACAGCATTACAGAGTTTGATGCAAGAGTATTTGAAAAACTCTTTGAACGTGAAGACGAAATCACCGCAAAATTTGAAGAGGCATATAACAATCTTTACAAGGCTAAAGACAAAAAAGATAACGAGGCAATTGCACGTTTCAAAGCAGAAATCAAGAGCTTGAAAAATGAACGCAAGGTTGTTGAAAAAGAAATAAAAGATGCAACAACCGAGAATTCACTTTATTCACGTGCTGCCCGTCCTGTAATTAAGGCTCAAAAACTTTTGATTCAGGCTGAAAACTACGCAAAGCTTGAAGAAATCGAAAGCCTTTATGAAGATGCAAAAGCAAGACACGAAAAAGCTATGGAAGATGCCCGTATAGAAGTAGAACTTGCAGAAGCAGAAAAAAAGGCTTATGAAAAGAAACTTAAAGCTAAATAATCTGTAAAAAACAAAGCATAAAACCAACAATGAATTGAATATGCAATTTCAAAATAACGGCGGCATGGAGAATCAGCTCTCCGTGCCGCCGTTGTACATTTTCAAGCAGACAAATATGCTGCTTTGATATTCAGTTAAATAAAATCATTACTCGAATTCGATGGTTCCCACAGGTTTGGGCGTGACATCTACCATAACACGATTGATTCCGTCAACTTCATGGGTAATACGGTCGGTGATATGGTGAATCAGCGGATACGGTATTTCCTCGACAGTAGCCGTCATAGCATCTGTGGTGTTGACAGCGCGGATGATAGCCGCCCAACCTTCGTAACGCTTGCCGTCTCTTACACCAACACTCTTAAAATCGGGAACAGCAACAAAATACTGCCCTACCTTACCGGCGAGTCCGTTCTTTTCGAACTCCTCACGCAGAATCGCATCGGCTTCACGGAGAGCATGAAGTCTGTCACGGGTAATGGCACCAAGGCAACGAACACCGAGTCCCGGACCAGGGAACGGCTGACGGTAGACCATATCATGAGGGAGTCCGAGAGCTTCACCCACAACACGGACCTCATCCTTAAAGAGCAATTTTACAGGCTCAACCAGTTCAAACTGCATATCATCGGAGAGTCCGCCTACATTGTGATGTGCCTTAACACCGTCGCTTTCCAGAATGTCGGGATAAATGGTGCCTTGTGCAAGGAAAGAGATGCCTTCCAGCTTGGAGGCTTCTTCATCGAACACCTTGATAAACTCACCGCCGATAATCTTGCGTTTCTTTTCAGGTTCGCTGACATCGGTAAGCAGGTCAAGAAATCTGTCAGTGGCATCCACATAAATGAGATTAGCATCCGGTTCTTTGCCGAACACTTCAATAACCTGCTCACTTTCTCCTTTGCGCATAAGTCCATGGTTAACGTGAACGCAAACAAGCTGTTTGCCGATTGCTTTGATGAGCAGTGCGGCAACAACGGAAGAATCTACACCGCCGGAAAGAGCGAGCAGCACCTTCTTGTCGCCAACCTGTTCTCTTATTTCTTTTACTTGGTTCTCGATAAACACTTCTGCAAGTGCTTTGTTGGTAATACGCTCCATCGTTTCGGGGCGGACATTGCTTGAATATATTTCACCTCCGTATTATTCCCTGCCTGTCCAGCAATAAGTACAGACCTTATCCTTATCTATGCCAATGGATTCTAAAACACCTTCCAGTGACTGATAACCCAATGAGTCAAAGCCAAGCATCTCACAAATTCGTTTTAACATACACTGACCGCGCTCGGTATGGGCATCAGCATATTCTTCGAGATGCTTTTGTCCTTCATCGCCCTCAAGCTCCTGCACTACTCGGCGCGCAAGCAGCTCCTGTTCAGAATTGCTGCGGGAGAAATTCAGATATTTACAGCCGTACATAATAGGCGGACAAGCGGAGCGCATATGCACTTCCTTGGCACCTGATTTATAAAGAAAATCGACCGTTTCGGCAAGCTGTGTTCCTCTTACAATGGAATCATCAACCAAAAGAAGTTTCTTGCCGTCAATCAGTTCCGGTACGGGAATCTGCTTCATCTTGGCAACCTGATTGCGAACGCTTTGGTTTGCGGGCATAAATGAACGGGGCCAGGTAGGTGTGTATTTTACAAAAGGACGTGCAAATTCTACACCGCTTTGAGTAGCATAACCCATTGCGTGGGGCACGCCGGAATCCGGTACACCTGCCACGAAATCCACATCCGGAATACTGCCGTTCTCTTGCTCGTTTCGTGCCATAATCTTTCCGTTGGTAACACGCATAACTTCAACATTCTTGCCTTCATAGCGAGAATTCGGATATCCGTAATATGTCCAAAGGAAAGCACATATTTTCATTTCCTCTCCTGCGGGAGAGAGTGTCTCTATACCATCCGATGTCATTTTGACAATTTCGCGGGGTCCAAGCTCGTATGCATCCTCATAGCCCAGTTTATGATAGGCAAAAGACTCAAAAGCCACACAATATCCGTTATCGTCCTTACCGATAAGCACCGGCAGACGACCGACCTTATCTCTTGCTGCAATCACTTCACCGTTAGCGGTGAGAATAAGTAATGTCATCGAGCCTTCGATTTCATCCTGTGCATGGAGAATACCCGAAACAAGGTCATCACACTGGTTGATAAGTGCAGCCACAAGCTCAGTGGAATTGACCTTTCCCGAACTCATTGCCATAAACTGATGTCCGTGATCTGAGAAATATTTCTCAACAAGCTGCTCGGCATTATTTATGATACCTACTGTGCTAATCGCATAGATGCCCAGGTGAGAACGCACGAGCAGAGGCTGAGGATCGCTGTCACTGATACAACCGATACCGCTGCAGCCGTGGAAATCAACCAAATCCTTCTCAAACTTGGTACGGAACGGGGTGTTCTCAATAGAATGGATCTGACGCTGGAATCCATCCTGAACATCATGAATAATCATGCCTGCCCGCTTGGTGCCGAGATGCGAATGATAGTCAACTCCGAAGAAAATATCCAGTACGCAATCTCTTTTAGAGACTGCTCCGAAGAAACCGCCCATTAATCGAAGAAAAGTTTATTCAGCGTCATGGGATCAATATATTCGCCGTCTTTATAGACACGCATATTGCCGGAAGCAATCTCGTCAATGAGCATTACATTGCCGTCGGCATCATAACCAAATTCGAATTTAATATCGTAAAGTTCAAGACCTTTTGCTTTGAGGTCATCAGCAACAATCTTGGTGATAGCCTGAGTCTGAGCCTTGAGAGAGTCATACTGCTCGGCAGTCATAACGCCCAGATCAACAAGTCCGTCTTTGGTAACCAACGGATCACCCTTTTCATCATTCTTAAAGGTAGTTTCAACATAGGCAGGAAGGTCTTGTCCCTCAGTGCAATAATCGGAATAACGTCGGTAAAAAGAACCGACTGCTTTATAGCGGCAGATAACTTCAAGTCCTTTACCAAAAACCTTAGCAGACAGAACTTCCATTGTAGTATCTTCGAGATTAGCACTTACATAGTGAGTTCTAATACCTGCAGCATTGATCTTCTCAAAGAAATAGATGGACATGCGAAGGTTTACATCGCCGACACCTTCGATGGTGAGCCCCACAGAGTTTTCGCCGGGATCAAACACACCGTCTTTGCCGGTGCAGTCATCCTTGAACTTGAGAAGGCAGTTGCCGTTCTCCAAAGCATAGACATTTTTAGTTTTTCCTGTGTAAACAAGCTTCTTTTCCATAGTTGAATTCTCCTTCATAAAAGTTTTTGTTGTTCAGATTTTCAGTTCAAAATACCCGATATCTGATATACATCAGCAATTTAAAAAACCTTTTTTATTATACGGACATTCGGTTTCAGTGTCAATATTTTTAATACAATTGTTAAATGTTTTCAGATGGGATATAAGGTGGATCGGATTAGCAAGTCAGTTGACAGATTAATACGGAAAAGTTATAATAATTGAGTATGTGTGAATTGTTTTTGAGGATGATTCTATGAACAAAACAGTTGTTGACAAAAAGTTTACAGATAAGTTCAATCATCATCATATTGTAAATTTGGAGGTTTGAAATGCCCGAAAATAATATTAAACTAAATTTCAGTAAATTCAGCGGAAATTACGAGATTGCACACAACGGCTTTTCATGGATAAGCGATGGCAGAAAGCCTTATATAACTATCCGCAAAAAAGTAGGGAATAAGTATATAGCCATATCCCGTCCTTTATGGTCGGCTTTAAAAAAGAAAACGAATTTTTCTGAGAAGAGAATTGTTACCCGCTATTCTGATTTCACAGCATTCGGCAAAAAGCTGCCTTTTACTATTGTTTGTACTGCTGAGATAACAGGTGAAGATACTGTTGAATTCTCTTTGAAAGCAGAAAATGAAGCAGGATATGATATTCAGGCTGTCTATTTTCCTGCACCATTTAATTCAAATTTAAAAGGAAAACTCTCTTATCATGTTGACCCTATGCGTCAAGGCTTTATCCTTCCTGACGGATATAAAAAGAATTTTGCAACAATATACGGATATGCACACATAAAACGCCCGATAAACACAGGCGATTGTTATATGCCTGTCTGGGGCAGAGTATGCGATGGACATACGTTTACGGCTATTGTTGACACTCCTTATGACGCTTCTATGTATTCATCATTCGGAAAACACAAGGCATTTGTTAATTCAGTTTACTGGCAATCATCACTCGGCAAACTGTCCTATGAAAGAAAAATCCGATTTGTTTTCCATGAAAACGGTGATTACAATACCGTTGCAAAGGATTACCGCAATTATCTGATTGAGAAAAATCAGCTTGTTACCATCGATGAAAAAATCGCAAAAAATCCCAACATAAAAAAGATTATCGGTGCTCCCATTCTTCATCACAAAATATTCTCAAAAATCAATGAGAAATCGCAGTTCTATGACAAAAACGGCTCGAATGAAATTCTTTGCGCCACATTCCGTGAGCGTGCGGAACAAATGAAAAAGCTTAAAGCTCTTGGTTTGGATAATCTGTATATTCATACTGACGGCTGGGGTAAAGACGGATACGACAACAAGCATCCCTATATTCTTCCGCCTTGTGAAGAAGCAGGCGGATGGGATGGCTTCAAGAAATTTTCTGAAGTTTGCCGTGAACTTGGCTATGTATTTGCTTTGCATGACCAATACAGAGATTATTATTACGACAGTCCTGTTTTTGACAAAGAAAAAGCCGTGACAAATATTGATGGCACAAATCCGTATTGCTCAATTTGGGATGGCGGTGAACACAGCTACCTTTGCTCTAAATTTGCTCTTGAAGCCGTAAAAAAAACTTATACCGAGCTTGAAGAACACGGTGTCTATGTACAGGGAGCATATCTTGATGTTTTTTCAATTATGCAGGGAGATGAGTGTTTCCACAAAGACCACCGAATTACAAGAGAGGAAAGCATGCAATTCCGTGGTGAGTGCTTTGATTATCTTAACGAAAAAGGTTTTATTATGTCTTCCGAAGAGCCTGGAATGCAGCTTCTCAACCACCTTGCTCTTGTACATCACGGACCCCATGCTCTCCGCCCGCAAGAAAACGGCGAGGCGGTCGGAATTCCTGTTCCTCTCGGAAATCTTGTTTATCACGATTGTATTATGGTTCCGTGGAATTGGTTTAACAACTGGGGTATTCCTAAAGGCGAAGACGGTGACTTATACGGCGCATTGAATGCGGGTATGCCGTATATTCATCCATACGGAAATTCTCTTCGTAAAATCGGAACAGACAACCGTACAGCTGACATTGAAATGATGAGCGACGAAGAATTGAAGAAAGAGTTTGAACGCATCAGACCTCTTTGTGAGTTACAGGCAAAGCTTTATAACAAGGAAATGTTAAAGCACGAGTTCCTGGGAAGTTACCGTAAACAAAAAGCTACATACTCAGACGGCACATCTGTCGTTATTGATTTGGATCAAAATACATATAAAATTGATTTGCAGTAATTTCACACACTTATTATTTCAACCGAAAAAAATTACACAACCACCGGTTCAACTGTATATGAGCCGATGGTTGTGATTTTTTATTTACATATATTCTTTGATAGCAGCGTTTACGTTTTCTCTTGTTGTAAGCAGCCACTCATCACTATGAGGATATTCTCTGAATGTTATGTTATGTTTTCCCTGTTCCTCAATTAGGGAAAGACAATTTTTTTTATCTGTAAGCTTTTCCAATGTGTTGAGAGCAGCCATGTCCTGCAGAGCATCATAGAAAACTTTAAGTCTGAGCGAATGATAAGCCGTACCGTCTTCTGCCGGATACACTACAAAACTGTCACCCGAGGGAAACTCTTTGCCTGCATCTGTAACCTCGTAAGGGTTTACAAGAGCTTTTGAAAGCCTTGTAAAATAGAAATTATACCCCCACTGCAAAAAACCTCTTATTCCAAATTTGAACATCTGATAACCGATGACTCTTGTTCTTATTGATTCGTTACAGAAAAATCTGTTGGCTACATTGTGATTCGTTTGGGCACTGCAATAATATACCCAGAGATTATCAACATTTCCGATAAACTTATCTATATGGTCACTTGCAGGTATTGGATTTGAAACTATTTTCTTTTTATAGAAAGAGTAATCCGAAAGAGCATCTACAATTTTATAGCCCTTAAAAAGGCTGTGAATATGCATAGAAGCTTTTTTATAAGTACGGAGCATTGCGGCATTAGGCTCATCACTTACATGGATGAATACCTTGCTTTTGAGACTTCTTTCTTCAAAATATTTCTTAAGTTCAACAGAAAGAGCCGTAAGGAAGTCTTTATACCTACGTGAGTTTGCGCGTGTCTTCCAACCAAAAATCCTTTTATAGTTACCGTCAACCGTTGCCATAATTTTCGGAGCATGCTTTGCTCCCCATTGTGTATAAAAATGAGCAAGCTCAAAATATTCAATGCCACAGCGATGAGCCATTTCAATCCACTGTGTAAGCTTGTCAAAGTTAAAGGAGTAAATACCGTCTTTTACTGTTATATCAATGAGCTGAACCGTGGGTCTTTCCTTGCCTTTTTGTGTGTCAAGAGGAGGTGTGAAAATCGGAGTGAGAACACAGTTCATTCCGTACTCTCTTGCGGTTTTAAGAAAGTTTTCCGTTACTCTCCAGTATTCATCAGAGAAAGCATCGAATTTATAATAAGACATCAGGCAATCCGTATGAAACCAGCAAGTGTAAACAAAATCTTTGAAATCAAGCTCTGCATCAATAATTTCAACATCAATACTTGCTTTCTTGCTGCCGACTGTAAAGTCTATTCTGTGTTTACCTGCGTCGTTCCGAGCAGCATCAACCTCGAACCAGAAAACAGTTATGCCCTTCTCAGAATTCACTTTGCCGTCAGAAGGTAAAAGCAAATCCGGGTAATATCCGCTTTCGCTGAATCTGTAATAGTCGTCGGCACCTTTTTTCCACATAGGGAAATCGGATTTGATATGCCGGACAGTATATATGCGCAGGTCTTTAACGGTGCTTTTATATACTAAATTTATTTCACAATCCTCTGTAGTTTCTATTGCAAGCTGAAAAGATTTCTTTTCATTTTTTAGCATAGAAAAACCTTTATATTCGGCTGTTGGCATTTTATCGTTGTCATAGATTTTTTCAAGAGAAGATAAGATTTTAATGTCTTTTATGTTGGTCATACGGTTACCTCAACACTATATTTTCTTTACCCTAACATTGGATTTGCTCCGATAACAACTTCAGGTGTTTTATATTTTTCAATTTCAAAAATTATAATCTCGTTTTCATCCTTAAGAATTGCTCCGGGCAGATACAAAGCTTTTTGCGGACCTATATTCCAATATCTGCCGAGGTTAAATCCGTTTACAAAAACATAACCCTTTGTAAAGCCTGTCATATTAACAAAACATTCACCGTTACCTGCTTTGAATTTACCTTTAAGGAATACAGGTCCGTTTTTATTTTCCGTTTTAATATTCTTGAACTTAAGACTTTCGAGATTATCTAAGGGTATTGTGTAAACATCAAAATCGGTCAACACCTGATTGGCGTAGTGGATATTGGAAATACCCTTACGGTCATAAATCTTTTTGCCGTAATTTACTCTGCCCATTCCCTCAACAAGGATACCTATTTCACTTTCGGACTTTGTACCCTTAACGAAAAGCTGTTTTTTTAGTTTGATTTTATTGAACAGAGATTTTTCCTTGCATCTGTTTATTGTTGCAATTTTTTTCTTTTCAAAATAAACGTGCGCATAATCGTGAACATCGTCAATTGAAAGAAATCCTGCATCATAATTGCCTTTAAGCTTTGTTATATAATAAATCAAACCGAAGTTTTGTCCGTAAGCTTCCATACTTCTCGGAAGCGGTGAATAATGCTTCTGAGCAATATTATCAAGATTTTCAAACAAATCTGCGGACTCTGTGAGCTTTACCGTGCCGATATTCTGCATTACAGGCGGTGCAGGCAGCTCGGCCATAGGAATATTCTGTTTTTCGCAAAGAAGCTTTCTTATTTTATGATATGTATCGGTATAATCTCCCCATTCAGTTAAGGGAGCACAATAATCATAGCTTGTAACAGTAGGTTCGTAGCCCTTCTGATGATTTGCACCGGCAGTAAAACCAAAGTTAGTTCCGCCAAGGAACATATACATATTAAAGGAAGCTCCTTGGTTAAGGAATTCTTCAAGCTCTGGAATTAAATTATCAGCTTTCCTCGTGTGACGTTTTTCACCCCAGTGATCAAACCAACCGCACCAGAACTCCATACACATTTTCGGTATTTCACCGTAAGGTTTTAATGCGTCGAAAGCAGTTGAAGCACGTGAACCGAAGTTGAGAGTAGGTAAAGCACCGTCTATCGTTCCGCCTGAAAGCATATTACACCATGCTCCGTCAGAAGTGAACTTCAATATATCCACGCCAAGCTCATCATACATACCGGAAAGCGCACAAAGATACTTTTTATCGTTGGAGTAACTGCCGTATTCATTCTCAATCTGCATAGCAATAATATTACCGCCGTTTGTGATAAACAAAGGTTTAAGAATCGAAAAAAGTTTTTCAAAGTAATCTCTTACGTGACCGAGGTAAGTTTCATTGTTACAGCGGAGTTCAACATTTTTATCCCTTAAAAGCCAGGCAGGAAAACCGCCGAAGTCCCATTCTGCACAGATATACGGACCGGGTCTTATTATTGTGTATAAGCCGAGTTTATGAGCTGTTTCGATAAAACTTACGATATCAAGCATACCGCTGAAATCAAAAACACCCTTTTCAGGTTCATGAAGATTCCAGCAAACATAAGTTTCAACAGTATTAAAGCCTGCAAGTTTCAGCTTTAATAATCTGTCTTCCCAATATTGGGGGAGAGTACGAAAATAATGTATCGCACCTGAATAAATCTTAAAGGGATTGCCGTTAAGGTAAAACTCAGATCCTTTGATTTCAAATGAATTTGCCATTGTTATCTCCTTCGTTAAGGTTTTTACAATTTTACCGGTGTCTTCAAATAAAAGATTGTCTGTAATCACCACAAATTTTCAGGATAAACACCGTCGGTTATCTTCTGCCTTATGGCATCAACTACAGCCTGCTTATCTTCTTTATATGTAACACCGTGCCACTTTTCTGTGGTATCCATAACCTTTACACTAATTTTGCCTTCTTTCAACAGGTCATCAACAACAAAGGGCAGGAAGTATTCACACTTGAGCATATTGTCTTCGTTTTTATCAAGGAAATCAGCAAAACGATTTTTTCAGTTCTGTCATCATCATACCGCTGAAGCCCCAGCAGTTCATTGAAACGGTGCTTCCTCTCTCAAGCTCTGTCCAACTTTCACCGTCATCTTCAGTAAACATAATTTTACCGTCTCTGAGTGCAATTTTTGTTCTTTCAACAATATCTGTAAGATAACCCTCGGCGTTAGTCTGACAGACTCCTCTTGCAACATGACCGTTCTCTGTCAAGGTGTTTTCAATCTTGAATCCTACCATACAGAATTCATTTTCACTTTTGTTGTTTTTCAGTTAATCGTAAATAAGTCTGAAAGTTTCTTTGCCGTAATAATCATCGGCATTGATAACCGCAAATGGTCCGTCAACCATACCGTCGCAAGAGAGTACTGCGTGACCTGTACCCCAAGGCTTTGTTCTTCCTTCAGGTACATTGTAACCGTCAGGCAGATTGTTTATATCCTGATAAGCATATCCGACTTTGATTCTATCCTCATATTTGCCATGCATAATCTCTTTAAGGTCTTCTTCAATTTCGTGCTTGATAACAAAGATAACCTTGTCAAAACCAGCCTCTATAGCATCGTACACAGAATAATCAAGTATAATTTCGCCGTTTGCTCCGATGTGGTCAATCTGCTTAAGACCGCCGTATCTGCTGCCCATACCTGCAACCATAATAATTAAAGTGATGTATTTTATATTTCAAGCTCCTTTATTATGGATTTGCAATAAGTATAGCAAAAAAATATACATTATTCAATAAATATTGGTTAATAAAATGTAATTGAGGATTCTTTTGCAAATTATAGTTTTACCATATTTTGTTTGTAAACAGTATCTCAGAACCATTGATATATAAGGATTTAAAACGGGAAAATCAGCACAGTAAGGCTTTTATATCAATAGAATTCATAATTCAAAGCTGTTAATTCGGCATAACCCAATTCGCCTCAATACCAATCGGTAACGTAGGGGTATTTTTATAAAAATATATTGACAACAACCTGCACTTGTGCTAAATTGTATTTAGTACAAGTGCAGATACATTTTGAAGGAGGCCTTATGGCGAAGAAAGAGAAAACAAAAGATAAAATTATCCGTGTTTCAACCCGAATGTTCCTTGAACACGGATATTCGGCAACAACAGTTCAGATGGTCAGCAGTGAGCTTGGAATCAGCAAAGGCAATTTTACGTTTTATTTTCATTCAAAGGATGACATTCTTGCGGTGCTCACGGATTTGCTGTGCAAATATCAGTGGAAGATGATAAAGGAAGAAGCGGATGACGGTATTAGTTCATTGCTTGCTCTTTGTTTTGAGCTGATGACAATGGCGGCGGCTTGTGAAGAAAGCGAGGTTGCTAAAGACTTTTTCGTTTCGACTTATCAGAGCCCGAAATGCCTTGAAATCATCCACAACAATGACACCGCCCGAGCAAAAGAGGTTTTTGCTCAATACTGTCCCGATTGGACAGACGAGCAGTTCAGAGAAGCGGAAATTCTTGTTGCAGGTATTGAACACGCAACTCTGAATGCCATTGATAAAACCGTACCGCTTGAAACACGT
>JAZQJF010000026.1:0-19409 GCA_045541505.1 Acutalibacteraceae bacterium
CGACGGGGAGGTTTGGCACCTCGATGTCGGCTCATCACATCCTGGGGCTGAATTCGGTCCCAAGGGTTCGGCTGTTCGCCGATTAAAGTGGTACGCGAGCTGGGTTCAGAACGTCGTGAGACAGTTCGGTCCCTATCTGTCGTGGGCGTAGGATATTTGAGGAGTGCTGTTCCTAGTACGAGAGGACCGGAATGGACGCACCTCTGGTGCACCAGTTGTCATGCCAATGGCACGGCTGGGCAGCTATGTGCGGAATGGATAAACGCTGAAAGCATCTAAGCGTGAAGCCACCTCCAAGATTAGATATCCCATAGCATAAGCTAGTAAGACCCCTCATAGACTATGAGGTTGATAGGCTGCAGGTGTAAGGTCAGTGATGGCTTCAGCTGGGCAGTACTAATAGGTCGAGGGCTTGACCATGTTTTGGTTTCTACGATTTCTTTATTTGATTGGTCTTTTCCTTCAACTTCATTCCACTCTAACTTCCCCTTTGTTCAGTTTTGAAGGTGCGTAACATAATAACGACTTTAGCCGCAGATTTATCTGCGGTTTTGGTTTTGTGAGGGAAAAGGTGGAAGATGAGGCTACGTGAAGTGATGTGACTCGCCCTACTGTCTTTTGCTACACAAAAACTAAATCTCAACCAAACATTCCCTCTGACCTTAATTTGTCGGAGGGGATTTTTTTATATTTCTTGTTCCATTTGCCTTTTTCAATTGTCAATTTTAATTGAGTGTAAAATTGTATCGAATAAGGCCAACCTTTACTGAAAAGTCTCACATTTCGTCTTATTTAAATATAATGAAAGTTTAAATTTTCAATAACTGCACCGCCATTTTTAACCTGAATTAATTCATTTTGCCGCTGTGTAATACATAGCGGTCTTTTTGTTTAATTTATTTTTCGGTTGACTTATTGGTTGATTTGTAATATTATTAATGTGTATATTGTTATACTTGGGAGGATGACAAAATGAAAAACTTAAGATTTAAGAAAGTTATTTCTTTTGTTCTTGCTATTGCTCTTGTTTTTGGTGTTGTATCTGTTTCATCTTTTGCAGCCCCTGCAAGCTCACTTTTTGATATGAATGATGCTGAAACAAGACAAGGTGAAGAATTTGAAATTGTTATCAAGTTTAACCGTGACATTTCACCTGAGATTGATCCGGTTGCTGCTCTTGATGTGACACTTGCTTTCAACAGTGAAATTTATTCTGTTGTCAGCATGGAAAACGGTGCAGGTCTTGAAAATGCTTTTTCAAAATTCGGATCAGGTGAATCTAATCTTGAAAAAGACTATATTTTCAGCACAAGTGCTAACATCCCCGGTGAAATCAGATGGAGCTTTGTTGCAATGAATTCTTTTACTTTTGTTAAAGGCGAAGAATTTATGAAAATTCGTTTTAAGGCAAATGATTTGTCTGACCTTACAAAGACTCAGGATATGAAGATTTCAGTTACAAATGCAGCTGAACCCGGAACTCTTACAAATGTAACAAAAAAATTCACTGCTTTTACAAACAATGTTGAAGTTGAAGCTAACCTTACTAAATTGTGTGATTGGGAATATGTCAGCGCACTCGGCGGTTTCAGACTTGTTAAGTTTAACGGTGAAAATGCCTCAGTTTTCACAATTCCTGATGAATACGATGCACCTTATGATTTAAGAGGTGCCCGTCCTGTTGTTTCAATCGGAAGCAGTGCTTTCCGCGATTGTGACACTATTACAAAGATTGTTTTAGGTAAGAATGTTGCAGAAGTAGGCACAGCAGCTTTCCTTTTCTGTGACAACCTTGAAAGACTTGTTGTTTTCTCTGATAAAACAAAATTCGGCGCTAACTCTTTGTACGGCACTTCTGAAGATAAGTTTGTTGTTAAATGCCTGAAGGGCTCAACAGCTGACGAGTATGCAACATCAAACGGCTTTGAAGTTGAATATTTTGAAAACGTTGCTGACTGCAAATATACAGGTGCTGACGATGCTGTCTATTATACAGGCGGTCCTGTCAGACTTCCTAACCTCAAAGTGTATAACTCTGAGTCAAAGCTTATGAAGCGTGGTATTGATTACACTGTTTATTACACTGATAATGTAAAAATCGGCACAGCAAAAGTTATTGTTACAGGTAAAGGCGAATACCTCGGGACAAAAGAAATTGAGTTTAAGGTTCTTTGCCCCCACCATACAAGCACTTCATCATATTACACTGAGCAGACCGTTTACGCTGATTGTGAAAAAGACGGTTATGTAATTAAAACCTGCTCATTCTGCGGACTCAATGATAGTTCAACCGTTGCCCCTGCTAAAGAACACGGTGAATTTTTTGACCTAATCACTAAAGATTCAACCTGCACTGATAAGGGCGAAAAGGATATTGTTTGTAAAGACTGTAACAAGGTTATTTCAACACAGGAAGTAGATGTTAAAGAGCATAAAGCAGCTGACGATGCACAGTGGACAGAAACAAAACCTGCAGAATGCGGCGTAGCAGGCGAAGAAGTTCTTTATTGTGCAACTTGTGATGAAATTCTTGATAAAAGAGAAATTCCTGCTCTTGAGCATAACTACGTGGAAGGTATTATAAAAGCCCCCACATGTAAAGAAACAGGCCTTAAGGGTACAGTTTGCACAAACTGCGGCGATTATTATGACGAAACAGTTCTTGATATAGTTGATCATGACATCTGTTGGGTTGTTACAACCGAAGCCAAATGTGAAGAAAAAGGCGTTGAAACATATCAGTGCCGTTTCTGCGGATATTATGAAGGCGAAGTTCAGACCCGTGAAGTTGAAGAAAAAGGTCACGAAATGGGCGATTGGGTTATAGTTGAAGAAACAAGCTGCACAAAAGCAGGTCTTAAGTCAAGAAAATGTATAAACTGCACTGACAAAACAGAGACCGAAGAAATTAAACAGCTTGATCATATCTCCGGTGAATGGATAGTATTTTCTGAACTTACATGTACAACTGATGAGCATAAGGTTCAGTATTGTACTGTTTGCAAAACTGAGCTTGATGTGATCAAAAACACTACTCCCGGTCACAAGCCCGGTGAATGGGTAACAGTAACAGAGCTTACCTGTACTCAGGATGGCGTAAAAGAAAGATATTGCACTGTTTGTGAAGATCTTTATGATACAAAAACAGAAAAATCAACCGGTCACGAATCAGGAAAATGGGAAACTGTTGCCGCTACCTGCGCTAAAGAGGGTGCCAATAATCACTATTGCAAAAAGTGTAATGAAATTTATGAAAGCACTCCGATACAGAAGCTCCCCCATAAAGAAGGAAAATGGGAAGTTGTTGTTGAAGCAACATGTACAAATCCCGGTATGAAGCACACAGTTTGTAATGTTTGCGGTGAAGCTGTTAACACAGAAGAAATTCCCGCCAATAATCACACCTATGTGAGAGTTGTTGAAAAGCTTCCTTCATACAGATTTGAAGGAAAAGACAAGGTTGTTTGTGAAGTCTGCGGTGAGTTTAACAGATATATTCCGGTTAAAAAGCTCAGCGCCGATATTGACGGCAATAAGTCTGTAACAGCTGCAGATGCGCTTCTTGTTCTTCAATATGTAACAGGACTTAAGGTAGTTGATGAAGAAAAAGAAAAGGCAGCTGACCTTGACGGTAACGGTGCCACAAACTCTGCAGACGCACTTATAGTTCTTCAAATTGCAACAGGCCTCATTATTGTTTAATTGAAATTCAAAGACCTCCCGTAGCTTTTACGGGAGGTCTTGCTCATTAAATTCTGCTTCAAGGGGAATTTCTTTGCCGATATTTTCGTAACAGGTAAAATTACCTGACATTTCAGTGAAATGTTTGTTTCTGCTAACAGAAATTTCAGATTCGATAATCTGCTTGTTTCTTGAAAATTCAGCAAATTCATTCATAAATTTATTTATACAAACTGTTTCTGCAACCTGAGCTGAAACAGTTTTTTTCTTTTTTGTTGTTTTATAATATTTGTTGACAGTGAAGCTGACGGGTAAAACTTTATCTTTGAAAGTCAGACTGTTTGTTGATGAAAAAATCTGAGAAAATTCGTCAGGAGATTTACCCAAAGGAATTCTGATTCCGAAAAAATCAATTGCATAAGTTTTATCTATAAGTGCTATATCCAGGGTGACAAGATTGGCATCTGTTTTTTTACTGACAATGGTATTTGTTCTGCCGACAACGTAACCCGAAGCGTGAACAAGAGAGACGGTTTCGTCTTTATTGTCAGCTGTTCCGCTGATTATTATGTCACCTTTCATAACGCTGCTGAATTTTTTAACCTGCGGTGTACCGCGATAACACTCAAGGGTTACTATCTGAGCATCTTTTGCAGCAACAATATTGTATTCACCGTCAATTTTTTCAATTTCTGCTTTTGTTTGCCCCTCTTTAACGTCGATATAAACGCAGCAACCGTTTACACTCACCGAAACACGTGATAAACTGTCGAGAATTTTGCAGGTATCAAGTGAAAGGGTGACGACACTTATTTCGTCTGTCGGTTGACCGATTCTGAGTCCTGACTGATAAACGGCAGATAAAATGACATCATCAGGTGTCGCTATGTTTCCGCTGATTTCAACAATCCACACTCTGCCTGATAAAACAGTAATAATAAAAATAAAAAACAAAAAACCTGCTGCAAGACCGATTCTTGGTTTTAATTTTTTCATAATAAACGGTATCCCGGATTTTTTTATAATCCTGGTTTTTACACCGCTTTTTCTCGCGCAGAGAGTGATTTTCAGATATCCTGCTGCGCTTGTGCAGGCGGTGAAGCTGTTTTCTGAATGAGAAACCTTCCATAACGGAATATCATAAAAAGAGCAGAGATTTATAAATCTTTCACTGAAACCGCCGGAGCCTGAAAAATATACATATCCGGTTAAAAAACGCAGAAATTCTACAAAAAACATATTTCACCTCAGCTTATTTCTAAACAGCGTATATGACCGTCTATCGTTGCTTGCGAGCAAATGAATGAGCGCACCGTAAGGTTGTTACCGATTACACTGACAATGCATTCGCCAAGGTTTAATTTGATTACGCCCTGAGAATATTCCACAACATTTTTGCAGCCGTCAACCACAGCGCAGGAATTGAAGATTTCAACGTGATAACCGTTTCTTGATAAATCTTCAGGTAAATCAAACTGTTGTATAAAAGAAGAAGCTTTTTTATTTTTCATCAAATCACCTGTTGTTAAAATGTAATGTGTGCCATATATATTTATGGGTGATATGAGTGAATAATACCATAAAAAGAATACTAAAAATCTTTGTTGCAGCAGGATCTGTTGTTTTGCTGGTGATAAAAAGTGAAAACGCATTACAAGGCGCAAGGCAAGGCATTGAAATCTGTATTATGACTGTGATACCGTCACTTTTACCGATTATGGCTGTCACATCATATATAGCGCAAAGTGACGCAATGTCTTTTCCTTCTAAATTACTTGAAAAGCTGACACGGTTTTTGTTTTCACTTCCGTCAAGGTCAGGGGTAATTTTTTTATTGAGTATGACCGGGGGATATCCTGTGGGTCCGCGGCTGATAAGCGAAAGCATAAAGAACGGAACCCTTACAAAAAATCAAGGCAAAAGAATGCTTCTTTTTTGTGTTAATCCAGGTCCTGCCTTTGTTGTGAATGCAGTAGGATTATGTATGCTTAAAAGTAAAAAAGCAGGTTTAATTATTCTTTTAAGCTTATATGGTGCATCATTTCTGACGGGACTTATATCAAAGCTTTTTGAAAATTCTTCTGAACAGATTGAAATGCATAATCAAAGTTATAAAAAATCTTCATTAAGTGATTCTGCATCAAAAAGTGTTTCTGCTGTTTTAAATATCTGCGGATGGGTGATTTTTTTCTCTTCACTGATGAGCATTATCAACGGTTTGCCTTTGCCGAGCAATTCACGCAGTTTGTTTAGTATGCTTATTGAAGTTACGTTGGGATGCGGTGAATGCGCTAAAAACTTTCCTTTATACCTTATAAGTTTTGTTCTCGGGTGGTCAGGGCTTGCTGTTCATTGTCAGTTAATGCCATATATTTCTTCGTCAGGGCTTAAATATATGCATTTTTTAGTCGGCCGCGTTTTTAATGCAACAGTGAGTATGGGTATAGCTTATGTGCTGTTTAAAATTTTTCCCTGTGAAGTTTCTGTTTTTTCAAATGCAGGTGAAATTGTGCCTCATGCGGTTTCGGTGTCTGTTCCTGCAACGGCAGGGATGTTATTTTTATCAGCTTTAGTTATTTTAGACCTTGCCCCAAAAAGAAAAGTATGATAATATATAAAATGATGAAGTTTATTTCAAGGAATGATAAAATGAAAAAGAGTATCATAGAAAACAAAGAAGGCGTTGCAAGATGCGGAATCTGCTTTTTCGGAACAGTGCTTCCTGACGGCAGCGGAATTTTATGCTCAAAATCAGGCATACGTATGCCCGATTCAAGCTGTAAAAAATTCAGCTATGATCCGTTAAAAAGAGTTCCTCGCCGAGAACCCGAGTTGCAGGAATTTTCTCCGGAAGATTTCTCACTTTGATGAGGTAGTGAAATGGCAGAAGGAATTGTGAAGCTTCAGGTATATCTTGTGCGTCACGGTGAGTCTATGGGTAACATAGGCCACCCGGGTAAGCAGCCTGATTTTGTTGACAGAGAGGACCCTGTTCTCAGTCCGAAAGGCGAAAGGCAGGCTCAGCTTCTCGGGAGCAGATTTAAAAATTATCCGTTGGATTATATTTTTTCTTCGGGGCTCAGGCGCACCCTTTCAACTGCATACGAGGTTGTGAAGGCTCAGCCTGAAAATGGGGCTAAGGAAATTGAAATTATTCCTCAGCTTTCAGAAACAGGTATACCCGAAGAATACTACGGCTTTACACTTAACGAGCTGGAGCAAAAATACCCGGTAAAGCTTGCTGAGTCAATTGAGTCTGAGCGTATGATAGTTTCTTCGGCAGGAACAGATGATTTCTGGAATCTTGCAAGAGCTGAAAAAATCTGGGAATATCTTTTTGACAGATTTGATTCGGGCGAAAAAATTATGCTAACAGCTCACGGGAATTTTAATACGTCACTTTTTTTGAGCGCGTTAAAAATTCCGCCGCAGACAGGCTTTGATGTATCTTTTAACAACACAAGCGTTACAAAATTTATTTTTTACAAAAAAGGAACAGGACGTTACGGTGATGACACGGTTCTTGTTTATCACAATGAACTGTCGCATCTGACGGATGAATTTCCCAATACGGTTTTTGAATTATAATCAGGGGGATTTTATGAAAAACACCACAATAAAAATTTTATCTTTTCTTATAATCCTGTGCGTTGTTGCAGGCCTTTGCTCCTGCTCAAAAGAGGGTGAAGAGGAAGAAATCGGCACAACCAACAGGCCGGTTACGGTTTCAACCGACCTTACAAAAACAGTAAGACCAACTGATAAAAACGTTGTTGCTGTTGCACCTGAAGGGGAAGAAGAAATTCTGAAATTTTTCAACGGCTCTCTTAAACTTTTCAGAGCCTCAGCATACGACTTTGTAAAAAAAGATAGCTGCACACTTTATTCATACTCGGCAGGCTCGCTGAGTTCTGTGGATTCAGCCAATGACTCTTACCGCGCAGCGCTTAAAAACGCTCTTGGTGATATAATGGGCGTTTCAAGCTTTGAGTCTACGTATTTTGCAGGTGACGACGTAACAGAAGTTTTTGCAATTAAAGAGCTCACCGCAGATAATATCAGCAAAATGTCAGCTACAGCTGAGGGCAGCCGTGTGACGGTTGAATTTTCAATCAAGCAGGATTCTGCCGACGGTAAAGAAGCAATCTCACTTCTTACCAAAGATTTTGTTACAGCTGAGAGCTTTAATGCCAAGGTTTCGCAGTATGACGCTACGGCAACAGGCGGAACAATTAAAATAAACAACATCAGGCTTAAAGCAGTTATCGACTACTCAACAAGAAATTTTGTTGATGTGGAAATAAGCTTTAACACAAGCTTTTATATAGGCACATTTAAGCTCGCTTACGTTTCAGGAGGTCCTGTAAGCGCAAGCACTAAAACAACAATTAAATATACAAATTTTAAAGAGAATTGATTATGAAAACAAATACAGTTAACACCATATGTTCCGCTTCAAGAAAATGCTCAGGCTGTCAGTTGAAAAATCTGACTTATCCCGAGCAGCTGAAACTTAAACAAAGCAAGGTCAATAAAGTCTTGGCGGGTGTATGCAGCGTTGACAGAATTGTTTCGGCGCCCGCAGAGTTTCGATACAGAAACAAGGCGAGCGCCGTCTTTTTTGAAGACAGAAGCAAGACTGTCAGATGGGGTATATATCAGTCTGCAAAAGGCGAAGTCGCAGCGGTTGAAAAATGCTTTCTTCAGCCGCAGCTTGCCGATGAAATTTTCAATACACTTGCTTTGCTTATTAAAAGCTTTAAAATAAAAATATATAACCATCAGACTAAAAATGGCTTTCTGCGAAGCGCAACCGTACGTTTTGCAGAATCAACAGGTCAGGTTATGGTCACTGTTGTAACAAACGAGGGCGAATTTTCAAAAGAACGTCAGTTTGTGAATGCACTTGTAAAAAAGCACAGTGAGATTACCACCGTTGTAAGAAGCATTTATACAGGCGATGCTGTTATTATGAACGGTGAAAAGGAAGCTGTTCTTTTTGGTGACGGATATATTGAAGACAAGCTTTGCGGTAAGGTTTTCAGAATTTCCTCTCGCTCATTTTATCAGATAAACTCCCGTCAGACACAGGCTCTTTATCAGAAAGCCGTTGAGCTTGCAGACCTTGATAAAAGCAGCACATTTCTTGACGCATACTGCGGCACGGGAACGATCGGAATTATCGCGGCAGAAAAAGCGAAAAACGGTGTCGGTGTTGAAGTTAATTCTGCTGCTGTAGAGGATGCAAAAATCAACGCCGGTTTAAACGGTGCAGACAATATGAATTTTATTTGCGGTGATGCAGGTGCATACCTTGAAAAAGAGTGCAAAGAAGGCAAAACCTTTAATGTTGTTTTTACCGACCCGCCGAGAGCAGGCTGCAGTCTGAAACTTTTAAAATCTCTTTGCGTTGCAAAACCTGAGAAAATCGTTTATGTTTCCTGCAATCCCGAAACTCAGGCGAGAGATTTACGTTATCTGTTAAAGAACGGATATGAAATAAAATCCGCTACTCCCTTTGATATGTTCCCCCAGACCGGGCATATAGAGTGCGCAGTGTTGATGGAGCGAAAATCTTAAAATGTCAAACCATTTTGACATGATATTTTGCTTATGTAAAAAACATTTGATTGATTAAGTTTGTGATTTGTTTTAATCTTTAGGTGAAAGGAGAGGTTTTGATGGATATCGGACAAAAGCTTAAAACTGCAAGAATCAATTGTGATTTAACCCAGGAGCTTGTAGCTGAAAAAATCGGGGTCAGCCGTCAGACAATTTCTAACTGGGAAAACAATAAAACATACCCCGATATTATCAGTGTGATAGCTTTGAGCGATTTGTATTCTGTCAGCCTCGACTCTTTACTTAAGGAGGATAAAAAGATGGTAGAATATCTTGAAAAAAGCACAAATGTTGTTAAAAGCCGCCAGAAATTATCAAAGCTTATGATTATTCTTTCTTATATGATAGTCTGGGCTGTTTCGGTGATTGTTTTTTGGTCAGTGGGCGAGGTCGATGCTGCAGCGTATTCGATTTTTGTGTTGTGGCTGCTTCTTCCTACCGTTACGTTTGTAACATCGTTGCTGACCGGCAAAGCTTCTGAAAGCAACAAAAAGTGGTTGTGGAGTTTGTTTTTCGGTGTTATGTATATGCTTGCAGAATACCTTTCTTTCAGCCTTGCAAATATGGTTGCTTTCAATAAAACAAACGCGCCTGATTTCACTTGCCTGATAATCGGTGCAGTAATATCTTTGATCGGTTTAGCAGCCGGCCATCTGATTAAAAAAAGAAAAGATAAAATATGTGCTGAAAATATGCAGATTTAAATCAATAAAATTTGTAATATAATCAATTGACGAAAAAGGTTATATGTATTAAAATAAAACCTGCTTACAAACAGTGGCAAAACTCTTACGCTTGGAGGCAAAATTATGGGTGGATTTTTTGCAGTTGCATCAAAAGAATCTTGTGTTCTTGATTTGTTTTACGGAACAGACTATCATTCTCACCTTGGTACAAGACGAGGCGGTTTGGCTGTTTACGGAGAAAACGGATTTCAGCGTGCGATTCATAATATACAGAACTCTCCTTTCAGAACCAAATTTGAAAGAGATGTTGAGGAGCTTGAGGGTAACCTCGGTATAGGCTGTATCTCTGACTTTGAGCCTCAGCCTTTGCTTGTTCATTCTCATCTTGGCAGCTTTGCCATCACCACCGTGGGAAGAATCAACAATCCCGACGAGCTTGTTAAGGATTGCTTTGAATCAGGCCACACTCATTTCCTTGAAATGAGCGGCGGCACAATCAACCCCACAGAAATAACGGCAGCTCTTATCAACCAGAAAAAAACTATCATTGAAGGCATCCGTAATGCTCAGGAGAAAATCAAAGGTTCAATGAGCATCGTTCTTCTTACAGAAAACGGTATTTATGCCGCACGTGACAAAGTTGGCAGAACACCTGTTGTTGTGGGCAAAAAAGACGGTGCGTTCTGCGCATCTTTTGAAAGCTTTGCTTATCTTAACTTAGGTTATGAAGATTATAAAGAATTGGGCCCGGCAGAAATTGTTTATTTCACACCCGAAAGCTGTGAAACTGTTTCACCTGCAGGCAAGGAAATGAAAATCTGCTCGTTCCTCTGGGCTTACTACGGTTACCCCACATCAAGCTATGAGGGCGTAAACGTTGAGCAGATGCGTTACGAATGCGGCAAACTTCTTGCAAAGCGTGACGATGTTGAGCCTGACAGTGTTGCAGGTGTTCCTGATTCAGGTATTGCCCACGCTATCGGATATTCAAACGAAGCGAAAATTCCGTATACCAGACCGTTTATTAAATATACCCCCACATGGCCCCGTTCATTTATGCCGACCAACCAGTCTCAGCGTAATATGATCGCCCATATGAAGCTGATTCCCGTTAAAAAGCTTATCGAAGGCAAGAAGCTTCTGTTTATTGACGATTCAATTGTCCGCGGAACCCAGCTTAGCGAAACAACAGAGTTTTTATACAGTTCAGGCGCATCAGAGGTTCATATCCGTCCTGCCTGTCCGCCGATTATGTTTGGCTGTAAATATCTTAATTTTTCACGTTCAACATCAGAGCTTGATCTGATTGCCCGCCGCGTTATTCTCAAACGAGAGGGCGATAGGGCAAATGATCCTGAGGTTCTTGCAGATTATGCAGACCCCACAAGCAAGAATTACGAAGAAATGGTTGAAGAGATCCGCAAGGAGCTTAATTTCACATCTCTTCGATATCACCGTCTTGATGATATGATCGAATCAATCGGTATTGAACCCTGTAAGCTTTGCACCTATTGCTGGAACGGTAAGGAATAATGGCAAATATAAAAACAAATGTAATGAGGATTCTTGATCAGAAGAAAATCCCATATACACCTCATGAATATCATACCCCTGACGGCAAAGCTCCTGACGGAGTAACTGTTGCCGGGATGATAGGAAAACGCACCGATGAGGTTTATAAAACTCTTGTTACTCAGGGTGCGAGCAAACGGTACTATGTTTTTGTTGTGCCCTCTGACGGTCAGCTTAATTTAAAAAAGGCTGCAAAAGCAGTTGAAGAAAAGTCAGTTGAAATGATAAAACAAAAAGAACTGCTTCCGCTCACGGGATATGTCCACGGAGGGTGCAGTCCTATTGGCATGAAAAAGCCTTTTAAAACAGTGTTTCATTCAGCTGTTACAGACCTTGAAACCGTAACTGTCAGCGCAGGGAAGATAGGTCATCAGGTGGAGATTTCTCCTCAAAAAATAATATCAGCCGTCAATGGAATAACAGCTGATATAATCTGAATATTACGGCAAGGCTTTCGGGCTTTGCCGTTTTTTTATTTCCGCGTTTACGGTGGCGATGCCTATAGCAACGAGAGCTACCGATACAATATGCAACGGATCAAAAATATTTTCATTAAGAGCAACCGCTGAAAAAACATTGCCGAAAACAGGTGTCATAAGCTTAAACATACTTACCTTGCTCACAGGGTTATATTTAAGCAGCTGTGACCAGACAAGAAATGCAACAGCTGAAACAAGAGCAAGATATGAAAGGCAAAGGTCTGCTTTTATGTTGCTGAAACTGATTTTACCGCCAAAAGCTGCGGCAATAACGGTAAGAATAATTCCGCCGAAAAGCAGGTGGTAGCCTGTGACTATCACCGGGTCAATTTTCATAGAGGCTTTTTTGTTTATCATTATTCCTGCGGTTGAAATCAAGGCCGAAATAAGCAAAAAGCCTTCACCGTTGATGCTAAAAGTAAACTGACTTGAAGGGTTTACATTAACAAGAATAATGCCTGCCAGACCTATAATACATCCGACGAGCTTGCGGACTGTCAGTTTGTCATTTTTAAAAAACAAAGGCACAAGAAGCACGGCGCAGAATGTGTCAAATGAGTTGAGAACACTTGCGATACTGCCGGCTGTAACCGAGAGGCCGAGATAATAGAAAAAGTAGTTGCCTGAAATCTGCACCGCCGAAAGCGTGAGAATTACAGGGGCTTCTTTTTTAGTGAAAGAAGGAAACTGTCTGTTTTTAATTATATAAACACCCAATACAACAAAACCGGCAAGGGCAAAACGTACCCCTGCAAACATAAGCTTTGAGCCTGTATCGTCTGCACCGATATTAAACCATTCATATCCCAGCTTTACTCCGGGAAAAGCTGTACCCCACAGTGCAGTGCATATTATTGCAAAAATCACAAACAGGATATTGCTTTCAAAAACACTTTTTGTTTTCATAAAAACTGCCTTTCATATTATTCAAAATGCATTATACCACAAAATTTGGTAGTTGCAATAAAAATGTAGACAAATGAACCACAATATGTTACTATTACTGTGAATAAGTGTAAAGGGGTAGAATATGCTCAGAAAGGCACTGAAAAGAATACTGTGCATTTTGATTATCTTGGCTGTTATGCTTGTAGCTAACGGTCAGGTTACTGCTACCCGTCCCGAGGATGCTCAGCTGAAAGTAGTTGACCTTTCAAAGTGGAACAATTCTGTTGACTGGTCAAAGGTTTCTCTTTCTGTTGACGGTGTAATTGCCCGTATCGGATATCGCGGCTCTGTTTACCGTGATACGCTTGCCGAGGATGAATTGTTTTATTCTCATTATCAGGGATGTGTAACTTACGGCATTCCTTTCGGATGTTATTTTTATTCTCTGGCAGTTACTGTTGATGAAGCTGTGGAAGAAGCCGAGTGGGTAATTAAAACTCTGAAAAAATATAATTGCAAACCTGATATGCCCATATACATTGATATGGAAGATTATATTGTTCAGAATGAAACAACAAACCGTAAGCGTACCGATATTGCAAAGGCGTTTTGCCGCACCCTTTTTGAAAACGGATATTATCCCGGCGTTTACGCAAACAAATATTGGCTGACCGATTTGCTTTACCCTGAAGAGTTTTCAGACTGCTCTGTGTGGGTTGCCCAGTATGCTTCTGCCTGCACTTACAAAGGAAGCTATGATATGTGGCAGTATACAGATTCAGGTACAGTCAACGGAATTAAAGGCAAGGTTGATATAAACCATTGCTATAAAGATTATTCAACCTTTATAAAAAAATACGGATTTAACGGATATCCCGGTTCGGTTGATTACAAGCCCGAAGATAACAGTGTTGTTGATTCAACCCATTTCGGTATGTATAAAATAACCGCCGAAGGGCTTAATGTAAGAACGGGACCCGGAACACAATATCTTTCACTGGGAACGCTCAAAAACAATTCTGAGGTTTATGTTTACGGAGTTAATAATAATTGGGGTGCTATCCGTTTCGGTGACTCTCTCGGCTGGATTTCATTGGGAGGCACATATTGCAAACAGATTTCAAATCATAACTCAATGCAAAAAGGTATCGGCTTTTACACGGTGAATACTGCAACACTCAATGTTAGAACCGGGCCGTCAACCTCTTATTCAAAGACAGACAAGCTTTATTCAGGCGAGCAGGTTTACATAAGCAAGCTTGAAAGCGGATGGGGCGGCTTCTATTACGGAAACGGCTCTGTGGGTTGGATATCTCTTGAATACGCCGATTTTATGGGTACAGTCAATTTTGTCGGAGGCAAGGCAGAGGGAGGAATGAATCACCAGCTTATAAAGAAAGGTGAAAAAGCTTCGCTCAATGCCAACAATTTTGTTTTTGACGGTGCAGATTTTGCAGGTTGGTCAACCTCTGAAAACGGTAAAGTTACATATAAAGACAAAGCTACAGTCATTATGGGTGATACCAATATAGTATTGTATGCTGTTTTTGACTCCGGTGAGTTTTATTCCTGGAATGACAGCGTAAGCGTTGACGGTGATATGGTTTATATAAACAGTCTGCTTATAACTGAAGCCGACTTTACTGACAGATTCCTTGCTCTTAAAAATGAAGCTTCCGTAACATATGAGCTGCCGTTTAAAGGTGTTGTGGGAACGGGCGCGGTTGTTACTGTTACAAACTCAAAAACAATAGAAAAATTTACTGTTTGCCTTAAGGGTGACGTGAACGGAGACAGCTTGTGCGATGGGCTTGATATTACGTATCTGGCAGAGTATTTGAATTCAGGCAAAAACAACCTGAGCGAAGCGCAGATTAAAGCAATGGACTTAAACAGTGACGGCAAGCTTGATGAAAAAGATATTCAGCAATTTAAAAATATAATTTTTTAACGGGAGGCAGATAAAATGAAAAAAGTTATTTCCGTAGCGATTTGTCTGGTTATGGTGTTGTCAATGATTCCCATGACTGCTTTGGCTGTTGATGAAATTGATTTCACGCTCAGAATCAAAAGCGAAACAGACAGCGACCTGATTCTCACTCTTGACTATGACGGCGGAACAGGCTTTTCGGCACTTGATATGGAAATCAGCTATGACAGAATCCGCCTCGAACTTAAATCCTGTGAAAAGGGCGAGGGCTATATGCGATTTACTGACCGCCTGAGCAAAAAGGGCGAAATGTCTATCTGTAGCATAAACCCAAAAGACAACCCGATAAAAATCGGTATGGCAAATATTACGGGATATGAAGCAATTGATAACGAAAAATCCTTGATCGTTCTTAAGTTCGCAAAGGTTCCGGGTACAAAGTTTACTAAAGAAGATGTGAAAATAGAATTCACAAACTGCCAGACAGGTGTGCCTGCCGATATTGAAGTGAATTTTAAGTATGACCTGACAGCGCCTGCTGTCAATGAACCTGACAACGAAGGTGACGAAACGACCGTTTACCCTCAGCAAACTTCGGCAGATAATGCTGATGATTTTAATGACAGTGAAATCGGTGACAAGGTTGAAAAAACTGAAGACGGCTCTTCCGAAACCCGGCCTGACGAAGAAGAAAAAGCAGACAGCACACCTTCGTCCGGTAAGAAGATAATTATTATCGTTGCAGTTGTGGCAGTGTGTGCAGGTGTTGCAGGTGCTGTTGCTTTTAAAATAAAGGGCAAAAAGAAAAAACAGAATTAATCTTAGTCTCCGCAGAGTTATGCTTTGCGGAGATTTTAACTTTTTAAAGAGGTTGTGTACAAATTATCAGCATCTGTACACTAATCTAAAATTCACAATTCGCAATAAACAAAAATAATATAGTCTTTTTGTTTAATATGTTAAAAAATAACTTTAACTGGTTAAAACAGTTGACTTTTTTTTGCGGGTTGGATATAATTGTTATGTGTCATAATGTATAGTTATACCTATACATATCTCAAGATCTTATAAGGAGGATATCTTATGGCAATCTCAAAGAGAATTCTTAGCGTAATTCTTGCCGTTGTGATGGTTCTTGCAATCGTTCCCATGAGCGTATTTGCAGTTGAAATCTCAACAGGCGAAACCATCAGCGCAAACACAGCTATGGTAGACGACGGAACCGGTAGGGAAATTATTCCTATGGCAACCGTTACTGCTCCTGATGTTGTTCGTGTTGCAGCAGCAACAGGTTCAATGGCACAGGGCTCAACAATCGTATCAGCAACACCTTCAGGTGTTCCTGCAATTTCAGGCAGCTACACAGCAGAAGCTTATTCAGGTGAAACACCCAGCTTCGGCCAGATTACATTTGTTTGCGACCTTTCTTTGGCAAACAACAAAAATGTAACTATTGCCTGTACAAACAACTCATCAATCACATTCTCACAGACCAATCCTAACAACAATACATGGATCTGGACTATCACAGGCGGTACTGCAGCTGCAGGTTCTTACCTTGATTTTGAAATCGGTTATTCTTATACATACACCGATAAATTGACAGGTAAATCAGTTACCAACACTTATGTTGCTTATGCAAGCTCATATGTTGCAGGCATCATTCAGCCTGCAGGTCTTTTCCTTGATACACACAGAACAAAGCATTGGCTCCATTCTGCTGAAGAATTGGATGCTGTTTACCGTATTCTCGGTTTGAACACATTCGGTACATTCTACGGTGTTGGCACAGGTGTTGCCGACAGCAGCGATACATTTAAAGAAGACGCATCTGTATGGGCTCACGGTTACTTTGACTTCGTAAGCATGAGCGCACAGGGTTGGGGTAACACAGCAGCTAACTCTGCAGGTTATGCTTTGACACTTCACGGTAAAGACGATGGTGACGGTAACAAATACACCAACACAGGTGTAGACTGCCAGAGACCTGTTTCAACCACATATATTGACTCATCAAAGGGTACTGCTCTTAACGGTGCTAACATCAACCTTCGTTATGCTGTTACAGACCTTAAGACAACATGGAAATCAGGCGACTACAGACGTACAGTTCAGAACATCCGCGTTCTTCCCGGTGAAGTTGAGTGGAATTCAGAAACAATCGATAACACAACAGCATCAACTCAGCTTGCTTTTGCCGGCACAAATAACACTCTCTACATCCTTGACAGAGGTACATATCCTGACAACGGATACAGAGTTTCAAACTATGCTTTGAGTATTCCTTTCAACGGTACAACATGGGTAAACGCTCTTGCAACACGTGATGACGGCACAAGAGACGTATACTACACATTCATTTCAGAGATTTATGCTCATTATAAATCATCAGACCGTATGATCTCTGCTCATTCAGCAGTTGACCTTCACTTCGTTGTTTATAATAAGGCTGACCTTCGCGGTACTATCGAAGACGCACTTGATTACTACGTACCCGTTGATCCTCTCGGCGAAGAAATCGGTATTATGCCTCAGGCAAGATACTATTCAGACGGTTGGGATGAATTCAAAACAGCTCTTACAAACGCTCAGCGCATCAGCGCTCGTTCAGATGTAAGCCAGGGCGAAATCGATGCAGCTAAAACAGCTCTTGAAGCAGCTTTGGACGGTCTTGTTGTTAAAACAGCTGACTATTCATCAGTTAACGTAGCTATCAACACAATGTCAAGCCTCAATCCTGACGATTACACAATCGAATCATGGAACAGAGTTGCTACAGCAAGAAATAAGGTTGTTCATAACTACACAACATTCTATCAGCGCGCAGTTGATAAGATGGCAACTGATCTTACAGAAGCTATTGACCTTCTTGAATACAACCCCGCTAACTATGAAAACGTTGACATCGCTCTCGGTTTAGTTGGTGATGTTGACAGAAGCGTTTATACAGATGAATCTCTTGCTAAACTTGATGCTCTCGTTACAGAAGCTAACAGCACAGAGTTCCGCTCAAAGAACGTTACAGAGCAGGTTTATGTTGATGACCTTGCTGACAAGATCGTAGCAGCAATTGAAAACCTCGTTTACAAATCAGCAGATTACACAGAGGTTGACAAGGCAGTAGCACGTTATAAGGCTATCAACACAGTTCTTTACACTGACGCATCTTACGGCAGAGTAAAAGCATTCTATGAGCAGATCGTTTACGGTCTTAATATCACAATGCAGGGCGAAGTTGATCAGATGGCAGAAGATCTTAACTACGCTATTGATAACTTCCTTGTTTATAAACCCGCTGACTATTCAGCAGTTGACGCTGCTATGGAAGAGTATGACGCATTGAATCCTTCACTTTACACCGATGCTTCATGGGCAAACCTTGAAGATGCAGTTGACGCAGTTGAATATGATCTTGACCTTAACCATCAGGCAGAGGTTGATGCTTATGCAGCAGCTATTACTGACGCTATCAGCAAACTTCAGTACACAATCGGTAACTATGATAAGGTTTCAGCAGCTCTTAATAAAGTAGATGCTCTCGTTGAATCAAACTACACACCCGAATCATGGGCTAAGCTTCAGACAGCTGTTAACAACGTTCAGTACGGTCTTACAGTTGACAAGCAGACTCAGATCGACGGTTATGCAACTGCTATTGAAGCAGCTATCGTAGCTCTTGTTCCTTCAGCTGCTGACTATTCATCAGTTGATGCAGCTATTGAAGAATATAACAACATTGACACATCTCTCTATACATCAGCTTCTGTTCTTAAGGTTCGCCAGGCAGTTAATGCAGTTGTAAGAGGCTATGACATCACTCGTCAGGCAGAAGTTAATGCAATGGCTCAGGCTATCAGAACCGCTATTTCAAACCTTGTTTATAAAGCAGGCGATTATACAGCAGTAGAGGCAGCTAAATCAGCAGCTCAGAATTACATTGATACAGCTACAGCATTTGCAGCAGCTAACAATGGTTATTCATACTACACAGCAACATCTTACAAGGCTCTTACTGATGCTATCGCATCTGTAGTTTATGGCCTCGATATCCGTTACAATGATCAGATCGCAGGCTATGCAGCAGCTATCAATGATGCAGCATCAAAGCTTGAACTCAACGACGCTGACTATTCAGCAGTTACAGCAGCTAAGAAGGCAATCCCTGCAGTTCTTACAGTTTACACTGACGAATCAGTTGCAAAACTTGACCTTGCAGTAAACTCAGTTGAGGAAGGCCTTAAGACAGATGAGCAGGCTCTTGTTAACGATTATGCAGCAGCAATCGTTACTGCAACATCTCAGCTTGCTTATAAGCCTATCGACACATCAGCTTATGATGTTCAGGTAGAGAGAATTCCTGCAGACACAAGCGCTTATACTCCTGACTCAGTTCAGGCAGTAACAGAAGCTAAAGCAGCAGTTGATAACTTCCTTGCAGGTGACGTAAACATCACACATCAGGCTCAGCTCAACACTCTTGTTGAAACACTTAAGACTAAGATCGACGCTCTTGAGATTTCAGCATACTTCCGTGCAAATGCTGACAGCACA